>NZ_FNIG01000009.1 GCF_900103915.1 Tenuibacillus multivorans | reverse complement strand
ACAGCTGAAATAGAGCTCGTCTCAGGTACGCCACCATTGACCTTCGCTTTTGTCCGTGTTGTGGTTACAATGCAGGTAAGCCCAAAAATAAAGCCTGAAGGCTTATCTGAAAGAAAGTATAACACGGACAAATCGATTCTAAGTATTCGGACGGCTGGGGCCCCGTTACCCCAACCACCGAACACTAAGAATCGGGCGCTACGGTCAATGGCAAGCAGCAAAGCTGTGGCTGAACCTAAAGTTGTCTGAGACGTTCTCGTACTCTAATAATCAAGTGGCTGCTTTTTATATAGGAAACTACTTACACACTTTATTTGACAAACCCGTTGAGAAAGATACGTTATAACATAAATGACTGGCTGCCAAAACAGCCAGTCATTTTTTTATAATTTCGGCTGATTGATCAGATCCAGCTTAAAATTTCCAATTCCCTTATTTCAGTTCTATTTGTTTAATCTCTTCTTCTAGCTGACTTAGTTTGTGTTCTAATTGATGAATTAAATCGAATTTAACGATGTGCTGGCTGTGCTCTTTTCCATTTACACTAATTTTTTTCAGTGTATTCGTTAACTGTGAAATGAAAGTCTTCCTAAGTAAGACTTCATGTTCACGTAGATCTGAATTTTCCATCCTTAAAACACGAATAGTATCTTCTAATGTTTTGATTTCAAATAATTGCTGTTCCTTTGCCTCTTTTAATTGGTTCAATTGATAAGATTGTTGTTTAATGGTGCTCTTGTTATTTTCAACGCGTTTTTGTTGAGCATTTTGCTTCGATATCAGTTCATGTTTTTCTTGCAATAATTGTTGTTGCTCCTGCTCTATATGCTCAAGGGCCGATTGATACATATAAGTCTTTATACGAGAGACTGATAATTGATTTTTATTGTCATCAAGTTGATCTTCTAAATCAGCTAAGGTTCCATTCAACTCATCAATTTGCTTTTGGAGTTGTTTATTTTCATCCTTTAAGTGATTTATGTTGGAATATCGAAAAGAATGCTTATAGGCCTTTAAATGTTTTTTATATTTATCTAATTCAGCTTTAACATGTATGAGCTGTTGCTGCAGTTGGATAGGATCTTGGCTAAATCTCGACAATGTAGCCCCTCCCTTTTACGAAAGCATATACATATATATGACATCAAAATGGAAGGGGTTCTACATCATTGCGCGTTTTTATGTTGCCTTGGCTTTCTTTTGTCCAGTGGATTTTTTCTTCGTTTTAGTTGTGGTTGTTTTCTTCTTGTTGGCGGTTGTCTTTTTATTACCTTTTTTCGTTTTATCAAGCGATTTCTCTAGAGCCTCCATTAAATCCGTAACATTATCCGGCTTTTCTGGCTCTTTGGCAGTCGCAATTTCTTCGCCTTCTTTTTTCTTCTCAATTAAATCGAGTAAAGCTGTGCGATATTCATCGGTATATTTTTCTGGTTCAAACTCAGTAGTCAGCTGTTCAATTAACATTTTAGCTGTTTCTAATTCCTTCTCAACGACATTCGCTTCTTCTGGAACATTTGGGACTTCTTGCACATCGCGTACTTCATCTGGATAATGGATTGTCTCCATAACGAGAGTATTATTGTAAATCCGTACAACGGCAAGGTGTTCTTTTGAACGGATCGTTATTTTGGCTAGTCCGATTTTTCCCGTATCCTTTAATGCTTGACGTAACAAGCCGTATGCCTTAGCCCCGCCTTCATTTGGCGATAAATAATAGCTCCGCTCAAAATATATCGGATCAATCTCTTCTAATTGAACAAAATCAACAATTTCTACTGCTTTATCATGTTTTTCTTCCTTAATGGATTCTAAATCTTCTTCTTCAAGCACAACAAATTTATTTTTCGTATACTCAAATCCTTTAACAATATCATCATTCCCGACTTCAGTTTCACATACAGGACAGACCTTTTCATATTTTATTGGCGACTGACACTCTTTGTGCAGATTCCGCAATTTAATATCTTTATTTTCAGTTGCTGAATGCAGTTTAACCGGTATATTCACTAAACCAAAACTAATGGTTCCTTTCCACATCGTGTGCATTTCATCACCTCTTTTGGACTGATAATACTGATTTGATATTAGTTTTTACCTTGTTGTCATAATCATTCAAGTTTAAGAAAAAATAATCGCGACGGAAGGATGACAATCATGTGGAAACCAATGCTGCCAACCTTAGTGGAAGATTCACCGAAGCAACAAAATTGGACATATGAAGTGAAATATGATGGCTTTCGCTGTGGGCTCGAATGGTCTAAGGACCAAATCAAGCTCTGGAGTCGTAATGGGACGGATTTGACGCCTTCGTTCCCGGAGGTAATCGCCTGGTGTCAAGAACATCAAGAATTGATTGAGGACCAACTTCCGATTTTTCTCGATGGCGAAATCGTGGTGTTACAAACGAAGTACCAAGCAATCTTTTCATTGATACAACAGCGGGGCCGTTTAAAATCAATGGACAAAATCAAAAAGGCGAGTAAAGATAGACCCGCGACCTTCATGGTATTTGACCTCTTAAGCATAAATGGGACATCCATGGCAAAAAAGGACTTTAAAGACCGTCGTAAGCAACTGGAAAGCCTTTTTAATCATTTAAACGCGAGCGATTTTCAATTTAGCGAACAGATTAATCTTGTAGAATCATTTAATAACTTATCAGATATACAGGACGTTGTGGATCTCCATCAAGGTGAGGGCATTGTGGTTAAACAAGAAAACTCAACATATCAAGAAGGTAAGCGAACAAAGGAATGGTTAAAAATCAAAAATTATCGTATCGTCTCTGGTGTGATTACAGGTTGGAATACGGATAATGACTACTTTGACGTTGAAATTTTGGATGAAAATGAGTTGGTTCATTTAGGCAAAGTGAAAAATGGTTTTCCAGATTATGGGAAAAACACGCTAACCACATTCATTCAACAAAATGGTCAAAAAATAAACGGGTTCTCTTGGGAAGTTGAACCAAGTGTTTGTATTGATATAAATTGTTTAAACGCAAAGGATGGCGACATTCGAGAGCCATCCTTCCATCAATTCCGTTTTGACTTAGACCCTGATGAATGTACCAAAGAGCAAGTGGATATCGGTTTAGCACAGCTACCTAAAGAAATCGAGATTTCAAAGCCTGATAAATATTTGTTCCCTGAGATGAATAAACGAGATTATGTCTTGTATTTACGGAAAGTTGCGCCTATCCTCCTTCCAAGACTAAAAGATAAACGATTAACGATGATTCGGTATCCAGATGGGATTGAGGAGCATTCGTTTTATCAAAAGCATTTGCCTGACTATGCACCGGACTACATTCAAACAATTGCGGGTGATGATGATGAAGAGGATATTCTTTGTCAGGATCTAAGAAGCCTGTTATGGTTTGGCAATCATGCGGCACTTGAATTTCATGTACCTTTTCATACCATTTATAGTGAATTTCCAGATGAGATGGTATTTGATCTAGATCCACCCTCATTGAAGCAATTTTCATTTGCTGTGATCGCAGCTCAATTAATTAAAGACATGGTCGAACATCAAGGTTATACACCTTATGTTAAAACGTCGGGGAGAACTGGTCTTCAAGTTCATATTCCGCTTGAACCTAAAAGTATGAGTTTTGATGATACACGCGAATTTATGGAGGCGGTCGCCAATGTTTTAGTTGAAAAATATCCCGACTCTTTTACAATTGAACGTCTAAAGAAGAATCGTGGCAATCGATTGTACGTCGATTATATCCAGCATGCACCCGGGAAGACAATCGTAGCGCCTTATTCGCCCCGTGCTACTAAAGAGGCAACAGTTGCAACACCACTGTACTGGGATGAAGTAAATGAGCAGTTGGATCCTCGAGATTTTACAATAAAAAATATTCCGAATCGACTCAAGGAAAAAGGCTGCCCTTTTTTACGAACATAACCTTAGTCTATCGGTGATTATCGCTTTTCTATCGGTGTATTTCCGTATTCTATCGGTGTATTTTGAATTTCTACCGGTGTTTTTTCAATTTCTATCGGCGTTTATTGCTTTTCTATCGGTGTATTTAACAAAAATAATAAAAAAATCCTCTAGCACGATGCTAGAGGTTCCACTATTGCTCATCTATAATGGACTGTTTATAAAGCTGATGCCCAAAGACGGAGGCACCTGCAACTAAAATTGACTGAATAAATGTATCGAATGAAAATCCTAACATAATGCCAGATAGAATAATGCTAATGACTAGTAAAGACAATGGTATGAAACGGTTGGGGATTATAGATGATGTTTTAATGATTCTTCCTAAGATCATTAATACCGGTATTAAGATTAAAGCCTCCTCTATAATGAAATCCATCAAATCCATTCTATGTCCCCCCTTCTAAGATTTGTAGCGTTCGATATACGCCTCAAAACCAGCGTCTCTTAACTTCTCTGCTCTAGTTTCGGCATTTTGACGCTTCCTAAATGACCCTGCTATTACACGATATAATAGATTTGGTGCTGTTATGCCACTTTTCTTTTGATACGACACACCCTCCTCACGGCAAATCGCTTTTACAACGGATTCATACATACCGACTCGATATTCTTCTTTTTGCAGTTCGTGACGGTTTGGACCATCTAGGAAATCATATTCAACAATTGTCACACGACAGCCCCCTGTCTCACGATGCATATAATAATAATCTAGATGATTGCGATCCGGATACCTTCGCGTAAAAATACGACGGAAAGGATAGCCTGACTGTTTAAATTCCTCCTTTAGTAATTGTTCAAATTCCCCACTTGCATGGATACTATGAATGAACTCTGCTCCATTACCGCCACCTGCATTAAAATGATGTGAGATGGCTTTGTCAAAATTCCTTACGTTATGGGTACGTTCACTATTGGGGAGTGTGACATCTTCGGTACGAGTCATTGCAGTCTCTATCCCTAGTTCCTGTAATCTGTTATGAACAAATAAAGCCGCCTCAAGTGCCCAAAGCTTTTCGTTTTGTCCGTACCTGATGGCTCCAGGGTCTGTCCCACCATGGCCTGCATCTTGTATCCACCGGCTCAACTTCACAAGTCCCTCCCTTCTTCAGTAGTAGGAATACTACTTTCATAAGCGCAACGGTGTCTTCAATCACCGAGTATCACTAACACAATCGTTTCAAACCCACTAAAAGTGATAAATAATTTTATAGTTTTAATACCACTCTTGTTATGAACTAAACAAGTTATTTTAAATAATTGTGAAAAATAGGTACTAAGTCATGCTTTGGGAACAAAAAACTGAACGCCGATGACGTCCAGTTTTATTCAATCTCAAAACCAATTTTTCCAAAGTTTTTAGTATCACGTAAATAAGTGAAGGCTTCTTCATATTCGTCTAACTTAAAGGTTCTGTCAACTTCCGGTTTAATATCGTGCTTATCAATAAAATCTAACATGTCGCGAAATTCTTCTGCACTCCCCATTGTGGAACCAAGTAAATTAAACTGCCCATAAAAGAAGTGTCGCATATCGATGTCAACATGATCATCAGTTGTCGCCCCAAATGTCACGATCGTTCCGCCTTTTCGGATAATGTTTAGTGACCGATTAAATGTTGCTTTTCCAACACTCTCGATTAATAGATCAACGGTCTCGCCTTTTAATTCTTCATTCCAATTCGAGTTGGTTTGAATCGCAACATCTGCACCTAACAACTTCGCTTTTTCTAGCTTTTCCTGACTTCGTGAGGTCACGATAACCCGTGCTCCAACTGCTTTCGCGTATTTCAATACAAAGGTCAATACGCCACTCCCAATTCCAGGTAACATGACCGTATCTCCTTTTTGAATATTCCCCCGTGTAAATATAACGCGGAATGCCGTTAAAGCGGCCAGTGGCAGGACCCCTGCTTCTACCCAGGACAAATGCTTCGGTTTCTTTTCGACTTGTTCTTGGTTCACGACAATATATTCACCAAACGTACCATCATCCGGTAGCCCTAAAATTTCAAACCCTTCAGGAGGGGCATCACTATTTTCTATCCAACCTAAAGCCGGATTAATGACAACCTCATCTCCTACCTGACAATTGGTCACACCTTCACCGACTTCAGCAATCACACCACTGCCATCTGAGCCGGGTATCAGTGGCCCTTGGTCTGGTTGATGACGCTTCGTGATCATTACATCACGTCGATTCATTCCAGCTGTTTTTAATTTAACTTTTACCGTGTTTGGTTTTACATCAGGTTCCGCGACATTTTCTACTGTCAATCCCTCGAAACCTTCAGCCTCTTTATGTACAATTGCCTTCATTTTACTTCCTCCTTCGTTAAAACTTCTAAATGCTCGGCGAATACGTTCAGCTTACCTAAATCAGAGATGTCCTCCTCGTACAATGGAATTTCTACCAATCTCTGCTTACGGAATTGATCATGAATCTCTTTTAAGTAATTTTGTTCGATATGTCTGCGTTTCTGTAAAAACTCACCATCAGCTTCATTTGGTAGCACTTTATTCACAATGAGTGTACGAACATGTAGATGATATTGATGCAATTGCTTGATTGCCTGTTTCGTCTCCAAAATTGGTAAACGCTCCGGAATTAAGACAAACATAAAACCCGTTTGCGCTTCATCTAAAATAATATCACGAACAGATGAGAATTTCTCTTTACGACCTTGTAAAATATCATAGATTGGATCATCAACAGGCTCCCCATCATTAAGCAATTGGGTGTAGTTCTCATTAATTTTCTGTCGCTTTTCTAACATCCCGTCAATCCAGACGCTCATTAATTCGGGTAAAGATAACAACCGAATCGTATGTCCTGTCGGCGCTGTATCAAAGATAATTTTATCAAAATGGTCCTGCTCATCTAAAATAATCGAGATTAATCGATCAAATAACGCCGCTTCATCTGCACCAGGTGATGCTGCCGCTAAATCAATCTGACGGTGCACTTCATCGACCATTTTCGATTTTACGAGCCCTTTTAAATTATCTTTTACTTGGTCCATGTAACGTTCTGTTTCTTTCGTTGAATCAATCTCAATTCCCCATAGATTTTGATCCAATTGTTTCTTTTCATGTGATACTTTTTGATGGAAAATATCCCCAAGATTATGCGCGGGATCCGTGGAAACGATTAAAGTTTTATATCCGGCTTGAGCGTTTGCTAAAGCCAGCGCAGCAGATGAGGTTGACTTACCAACGCCTCCCTTACCGCCAACAAAAATAACCCTTTGGTCTTGAATTTGGTTCATTTTAGTTCACCCCATTTAACAGCATCTAATCCCATCAAGCGGAGACTTCTCCATGCCCATCCGTAAATGCCAGTCATGGAACTTTTCCACTATATAAGGGTATAGCTCCAATGTATAATAAAACGCGGGATTAGGAATACCGAGCATATCGGAATACACCAATAATAAAAATAAATCATCCTCATCTCTTAACTCTCGCGCAATTTCCGTTCGATGAGGCACACTCAACATCTCATCATATAACTCTATCATTCTCTTAAATGAAAACTTCTTATCTACCATACGTCACACCCTTATTACGACGTTTCACTTACTATTTTATCAAAATCATCAGTATTTTCTAAATAATAACCATTAATAAATATAGCATTCAATTTAACGTGAAAACAGAGGTGTTTTAGGATATCGAGCCATGCAATGCGGCCTTTCTGTTTTTGTTTTACTAAATAACCTACAATCATCGAAATATTTCTTGGATCCATATAGGTAATGGATACCTCATCGCCATATTGTTCTTTTAATTCGAGATAAAACTCACCTAATTCACTTCGCCCTTTTTCTAGATGTTTAAATTCATCCGACATGGTGATGAACCCGTCATCACTAACGCCACCACATCAACCAACCCCAATAGCCTTTTCTTGACGAATAATTAAGACATCAATCAACCTCATCTCCTCCTAACCTAATGTGAAAAACTTGGACACTCAGCAAGGTAACTTGGACAATTTTTATTGGAACTTGAATAAAAAAAGAATTACTTGGACACTCACAATTTAAGTGTCAGATAAGAAAAGCCGCACACGAGGTACGGCTTAACATGTTAACTTACATCTTCTAGATTTTCATCTTTTTTATAGTTTATTAAAACTGAAATGGCTGTCAAACTAATCCAAATGGCAAAGACAAAGACAATCGCACCTAGGATAAACAATAACCAGTCAGAACTTCCTGCCCATGGTGCCCACTGCGTAAATACTTGTAAGAACATCGCGTATAAAGTCATAAACATGAGGAATACCATTGGAATTAAGGCTGGTAACATGTTACGACCTTTACGCCCTAAGTAAATCGCTAGTAATAATAAGCTAATACCAGCTAATAATTGGTTCGATGTACCAAATAACGGCCATAATAAGTATCCACCTGAACCAAGCCCACGATCATCACCTGGTAATAAAACTAGAATCGTACTGGATACGACCGCTAACGTTGTTGCCGCATGCTTAGATGTAATTGATTTTAAATTGTACTCCAACCCTAACTCAGCGATAATATAGCGCATTAAACGGACAGAGGAATCCAATGTTGTTGCCGCAAAGCTTACGATAATTACGGCGACAATCGTCGCTGCAACCGACTCAGGAATACCGATACCTGAAGCCAGAACGGCTGCCCCATCAACGAATACGTTCAAACCGCCACCTGCTGAATCAAAGTCACTATAGAATCCTAAAAAGTCACCTTGTGTTGGGAAGAACGTCACAACAGCAATAATCGCAATTAATGCCAATAACCCTTCTCCAACTGAACCTAGATAACCAACAAAACGTACATCTTTTTCATTATTAAGTTGTTTGGAAGTCGTTCCTGAGGATACAAGTCCGTGGAACCCTGAAATCGCACCACAGGCAACCGTTATAAACAAGATTGGGAACCATGGTGTGTCATTAGCTGCTGAGTTCGTTACGGGTGCAGTTATTTCCGGAGTTGTCACAAACAAACCTAAATATAAAATTAATAAACCTAAAATTAATTGGTGTGAGTTAATATAATCTCGAGGCTGTAATAGTTTCCATACCGGTAATGTTGAAGCAATGTAAACATAAACCATTAAAATGATAATCCAAATAAGGAATGCCATCTCAGTAGCACTGGCTCCGAATAAGGATGTAGTTCCTTCTCCTCCGAGGTATTCTACAACATTAATTTGTAATGGAGTAATATAACTTGTTAGTACGGCTGTCCCATACATAACGATTAAAGCAGCTATTGATGGGAGTAACATACTGCCACTTCGTTTATAAACATGATACCCAATCCAAATAGCGAGAGGAATTTGGATAAATACCGGTAAGACACTTCCTGGATTATTAATAAATAAATTCGCAATAACCCAAGCAAATACGGCATTAACCATAAGTACGAGTAGTAAAATAATGAATAAAAATAAAATCTTTGCCCGTTGTCCAACTAGCTTATGCGCCAAGGTACCAACGGACTGCCCTTTATTTCGGACTGATAAAAATAACGTACCTGAATCGTGAACACCTGCTGCAAAGACTGTTCCTAATACAACCCATAAAAATGCCGGTAGCCATCCCCAATAAACTGCAATAGCTGGTCCAACAATTGGAGCTGCACCGGCTACAGATGTAAAGTGGTGACCCCACAATACAAAGCGGTTTGTCGGAACATAGTCAACACCATCTTTATATTTATGCGCTGGTGTTGTGTAATTCGGATCTAGGCGGTATATTTTTTCTGCAATGAATTTGGAATAAAAACGATAGCCTAAAAAGAATACAATAAAACCAATTAGAGCTAACCAAATAGCACTCATTCTCATACCTCCCCGATTTTTTGATAACGCTTTCACAAAAAGTTTACTATTGATTATTCTGATTTGCAAGATTAATCAAAAAATTAAATCTATTAATATATTATATTAAAATACTATTTGGTTTATGTATTTATTTCATATCTTTTAAATCGGATATGCCCTTGTGGTTGGATTTGTGTGACTCTCCAAAGATCATCTGATAAGATCGTACCAATAGTTGGATAGCCACCCGTCGTTTGTGCATCAGCTAATAAGATCATCGGTTGGCCATGAGGTGGAACTTGTATTGTTCCAAACGTGACGGCTTCTGATATAATATCCTGTTCTTTGTTCATAGTCAGAGCCTTATCTCCCTTTAAAATAGCCCCCATACGATCCATTTTCATAAGCTGAAAAGGGTTAGAATAAAACTGTTGAATGGCACGCGAAGAAAATAAGGCCTCATGATGACTTGGAATGACTCTCACTTTAACATGAGATGTGTAAGTAGGGATGTTCCTTGGATTGATATGATAAGTGTTACAAACTTGACGCTTAAAACTTGATATAGTATCTCCTGTTTTTAATATTTCGCCTAAACCAGCCCTGCTATAAACAGACTGTGATCCTAAATAAACCGGTGAGTCAATACCACCGGACATGGCTAAATAAGCAATCGACCCTTGCTTGGAACCTTGAAATGTAAGTTGTTCCCCTTCATACAACCGTATACACTGCCACATCGGAACAGGTTTTCCATTGACCAGTGGATGAAAATTCGCACCGGTGATAGCAATATCAACATCCTCCTCAACATAACATTCAATTCCACCATAGATTATTTCAATCGCTGCCGTATTAGGTTTGTTACCCAGAAGCTTATTACTATAATGAAAAGCATAGTCATCCATAGGTCCAGAAACCGGGACACCATAACCGCGGTAAGTTTTTCGCCCGCCGTCTTGAATCGATGCATAAATACCTGGTTTAATAACGCTTAACATGAAACC
The DNA here is from genome assembly GCF_900103915.1 of Tenuibacillus multivorans. Taxonomy (GTDB): domain Bacteria; phylum Bacillota; class Bacilli; order Bacillales; family Alkalibacillaceae; genus Tenuibacillus; species Tenuibacillus multivorans. The sequence goes on along the minus strand of NZ_FNIG01000009.1, from coordinate 112,730 downwards.
ATCCTTCTATTGAAATGATGAAACATGGATACCTGCATTCTCAAATGCTTCTCTAACCGCTTTGGCATGGTTAACCGCATTTAGTGTATCACCGTGTAAACAGATCGTATCCGCTTCAAGCTCGATGACTTTCCCAGAAGCCGAAATAACCTGTTGTTGTTGAACAATCATGAAAGCTTGTTTTAAAATATCCTCTGTTTCACCTTTTACGGCTTGTTTTTCTGTTCTTGGCATTAACAAACCTTCATCCGTATATGTTCGGTCAGCAAACGCTTCCTTTTTGACATCTAAACCAACATTTTCCCCAGCTTGAACGAGATAACTCTTACTGAGGCCATAAAGTTTTATGTTCGGATCAAAATCATAAACTGCCTGTGAAATGACTTCCGCTACCGCTTTTTCTTGATTAGCGAGATTATATAGGGCTCCATGCGGTTTTACATGCTGAATACGTTCATTTTGTACTTTTGCAAAACTATAAAAAGCCCCTAATTGATAGAGGATTAAATCATAAATTTCATCATGATCTAAGTTCATCGCTCTTCTCCCAAAACCTTGAAGGTCAGGGAAACCGGGATGCGCTCCGATAGCAACCCCATTTGTTTGAGCTTGTTTTATCGTTTCAGGTATAGTTCTATAGTCACCAGCGTGAAAACCACAAGCGATATTAGCTGAACTCACCACTTTCAACAGTTCATGGTCGTTACCTATCGTATACTGTCCAAAACCTTCACCTAAATCTGCATTTAAATCAATTGGCATGATACCACTCCATTTTCGGCTGATATTGGTCATCATTTATGATATGGTCGTAAGTTTTTCGATCAACAGGATAAAATTGGATGTAATCACCAGCTTGAAACATGAAGGGTTGCTCCTTTTGACTGTCAAAAATGTTAACAGGCGTATGACCAATAATATTCCATCCACCCGGTGACTGAATCGGATATATGCCTGTTTGCTGATTCGCAACACCAACACTTCCAGCTTCAACCTGTGACTTGGGTTCATCTAATCGTGGTGTCGCAATACGTTCATCCAAACCACCTAAATACGGAAAACCTGGTAAAAATCCAATCATATATATGAGATAATCTTCTCTCCCGTGTATACGCATCACATCATCTTCAGTAAGCTGGTTCTGTTTAGCCACTCGTTCTAACTCTGGCCCGTTATAATAGACCGGAATATGAACGAGCTTAGATTCAATCGAAACGGGATGTTCATGCATGTCATTTAGAGCTTCTTCGATTAATTGTTGCATATCTTTAAAATTAATCTTCTGAGGATCAAAGTAGATGGTCAGGTTCGTATAGGTTGGGACCATATCGACAATAAAAGGGTATGATTCCCTTTTTAAACTGCTAAATAATTGCTGAACCCTAAGATTAATTTGAACATCTATCTCCTCACCAAATGAAACGGTAATCGCCCGATCATTAAGCGGCCAAATCCGTTTGTTCATGTTTATCACCACTTCTTACCTTAGTAAATAGGAAAGAACCAAGCAATGTTATAACAAACGTGATGACAAAAAAAGTGACTAACGTTTGTAACGTGCCGAAACCAATTTCATACCAACCATCATAATCGGGTGTAAGGTTTTCAAAATACATTGTCGCTCCTCTACTTATGAGTGTCATAACGAATGTAAAGCTTAAGCTATAAATAATTACTTGTTTCAGCCGATTAACTAATGTTAAAGTGCTTAGTCTATAAGATACCCAAAGCAAAATAATAAAAGCGATTCCTACCAGGGCCCATAACAGCCCTTCAATCATCATAAACCCTTGGAACCACTCTTCAGGCATCGCATCACCATTAATTTTTTGAATCAAGTGATAGCTCATAGCCTCAGATATATCACCTTTAGCTGAAAATTGGAATGAATTCATAAATACTAAATTCAATAAAATAACCGCTACTTGAGCAATAATGACAAGTGATGAGACTAATGGTATACCTTGTAGCATCTCAAAAGCCTGTACGGATTGTAGTTTTGTCAAATAGAAAACGGTCGTCACACCGAGAAATACGAGTATAAGTATCATAAACGTTGTCAAGCTTAACCGAACAGCCCTTAACCAATGAGGGAACCTTATATGCCTTTGATATAAAAACACGAAAGATAAGGCAACCAAGCTAATAATAAAACTTGTCCATAGTGCATCTATTGAAATGTAAGAATAAGAATAGGTTACTTCAAAATTAGCATCCTCACTTGAATAAGTAACCATAAGACTGATTAAGAAAATGATTACGGAATACCATAAACCAAATGATAATAGATGTGTTATTATAGCTTTCCAGTTCGATAGTCGAGCCCATTTCATGTATATAAATCCAGCTATCGCAATCGATAACATCGCCAAAAACAAATAATAGACTAACCCTGCCCTAGACTCTTGATTTCTTACCAATTCAGGATCACCTGAAACCGAATCATTTTGATACGTTAAATGAACACTGGCTAGATTAGAAAGCATCATAACATCCACTGGCGACAGACTGGATACTCTATCCTCAGTCGATTCACCCATCCGAAATGTACGATTGTCACCTTTGGCTTGTAAATTCATCTGTTCGTACCGATCAATCATAAACCTATACTGATTAACTAATTCAACCTCTGGATTAATTTCGGAATGGTCAAAATTGGTCGGTTGCACATCGTTTAACGATAAATAACTCCCAAACCATAAAATAAGAACGGCTAATATAGCGAAAGGAAACGTTTTAATCAAACCTTGCTTAACATCATTTTTTTTAAATGGAATTGACGCTTTAGAATGATCAACCTCTCTTGTCCTAATATGCTCATAAGTTTCGCCACAAGCATGACAATAGATAGCCCCATGCATACGATCCGCACCACAGTTGTCACAGGAAATGGTGTCTATATGATTGATATTAAAATGAGCTTCAGGTTTATGTAAGGGGTAACCGTCGTGAATGCAATAGTTAGCTTTTCTCGAGTTGGCGGTACCACATTTTGTGCAATAAAACACTATCGCGATACCCCCTGTCTTGTACCACAAGCATGACAGAACTGAACTTGTGAATTAACTTCATTCCCGCATTCATCACATTTTTCTTGTTCCTCTTCCTCAGGAAATTCTAGCTTTCTGCCACATTCAGAACAATATGTATTGTGACGTTCGGCTAAATGACCACATACACACCGGTGGCCTAAATTCGTTCTTTCACTATTTTCCTTTATATAATATTGATATAATTGCTGATCCAAACTTGCAATCTGTTCACCAATTTCCTTTAGCTCTTCGCTATATAAATTACCAATACGATATTGATAATAAATAGATTCACCTAATTTCGTTAATAGCTCGGCTTTTTTCCGTTGTAATCGAACGGTTTCTATTTTTATATACTCGCTCATGCCTATTCCCCCATTATGCATACAATTAGTTATATTTTAACATACTCATTTTCATTCTGTATCTATTGAAAATGGTTTAATGATGCCCAACGAAACGAGTCAATAAAAAGGGTGAAGAAGCATCTGCTTCTTCACCCTTCGTTTACCGGTAACAATTAGTTATTGCCAATGCCGTTTTCATTTTGGGCACCATGTCCCTGTCCATTATTGCTGCCTTTTCCTTGGCCATTACCATTGTTTCCGTTACCTTTGCCATTACCATTGCCGTTTCCATTACCTGGACCGTCATCTTCAACAACAGTAATTTTACCTTCAGCTTCGGCACGGGTTTCGTTACCAAATTCATCCACTGCTGTTACTTGAATGACGGCACCTTCAGCTTCTAAACCTAGTGGCGCTGTCCAGTAACCAACATAGTGGCCTTCTTCAGTTTCCATCATTGGTAACTCAGTCGCATTTTGAATATTATTTGTTAGAGGCATGAAGATGGAGAATGTAGCATCTAAATCAGCCTCACTGTCAAACTCAATCATGACCGTTTCACCTGCTTGTACCGTTTGATCTTCAGTTGGTAATAGGTTTTCAATAACAGGTGCTGTATAATCCGCTTCAACCGTTATACTTTGTGAAGTGGAGTTACCTGCAAGGTCAAATGCTGCAACATCGATGACATTTTCACCTTCATTTAGAATAATACGCTTAGAGTATTGACCATTTTCGACTGTAGCCGCCTGGCCATTAACCTCAACGTAATCTAAATGATCATCCGTAATTTCACCTTCAACTGTGACCGTTTCACGGTTTAACATGTCACCATCAGCAGGATTGTCAATGGTCAGTTCAGGTGCAGCCGTATCAAGTGTGACTGTGGTTTCTTCTGATTCACCAGCTTGTTCACCATTCACCATATTGATAGCTTTAAATACGTTTTCACCCTCTGATAATTCAACAGGAATGTTAAACGTACCATCGTCACCAATTTCTACAGCATCTACTTCTTCACCATTGTTTTGTAAAGAAACAGTTGTAGTTGGCGATGCCGTACCCTCTACGTTAACAGCTGCTTCATTCGTGATTAATCCATCAGAAGGTGACGTAATCGCTACATCTTCAACTGCATAATCTACGCGTGCTCTTATCATGTAGTTACCTTCATCTGCAGGTGATTGCGACCATGCACCACCTACAGATTGGAAACTTCTTTCAGCATATGGTCCATTTTCGTCAGTTGCTAGACCTGGGACATCAGGGTTAGCGTCTGTTTGGACGTAAACCATGTAGAAGTCACCATCAACTTGGATGCTGTGTTCGCGTAAATCAACGATAGTCCATTGACCTAAGTCACGAATCGCCTCAGCATCAATTGGTCCAGCGAGTTTTTCGCCTGGTAAACCATCAGAACCACTAGCATCCCAAACCTCAACTGCAAATTCAGTGCCGCCTGGAGTAGGCCAGTCCGTTCCGTGGAATTGGAACACACCATCCGTTACGATTGCTTGATCTTCACCTTCAGGCAATGACATTTTAACCGCCCATTTATTGCCTGCATCATAGAATGCACGAGCATTTTCGGCAGTGCCATCGTCGTAACCAATCTCTCCACCAGGATAAGTGAAGAATGGCTCTAATTCGATGTTAACTTCTTTGTCCTCGTCAAATGTTACTTCCATTTCCGTTCCATGGAATCCTTGAGCGAAGACTTTTAACGTATAAGTTCCTTCATAAGCTGTTAGGTTATAGTTACCATTAGCATCTGTTTCCACTGGCTCAACATTTGCATCTTCTACTAATAGAAGTGTTGCGCCTTCAATAGCGTTACCTGAGTTAGCACTTGTCACAGTACCGTTAATCGTTGCTTGAGGTAACTCCTCTAGCACGAAGTTTGCGGTTACTGTTTCGTCAGCTCCTAGGCTTACAGACTGTTCTTCAGAGCTGAAGCCATACGCATCCGCAACAAGTGTAAAGTCACCTGCAGGATGTACGAACGAATAGCTTCCATCTGCCGGGTTAGTAGCTACTGAACGTTCAGACTCTAGCACTCTTACTTCAGCATCAAGTGGTAGATTAGAAGTTTCGTTTTTAACAGCGGACGACGAATCATTTGAAACTTCCTCTTTAACCATTAGTGGTTGAATTTCAGATGGATCCACTCTTTCTGCATTTTTCTTAGTCATTGGCTTATCTTTTTCTGGAGATGCAATAAGATCTGTTGGCATGATTGATGCTCTAGAGATAGACGTATCTGATAAAGTAACATCATCAATATACCAACCAGTTCTTGTAACAATAGAGTCTGAGTCTAAATTGAATCCGATATATATGCGTTCACCTGCATATTCTGAAAGATCAACCTCTGTTGAATGCCATTCTTCATGTTCACCGGTGATTTCTAATAGGGAAGTCCAGTTCTCCATGTCTGTAGATACAAAGACATGTCCATAATCCCATCCATCTTCGATATTGTACCAATTATCGAACTGAAGGTATGATTCACCCTCTGGTAAGTCAATTGGTGGCATAACTAATGTTGAGTTTTCACTATTATTGTAATCACCGTCTAGGTTTGTCGCATAAACGTTTTCACCAGATACCGCCTCTTCTGGACCAGCAGTTGGAATACCACGATTCCAGCTAACTTCTTCTCCAAAAACAGTCCATCCAGTAGGTTCAGTTTCAAAATCATGTGAATATCCTACTGAAATACCTGATTCGACACTTACTGCATATTCTTCACTTGTCACTTCGTTATTCCCGAAGTCATTAACGGTGATAGAATATGTTAATTCTCCTTCAACGATATCTTCACCTGGAATCGTCGCAACATACTCTCCAGAACGGAAGTCACCAGAGGATCTCGTTGCCTCAATCGAACCTTCAACTCCATCTTCATTGACGTAGTCAACTGTTACTGATGTAACGCTAACATTGTCACTAGCTGAAATGTTTAAGTCTAAATCCATTCCAGAATAAACTTCATCAAAAGATTCGTGTTCAAAAGTAGGTGCTTCAGTATCGTCACCTTCCATAGTGACTTGCCCTTCAATCGTTCCAAGTCCGTCCATAACAGCAGACACGGCATTAGATGCATTGACTAATCCGTGACCGAAACCGTTATTTGGAGACTCAGGATAATCATCGTTAGTTAAAGGAGTGGCTGTATTAGTTAAAATTTCTTCAATATCATCAATTGAAAGGCTTGAATTAGCCTGTAATAATAAGGCTACTGTACCGGATACTGCCGGACCAGCCATTGATGTTCCATTCCATCCACCTTCATATCCGCCTCCAGGTACTGAAGAACGAATATTCACACCAGGTGCAGAAATTTCTGGTTTGATCTCATCGTATGGGGATGGACCTTCTAGTGAGAAACTAGCTAAGTTATTGTCACTATCAGTAGCACCTGTCGCAAACGATTCAGGATAGTTTGCAGGTACAGCTACTGATCCCGGACCACCTGGATTTGTTAGGCTTGTATTACCAGCAGAGAATTCAGGGAAAATTTCCGCTGCTCTCCAGTTAGTAACGACATCGCGATACCATTCATCTAAACCAGGACCGCCACCCCAAGAGTTGTTAACAACATCAGGGGCTTTCGTTACATCTCCACCTGGAGCAAGGATCCATTCACCCGCTGCTAAAATATCAGCGTCCGATCCACCACCACTTGCACTAAATGCTTTTGCAGCAATGAATTTAGCGCCTGGAGCAACACCAACCTGGTTAGATCCATCTGGTTCACTACCAACCATGGTTCCAGTTACGTGAGTTCCGTGACCTTGATCATCGTAAGCTTCTGATTGTCCATTAACAGCATCGAAGAAACTATACGTGTGGTCAACATCACCTGTTGCTGCATCATAACCTAGATACTTCTCTTGTAATGCTGGGTGATCCCACTCAGCACCAGTATCAATAGAAGCAACAACGATACCTGAACCATCAATGCCCATATTCCAAGCACCTGGAGCATCGATTTGTTCAATGTTCCATTCTACATTATTGATTTCGGACTCAATTTTTTCCGCATCTTTGTCAACCGTTACTTCATTAATTTGACGTGTTTCGTTTGGAAGTAACTTTTCTACCTCAGGAAAATTCGAAATCTTTTGAGCAACTTCTTTCGTTGCTGTTACAGCCATACCGTTAACGATATGATAGGAACGAAAATCATCAACGGATCCTTTCTCCATTTGTTCATTCAAAAATTCCTTCACATTAGCCTGAGAAGAAATGGCTGTATACTTTAACTCAGAGATAACTGCTGAACGTTTGGCATGTTCAACGTTACTTGAGGATAAACTTGCTTTCTGCTCAGCTTTATTAGCTGCCGCTTTGACATCTGCTTTTTCACTAAATTTAACTAAGAACTTAACCTTATCATCATTCTTGAACTCTTCACTTAAACGATCACTGATTTTGGATTCAGAGATGCGATTAAGGTCTTTAAAAGAATCATGTAGGCTAGTAGAATCTGCGAAGGTTAAACTTGGTGTTAGAATAGCCATTACCATCGAAAAAGAGATGACAATACTTAACCATCTACTCAATTAAATTCCTCCTCCCAAATTTTAAAAACATAGGCTTATTCTACAGATGAGGGGATACTACTTTCCCTCCTTTCTATTAATTTTTTTCGTGTAGAATCTTGGTTGTTAGTGTTAATATAATAGATAGTGGCCCTCAGTTTATGTCACGTCATGTCGAAATAAATTCTGAATATTCCAAATTGATAGAATAGTATCATAGGCGTTTACTAGACATATGATAGATTTACTATAATCCTTTACTTTGCCAAATCATTCCATGGTAAGAAATAACCGTAAATCACAATTTATCCATTATTCATAATAAAAAATGAAAAGAAAGAACTATCTAATATTAAAAGAAAATTATTATTGTGACCTAAGACAGTAAAATAAACCTTCTATCATTACATTTTTTGGAATGATATTAGATGTTTCATACCGTTTACTTAATAAGCACGATTTATATACAAAATAAGGAGTGTTCCGTTTTGAAAAAAATATTATTAACTGGATTTGAACCATTCTTATCTTTTAAAACCAATCCGACGATGGAAATCGCTCATAACTTGAACAAAAATACGGTGAATGATTATGAGATTGTTAGTCGTATTTTAACGGTTGATTTTAGCAAATCAGGAAAGCAAATGATTGAGGCTATTGACGAAGTTGAGCCTGACGTTGTCGTCGCCTTAGGTTTAGCAGGGGATCGGAAACATATGACACCAGAAAGGATTGCGATCAATTGTAATGATGGCCCGGAAGATAATGAAGGGCATAAACCAAATGGAGAGAAAATTATTGAGGATGGACCTGATGGCTATTTTTCTACTTTACCGATAAAAGACATTGTAGAAAATATTAAAAGCCATGGACTGCCAGCCTCAATCTCGAATACAGCGGGAACATATTTATGTAATAATGTCATGTATCATGCGTTACATCACAGTGAAACAAATGGTTATAACTACCGCGCAGGATTTATTCATATGCCACCTTCGCATGACATTGCCTTAAAGCAACCGCAGCTATCTAGCTGGTCGCAGGATGACCTTGAACAAGCTGTTTGGCTCGCTTTAGAAAAATTATAAAAAGCTACGGCAATTTAAATAGCCGTAGCGACTGATTACAATCGATCTTCCTCATCCCTAATATCCAGGTCTCGGTCTGTCATACCATCTTGTCGATCACGTTCCCGGTGGGCTAATCGACTAGATGCATTAGCCGCTATACTCCCAATAATATCATCTAAAAATGTATGACAGCGAAGACCGTTTTTTGTATCTAATTTTTCAATGATACCGATCTTTTGTTTATCTAAATGGCCATAAGTAGTCACCGCAATACTTCCATAACCTAAGGCAGCTCCCAAGGCGATTGTTTCATCCACACCAAAAAGCCCTTCATCTTGGGCAATTAAGGATTGTAATGGTTCTGAAAGCATGTTCATTTCTGCTAACACATCTAATTCCACGCCGACCAAAATAGCGTGTTGTATTTCACGTTTTTCTAAAACTTTATCTACACTTTCAATGCATTCTTCCATCGTTAATGATTGATGATAAGGACTTTGCATCATGTAAACAATCTCTGCAATATCTCTATTCGTAACACCACGTTCAGTAAGACGGCGACGTGCAGCATTTTCTACTTCATGACTTTGTATATGTGAATCAACTGTCATAATGTGTTCCTCCTTTGAATTTATTATATCATTTAGTTTTCATAAAATTCAAAATCCGCTTCAGTATATAACATTAGCCAAACCCTGTAATTGTGATAAAATAATAATATATTATAAAATTACTAGATATCGTTTACCTAAAATATGGAGGTTTTGAACGTGGCACGTAAGGGAACAATGATAGACAAAGTCATCGACAGTCAATATCTAAATGAAACACTTACCGTCAAAATATTTAGACCAGAAAATTATTCATCATTATATAAATATCATATTTGTATCATGCAGGATGGAAATGATTATTTTCAACTAGGACGAATCGCAACATTAAGTGATCGACTTCACGAAAAAGATGAGATTGAAAATACAATTTTTGCTGGGATACATTATAAAGACCGTTATGATCGTTGGGATAAATACCATCCAGGTGGCGAAAATAATGAAGCATATGTCAAATTTTTGTGTTATGAAGTTCTACCATTACTAGATGAGGAGCTACCAAGCTATCATGTTGGTTCTAGTCGAGTCCTAATGGGAGATTCCTTAGGTGGAACAGTAGCTCTCATGACAGCTTTAAAATATCCAAATAACTTTGGAAAAATCATTATGCAGTCACCTTATGTGGATGATACTGTAATCGCTGCCGTCAAAAACTCAGACGCGATTAAAAATATGACGATCTATCATACGATTGGACTAGAAGAAACTGAGGTACCAACCACTAAAGGCACTCAGGATGACTTTCTCTCACCCAACCGAGCTTTACAAGAAATATTGAAAGAAAAGGTCGAGCATTATACCTATAAGGAATTAGAAGGAAAACATACATGGAAACAGTGGCAAAAAGATTTGCCTGAAGCGATTAAAGTAATTTTCGGAAAATAAGCATTTTTTCTGACGAAATACGATATTATTTTTTGTTATAATGTTAATTAACCTATATTTTAATGAGCTAAAATAGCCATTCATTAAAGGGCTAAATAATCTAATTTGGAAAACAATTGAATTTTTCTTATAATAAAAATTAGATTGATATGTGACGTGCAAGAATGAATAGATTATAGGAGGAATAAATATGAAAAATTTAAAATATGGCATTGCTATATTTCCATCAAAAGAAATTCAAGATGTAGCCAACTCTTATCGCAAGAGATATGACCCAAACTACAAGAATATTCCGCCTCATATTACATTAAAAGAGCGTTTTAAGGTAAACACTGATGAAATCGATCAATTAGCTAAAGAGCTAAACAAAATAGCTGCGGACATGGAGCCTTTTGAGATTGAGATTCATAAAGTAAGCTCTTTTAGTCCAGTTACAAATACCGTTTATTTAAAGGTTGCTCCTAATGAAAGTTTAACTTACCTTAATGAAAAAATGCATCAAGGTATTTTCCCAAGTGAACAGCAATATGCATTTGTTCCGCATATTACAATTAGTCAAGACCTTTCAGAGGACGAGCATTCAGATGTTTACGGAAGTATGAAAATGTTGACATTTGATCTTAAGGATACTGTTGATCGCTTCCAATTATTATATCAACTTGAAGATGGGACGTGGACCGTCTATGAAACCTTCAAATTCGGTCAATAAGATGAATATTATTAAAGTTGATCATGACAAACAATTGGAAGATGCCTATTCAGTTAGACAAACAGTATTCATTAAGGAACAAAACGTTCCACCTGATATAGAGTTAGATGAACATGATCAAACGGCAGTCCATTTTGTTGGATATAACGGGGATCAACCCATAGCGGCTAGCCGTTTACGTCTTGTAGATGATTATGGAAAGCTTGAACGAATTTGTGTATTAAAAGAAGAGCGAGGAAAGCAATACGGAGTTCAAATCATTCATCATATGGAGAGCTACTTAAGCGAACAAGGTTTCAAAAAATCAAAACTAAATGCTCAAAAACATGCTGAAGATTTTTATAAAAAAATAGGATATAAGACAATTTCCGGTGAATTTATGGATGCTGGAATTCCACATGTCACAATGGTTAAAGAATTAAGCTGACTCATGAGTAGTCAGCTTTTTTGTATTTAAAATAGCTTAATTGTCCATAATGAATAAAAGGTACAGTTGCAATAAGGATGGTGACACAAGTGGAATTAGTACGACTTTTGATAGAAAGTATAGTTGGTTTTGTAGCACTGTTCGTTTTAACTAAATTCTTAGGTAAATCACAAATCACACAAATTACAGCCTTTGATTTCATCGCAGCACTTGTATTAGGAGAATTGGTCGGTAATGCATTATTTGACCCTCAAGCGGGTGTTACGATGATTCTATTTGCAGTTACAATATGGGGTATATTGATATACATTACAGAGATGCTAACACAGAAATTTCGTAGGACACGCTCCTTACTTGAAGGTAAGCCGTCCATCGTCATTCGAAGAGGGCAAATTCAGCGAGATGTGATGAAGGAAAATAAGTTAGATATGAACCAACTCATGCACCTACTCAGGGATAAAGGTGTTTTCTCTATCCAGGAAGTGGATTATGCCATTTTCGAAACCAATGGCACGGTTAACGTCATGAAAAAATATATTTATCAGAACCCGACAAATGAATTTTTCAATGCCACACCTCAGGAGACGGTTTTACCGATTGCGATCATTTCTGATGGAGAATTACAGCAGGAGAATTTAAAGGAAATAGAATGGGATAAACAACACGTATTCGATGAACTCGATCAACAAGGCTTAAAATTAGATGAAGTCATGTATGCTGAATATAATAAAAATGAGAAAGGGTTGTATGTGTTACCATACTAATCCCCTTTCTCCCCTTTTATTTTAAACATCCAACGATAATGCTGGATGTAGTGTTCTATTTTCTCCTGATTAATGAGTGCTGTTAAATAAGCTGTCACGGCTGTCCGAAATAATAAAAAAATGGACAATTGGTCAACTTTAACATTCATGTCTTGACATAATCTAGCGACGATTTCTTCATGTGAAATCATGTTTGCTTTTTCAATTGTATAGTATACATTATGAAGTAAATTTTCGTGGTATTCTATATTTTTATTTATAGTTTCTTGATAATTTTCCTCATACTTTCCATGCCCTGGTACGGCACCACTATAAGTTAGATTCTTTAGTTTATATAAACTATGAATCGTTTTCTCCACACTCGTAATATAAGGAATTTTGTGTTTGAGTAGTTCATCTTGGCCAAAATAACTATCTGCTGCATAAAGCGTATTATTAATCGCAACAGCCATTTGCTGATAACTATGACCAGGTGTTTCAATAAATTCGAGACTGAATGGATCAATATTTGTTGGACCTTCATCGACCAATATATCGACTTCTACCGGCGGGCCTTCTAGAAATTTATTTCGTAGTTCATCAATCGGATCATTTCCCCCAAATAAATAGGTGGGTTCTAGAATTGGGTACTGTAGAATAGCCGATTCAAAACGTGGGGCAATCACTTTAACATCATATTGTTGCTTAAGATATGACGCACCGCCATAGTGATCCGAATGGGCATGTGTGATGATGAGATGCGTGATGGGAAGGTCTTTGTCTTCTAATTGGCGTACGACTTTTCGGATAGCTGACTTATCAATACCAGCATCAATGAGTAGCCCTTGACTACCTTCATGAACATATCCTACATTGACTGAGCTCTTAAACAAATAATTCGTGTCGTTTAATTGCTGCATTTTCATTTTAACGAAACTCCTTTACGATATCTTCTTTAGATAGTTTCGCTAAAATATCTTCCTTTTCCTGTTATGTTAGCCATTTGATTTGAATGGTTATGAATAAACTTAGATTCAGTGGTTGAATGAATATGTTGATTAGACTCTTTATATTTTTGATCTAGATCTTTTGGCTGTTTCAATCGTTCTTTTAATTCAGCACGAAAAATTGGATTTAATGCTAATTCATGTTTTGTAGTCTTTGAGATATGACGATGCTGATATTGAGCGTATTGATGGAAATTAACCGGGAGAATATATCCCATCTCATTCAAACCTCCTCTTATAGTGGAAATACCCTTTATCTATTAAAGTATTCGTCAATAGTAAATAAAATGAGGCTGTTTTTATTCTGATTCGAACCTTTTACCTATCTTCTCCATCCATTCATTGAGTCTTTCTTCATCCTTTATAAGCATTTCATCCCATTCCTGTTGTCTTTTTTGTTCTTCAGAGAATCTTTTCTCTGGTGCTTTACCAATCTCCTGCAAAATTTTTTCTAAATCATTAAGCCATTTCATCCCTAACTCCCTCTCTTCTTTAAACCTTTAACAACTTTAAACATTCTTAAAGTGAAAATAAAAAAGAACCCGTAACGCGCGTACGAGTCCTTATACGTCCTTAAATCCAAAAGAATGGAGGTCTTCTATCCCTCTCTTCTTCCTCTTTATGTTCATCATCATCGTGTTCATCCCGCTCTGTAACTTCCTCTTCCTCAACTTCCATTCTTTCATCTCTACGAGGACGAGGTCCCCAAAAGAATGGATCTGCCTGACGCTCAGGTCGTTCAAAAACAACATGATCCGCTTTAATGACTAAGTCCTTAACATGGATCTCTTTTTTCCTCTCTGACACCTCACTCACTCTCCTTCCAAGTGATTATACGATAATAGTATATTCAACTAATTCGTTTCAGCATGGTCAAATGACCCAAGTGCATAAAGTTTTGCTGACTCTTATACAATTATCCTTTAGAAAAATCTTAAACACCGTCACCTGCCCACACCCAACCGAGTTATATGCATAGATTATTAGCGTAAGAAAGGTCATATGACTAGAAAGGAGAATGTCAATGTCTTGTCGCGGAAAAGATAATACAGAGAATTGTGTATGTGATATTCTACGTCAAATCGTGGAGGCACAGAATGACATCGTTGATGATGATTGCTGCGATATAAGCTGTGAGCAATCAATTCAAGATTTAATGGGGGATACTACATCTCCTACCAATTTAGATACAGTACCAGTATTACTATACTGTGACTGTAAACCATTTAAAGGCTTTGGAGTCCGTAATGATCAAAACCGTACTGTCCTAGGATCCTTTTATTTCCGTGTTAAAAGTGTCGATGATGATTGCTGTGCAGTATTAGAATTGTTACGCGACCCAGCTTGCACTCGTCAAAACCCTTCAGACCCTACTGAACAAAAAACAGCAAACCTAAGAACGACAGGAATTTGCATTAACGTTGATCTTAAATGCTTTTGCCACGTTACGTGCTTACCGGCAACAGATGCTCTATAAAATGATACGAAAAGCTTCCGCTGACAGGCGGAAGCTTTTATTTAGCACTTATAGGACAAGCTATAACAAAAAAATAGCAGATAAGCTCTGATACTTACCTGCATTAAAACCCGATTAATTGTATATCTAATAGCGAATCTCGGTTGATGGTTCTTCGGTGCGGTATTTCATTTACTCTGACATTTATTTGATCTCCTTCAACTCCTTCAATCGTACCTGTAAAGGAGCCGCCCTTTGTCATGAGCTTGCACTTTAATTTTGGTAATGTTTCAGGCATATCTAATAAATACTCGATTCGCTGATCAACTGTTAACGACTGGAATCTACTATTACTAGTGGAATTGTCCTCGACTTCTTTTATATTTTCATTTTCGTCACGATTTGCGCTATAAAAGGTTGACTGACTATTAACTTCTGGGAGCGGTTCTTTATGTTGCTCAATATATAGTAAAGGTGGTTTTGTTTGGTGATCCTCCATTAGCCCATTCTCCTTCCTTATAACTTCTAAATCATTTTATGCACAAACACCTATATTCGTGCTCTGAAGCGTATTAAGATAAAGTTTTATTGGGGTATTCGCAGAAGTTATTAGGGTATTCCCTTAAAATATCTGGGTTTTTTCAAAGTTTATTGGGGTATTTGAAGAATTTATTGGGGTTTTCAAAAATTTTATTGGGGTAAGTTTGGTATATTATTTGGATATCTTTTGAATTCATTTAAAAAGGACTCGCGCAAATGCGAGTCCATCATTTAATACCCTAAAATATTGTAACCTGAGTCAACGTGGATGATTTCACCTGTAATACCGCGTGATAAATCACTCATTAAGAAGTAAGCGGCATCTCCGACTTCTTCTTTATTAACGGGTTTGCGTAATGGTGCGCGCTCTTCAATTTCCTTAAGAATAGCGTTGAAATCGCCAACACCTTTAGCTGAAACTGTACGAATCGGACCAGCTGAGATTGCATTAACACGTACACCATATTTTCCTAAATCATTCGCTAAGTAACGCATGGTTGCATCTAAGCTAGCTTTGGCAACACCCATCACGTTATAGTTTTCAACAACACGTTCACCGCCTAAGTAGGTTAGCGTTAAAATGCTTCCACCCTCAGTCATTAAGTCTTTAGCGGCACGAGCGATCGCTGCTAAAGAAAAGGCACTGATATCGTGAGCTAATGCGAATCCGTCTCTTGATGTATTTAGAAATTCACCTTTCAATTCTTCGCGTTTTGCAAAAGCGATACAATGGGCTAAACCATGAATCACTCCAACTTCATTTTTAATGTTTTCAAACGTTTGATTGATAGCATCATCATCTGTTACATCACATTCGTAAAATAAGGAATCGTCACGATCAAGTGTCGCTGCTAAATCACGAACTGGTTTTTCAAAACGTTCATTAGCATAGGTGAAAACTAACCGTGCACCAGCATTGTGTAGAGCTTGGGAAATACCCCACGCAATACTACGTTTATTCGCAACTCCCATCACAACGTATGTACGGCCTTCTAAAGAAAAATTCATTTATTTCGCCTCCATTGGACATTTTTATGATTTAATATTAGTACCTAGTCCTATTTTATATAAAAAAATAGAAATACTCAATCAATATTTAAAAATTGAATTGAGTATTTTATCTTTAGGTTAAATATTCCATAAACATCGTGGCGGTTCCAAAGTATATAATGATCGAAATAATATCGTTAATGGTGGTAATAAATGGTCCGCTCGCAACAGCTGGGTCAATATTTAATTTATGCATGAGTAGAGGTAAAAAAGCCCCTGCAATCGTTGCAATGATTAAAGAAATCATAATCGAAAATCCAACAACTAAACCAAGGAAAATATCTTGTTTCCACACTAGGATAATGAGCACAATCGTAGCGCCACAAATGAGTCCTGTTATAAAACCGGTAAATAGCTCACGTTTTAATCGTTTTAAAAACCCTTCACTTAACGCATCGCCAGTGGCAATACTACGAACCGTAACCGCGAGTGCCTGTGTTCCTGTATTACCTGCCATCCCGGCAATTAATGGGATAAACACAGCTAATATGGCTACCTGCTCTAAGGTACTCTCAAATTGACCAATTAAACTAGCGGTAATCATTCCTAAAAATAATAATATAATAAGCCATGGTAGGCGTTTTTTAACTGCATCAATCGCACTCAAATTATTACGGTCCATATCGGACACACCAGCTAACTTGGAGTAGTCATCACTTGCCTCTTCGTCCATAACATCTAAAATGTCATCAACCGTAATAATCCCTAATAACCGATTCTTAAAATCGACAACTGGTAAGGCTAAAAAATCATAGTCCCGCATCAGTTTAGCAATTAATTCCTGGTCATCTCCAACCGATGCATAAACGACGTGCTCACTCATAATATCACTAACAACCCATTCTTCCTCAGAAACAATTAAATCACGAAGCGAAATAACACCGACTAAACGTCTTAAGTCATCAATGACAAAAACATAATAAATTGTCTCGGCATCAGGAGCCTTGTGGCGCAAATGGTTCATCGCTTCTCTTATCGTCATTTTTTGATTGACAACAACGTATTCGGTTGTCATGATACTACCGGCCGTTTTTTCTTCATAATGAAGCAAATCCTTAATTTCTTTTGCTTCATCTTTATCCATTAAAGTTAAATAACTTGCAATCTGCTCATGATCCAACTTGTTCATAATATCGACCGCATCATCTGTTGGAAGTTCATCAAAAACATGTGCCGCATAGGTTGGATTCATCTCAGTCATGATAATTCCAACCTCAACCAAATCAAAATTCTCGATAATTTCAGCCATTTCTTCAGGTGATAAGTAAGTATAGATTTGAGTCCGTGCATCTTCAGATAATTCTTTAAAAATACTCGTCTGATCATATGGATGAAGCTCCAAAAACTCAGATCTGAATTGATCAATGGAATCTTCCGCTAATGCTGAATAAATATTTTTGATTGAATTTTGGTACTCCATACTGTTATTTTGCATTTCCATGACGATGCCCTCCTCTACAGACGAATACGTTTATATTTTATAACTAAATAATTATCATTCACAACCCTTTATCCTATTTCAAAATGACGAAAATTGGCGTATGATTAAATATAGAGTAGATAAGAGATTTAAAAGGGAGATTATTCAATGGACAATCAAAAGCAAAAACAACGACTAGATACTTTTTTAGTGACGACCATTTTCCTATTAGTCGCTATCAGTATTTATACATTATATACATTAGATCAGCACTACGAGAAAGTATATGACGGTTATTATTTAGACCAAATAAAATGGTTTGTCGTTAGCTCAATTGGTGTAGCAACGATCATGTTTATAGATTTCGATCGTTATCGTAAATTCGCGTGGCCATTATATATTCTCGGAATTTTCATGCTAGCTGGACTACACTTTTTACCTTGGGGATATGAGAATAACGGTGCCTTGCGTTGGTATCAGTTTGGCTCAACTACGTTACAGCCTTCAGAATTCGTTAAAGTGTTTCTAGTTGTGGCCTTAGCGCATGTGATTACGAGTCATAACGAAAAATGGCAATCTAAGGATTTAAACTACGATCTCGTATTACTAGGTAAAATTCTTGGTTTATCTTTACCTGTTTTCGTTTTAATCGCGATTCAGCCTGATATCGGTTCATCCTTAGTCATTGCATCAATTGCTGCCTTTCTCATAATTATATCTGGGATTCGTTGGCGAACTGTTATCACTTTATTTGGTTCAGTATTCGTTATCATCGCAACTCTTGTGATCATTTACTTTGCTAATCCTGATGGGGTTATTGAATTTATTGAGGACACCCCATTTGATCACGTAGCCGATCGAATTCAGGCTTGGGATAATCCACACCTTTACCAGGACAGTTCAGCCATGCAGGCCATTAAATCGATGATGGCGATTGGTTCCGGTCAGTTATCTGGTAAAGGGTCGATGCAATATCAAGTATGGATCCCTGAACGCCACACTGACATGATTTTTACAGCTATTGCTGAACAGTTTGGATTTGTCGGTTCAAGTGTTATTATTGTTCTCTTTTTCTTAATGATTTATCGCATCATTCAAATTGCCTTAGAATGTAAGGAACCGTTTGGTACCTATTTATGTGTTGGAATCGTTGGTATGTTTACGTATCAAATATTCCAAAATATCGGTATGTCGATTCAACTCCTACCGTTAACCGGATTGCCATTACCGTTTTTAAGCTATGGTGGTACTTCGTTACTAGTTTATATGGCTGCGATTGGATTAGTGTTAAACGTCCGATCACGTCAAAAAACGTTTATGTTCGAATCCAATGATGACTAAACATACTTGCGTATAACTTCTGGATATGAAGCCACACAGTGTATCATTTGATTATAGATGGGATGTTTTAATGAAATCGAGCGACAATGTAAGGCTTGCCCATCTAAATTTGAATCATCTTCACCATATAAATCATCACCAATAAGCGGAAAACCAAGATGTGAAAAATGAACGCGAATTTGGTGAGTACGACCAGTTTCTAGCCAAACTTTTAACAGCGAGTTGTTGCGCATTTCATTTAATACTTGATAATGCGTAATGGCTCGCTTTCCCTGTTGGTCAACTTTTCGTTTAATAATCGACGGTAAATCACGTGTAATGGGTAAATCAATCGTTCCTTCCTTTTCTTTAACATTCCCTTTTACAACCGCTCGATATTCCCGGTATATTTTATTTTTAGCTAATAATTGATGCGCATAGCGATGCTTAGCAATGACAACCAAGCCAGAAGTATATTTATCAAGTCTTGTTACAATATGAACCGTATAAGGGATATTACGCTTTTTATAGTAATAGGTAATGCCATTGGCTAACGTTACTGTATCATTCATATTCGGTGAAACAGCTAAGCCTCTTGGTTTACTTATAACTAGTAAATGATCATCCTCATAGACGATCCATAATGGTATTTCAACAGGTTCTATCTTATTGTCTTCAGCTGGCAACCGAATTTGAAGTGTATTACCTGTATTTAACCTATAGCGTACGGTTACCGGTTGATCATTGACATGTATGGCACCATTCTGCTTCGTCTCTTTTAATAATCGATTAGAAAAAGCCCGATCGTGTAGTAAATAATCACGAACGAGCTTTCCACTTTCAGTACGTTTGATGCTCCATTTCATCGACCTACAGCTCCGATCTTGAATCCGAAATAAATGAATCGTGTAC
Source organism: Tenuibacillus multivorans (assembly GCF_900103915.1). Classification (GTDB taxonomy): domain Bacteria; phylum Bacillota; class Bacilli; order Bacillales; family Alkalibacillaceae; genus Tenuibacillus; species Tenuibacillus multivorans. The sequence goes on along the minus strand of NZ_FNIG01000009.1, from coordinate 92,654 downwards.
CCGTTTCCAAAAAGGGAATGGACGAAAACGTGCAAACCGTACCTTATTTTCTGCGACACGGCATTGAATACTATGAACATTGTTGAAAGACATAGAAAGATGATCAATCGTAATTAAGAAACTGCGCTCATTTTTAGGGCGCAAGACAACCGTATGGTGCTTTGGAAAAATTAATGGAGATCCAACCGTTCTGAAGACCCGATTATTAATCGAAGCCATCTCAGTAATTTGAAAAGCCTCTAGCGACGGGTGAATAATCGCACCACCTAATGCTTTATTGTAAGCTGTGGAACCGGATGGAGTAGAAATACATAACCCATCCCCACGGAATGTTTCGAAATGTTCACCTTTAATTTCAACGTCTAATACGACTGAACCCTCTGCTGTTTTGACAGATGACTCGTTTAAAGCTAGATACATATGTTCTTTATCATAATCATTCGGACGAATCGTAATTTCTAATAATGGATACTCAACAACCTGAAAAGGCGTACGAGCAATCTCAATAATCAGCTTTTCTAACTCTTTCGGCATCCAATCGGCATAAAAACCGAGATGCCCTGTATGTACACCGATAAAGGATGTTTTATCAAGTTGGTTGTAATACTTATGGAAGGCTTCTAATAAGGTCCCATCCCCTCCAACCGAAATACATAAATCTGGCTCGTCATCATTATATTCCATTTTGAATTGTGATAAGTAACTCATTAATTTTGATTTTATTTCTTTAGAAGCTTGATCTCCACGACATTGAACCGCAAACTTCATATGCATGACCCCTTTAGTCTTTTTTTCGTCTGAATATTTCTTGTGCATCACGTATTTCTTGTCGAATCTTAGACATCTCCTCATCTAATCTAAAAGCAGCTTCTGATGCACTTTTTAATCTTTGCTTAATATCTTTTGGTATTTGACCTGAATATTTATAATTTAACGTGTGTTCATTGATTGCCCAAAAATTCATCGCAAGCGTTCGAATTTGGATTTCAGCTAAAAGCCTTTTCTCACCGTAAATGGTTTCAACCGGATAATGGATAATCACATGAAAAGAACGATAGCCACTTTCTTTATTTTTTTCAATATAATCTTTTTCTTCAACTATAGTAAAGTCTTTTCTTAATCTTAACATGTCGACAACATCATATATATCCTCAACAAAAGGACAAACTACTCTTAATCCGGCAATATCTTGAACTTCCTCTTCAACATTTGACATGGCGATTTCTCTTCTTTTTGCCTTGTCTAAAATACTTGAAATTGGTTTTACCCGACCGGTCACAAATTCAATTGGAGAATGGCGTGACTCATAATCGAATTGTTTGCGCATGCCTTTAAGTTTAATCTTGAGCTCGTCTACTGCTTGAGTGTATGGTGCTAAAAATATTTCCCAGTTCATTGCCGTTCCCCTCACTTTCAACTACTTGCTAACTTGCAACATTATTGTATCACAAATTTGGAAGACATAACCTTTGAAACCCATTGCTGTATACTTCATAATGAATGAAAAGAAGTTGATGCCGGAGGAAAAAGTTATGAACGAAATAGAGATCGAATTTAAAAATTTATTATCGAAGCAGCAATACAATCAACTCAAACACCACTGGTTTAACCATCAGCAACCTATTCGTCAAACCAACTATTACTTTGAAACAGATGACTTTCAGTTAAAACAACACGATGCAGCCTTACGAATTAGAGAAAAAAATCATAACTATATAGCAACTCTTAAACAACCACATGAAGATGGGCTTTTAGAAACACATGATGCTTTAACCCATGAGGAAGCTTATAAGTGGTTTCATGACAATGTCCAAATTAAAGAAAATATTTTAACACACTTGAAACAAATGAAAATCGATGTCAACCAAATCCATTTTAAAGGTTCCTTAACCACTCACCGATTAGAAAAAAGGGTCAATGATTTTAACGTTGTTCTAGACTACAGTGAGTACCATCATACGGAAGATTATGAATTAGAGGTTGAAGCCCCATCATATCAACAAGGAAAGACATTTTTTAAAGAATTGCTTGAGCGTTATAACATCCAACCACAACCGACAAAAAATAAGATACAACGCTTTTTTGAATCCCTCTCCTAAGTCATATAATTTGCGACAAGCCTTAAGCGTTGCTACAATATATAAGTAAATTAACGGATAACCTTTTTCAACATAATTGAGATAAAAAGTTATACTATTTATGTTTATATTCTATACTAATGCACTCATAGGAAAGGAATTGCTGTCATATGGCTTATCAACAAGGTAATATCTACGAATCTATCGGCGGTGCAGAAGCAGTTGATCGACTCGTTGAAGCTTTTTATAAGAGAGTCGGGAAACATCCAGACCTTATTCCAATATTTCCAGACGATCTAACCGAAACAGCACGTAAACAGAAGCAATTTTTAACCCAATTCTTCGGTGGACCGCCATTATATATTCAAGAGCACGGCCATCCGATGTTACGTGCAAGACACATGCCATTTCCAATTACACCAACTCGCCGGAATGCCTGGTTAGAATGTATGGCAGGGGCGTTAGAAGAAGCTGAGATAGAAGAACCTTATAAAACTTCCATTTATGAAAGATTAACAATGACAGCCAACCATATGATGAATACTGAAGAATAAAGATAATCAGGGAAAGGGGAAATCGATGTGGGGAACTTAACATCAGAAGTCATGAACAATCTAGCATCGAATGATAATTCCCAAGCTGAATTTTGTCATTTAGTCGATAAACCACTTGAAATATATGTTTTCGTTGACCCGCTTTGTCCCGAATGCTGGTCGTTAGAACCTTATATTAAAAAATTAGCCATTGAGTATGGATGCTATTTTAAATTACGCACCATTGTATCTACTAATCTCACAAACCTTAATATCAAACCTAATAGACAGTCAAAGAAACTCGCCCAATATTGGGAAAAAACTGCCTCTAGAACGGGAATGAGCTGTGATGGTGACCTGTGGCATGAGAATCCCGTTTATTCTCCTTCAATCCCTGTATTAGCGGTAAAGGCAGCAGAGTTACAAGGGCAACGGCTAGGGTCTAAATTTTTTAGAAAACTACAAGAAAGCCTATTTTTAAATAAGAAAGATATAACAAAAGAAGACATATTGCTAGATATTGCTGAAAAAGTCAATTTGGATATGACGGAGTTTAAAAAGGATTTACATTCAGAAACAGCTAGACGCGCATTAAAATGTGATTGGAATTTAACATGTGAGATGGAAGTAGAACAATTACCGACCGTTGTGTTATTCAATCGTAACCATGACCGGGATGGATTGAGAGTCTCAGGACTTTATCAATATCATATTTATGTGCGTGCGCTACTCGAAGTCATGGAACAAAAAGTTTATCCATCTTCTAAACCAAGTCTTGAAGATTTTTTATCACACTTCGAATTTGTCGCAACGAAGGAAGTAGCTGTTGTATTTGACTGGACGATGGATAAGGCAGAAAAAGAATTAAAAAAACTTGTCTTAAAACAAAAAGTTAAACCTGTTCCCGTTAAATACGGCACGTTTTGGATGTATATTTAATATAGAAGGTGAAACAGGCGGTTCGTAACCGCTTGTTTTTTTATTTACGTTGGAAATTTGCAAGTATATTAATATTAGGCATCAATCCCCTCCATCTTCAGAATACGTTATTTATTCAATTATCATGTTAACCATTATTTTTTCATATATTATTTTAAGATCGTTGATTGATTGGGGGAATGATTATGCTTTACTTCCTGTTTTGGGTCATAATCATTTTAGGCGTGTTTCTGTTAAACTTATTTGGCATGATGAATATTGTTCCTAAATATATCTCCATACCCATTCTTTTCTTAACCTTTTTCCTGTTTTTCTATATGATTTTCCAAAAACACTCATATAAACGAATAAAATAAAGCACTGAGAACATCATTCTCAGTGCTTTTACTTTACTCATCTAATAACTGTTCGAATTTGTTTAGTTTGTCTTCAAATACATCTAATGCTGCTAAAATGGGTTCCTTCGTTGTCATATCAACGCCTGCTTTTTTCAAGACGTCAATTGGATCTTCACTGTTGCCTGCTTTGAGGTAGTTTTTATAACGTTCAACCGCCGGCTCGCCTTCTTCAAGGATTTTATTGGCTAACGCAGTTGCTGCAGAATATCCCGTAGCATACTGATAGACATAATAACCCATATAAAAGTGAGGGATACGTGCCCACTCTAAGCCGATTACATCGTCAACGACAATGTTGTCTCCAAAGTATTTTTTATTGAGATCATAATAAATTGATGTTAGTTTATCAGCTGTTAAAGCTTCACCGTTCTGATCTCGTTTATGGATTTCATGCTCAAATTCTGCGAACATCGTCTGACGATAAACGGTTGCACGAAAGCCTTCAAGGAAGTTATTTAGTAAGTATAGCTTTTTCTTTTTATCATCAAGTGTATTAAGCATGTAATCGTTTAATAAGGCTTCATTAGCAGTTGAAGCGACTTCAGCAACAAAAATTGAATAATCACCGTAGCGTGGTTCCTGATTGCTTCGTGTATAGTAACTGTGCAAGGAATGACCTAATTCATGAGCTAACGTGAACATGTTATCCACGTTGTCTTGCCAGTTCATTAATATATACGGATTTGTTAAATAACTTCCAGATGAATAAGCGCCACTGCGTTTACCTTTTGTTTCTAACCAATCAATCCAGCGATTTTCATACGCCTTTTGAACAATACTCGTGTATTCCTCACCTAATGGCGCTAAGCCTTTAACAACATGTTCTTTCGCTTCATCAATTGTTATATCGATTTTTTCATCCACTAAAGGTGCATAAATATCATACATGTGAAGCTCATCAACATTGAGAACTTTTTTCTTTAAATCCATATAACGATGTAAAATCGGTAGTCGTTCATTAACTGCCTCAACTAAGTTGTCATAAACCTTTTCCGGGATGTTGTTTTGATCTAATGCTGCTTCACGAGCTGAACTATAATGTTTTGCATTTGCAAAGAAATTATCCTTTTTTACCTGACCTGTCAATGTCGCCGCAAATGTATTACGATATTGACCAAACGTATCATACATCGCATTAAACGCATTTTCACGTACGGAACGATCCTTTGAATCTAAAAATTCACGATAACGTCCGTGCGACAATTGTACATCTTCACCGTTTTCATCCTTAATTGTTGGAAATTCGATATCCGCATTGTTTAACATGTTAAAAGCATTAGATGGGGCTGATGTCACTTCGGAAACTTGTGCTAATAAAGCCTCCTCTTTTTCGCTTAAAACATGGGGACGCGATTTCATAATATCTCGTAATGTTTTTTCATAATGTTTCAAGTCATCGTTTTGTTTTAAAAAGGCTTCAAGTTCTTCATCTGTCATCGCTAATATTTCCGGAGTAATAAAACTAAACGCACTCATAATTTGAGTTGCTAAGCTATAAGCGCGAGCATTTTGATCTTGATATTTACTATTAGCTGTATCTTGATCTGATCGCATATGTGCATAGACGAATAACTTTTCAAAACGAATACGTAATTCATCTTCAATTTTAAAAACTTCTACTAAATTTTCTGGAGCTTGTGCAATTTTGCCTTTATAATCTTGAATTTTTGGAAACTCAGATTTTAATGCATCAAACTCCTGCTCCCAAGCTTCGTCACTTGGAAAAATGGCTTCTAAATCCCAGGTTAATTCCTTAGGTACTTCCTCTCTTGTTTTTAAAGCTGTTCCATTTTCAGTCACTTATGTAACCTCCTCAAAAATTTTCTTACAATTATCTATTTTATAAAAAAACAATACATCTGTAAAAGATATGAAATCGTCGCCTAAAACTTCAATAATTTTTCTAACAATAATTGATCCTCTTTTAAAGCTTCATCTAAAGTATTCGGGAAATATACCTCTTTTACCTTCTTAAATGTTGAATATCCTAATTGTTCTAGGTATCCAATCTTAACTAGTAGCTTTAAATAATCGTAAGCTGGATGAAGAAACTCACCCGGATAAATGGAATCAATGTGATGATAAAAATATTTTTGACTAATACGCCTTATTTCATGCCAAGTGATTTTTGAATAAATCGGTGTTTGATGGATATAAAGCATGACTTGGGTTTGCCAAATATAGTGAGGAGTCAAGTAGCGATGTGCATTTTTAACTGGTAAATGAACACATGAAGGTAGGGACTGTGGATGCAGATGTAAATAATAAAGCTCCTTTAAATAGGCTTCATCATACTTAGATACGAAGCGCCGACTGCTAGATCTAAAATACTTTTTTTCAATATACCACTTTTTAAAAAGAATGGATTGGGGTAAGGGACGGTGTTGAAACAAGTCCTTCCATTTCAAACGGTTTAAAGCGTCATGATGGAGTTGTGCGATGGCCTTTGATTTATGCGTGTATATATCGCTGGCTATGGAAAAGCGTGCTTTCATAGAATCATAGAAAAATAGCTTAGTCTGTTTGATTTTAGGTAGATACATGACACTCGTTCGTAGTGTGGTATTCCATTTAATCATGGCATGTTTTGATGGATAATAACGATCACCAAAGATCCAAATTGGAAAGATATTTTTAGAGGCTATTCCTAATGTTCGTTTCATTAATTCTTCGTGTGAAATAGGAGAACATTGATATTCTATCGCGGCATATTTTCGATTCAATTTGATTAAAATATCAATTCTCTGTTGGATTGAGGGAAGAGAGTGTTCTAATTTTGCCTGAATCCCTTGCTTTCTGAGCCAATGGTAGAGATCAAGCTTACCTTTTAGGTGTGCCTCTCCCTCCCCTTTTTGAGAAGAACAGTTTGAGTGAGTGACATGGGCAAAATGAGGTATGGTTACAGCGCCAGCTTTTAAGATGACTTCACATTGACATTCCGGACAATAGAGAGGTTGTTGGCGTATAATCTCAAGCTGAACCGGAGATTTATTATAGGCAACCATTTCCTCCCCTTTGTCATTGATAGCTTTTAACAATAGGCATCATTCCTTTCTATAATAGCGGTGATAGTAATCGGAATAGCGACTCCATCACCCGAACGAAGATGGACCGATTTTTAAATTCCTCTGGGTCAATTTCTTTTGATTTAAGAAAATCCTCTTTAAAATCCCTAACGATCTTATTCGTACTCTCTGTCCTAAATAAGAAGGCATTTACTTCAAAATTTAAATGAAAGCTTCTCATATCCATATTAGACGTTCCAATGGATGCTAGTTCATGGTCAACAACTACGATTTTACTGTGCAAGAAGCCATCGACATACTCATAAATTTTAACCCCGGCATCCATCATTTCCGGAAAATATGAACGCGAGGCATGAAAAACAATTCGTTTGTCTGGCCGCTTTGGCATAAGTAACCTAACATCAACACCACTCAGACTCGCGACCTTCATAGCGGTTAAAATATCATCATCCGGAATGAAATATGGAGAAGCAATCCAGATCGATTTCTTAGCCGAGATAATCATTGAGAAATACAGCTTTTTAATCGTCTCCCATTGGTTATCTGGACCACTTGTAATCATCTGAACGCCACCGAAATCATCATCCAATATCTCGGGAGATAAATAGTCAGGCTTTAATAAATACTCGCCTGTTTCATGATTCCAATCCTGTAGAAATATTGTTTGCAGACTACGGACTGCCTCACCACGGACATACAAGTGAGTATCTCGCCAATCGCCATAATACTTATTTTTGCCTAGATACTCATCGCCGATGTTCAGACCACCGACGAATGCGATTTTTCCATCAATGACGATGATTTTACGATGGTTCCGAAAGTTGATCCGATTCCCTATAAACGGTAACTTTACAGGGGAAAAAGCCTTGAGATGGACACCTGCTTTATGTAATTCATCTTTAAATTTGCTAGACAGCTGCCAGCTTCCAACTGCATCGTATAAAAATCGTACTTCAACTCCAGCTTGAGCCTTTTCTATTAAAATATCTTTTATCGTATTACCGATTTCGTCATCTCGAACAATATAATATTCCATATGGATGTGGTGCTCTGCCTTATTAAGCTCATCAATGATAGCAGGAAATGTCTCTCTACCATTCGTCAAAATTTTCGTCTCTGTATTAAACGAAACCGGGGTATTACCTAAATGCTGTGCCAGGCGGAACAACATCCTCTGATGATCCCCCATTTGATTGAGTTCATGATCTTCAATCGAATAATGGCCCTCTACTCGATTAAAGGCTCTTTCATCTATCACTTGCTTTTCTTTATAACGCTTTTTCTTTTTATAATCTCGACCAAAAAACAAATAAAAAAAGAACCCAAACACTGGGAATAAAGCGAAAATTAGTAACCAATTTAGTGTCTCGGATGGATTACGATTCTCAATAAATATCATAAACCCTATTAACACAGCTGATACCGAGGCAAAAATTGAGAACATCGTAATAATGCGACCTTCCCATAAACTGAAAGCTACGTAATAGACAGCAGTTACGATGAGTAAAAATATGACGACTTGAATCCATTTCAGCATTTGTTCATAACATCCTTTACAGCTATGCGACCTTAAGACCTAAATTAAAGATACTGAATTTTATACCATTTTGCAACTAAATAAAATGAAAAAAAGCACTGACGTTAATCAGTGCTTAAATAGCTTGGAATGTTTTCTTCAGTTGTCTTAAAGCATTTTTCTCAAAAACTTGATTGCCGTATTCCATTAAATAATGAATAGACATACTGGACTCTTCACCGTATTCAAGTAAGTGACTAATACAATCCTCTTGTTCGTCTTCACTTAAGAAGCCCTCAGGGAATAATACATATAGATAGTATCGATTTTCAAAAGCATATAAAGCATCATCAATAAATCGCGAATCAGTCATCGAATGACTTAATGAAATGGCATCTTCAAGGTCATTAAAATTCACCATAATATTTAAATCATCCATTGGATCATCTTCGTCTTTCTTATCATGATCAGGTTGATATTTTTTCTTTGTCTTACGACGTTTATGATGACTATGATCCATTAATGATTCCAATTTATCGTCTAGATTTGTTTGAAGTGGATTCAATTCTTCATGTGGAAACTCTAATTTATCCCCATTTTTAGAAACCTGTGCTTTTGTAACTACGATTTCCAAGCCTTTATCTAATGCTTGAACTTGAATCCATAATGGTCCATCTATATTAAATTCTTCTTGATCATTTACTTCATCCATCATTTCCTAGAAGAGTTGTTCTCCTTTTTCACGATTGTACCAAATATCTTCGCGGTTAAAGCCTCTTTCCTCTATATCACGATAGGAGATATAAAATTTCAGTGTATTCTCATTAATACGCTCTATTTCCATTTTTTCCTCTCCCTTCTTTTTTTAAATAAAACTGGGAAGGACTACATGAATATTTTAATTAGTTGTAGATTATTTACCCTTTTTGAATAGTAGGTAATCATTTTCATAAGCTGGTCCTCTTTATCATATTTTATGATAGGTACTAATAAAATGAAAATCATTTTAACTAATTTCAGAATAAATCCATATTTGCCCTAACTATGTCTCATAGTATATTACAGATTGAAATATTGAACAATCTTTGTGCATATATTTTATTTAATGTATGATTTTAACCTAATTTTTTGTATTTGTCACTACTAATATGGGAGGTTTTTTATGGAATTAGTATTACTTGATCTCAATTGGGACTTGCTTAAAGCTATCTTGATTATCATAGGACTTGATCTAATTTTAGGTGGAGATAACGCTGTTGTCATCGCTATGGCTAGTCGAAACCTCCCTAGACACGGTCAAAACAAAGCCATTGTATTAGGGACAAGTTTAGCGATTTTAATGCGTGTTTGTTTAGCTAGTGTGGTCATTTTCTTACTCACTATTCCCTATATTCAGCTAATCGGTGGATTGTTTTTATTTTACATCGCCTTAAAATTACTAATAGAACAAGAAGATGATCGGCAAGTCGATTCAGCATCAACGCTTTATGGGGCTGTTAAAACAATTGTAATAGCGGATTTTATTATGAGCCTTGATAATGTTTTGGCTATTGCTGCGGTTTCGAATCAGAACCTCATACTTATTGTGATTGGACTAGCTATATCAGTTCCGATAATTATTTTCGGAAGTAAGATCATCCTCCGAATCATGAATAAGTACCCTATCATCGTTTATGCTGGAGCTTCGTTAATAGCTTATACGAGCGCTGATCTTATCCTGCGTGAAGAGCGGATGGAGCATTATTTTTCGTACATTCCCAATGAACATTTATTATTACCATCCATCTCAATTCTTATCGTATGCCTTTTAGGTTATTCCTATAATCAGCGAATTAAGAACTAAAAAAGTCGAATCAACTGGTTTGATTCGACTTTTTTTCATATCAATTAACTAAACGTTGAGCTTCTTTAAGTTGAAAAGAACGTACTTTTCTTGGTAAGAATCGACGTATCTCATCTTCGTTATAACCTACTTGAAGACGTTTATCATCTAATATGATTGGACGTCGTAATAAACCAGGGTTCTTTTGAATTAGACTAATCAAATCTTTTAATGGCATTTGATCTAGACTAACATCTAAAGATTGAAATACTTTGGAACGGGTTGAGATAATTTCATCCGTACCATCTTCAGTCATACGGAGAATTTCTTTTACCTCATCTTCCGTCAATGAATCAGAAAAAATGTTTCGCTCTTTAAATGGAATACTTTGGTCTTCTAACCATGCACGAGCTTTTCTACAAGATGTACAGCTTGGTGATGTAAATAATGTTACCAACGCCATTCACCCTCCTTTTTGAAAGGTACTATATTCGTAACAGCTTTTAACTGTTATTAGTTTATAATGAATTTAAACTACCTTTCGAAGTAATTATACTACAGTGTGAAAATTTTGGATAGGTTATTTCGGAATTTGTAATAATTTATTCACATTAATTATTGTATTTATTTATGGTTTTCCCTACTTTTGGATAATTAAACCTTTTATATGTAATTTTTATGATATTTGCCCATTTTTTTCGTCTCAAAAACTTACTTCAATGCACAGAAAAGCTACCCTAACATCTTTTTCAGTTGGGCAGCTTTATTTGAGAATATTAAACGCTTTTAAGGTTTTCTAATGCATCAAAGATATCGGCATCTCTAGACTTATCAATTTTCAATACTTCTTCAACTGGCTGATAAGACTCACCATATATTTCTTCATCTTTATAAGTATGAATTTTCTCATACATTTCTTTCATTTTCTCATAAATAACTTCCTCTGACTCTTCATCTGGTGACCAGTAAAGAATCTCCATTGGGTTGACCTCATTAGTTGCAAGTGATTTTCTCGTATAACCAATTGACTGCGCGTGTTTGAATCCTTCTCTTTGGTAGAAACGCAATCGTTTTTCAGAATCACTGTCTTCATAATCAAAAGGCTCAACCTCAAGAATGATCGGCTTGTCTTTTGCTTTCAGTTTTTCCATTAATTTGTGGCCAATACCTTGACCTCTTGATTTAGGAGATACATAAACATAATCAATAAAGATAAATGAGTCAAATTCAGCATACATCATCACATGGTATTCGCCTTCATCTTTATGATAAACGTCACCCTTTTCCTTCAAAAGCATTTCCATATGCTCTTTTGACTTCATCTCCTCTACCGGAAAATACTGATTAAGCTTTTCATACCAATTCATTGATCTACTCCTTCTATGAGTTTTCTTTGACCTTTATCGTGTTGCAAAACTTGAAAATTATGCTATAACATTCATCAAAAATCATTATACAGAAGATCAATTTCAAGGTTAAACGCCATTTATAAAGGATGAAGGGGATATACTATCAATAATCATGTTCATCACAACTTCTATTTCTAATCCCTTTTTATTGTGTAAACAAACGCGTGAATACTTAGAAATATTACAAATTTAAAGTAAATTAGTTTTACTTAACGTAATTTGTCCAATTTATGATCTATTTAAAGCAGAGGTATGAGAATTAAGCATATTTCTCAAGAATACTTGACTTGTTGGATTTTTATTAAAATGGGCTTTTTGTTTAAGTTTTAATAACTTTTATTTAAGTTCTAAGGTCATTTGTTTAAGTTATAAAATTGTTATTTAAGTTAACCTTTAAATTGTTTAAGTTCACATCATTTTTATTTAAGTTTTTCAAACAAAAAATAACACGTGAATTATGAAAAATTCACGTGTTTAACCTATCTATACTATTTACCACTCGGGTCGTAGTCAACACCCTCGGTATAAGTATTTAATGGATCCCAAATTAAATACTCATATATCTCATTCGCATAGAGTGCTTCAATTTGAGCTTGAACCTGTTTCGGGCCGTATACAAATGACGGTCCACTATACAACCAAGAAGCTGTAAAGTCCTGAATCCAAGGTCGACTCGTCGGGGCATCATCTAATTGATTTAACAATTCATTTTCTCTTTTTGCATACTCGTCAATTAATCGATAAGGCTCCGAATCTGGATTTTGAATATTAAAATATCCAGGTCCCCAATGACTCGGGTAGATCATCGATGAAATAACATCTACATTTTCTGATATCGTTAAAAAATTCTGACCGATTCCAGGTGCTTCTACAATATCTGCTGTGTAACCAAAAATATCCACTGAAACATCAACCTGATAAGGTTCTAACTCTTTCTTAGCGTAAGCAACAAAATCTGTCACCGCATTGACACGCTCTTTGACATTATTCAGGCTTGCTTCATCATATTCACCACGAGAGTAATCTAATATTTCATCACGATGCTCGAAGCCTTCTGGAAAACGAACATAGTCAAATTGAATTTCCTGAAACCCTAGTTTGGCTGCTTCTTTAGCAATTTCAACATTATACTCCCAAACATCTTTTACGAACGGATTCACAAACGCATCCTTATTTCCATTTCTCCAGACTTGCCCATTTTGTTTAAATGACCACTCTGGTTGTTGCGTTGCCAAATATGTATCCTTAAACACAACTATTCTTGCAATTGGATAAATTTGCTCCTTCTCAAGTCGTTCTAATACTGCTCTTGGTTCTTTAATAAAGTTACGAGAAGCATCATAAAAAGGTGATTCCTCTGGCATTTTATAAGTGATATAGCCATGATCGTCCTTAATATCAATGACCATAGCGTTCAGATCTGTTTGATTAACATAATCAACTAACTTTTCGAACCTTGAGTTCCCTGCTGAATGACCCGTTAAATAGATACCTCTAACAGCATCTGGATACTCAAAATTTAACCCAGAATCATAAACATATCTTGGGACAGGATTAGGTAATACTCGTTCTTCAAGATTAGTCTCAAAGCTTGATAGAATTGAGACATTTTTGATAGATTCGACTTCCTCCCCTTCCGCAGAAACTAAACTAGCCGACCACAAGCTCAATAGTAGTACTAAAACAGCAACGAAATACTTTCTTTTAAACATGTAGATTTTCCCCCAAGTTGTTATCTTTAATTTCATTATATTATATTTCTGTTAAGAATAGAGGACTAATTTTAATTTTTCTTAAAAAAATATTTACCAATTACGATTTTTATTTAAATTAGTCACTCTAAGAAATTCCCAAAATCTAAAGAATACCATTAATGTGAAAAATGATATATATAACAATAAGAACATAATGTAAATATATAAATTTTTATTGAAAAACGATAAAAATATATTATAATAAAAGTGACCATAAATAAGTGAGGTGCTTTTGATGAAACATAGTTCAACACACTTTTTAAAGATTGCTGTTTTACTTATTGGTACTCCAGTTCTTGCGTTGAGTATATTTGGATTGCTTTGGTTAGCTAATAATCCAGCAAACCCTGATTATGCCTATAATATCCCATTTTAATAAGTTTGTATGTATCCGTGATTCCATTTTTCGTTGCTTTGTATCAGGCTTTTAAACTTTTAAGTTATATTGACAAGAACCAAGCATTCTCTGAGTTGTCTGTTAAGGCTCTAAAGAAGATCAAATTCTGCGCAATAACAATCAGTGGTTTGTATATTCTAATGATGCCTTTCGTTTATCTCATAGCAGAGCTAGACGATGCCCCAGGACTTATAATAATCGGAATGATACCTATCTTTGCTTCAACCGTAATCGCAGTATTCGCTGCAGTGCTCAAAAAACTTTTACAAGAAGCAATTGATATAAAATCGGAAAATGACTTAATAGTCTGAGGTGATAACATGGCAATTATAATCAATATTGATGTGATGCTGGCTAAAAGGAAAATGAGTGTAACAGAACTTTCGGAGAGGGTTGGTATCACAATGGCTAACCTTTCTATATTGAAAAATGGAAAGGCAAAAGCGATTCGATTATCAACTTTAGATACGATTTGTAAGGCTTTAGAATGTCAGCCTGGAGACATTCTAGAATACAAAAGTGACGAAGACAATTAGGAATGATGCCATTTTTTTCTAACAATAAAAATTAATCAATTAAGTTTAAATCGCTTGGGTTACATCAGGTGTTTTTGTGTTTTAAATTCCTCGACGTTATGGGAACTACATACCATAAATCTTTAACAATTAAAAAAAGGGCAGCATAGAGCCGCCCCTTTAATTTAAAAACATAAATGTTATTGTTGTTGACCATTCATTTGTTGTTGTGCTTGTTGCACTAGACGTTTTGTGATTTCTCCTCCTACTGAACCATTAGAACGAGATGTTGAATCAGCGCCTAGCTGTACACCAAACTCTTGTGCAATTTCAGTTTTCATTTGGTTTAATGCGGCATCAACGCCAGGAACTAATAATTGGTTTGAGTTATTAGAGTTTTGGTTTGCCATGGCTAATCACCTCCTCACTTACTATTGTGAACAGCAAGGAAGTAATAATACTATGCAAAACTTGGTAAGTAAAAGGGTTTTATAATAAATCCTCAAACTCTTCTTCAGACTCGTTTTCAGAGGCACTAAAAGATACAGTTTCTATTTCAGATAGAGCCTTCTCGATATCCTCACTAAAATCAATCGGTCTTTCAAATTCATTAACTTTTTCTCTTCTTGGCCGTGTTTTTGGAGCTTTTGGTACAAAAATAGTACAGCAATCTTCATAAGGTCTAATTGAGATCTCATAAGCGCCAATCTCTTTAGAAATATCAATAATATCAACCTTATCCATCGCGACTAATGGACGTATGATCGGATAATTTGTCACTTCATTAATCGCGTGCATGCTTTCCATCGTTTGACTTGCCACTTGACCAAGGCTTTCTCCAGTCGTTAGTGATAAAATGTCACGATTTTTAGCAACCATTTCACTAATACGCATCATTAAGCGTCGCATAATGGTCATGCCATAATTCTCAGGTGCTTCCTGAAAGATTTTTTGCTGAATTTCAGTAAACGGAACAAAATGGACTTTTACATCACCACCATATTTGGTTAAAACACGAGCTAGGTCCTCAACTTTTTGCTTAGCTCTGTCACTTGTAAATGGGGGTGAATGGAAATGAATAGCCTCAATCTCGACACCACGGTTCATGGCAAGATAACCTGCGACAGGACTATCTATACCACCTGACATTAACAATAACGATTTCCCAGTAGTGCCGACAGGAAGTCCGCCTTGACCCTCAATTTTTTTAGACGTAATGTACGTTGCATCATGACGGATTTCCACTCGTATTTCAACGTCTGGTTCATGTACATCTACCGACCATCCATTCGTATTCCGTAATAAATGTCCACCTAAAATCTGATTCATATCTTGAGAAGAAATCGGAAAGTCTTTATTTGGACGTTTGGCTGTTATTTTAAAGGTTTGACCTTCTTCTAGTATCAGTGCTTTCAAGGCTCCAGCTTTAATCTTTTCTTCTTCATTCTCAACTTTCATGGCTAAGCTAAACGATTGAATACCGATGATGTCCTTACAATTTTCTAATATGGGTTCATGGTCTTCACCGTTTAATAAAATATACATGTGGTCACGTTTAGCTTTAACCTTTATATTTGGAAACGCAGAAAGCTTTCTTTCCACATTTCTTTTTAAAATTTGAATAAATGATTTTTTATTTTTTCCTTTTAATGCTAGTTCCCCGTAACGAACTAATATATGATCATACTTCATCTTAACTACCCCATTATATTTTCGTATTGTTCAACAATTTGAACTAATGCTTCAATAAATTGATCTATATCGTGTTCATCCTGATCTAAGTTCATACTGACTCTAATAGCCGCACTAGCTTCTAAATCTTTACCACAAGCCATTAAAACGTGACTCGGTTCATTCTGTTTTGATGAACAAGCAGACTTTGTAGATACAAAAATGTCTTTCTCACCTAAGGCGTGGATTAAGACTTCCGGTTTAAAACCAGGAATTGAAAAATTAAATATATGTGCAGCTCCATTTTTTGATGAATTAATAATCGTCCAATCAAATTTTTCTAATTTCTGGTACAGCTTTTGGTGTAAGTTATTTAAACGACTATAACTGGATTGATTTTCATGCATTAAACGCATGGCCTTTGCTAATGATACAATTCCAGCTACATTTTCTGTACCGGGCCTAACAGCATCTTCCTGTGAACCGCCTTGAAACAGTGGCTGTAGGGTCACGTGACGTTTTTTAATTAAACAACCTGTTCCCTTCAAACCATGGATTTTATGCCCTGATATCGATACTAAATCTAAACCATCCACATGATAAGGTAATGGAATTTTTCCATAGCCTTGCACATGGTCCGTGTGAAACATAATTTTCGGATACTGCTTTAAATGCTTAGCTATTTCTTCAATTGGTTGAATGCTCCCGATCTCGTTATTAACATGCATGATCGTAACAAGTATGGTTTCATCCGTAATCGCTTGTTTCAATTCATCCATATCGATCATCCCATATTTATCAACCGGTAAATAAGTAACCTTAAAGCCTTCATCTTCTAATTGTTTACAAACTTGAAGAACGGCAGGATGTTCAATTTGGGTTGTAATAATATGATGACCTCTATTTTTATGTTCATAAGCGATTCCTTTAATAGCCAAATTATTACTCTCAGTTCCACCGGAAGTAAAGATAATTTCTTCTCGATTAACTTTTAATATTGTCGCAATTTGTTCTCGTGCTTTATTAAATAATTTTTCGACTTCACTACCAGCTGAATGGATGGATGAAGGATTAGCAAAAAAATTTGTCGAAACCGTTTGAAATGTTTTTAAGACTTCAGGATCTGGTTGTGTCGTTGCACTATTATCTAAATAAATCATCAGGATGACTCCTTTGCGTACGTTTTGCATCGAATTATATTAACATAATTTATCCCATAAATAAAGCTACTCCCTTATGAATTAGGAGTAGCTTCTTCATTCAGATTATACATCTCTAATAATGTATCAATCGAAACACCCTCTGTTGGATGATCTGTTACAGCCTCATCAAAATTAGATATGTCAATGGGTTCAGTTTCTTTTTGTTCTGAATTCGTATTTCTTTCAACATAAGCATAATAAGTTGATGAATCTTTTTGACTAACGCGTATTTCCTTGGAAATACTATGGCCCTTAGCCTGATAAACTTGATCATCAGGCTGCAACATTAATACAATAAGAAACGTCCAGGTAATCACAAATAAGGCACTGCTTAAACCGACAATAAGACGCTCCATTTTTATCTCCCCCAACTTGAACTTCTACGACACAGTTGTTTCAGTTAAGACTTCCTCTATGCGCTTCAATGCGCCTGGTTCTATCTCTTCTAGTGTCTGTGATACTTTTTCTAAAGCGACTTCATATTCATAATTCAAAAAAGCTTGTTCAGCTTCAGAAATTTTTGCAGCCAATATTGGATAACCTGTACGATAACGATTTGCGTATTGGATGACCTTCTCTGCTAATTGTGCCTGTTCGATGAGTAATTCTGTCTGTTCAACGGCCCGATTGACTGCCTTTTCAGCTTTTTCATTAGCGTGGGAAATTCGATCCATATCTAATGGTTGTTCTTCAAGTGATAGGACTGCATCAGACACTAATGCTCTACCCTCTTCCACTAGCTCAACGATATAGTTCGGTATTCCAGGTAAATTACTCTTTTGTAAATTTTGTCGTACGTTAATAATCCCTTGTTTTAGCTCACTTATATGGTCTCTTGCGTCCATTTCATCTTTCCTTAAATTGTGAAGATACTGATCAAATTCGGCTTGTGGCTGTTCCCAGTTTTCATAATCCGTCAGCCATTTTTCAACTTCAGCACGAATGGTGGAATAAAGCTTCTCTTCTTCCTCAACCATCACCTTAATATGGGCCGCTTCTTTATCTAAACGATCAATCGTTTTTTCTAATTGATACTGCTCTTCATATTTGGCATCGTTTAAATGATAATTTTCCTTAACGGCCATGACATTTTCTTTAGTTTGAGCAAAGCGCTCTTTTGCGTCTGCTACTTTTTCTTCTAACGAACCTAACCGCTGCATGACGAAATTTTTATCTAAAGCTTCTTTTTCTAGTTCATCGTAAATTTCTAAAATACGAGAGCGAATTTGTTCAATCTTTTCTTCAACCCCATCATCTTCACCTTTATTCAACTGATCAATAAGTGCTAATAATGTTTCATGATGTGTATGTATTTCCTTATCAAACCCAAGAATTTGAATTCGATAACCTTCGTCACGCATTTCCCTTAATCCATTTTGTAAGTGATCTAGATCTTCGGGTAAGACCTGCTTACATATGCGATATAATTCTGGGAAGCTTTGTACCTTTTGATCAAGCTCATTTAAATGGTGACTTATATGATGAGCTAATTGATGGGCTTCTGTATAGTTTCCGGATTCCGTTTGTTGCTCGTATTCGTCTAGTTCTTTTTCGATATCATCTAATTCGACCTCAAAGACAACTTCTGCTTTACCTAGCTGGTAACCGTTCTGTAAAACCTTTTTGCGCACTTCACTGATTTGTGGTTTGATTTTTTCTATTTCTTGTCGGCTATCCTCTTCTGAATGAATTAACCGATCGACTTCTTGAAATATGTCATCAATCGTTTTTTCAACTTGATCTAATTCACGTCCGATATGATTAATAATACGAAATGCTTTTCCAAATCGGTATCGTTCAGCTGATTCCTCAGCATCTAACAAATCTTCTTCCACGTTTGAAAAAATCTCATCATTGATTCGGTCCCATTCATTACGCCATGATTCAAATAATTCTTCGGTTTCGCCTGTTAAATTAAGACCACGAACCTTCCCTAGTTCTTCAGCCACTTGACGATTCATCAATAGGACTTTTTGTTCTTCAAGGGCGTCTACACGTTGATAGACCTTCTTTCTCATGATGACTCCAACTAATATAAATAGTACGATTGTTATAAAAATGATTAATATAATCTCCATCAAAAGCCCCCTAACCTTACACAACTATTGACTCAAATAGCTCATTTCTATGATAGCATGTTTTGGTAATCATTTGCTATAAAATTTGCGAATATACGACATTTTTAGACACTTATTTAAAAGAAAACCATTTTTTAAATGTTTCCATATATTTCTTAACAAAAATATAACCGCTTTGATCCCAATGGTAATGTTCCTGCCAATCATTGGCATAAACGAATGGACCATTGATTAAACTTTTTAATTGTATGTAAAAAACCTCGCGTTCCACACTTTTTAAATTCCATGCTTTTGAAATCGATTCGGTAATTTTCTCAAGCAGGAATTTTTCTTTAGCCACATAGGTGGAAAATAATTCACGAATAAACATATTATCTAATGACAATTCACGTTGAATAAAACAACTGAATTGAAAATAATCGTATTTATAATGTATAATTTGTTCAATAACTTGAAAGAAAACGTCTGAACTCGAAAGGTCATCCTCCTGTTCGGTTAACAGTTCTAATAAATCTAAGTAATTCTCAAAATAGTCGACCGTCATATGTTCTAATAACCCTTGCTTATTTTTAAAATGATAATGAATCATTGACACGTTAACACTGGCTTTATCGGTGATTGAACGTATAGATGTTCCATTGAATCCATTGTAAAAAAACAACTGGGCGGCAGCCTCCATGATTCTTTGTTTTGAGCTTAATTCTGACATAAAATCACCTCTTTCTCTTAATATTCGATTGTTATGATAAAATACCTTTAAATATTTATCGGCTATTTTCGACAAATTTTTAATTTAAACCATAAAAGGAGCGTATTAAATTGTTTGAAGCTATCACGTACAGTGGAACTAGAGAAGAAAATTATGATTTACTTATAAAACAGCTTGATTACTTACTAGAAGACGAAAAAGATTTAACAGCTAACTTAGCTAATGCAAGCGCACTACTAAATCAATTTTTAGATCAAGTTAATTGGGTTGGTTTTTATGAAATGAAAGACGACGAGCTTGTCTTAGGACCATTCCAAGGCTTACCAGCTTGTGTGAGAATAGCTAATGGCAAAGGCGTATGTGGCACGGCAACTGCAGAACGTAAAACGATTCTTGTCGAAGATGTTCACCAATTCCCAGGACATATTGCTTGCGATGCACAAAGCCAATCCGAAATTGTTGTTCCAATCATCATAAACGATGAAGTATTCGGTGTATTAGATATCGACAGCCCGATTAAAAACCGCTTCGATGAAACAGACAAAAAATACTTAGAAGAATTTGTTGAATTGTTAATCAAACACTTATAAGCATGGCGTTGTTAGCACCAATTTTGGTGCTATTTTTTATACCAAAATTCGACTCAATCATGGTATAATAATCTTAAATAAATTGGAAAGGATTATATCAGATGCTCGAAGAAAAATTAGATTTGATATTGTCTGAACTCCATAGTATTAACAACCGCGTAACATCATTGGAATCAAACCATCAATATATGAAAGACATTCTTAAAAACTTTGCAACAAAGAAGGACTTAGAGAAATTCGCCACCAAAGATGACCTTAACAATGTGTGGTCTCATATTCAAAAGGATCTTGATTCATTAAAAAATGAGCAGCAAATGATGAAGAAAGAACAACAAATCATGAGTGATGATCAAAGAACTATGAAAGAGGATCAAAAATCTATAAGAGAAAATCTTCTGGCTGTGAAAGATAACCAACAATTTATTAAAAATGAACAACAAGCTATGAAAATTGAGCAAAAATCCATGAGAGAAGATCAACTCGCTATGAAAGAAGAACAACATACGATGAAAGAAGATCAGCTTGCTATGAAAGAAGAACAACAATTAATTAAACAAGCTGTACTTGAAACAAACGAAGCAGTGGAAAGAGATAAGAAGAAATCAAATTACTATCTATCAAATGGTCGGTGAACACGAGATATCAATTCGCTCCATTAAGAATCATATCTTATAATCTCTCTAATCTCTCCTAAACACTTGACTCCCCCACTATTTTTCCTTATAATATCCTTTGTGTAAAATAAAAGGCAGCTTAGGTGAACTAGCTGTGTCATCATTTTGTACCTCAAGTTAGAGGTGTATCGCGTAACTCTCTGCTGCTGGAGCGAAGGTACATGAATGCAAAATGAGCATAGTACGGGACACATCCTTTTTATTTTATGCAAATTCATATATAAAGGAGGAGACGCTAGTGGCACGTTTCACAGGCTCTCTATGGAAAAAATCACGTCGCTACGGCATTTCTCTAAGCGGTACAGGTAAGGAATTAGAGAAACGCCCTTACGCTCCGGGTCAACATGGTCCGAACCAGCGTAAAAAACAATCTGAATATGGACTTCAGTTACAAGAGAAGCAAAAGCTTCGTTTCATGTATGGTTTAACTGAACGTCAATTCCGCCGCATCTTTGAAGATGCAGCAAAATTGAAAGGTGTTCACGGTGAGAACTTCATGATTCTACTTGAATCTCGCTTAGACAACCTTGTTTACCGTGCAGGTCTTGCTCGTACACGTCGTCAAGCACGTCAATTAGTTGGTCACGGTCATATCACTGTAGATGGAAGTCGCGTTGACATCCCATCATACCGTGTCAAACCTGGTCAAGTAATCGGGGTACGTGAGAAATCACAAGATCTTGACATTATTGCAGAAGCAATTGAAGTGAACAACTTCGTACCTGAATACCTTACATTGGATGAAGACAAAAAAGAAGCGACGTTCAATCGTTTCCCTGAACGTTCTGAACTACCTTCAGAAATCAACGAACCACTTATCGTTGAGTACTACTCTCGTTAATAAGTTCGTTTTGTATAACTCATTATTTAAAAACCCTGAAACCCTTAAAAACAAGGGTTTCAGGGTTTTTTGTTATCTTTCAAGTCTGTATAATAACATATAATTTGCGTTTTCTTTGGATAAGTGGGCAAAATTCACAAAAATCCTGACGTAGCTTAAAATCTCGATCTATTCTCATTTTTTAGTTTATTAATTTCTATTTCTAATTCTTCAATTTTATTCCGATTTAATTCATCAACCTTCTTACGGTTTGATTGACTAGCTCCACCAAGAAATCCTATAAATCCACCTAAAATAAACCCAAGTGGACCAAATATCAAGGTTCCTAAAATAACACCGACTGTAATATATAAAAAATATAAATAGGTCATTGTATCCTCCCCCATTCTTTGCTATATATTTCTTTATGACATTCTTAACAAGGGTTACTGCACAGGAAATCCTTCTAAACTTCTCTGAAATTTAGGGTATCATATTTCATCAAAAATTCATTTTCCATTTTTATGAAATAACATGCTGCAGGGTTAACCTTTGCAATATCACAAAGTAGTACATGGGTAATCCATCTTCCTCAAATAGCTTAAGTCACCTTCTATTACAAAATAAACTCCATCTTATCAATCATTAAAACCTCGATATGCTGTTACTTTAAGGAAACCCAATAAATAAAAATTGCATTTTGCAAATAAAATGGTTGCAAAGTTCAACTAAATAAGTTATAACTAAACTAAGAGGTGATGAACATGAGTACAGATAATCTAAGAACACTATTTCAATTAGTAGCAAGACGTTATGGGTTTCTTAATGAATATTGCTGTGATACTTGCTGTGGCCAGGATATCAATGTTTCTCAAAGTCATATCCTATTTGAAGTATCAAGACAACACAACCCTTCCATGAGAGATGTAGCCAATGCATTAGGCGTTGACATTACAACGTTCAGTAGACAAGTAAAAGCCTTGATTGATAAAGGATATGTTTTGAAAACACCTCACCCTGAAGATCAACGCGTACACCTCTTATCACTGACTGAAAAAGGTAAAGGGTTAGAACATGATATTGATGACGAAATGAACAATAACTTAGAACAAATTTTATCGCAATTAAATGATGAAGACCGAAAAACAGTTACTAAATCAGTTGAATTATTAAACACCGCGATGAAAAAGACCGAAAACCTTTGTTGCTAACCTCCTAACTCTAAACAAAGGGAGGTTTATTCATAAATACTTGCAATTTACAACTTTTTTTATAAAGGAGGAGTTAATTATGTGGCAAGATATTCTCACCAGTTTTATCACTCTTGCATTAGAGCTAACGGTTTTATTTGTCGGAATTACGTTTGTAATCAGCTTATTGCAAGGCATTATTCCTTATCATAAATTAGAAAAATATCTTTTCAAATCGAATAAACTTATAGGTGCGTTTGTAGCAGTCGTATTTGCATTTATCACACCGTTTTGTTCTTGTTCAACCATTCCCATTGTTGCTACGATGCTGCAAAAGAAGATGAATTTTGGTTTCGTCATGATATTCTTATTTGCTTCACCAGTCTTAGACCCGACTATTCTTACATTGATGGGTGTTATATTTGGATGGAAAATCACCATCATCTATACCCTTATCACTTCGATATTATCAATTATTATTGGATTCACACTAGAGTCATTAGGGTTTGAATCATCCGTTAAGAACGTCGTCGTTAAAGACGAATATGAAAAACAGAAAAAAATGAATCTCAGGCTAGCTTGGCAAGAAACCGTGCATTTGATTAAAACCGTGTATCCATTCTTAATTATTGGGGCACTAATTGGAGCGATTATCCATGGAGCCGTTCCAACAGAATGGATGTCGAATACATTTGGAGGTCAAGAATGGTGGCTTATTCCCATTGCAGCCATTATCGGGATCCCGCTATACATTCGATTATCAACGATGATCCCAATTGCTAACATTATGCTTGTCAAAGGAATGGCGTTAGGACCTGTCATGGCTATTATGATTAGTTCAACTGGCGCAAGTCTACCTGAGGTCACCTTATTACATTCAATTTTCCATAAACGTTTAGTAATTGCCTTCATATTATCAGTCTTGTCTATGGCAACCTTGTCTGGTACATTATTTTACTTATTATAAATTGTTCATCCCCCATTAAAGGAGGTGATTAAAGTGATGAGGTTGTTGAAAACTCTTACAGGAAAATCAAAAAAAGACTGCTGTTCTACTAGCATTCAACCTGCAGAAGAAGAGCAAGAGAGCCAGTGCTGTGATAACCACACAGAACAGCCATGTTGTTAACACTGTGAGAGGGGTGACGCAGAGTCACTCCTCTTTCTTCTCGATTAACTCTAAGTGATAGTCTCCTACTGCTCCCTCTTTATACAAGTTAGTGAATGAGGTGAAATAGTTCTGAATTTCGGCCCTGAAAAAGAGATCCTCACTCGGCACTTTAACTTCAAAATCATTTATATATAATAGTGTCGTAACGTCATGATAATCGTCATGATGAACTTTAAAATCAATGACGATGACGTTTAAATCTTTTCCTTTCGTCTGTTCTTTCTCCAAACTAAAATTAACAGCCTTTATTAAGTAATTATTTATGAAAACATCAGTCACGAAACACTCCACCTTTTTAAGTAATTCTTCTGGAATCAACATATGATTTACTTTAAACTAATTATAGGATAGGTGAAACTAATTCACTAAGACAAACGTAATCATGTATATAAAAGGAAATTAGGGAGGTAACCATGAGCGATCAAGATTTTTTCAGTCAAATCAATCAAAAGCAAAAAGATAACCTTAATAAATTATTGAAACGATTAAAATTTGTATTTTTAATTTTATTACCCATTGTTATAGCGGGATTCATTGGGTTTCACATCCTAACGAACTATATTTGGATGGATACACTCGGTTTTGAAAGCGTCTATACAACCATTTTAACGAGTCGTGTAGCGCTTGGAGTCATTGGCTTTGTCCTGTTTTTAGTGGTTGGTTTATTCACGTTAAAGTGGATTCATAAATCTTATCTGGGATACTTGAATCAAAATGTATTACCAGAAGCACTACTGAATAAAAAGACAAGCCGTAATATTATATTAATTATCTCGATCATTTTTGGTGTGATTGGGACAATGCTTGTCCAAGGTTTAGGTTGGGAGCCGGCCTTAAAGCTATTAAATTTCGAGACATTTGGAACGACTGACCCGCACTTTAATTTAGATGTATCGTTTTATGTCTACATATTACCATTCATAGAGTTTGTCATTGGTGTTTTACTTAGCTTAAGTGTGATTGTGTTGCTATCTGAGATCGGTGCCTATTCCGTCTTTGAGATGTACAGACGCAGCCGATCAGCTCAATTACATTTAGGATTTACATTAGGCTTTATCGGCCTGCTACTGGCTGCGCAACACTTTCTTGAGCCTTATGGAACATTATTAACCAATGAAGTTAATGCCTTTCAAAATAGTGTCGTACATGGGTTAAGCTATACGGACGATGTTATCAATATTCCAAAAGCTTATATTTTAGGTGGAACAGCGATTTTAGCTTCTATTTGGATGATTATCTCGCTCATTCGAGGACGATTAAAGGGCATGATTTATCCAATAGCAACTTATATTGCTGTCGTTATTCTTGGACAGTTAGCCTCAGTAGCAGTTCAGCAGTTCGTCGTATCACCTAATGAATTCTCAAAGGAAGAACCTTATTTAGAGCATAATTTAAACTATACAAGAACAGCTTATAATTTGGATAATATCAATGAAATTGAACATCCAGGTAACGACACTTTAGATCAAGATTTACTTGAACGTAATCAATTAACCATTGATAACGTCCGTATTAATGACGCTAGACCTTTACTTGAGGTCTATAATCAAAAACAAACATTCCGAACCTACTATGAGTATAACGATATCGATATTGACCGCTATATGATTGATGGTGAATACAGTCAGGTCTTTATTGGTGCTCGTGAATTGAATACAACAGATTTACCTGATCAAGCTAAGACCTGGGTTAATGAAAACTTACGTTATACACACGGTTACGGAGTTGCGATGAGTCATGTTAATGAAATAGATAGTCAAGGTCAACCGGAGTTTATTATGAAAAACTTACCTCCAGAGGGTTCTTTTGATATTGAGCGGCCACAGATTTACTTTGGTGAGGAGCCTTACGGTAGTGTCATCGTCAATACAGAAGTCGATGAATTCGATTACCCTGCAGGAGAAGTTAATGAATCAACTCGTTTTGAAGCCGACAGCGGAATCCCATTACAAGGATTAAATAAATTACTATTCGCTATTAAAGAAGGTAATTTCCGCATGTTTATTTCAGACCAATTAACGGCTGAAAGTCAGCTTCTACAGACTCGTAACATTGTCGATCGGGTTAATCGTATTGCGCCATTTTTTGAATATGACTTAGACCCTTATTTATTTGTTCGTGAAGATGGTGGCTTAAGCTGGATGATGGATGGCTATTTAACAGCTGAGAATTTCCCATATGCGGAACCCTATCAAGGTAGTCAGAACTATATCCGAAACTCTGTAAAAGTGACCATTGATGCTTATACAGGGGAAGTTAATTTCTATGCATCCAATCCAAATGACCCGTTATATCAAACCTATCGGAACATCTTCCCTGACTTATTCACCGATGAAGTTCCGAATGATGTAAGAGCCCATTTCCGTTATCCGGAAATGCTCTTCCAAATCCAAGCGGAGAAATATGGAACTTATCATATGTCAAACCTTGAAGTGTTCTATAATCGTGAAGATGTATGGCAATTTCCGACTGAGAAATATTTTGCAAATGATACCGTAATGGATCCTTATTACGTCAGCATGAAATTACCGGAAGAAGATATGGAAGAATTCCTATTAACCATGCCATATTCTCCTAAGAATAGACAGAACATGATTGCTTGGTTAGGTGTAAGAAACGATGGTGACAATTATGGTGAATTCTTTGTATATCGTTTTCCTAAACAAAAGAATGTTTATGGGCCACAACAGATTGAAAATCGAATCAACCAGGATAGTTATATTTCTCAAGAGTTAAACCTATGGTCTCAAGGTGGTTCCAATGTTATCCGTGGTAATTTATTAACGATACCTATAGAAGATACAGTTTTATATGTGGAGCCAATTTATATTGAATCATCAAATCAAACGTCACTACCAGAGGTTAAACAAGTTGTCGTAGCCTATCAAGATTATATTGTGATGGAAGCTACCTTTGATCAAGCACTGGACCGCATCTTAACAATGGTTGAAGAAGGAGAGCCGGGAAATATACCTGAAGAAGGCGTAGATGACCCAGAACAGCAAGATCCAATTCTGAATGCTGACCAAACATTAAGAGATGTTTCTGATCTATTTGAACAGTACCAAAATGCATTATCACAAGGCGATTGGGCGCGTGCTGGTGAAATCATGACTGAAATCGAAAATAAATTGAACGAGACGGAATAAAGGGGGGCAATTTTTGGAAGACGTTATAGCAGTGATTGCGTATTTACTTCCTGTGATTTTAGTAGCGTTTATCATTAGATGGATTCGCCTCATTCGATTAAATACTGAAAAGCAAATTCAACAAAACGAGGAGATTATTGAGTTATTAAAGAAGAATCTGTCCTAAAAAATTCCCGTCAACTCTTGGTTGGCGGGAATTTTATCTCTATTGATGTCTGATTAGGAAGTATTTCTTCTTACCCCGACGGATCACAGTAAATGCGCCGTCAATTTTATCTTGATCATCTACAACGTACTTCATATCTTGCTCACGTTCACCATTAATATAAATGGCACCATTTTTAATATCCTCACGAGCCTGGCGTTTAGATGATGAAATATTAGCCTCTACAAGTAAATCAATTAACCCTTTCTCAGATTCCTCTAAAGCATGTGATGGAACATCCTTAAACCCAGCTTCAATTTCATCTTTATTAAGTGCCTTAATATCCCCTTTAAATAAAGCATTTGAAATACGGATGGCTTGGTCTAAGGCCTCATCGCCATGGACTAACTCCGTCATTTCCTCTGCTAAGCGGCGTTGAGCAGTTCGTTGTTCGGGCTGTTCCTCTACTTCTTTTTCTAATTCTGCAATTTCATCTAATGATAAAAATGTAAAGTATTTTAGAAACTTAATCACATCACGATCATCTGCGTTAACCCAGAACTGATAGAACTCGTAGGGCGATGTTTTATCTGGGTCCAACCAGATGGCTCCACCAGCCGTCTTACCGAATTTTGAGCCATCTGCTTTTGTAATTAATGGGAAAGTTAAGCCATATGCTTTCACCTCTTCCCCTTCCTCACTTGTTCGGCGAATGAGTTCAAGACCAGCTGTAATATTCCCCCACTGATCGCTTCCTCCAATTTGTAGCGTGCAATCTTGATTTTGGTTAAGCTTTAAGAAATCTAATGATTGAAGCAGCATGTATGAAAACTCTGTAAAAGAAATACCATTTTCAATACGAGATTCAACTGAGTCTTTAGCTAGCATATAATTGACACTAAAATGCTTTCCGACATCGCGTAATAATTCAATAACGGTCATATCATTTAACCAATCTAAGTTATTGACCGCTATAGCCCCTTTATGATCATCGGTAAAATCAATTAAATGGGAAAGCTGTTCTTTTAGTCGATTACTGTAATGTTCCACAACTGATGCATCATTTAATTGTCTTTCTTCATTACGACCACTTGGATCACCTATCATACCTGTTCCACCGCCGACAAGGGCAATTGGACGGTGACCTGCTTTTTGGAATCGTTTCAGAATAATCACTGGAAGTAAGTGTCCGATATGCAAACTATCCCCTGTTGGATCAAACCCACAGTATAATGAAACTGTTTTGTCATTTAAATGTTTTTCTAATCCTTCTTCATCCGTGACCTGATTAAATAACCCGCGAGCTTTTAAATCCTCAATAATATTCATATATATCCTCCTCTATTTATTTTTAATAAAAAAATCCCTCATCCACTATAGGGACGAGGGAATCGCGTTACCACCCTAGTTGTAGTTATCATCTAACTACCACTTCATTCATCATAACGGTTTTACCGCTCTCAGTTATGAGAGATGCTCCAAGCCGTAATTCGTCACATACCTTGCACTGATTTGCAGCAACCATCAGCTCTCTTAAGCAGCGGGTATATGCTACTTCAACTCTTCTTAGCCTTAACAATATTCAATTCCGATATGAAATATTTTTACCACATATAAACCGAAAATGCAACTAAATTCATGTCGATTAATGGATAGGATGTGTTAATAGATTATGCTATAATAGATTTGACATTTTAGGGGGTTCGACAAATGGATAAAAATGAATTCAGAGATAAATGGCTTTCCTACTTCCAAAAAGGAAAATTTTTATCATCCACCCGAATCACGCTTGATGTAATGTGGCATATTGCCTTATTCTTTATCATCATCGGTTTGGTTGCGATGTTTTTCTTAGGAGGTCTAGGTTTTGGCTATTTCGCATCCTTAGTTCAAGGCCTTCCGGATGATGGCAAAGAAGAGATGCGTAAACAAATTTACAATTATGAAGAGACTTCAAATATCTATTTTGCTAATAATGTACATATGGGTGAACTCAGAAGTGATTTACACCGTGAAGAAGTTACATTAGATAATGTTTCAGAAAATGTTAAAAATGCGATTATCGCAACGGAAGATGAATATTTTAAAACACATAATGGGATTGTACCGAAAGCGATCATGCGAGCTCTTTATCAAGAATTCTCTAATGCAGAGATGCAATCAGGTGGAAGTACATTAACCCAGCAACTGATCAAATCACAAATTTTAACGAATGAAGTTTCCTTTGAACGTAAAGCTAAAGAAATTTTAATTGCATTACGCCTTGAAAACTTCTTTGAAAAGGACGAAATTTTTGAAGCTTATTTAAATATCGTTCCATTTGGTCGAGATTCTTCTGGACGGAACATCGCGGGTATTCAATCTGCGGCTCAGGGCCTATTCGATGTTGACGCTAGTGAACTTAATTTAGCTCAAGCAGCCTACATCGCTGGAATGCCTCAGAGTCCGATAGCTTATACTCCGTTTAAAAATAATGGTGAGGTAAAATCTGAAGAAAACTTACAGCCCGGTTTAGATCGACAGTATGTTGTTCTATCACGGATGCTAGATGAAGGTATGATTAATCAACAAGAGTTTGATGAAGCGCTTAATTACGATGTTATCGGCAACTTAACGGATAAAAAGGAATCAACCATTATTGACTATCCTTTCCTTACATTTGAAATTGAAAGTCGCGCGATTGACATTATGACTGAGCAGTTGGCTATAGACGACGGCTACACGCTAGATGAAATAAATAACAACAGTAACTTACGAGAACAATATAGAATTTTAGCGGAACGTGACTTACGTCAAAGAGGATATAACATTCATACGACTATCAATAAAGAGATCTATGATAAATTCCAAGAAGTCACAGAAGAGTATTCTTACTTTAATCCAACTAAATATGTGACGCGAATTGATCCTAACACCGGAGAACAATATCAAAAAGAAGAACCTGTCGAAACTGGTGCTTATTTAATGGAAAATCAAACGGGTAGAATTATTGCCTTTGTTGGTGGACGTGATCATGAGCGGAGTCAAATCAATCATATGTCATTCCACATCAGACCAAATGGTAGTACGATGAAACCATTATTCGGTTATGCGCCAGCCATGGAGGAAGGCGTTATTCAGCCAGGTTCACCTATACCTGATGTGAAATTTGAATATGTGGATACAGCTGGTAATGTTTGGACGCCTTCTAACTATATTGCGAGCTTAGAAAGTGGTATTGAAAGCGCCAGACAGGCACTGTTCAATTCACACAACTTACCTGCAGGAAGATTAGCAATTGAAATGGCTGAACAAGGTGTCGATTCAACTGAATACCTCGAAAAAATGGGTTTCAGTAATGTAACGCCAGATGACGCACCACCTGCCAATATACTCGGTTCGAAATATGTGACTGTCGAAGAAAATACAAATGCTTTTGCGACATTCGCAAACGATGGTAAATTTATCGACGGGTATATGATTGAGAGGATTGAGGATGGCGAAGGAAATGTGATTTTTGAACATGAGGTTGAAGAGACAGAGGTCTTTTCACCACAAACGGCATATTTAACCGTCGATATTCTTAGAGACGTTCTAACGCAAGGTACGGGGACATATTTAAGAAGCCAATTAAATCATCCGTATGTTGACTGGGCGGGTAAAACGGGTACAACAAACTATTGGATGGACTCTTGGTTTGTTGGGACGAACCCTAATGTCACTCTCGGAACATGGATTGGCTATGACACTTATGATGTTGATGGTGACGGTTTTGTTTCCGAAAACGAACGAAGAAACTATATGAACTTAAGGGTATGTCGAGATTGTGCACTTGGTTATAGTAGCCGGAACCAAGGGTATTGGGCTCAATTAGCTAATGTCGCAACTGAAATTAATCCTGAATTGATGGCACCTGAAGAACGATTTGAAAGTCCAGGTGGAATAGTGACACGTAGTTATTGTCAGCTATCAGGTAAACTTCCAAGTGAAATGTGTGAGGATCTTGGCTTAGTTAAAACCGACTTATTCAACGTCGATTATGTACCGACTGAAAGAGATAATAGCGTCATTGAAGGGCAATACGTCCAAATCGGCGAAAATTATTATCAAGCTGCTGAACAAACACCGGTTGAGTTTGTCGAGGAAGGTCATTTCCTAAGACCAGGATTCATTGAGGAAAAAGGCTGGGATAATATTACCGACTTGAGTAAGCTTCTACCTGACAATGAAGCATGGGCCAATCTCATCGTACCAGAAGAAGAACCACCTGAAGATGATGGAGCTCCACCAGCACCAACAGGGTTAACCATTGAGAATAACTCCATTACATGGAATTCAGTCGAAACGGATGTCATTGGTTATCGAATTTATATGGCTAGCTCTGAAGACGGTGAATTTCAGCGCGTTGATTCAACAAAAGAAACAACCGCTTTAATCCCACTTGATAATAGACAATACGCTATTAGTGCCGTTGATTTCTACGGTCAAGAGTCAGAGTTATCAGACCCTGTTACATTTGGTGATTTAGGTTTACCTGTCGATCAGGAAGAAGATGAAGAAGACGAAGAAGAAAACGACAATGATGAGAATAATGATGACAGCAATGACAACAATGGAAACGGCGATAATAATGACAATGGTAACGACAACGGCACTGGAAATGGCAATGAAAATGGTAACAACAACGGAAACGGTAATGAAAATAACAACGATGATGATAATCAAAATAATAGAGATTTAGGATAATGTTATGAGCACCTAACCAAGAAAGGTAGGTGCTCTTTTTCACGTTAAGAATGTTTAAAATAATTGAAGCATTCAACAAAAACGTCTCGTCATTATCATATTTTGTTAAGAAAAATCGTGTTATACTTGAAATGAAGATTATCGTACATTGATCTGGGTGGTGTCGAGTTGAAGCATCCAAAAACGTATCATAAGCAAATCATTCATAAACATAACCAATCAATTATCATCGAAGGGCCTCTTTCATCAGCGGAATTAGCAAAATACTATTTCGATCGTGGATTAAAAGCTTTCCGTCCAGCAGAAAAACAATATGATGCCATTTGTTCAATCGCCGATTTTGAAGAAGGACGAATTATCGTCGCTCGAGATGGCGATAAAATTGTGGGATATGCTACGTTTCTTCATCCCGATCCATTAGAACGGTGGTCCACTTATAAAATGGAAGACCTAATGGAATTAGGGGCAATTGAGGTTTCACATGATTACCGCGGGTTACGTGTAGGTTCTACCATTTTAGAAGTGGCGATGATGGATAAACAAATGGAAAAGTACATCATCATTACAACAGAATACTATTGGCACTGGGATATGAAATCAACCGGATTAAACGTTTGGGAATATCGAAAGTTAATGGAAAAAATGATGGGATACGGGGGATTAGTACCCATGTCGACGGATGACCCCGAAATCATCTCCCACCCTGCAAACTGTCTATTAGTACGGATAGGTCGAGAAGTACCCCAATCCTCTATTGATCAATTTAACCAATTAAGGTTTATGGGTAGAAAAGATTTTTTCTTGTAAGGGAGTGACATAACCATGCTTGTCGAAGAAATAATGAAAAAAGAAGTCATCACACTTCTGCCAAATAACACGATAAAAGAAGCATTAGAATTACTAAATCATCATCATATTCGTCATATTCCAATCGTTAATGAAGATCACAACGTTGTCGGAATCATATCTGATCGAGATATTCGCGATGCCGCACCTTCCACTTTAGAAGAGAAACAAAATCAAGATATTTTAAACCACAACATCAATTCAATCATGACAAGTCCAGTCATCACGGTTCATCCTCTTGATTTTATTGAAGAAATCGCGTCTGTTTTTTATGAACATGAAATCGCTTGCGTACCTGTGACGAAAGATCAACAACTGATCGGCATTGTAACTGAGAAAGATTTGCTCTATACACTCATACAACTGACAGGCATTCACGAGCAAAGTTCACAAATTGAAATAAAAGTACCCAATCGTGCTGGAATATTACCTAATATCACAAAGATTATTGGCGAGCGTAAAACAAATATTTCATCAGTCTTTATTTATCCAGATCAACAGGACCGATCTCAAAAGATTATCGTATTACGTATCCAAACGATGAACCCGATGCCATTAATCGATGAACTAAAAGAACAAGGCTATGACGTCCTGTGGCCGAACATACCGGGGTTAAGACAATGAGTTGTCAGTCAGCTTTTATTTATACGGAAAAATTCCAGCAATATAAATTCCGTGATGACCATCCCTTTAACCAAATCCGAGTCAAATTAACATATGATTTGTTAAAGCATGCAGGTACACTTACTGATCAGCAGGTCATGACGCCACGAATCGCAACTGACGATGAAATTCAACTCGTGCATCATCATAAATACGTTGAAGCCGTTAAACAGGCAAGTCAACGAAACATGTCCGAGAGTGAAATAATAGAATACGGTATCGGGACGGAGGATACACCTATATTTGATTACATGCATGAAGCAGCAGCTACATTAGTTGGCGGGACATTAACTGCCGTTGACGCGGTGATTAATGGACCTTATGATCATGCCGTGAATTTTGGTGGTGGATTGCATCATGCCTTTGTCCGAAAAGCTTCAGGCTTTTGCATTTATAACGATGCCGCGATAGCCATTAAATATATCCGTCAACATACGAATTATAAAGTGCTATACATCGATACCGATGCCCATCACGGAGACGGTGTTCAATGGGCCTTTTACGATGACCCCAATGTGTGTACACTTTCCATTCATGAAACGGGTCGATATTTGTTCCCTGGAACAGGTAACACAAACGAACGCGGTCGGTTAGGCGGTTACGGCTATTCATTTAACATCCCAATCGACGCATTTACAGAAGATGAATCCTTTTTAGAAGTTTATCAAAACGCTTTAAGCACCATTGCAGAATACTTTAATCCAGATATTATCGTGACACAAAACGGAGCAGATGCACACGCACATGACCCTCTTACCCATTTATGTAACACGATGAATATTTTTGAGGAAATTCCTCAATTAGCTCATCAAATAGCTCATACCTATTGTGATGGAAGATGGATTGCGTTAGGCGGTGGTGGCTATGATTTATGGCGGGTCGTACCGAGGGCGTGGGCACAGATTTGGAATATTGCGAGTCATTTCGAACCATTAAGTGGAGCGTTACCTCAAGATTGGATTGATACGTGGTCAGAGAAAAGTCCCGTGACATTACCCACTACTTGGCGTGACGAGTCTGGGATATATAATGAAATACCAAGAAAAAATGAAATAACAGAGAAAAATAGAATCTCACTCGAAAAATCACTAAAATTAATTAAAAACCAACAAAAATATACTTGATGACACACCATTACATTAAGTGATTCAAAATATAATTGATCATCGCCCTTTGTTATGGGTAATGATTTTTTACACCTTTCTTAAAGTAAAGGAGGACCCAAGCCATAGGTCCTCCTTTTTGATTAATTATCTGTATCTAATATGACAATCTCAACGCGACGATTTAACTGCATATTCTCCGACGTATCGTTAGGAGCTACAGGTCTTGTATCAGCATAACCAGCGATTTGAAAACGAACAGGATCTAACCCATTTTCCTCTGTAAAATATCTAACGACACTACTGGCACGTGCACCACTTAACTCCCAGTTTGAAGGGAACTGTAACGTGTTAATAGGTCTTGTATCAGTATGACCTTCTACTTTTACAAAGTTCGGGATATTATCGAGTAAAGTCCCGACCTTATCTAAAAAAGGTAATGCTTCTTCCTTCAGTTCGGCTCGAGCAGATTCAAACAATACATTCTCTTGTAAGACTAATACAACACCACGTTCTGTTCGATTGGCTTTAATAACCTCCGCCAAACCTTCGCTTTCTAAATACCTTTCAATCTCCTCAAGTAGATTTTGTAATTGATCAGGTTCAGTCACTTCTGCCATATCATTTTGACCTGCACCCTCATCTAGTCCGCCATCTGCCAGATCCTCAGACTCATCTTTTTGATCTTCAATGTTACTCGCTTGATCCATAGGTACTGGAGAAGAATAAAAATCAAAGATGACGCGTTGTTGATATGATTCTGTCACAGTTTTTAATTTTTCCGCATCTATTTGTGACATCGAGAACAATAGTATAAAAAATACCAAAATAAGTGTGACCATGTCGGAATATGTAACCATCCAAAGTGGGGCCTGTTTTTTTTCTCTTTTTAGACGCTTATTTTTAAGATTCATTGACGGTCTCTCCAATGACTTCCTCATCACCTTCTTGTTCGTCTTTTAATTCATCATTGGATAAGAAAGCACTTAGTTTTTCTTCTAATATCTTTGGATTTTGACCTGATTGAACCCCTATAACCCCTTCAATAATCACTTGTTTCATAAAAACTTCTTCTTCAGTCATATTGAATAGTTTCCCGGCAATTGGGATAAAGACCAAATTAGCTAATACCATACCATAGAACGTTGTTAAAAGAGCAACCGCCATACTTGGTCCAATCGTTTCAGGAGAAGTCAAATTATTTAACATTAAAACAAGTCCGATTAATGTCCCGATCATCCCCCACGACGGTGCATATTCTCCCGCTTTTTCAACAATCGCTCGCCCCTTTCCATGACGTTCTTCCATAGCTGTTATTTCGGCATTCATAATATCATTAATAACTTCGGGCTCTATTCCATCAATAGCTAAATAAACACCCTTTTTAATAAATTCATCATCTAAGTCTTCAATTTCGCTTTCTAACGCTAATAAACCTTCACGTCTAGCTTTTTCAGATAGCTTAATAAACAACTGAATTAATTCACGAAGGTTATGATCCGATTTATTAAAAGCTTCTTTAAACACTCGCCACGTTAATTTCACTTCTTTTAAATTAAAGTTAATTAATAACGCACCGGTCAATCCACCAAGTACAATAATAAATGACGACATTTGTAGAAAGGTGGAAAAACCATCCATTCCACTGTTAAAATAAATCCCCAACAAAATCATCGTCGCCCCTAAAGCGATACCGACTGGTGTTAATATATCTTTTCTCTTCATTCGCCTCTCACCCTATTACGACAATTTATTTATATGTCTATTATCGGTATGTTTAATCTTTTGTTGAGCTTCTTTTAATAATTCGATGTGGAAGAATGACTTGTTGCTCCTTTACTTCCTCATTTTTCAATACTTTAGTTAATAATCTCATCGAAACCGCACCGATATCATACATCGGCTGAACGACTGTCGTTAATTCAGGGCGCACCATAACAGCTAAACGTGTATTGTCAAACCCGACAACAGATAAATCTTGAGGTACATGTAACCCCTGATCTTGTGCACCATGTATAACGCCTAATGCCATTTCGTCAGACGAAGTCATGATAGCTGTTGGTTTAGGTTCCTGCTTTAAGAGATGGTTAACGCCCTCGATACCAGCTTGATAAGTATCGTCACCATCAAAAATCATATGCTCATCAAACTCGATTTTGTTTTCTTGTAATCCATCTTTGTATCCTTGAATTTTCGAATTCTCTATACTTGACTTTGAAGAATTAGAAATATAACCAATTTGTTTTTCACCTTTGTCAACTAAACGATTGACGACATCAAAAATCGCTGAATAATAATCAATATTGACAGATGGTATTTCATTCGACTCATCAACCGTTGCAGCTAATACAACCGGTATATTGGAGCTTTTAAAAGCTTTGACGTGCTCCTCAGAGATGGAACCACCCATAAATATAACCCCATCCACTTGTTTTTCCAGCATATTGTCGAATAAATCTAATTCCTTGTTCGTGTTTTGATCCGAACTACTTAAAATAATATGGTATTTATACATCGTGGCAATATCCTCGATACCGCGGGCCAATTCGGCAAAAAACATATTGGAGATATCCGGAATAATGACGCCAACAGAGGTGGTCTTTCGGCTTGCAAGTCCTCTTGCAACGGCATTGGGTCTAAACCCTAAATCCTCTATTGCTGCTAGTACTTTTTTTCGTGTTGTTGGTTTAACATTGGTGTTTCCATTAATGACACGTGATACCGTCGCCATTGATACATTTGCTTCTTTTGCTACATCATAAATTGTGACACTCATCAAAATCCCTCATTTCTTTCTGACCGATATTCTTTATAATATTGTTAGCATACGACATTCTAACCATTCTATCAATATTGAAAAATCCCAAAAAGTGAATCTTTATTAACTTTTTACAATATAAAAATAAAACAGAAATACTATGGATAGCATTTCTGTTTATTTTATTTCTTGCATAAAGGACTGGAAGGTTGGAATGTCCATTTGTTGTTGTGAATCGGATAAAGCAGTTGCTGGGTCTGGATGAACCTCAGCCATGATGCCATCAACTCCAATAGCAAGTGCAGCCTTAGCTGCTGGTAATAATAAATCCCTGCGGCCGGTTGAATGCGTGACATCAACAAATACAGGCAAATGCGTTTCCTTTTTCAATATAGGAACGGCTGTTATATCTAATGTATTCCGTGTAGCCGTTTCATAAGTACGAATTCCTCTTTCACATAAAATGATTTGCCCATTCCCTTGTGACATAATGTATTCCGCAGCATTCATGAACTCATTAATCGTAGCCGACAGTCCACGTTTTAAGAAAATAGGTTTAGAAGAACGCCCCGCCTCTTTCAACAATTCGAAATTATGCATGTTTCGGGCACCAATTTGAATGACATCAAGATATTCATGCGCCGCCTCAATATCTTTCGGATTAACGATTTCACTAATCACTTTTAAATCATGTTTTTCTCCAACATCTTTTAAAATTTTTAGCCCTTCAATACCAAGACCTTGAAAATCATATGGCGATGTTCTTGGTTTAAACGCGCCACCCCTTAAAAGGCTTAAGTCTTGAGCTTTGATAGCTTGAGCTACTTCATCAACCTGTTCATACGTTTCGACAGAACAAGGCCCAAATATAAATTCCTGATGACTATTACCGACTTTAACGCCATCAATATCAACGACGGTATCATTTGGTTTTTTTTGACGGGAGATAAGTAAAGTATTCAAATGCTCTTCTTCAATCAACTCTTTTGCCGCTTTAAAAATTTCCTTAAACAAATGATTAACCGTTGATTTTTCAAATGGACCATTATTATTTTGTATGATTAAATCAAGCATTTCTCTTTCTCTAATTGGATCAAATACTTTTATACCTTGTTCCTTTTTAATATCACCGATTTGCTTAATAAGTTCCCCTCTGCGATTGATCAAATCTAGTATCCGAAGATTAACTTGATCAACTTCTTTTCTAAGCTTGTCTAAATTGTTCGGATTCATAGCGACTCCTCCACTCTAGTTTATGTCCTGTCTATTTTATGGTACATTATGCTTAAATAAGTATTCTTTTAGTATTATATAAGACGCTTACCCAAATGTCATTTAATCGCTATTAAAAGGGGGGTTCATAACGAATGGACGAAAAATTATTTGCATTAGATATCGGAACAAGAAGTGTCGTAGGCATTATATTAGAATTGCAGCATGATCGGTATCGCGTAATCGATATGGTTAGTGAGGAACATGGTGAACGTTCCATGCTTGACGGTCAAATACATAATATTTTAGATGTTTCGTATGTCATACAAAAAGTAAAACAACAACTTGAAGAAAAACATGGTCCCTTGACAAAAGTTTGTGTTGCAGCAGCAGGTCGTGCCCTCAAAACAATGAAAAGCACGTATGAAACCAACATCTATGAACAGCCACTCATGACATATGAGGATATTTTACATTTGGAATTATCAGCTGTTCAACAAGCACAGTATGCCTTAGCTGAAGGAGATCAACAAGTAGAAAATTATTATTGCG
This sequence comes from Tenuibacillus multivorans, assembly GCF_900103915.1. Taxonomy (GTDB): domain Bacteria; phylum Bacillota; class Bacilli; order Bacillales; family Alkalibacillaceae; genus Tenuibacillus; species Tenuibacillus multivorans. Next base: position 53,009 of record NZ_FNIG01000009.1, on the reverse strand, counting down.
TTGGTTATTCTGTATTGCATTATTACTTAGACGATGACGAAATAGGGTCCTTACTCGATCAACAAGGTGAACAAGCCCGCGTCGATATCATTGCGACTTTTTTACCGAAAGTCGTTGTTGATTCACTATTATCAGCTTTAAAGCGCGCTGGTTTAGATATGGAGGCTCTTACACTAGAACCCATAGCAGCGATTCAAGTCCTGATTCCACAATCAATGCGCCGTCTCAATGTAGCACTGGTCGATATCGGTGCTGGTACAAGCGACATCGCCCTCACGAGTGAAGGGACAGTAACAGCTTATGGGATGGTTCCAAAAGCCGGAGATGAAATTACAGAAGCGATGAGTGAACAATTCTTACTTGATTTTCATAGAGCAGAAGAAGCTAAGCGAAATCTTGTTCAACAAGATTCAATCCAAATCGAAGACATATTAGGGTTTAAAAGCGAATTAAGTAAGAAAGAAGTCGTTCAGTCTGTAGAATATGCGATTGATGCTTTAGCTAAAGCGATTTGCGAGCAAATCCTATCATTAAATCAAAAAGCTCCAAAAGCGGTGATGCTTGTTGGCGGTGGTAGCTTAACCCCCGCTCTACCAGAAAAAGTCGCTGATTATTTAAATCTGCCGACTAACCGTGTTGCCATACGTGGCATTGATGCGATCCAAGTTTTAGATGAAAAGGAAGAACTACCAGATAGCCCTGAATACGTAACCCCTATTGGGATTGCGATTGCAGCCAAACAGAACCCGATTCATTATATTAGTGTTGAGGTCAATAATCGGACGGTACGGTTGTTTGACTTAAAACAACTTACAATCGGCGATAGCTTACTAGCAGCAGGTATTCAAATGAACAAACTCTATGGTAAACCAGGTATGGCCATCATGGTTGGATTAAACGGAAGGAAAGTAACTCTTCCTGGGACGCTTGGAGAAGCCCCAACCATTAAAATTAACGGTGAAGAAGCATCTGTTAAGGATGATATTAAACATCAGGATGTCATTGAAGTTGAAAAAGGAGTCGACGGTGAAACGCCTGTCTATACCGTAAAAGATGTTATTGGCGATGTACCTGAGCAATCTATTTTTATTAATGAAAAACAATATACGGTTAAACCTGCCGTTCAAGTAAATCAAGAAACTGTCAATCTAAATTATCAATTATCAGATGGCGACAGCATTCATTGGGAGCATCAGCTAACCATTGAAAAAGCTCTTATTCAATGTGGATTAGATATTTATTTAGATCAGTCAAAGCCTTTTACCATTCTATATAACCATAAAGATCTAAAAATCACCGATCAAATCGTAACGATTAAGAAGCAAGATAAGCTTTTATCTTTAACGGATGAAATCCATGATGGTGACCAATTAACCATTACCATGACCGATTCTATGACACTTAAAGATTTGACTGAACATTTAGCAATCAAAGATCAAGAAGACATCACCGTCTTTTATAACCAAAAGCCGTTAACCTTAACAAAAGAATCACACCTATTTTATCGGAATGGTGAAAAAGCCAATGAAAACACTTTGATTTATCCTGGCGATCAAATCATATCAGAAGAGAGACAACAAGACCCGTTTATTTTTCAAGATATTTTCCGCGTTATTGAAATGGATTTAGACGAAATGAAAGGTAGTCGTTTCAAATTATATAAAAACGGTGACGAGGCTGGATTTGTGACGGAAATTTTTGATGGCGATCAATTGGCTATTGATTGGGACAGTCATAAAACTTTATCGTAAGAGTTGTCGCACGAATAACAGTAAAATGACTACCAAGTTGTATATCAATTGGTAGTCATTTTTCAACCATAATTCTTAAGGGAGAGTAGGAAAATGAACAAAAAATTCCCGATTTTTCACCACATCCGTTTGCCGAGTGGGTTATTATTATTGTAATCGGTGTACCACTGGTGGCGTTATTGGTTTGGTCAATTGTGAATCCAGAAGAGAGTTACTTGTTAGGTAAGCGTTGGATGTTTAAAGAGGAACCAGATATTTCTGAAGCAGATATCTTTATGTTTCGACTTTCTTCAATCGTTAGTTTGATTATTGTCGTATTGCTCTTTGTTGCATGGATTATTCGTTAATCATGTTACGTAAATTTATTAATAAATTTTGTCAATTGATGACCTATTAGGTCGGTGTTTCACTTATACTTTTATCCTTTATAAAGTTACAGGATAACAAGTGAATTCAAAAAAAATTCACGTGTATTAACTTTCTCCATTCATTTTTTCTTCGCTAGTTCATCACGATCACTTGCACGTGGGGGCTCTTCCATCCATCCGTTATCAATAAGAATTTCGCTCCATCCTCTGAATATTTCAGGATCTCATGTATGAACCGGTCATAGTGTAACGTTAAATCACGCCTTAGACTAGTTGATATACTTGTTCCATAATATCCGATTCCCAACGCAATTAAACTAGTGACGATAAACATCATAATTCTGTCAGAAAAGGGGGAGACTTTTGACTCCGTTACACAAGTATCCGAAGTCATAGGAATTGGAATGTCACCCTCACGTAAGATGGAGCCGAATACCTCATTATGTTTTGATGCAATTTCCTTGCCCCGTATAAAGTATTGTACAACTTTTTTTGAATTCGATACTTGACTAAAACCGATTAAAGTTGCGATTCCTAGAACCACTATCATTTTGATAAGAAGCCCAAAGTTGGGAAAGCTCTGCAGAAGTTAGCTTTATGTTCCTTTCAGTTTCCATTAAATTCCACCACACATTACAGCGTATTTCTTCCCAATATTATTTGGACTTTTAGATATAATATTCACTTTGCATTTAGAAAACAGTGACCTACGTTTAAAAGGAAATATTTTTATAAAACTTGCACGATAGATCCTTGTGATGGTCTGATATTAAGTTCTTATAACTGTTATTGTCTATTATGATATTGAACAATTAAAAGCACTTGGACTAACTCCCAAGTGCTTGTTGTGTTCAATTAGCTACTTTTTTTATTTAACCGTTACACTTTCTAATTTTTTCGATGTTACATCCCAATGTGAGGCATGGAACTTCACTTCCCCGTTTTCGATGTAGAAAACTTGCGGTGATTCGTGTTTAATATCAAAGTAATCCGCAACGAAATTGGAAACATCACGATTGTCTTGAATATGAATAATGAAAGTAGGAACATCCTCATGCGATGCTTCAAACGTTTCTAGTTGCCCTTTTGCTTCTCCACTGATGGGACAAGTTAGGCTATGTTTAAGTAATATAAGTTCTTCATGATCCTTTAAAGCTTGTTCAAAAGCTTCCTTAGACGTCAATAACTCCATGATTGGCACTCCTTTTTCATCTTATTTAATAAAGAAAAACTTGGCTTATCGCTATAGCATTACTAAGCAAGTGTTTTTCACTTGCTTAGAATGACTTATGCTCTGTGAGTGCAAGTCTTACTGGCGAAAGCCTTAGTTTTTCTTATACTTTAATCCTTTAACAATGTTAAACATTCTTAAAGTGTAAAAAGTTGCTGGTCTAGTACCAACAACTTTTAAAGTTACATACAATTTTAATTATTTTTAACCGATTGTTCAAACGATTCGTTTGCTTCAATACGCTCTAATTCATCTGCCGCTTCTTCAATGGCTTCAGCCACTTCAAGCGCTTCTTTGTTATCACCATTCATTCTTTCATCCCTGAATTGATTAACGCGATCTTGTACTTGATCTTTCGTATCCTTAACACGGTCAGAAAACTCCCTGCTTTTCTCTTGCAATTGTGATGACCATTCCGAGCCTTTTTCATAAGCAACATCTCGCCACTCACTCGCACGGTCACGTACCTGTTGAGCACCGGTATTTAAATCTTCACGAAGCTCACGACCAGATTTCGGTGCAAATAGTAAAGCTACTGAAGCTCCGACGATTCCACCGATTAGGCTACCGATTAAAAAGTCCTTGCTGTTAATACTTTCTTGCGATTCTTTCTCATTTGCCATGAATATTCCTCCTCTTAGGATTATTTATCTTTATATTTTTTCCATAAATGAATTGCCGCTTCTCCCCATTTAATCGTCTGGGAAGTTTTTTCAGCATGTTCACTCGCTTGTTCCTTTAATTCATCAGACAATTTCTGTAGTGATTCATTAAATTCCTGCACAGTTTGTCCAATTCCCTTGACCCCGTCAAATAAAACATCTAGTTTATCGGTTTTACCCGAAATATCAGCTGCCATATAGTTCGTTTTCTTTAATAATTCGGTTGTTTCATGTGTGATTCCCTGCATTTGTTTTTCTAATGCTTCAGTCGTATTTGCCATATGATGAAAGGTTTTTCTGACGGATACTAACGTATAGGAAATATAAATAACTAAAATTAGAAATGCGATTGATGCGATGAGTGCGGATATATGTAATATATTCACCATTAACACAACCTTCCTATATCTATTTTATATTAAAAATATACCCCAATCAATTTAATGTCAAACGAATATGAATTCTCATTTACTTATCATCATTTAAAATATGATAAAATATAAGATATATTCAAAAAAAAGGTAGGGATGAAAATGCGCGATCAAAGAATTGACAAACTAGCTGATTTATTAGTTAACTATTCGGTTCAATTACAAGAGAATGAAAAATTATTAATTGAAAATACGGGTATCCAACAAGAATTAGTATCCGCAATTATTGAAAAAGCATACGAAGCAGGTGGACAACCTTTTGTCGAATTGAAAGATCAAAAAATTATGCGCTCTCTCCTAAAAGGGGCGAATGAGGAACAATTAAAAGCATGGCAAAAATATGAATCCACCGTCATGGAAGAAATGGACGCCTACATAGCGGTTCGTTCTGGTGATAATATTAATGAACATGCCGACGTTCCTGGAGATAAAAGTAAATTATATGGCCAAACTGTTGGTCAAGTCCACCGTAAAATCCGTGTACCGAAAACAAAATGGTGCGTTCTTCGCTATCCGAACGAATCAATGGCTCAATTAGCAAGCATGAGCACAGAAGGGTTCGAAGACTTTTACTTCGATGTCTGTACATTAGATTATGAGAAAATGAATAACGCCATGGATGCGTTAGTTAAGAAAATGAACGAGACCGATGAGGTTCACATTAAAGGCCCAGGTACAGACTTGAAATTCTCGATTAAAGATATTCCTAAGATCAAATGTGCCGGTCGCATGAACATTCCGGATGGTGAGGTTTACACTGCACCTGTTCGTGATTCGATTAACGGTACATTAAGCTATAACACGCCTTCTCCATATCAAGGCTTTACATTCGAAAACGTGGAACTAACATTTGAAAATGGAAAAATTGTTGATGCCAAGGCTAACGATACTGAACGTATCAATGACATCTTAGATACAGATGAGGGTGCTCGTTATATTGGGGAATTTGCGATTGGCATCAATCCATATATTTTACATCCTATGAAAGATATTTTATTTGATGAGAAAATTGATGGCAGCTTCCACTTCACACCTGGTCAGGCATATGACGATGCTTATAACGGCAATGATTCTGCTATTCATTGGGATATGGTTTGCATCCAACGTGAAGATTATGGCGGTGGCGAGATGTATTTCGATGGCGAGCTCGTTCGTAAAGACGGACGCTTTGTCATTCCTGAATTAGAAGGTCTTAACCCGGATAACTTAAAATAAAACGAAAAGCTGGCTTGAGTTAGCCAGCTTTTTTCATAACTTAGAGATTATCTACCTTTTTTCTTACTTTATTTCGGAGCTTAAAACCGAAGCTATTTATATAGGCCTCATTTTTTACTAGGAGTTTGTAGGCTTCCAGTATGGATGAAGTACGAATTAAAATATAGGTCCCAACAGCCAACAATGCGACAAAAATTGCATAATAAGGCACTAAAGCACCTAAAGCTATATCTTTTCTTTCCAGCACAAATGCAACCATAGCCACAACAAATGAACCAATTCCAATTGCCATAACAGCCGTATACCTTTTCTTCAAATCTTCATACCTCGTAGTCAACTCTTTAAGATAGTTTTCATCTAAGATTAATGGTTCTCTCTTAAGTATTTTATATTGATCCTCTTCCGCAAAATCTGCCGACACTAGCGCCATAATTCCGATAGCAGCAAGGATTAGGATAAGGAATGTATAAATGCCTGGGTCCTGATCAAAAACAAAATAGGGTACTGCGGACAAAATAAGTAGGCTAGCTCCTAATGCGCCGTATTTCGTCGATTTATGTACAGACGACAAATACCCTTCCGCCATTTCTCTGCTTACATAATAGCCTTCTTCTCTTTCATGACTTTGTTCAGCCGAATCTTTCAATAGATAATCCATAGACACTTCAAAGATGTTTCCAATCATGAGTAGTTTCTCTGTTTCGGGAAACCCTTGTCCATTTTCCCATTTACTGATCGCCTGCCTCGTTGTGTTTAGTTTTTCAGCTAGAGCTTCTTGAGAAAGTCCTTTTTCTTTTCTTAACTTGTGAAGTTTTTCTCCAAATGCCAATTATATAACCCCCTTTATGTTGATATTTAAATTTTATAAAAACAACGCTCCGTGTTCTATATCCTTATGGTTGCACTTTGTCAATTTGCGGTTGCAACTTTGTTACATCGGCATTCTATTAGTCTTTAGTTTAACATATTATGCTATTTAAGAGTTTCTACAAATGATTTGAATTCCCTAGACCGAACATTCTTACCGAAGACTGACGTTTGATCAGTAACGACTGAACTTTTTACATGAAGACCGAAGCTTTTACAACGACTAAAAATAGACAAACAAAAAACGCCCCAATTCATTTGTGAATTAGGACGTCATCATAAACATAACTATTTTAAGCTAATTGCTTAAATTCCTCTTCATACTTCTGAATATCCCCAGCCCCCATAAATAAAATGACACTGTTTGGATGCTGATTTAGAATATCCGTATTACCTTCTAACAACACATTACAATCCTCAATCTTCTCCTGTAAATCTTCAATCGTAAACGATCCAGACTGTTCACGTGCTGAAGCAAAAACATCACATAAGTATACGTAATCAGCATGAGACAAACTTTCCGCAAATTCATCGATAAACTTTTTCGTTCTTGTAAAAGTATGTGGTTGAAACACCGCCACAACGTTTTTATCCTGATATTTCTTACGGGCAGAATCGATTGTTGCTTCAATCTCCCTCGGATGATGGGCATAATCATCAATTAAGATCTGCCCATTTTTCCACTCCGTTTCTGTAAAGCGACGTTTAACCCCTGGGAATGTACTTAAATGCTTTATTTGCTGCGCTGTAAATCCCTCATATTGTAAAAGCGCAATAACACTTAAAGAATTTAAAACGCTATGTGTGCCATACGTCGGGATCGTAAATGTTTCATAATAAGTACTGCGAACGAATACATCAAACGTTGTACCCTCTTCTGATTCTTGAACATTTTTCGCTTGAAAATCATTTCCTTCAGCAAACCCATAGTATACGGCGGGTACTTTCGTCTTTAAGCGTTGTAAGTATTCATCGTCCCCGTATGCAATAATACCCTTCTTGACATTCATAGCCATGGATTGAAACGCATCGAAGACATCATCAATACTTCTAAAATAATCCGGATGGTCAAAATCGATATTCGTCATAATCGCATAATCAGGCTCATAGGCCAAAAAATGCCGCCGATATTCGCATGCTTCAAACACAAAATATTCACTTTCAGGATGACCGAATCCAGTTCCATCCCCTATTAAATACGACGTCGGTATATTTTGTTTGAAGGTATGTGCTAATAAACCTGTTGTAGAAGTCTTTCCGTGAGCTCCCGTGACAGCTATACTTGTATAACGTTTCGCCCATTGACCGAGAAACTCATGATACCGGTAAAACTCTAGTCCTAATTCCTTTGCTTTTTGTATTTCTTCATGATCATCATTGAACGCGTTACCTGCTATAATCGTGAGACCTTCTTTAATATTATTTTCATCAAAAGGTAAAATTTTTATATTCTTCATTCTCAATGCATCTTCAGTAAAAATATGCTTTTCTAAGTCAGATCCTTGTACAGTCTCTCCAGAATCATGCAATATCTGTGCCAATGCACTCATTCCTGTACCTTTGATTCCTATAAAATGGTAAGTCGGCATGAATCGAACCTCCGCTTATATCATCCTGTATATATTATATGCTAATAAATTCATTTTGCTTTTATACATTATAGCAAAATTCTCGCGTAAAAACATTACGACTATTGTATGAAAAAATAAAAGATTGATTGCATATCATGCAATCAATCTCGATTAACAGGGTAATCCACCTTTTCTAGTCTTGGATTAGGGTTAAATCGTCGACCCTCTTTTGCTTCCTTTTCATCATTCAACAAGACATTATCACCTGTAAATCCAATATTTATTTTTAATAGGTTATTCCCGACACCATACATGTCAACTGGTACACCTAATGATTCAAAACGTTTAATTTTTTCCTCATTAAATCCACCAGATGCCATAATTTTCACATGGTTATATCCTTCCTGATCTAGGGCATCCCGCAGTGCAAAAATTAACTGAGGGTTAACACCTCTAGGATCAAATGACCCCATGATTTGTGGATTCCGGAAGAAATAATGATCAACCATATTTTTTGATGTATCGACTCGGACACCTTTTAATTCATCTCCAAAGTGCCTCGCAACTTTTAAAGCATCGGTAATGATATCGTTATTGTAATCAACCAGCGCTAGTAAATCATCATCAGGAAAAGTCTTTTGATAAACTTCAGTCGCTTTGACGACATCACCTTTAAACATTTGGATTAAAGCGTGAGGCATAGTACCCATGCCTTGCTTACCCCACCATTCGTTCATGGCGTGCGTGGCTTGAGCCGTTGATCCACCAATAAATGCGGCATAACCATCGCCTGCTTGCTGTGTGTAATGGTCATCTCGGTCACCCATAAAAATAACCGGTTTATCGGCACCTGCCGACTTAGCCGCGGTTACCACTTTATACACATTCGTTGCCACAGATGTTCGTCTAGATAAAATGCCATCGATAATCCCTTCAAGAAAACCAAAGTTTTGATAAGGGCCCTTAACGGTTAAAACTGACTCATATGGACTCACTTTATCCCCATCCTGCAACGCATAAATATCCAATTCTTCTGGACGCTCAGCGAAAGTATGTAATAAAGCAATGGCCTCATCCGTTCCACAAAGCACAGCGTTACGCTTTTGGAAAAATTGCATCGTAATCATATTATCTTTTAAATGCTTTTCAACAATTTCCTTTGTTTTAAGAAAATAGACTGCTGAAAACCAACCTTCCCCTACTCGATCATCAAATTTAAAGGTTTTATTTGTTAAACGTTTAATTTCCCCATTTTGCTTTAAAGTAAATTCCTTCATGACTAACCCCTCGCCCGATTATTTACTCAAATAACGTATTCCTATACCCTAATGTTAACCACTTCTCATGCTCTTGACAAGTTAGTACAATTAGGCTGATGGTCATAACCATCAGCCATGTCTTTATAATTCAAATGGCGCTCCAACTTCTCGGTCATCCTCTAATACTAAGATACCCTTTTTCTCACTAGCTTGAGGTATGTTGAGCTCCTTCGCTGAACAAATCATGCCGTATGAATCGACACCTCTCAGACTAGATTCCTTTATTAACATTCCATTTGGCATAAAGGCACCAACCTTTGCGACGACAACCTTCTGATCGGCATCAACGTTAGGTGCACCACAAACGATTTGTAGCTCTTCATCGCCAACATCAACGCGACAAACATTCAATTTTGAAGCATTTTCATGAGGTTTCTTCTCTTTAACATATCCCACAACGAATTTTGGTGATATATCAACATCTAACGAATCTTCCAGTCCATTTTGTTTAAAAATATCTTCAATATGATTCACGATTAATTCATCAACGTTGATTGAGCCTGTCTGATCTATATTCATATAATGAGATAAATTAAAAATATTATAACCGACAACAGACCCAGATTCACTAACGAGCCGTGTCACGTCATTAAAATCTTCACCTGTCACCTTCTGATCCTGTTGATCTAATGTCACGATCAATACATCACCAATACCTTTTGGATTATAGACAACTTGCATAGCATTCTACTCCTTATCATCTTTTGGTTTTTTTTGAGCTAAAATGAATATCGGTTCTAATTTTTTATCCTCGTACAAGAATGGTAATGATGTAATGGGGATTTGTCCCTCTGCGAAAAATTGCATCATCATCTGCGCTAAAATATCGTAGCCTGTTTTATTTTTCACATCAACAAAAATACAAACATCCTGATGCGGAACACCAACGGCTAACTCCCCTTCTACTTGAGCTGCCATTTTCTCTAATAACGCTTCATTAAGGATACGACTGGCATCATAACCATCTTTAGTTGATAGGAAATAAAACGTATTTCCGGCAACATCCTCTTGCTTTGTATCCGTTGATAAACGGCGAACGTTGAACATCGCCACTTCCTTAATTCGGTCTTCTTCCCAATTTTCTTGTTTTAACATCTGCTCATCAATTAAGCGATACGATTTCCCTAAATCAATGGCATAATATACCCTTGTTTCCGCTGTATGATCGGTATATATTAATCGAGCACCGTTGTTCGATTCAGTTGGGAAAGAGCCAGACCGAATAACTGGAAAAATATTAGCTTCTTTCCCTTCAAGTGTCTGTTCTTCATGCATGATTTTTAGTGCTTCACGTATATGATTTTCAAGCTCGTCTAACGCCTCTTCCTCTCGATTCTCCCATTTAGAGATGACACCTGGAAGAGAAATCGTGACCCCTTGCTTACTGTCTTTCCACTCGATACGAAATGTATCCTGATCACGGTCAAAATGAGTTCGCCACTCTTCGTTTTTAAACCGTTCTTCTAATTTACGTTTCATTTTGACACTAGTCATTTTCATCTGTTTTGCCTCCTTTACGAAGCCACACTAGTCATTATTTTACCATTTAATAAGTAAAGAAAAAAGCATGACCGTTTAAGCAGTCATGCTTTAAAAATTACGCATCTAATTTCATATCGCCAGCTTTAATATAACCTTTTTTCCGGAGAAATTCTGATAATAATAAACTAATGATGGCTGGAGCTAAAACTAATAAAATCACAATAATCATAAAGGTCTCCATTGTGAAGCCCATCGTTTTTAAGGTCATAATCGGGCCAACGAGTCCACTTGTTCCCATGCCAGCCCCATAAGCATTGTTTTCCAACTGGATCCAGACCGTCGCTATAGGAGCCAAAACTGCCCCAGCGACAGTAGGTGGGATAAGAATATATGGGTTTTTCATGATGTTGGCGACTTGTAGCATCGATGTCCCTATGCCTTGCGAAACAAGTCCACTTATCTTATTCTCTCTAAAACTACTAACTGCGAACCCGACCATTTGAGCAGAACATCCTATAGTAGCAGCCCCGGCAGCTAGACCGTTTAAATCTAGCATAATCGCAATCGCAACACTGGAAATCGGCGCCGTTAATGCTAATCCCATTAAAACAGCAACAATAATCCCCATCGTAAATGGACGTAGCTCGGTTGCCCAATTAATAACCTGCCCAAAACCATTCAAAAACTCAGCAATGGGTACGCCCGCTACGACTGCGACAAAATACCCCACCATGATGGTCACGAGTGGTGTCACAATAATATCAATTTTCGTCTCTTTACTCACGAGCTTTCCAAATTCAATCGCGAGTAAGGCAGCTATAAAACTACCAGCTGGACCTGCCCCAACTGAGTCAGCTGCAAAGGCCCCCGCAAATAATGCACTAAACATCACAAGAGGTGGCGCGTTTAATCCATAAGCAACAGCTACCGCAATTGCCCCACCATAAACGAAAGGTTCCATGGCATAGCTGCCAACCTCGACTAAAAACTGAGGCATATTCGGAATTTCGTTACCAATCGTATCGATAATGACCCCAATAATTAATGATGCAAACAAACCTAATGCCATATAACTTAAAGCCGTTATCGCATAGGCTTGAAAACTTATATGTACCCCTTTACGCTCTAAGAACGCTTTCACAGCTCGTCCTCCTCAACCAATAACTCATTATTTTTCTTGAATCGATTTAACCATTTTAATCATCACCTCAACATCTTGTTCGACGGATCCCGTTGTTGTTAAGGTTGTCATCTTGACTCCACCGATTCCTAGTTGTACTTGTAGTTCATCACCATCAAGTTCATCAACGCTAAAGTAAGCAAATTCAGTATCACTTTCAAACGTACTTAAATAAAGATTGTTTTCATCTTGGTTCGATTCGATTTGATTATAAAACCATTTACTATTTGGTGCTTCAAATTCATTAATAAATAATATAAAAGGCTGGTCATCTTCCTTAAATATAATATTATTCTCCGCTTCCTCGACCAATTCTAAAGACTCCGGTTTAAAGACTTCAAAATCTGTTAACTCAAAATTCGTATCAATCGTCTCTTCGGATAAGAAAACATCCTTTAACCGGTTATCAGCCTGATCCATCACCTGTGTTTCGGATTGTAAGCAACCGGCTAAAATCGTCATACTTATTAAGGTTATTAGCGCTAAAAATCCTTTTTTCTTATTCACGTTCTCTCTCCTCTTAAGATTTATTTCAGTTGACAAACCAATTTTTTCATTAGAAGATAAAAGAAAAATAGATATGGAGGTTGTAAATGATGAGTCTATCAATCTATCTAGCTGGACAAATTCATGATGACTGGCGTGAACGGTTAAAACAGAAAGCCAAAAATAGTCAACTGGATATTCAGTTCCACGGGCCGCAAGAAAATCATGACCTTTCTGATGACATTGGTGAAAATATTCTAGGTAAACAGCCTAACCAACAATACCGTGATGATACTGGCGCGAGCATCAATAATTTTAGAACCGAAATCATGATGCAAAAGGCAGATGCTGTTATTGCCCTGTTTGGTGAATCCTATAAGCAGTGGAATACAGCTATGGATGCCGGTATTGCCATCGGACTGAACAAACCTCTAATTTTAATTAGACCTGAATCGTTAATTCACCCGCTTAAAGAGCTTTCTAATAAAGCCACGGTAACGGTAGAAACAGTAGATCAAGCCCTTCAAGTATTAGAATATTATTATCAGTAATAAGCACATTATTGAGAGATGGTTTTAATTAACCATCTCTCTTTATTTAGCTATTCGCTCTAATGGAATCAACAGTCGATTGATTAACTGACTTCACAAGGTTCACAAGTAATTCTTTTGCTGCTGCAAAGTCATCAACGTGAATAATCGAAGAACTTGTATGAATATAACGTGAACAAATACCAATTACAGCTGACGGAACACCTGAATTAGAGATGTGAACGCGCCCTGCATCCGTTCCACCTTGTGAAATAAAATATTGATATGGAATATCTTTCGACTCAGCCGTATCTAAAACAAAATCACGCATACCTCGGTGTGTCACCATCGTACGGTCGAATATACGGACAAGTGCACCTTTTCCAAGATGGCCAAACTCTTTTTCTTTACCTTCCATATCATTCGCTGGCGAAGCATCTAAGGCAAAGAATAAATCTGGCTGAATCATATTGGCAGCAGTCTGTGCACCACGTAAACCAATTTCCTCTTGAACAGTTGCACCGGAATATAATTCATGACCTAATGATTCACCTTGTAATTCCTTTAATAACTCAATCGATAATCCGCATCCGTAACGGTTATCCCATGACTTAGCCATGATTTTTTTATCATTAGCCATTGGCGTAAACGGACATACCGGTAGAATCGGCTGACCAGGCTTAACCCCAATATTCTTAACATCTTCCTCGTCATCGGCACCGATATCAATGAGCATATTTTTGATTTCCATCGGTTTCTTCCGCTGTTCTGGCGTTAAATTGTGGGGTGGAATAGATCCAATGACACCTGGAACTGGTCCATCTTCCGTGATTACTTGTACGCGTTGAGCAAGTAACACCTGATTCCACCAACCGCCTAATGGTTGAAAGCGAATCATCCCATTTTTCGTAACTTGGGTGACCATAAACCCGACTTCATCCATATGACCCGCTACCATAACGCGAGGGCCATTTCCTTTTTTAACACCAAACACTCCGCCTAATCGATCTTGAACGAGTTCATCAGAATATTTCTCTAACTCCTGCTTCATAAATTGACGAACCTGATGTTCATGACCTGGAGCACCTGGTAATTCAGTTAACGTTTGGAACATTTGCAACGTCTCTTCATTCACTATGTATCACTCCGTTTTTAATAAGAATTCTTCTTTTATTTTATCGGAAAAATGCTAATTATTCCAACCCATTCAGATATTATTTCAATTTACCATCAGAAATCGTATAATGAACTAAATATGATTAACCTAATAGATGGAGTGAGTCACATGAAATGGTATAAACTTATAGCACCCGCCGCCATCGGCATGACCGTCGGAACCCTTATTGGGAGAAAAGTGACGAATCAATGGTTGAATCCAGAAGTCGCATTAAAAAAAGTCAAAGAAGCTTTTAAAACCAACGGACCCATTAGTGGTTCTTGGATTCTTATGGAGCGTGAAGAGTTTAGTAAAGAAGACGAGCTTTATCACGTGTATCGAGGCGGAATTTCCCGTAATATTGACGGCAAAACGGTTCAATATGCATTTTTAGTCGACGCAACTAATGGGGATATATTAGAAATTGATCGGGAGTCGAATCAGTAGTTTGGAGCAAATGGAGGTGATAAGCTGATTGCTTCACTGCAGGTTGCCCTATGGCGTGCCCCGATTCCCCTATGAGCTTTGATGAATGCCCAATACACAAGTCTGAGTCCCCAACGTATCACGTTGAGGCCCCTATTTTGACTGATAATTCCCCAATGAAGGAAGTTAGATAATCCATCTTACATTCCCCTACTTCATTAACGAAATGAGGGCTGTTTCCCTTGTTCCAGAAAGCCTCTTTATGTTTAATAAAGTAATAACATAATATTCCAACTATTTTATCATCATTTTAAGTAAAAAAAGACAATCAATTCGATGATCGCCTTGTAAATAAGATTGATTTCCAAAATAAATACTATTTAAATGATTATGTCCGCAAAATCTTCTCCATCGCTTTTACTTTTGCTAACTCATCGATCAGCTTATCCATTTAGCGAATTTCCTGCATAGTTGGTTCTTCGATATCTTCTACTCGGACACCGCAAATCACTCCTTTAATCATAGCCCGCGAAGGATTCAGTTGGGGAGCTTCCGCAAAGAAGGTTTCAAAGTCTGTCTGTTTTTCCAAATGCGCTTCTAATTCTTCCTGGCTATAGCCTGTCAACCAACGGATGATTTCGTCGACTTCTGTTTTCGTACGTCCTTTTTTCTCTGCCTTCGTTATATAATGGGGATAGACTTTTGAGACACTCATTGTATAAATTTTATGTTTAGTCATCATAATCCACCTTTCAATTGAATATGTACTAGATTTATTATAGATGATTTTCTTATTGAGCTAAACTGTCCCGTCTGTTGAATAAATCACCCGTAGATATCAAGTCCAACTACTCTCATATCTTCTTCATTAACAACTAAAACAATTTGTTTTGCAAATGTACTAAAAGCACGAATAGTCACAGACTCTTTTAAATGTTCATTTAATTTCCATCCTGTTGGTTGAAGTTTTATTGAACCACTTTCAGTAAAGAAAGAACTCTTAAAAAAATTATGTATCTTTTCTGTCTCTTCAATAAATAATGGGTCAATCAATTCTAGTTTTACCAAATAGTGTTTTAATTTTCTTGGTTCAGTTGGCAAATTTAGATTTTTGGTACGGTATAATTCAGGAATGACTGGATAAATATTATTTGAAAGTAAGTCCTCTACAATCTTTTTAGACTCTTTTTTAAGACTCCTTACGTTAATTTCTTTTAACTTCCCATCAATGAATATTTGCTTTACATCTAAATAATGAGGAACCACTTCATTCAGTATAGTTTCTAATGCATGGTCATTTGGGGTTGGTAATATTGTTAGGGCATCATGATCTAATATAACATCAAACGAGGCAAACAACTGGCAAACTGGACTCATTTCGTTTAATTCAACTGTTGAATCCAGTCTCTTAAGTCTAAATTCACCATTCTCGTTATTAAATTCGAATGGTGGTTGATCAATTTCAGTAATCCACTTAAACATTGAAACCCCTCAAATATTTACTATTTGTACCCATTATATACCACTTTGCTGACGATTTCCTTCTTTGTCTATTAACTTATCAAGCAAAAACTTGGTAAGTTTATATTTTATACATAAATTATCCAATATTGAAATTGGTTCTGCCATTGGACAAACGCTATCTGAGTTTAAAAAATCAGCTAACAACTTAATAGAGGATTCTTCAAATCAAGAAGAAACACGTAAAAATTTAAAGGAATAACGAAAAGCTTGGGACTCCCAACGTGTTCCGATATTAGGTGCAAAACCTTAAATCTAAAATCACATCTAAAAGGACACTTGGGTAAAATTCCAAGTAGTTTAGTTTTGGAGTACAAACATTAAAAATGCAATTCAATGCTCTTTTTTCATTGTTAAATCAATATTCGCGTGTATTTAGGGTTGCTTTTTACACACAAAAATGTAACTCAATTTGCATACCTACAATAATTATTGAAGATCTGCAAAAAACAAGAAAAAACCAATGTAATTTGGGCTACAAATAAAGAGCAAATTCCTTATCGGAAAATGCTCACTCTTCTTCATCTAACGCACCCGATAGTTGAAGATATTTGTAGTCAATTATTGATTACTATTTTAAACTTTTCTCATTTATTTGTATTTGAGGATTTTCTTTTAACAATAGGTCAATAAATTCAGAATTATTTTCAGGAGAAATTCTAATTAAATTGTATCTATCATAGTAGATTTCTAACCTATCGAAGGATAAGGCAGGTGCCGTAAATATACTTTTTACTTTACTTACTTTACTTATCTCTTGTATATTTATTTTCCATTTAAATGGTCCACAATGAACTTTTAATTCTTTATCCTTAATTTTATAGCCCGTTCCAAACCATATCCAAATTAAAATTACAATTATAATAAATCCAATTAAATAGTAAGCTGTCTTAATAACAATTGGCTCTGTATCAAAAATGGAACCAAGAATGATGATAGATATAGTCCCCCAAATTGCTATAAAATACAGTAAGTCTCTTTTAGCTTGAAAGAACAATCATTCCACTCCTTTCCCTCTTTAAATAAGTATAAGGACGAAAAGGTGAAAAGGATTCTATTTCCATCCTTATTGCTAAAAGGTACTGTTCAATAATCCTGCCCGTTACTTTTAGTACAAACTTTTGTATTCTTGAATTGATTTTAACATAATTTTCTATTTTATCTTGAGCAAAATAAAAAATCACAACAAATTCACACTCTTGCATTAATATACCATAGACTTTTGGGATAGTTTTAAACTGAAATCGAAACTTGGTGAGAAAACTGGACGTGGGTAAAAAATTGCTTGGTATCGGGAAGTCAGCGCGCTTCATTGGGCAAAAAACTCACATCATTGGGGAATCAGCAACCCTCTTTGGGCGAAAAACTCACATCATTGGGGAATCAGCAACCCTCTTTGGGCGAAAAACACCTTGCATTGGGGAATTAGCTCCCTGCATTGGGCGAAAAACTCCCAACATTGGGGAATCAGCACACCTCATTTCACGTAAATTCGAAATGAGGTGTGTTATTTACTTTATGTATCTAAACGGAACCCTTAGACTCTCCCAAGCTTTTCATATTTACGAATAATCATACCGCGTCCGTTTAACAGCGTCTTCAATTTCTTTCTCATCATTAAATTTAATGGCTCGATAATACGCATCATGATAAAAAATAAACCAGCTATCATTGGCGTAGGCTTCATCTTGTAGTTGTTTCTTTTCATGAACGCTTGTCACCGGATAGTCATCATAAGCTAAAACCCACAACGGATTTTGGTGCGCATGGGTCGGCATTAAATCCGCCATATGGATAAAACGATCATCCCCGTCTTCAAATTTAATAACGGCGTGACCATCACTATGACCACTCGTATGCTGCATCGTTAAGCCTGATACAACTTCTAAACTGTTTTCAAAAGTCTTAACTTGATTTTGAACAGGCTTCCAGTTGCTTTCCCAATATGTATTCTTTGAGCGCATATTTGGTTTTCGCATTTCATCCCACTCGATTTGGGATACAAAAATCGTTGCATTCGGGAAGACACTGACTAAGTCACCATTCTCTGGCTTTGTTAACCCATTTGAATGATCAAAGTGTAAATGTGTCATCAGCATGCCATCAATATCCTCAGGCGATAATCCCAATTCCGATAGCGATTCCTCTATTTTCGATTCTTCTAAAACGCCAAAGTTTCGTTTTTGTTTATCATTTAATTTATCTTTACCGACTCCTGAATCGATCAAGAAGTTCTTACCATCAATTTGCAATAAAATGGCGTCACAACGAAGTTCGATTTGGTTTTTATCATTGTGTGGATACTTTTTACTCCATAATGGTTTCGGTACGACACCAAACATCGCTCCACCATCCATATGGGTCACGCCACCATTTAACCAGGTTAAAGTCGCACGTCCAATCTTTAATATTTCCATGTCTCCCACTCCCTTTATGTATGATTAAAATTTAGCGATACAGCGATAAATTGGCTGGCCTTTACTTGAAAATTTCTCTTCATATTCCGTCATGACATTGGTGTCATCTTCTAATTTATGCAAGTCTAACGTCACTTCTTCTAGCGTCATGCCAAATTGCGAAAAACTAACGATTGAGTACTCAAAAAAATGACGGTTATCTGTTTTGAGAACGATCCTTCCATCATCTTTTAAAATGGATTGATACTGATCTAAAAAGGCATGATACGTTAAACGCCGCTTCTCATGTCGTGTCTTTGGCCACGGATCTGAGAAATTCAAATAGATGATATCTATTTCATTTTCCGCAATTATGTCTCTTAAGTCCTTGGCATTTTCATGGATTAAGTGTGCATTTGACACCTCGGCATCCAAAACTTTCTGGATCGCTGTGACGATAATACTCTCAGCCTTTTCAATGCCAATAAAATTCATATGTTTATTTTGTTGAGCCATATTAGCGATAAATTGGCCTTTACCAGTTCCAATTTCTAATCCAATCGGCTGATTGATTTCAAACAATTCCTGCCATTTTCCCCGATAGTCAAATGGATTTAATACAGCAATATCATCATGTTCCTTGATAAAATCTGCTGCCCATGGTTTGTGTCTTAAGCGCATGTTGTCACTCCTAAAAAAGCTAGTACGTCATTTTCCTTATAATTTAATCCTATAACAACTTACCCCGTTATGAAAGTAAAAAAATCTATATTCAAATGAACAAACACTTGAATATAGATTTAACAAAAAGCTAATTTATGTTGGCTTAACCTATTTTTCCATTTCAACGCGTTGTCAATTTCGCCCTTTTCTAAATACCAGATATAATACGATAACGATAACGCAATCATGTACCATTGGATGCGCATATGCAGTTGATGATCAAACTCAACACCATATTTAGATAGCCATGTCTGCCATTGCTCACGTGGCACGTACTGGTAAAGTAACATACTCAAATCTATCGCAGGATCCGCAATGACTGCCTGATCCCAATCGATTAAATATAAGTGATCGTCTTCACCGAGCAACCAATTCTCATGATTAATATCAGAATGACAAACCACTTTTTCCTGACGCCTCACTTGATCTAAATGCTTATGTAAATATTCGAGTGCATGGGCAATTAAAGCATGGTCTACCTGATCATGACCTCGATATTGATTGATTAAACGCACTAATAAGTTTGATGGCTCAAGCGGCATCTTGCCCATCCGCATAAATAAATGCAAAATTTCTGATGAGTGGTGGATTTTACTTAACAACTTGGCTACTTTATCTTCCTTCATCTCACGTTTCCCAAGAACTCGGCCTTCTAACCATTTTTGAGCTGTAATCACATCGCCGTTTTCTAGCCGCTTTGTCCAAACGAGCTTCGGGACAATACCTTCTGCCGATAGCACCGCCAAAAAAGGTGACGAATTCCGTTTTAAAAATAACTTTTCATTCTGATTTTCGGCTAAAAAGGCTTCCCCAGTGGTGCCGCCAGCTGGAGAAATCACCCACTCGGAACCTAATGCATGCTCCAATTCACTCACCCACTTTTTGCACATAATCTTTCATATGTAATAAACGAGACTAGACTAGATTAACCTATATTTCGTATACATTTCAAGAGGGTTTATAAAATTTCCTCTTATTTTCTTATGACCTGACGTGCCCCTAGTTCTTTTTCAATTCGACTTTGATAGCAGCTAGAGGTAAACCCATCTGCGTGGTAGGTTAAAGGTTTTTCTGACTTCAAGCCAATGCTTGAACATGGCAAGGTTTCAACTTCTTTTAAAGAGGTATGCTTCCCGAAAAAGACGGTTACAAACAACAATAAAATTTTCCACTTAGACATATCTTTAACGATCGTCACATGAAACGTATGTGGATTAATATTAGCATCAGGTGCAATCTTCATGCCACCACCAAAATAAGGATGATTATTAATCGTGATCATCCAAACGTTTGAGAGAGTCTTAGAGTTCCCGTCAATATTCAACTCAATGTCCTTTGGTTTAAACGTAAATATCGTCATGATTAAACCGATGACATAGATTAAAAACGTCAGCCGTAAACGGTTAAACCAGGCTTTCATCTTTGATGCATTGACACGCTCAGCCACTTCAGCATCAAAGCCAAAACCGATACTCGAAGCAAACAATTTAGACTTATTTTTGGGATTTAAATCCATTACATATTGTCCAAACCAATAGGGCTTTAATAATAACTCATCAATCGATTGTCTAAGGTTCACTTTGGGATTAAGCGACGTCATGCACCCTCTCGCAAAATCATTACCAGAACCTACTGGTATAAATGATATCGGAATGTCACGGTCATGTTTTAACCCATTTAACACTTCATACAGCGTGCCATCCCCACCCACAACGAATAATAATTGAATTTTATCTTGATGTAACCTGGCAATCTGACTAGCTAATTCCTTCGCGTGTCCGGGATATTGAGAATAATACGTTCGATATTGCTTTTGGAAATCTCCTTGACGTTTAATAAAATCTTGCACAATCTGTTCACCACGCCCATTCCCCGCGGCAGGATTTATAATAAACACATACATCATAACTCCCCTTAACCTTACAAAATATGATCCTCTTCTTCTTTCCATATCGGACGTTTAACAAACGTTTTTTGCGTATGCTCTAGTAAAGCTTCACTTACCTTTAATTGTTGATATTTTATCGGGTAACCCGTCTTTCGAATCGCATCGAACCATTCCTCATAGTTTAAGAGGTCAACATATTCAGTTTGATAAGCTGGTGTTTGATTTAATATACGCTGGTTCCGTGCTAACACGACCTTTTTGATCGGGAATTCAAGTTCATGATACTGTAAAATACTTGAAATCATTTTCTCCATTCGCTTTAATCCGATCAATGGATTGACGACCGTATGAACCTGCCCTTCATCGATTGTCTGCCATTTCCGCTCATCAACAGGCTGATACGTCGTGCCAGAAGCGCCATCTAATACCGAAACACACATGATGTCGGTTGGAGTCACGATGATAATATCGCCTTCAATCACCGCTTGCTTCATCTTAAAAATAGGCTGATAGAGTAATAGATATGTATCCGGAAAACGTTGTAAAAAATATTTTAATAAATTGTCTGTCTCATAAACCTGATCAAAATAAGAGACTTCTTGTAAGGTACTTGATGCCCACTTTAATTGAAAGGAGAAGACTTGGTTTAAAAACAATTGCTTAAGTTCATGCTCGTCCACTGGTAGTGGTAGCTCCCTGTGCTCCTCTTCCTCCCAAACATTAAACTCTTTTTTTCGATTAAAAATCTTTTGAAATAAGGATTGTTTCTCTTCCTGTTCAGGTTCACTTAAAATCGGCATCTCCTTCTCCGACTCCCATTGCTCACGTAAACGATGGAAACTATCCTTTTTCATGCGGATAAACTGACTAGGATAACGAAACATATCCTGTTCATATCTTGATATGTAATCCTGTAACTTAATTAACTGAGCCATATCATGTCTCCTATTCTAGCTTAAATGATTGTACGACTTCATATTTTGGCCATTGATCTGGATGAACACGATATAAATTAAAGCTGTTCATCGTAAAATGTAAATGCTTTTCCGCATCGATTTTATGTTCTAAAGCCTCTTGGGATAAATGGATCTTTCCTTTACCCCATTTTTTGGCTAATGTGATATGTGGACGATATGGACGTTTTTCCTTATCAAAATCGAACGTCTCTAATACATGATCGACTTCTGATTTTAATGTCATGATGTCATCTTGCCGTTCAACTTCAGCATACATGACTCGTGGCTGTTCTTCTTTTCCGAAAAAATTTAACCCGTTGATGCTGACATCGAATGCATTCAATTCTAATGATTGAAGCTTACGTTTCAGTTCAGCCACCTGTTGAGATGACAAGGCACCTAAAAATCGAATCGTAATATGGAAATCGTCGATGTGCATCCATGTCCGATAATCCACAAATGGCTCTAATGCTTCCTGCCACTTTGCAAGTATTCCCCGCTTAACCTCAGGAACTGGAAATCCGATAAAGTAATGTGAATCGCCAGTCATTTTAAACAACACTTCTCTTTCCTTTAGAATTTTTTGATTTTTTCATTAACTTTATTGTACAATATTTTTATAAAAATGTATCATTCATAATTTTTTAGGGGTGGTTCTTTGAGTTATCCATCAGAAACAATGTTGAATCGTATTAAGGACATCTATTTGTATTTGTACGAAAACGGTTCAGCCACAACAAGTGAACTTTCAGAACAATTCGGATTATCTGATCGTACCATTCAACGTGATATCAATGTGCTACAATACAATGGACTAGTTGAAAGCTGTCGCAAAGGCGAATGGACAACAACAGATAAAAAAGTCAAAATCCCAAAAAATATTTAATGCTTCTGTAATTGCTTAAGCTCTTCTTCCGTTAATTCACGATACTCACCGTAATCTAAATGATGATCTAATACAAGACTGCCTATTTTTAGCCGTTTTAACTCAACAACTTCATGGCCTCTTGCATCAAACATTCGTTTAATTTGATGAAACTTCCCTTCTGAAATCGTAACACGTACATCTGAATACGCATCTGCAGTCAAAATCTCTAACTTTGCAGGTTTTGTTACGTAACCGTCCTCAAGGCAAACGCCTTTTTTGAAAGCGTCAACATCCGCATCAGTAACAAGGCCTTTTATTTTTGCTTCATAGACCTTATCGACATGCTGCTTTGGTGATAAAAGCTGATGGGATAATTCGCCGTCATTCGTTATAAGCATTAACCCGACCGTATCCTTATCCAATCGCCCTACCGGAAACAGTGAAAATGGCGTATAAAATTCATCCAGTAAATCGGTTACACAAGTCTCTTTATCATCCCTTGTTGCAGAAATAACACCCTTGGGCTTATTCATCATAATGTAAATATAGTCCCGGTAATCTAATGTCTTCCCATTAACGATAACCTCAGATTGCTTGGGATCAACGTGAAAGGAAGAGCTTTTAACAGCCTCCCCATCAATTGTGACCTTCCCCTTTTTGATTAACTGTTTAACATCTTTCCGTGAACCAAAGCCTTGATTCGCTAGCAATTTATCAAGTCTCATTTAAACCACCTTTAAATAAACCATTTTGAAAATCGTTTCACACGGTCCCCTAATAACCGCTCTAATAGCGTTGTTTTATAGGCCATCCATAAATAAGCATAGGCACCGATTAAGACTGAAAAAATTAACTGTGTAATCATTTTCCATTTCGTTGCCTCTTCACCAAACGGTAGACCAACAAACCATTTGACGAGTAGGACCACAACAGCCATGACAGCTGTTAGGATCGCAATTAATAATGATTTACGATAGAGCGGACGAACATTAAAGCGTGTCACCCGATAAATTTTTAAAATATTAAGCGCCGCTGCCGTTAAGACAGCTAAGCCTGTGGCGAAGACGGCCCCTTTTGCCTCGAACATTTGAATAAATGGAATGTTTAAAATCAATTTAACCGCTAAGCCCACACCTAGACTAATAACGGCGTAATTTTGATGGTTAATCCCTTGTAACATCGAAGCACTAACGGTAAACAATGCAAAAAATAACGCAACTGGCGCATAATAAGCTAATAACGGACCAGCGTAGCTTATGGCCTCCTCCACATTATATAACGAACCATAGGCCTGATCGGATAAGATGGCCAAGCCTACGGATGCCGGTAAAACTAATAACATCACAATTAAAAACGCCTGATGGATGTAGCTCGTATATTGTGCCTGGTTATTTTCAGTAAAAGACCTTGTAATCGCTGGCATGACAGCCATCGCAAGCCCAATAGCTATTGTTACAGGTATGATCACCAGTTTATGACCATACAAAAGAATGACTGATAAGAGCTTCTCTGAAATATCTGCTAAACCGATGTTGGCCATCGCACGATTAAACGTAAATTGATCAATCATTTGATACATCGGCGTTGCAATCCCAACTAACACAAAGGGACCAGCATAGGTAAAAAGCTCACTCATCATGTCTTTTTTCGTACGTGTTACCGTCCCATAACCTTTTAGATGGGCTTCACGATCAATCATCGGTTTTCGTTTTTTAAAATACGTTAATAACACAGCACTCGAGGCAATAGCACCGATTAAGGCTGCAAAAGTTGCCAGTCCAACAGCTAGCGTTACCGTGCCTTTGAACACATGAATAACAAGATAAGCACTCGCAAGTACGAAGACAATGCGAATGATTTGTTCCACGACAATCGATACAGCTGTCGGCCCCATGGACTCATGACCTTGAAAGTAACCGCGGAATAAACTCATCGCGGGTAAAATAATTAATGCAAAGCTCACCATACGAATGACGAATGTAACATCTTCTACCGAATTGGCTAAATCATTACTCGGGATAATAAGCTGAGCCAACCATTGAGCACTTACAAACAATATTAAGAAAGCTAGCGTCCCCATGGATAGCATTAACACTAGACCTGTTTTTAACATCGCATCCTTTGTGGCGTATTCTTCTAACGCATTATATTTCGCGATAAATTTAGACATCGCTAATGGAATTCCAAGTGTTGCGACACTTAGAAAGATTTGATAAGGGTTATAGGCATATGTATATAAAGCACCACCCGCATCACCAACGAGTAGGTAAAACGGAATAACATAGATTATTCCAAGAAATTTTGATAAAAAATTAGCGCCGGTTAACATCATCGTACCGCGCAGCACATTCGAATTTGACATGTTTTCACCTACATTTTATTGTTCAATCTATCACTTTTATTTTATCATATATTATAAACAGTTGAACGAACAGAAAGGCATGAAATCAAATTGACATATGATGTAGTCGTAATTGGTGGCGGACCGTCAGGATTAATGGCTGCGATTACCGCGGGCCGAAATGGCGCCAAAACCTTACTTATAGAAAAAGGAAATAAACTTGGACGAAAGCTTGCGATCAGTGGCGGAGGGCGTTGTAATGTCACGAATGTGTTACCTGATGATGAGCTAATTGCTCATATTCCGGGTAACGGAAGGTTTTTATACAGCGCATTTTCTATTTTTAATAATGCGTCGATTATTGAATACTTTGAATCTCTAGGCGTTCAATTGAAAGAAGAAGATAAAGGCCGGATGTTTCCCGTCAGCGACAGTGCCAAAACAGTCGTTAGTACGTTAGTCAGACAACTCGATGTACACGGTGTGGATCAAAGGTTAAATACTAAGGTTGAGGCTGTCCATTATGGAGAAGAGACGCATGAAATCATTTTAGAAAACGAAAAGGTGACGACCGCTTGTGTCGTAATTGCGGTCGGAGGGAAATCAGTTCCCAACACAGGCAGTCAAGGACAAGGCTATGCGTGGGCGAAAAAAGCTGGCCACACCATTACTGAGCTTTACCCTACCGAAGTTCCAATGACGTCGAATGAAAAGTTTATTCAAGATAAAACGCTACAAGGGTTATCATTACGTGACGTAGAAATCACAGCTTTGAAACCGAACGGTAAACCCATTCAGTCACATCGCTGGGATATTTTATTTACCCATCAAGGCTTATCAGGACCTGCTGCCTTACGTTTAAGCCAGTTTGTGGTCAAAGCCTTAAAGAAATTCAAAACCGATACGATTGATGTCACCATTGATTGTTTTCCAGATGAAGGTGAGCAACAAATCATAGACAAGCTGATGAAACAAGCTAAAAACAGTCCAAACAAATCAGTCAAACAAGTCTGGAAAAGCTTATTACCCGAACGATATTTATTGTTTATAATGGACCAAATCGATTTAGATCCCAGCACAACCTATCACCATTTAAAAAAGAAAAACGTGATAGAGTTATCTCATCTGGTGAAAAGCTTTACAATGAAAGTCAATGGAACCCTATCGATTGAAAAAGCCTTTATCACTGGTGGCGGTGTATCCTTAAAAGAAATCGTCCCTAATGAAATGGCATCAAAATTTATGGACCGCCTCTACTTTTGCGGTGAAATTTTAGACATTCACGGCTATACAGGCGGATTTAATATTACTGCAGCCTTTTCGACTGGATTTGTCGCTGGTTTGCATGCCGCCAATCGATCAGCTGAAGACGGTCAGGTTTAAGGAAAAAATCCGTACCTCAATAATCGGTACGGATTTTTTGATTCCCCAATGGGCTAGGCTAAATCCCCATTGGGCCTCAATTTTTGCCCGATAAATAGAGAAAATTCCCCAATGTATCACGATAATTCCCCATTCAACGTCATTTTTTGCTCAATCAACCGGGGAAATTCCCCAATGTATCGCTCTGATTCCCCATTACCCCTCAACCTTTGCCCATTAAACCAAAATAATTCCCCTATGACACAAGATAATTGCCTCCTGACTCCCCAACAAACCCAGCTCCTACAGAAAAAGGATCATGCGCAACTCCCGCATGATCCTACTCTTTACTCAAAACTCATTTTATAAATATTCATTTCCGCTTCATCTTTAACTTTTATTTCACCTTTATACACCGATTTATTCGTATCGACACTAATCACATTTAAATGATTCTCTTCCTGATTTAACATATAAATATAGCCAGCGTTAACTAAAATATATGGATATGGGTGAGAATCGGAACCGATCGGAACATCCTTTTGAAAATCTTGTTCCGCAATATTATAAACAGAAAGGAAGTTCTCACCATCTTTCGTCTTTTCGAAATAAAGGTTAGAGCCATCAAAGTACCGAACATCAGAATTTTCATTTTGTGGAATTTCAAGTTGTTCAATTTCTCCGGTCTTAACGTTATAGGCTAAAAGTTCGTTTTCGATCATTTCTTCAGTGAGACTGTCTGCTTGTTCATTTCTAACAATCTCATATTGACTTTTTCGAAACACAACATACTCACTTGGTGCATATAAAACAGATTCACCTAATTGACTAATTCTTTGATCAATATTATCCTGCTCTAGCTGATCAAACGAAATGATGGTCTCCTGACTCACTAATTCCCCTGATTGGATGTCAAAAATGAGTTCAGTGATTCCCGGTTTAGAACCATCCTGGTATCTTTCCGATAAATCCGTTAAGACTATAACCTTACCATCAGAATATTGCACATCGGCAATGTTATAAAAATTAATTCTTTGTTCACTATCGATTTCCATCGTATAGGTTTCCGATTTCTCTGTACCTTTATTTAACATGTTAACCTCTAATTCAATATCTTCCACACCATAAGCCGAATATGACTCATTAACATTGACCAAAATTAAACGCTGATTGTCCTCATAGACATTACGATAAAGGTAATCGACGCCTCGCATGAAATCACGATAACCTTGACGTAGCCGGTTCAACGTCATATTGTGTACCCCTTCAAACCGCTCAACAAAGGATAGATCACCATTATAAAGTGTCTCACCTTGACTTAACAGAAATTGTTCCTCATTTTCGTCATGACTAACAAGTCCCTCAAACACGAGAGGTTCTATTAAGCTTTCATCGCCTTCAACCGTTTCAATCGTCACGTCAGGAAGTGAATTCGTGGCGATGGCTGATTGGACATAATACGTCCCAATCCCTCCGACAATGACAACTAAGAGTAAGATCGATTTCCAAAATTTTTTCATAATATTCTCCCTCCTTACACATTTATCTTATCTTTCAGTAGTTTAAAGCTAACCCATGTAGAGACTGCCATAATGATGAGACCTACAATCACTTCAATCCAGACCAACTCATTTAAGTAGAAATATTTATCAAGAAACAACTCATTTAAAATCATTGGCGATATGAATAGCGCGACCGACAGTAACCCATAAAGAACACCAAACGCAATCCCTTTAAAACGATAGCTTCGTTCGAATAAAATCATCGTAAAGAGCACCATCACCGTCATAACCCCGACGCCATAGATCAACAGGAAAGCGTCAAATCCATTCGGTATAAACAATTGACCTGTCATCGAATTAACAATAAGATTGGTGATGGAATCATCTGTCCTTAAATCATCTGGAACCATCATTTGAAACACGAACCGCTCGACAAGTATGGCCATTAACTGAAACGCAACTAAGCTTAACGTAGCCATAACAATCGCTGCTAGCTTAGATAAATAAATATTAATCCGCTCAGTTGGCAGCATTAAAAGTCGGTAAATAAACGTGTTCTTCCCAAACCAATCGCGATACCAAATCAAAAAGATATAAAATAATATCGCACCAACACAAATGAAGATGGGTCCAATAAAGAAAATACCATTTATAATTGGGTGAAAACTCATCGGCCCAATTGAATCTAGAACCTCTGCCCGCGTTAATTGCTGTTCCATCATTCGCTCTTCGACACGATTCAGATAATCAAGTGATTCGTAAATAACACCACCTATTTGAACGACCAACATAAACGCCATTAACGAAAACAACACTTTAGACATTCGATTAATCTCAAAATTCGTTAATTTGATAAAGTTTTTCATTGGCGATACACCTCCCGCATCACATCGATAACTGACTTACCTTCCTGTTCACGAATTTCTTCTGTGCTAAATTCTTTATGAATTACACCATGATCAAGCAGCACAGCCTTATCAATTAAATGTTCAATATCATTTATTTCATGTGTCGTAATAATAACCCCTCGGTCTTCAATTAAATGGGTTGTAAAAACCTCGGCAATCTGTTCACGACTGAAAATATCAATACCCGAGAACGGCTCATCCATTAAAATGTAATCGACATCTAAAGCTAGTCCTAATAATAAATTGATCTTCGCTGTATTACCTTTTGATAAGCTCGAAATCTTATCTTCCCGATTTAATTTAAAAAATTCAAGAAGCTCATCAGCGCGCTGCTGATTCCACACTTTGTAAAAATCATTCATAAAATCCATCGCTTCTTTAATTCGCATACCCGGTAGCATGATGGTAGCATCCGGAATAAAGGCTATCTTCTCAAACGTCTCCTTGGTCACCTTTTTCCCATCAACTAAAATCTCACCTGATTGAATCGGTGTTAATTTCATAATCGAATTAAGAATCGTCGTTTTACCTACTCCATTTATTCCGATTAAACAAGTGATTTCACCTTTATTTGCGGTAAAACTCACACCGTTTAGCACTTGTTTCCGTCCAAACTTTTTCACGACATCTTTAACTTCAATCATCGGAATCCTCCTTTCGAGTTTCACGTTGATACTTCTGTTTAACTAACTCTAAAGCATCATCTAAAGGGACATTGATCGACTTTACAGAGGTTACAAATTCACTCACAGCCTGTAAAATCAACTCATCTCTTAAGTCCTGTAAAATTTGCTCATCAGAGGTCACACGACTCGGTTGATTTTTTTCAGTTTTAATCAAACCCTCTTCCTCCATTTCTTTGTATGCCCGCTGTGCTGTATTCGGATTAATTTTTAATTGATTGGCCAATTCACGCCTAGATGGAATGACCTGCCCAGGCTCTAAAAATCCTTTCGCAATTTGATTTTTAAAATGACGAATCACTTGCACATAGACGGGATCTCGATTATTAAACTGTATCTTCATAAAACACACACTCCCGTTTTGAAGTAAGCTTACTCGTTCAAGTGTATTAAGGTGTTAATACACCCTGCGCAAAAAAATATGTATTAGACGCTTAATACACCGTATGTGTGTATTATATGCTTAATACACTTTAAAAGTCAACTATGTTTTTATAAAAATTTTATTCGATGTGATAGAATTGTAATGTTCGAGTGTCTAAGCGCGTGACTGGCCAAGTTTGCCGTGTGAGTGTCCAAGTTCGATTGAGTAATAGGAAGGGGAATACATACATGAAACTAGTGTCTTGGAATGTTAACGGATTACGAGCTTGTATCCGTAAAGGTTTTCTAGATTATTTTAATAACATAGAAGCAGATATTTTTGCCGTACAAGAAATCAAATTACAGGAAGGCCAGATTGACCTGGACTTAGAAGGTTACGAACAATACTGGAATTATGCCGAGAAAAAAGGCTATGCAGGTACAGCTGTTTTCACAAAACAACAACCGTTAAACGTGACCTATGGTATGGATGAAGAGGCGTCACACCCAGAGGGGCGCATCATAACACTTGAGTTCGAAGACTATTATTTCGTCACCGTTTATACGCCTAATGCCCAGCGTACTTTAGCTCGACTTCCGCTTCGATTAGAATGGGAGGATCAATTTTATCATTACATACAAAAGTTAGACGAGCAAAAGCCCGTCATATTGTGCGGTGACATGAATGTGGCGCACAAACCAATTGACTTAAAAAATGATAAATCAAATAAAGGCAATTCAGGATTCACAATTGAAGAACGTGAGAAAATGACGCGCTTATTGAATCACGGGTTTATCGATACATTAAGATACTTTTATCCGGATCGGGATGACCTTTTTACCTGGTGGTCATATATGAAAACCGTCCGTGAACGAAACATCGGATGGCGCATTGATTACTTTATTGTTTCCGAACGAATGCAAGACCAACTAAATGACGCTCAAATTCATTCAGACGTGATGGGAAGTGACCACTGTCCAATTTATTTAGACATTGATTTATAGAGAATGGGACAAAAATATTTAGAGGGTGATGAAAGGCGAACAATATCATCTCATATAATTGAAAATGAACGGAGTCAAAATGCGAAGACGCCTGCGGGAACAGCACGAGTCTCGAGACCCCGCAGGCAGCGCTTTTCTGCCGAGGAGGCTCGAGCCGTGCCCACGGCAAGCGAAGCATTTTGACGTAGTGAATAAAGTTTTGTCTCAGCACCTATCACTTCTATCGGTGTTTTTCACTTTTCTATCGGTGTATCTCCCAATTCTATCGGTGTATCTCCCAATTCTATCGGCGTTTTTCGCTTTTCTATCGGTGTATCTCCCAATTCTATCGGTGTTTTTCGCTTTTCTATCGGTGTATCTCCCAATTCTATGGCGTTTATCGCTTTTCTATCGGTGCATTTAATAATATTTAATAAAAAAAACAGACCTTCCTTTAACACTAAAAAGGAAGATCTGCTTAAATCAACTTACCTAAAATCCCCAGATGTGATTAGCTGAGCCAATCGTAAATTGGCAACTGCTAACTGAGCATAAGTCACTTCTTGCTGCGGTAAGAAATTATTTTCTCCGTCATTCGTTAGAAGTCCTAACGAGTTAGCAAGTACAACATATCCGCGATATTCGTCACTCATATCCTCTAAGTCGTTAAAGTTATAGCTGAAAATCTCAGAGCGTTTAGCAACAGAATCAAGGTCTAGCGCACGAACATACCAGAATGCTAGATTTTCACGCGTTAATGGGCTATCCACATCAAATGTATCCTGGCTGTCATCTACAATACCTCTTTGCACGGATTGCATAATAATATTATATAGTTCATGCTCACTATCAATATTACTGAAAGGACTCTGTTCTCGTTCTTCATTTACCGGTGGACGAGGATATACGCGATCGATTGACTTAGTTAAGATCTCTAAGGCTTCACCTTTTGTGACTGCCTGATCAGCATCAAAATTGGCTGGATCGTCAATCTCTAAAATGTTATTACTAATCATGAAATTAAGCTCTTCCTCAGCCCATGGGTGACTAATCACAACATCCTCTTTTTGACCAAACGGAGAGTTGCTTTCCCATTCACCCGTAACGGCATTATAGAAAGTTGGTTCATTATCATTTCGAAGGTAGTTGAGTTTATACTGTAATGTTTGTTCGTTTGAATCTCTATCTCGATCGACATAATACAATTTCAAATCTAATTTACTCTTAATGTCTTCTAAAGCTTGTTCTTGACTTACTGCCTCTTCAGCTGATGGCCAATCATCAAAATTACTATAGTTGACAGACAAGGATGCTAAACTTCCATCTTCTT
This sequence comes from Tenuibacillus multivorans, assembly GCF_900103915.1. Lineage (GTDB taxonomy): Bacteria > Bacillota > Bacilli > Bacillales > Alkalibacillaceae > Tenuibacillus > Tenuibacillus multivorans. Next base: position 20,509 of record NZ_FNIG01000009.1, on the reverse strand, counting down.
TTGAGATACCGACAGAGATTCTATCGCCAGCAACAACAAGTCCGTCTTTAACTCGAGGGAATGTAAAACGATGTTCGCGGTCATTCGCAACTGTCGTCATACGATTGACAGGATAAGCATATTCATCCATATTCGAGTAGGCATAATCACTAATATAGTCGACCGCTAAATCTAGTGCTTCTTCATAAGATACATTTTCATCTACTTCTTCATTCGGATTTAAACCTCTTGAATTGTGGTATCTGACAAGCTCACCCGTGTTCTTATTGATCTCGATTGAAGAACCATATCCACTATTCCCAGTCCGATACATGTAACTAATAGAGTAAACTTCAGTACCATCTGGATTTTCACGTTCTGTGATGCGATCAATATGCAATGTCGTGTTTTCATCATCGGTTGCAAGAAGTTCTCTAGCTAGCTCCTCCGCTTCATCTTTTGTAATTGGGCTAGTAGCCTTCGCTTGGTCAGCTAGCATTTGGATGTCTTCTTCTTCCGGAATCTCGTCAACATATTCACCGTTCATGTAGTACTGACCGTCCTTCGCTGAGACTTCATGAATAGCAGGTGATTCACGGTAAGTTAAATAAACCTCTTCTTCCTGAGACAGATAATCGTGTCTAACCATATACTGCAACTCAACGTCAAGATCCCCTTTTAACTTCTCTAGAAGGTCATCTTTGGACATCACACCAGTCCTCGTTTCAAAGTCCGCTTCACCTTGTTGACGTGGTGCACTAAAACGTGTGACTTCCCCATTACCTAAAACCGTAACACGTGCTGTTTGGCTTTGAATCGGAATACCACTTCTTAACTTATCAAAAGTAAATTGATACTCAATCGGTTCAGTTAATGGACGGTTGATATCGTTGTAATAAATATTAGTATTTTCTCTCAGTTCAAAATCGCCGTCTAAATTCATCTTTTCCATAAATGACTTTGCCAGATTTAAAGCTTCATCTTCTGAAACTTCAGGTGGGAAAAGAGCTTCTGAGCGTTCCTGTGGGTCAATAGAAAAGTTAAATAGTTCTAAGTCGTCACCCACAAATTCAAAGCTAGCATGTCTCGGGTCGCTATCTGATTCTGGTGAGAAGTAAGATACGCGGTAGCGTTCAATGTCTTCCTCAGGAAAGTAAGGTGAAGAATCTAGGTGGAAATTTTCATCAGATGCCGACTCAAACTTTTCAGGGAAAAGCTCTTTAATTCTAGGAATAAGCTCGTCCACTGTAAAAGAGTCTTCGTTTGCTGTTGTTTGCGTTTCATTCTGCTCGACTTCTACTGCTTGTGACTCAACCGTTGCTATTTCTGCAGCATTTACAGCTGGTGCCAAACCACCAAAAACAACGGCTGAAGAAAGTACCACTGCACTTGTCTTCTTTAATTTCATTTTTATTTCATCCCCCTTTTGACTAAACTGCTAATAGTATAACATAATTAAAACTAAATTTTACCAACCTTTAGTACTTTTTTAAATTTTTCTGAATAAAAAAAGCAGGAACCCTTTTTGGATTCCTACTTTTCTATCAAACTATGTTTTTACTTTTATTAAGTTCGATTCCAAAAACGTTGTTGTGCAATGGCAGCAACAAAATTATTTCCAAAGTCAGGATTGTTCCCCGCAAAAACGACGCCAGCTAAGTTATTTTTGTCTGATGACCTGATATAGTTCTGTCCAGTTGAGGCCACACCAATCGGCTTATAATGTTTGTATCCTTTACTGACCCATTCTAAAATATCCTGATTGAATTTTTCTTGATTGTGAGAATGTCCCCCAACAATATAAAACGAATCATATAGAACTGGATATTTAGTTGTAAATGTTTCATCCACTTCAAGTGTGGCGCCATCCGAACCCGTTACGGTACCGAGCTTCTCACTAACAATATCAATAAAAACGCCATTTTGCTGAAGTAGATCTAGAACGCTCGTGACCTCACGACCATTAAAACCATCACCAATTAAGACTGCAACTTTTTGTGTAAAAGCATAATGCGGCGTATTCGCTTGGCTAATCGCTGGCGAACTTTTGCTAACAGGAACATGAGAACCTTTAGGACGATCCACACCGATATTGTCAGCAATTGTACAGGCCATCTCTTTATCCACGTTAACCCACATATCGACATTTTGCTGTCTAACAGATTTACTTTTAACATATTGGAGGTGATAAATAAATGTGTCCACTAGATCTTGTTTTTCAACTGTTGATAGGCTGTTCCAGAAAAGGCGTGACTGTGAAAAATAATCATAGAACGATTCACTCGGACGTTCTCTCGTAATGTGTCCTTCGACTTCATCAGGATAACTGACAAATCCACCTTCTTCAAAAGACGCTTCTTCTGGCGTGTTTCCAGCTAATGAATTATTATGGTAGTGTACGGAATCAACATCAATTCGGTGTCTCAGATAACTTCTTCGTAGATTATAGTTTTTTTCTACGATAGGTTTGTTAACGGGTAGATTCTCAAAATTCGCTGAATGATGGCGATGTAATTCCGTATCCCTATATGGAAATGCCCTACTCTGTAAAACAGGATCGTTAGTGAAGTCGATTCCCGGAACAAGATTAGCAGGGTCAAATACTGATTGCTCTTCCTCTGCAAAGAAATTATCAACAAGTCGATTCAATGTTAATTTACCGATGGTTTCAACCGGAACGACTTCTTCTGGCCAGAGTTTTGTATCATCTAAAATATCAAAATCATAATTATATTGATCGCCTTCTTCAATGAGCTGTACCCCAAGTTCGTATTCTGGATATGCCCCCTTTAGAACAGCTTCAATTATATCTCGGCGATGAAAGTCTGGATCAACCCCTCCGATAATATTCGCTTCGTCAAGTAACAATGAATGAACCCCAAGCTTAGGCACCCATTTAAATCTGACAAAGGTCGATTGACCATGTTCATTAATAAATCTAAACGTATTGATTGGCCAACCTGCCATCATACGCCAACTTCTTGGACGCCCCCGCATGGACATCAACCACATTACCATATGTGCCGATTCCTGATTATTAGCGACATAATCCCAAAAACTATCGTGTGCAGTCGTTGCTTGTGGAACATGTGTTTTCGGCTCAGGTTTGGCCGCATGTGTCACATCCATAAATTTCATGCCATCTGCTAGAATGAAGACAGGGAATTGGAGTGATAACATATCATAATTCCCTTCCTCTGTATAAAACTTAACCGCAAAACCACGTATATCTACTGCAGTATCTTTTGAACCTTTATTTCCGATAAAATTAGAAAATCGACAAAATAATGGCGTTTTTTTGCCAGGTTCGTGTAAAAATTTTGCTACTGTATAATTTCTCATTGATTTATACAACTCAAAGTCCCCATATACCCCGAATCCTCTTGCATGAACAACTTTTTCAGGTATTCGTTCCCTGTCAAAATGTGATTGTTTTTTATAAAAGTGGAAGTCCTGAAATAACGCTGGCCCGCGCTTACCTGCTCTCAAGGTCCACCGGTCATTAGAAACTTTTACACCGTTATCATCTGTCATTTTTTTGCCTGGGCCAGTGTTTCTTCTACGGTAATATTCCAGTTGTTCGTCTTTGCGGTCGCCATGTACCTGACCCTTGTTACGGTCATCGTCCATGGACTTCTTGTTACGGTCCTCGTCCGTCGGCTTCTTGCTGTTTTTGTCCTTAGACACTTAATCACCCCATGATTTTAATAAATTCCAATTAAATCATATGACCTATTACCAACATTTATTCCATTTTTACTGATTGTATCTATTAGGTGATTAATAATTTTATATCAAGCATATAAATTGTAATGTTACTTAAATTAAAATATAATATAGTTATGTAACATTATGTTCGGAGGAAACCCATGGAATTCGTTGATCCTATAAAGAATTTGAATGACATTAGAACCATTAAAAAAATATTAAAACAACATTCACAACGCGATTTATTGTTTTTTGTGCTCGGAATCAATACGGGGTTAAGAATTAGTCATTTACTAACCTTAAAAATTGAGGACGTATGGGATGGTAAGGGAATCAAGGATTTTATACATGTTGCAGATACACACACTGGTGAGAAGAAGGCATTCTATTTAAATACTAGTGTAAAGAAGGAAATAAAAACCTATCTGTCTATGTATGATTTTGACCCAGCGAATTACCTCTTTAAATCCAAGAAGGATAACAATCCGATCACTCGTCAGCAAGCGTATCGTATCATTAACCATGCCGCAAAAGAAGCAGGTGTCAAAGGGAAAATCGGTACACATACATTAAGAAAAACCTTTGCCTATCACGCCTATCGTAAAGGGATTGCGATTTCGATCATCTCAAAAATTTTAAATCATCATTCGACCTCAGATACGTTGCATTATATTGGGATCGATAAACATGAAGCGCGACTCATTAAAGTCGATGTCAATCTGTAAGCGCTTAACTATGGATCTCGTATTCATAGTTTGCTAAATTAATAGAAAGGAATGACCAATCATTTTTAGCGTACTCGTTTCTAAGTTAAAAGAAGTATTAATAGCCGTTCTCCCCATTACCGTCATGGTATTAATCTTAAATTTTACGATAACGCCTCTAGATACCCCTTTACTGATTCGATTTGTTTTAGGTGCGATTTTAATCATAATTGGATTATCTATCTTTTTATTTGGAGTTGATATTGGTATTACGCCCATCGGCCAAAGAATGGGGAAAGCTATTGCAAAAACAAATAAAATCTGGATTATTTTGATTGCCGGTATATTACTTGGCTTTTTTATCTCCATTGCAGAACCAGATTTACACATCCTCGCAGATCAAGTTGACATGGTAACCTCAGGTCTCATTTCAAAAACCAGTGTTGTTGTAGTCGTTTCAATTGGCATTGGACTACTCATTGCCGCAGGGCTTGTTCGAATAGTCTATAATTTTCCACTTTATAAATTGTTAACGATTTTATATTTGATTGTTTTTGGACTGGCGATCTTTACGTCTCCTGAATTTTTAGCCATTTCCTTTGATGCATCCGGTGCAACTACTGGCGCATTGACCGTACCGTTTATTCTAGCTCTTGCTTTAGGTATTTCCGCTCTAAAAAAGGATAGTAAAGCCTCCGAGAAAGATAGTTTCGGATTAGTAGCCATTGCGTCAACAGGTGCCATTATAACCGTGATGATTATGAATATCATTTCAGGAACGGATGAAATGACCGGGAGTCTAGCAGGAAATACCGTCTCAAACTCTATTATTGGGCCGTTCTTACACGAATTCCCAAGTATAACGTTTGAAATAACTGTAGCCTTATTACCTATTCTTATAATTTTCCTTGTATTTCAGAAAATTTCCTTTAAAATGTCTATGAAAGGCGTAAGAAAGATTTTAATGGGATTGCTGTTTACATTTATTGGACTCGTATTATTCCTTGTAGGTGTTAACGCTGGTTTTATGGACGTTGGTAGCTTTGTAGGTTATAATATAGCAAACCTTGATAATAAAGCATATATTATTGTCATAGCCTTTGCCCTAGGTCTTGTTACGATATTAGCTGAACCAGCCGTATATGTTCTGACACATCAAATAGAAGATGTGACGAGCGGTTATGTAAAACGATCTGCCGTATTAGTGACGCTATCAATTGGTGTTGGCTTGGCCGTTCTTTTATCCGTATTAAGAGTACTCATACCAGAACTTCAATTATGGCATTACCTTTTACCAGGCTATATCATTGCCATAGCATTGACATATGTTGCGCCTAAACTATTCGTTGGGATTGCCTTTGATTCAGGTGGTGTAGCATCAGGCCCGATGACCGCAACCTTTATTTTAGCCTTTGTACAGGGCGCTGCAGAAGCGACACAAGGAGCTAGTGTTTTAATTGATGGCTTTGGTATGATTGCATTAGTAGCCATGACACCATTAATCGCCTTACAAATACTAGGTCTAGCATTTAAATATAAATCCAATAAAGCAAAGGGGGAGTAAAGTACAATGTCGACTGATACTAAAAATCCAGATCTTAATTTGGTTTGTATTATCGTCAACTTTGGACTAGGAAGTAAAGTACTGCAAACCGCCAAGAAACACGGTATGCGAGGCGGGACTGTACTATTAGGAAAAGGGACGATCAAAAACCATCTCCTTGAGCTTTTAGCGATAAACGATGTCAAAAAAGAAATCGTCCTAATGGGATCCGACAGAAAAACAGTTAACTATGTTCTTGAAAAACTCGATCAAAAATTCAAATTCTCAAAACCCAATCACGGCATAGCCTTTACTACCTCAATCAACCGCGTAATTGGTGCAAGGAGTCTAAAAAGCGATCACATGTTAGAAAGACGAGGTGCAGATCAAAAAATGTATCATGCTATTACAGTGATTATAGAAAAAGGAAACGCTGAAGATGTCATTGATGCAGCATCGGAAGCTGGATCAAAAGGTGGTACCATCATAAACGGAAGAGGCTCAGGCATCCACGAAACTAGTAAACTTTTTTCTATGAATATTGAACCCGAAAAAGAAATCGTCATGATCCTATCAGAGCGAGACAGCACCGATGCGATTGTATCTTCAATTAGGAAAAAGCTTAAAATAGATGAACCCGGTAACGGCATCATTTTTATTCAAGATATAAACCAAACTTATGGGTTGTATGATTAATAAATGTATGAGGAATCGAATTGTAAAGAAGCAGGAATCCCTTCTGAGGATCCTGCTTATTTAAAGTTTATAGCACTTTTTTGCGTTCGCCCTTTATTGGCTTGACCTCTTGATCTGTAAACCCTTCCCCTTTTATACGTTTCAACTGCGCAACAATAATAAAACTAACGACCACCAATAAAAACCACGAGCTGATCTTCCCGACATGGACAAGCTCCCATGTGTCACCTTGATTAGGATAGCGATATCCATCTAATAGAGTGGAAATGTTCTCAGCTACCCATATGAAAAATCCAATCAGAAAGAATGAAAGCGATAAAGGCATTTTATAACGTTCACCATTAACGTTAAAATGCACGACTGTTTTCCAAAAAATAATGAATAATGCACCTGTCAAAAACCAACGTATGTCATACACAAAGTGATGCGTAAAAAAGTTTAAATAGATTGCAGCACCAAGCGGAACCGTCCATAAGAAATACGGCCACTTATCAATTTTCAAATCTAACCGCCGCCAAGCCTGTACCATATAACTAGCCACACTAGCATACATAAATCCACTATATAACGGAACACCCGCAACCTTTGAATAACCCTCTCCAGGATAACTCCACGAACCCATATGTACCTTATAGATTTCTAACGTCAATCCGATGATGTGAAATAAAGTTATAACCTTCAATTCATCTATCGTCTCTAACCCCGTCTTTACCATGACAACCTGAATGAGTAAACAAATGATCAAAATCACATCATAACGAGGGATTCCAGGAACAGATACCAGATTGGTTACGGCTAATGTTATAAAAATTAAACCCGGGAACAAACAAGCCAAGGCCTGTTGATACCCAAAATGAAAAAGTTGTTTGATGTAGTGCATATGTAAACTCCTTTAGGTTGCTACCATAGTTATTGTGAAGGTGATAGTTTGAGACCAGTATAGCTTCTCCCGATTATTTTAGGTTATAGCATTTCTACTAAACATTTCTAATATTCTCTATATTATAAAAAACATAAAACCCATATTAAGGGCTGTTGATAATCAACTTATTAACTTTTTCTTTTAATTCACTATAATTTAAAGGTTTGGAGATTTTTCTTATTTTGTTTATTGAAACTCTCTTCTGATTACCAAAATAGTCATTGATAAATTTTGTTGTTAGGATATAGAACTCCCACTACTCTAAATTTAATGGATCAACCTTATGATATACTTTTTCCTTTAATAAACAAAAAACATAAATATCTGAATTTCTCTTCTTTGAGTGACCATACTCACCAAAAACATGTTTTTTACTTATATCGAAATCCGGCGTTGTTAATTTGTTTTGATCCCAAGATTGAACAAAAGCTGATGACTTTACCTCTATAGAATGTCCTTTAAAACTAACATCAGCAACGTCCCATTCAATCCGTTGTGTCTCTTCAACACCTAAAGAACTTGCAACAATAAACTCTGCAAATACACCACGATGATTATTCATCAATAAATCCGAATAAGCCCATTTCCAAAAATCAACAATCGTTTTAGATAGACCATTTATGGGTGTGTTTTCGTCTAACATCTTAACACCTCTACTTTGATAATACTTCCTTTCCAACCCAGAAGTTCTCAAACCTTGTATAAGCTAGTGGTTTACCTAAGCGACTAATGTTATCTTCAAAATCAATAATTGTATACATTTCTGTTCCTCCAAGCCTCTTCTCAGCGTTATTAATCCATGGCCATCAGTTCTCTAGGCTCTGAATCATCAATGACTTGATCGCTTTCATTGTACCTCCACTAGGCAGTATAAAAATCAAATGATTATTATTTGTAAAATAAGTGTAACAAACTCATAATTATCAGGTGCTAGTCGACCTCCTGTAGCACGAAGTAAGTCCATTTCAGTATAATGATAAACTTAAATCTTGAACTCTTCTATTTTCTCTAACTTAATTAACCTCGACCTTATTGAACCTTTTGTCCTCTTATGCACTTCTGACAATTCATTAATTGATTTTCCTTCATCGAAAGCTTTTACTAATAAGTATTCTTCTTCTTCAGTCCAACTTTTCCCTGCGTTCCTAGGTAGCCTCTTTTGACGCTTTTCACTTTTATCCATCTTCTCTAACGCTTTAATAGCTAAAAATAATGATCTTATTACCTCAGGATGCTGATATGGACTATTATTAGGAAAAACTTCTCCTGTCTCTGGATCCACGCCATTTGCTAGTAAGTTTACAATTTCAATTGCTTTATCTGTATCCAAACTTATCCTCCTTCCTTACTTATTGATTCACAATCAGCTAATAATTTTTTCCATGAATCTACTCCATTAGAAGGTACATAAATTTTACCCATTTATTTTTACCCCAAAATATTATTGTTATAAATTACCTTCGACAACATTTGTAAGAATCCTCCATATTAGCTTTAAACATATTAATAGAATCTTTGAAACTAGATTCTTATTTTGATTGAGAATACTCCACAAGAGAAGAGAACCAACAAGTTCATTGTTTCAGAGTATGTTAATACTTGAGCGTAGGTTAAACTACTTTTTAAACGGACAGATGGAAAAATTGATACGTCTATAGAAGGATTCTACTTTCTTGAGAAATCCTCATGGCTTAAGCTCTTCTTTCACTACCCATTTATGATTGGTCACTTCTCTTCCATTTGGCAACTTAAAATCTACCATATAAACAATCGTCAGTAATGAATAGTCAATTGTATGAACCGCATCCCTCATTCATATTCAATATACCTCTTTACCTAACTTTTTTAACCAAAGCCCAATTAAAATGACACCACACCAGATGCCAAGAACACTATACAACATAAATAATATCTATATTGGTATACGAACTTTTAATCGTTTTTAAATTCATTACTTGTAGAGGTGAGGAAAATTGGCTAGAGTGGCTCATAATCAAAATGACATTAATTTAATTGCAAGGATGATGAGGGCAGAAGCTGAAGGTGAAGGTCGACTAGGGATGCTTATGGTCGGAAATGTCATTGTCAATCGACGAAAGGCTGATTGTTTAGATTTTGAAGGCTTGCGATCAATAGAGGATGTCATTTATCAAGTGCAAGGAGGAAATTATTCTTTTGAAGCAGTCCAAAAGGGTGATCTATTTTATAATCCAGCAAGAGGTGTGGAAAAAAAGTTAGCCAGAAAAGTATTAAAATATTGGAGACAACATCCTGCTAAATACGCGCTGTGGTATTTTAATCCGTATGGCGAATGTCCATCTACATGGTACGGTCAACCAATCACAGGACAATATAAACAGCATTGTTACTATGAACCAATGGCTAATACATGCGAAAGTGCTTATAGATTTTAATAATAGTTAATTTCAAACGATTTATAAAAAAAGTAAAGAATACACTTTAGACTTGTCCTAATCAGCTTTTCGCAATTTATTGCAACTTCATTTTTAACGTTTTATTCTACTGATTTTTCAACAAATCACTAGCCCCCCTTGACATTTAATCTAAACACGTTAACATAAAAACTATAAAGAACGTTTAAAAAATATTTAATGAAATTTTCTTTATAATTTTTAGGCGTTTTAAAAACCTCATAAAAGCCTTAAGTATTGGTGTTGTTAAAGAGGCAAAAAAGTACTATAATCAATAATTGGTTATCAGAATTATTGAAGTAGCTACTTAAGAAAAAAAGCTTTCAGATAAGGTTAGCAAATCTATCCATTTATATGAATGCTTGACTTATCTCTTCTAAATAAGAGATGAGTTTTTGTTTTGATATTTTGTTAAAAAATTTCTAAACGGATTTAACGTTTGGAACATTTTAAACTAATATACAAAAAGAAAAGGGAGTTTTTTAACCATGAACAATTGGAAAAAAGCACTTAGTTTTAGCTTAGCTCTGCTAGTGGTTGCTGTGTTGACTGCATGTGGAGACAATAATGAGGAATCAAACAGTGATCAAGCAGAAGCAGAACAAGCTGGTGCAGAAAGTGAACAGGCAAGTTCAGAAACAGAAGTTAATGCTGAAGAAATCACGATTGGTCAAATTAACTGGGCTGAGAATATTGCCATAACAAATATGTGGAAAGCCATTTTAGAAGATAAAGGTTATAACGTGAAGTTAAGCGTATTGGACATGGGTACTATGATGCAAGCTTTAGAGACCGGTGATCTCGACGTTAGTTTAGAAGTATGGTTACCAGTCCAAGATGCGAATTATCTAGAAGAATATCAAGATACCGTTAATTTCTCAGAGGCTACATGGTTTGATAATGCCAAAGTAGGACTTGTCGTTCCAACCTATTTAGAAGATATTAATAGTGTAGAAGACTTAAATGAACATAAGGAACTGTTTGATGGAAAAATTGTCGGTTTTGACCCTGGTGCAGGTACGATGGAAGTTACGGAGCAATTAATTGAAGATTATAACCTTGATTTTGAATTACTACCAAGCTCTGAACCTGCCATGTTAGCTGAAATTGGGGAAGCAGTTAAAAATGAAGAACCAATCGTGGCACCACTTTGGACTCCACACTGGATCTTCTCAAAATATGATATAAAATTCTTAGAAGATCCACAAGAAACTTACGGTGGTGTAGAGAAAATTCACCATGCGACAAGACAAGATTTTGCGGATGATTATCCAAACGTAAGCGAATATTTTAAGAACTGGAAGATGAATGACGAACAAATCGGTGAACTAATAGACTATGTTGAAAATGCCGAAGAACCACTTGATGGTGCTAAGAAATGGGTTGAAGAGAATCAAGAATTAGTTGATGAATGGGTAAAATAAAGATAAATTTTTAAAGAAGCTGGTCCCTCATTTTGGAGGGCTAGCTTCTTTTATATTGCAATGGGGCTTTTCGAAATATTAATGAAGACTATGATTAAAGATTCTTTAAACTTGAAACTAATAAGTTACTATACCTTTGAATATCTTTTACATAGTCAAAATCTTCGTATAAGCTATTGTACATTCTAACAGCAACTACATTTAATTTAGGAATAACTGTACACGAACAACTTGAGGCTCCAAGTATCTGATACGAACCCTCTGGTAAGTCTGAACCTAATTCGTTGTATTCCCAAGAGAATTCATTATCTTTTATCCACCAAAGAAAACCAAACTTTGGAAAGTGTTTTGGTAAAGAAGTAGGGCTTTGTATTGTTGTAACATAGTTAAAAATTTCTTTAGGAAGAATTTGTTTTCCTTTATATGATCCCTTATTTAAATGTAAATTACCCCACAAAGCCAATTCTTTAGCACTGACATATAAATTTCGATCGTCACCTATATTTGATCCTACTCTTAATGTTGGGCAACGATCAGGTGAATGTATGTCACATACTAAATTATTTTTACCTTCAGTTACCCATTCCGTACTCGTTAAATTTAAAGGTTTAAATACTTTTTCTCTAAGTATTTCATTAACTGTTTTACCCGTAATGTTGAGCAAGATATTCGCTAGTAAATCAGGTCTTTTTCCCTCAATGGCGCTTCCTGCTTTAAATACACGTTGTACTGAATTATTTTTTATTTTCAAACCAGTACTACGAGTCAATAGATGCCTTATAGTTGTTTCCCCAAGAATTTCTTTATTAAATTCAATTAAATAGTCACTTAATTTATCTTCAAGCCTTATGTAGCCTTCATATATAGCTATTGCGAATGCCAAACTGACATAAGTTACTCTTACTGAATAAACGTTAAACTGTGAAGAAGAATCAATATTTCTGGCTCCCTTTTCAAAATGATGGGTACCTGAATACCATTCGTGCACGATATGGTTATCTTTCATAATGACTAACGCAGCACCAGATGCGTACATGTCTTGTTTTACTTTCTCAGTATATAGAGTAATATCTTTAAAAACCATCTCCTAAACCGTCCTTTTGTTTTCAAACTTTGTCTATTATTCTACTAGGCAGTCCAGTTAGTTGCACGATGTTTTTTAACTTATTTTGCCACAAAATACCGAACACCCTTCTGTTTTAAAATTAGTTGTGCAATTTCATATAAAAAAAGTAGTCCAATTAAGGATATAAATCCAAAATTGAACTACTTACTCTATCATAAATATATTTTAAAGGGGGTAATTCATTCAGAATGCGTTCTAATATAGTTTAACTCGTTACTATACCTGCTTCAGCTTGATCCACTCCATGACGGTAATAATCAACATTCTCAGGCTTGAGTGGATCTTTTCCAAGGATTAAGTCCGCTGCCTTCTCGGCTAGCATTAAGACTGGTGCATGGATATTGCCGTTCGTCACATATGGCATAGCCGATGCGTCTACTACTCGTACATTGTCGAGTCCGTGAACCTTCATCGTTTTCGGATCGACAACACTCATAGGATCTGATTCTGGTCCCATTTTAGCTGTACAAGACGGGTGGAGAGCTGTCTCGGCATCATTTTTCACCCATTCTAAAATCTCTTCATCCGTTTGAAAGGACGATCCAGGTGAGATTTCTCCTGAATTGTATGGTGCCATGGCTGGCTGAGACATAATTTCTCTTGTAATTTTTACTGCTTCAATCCATTCACGTCTATCCTGTTCAGTCGATAAGTAATTATAGATCATACTTGGGTGCTCTCTAGGATCTTTCGAGCGAATTTTCAAGGATCCTCGAGCATCAGAGTACATTGGGCCAACGTGTACCTGGAATCCGTGTTTCGTATCCGCTTTTTGTCCATCATAGCGTACCGCCACCGGAAGGAAGTGGTACATTAAGTTAGGATAGTCAACGTCTTCGTTGGAACGGATGAAACCGCCACCTTCAAAATGGTTGGTTGCTGCTGGTCCTTTTCGGCCGAGTAACCACTGCAGGCCAATCCAAGGCATACGTAATTTATTTAAGCTTGGTTGTTCAGACACTGGCTTCGGACAAGAGTATTGAATATAAGCTTCAAGGTGATCCTGAAGATTTTCACCGACACCTGGAAGATTAACGACCGGTTTAATCCCAAGTGATTGCAAGTGCTCGGCATCACCCACACCTGACAATTGAAGTAACTGTGGTGTGTTGATGGCACCTCCAGCTAAAACAACTTCTCCGGCTTTAACTTGATGGGTTTTTCCGTTACGACGATAGGTCACGCCATTAGCTCGGGTACCATCGAAATCGATGCTCTCAACAAACGCACGTGTTCTAATTGTTAAATTTTGACGACTCTTAACAGGATCTAAGTAGGCACGTGAAGCTGAAAAGCGTCGTCCTTTATAAATGTGCTTATCAAATGGTCCGAACCCTTCTTGACGATAACCGTTCACATCAGGCGTACGGTTATATCCCGCTTCAACCGCCGAATCGAAAAAGGCCTGGAATAGAGGATTCTTAGCTGGTCCACGCTCTAGTTTAATCGGACCATCATGGCCACGGTATTCATCGTCTGGGTCAGCTGCTAAGGCGTTTTCCAAACGTTTAAAATACGGAAGTACGTGCGCAAAGTTCCACGTCTCCATACCTTCGTCTGCGCCCCAACGTTCATAATCCAGTGGGTTACCACGCTGATAGATCATGCCGTTAATGGAACTTGAACCGCCAAGCACTTTACCGCGAGCGTGCTTAATGCGGCGTCCATTCATATATGGTTCAGGATCAGATTCGTATTTCCAGTCGTATAAGCTTTTACCAGCTGGGAACGGTAAAGCTGCTGGCATTTGAATCAATAGATCCCATGGATAGTCGCTCCGTCCTGCCTCTAATATCAAAACACTGCGTTTCCCATCTTCACTAAGACGGTTACCGAGTACAGAACCTGCACTTCCACCGCCGATTACTACATAATCAAATGTTTCACTCATGTTATGAACCTCCTTGCAGTCTTACAAATTCTTGTTTGAAATTTACTTAAACCAATTGAGTGGTTCAGGATCAAGATTGCGATAAACATGTTTCGTTTCTGTGTATTCTTCCAATCCAGGTTTGCCTAACTCACGTCCGATGCCAGACTGTTTATATCCGCCCCATGGAGCTTGTGCAAAATATGGATGAAAGTCGTTGATCCATACGGTGCCCATTCGTAATTGAGATGCCACACGTTCTGCTTTATCTACGTCGGCCGTCCATACTGCCCCGGCAAGGCCATAGATGGTATCATTCGCAAGTCGCGCTGCCTCTTCTTCATCTTTAAAACGTTCAACTGTTAAAACGGGACCAAACACTTCCTCCTGTACGATTCGCATATCAGAACGACAGTTGGTTATGATCGTCGGCAAGTAGAAGAAGCCGTTTTGCAGTTCAGGATCATCAGGACGTGATCCGCCAACTAACACGGTGGCTCCTTCTTCTTTTCCGATTTCTACATATTTTTCGACTTTTGCTCGATGCTCTTCCGAAATCAACGGACCAGATTGCGTTTCTTCATCGAATCCATTGCCTAATTTAATTCGTTTGGCTCTTTCAGCAAGAGCTTCGACAAAACGGTCATGAATGGAATCTTCAACGAGCAACCTAGCCCCTGCAGAACAAACTTGACCGGCATGGAAGAAAACCGCATTCAACGCCTGATCAACCGCTGTATCAAAATCAGCATCCGCAAATACAATATTCGGGTTTTTCCCTCCAAGCTCGAGTGCAATCTTTTTCACATTTCCGCTTGCCGCCTGCATAATCTTCTTACCTGTCACAATACCGCCCGTGAAAGATATTAGGTCAACGTCGTGGCTCACAGCTAATTCATTACCAACCGTTGCGCCTTCACCGAGAACCAGATTAACGACACCGTTTGGAAAACCAACTTCTTCCATTAATTCTGTTACTTTTACTGTAGTTAGTGGTGTAATTTCACTTGGTTTCATCACAATGGTATTTCCAGTCGCAAGCGCGGGAGCAATTTTCCAAGCGGCTTGTAATAGTGGATAATTCCAAGGTGTAATTTGTCCACAAACGCCAACCGGTTCACGAACAACTTTGCTTTGACTATTCGGAATCGGTGATTCAATCATTTCTCCGCCATCTTTACCAGCTAAACCGGCAAAATAACGAAATACACCTGCAATATCATCCATATCGGCACGGCTTTCTGTGATTGTTTTTCCGGTATCAAGGGATTCAAGCTCCGCTAGTTCTTCCTTATCCCTCTCGATCAATTCAGCGATTTGGAGGACTTTTTCCCCTCGTTCAGTAGCCGGTGTATGTTTCCATTCCCCATGATCAAAGGCTTCTCGAGCTGCAGAGATCGCTAGCTTCGCATCTTCTACATCCCCTTCAGCAACTGTTGCAATAACTTCCTGATTAAACGGATTGATAATGTTTCTCGTCTTTCCAGAACAAGCCTCAACCCATTCCCCATTGATGAATAATCTTTTCATTCATTATCCTCCTATATTAATTTTGTTAAATTATTTTTTAACGTATTTAATAATTTTAATATACCACAGTGGATATTTTTTGTAAACTAGCGACTATATTCAATTAATTTTTTTTGACTTTCACTCAAGATGCGATATAGTTAAAATTAAAGAAGTTAAATATATATTTAACCCGTTTAATTTTATAAATCTACCAAACACAATATGAAAAGAGGGATTACATTGGAAGATCATAAAGGAGAGAAACAGCAGAACGCAGAGGAATTGCTTGAGGATGCAGAGCGCTCAGTTATTAATGCGATTGCCGAAACCATGGATCTATACGGCGTCACACCATCCATCGGAAGATTATACGCAACCATGTATTTCAAGCATGATCCTTTGACACTTGATGATATGAAAGATGATCTTGGCATGAGCAAGCCGAGCATGAGCACAGCCGTTCGAAAATTACAAGACATCAATATTGTAAAGAAAATCTGGAAAAAAGGTTCCCGTAAGGATTTATTTTTGGCTGAGAAAAATTTCTTCCAATATTTCTCCCATTTCTTCGGGGATAAGTGGGAAAGGGAAGCTAAATTAAATCTTTCGGCGATCAATTATGCTATAGAGAAACTGCAACAAGTACTAAATGATGATGAAATCAGCGAAGAAACGAAACAACGAGCTGAACAAGATTTACGGCAACTTGAAGATTATAAAAACTATTGCCATTGGTTGGAAAGACTTGTCCAGTCCGTCGAATCCGGTGAGATCTTTGAATTCTTACCGATTGAAGATACGAAATCAGAAGGTCACAAAGAAAAATAACTTTATCCAAAACAGCCTCTCGACTAAATCGAGAGGCTGAAGTTTATTCAAGATTACGATATATTTCTTTACTAATTTTTCGGCTCTTTTCTCTTTCCAAACTAATCAAACCCGTCCATTTCACATCTATTTCAATTTAATTTTCTCAGCTCATCCATAAAAGCGGGTCGACGATTATAGTCTTCTTTAAGTTTATCAATCAATGATTAAGCAAGGTCACTTCCAAAGATTTCCTTATAAGTTCTTATCTCCCTGCAAATATTTCTGTAATGGGATCTTGAACCAGAGGGCTCCGATATTTGTAGAATATATTATCTATATAAGTTTTCCACTTCATCATGAAAATCTTCAATCAAATATGGGTAAAAAAGTCTGATTGAATGTAGATCCTCTTTACAATAATTCAATAGTTTTTCATACCGTTTTTCTTCAATGAGAATATCAGTATAAATGACTGGTACAAAATGTTGCTTTTCAAACTTTGTTAAAATCTTTGTGAGAATCTCTTGCCATTCATCCGGTTGATAGAGTTGTTTCAATGTTTTATAGTAAGAAAAATCGCCTCCATATAATAATTTCAAAGCGATCTTTTGCTGTTGTTCCAAATCACCTAGTCCTTCATACGCTCGAAGTTGATATTCTTTCCACTTCTTTACTAATCCTCGATATTGTTGATCATGCTCGATCCCCGCTTCACACAATTCTACGACCTTTTGGTAGTCTTCTTTTTCTAAGTAATCGTTCACAGCTTTCTCGCGAAAAGGAGAAGATTCAATATATTCATGGATAAATTCTATTGCTTTTTGCGAGTTATCAAAAAGCTCAATAATTTGTAACTGTAATTGCTTAAGATTTGTTACTTGGTACCGTTCGTACCATGAACCTTTTGAATACTGTTTAGTCAACTTTTGGATGTGATTTTCAAGTTGTTCTCTAATCGATTCGTTATGACAAAATATAATACAACTCTCCATAAGACGAATTCGCCACTCGTCCCAACCTTCATACCTTTTATGAGTCGCTTCCTTCATGATCGCTTGGAATAATTTTTCTTGGGTTCCGAGATCAATTTTTTTAATACTTGAGGCAAGTGCATCATTGATGATGTTAAAACTTTCTTCAATCGTCAAACCCACTTCCCCGCCTGAATCATCGGTGAATTGCAGCATGTCTACTACCATAGGTAATACAGTTAAGCCAAGATCAACGGCCGTCTTTTCTTGACCGTTTTTAATCTGCTCTCGTGCTTTCTGTAATGTCAAATCAGCCCCGCGTAATGCATCGGGTACTCTTTTCCAAATAATAAAACCCTGATATTTTGCGTCATTTATATATTCTCGTATAAGCAATTTACTATTTTTAATTTCATCTTCCTGAGGGGAAAGTTGGAATAAAAGCTGTTTTTCAATTTGTTCATGCTCATGACTAATCGATAAGATGATATTTATCAGTTGTTCTTTCGATAGACTTGGTAATATATCTTTTAAATCTACTTTTTTCTTGGTTGGTGAACTCTTTATTGGCTTCGGTTTTTTATTATTTTTAAACCATTCTTCTAAATCGTAAAATGCAGCTGCTTCATGTTTATTTATTTACTCGCTTCACCGAAGACAGCGCATCAGTATACAGTTACTAAATTACTTGCCATCTTCTATAATTTTTTTGAAGGAAGTGAGTGCACACCTTTTGTTGCCCCATACGACATTGAACTTAAAAGAACGCCTGATCAGATTAATATGGTTCAACCTGATCTTATGGTTATATGTGACCTTGAGGAACAATTAGGTGACGACGATTACTATAAAGGTGTTCCATCTTTAATGGTTGAAGTCCTTTCAAAAAGTACACGAAAAAAAGACTTAATCCTGAAACTCGATCTCTACATGTCCTGTGGTGTGAAGGAGTACTGGATTGTAAACCCTGATAACAAAGAATTAACGATGTACCACTTTGAAGATCAGAGTATTAATGACCTAAAGACCTATAAAAACAATGATAAAGCACAATCTTTTATTTTCGATGAACTCGATGTTGAGGTTCAGAAGATCTTTAGAGATTAATGTCTACAAGTATATAAAGAAAAAGCAGAACCCTTATTAGAATTCTGCTCCTTCATTCAATACAATCTCCGAAACCAACTCCACATGCACTGTATGTGGAAACAAATCAACTGGCTGAACGGATATTAATTCATAATTAAACTGTTTTAATTCAGCTATATCTTCGGCAAATGAAACGGGATTACACGAAACATAAACAATCCGTTTTGGTTTGGAACGTCCAATGCGGCGCATCACCTTACCTCCCGCACCTGAACGAGGTGGATCTAGTAACAATAAATCAGGCTGACCAAACTTCTCTAATACCTGATCAATTCCGCGTCGTGCATCCGAAGCTAAGAAAAAAGTATTATTTAGACCATTTTCGACTGCATTACGTTTGGCTGATTCGATTGAACTTTCAACAATCTCAACCCCAGCTAATTCCTTTACCTGATTCGCAAATGGTAAGGAAAAGGTTCCGACCCCACAAAACAAATCAATCATGGTTTCAGTCGGTTTAGGGTTCCCCACTTCAAGGGCTAATTCAACAAGCTTTTCAGCCTGCGTTGGGTTAGTCTGAAAGAATGTGTCGAACCATAAGCGATATCGATATCCGGCTATTTCATCGTAAATAAAATCACGGCCAAATAATGTATGGACTTCTTCTGCCTGTACACGATCAGCCCAAAGTGTATTTTTTATCCACAATAAACTTTTTACCTTAGCATTCTTACCTTCAATCCTTTGAACTAAATCATCTACCATTTCTGCTAGCTCTCCAGCTGGCGGTTCAGTTGCAATGACCGCAAGCATGATTTCACCAGTCGAAAAGGATTGTCGCACCATTAAATGTCGGAGTAACCCTACATGCTGTTCTTTTTCGTATCCTTTTAATTGGTGATCTTTCGCCCATCTTGAAACTTCTAAAGCGGCATCAACCATATCATCGCCAGCAATTAAACATGTCTCAAGGTCAAATACATTTCTAAAATTACCTTGTTCATGCAGTCCCATAGCGCCTTCAGGTGAAAAGGTAAATTCCATTTTGTTACGATAATCCCATGGTCTGTCCATCCCAATTGCATCTTTGACTAAATCAGGATCAAATCCTTGTTCTGTAATGGCTTTTTTAACATGCTCTGTTTTATGTTTTAATTGACCCGAATAGTCCCAATGCTGCCACACACAGCCTCCGCATATATCGAAGTGCGGACAAGGGGCAATCGTTCGTTCAGGGTTTACATCAATAATTTCTTGAATATGTGCTTTACTCCATTTTTTTGTTGGATAATCAACATCAACTTTAACTTGTTCACCTGGAAGACTTCGCGGTACAACTAATTTTAATTTCTTTGGATTTCCTAATTCATTTTCTCTCCAGACAACTGCTTGACCAGATCCTCTTCGATCAAGTCCTTCTATTGTGGCACGATATTGTTCTTTTTCATTTTGATGGTCTCGGGTCATATGTATGTATCCTCCTAACCTCACTCTTAGCATAACCTACTTAAAAAATACCATAATTTCTTGTTCGATGATAATATTCAACATTTACTGTATACCCTAATTTAGATTAATCATTCTTACAAAAAAACAAAGGCTACTAGACATCATCTAGTAGCCTTTGTTTGCCCGGCAGCGTCCTACTCTCACAGGGGAAACACCCCAATTACCATCGGCGCTAGAGAGCTTAACTGCTGTGTTCGGCATGGGAACAGGTGTG
>NZ_FNIG01000008.1 GCF_900103915.1 Tenuibacillus multivorans | reverse complement strand
AAGCCCCCCTCAAGATGAGATTTCCCATCGCTCCTAAGCGAGTAAGATCCCTCAGAGACGATGAGGTTGATAGGTCCGAGGTGGAAGCGTGGTGACACGTGGAGCTGACGGATACTAATCGATCGAGGACTTAACTTCGACCGAAAAGACGTGAAGCTCGATGCTTGGTGGTTTGTATTTAGTTTTGAAGGTACTATACCTAATTGAATAGTCCGGTGGCGATGGCAGAGAGGTCACACCTGTTCCCATGCCGAACACAGCAGTTAAGCTCTCTAGCGCCGATGGTAATTGGGGTGTTTCCCCTGTGAGAGTAGGACGCTGCCGGGCATTACTAATTATAGTCTGGGTTCCAAATAAATGGAGTCAATATCGCGGGGTGGAGCAAGACCGTAAACATCTTGGAATAACATCGATGTAGGTTTTGCGAGGAGTGCCCGCAGCATTGAAATAACAAGCAACACGACGAGCAGTCGGAATTTAATATCATTATAGTCTGGGTTCCAAATAAATGGAATTCAAGTCAATATCGCGGGGTGGAGCAGTCTGGTAGCTCGTCGGGCTCATAACCCGGAGGTCGTAGGTTCAAATCCTACCCCCGCAACCATAATATTCATCGACACTACGTCGAATTAGCTACTCTGCGAGATGAAATCGTAGTGCTCGAAGGGTGCAACCAATTAATCTTGGTCCGGTAGTTCAGTTGGTTAGAATGCCTGCCTGTCACGCAGGAGGTCGCGGGTTCGAGTCCCGTCCGGACCGCCATATTAGCATAAAAGTTTTGAGCCCTTGTGGTTATACAGGGCTATTGTTATTTTAATAACCTATTTTCATCCCCCAACTCCTACATGATGTGTAGGGGTTGTTTTATGTCAAAAGCTCGATATATTTTCTATTCGACCGAATTTTTGCTATGATAGGCATGAAATCGACATACTTGAACCTCTCGCCACTTAACGATCTTACGGACCGTTTGAAGTGGGAGATTCCTAAGAACACCGGCGTAACCGCCAGTTATTGATTAGGCTAACCCCGCTGGACCTGCGGTTTTGATCCATTTAATGGGCCAATCGTAAGGCCTCGTGACGAATATTTTGACTAGCGTTGATATCCCGATCGTGGTGGACACCACATTCAGGACATGTCCATTCACGTATAGCGAGATGTTTAACGTCTTGGTTTTGATAGCCGCAATTCGAACAGAGTTGACTGGACGGAAAGTCCTTCGCTACCTTAATCAGTTGTTTACCATACCATTTAGCTTTATAGGTCAGCATGGATAGGAATTGTGACCAACTGGCATCACTGATGGCCTTGGCTAATTTGTGATTTTTCAATAGATTCGACACTTGCAAATCTTCAACTCCAATAATGTCGTGGTTTTTGACGATATTGAATGCGATTTTATGCAAGTAGTCTTGTCTGATGTTTTGAATTTTTTCATGAAGTTTGGCGACTTTGATGCGTTGCTTCTCCCAGTTTACAGACCCTTTTTGGCGTCTGGATAGAATACGCTGTTCTTTAGCCAATTTCATCTCATATTGGTGAAGGTGTTTGAGATTTTTGTACGTTATTTCATTAGACAGCACAACTAAATCTTTAAGGCCTAGGTCAATCCCCACAGCTGAACCAGTTTTGTCCATGGGCTCAACGTCCGTTTCGACCACAATCGATACAAAGTATTTGCCCGAAGGGTTACGTCTAATGAAGCAATGCAGGATACGGCCTTTAACATCACGGCTTTTCGCAAATTTAACTTTTCCTAGTTTAGGTAATTGGATTCGGTTCCCCATAATCTTGATATTATCATTGGTTAGCTTTGTCTTATAAGATTGGATAGGATACTTTTTAGATTTGTAGCGTGGCGTTCGGGTCTGTTTGTTGAAAAATCGAGAAAAGGCATCCGCGAGGTTTTCTAATGTGGCTTGAAGGGCGATACTGTCCGCTTCTTTTAACCATGGTATTTCTTTCTTAAGTTGTGTCAACTGGGAAGAACAACGGTTGTAGGTTAGGCCTTTTCCAGTTTGTTGGTAAGTATCTTGCCATTTCGATAGAAAGTGATTATAGACAAAACGACTGCAACCTATGGTTTTGTTCATGAGGATGGCCTGATCTTGGGTGGGAAAGAGTCGGAACTTATAGGCTTTTATAACCGGCATTTCCTTCACTTCCTTGTATGTGTTACGTTCATTATAGACCAAATTTACTTAGAATGCAAACGTTTGTTCGGTAATTTGTATTTGTCTTTGATCGACCAATGGAAAGTATTTTAGGAACTGGCGATTCATCTCCCCCCTACTCATTGGGCTACGCCCTACACATTCCTTGAGGAGGGAGTATTCTCGCCAGGAATGATAAAAAGAGGTAACGTATTCATGGAAGAGTTTAATTTTATTAACTCAATCAAGTCCAAATATTATAAGCAATCTTCTGTTATAAAAGGTATAGGCGATGATGGAGCAATTATTAATCCTGTAAATGGTGAACATTTAGTCATATCAACGGATACGATGGTTGAGAATGTTCATTTTTCCCTAGATTATATGGCTCTAGAGGATATTGGCCATAGGGTACTAGCCGCTAATATTAGTGATTTGGCAGCCATGGGTAGTCGTCCTTTGTATTATATGGTGAATATATCGAGTCCATCAACGTACGACAATAGTCAGTTAATACAAATCATGAATGGAATGACAGCTTTAGCTTGTCATTACCAAATGGATTTGATTGGCGGCGATACCACTTCATCTGATCAGTTAGTTATAACGGTCACGGTTTTTGGGGCAAAATTATCATCTTTAAACCGTTTGAGAAGCAGTGCTAAAGAAAATGATATAGTTTTTGTAACAGGGCGTTTGGGAGAAGCCGCATATGGTTTTAAATACATACAAGATGGAATAGCGTCGAAAGATAATTATTTTATCAACCGACATATACGGCCGATTCCTAGAATTGATTTTGCTGAAGAAACGAATGATATTAAGCGAATTTGTTTAAATGATGT
The DNA here is from genome assembly GCF_900103915.1 of Tenuibacillus multivorans. Taxonomy (GTDB): domain Bacteria; phylum Bacillota; class Bacilli; order Bacillales; family Alkalibacillaceae; genus Tenuibacillus; species Tenuibacillus multivorans. Next base: position 135,374 of record NZ_FNIG01000008.1, on the reverse strand, counting down.
GAGTGATGGTATTGCATCAGAATTAAATGAAATTGCCGAGGAATCTAATGTAACAATTGAAATCGATTGGTCTAATATTCCGATTCATCATGAGATGAAGGATTTAGATAAAGCGACATTAAAGCAATTTTCGTTATCTTCAGGTGAAGATTTTGAGTTAGTCGGAACGTGTAGCCAAGATGATTGGGAGCGAATACAAAAAAAGTGCGAATCAAAAGGGATTGCAGTCACACATATCGGTCATGTGTTAAACAACGACCAAAATCAAGCAAAAGTAATATTAAAAGATGAAAAATCTAGACTTGTGCTTAATCGAGACGGTTATCAACATGGTAAATAGGTGATGATTCATGTATACATTTAAAACGAATAATGAAAATGAAACACAAGATTTAGCTGAGACATTAGCTTCTTTTTTAAAGCCTGGTGATGTGTTGACATTAGATGGGGATTTAGGAGCGGGTAAGACAACATTTGCGAAGGGATTAGCAAGGGGCCTTGGTGTAAAGCGAACGGTTAATAGTCCAACCTATACGATTATTAAAGAATATCGTGGCCGACTTCCACTGTATCATATGGATGTATATCGTTTGGAAGACAGTGATGAAGATATTGGATTTGATGAGTATTTTAATGGTATTGGTGTGACTGTTGTTGAATGGTCGAGTTTTATCGAGGAGTTTTTACCTAAGGAACGGTTAGAGATTGAGATTAAGAAAATTGACGACGATGAGCGAAAATTGATTTTAACACCAAAAGGTGAACGTTTCCAAACGATATGTAAGGAGCTTAAACAATGAATGTACTAGGGATTGATACGTCCAATCAACCTATGAGTGTGGCGATTTATCAAGACAATCAATTAGTTTCAGAATTAACCGTTAACATTAAGCGCAACCATTCGATACAACTAATGCCAGCCGTTCAACAAGTGATGGAACAAGCGGGTTTAAAACCTAAAGACTTAAATGAAGTCGTGGTGGCAGAAGGACCAGGATCATTTACCGGGATAAGAATTGGTATGACAACAGCTAAAACGTTAGCTTGGACGTTAAATATCCCGATTAAGACTGTTTCTAGTTTAAAAACCTTAGCTGGACAGCTCATGTATCATAAAGGGTATATCTGCCCTTTCTTTGATGCCAGAAGAGGGAATGTCTATACAGGTCTTTATTTTGCTAATCATGGGCAGATCAAGACCATTGAGGCTGATTGTAATATAGATATGGAAATATGGTTGAAGCAGCTGATAAATCTTGAGGAACCCATCCTTTTTACAAGTCCAAATGGTCATAATTTTAATGAGTTAATAGAAAGTATCTTAGGGGAAAATGCTATTTTGGTTAACCATTCCCTTAATCTACCTAGGGCTGGTATTTTAGTACAGTTAGGACAAGATGTGTCATCTGCTGATATACATAACGTAAACCCGAACTATCAGCGCATGACACAAGCTGAAGCTAATTGGGCTAAGCAACATGAGGAAGGGAATTCCAATGAGTGATATTAATGTACGTGAAATGACGATAGACGATTTACCGGAAGTCATCGTCATCGAGAATCAGTCATTTCAAACGCCTTGGAAGAAGAGAGATTTTCTGTATGATTTAATTAAGAATAAGTTTTCTCATTATTTAATTATTGAAATAGATGATCAGATTATAGGTTACTGCGGTATATGGATTGTTTTAGAAGCAGCTCAAATCACGAATATTGCTGTTTCTCCGGATGAACGTGGTAATCGCTATGGGGAAAAACTGTTTCAAGAGGTGCTTCAATATACAAAGGCAAAAGGTGCAACTGAATTATCTTTAGAAGTAAGACAATCCAATATTGTTGCACAGCGTTTATATGAAAAGTTTGGATTAAAAGCCGTTGGTACGAGGGAAAGCTATTATCAAGATGATGGAGAAGACGCATTAGTAATGTGGGTGAAATTATGAGAGATACAAATGAAATGATATTAGCGCTAGAGACAAGCTGTGATGAAACAGCTGCAGCCGTCGTTAAAGGCGGTACGGAATTATTATCGAATGTGGTCGCGACACAGATGGACATTCATGAAAAGTTTGGCGGAGTTGTTCCGGAGATTGCATCACGTCACCATATCGAACAGATAACAATTGTGGTGGAACAAGCACTAGATGAAGCTAAAATCTCAATGGAAGACATTGATGCGGTCGCCGTAACGGAAGGCCCTGGTCTAGTCGGCGCTTTATTGATCGGTGTCAATGCGGCTAAAACGATAGCCTTTGCACATGATATTCCATTAATCGGTGTGCATCATATTGCCGGACATATTTATGCGAATCGTCTAGAAAAAGACTTTAAATTTCCATTATTATCTTTAGTGGTGTCAGGTGGTCATACAGAACTAATTTATATGAGAGAGCACGGTCATTACAAGTTGATAGGGGAAACAAGGGATGATGCAGCAGGTGAGGCTTATGACAAAGTGGCGAAAGCTTTAAAGTTGCCTTATCCTGGAGGCCCGGTATTGGACCGATTGGCACATGAGGGACATGACCTGTATGATTTTCCTCGGGCATGGTTAGAAAACGGCTCTTATGATTTTAGCTTTAGCGGATTAAAAACAGCTGTAATCAATAAATTGAATCAACTTCAACAAAAACAAGAGTCCTATCGCGTGGAAGACATTGCGGCATCTTTCCAGGCTAGTGTGGTTGACGTGCTTGTCGAAAAAACGTATCAAGCAGCAGAAGAGTTGAATGTTGAACAACTTATTGTTGCTGGGGGTGTATCTGCCAATAAAGGATTACGTACAGCCTTAGAAGGAAAATTTGAGGAGTCACAGATTGACCTCATGATTCCACCGTTATCTTTATGTACGGATAATGCAGCTATGATTGGTGCAGCTGCTTCGATTGAGTTCCGTCGCGGAAATTATAAAGATTTAACATTAAATGCTAATCCGAGCTTAATATTAGAATAAAAAATCCACAGCCCATTTAGGTCGCTGTGGATTAATTTTTACCAAACGCGGTACACCGATGATGATGTTGTGCGCGAATTTTGTGGATAACATCGTCGGTTTTTGTGGATAAAGTGGATAAGTCTGTTGAAAACTGTTTCATTCATGACTTTTCTGTGGATATATTGTTAATCGAATGACTCGATTTCCTGTTGCAGTTCTTCCCATTCTTCCATCAGTTCTTCAAGCGCATTTTCCTGTTGCTTAATCGTATCATTGATTTCCTGAAGCTTAGCGTAATCATTAACATTGTCCGGATTGTATAACTGTGGTTCCATCTCTTCAATCGTTTGTTCATGCTCTGCAATTTGTTCCTCAATGAACTGTATGCGTCGTTCAATTTTTCTTCGTTCGCGCTGTATGTCCTTGTTTGTTGATGAAGCCTGCTTTTGCTTGTTCTGTTTAACTTCAACTTTTTCCATTGCTTTTATTTGAGTTTCTTCCTCAAGTTTTTCCACATAGTAATCATAGTCCCCGATAAAAGTACGCGCTCCGTTCTGACCTAACTCAATGACATGGGTTGCAATTCGGTTAATAAAATAACGATCGTGCGATACGAATATGATCGTTCCAGGGAAATCAGCTAAAGCGGCCTCAAGCACCTCTTTACTATCTAAATCTAAATGGTTCGTTGGCTCGTCCATGATGAGGACGTTCGCTTTTTGGAGCATGAGTTTGGCTAAAAGGACACGAGCCTTTTCCCCACCACTTAACATACCTACTGTTTTTAAGACATCGTCTCCCGTAAATAGAAAATTGCCTAATACGGTTCGAATATCCTTTTCAGGCATTAACGGGTATTCATCCCAAAGCTCTTGAAGTGCTGTTTTATGTGAATTTAAGGTTGATTGTTCTTGGTCATAATAGCCGAACTCAACGTTAGTACCGTACATAATGTCACCGTCAACATATTCGATTCGTTTAAGAATGGCCTTTAGTAAGGTTGATTTACCAATTCCGTTCGGTCCGACAATCGCCATTCGATCCCCACGGTTCACTCTGAAAGAGACGTTTTCAAAAATTGGCCCATCCAGTGCACCATATTTCGCCGATAAGTGATCAACTTTTAAGACATCATTCCCACTTTTTCGTTTTATTTCAAATGAAAATTTGGCCGAATGATCGTCTAGACCAGGTTTGTCCATCCTATCCATTTTCTCAAGCTTTTTACGTCTTGACTTCGCTTGCTTACTAGTCGAATCACGAGCGATGTTTTTCTGAACGTATTCTTCAAGCTTTTTGATTTCTTCCTGTTGCTTTTCATAGCGTTTTAATTCGAGTTCATAGTCTTCAGCACGTTTTCTTAAAAAATAGCTATAGTTCCCGTGATACTTTCTAATCGATTGAAACGCGATGTCATACACGATATTAACCGTCTCATCTAAGAAATAACGGTCGTGTGAGACAATCACAACAGCGCCTTGATAATTCTTAAGGTATGTTTCAAGCCAACGTAGGGTTGGAATATCTAGATGGTTCGTCGGCTCATCTAATATTAAAACATCTGGTCGAGAAAGTAACAGTTTCCCTAGAGCTAAACGAGTTTTTTGCCCACCACTTAAGGCTGAAATCGGTGTATTAAAATCGAAAGAGCCAAAGTTAAGTCCCTGAAGTACGGATTCAATCTCAGCTTCATATTGGAAGCCGCCTTGTTGTTGAAAGGCGTTTTGCTTTTGATCATAAGTCGTTAATAACTGTTGATAGGCTGTTTTATCTTGCATAATCTCTGGGTCAGCCATTTTTAGTTCATACTCACGTAATTCCTGTTCTAATTCGATTAAATGTTTAAAAACAATCTTCATTTCATTCCAGATTGTTTTATCAGAATCTAGACCTGTGTGCTGATCAAGATATCCAACCGTTACGTCCTTTGGTTTGAAGATATCTCCATCATCATAAGGTGTCTGCCCAGCCATAATTTTTAATAATGTCGATTTACCAGCACCATTACGGCCAACGATGGCAATTCGGTCATCATGATGTACTTCTAATTTGATTTTAGATAGAATAAGGTCAGCACCAAAATATTTATTTATATTGTTTAATTGCATAACGATCATTGTTTTCACCTCAACGTGAACTAGTGTATCTATTTTATCATTAATAAGCAATGGGCTATATCAAAGGAGTTTATAAAATGAATGAAGAGAGAATTCCTCGAGCAACAGCTAAACGATTGCCTTTATACTATAGACATTTAAATTTACTTTATAATCAAGGGAAAATACGAATTTCATCAAAAGAGCTAAGTGAATCTATTAAAGTGGACTCAGCAACGATTCGAAAGGATTTTTCCTATTTTGGCGAATTGGGACGAAAGGGTTATGGGTATGATATTGCCCACTTACTACAATTCTTTAGAAACTTACTTGACCAAGATGAAGTAGCAAGTGTCGCGTTGGTTGGAGTCGGCAACCTCGGCACGGCCTTATTACATTACAATTTTATGAAAAAAGGAAACACACAGATTGAAATTGCGTTTGATACGAATCGGGAGAAAGTTGGCGAGAAGATTGGTGATGTGCCGGTCTATCATGTTGATGATTTAGAAAAAGAATTGAAACGTAAGGAGATAAAGGTTGTGATCCTCACTGTTCCTGCAAGAGCAGCTCAGGAAGTGACGAGCCAATTAGTTGAAAACGGTGTTGAAGGGATTTTGAATTTCACGCCTTCACGTTTGTCTGTACCTAGCCATGTTCGCGTTCACCACATCGATTTATCGATTGAATTACAAACGCTTATTTATTTTCTAAAACATAATTAATCGAAAAAGCCCTTCCTTTTTTGTAGGCTAAAGGTTAAAATAGTTCGTATATCGAATTATCTGAAGATTGTGAGGCTTCACCATGGGGAATCTTAGTCATAAATGGTTAGTTGTTTTATCCGTACTGTTTGGTACGTTCGCGGTTATATTAAATAATAGTATGTTGAATCCAGTTTTACCGGAATTAGAGGATGTATTTAATACGGATGCTGTCGGCGTCAGCTGGATTCTTACCATGTTTATGATCATGATGGGTATGACGATGCCTGTTACAGGGTATTTAGGAGATCGCTGGGGTAAAAAGAAGGTTTATATTATCGGACTGGCTCTATTTGCCACAGGTTCACTCATTGGAGCGGTATCACAGTGGTTAAGTATAGTGATTATCGCACGGGCCATTCAAGGTATTGCGGGCGGTTTAATGATGCCTAATGCGATGGCGTTGATTTTCCAAGCCTTCCCTAAAAATCAACGCGGTTTCGCAGTCGGAATCTACGGGGTTTCAGTTATGATTGCACCTGCAATCGGACCAACGATTGGTGGCATGATTGCGGAAAACTTTGATTGGTACTTCTTATTTTTAATTAATTTGCCTTTTGCGTTTATAAGTATGTTTTTCTCAATTAAATTCTTAAAGTCGACAGAACCGGATCCAACACGTGTGTTTGATTGGAAAGGATTTGTTTTAATTACATCAGGCGTTGGCATGGTACTTTACGTCTTAGGTCAAGCGCGCGATTTCGAGCATGCCTTAACTGGATTCAATTTGACGTTACTCGTATTGGGTGCTCTCCTTATTTATATGTTTATAAAGTACGAATTAAAACAGAAAGCGCCTTTATTAGATTTATCCATTTTTAAAGTTAAAACGTATCGCTATTCCATTGTCGCAACATCAGCAGCGTCCATAGGGCTATTTTCTAATTTGTTTTTATTGCCTTATTTAATACAAGATGGTTATGGACTTAGTATGGTGAAGACAGGTTTACTCTTTATACCAAGCGCGCTTGCGAGCGGAGCGTTTATGACCATCGGTGGAAGGATACTGGATAAAAAAGGTCCTAAGCTTGTTGTACCAACCGGATTAATCGTTCTGACCTTTGCGTGTTTAATGTTTGGCTTAGTTGATTTAGAAACATCGTTTTGGGTGTTATTAATTATTAATATTATCCATGGCATGGGGCTTGGTTTTGGAAACATGCCAGCAACGACAACCGGGATGAATGCCATTCCCGATCATTTAGTCGCACAGGGTTCAGCGATGAATAATCTCATTCGCCAAACGGCGTCCTCGTTAGGTATCGTGTTTTTCTCGGTATATTTTGAAATTCGACGTGGAATGTATCAAGTGTCTGGTTTAACTACAAACGAGGCAACATTGGAGGCTATTAACGAAGCGTTTATCGTTGCGGCGGTTATCATCGCGATTTCAGTACCATTTGCCTATAAAATGAAAGGGTATCAAAATGATGATAAAAAGGAATGATCGAGGATTGATCATTCCTTTTTATAATAGCTATTTTTTATGAGAAAAGTAGCGAGCTAGCATACGAATGGCAACACCGAAATCAAGTGCAGCTACAATCGTAAAAATGATGGTTGTTAAATTCCATACGGTCTCATCCGCACTTCTAAGCGCGATATAAATAAATGCTAGTCCCATTAACAAGTACATAAAGGCTATAAATACAGGCGATACCCTCATACTTTAACCTCCAATTAAAATCATTGCAGCATTTTCTAGTTCTTCTAACTGTCTTTCAAGCTCTTCAATATCAATAAATAAATTCATCATAACAGCGAAGGTATTAAGAGCCATATGCACGATGATTGGTACGATAATTCTTTTCGTTTTCACATATAAATAGGCAAAAACAAGACCCATAGCCGCATAAGTTAAAATAAATTTAAAGTCGAAATGTAATAAACTAAACATCAACGCTGAAATAATCGCAGCAATGAAAAAGTTCATTCGTTGATGTAATTGACCAAAGATAATTTTACGAAAGATAATTTCCTCTAGAAGTGGTGCAAACAGAATGGGTAACACGATAAACAATAAGTTATCTTCAATCATCGAAATTAATTGGTTTGTATTTTCAGATGATTGCGTGATTCCAAAAACTTCAATATTAATATAGTTGGCCACAACCTGAGCCAAATATGCCAACACGAAACCGATCACAGACCACTTAAGTACTGTTCCGCCCCCGCCAGGACGTTCTCGCATCTGAGCATTCTTAATGTCGGGTCGTAGGTTTTTAATGATAAAATAAGTCGCAATGGCCATGCTGAATATGGACCAGTAGACTTGAGCATCTACTAAAGTCATGTTATTAAATATTTGGAGTAATAACGGTACACCGATGAGTGCTGAGAATTGTGCTGCTAAATATATTAAGATGATCGACCAGTATCGTTTAGGCAAAAAAATCGTCTCCTTTTAAGTTACGGATTTATAATGTTATTGTACTTGCTGGTTTTTTGATTTATTCTTTAAGGTTTATTTTATAACAAATAAAAAAATGAAACAAAAATTATATATTTTACTTGCAAAAGAAAATAAGATTCATTATTATATTAATTGGAATTAGCACTCGATGGTGTTAAGTGCTAATAATCATCTTCAACATTAAAATTGGAGGAGGTTTTTAACGTGTTAAAACCACTAGGTGATCGCGTAATCGTAGAAGTAGTAGAGCAAGAGGAAAAAACATCAAGCGGAATCGTATTACCTGATTCTGCCCAAGAAAAGCCCCAAGAAGGTAAAATTGTTGCCGTCGGTTCTGGTCGTGTAACTGAAAATGGCGAAAAAGTTGCACCAGAAGTTAAAGATGGTGACCATGTCATCTACTCTAAGTTCGCAGGAACAGAAGTGAAACAAGATGGCAATGAATACTTAGTTTTACGTGAAAGCGACATTTTAGCAGTCGTTGAATAATTAAGAAAAACATAAGGAGGGCATTTAAAAATGGCTAAAGAACTAAAATTTAGCGAAGACGCTCGCCGTGCAATGCTTCGCGGTGTGGATACATTAGCAGATGCTGTGAAAGTAACACTTGGACCAAAAGGACGTAACGTTGTACTAGATAAACAATTCGGTTCACCATTAATCACTAACGATGGTGTGACAATCGCAAAAGAAATTGAATTAGAAGATAACTTCGAGAACATGGGTGCTCAGCTTGTATCAGAAGTTGCATCTAAAACAAACGACGTTGCTGGTGACGGTACAACAACTGCGACAGTTCTAGCACAAGCGATGATTCGCGAAGGTCTTAAGAACGTTACATCCGGTGCAAACCCAGTTGGCCTTCGTCGTGGAATTGAAAGAGCTGTAGAAGTGGCTACAGAAGAGCTTCGTAAAGTGTCTAATCCAATTGAAGGTAGAGATTCAATTGCTCAAGTTGCGGCTATTTCAGCAACTGACGAAGACGTTGGTCAAATCATTGCAGAAGCGATGGAACGTGTAGGTAACGACGGTGTTATCACAATCGAGGAATCTAAAGGATTTAACACAGAACTAGAAGTTGTTGAAGGTATGCAATTTGACCGTGGTTACGCTTCTCCATATATGGTAACTGACCAAGATAAAATGGAAGCTGTTTTAGAAGACCCTTATATCTTAATTACAGATAAGAAAATCTCTAATATCCAAGAAGTGCTTCCTTTATTAGAACAAGTTGTTCAACAAAGTAAACCAATTTTAATTATTTCAGAAGATGTTGAAGGTGAAGCACTTGCAACATTAGTTGTGAATAAGCTTCGTGGAACATTTAATGCTGTAGCTGTTAAAGCGCCTGGATTTGGTGATCGTCGTAAAGCGATGCTTGAAGATATTGCAATTTTAACTGGTGCAGAAGTAATCACTGAAGACTTAGGTCTAGATTTGAAGAGTGCATCAATTGATCAACTAGGTCGCGCATCTAAAGTTGTTGTCACAAAAGAAAATACAACAATCGTTGAAGGTGCTGGTGATGCAGATAAGCTAGCTGCACGCGTCAACCAAATTCGTGCACAATTAGACGAAACGACATCTGATTTTGATAAAGAAAAATTACAAGAACGTCTAGCTAAACTAGCAGGCGGTGTTGCAGTTATCAAAGTAGGTGCTGCAACTGAAACTGAGTTAAAAGAACGTAAACTTCGTATCGAAGACGCTCTAAACTCTACTCGTGCTGCTGTACAGGAAGGTATTGTTTCCGGTGGTGGAACAGCGCTTGTAAACATCTACAAGAAAGTATCTGAACTAGACTTAAGCGGCGATGAAGCAACTGGTCAAAACATCGTACTTCGCGCATTAGAAGAACCAGTTCGTCAAATCGTTGAAAACGCTGGTCTAGATGGATCTATTATTGTAGAACGCCTTAAAAATGAAGAAATCGGCACTGGCTTTAACGCAGCAACTGGCGAATGGGTGAACATGATTGAAAAAGGTATTGTTGACCCTACAAAAGTGACGCGTTCTGCGTTACAAAACGCTGCATCTGTTGCAGCCATGTTCTTAACAACTGAAGCGGTTGTTGCTGACCACCCAGACGAAAATGAAGGTGGCGCCCCTGACATGGGCGGCATGGGCGGCGGCATGCCGGGCATGATGTAATAGCTGCCTGAACCCTTTGATGCACAAGGGTTTTAAATTAGAAATTAATCAAATGCTAACATTTTGATAACATAAGAATTATTTTTTGAGGCTTCTCATTAATTCACCAAATTTTTGAGAAGCCTCTTTTTTCATTTCTTGTGTTACATGCAAATATATATTTTTTGTAGTTTGATCATCAGTGTGACCTAGTCTTTCCATAATAATTTCTAAATTGACATTAGCTTCAGCTAATAATGAAGTATGGGTATGTCTTAGGGAATGAGGTGTGAGATCTTCATTTAGCTGAGCTATCTTTAATAAACGTTTCATTCTAGTTTCAACAACCTTGATTAAAATAGGGTATCCTGGATGCCGCTCTTTCTTCGTAAAAATAAAATCTTCATCATGGTACATATTACGTTTTTTCATTTTAATTTTATTTTGTAAAGCTAAATGCCTTTTTAAGTGAACTATAACTTCTTCATCTATACTAATAGTACGTTTTGATTTTTTGGTTTTCGGTGGTACTAATTGGTACTTAAGAGTGTTATTTGTTGGGTTGTAATAGGTCTTTGTAATTCTTATGGTGTGTTGATTAAAATCTACATCTCTCCACTTAAGTGCGACTAACTCACCTACACGTATTCCAGTAAAAGAAAGTATTAAAAACATTAAGTGGTCTAAAAATAATCCCTTTTCTTTAGCCGTTTGTAAGAGAAGATTTAATTCTTCTTTTTCCAAGTATTTTGGTATTTCGTTTGCTTCTAAATCTTCAACTGATTTTTTAGTTTTTCTTATGTAAGCAAATTCTGTAGGATCTCTTTTGATTTTTTCCATTTCAATTGCTTTTCTAAATATCATTCTACCAGTACGATGAATGCCACTTAAAGTATTATCTGCGTACCCTTTCTCTTTTAAATCATTTAATGCATTTTGATAAGTTTCCCTATTAATATGTTTGAGCTTTAAATTTGCAAGATAAGGTAAAAGGTTATTTATTTCATGTTGTCTTACTCTAATAGTTCCTGGCTTCACCAAATTTGTTTCAGCATAAATAACTAGCCAGCTTTTAGCAAAGTCTTTAAATAATTCCTCAGATTCTTTTATGAAAGTACCAGCTTGAATATCATGTATTAATGATGCTAATGCTAATTCTGCCTCTTGCTTAGTTTTAAATCCACCTTTTGATTTTTGTTTTCTCTTCCCAGTTTTAGGGTCAGTTCCAATATCGACAACAAAAGTATATTTAGCTCCACACGTACACTTTCTTTTTTTGCATGTGCATCCTCTTCTGTAAACATGACCTTTCAATTTATTTAACACCTCTTGAGTAACGTATTTTAATGAATTATTCCCACTATAAAAAAATTAATACATTAACAAACCACTTGTAATAAAGGGCCGGGTGCAATACAAAATAAAGTCCACATGTTTTAAACATACCTTCTCAATATTAACATTAAATAATGGAACTGAACTCGTAGCTATTAAAGAATTGCTAGGTCATAGATCGCCAGATACTACAATTAAATATGCAAAGATAACTCACGAAGGAAAACGTGAGTAACATTAAAGATATTTAATTCAATAATTGAATTTAGACCAATACTATTAAATAAAAAAAGTATACCCGCTTCCTGTTTCTGATATGCTCCTTTTTTAAGTAGAGAGATTAAAAATAAAATTATGGGTCCTTATAAGGGAGTTTTTATTAAGTCCAAAAGATATTACTCCGCAAAAAAGAAATACGGGCTAACAAAACCAATCATAGAAGGAATTTGTAAGTTTTTGTAGAAACTAGTTGATATATGAATTACTGCATTCATTAAATAGAAAGTGACGTAATGAGTTATTTCTTAATGTTGCAAAATGATATTAATGAATCGGGTTGAAGTGAACAACTATTTGGCTGACATAAATTAGTGTTTGCAAACAATATACAGCTTATTGGACATTTTACTAATGGGTTATAGAAGTTAAAGAGGGAACATACTGAAAAGGAATGATTATTAATGTCAGCGAATTTTGTTGAAGAATTAGTTAGTGAGTTTTACCGAATTCAGGGTTATTTTGTACAGACGAATTATTGGATACCTATCATAACTACTCGAACTAGAATTCAAAACGGGAAGACTCAGACTTATAAGGCACAAAGTTGGACGGACATAGATGTGCTTGCAATCAATGATAAAGAGATTCATATTATACAAGTTAAGGCGATAGTTAATGAAAAGAAAGTTGCTAATAAAATTATAGATTATTTTGGAAAAATCGAAGATTATTTAAGTGATGGTGTAGCGCCTGATGGAGTCAATTCGATTCAATGGTGGACAGAAGGAAGGAAAATAAAACGTTTCGTTATACATGAATACTATTCTCCACCTAGCTATTTGCAATTACTAAGAGATAATCACATTGAAGTTGTCGATTTCCAAGAAATATTTAATCACTTAAATACTTTTGTTGATAAGAAAAGAGGTTTAAAAGTGTTTGTTTTTAACAAATGAGCCAGATTGTAGAAAACTTAATTTAGAGGTAGTCTACTTAAACTCTGATCAGTATTTGAATATTATCATGAAGGAATACTTTATTAATAAAACTGAAGAATTCCTTTGTTCTTAATAGGTACGCGTTTATGATATAGTTATATTATTGAATTGAATACTACGAATATTAAAAAATAGTGAGGGGGAGAGCTATGGCTATACCTGCATCAACATTAGAAACCTGGTCGAATCAAGGGGCTACACAAACACCGAAAAGTTTAAGAGAAAAAATAGAAAGAAAGCTAACTGGATCTCAGTCAAAGGTTCAGCGAAAAAATCAACTAGAAATTTATCTTCAGGGATCATATAGAAATAGTACAAACATATATGGAAACAGTGATGTTGATGTTGTAGTTCAAAGTGACGCAACTTTCTTTAGTGATGTTTCGGATTTAGATACACTTGAAAAAGCAATTTATGAGAGAGCATTTAGTGAGGCCACTTATACTTGGGAGGATTATAAGAGCGAAGTAATCGAAACACTTGAAGACTCCTTTGGCGTACATAATGTGGAGGTAGGTAATAAATCAATAAAAATAGATGATGGCACCTATGAAGCTGATGTTGTTCCTTGTTTTGAATATCGAAAGTACACATCCTTTGGGGAAAGTGCCGAAGAAAGAGAATATATACCAGGGATAAAATTCTATACTACAACTGAAAAACGTAGTGTAGTTAATTATCCAAAAGAACACTTTTCAAAAGGAGCTACTAAAAATCAGCGGGTTAGTATGAGATATAAACCTACAATAAGGATATTTAAAAACTTTAAAAAGAAATTGATTGAAAAAGATATGATTAATAAAGAACAAGTTCCATCTTATTTTGTAGAGAATTTATTATACAATGTATCTGATCATTGTTATGATGAGCCAAGCATCGCGACAAGAGTTTATAACGTTCTAAAATGGCTACAAGATAACCGTGAGTCCATGTCACAATTTATATGTCAGAATGAACAGATTTACCTGTTTGGCAATAGTCAAGAACAATGGAATGAAGATGATGCACGCACATTTATAAATCAAGCTATTACGCTTTGGAATGAGTGGTAAAGATGCATGAATATAGTATTGATATAGAACGTAATAAAATTTTCTTTGGATTGGCAGCAATATCTATCATAATTTCGGGTCTAGTAAGTTCTTTCATAAATGCAATAATACTTACTATTCCTTTCATAGAATTTACGGTATCAATAGCAGCTATGGGTTTGTTTGGTATTTTATATTCTCTATTTGATAAGTTTATTTGGAAATGGAAATTACTTAAAAAGATTGGTTTAGTTCAAACACCAAACTTAAACGGCACTTGGAAAGGAGAATTTAGTTCTTCTTATTATGATTTTCAAGAGAGCTTTCCAGCTGTGTTGATTATTGAACAAACGTGGTCCAAGGTTTGCATAAGAGGAAAGTTTAACTATTCTAAGTCATCTAGTTACACAGCATCATTAAAAGTTAATGACGGTGGAGGGATAAATTTGTTTTATTCCTATTACAATGATAAAGATCCTGAACATTATAAGAAGGGCATGAGCAATCACCGTGGCTATGGACGTTTACAAATAATCGACGACTCAATGACTGGCTATTACTTTAATGATCCAACTAACAATAAAAATCATGGGAAACTCATACTTTCAAAGTGAATTTTGGAATATTCAGTAAAGGTCACCCAGTATAGATTTTTGATTTAATAACCAAAAGACCAGGAGAGGTATATACTTTTGGTCTTCTTTGCATTGATTTTAACTTTGACTGGCCTTCTGGAAAAAGAAGACAAAAAACAACAGATTCATTTGCTGCACAGTACTGCACAGTACAAATAGACTGTGCAACATAATATTTTGTTTATTAAAGAATGTACTTTAATTAAAGAAGTTTAATTTATCGGAGTTAAGTCTTCCGCAATCGGGCCATATTGTTGGATAAATGTTCTAATGTTAAATATAAATAGAACCTTTTCCCAAAAGTCAGGGAATATTTCTTCAACTAGCATTCAGAGGCGAATAAGAATTATCCCCTCTGAATGTAATTTTATTTTACTTATTCCAGTGCCTGTAATAAATCTTCTTTGAGATCATCCACATGTTCGAGCCCAATCGATACACGTAATAGATTGGATGGAGCCATTGTTGTGCTTCCTTCAACTGAAGCACGGTGCTCAATGAGGCTATGTGTTCCCCCCAGACTTGTAGCACGGGTAATCAATTGCACCTTTGCAGCAACAGCCATTGCCTCATCCTGACCGCCTTTTACCTGAAAGGACAACATACCGCCGAATGAACTCATTTGCCGAGATGCAATATCATGTCCCGGATGTTCAGCAAGGCCGGGATAATGAACGGCTTCGATATTCGGGTGATGTTTCAAAAAATCAGCCATTGCCGATGTATTTGAACAGTGAGTCTCCATACGCTGGGCAAGCGTTTGAACGCCGCGTAGAGCAAGCCAGCATTCGAATGGAGAAGGCACAGCACCTTTTGAATGCTGCCAAGCCCGGAGATTGGCCAACATGGGGCTATCGGATTTTGTGATAGCTGCACCAATCATTAAATCACTATGTCCTCCGATATATTTGGTCACAGCATGGAGTGAGAAATCAACTCCAAAGTTGAGTGGGCGCTGTAGAACTGGAGTAGCCCACGTATTGTCAACAACGGTGTACGCACCGACCTCTTGCGCTATCTGTGCCACTGCTTCAATATCGGTAACTTTCAGAAGTGGATTAGAAGGTGTCTCAATCCAAACCAGCCCGGTAGGCGCACGTTTTATCACTTTCTCAACCTCATCAAGGTCTGTCATGTCAACAATCACAATGTCAAACTTTGATCCAATATCCGTTTCCGAAAGAAGGGAACGAATACCAAAATACATATCGTTTGGCATAATAACCCGACGTGGTTTATCCGAAGGAAGTGCCTCGATTAATGAAGTAATGGCTGCCATCCCTGATGCGAAAGTGACGCAATCATACCCATCCTCGAGCGATGTGAGGCAATCTTCCAGAGCACGACGATTGGGATTACTTTCACGGCTATATTCGAATTCATTTGGATATGAACCATCTGGAGATCTTTCGAATGTCGTAGAGAGATGGATTGGCATGGTGACCGAGCTCGTTGATTTGTCAATCGAACGCCCGGAGTGAATGGCTTTTGTTTCAAAACGCATACATATTCCTCGCTTTCAAGATTATTGTTATGATGTGTTATCCATGAGCTTTATTTGCTTCAATTGAGATATTTTAATAAGTTTTGTTCATCAAAGAGTACATTTATTCCTTTAATCTATCTTTCTAAGAATTGTTTTCATCTGAGAAGCAATTTCCCTCTCATCTTTACTTGTGGATTGTTCAAGTTGTGAAATAACAAGCTTTAATCGCTCAGGGGAATGATTTTGACTCAACTTTGCCTTTCCTTCGATATTATCGATCTTGATTTTAAATCCAACAATGCCTTTTGCTTGCCCTTCTAAAAAATGAGCATCTAATTGGTCCCATTGATATGAACTATTTGGACCTTCATATTTCAACACCATTTGATGAAGGGAATCCATCATTTCTTTCCCGTCTATGATCTCAAGCTTTCCGAATACATGAGCTGTTACGTAATTCCATGTCGGAACAGCTTGATTTGTTTCATACCAGGAAGACGAGATATAACAATGCGGTCCCTGAAAAATGGCAAGTACCTCCTGTCCCTCTATATCTTTCCACTGCGTATTCGGTTTTGCAAAGTGGCCGTACAAATATCTTTTTTCTTTATCTAAAATCAAAGGAAGGTGGGTTGCATACGGATGACCTTGATGTTGGGAGAATAGCGTAGCGAAGCTGTTTTCCTCCATAATCTCATAAATCACTTCTTCATCTTTGACTTCAAATTGCTTTGGAATATAGATCATCATCACTCCTTATCTATTTTTGTGTTTGAAATATTTTATCGTTCATATAAAATATATTATGATATAAACTGACATTTAAAAAGATACAATATAAAATAAAAAAGCATGTCAGGAGAAATTGCATATGAAAAATTATCTTTTTGCCTTAAACGATAGCTCTCCCAAATACAAACAAATCTACGAGCAGTTCAAATTATTTATTGAACAAGGCAATGTGAAAGCTGATGAACAGCTACCCTCCATTCGGCAACTTGCTGAGTCTCTTCAAGTAAGCCGTAATACAACCCTAATGGCATATAATCAGCTTGTAGCAGAGGGTTATATTCGCGGGGAAGGGAGAAAAGGATATTTTGTCAATCCATTAGAACCATCTTTATACCAGGAATCACCAATCCTCCCTAATAAAAAGAGGGCGAGAAAGAAAGAGTCGGTTCGTGTCGATTTTCGGACAGATGCTGTTGATCAATCCCATTTCCCCTTGAAAATATGGAGGCGAATAGCGAATGAGGTCTTAACGTTACCTGAGAGCTTTCGGTATGGAGAGCCCTTTGGAGAGGTGAGTCTGCGCGAACAAATTGCTGCATACTTACTCCAGTCACGGGGAGTAAGAACAGATGCGGATGCCATTATGATCGGTAGCAGTACACAACAAATGCTTATCAATCTTGGACATATACTAAAGGAAGATTATTCAGGTATTATCGTAGAAGATCCAGGGTTCGATGGTGCAAGGGAAGCTTTTCAATTCCATCATTTTTCACTTGAATATTTACCGGTATATGCAACAGGTGCAGATCTTTCGCAACTTGAACAAATGGATTCAGCTTTAATTTATGTAACACCTTCTCATCACAGTCCGTACGGTGTAAGCATGTCCATTCAACAACGACAAACGCTCATTCACTGGGCAAACAAGGTACAGGGATACATTATTGAAGACGATTATGATAGTGAATTCCGATATATGCAACGGCCGTTTCCAGCGCTCGCTTCTATTGATTCAACAAGAGTCATTTATCTGGGTAATTTTTCAAAGTCTTTTCTTCCAGGACTACGTTTAAGCTATATGGTGTTACCCAAGCAGCTTATAAACCGTTATAAAAATCAGTTCCTGAATTTCGAAAGCTCAACTTCACTTTTTAGTCAATTTACAATGGCTAAATTTATGGAAAATGGGGAATGGAATCGGCACATTAAGCGAATGCGCCTTGTTTATAAACGAAAAATGGAATACCTCGTATCCTTATTAAAAAAATATTTTGGGCAAAGTATATCCATTATTGGCGAACAGTCCGGTTTGTACGTTTTAATTAAGGTATATCTTGGGCATTCAGAAGAATGGCTAATCGAGCGGGCTTTTCTTTATGGTGTTAAAGTTCGACCAACTTCGATTTATTTCATAAAAAACCATCCGGATCGGCCAATGATTAAATTAGGGTTTAGCGGTCTTTCTTATGATGAAATCGAACTTGGTGTAAATCTTTTAAGAAAAGCATGGTTATAAGAGCACCTTTTTTAGATATTCGTTAACTCTCTCAAGGATGTTCTTCAGCAATACTAGTTACAAGACTCATAAAAGGGCTTGTTAATGGGTAGGAGGAGACAATACAGTATCTTTTTAAGAAGAATTTTAATTTTATTAAATAGTTCTACTGGTGTTGGGAATAATCGAAGAGTAGCGATTGCCCCTTTACCTTTGATGTCCTTAAACACTTTTCTAAGTTCAGGAAACACAACATCTACCCATCTATTAATTTGATTGATAGAACTAACGAGCCTTTTTACAATCCCTTCGCGATTAAAAGGTATGTACAATTTTACTAATTTATTAATTGTAAAAAATTGTAAATTTCCCTTTGGTTAAGATCGCCCTTTTTTGTTTGTGTTATAGTGTTACTTCCTGGCTTTTTTACACCTCTTGCACACATACATAAGTGCTCTGCTTCAACTTTTACTATTATTCCTTTAGGCTTAAGTACTTCATCAATGCAATCTGCGATTTCATTTGTTAGTCTTTCTTGAACTTGAGGTTTTTTAGATAAAACATCGACTAATCTTGCAAATTTGCTAAGACCAGCAATCTTTTCATTTGGTATATACCCTATATGACACTTTCCATAGAATGTTACTAAATGATGTTCACAGGTACTATAAAACGTAATGTCATTAATAATTATCCAGTCATTAGACTTTTCTTCAAATAATGTGTTAAGTTCTAATTTAGGGTCTAAATTTATCCCGCTAAATATATCTAAATACATCTTTGCAACTCTATTAGGTGTATCTAATAACCCTTCTCGTTCAGGATCTTCTCCTATTAATTTTAAAATCTCATAGATGTGATAGCTTATTTTTTCCTGTATAATTTTCTTTTCTTCTTGAATATTGTTTTTTAATGAAACTTCCATGTTACCCCACCTCATATTTTATGTTAGATTTATTTTTCATTTTATATGAAAGAATTATAATACCCAGTAAGGAAGTAAAACAGGTAAGAATCCCAATACTGATATACATAAATGGTAATCCAATCAAAGAAGATATTATTGACCCGTAAATTATACCAAATGGTGTAGCCGCTGTTGCTATTATTGATCTAACTGTAAAAACTTGTCCACGATAGTTTTCAGGCGCTAATTTTTGGTATATTGTTGTGCTATAAATGTTCCACATTGGCATTGCACATCCTGCAATAAATTCCAATAAAATTGCAACTCCCAAAATATTTGTGTATCCAAGTCCTAAGAATGTTAAGCCACCAATAAACAGTGCTAACATCATAAAAGATAACTTATATTTCGGTTCATTAACTTTTCCTATTATAAAAGACATTACTATATAACCAAGAGGGAAGGATCCTGCAAATAATCCATATTCAAATGAACCGCCATTCAAGATCTCATTTACATAAGGTACGTGCATTGAAATGGTCGCAAAAACACCAAAATTAGTTACAGCTATAAGTACCCCCATAAATATAAGGATTTTATTATGTTTATACACGTCCAAACCTTTTTTAAATTGATTCCACCACTTTTCTTTTAATTGTCCTGAAACAATTTCATATTTAAATTGCATTAGTAGTGTTATTGAAATCAAGGAAATTATGACTAATAAAACGATTGAATTATTGGTTCCTATAATACCAATTATTACACCAGCAAGTGGATAGGCTATAAATCTAACTAATTGATTAATACTTGCTATTTTAGAGTTAATCATTACAAGTTTTCCTTCATTTACTATAGACGGAATGATTGAATTTAAAGCAGGTTCAAATAAAGTAACTGAATTAAGTAATACGGCAGAATAAAATATAAATATATCATTCCACCCAAAAAAGAAGTTGAATAATAATAAGGTGAATGCAATTAATCTAAAGGATTCTGATAATATCATAACTTTAATCTTTGGCCATTTATCCATATAGGGTGCACATATAAATTGTATTAAAATTTGAGTAGTTATAGTTAATAACCATAGTCCACCCATAGCAAATTTTGATCCTGTTAGTTCATATAATATCCATGAAATTAAAAAAGTCCCAAAAGTTGATGAAAAGATAGATATTGCATTATCAGTAATTAGGATATTAATATTTCTTCTATTGTACATAGGTCACCTCGTTAAAACAGAATCCTTAATTTGTAAAAATAAATGAAATTTTCTAAAAACTATGATATACTTTCTAAAAAATTATAGAATTACATAGAGAATTTCAAGAAGTTAAAGATTTTTATCCTCAATACCAAATACTTAATAGTTTTATTGATCATCACATATTGTGGTGGTGGAATCGCGGCAACTTGGAACGCCTTGTTATTGAACAAATTAGGACAAAAAAATGTTTCTGTCTACGATGGTTCAATGTCAGAATGGACGGCAGATCAATCCCTACCGATTGAAAAATAAAAGTGTAAAACCGAGAATTTGAATCAATAATGAAGGCAATCCGCTTCAAGTCGATTACCCCATTTAATGTCTAAAACGATTCGAAGTCAGTCACAGTTATTTTTTAGGATTTTTTCTAATAACAATCCTAAATCTAGTCTCAAGGACAGACGTATTCAAAATAAAATGAGAACTAATTTAAACAATTTACGTATAGTTTATGGAACAGCATTAGGTGAAATCCCTAAAAATATTGATTCACTAAGTCTTGTATCACCAGCGATTTTCTCAATGGAACAGCTTGGCTATTTTCTAGACACTGCTGCACAGAATGGCGTTAGTACTGATTTGTCTAAAGCTGACGCTGCCCATTTTTGTATATTTTTGACACAATGGCTCAGTCAACAACAATTACTTGAGATCTTTGAGATTTCAAACACTCCAAAGCATGATAGAATTCATGAAGAAATAAATACATTACAAGAAACATTAATTCTGTTTCTCGATGAACACTCAAAATGATAGAACTCTTTCTTTGTTACATAATGTAGCAGGAACAGTGTTCTTATGTGATGTATTTTCGTCTTCGAAGACAATATAAAAATATGGAAAAACGAATTAATTATTTGTTATCCATCCTTTAGAATGTATAGGGGATGGTTTTATGTCTTTAATGACATATTTTTTTGATAATATTACTATAATGGGTGCATTTCAATTGTAATATTCAGTGGTTTATATTTTTCTTTCCCCTTAGTTAAATTTAAAAACAGTGGATATAAATTGCATTTGGTAAGGACTAATAATTCAATAATTGTTCAAATAAGATACGTTTGATTCGGCCAATTTCGGATGGAAAGCGATGATGGTTCGTTGTTAATATGTAGTCACTTCTTCTTGAATTGCTGTAATCCAAACATGAAAATCATTTTGATCAAATTCACGTAGTGGTACAGACATATCTTGTGACGCCGCGATTTCAAGAGCGGTCTCACGAACACAGGCACTTAATTCTATCAATACATCTCCAATGGGGCGATGTTTATTAATTATAGTTTCGACACTATATCTTCCAATTAAACTATTCACTGGTAAGCCCATGTAATACTTGAAAATGGGATCTAAAAAGTGATCGATAAACTTTTCAATCTGTTGAGGTGTGTAAAAAACCTTATTACGATTCTTACCGAGGCCTTTTGAAGCATTTCGGACAAATTCAAATAGACAAACTCTAGAAATAATTGGTTTATAAAGATGGGGGAACCGAGCTGCTTTTAAAAGAGCACGATTAATCCCATCAACACGTAAAGCGCCACATAGTATAGTTGTATCAACGAAAATCTTTGGAGGATTCGAGGCATCATAGATCAAATTCATCAGCGTCCCCTGCTTTCTCGTTGATAGCATTAATTTGTTCGAAAAGTTCGTCAGCCTTTTGGTCTTGTTCTGGTGTTGTAATAAAGGCATTATGCGGTATTTTCCAATGTCCACCACCTGTTTGATAGGCACCAGGAAACTTACCTTTCTCACACATACGACGAATTGTTTGGTCACTTAATCCCATTTTTTTTGATACTTCTTTTGGTGTATAGAATGAAGTTGTCTTCTCTTGTTTAATTTGATATTCAGGAGTTATTTCGTTTATTTCAATAGATTGTCTATTTTCTATCTTTTCACTGAGAATGGATGCTAAAATTTTTCTTCGAATAAGTAACGAATCTTCTTCAGATAAATCACTAATGTTATCGATATATTCAACCAACAGTTCATACTTTTTATCTTTATCGTTATGACTTAATATTTCTAACATTTCGTTTTCAAGTTTTCTTAGTACATGAGCTTTTTCTGAACTAGGAAGTGATAGAGGGATTTTTGATACAAGTGGTGTAAACATACCAACTTTATGCAAAAACCTTTCAATAACGACTTTAAAGACGGCTTTTGCCTGGTCGACATCAATATCTGCTAGAGTTAGTACACTTTCCCACAATTTATCTTGATCATGCTTTTGCATATCAATCAAGTGATTACCTGGTTACTAAAATCTATAAAAATCTAAATCGCCACTGAACCAAGAAAACGTGACATACCGTGAAGATTCTTACTCCATTCCGTTAGAAGAGGGTTCTCACCCTCTGTCATGTACCTACTGTACAAGACAATCTACGGTTCCCTGTTAGGGACGGCTGCTTGCGATAAAACCATTTCTTCCGTAGATCAGCTACCGCAAGTAAAGTAGATTTTAGCCCCAGGTTACACCTCCTTCAGTTTCATTTGATGTTGGTCTAACCATAAGGTTTTATGAACGACATTCCATAATGACCATAAATGGATGTCTTTAAAATTGTTTATGTTATGAAGCAACATTCCTAGATACTTACGCTGCCTTTGATTAAGTCCTCAACTAGTTCTTGCTCTCCATTTATACTTTTTTTTCAAGAATAATAATCTTACAACCTAACCCATTTAAGGTGAATAAACGGTATGCGGAAGATGCTGTATTGTTAGCGCATGAAAGAACGTCTAGCAGAATATTCTGTTTCCAATAATTACAAAATTAATCATATTTTTGAAGATGCCGCTAGTGGTTTAAATGAAAACCGGTTAAAGGAAGAATCTGCTTTTTTCAATGTCTGACACATTTCATTGTGGAGAATCTAATTATTTATTAACTGTGATTAACTCCTTTCTTTATTATTATACCCCATTATATTCAACACAATCAACAAAAGCCACAAACTCAACAAATTAAAAGGTTACAAGTAAAGCTGTCCATGTTTACCATTAAAATAAACGGGAATATAAAATTCGAGCATTAGTTTTTAAGGATAACGGGAGTGTCTTATTCCGCAAGCTCTGATTTAACCCTCAAACCATAAAAAGTCCACTATCTGCCCCATAGCAAAAACTAATAAGTGAAGTACATCACTTTTTTCTGTAAATCAGGCATATGCTCAATTTCATCAAATAACTTTCTGAAACTTCAGAAAACATCAACTGAAATCCTATTTTTTACAAACGAATCAAAATATATTAATGTTATCATAGAGTTAAGCATAAGTTGAAGGGGAATAACATGGAGAAGTGTTTTTGTTATGAAAAATTTAAGGACCGACTACCCAAGGATTTTCGTCCGACCTGCTTTAAAGAAAAGTGTCGGAACTATCGTGAGAATATGAAAAGATTACAAGAAAAATCACAGAAAGATAAAGATTGATAGTATAATTTTTCTGACAATTAGTTAAACTTTTATAGTATGATAGAGTTAGGCAAAATGTAAGATTTTGTTTGTTAAAGTAACCCAAATGCTGGGTGCATATTCTAAGCAAGTTAGATTTCTTTGTTTAGAGAGATAGAAGTTAGTAATAGGAGGTAGAAGGGATGACACAACAGATGACAGCTCAACAATCAAAGGTTGAACAGTTGTTAGATAATATGGAAAAAGTTATGGTCGGAAATCGTGAGGCCATTGAATTAAGTCTATTAGCTTTACTTGCTGAGGGGCATGTTTTACTTGAGGATGTACCTGGTGTAGGTAAAACAATGCTTGTTCGGGCGTTGGCAAAGTCATTTGACTTGGAATTTAAACGAATTCAATTCACACCTGATTTGTTACCATCTGATGTGACAGGTGTTTCCATTTATAATCAGAAAGAGATGAATTTTGAGTTTCGTCCAGGTCCGATTTTAGGAAACATTGTATTAGCCGATGAGATTAATCGTACTTCGCCGAAAACACAATCCGCCTTACTAGAAAGTATGGAGGAAAGAAATATTACGGTTGATGGGACTACAATGGAATTAAAGCGTCCTTTTTTTGTGATGGCGACACAAAACCCGATTGAGTATGAGGGGACTTATCCATTACCTGAAGCCCAGTTGGATCGTTTTCTACTAAAGTTAAGTCTTGGGTATCCAACGAAGGATGAGGAAATTCAAATGCTTGATCGGACGTCGTCTGTACATCCGATTGATCGTTTAGATGCTGTGATGCAGAAGGAAGATCTCATCCAGCTTCAAGAGGAAGTTAAGGATGTTTATGTTAGTGATGCGATTAAAAAATATATTGTTTACATTGTGAATGGCACTAGAACGCATCCATTACTTGAACTCGGAGCCAGTCCGCGTGCATCTATTTCTATGATGAAAGCGGCAAAAGCCTATGCCTTTATTCAAAAGCGTGACTATGTTTTACCAGATGATATTAAGCATTTAACTTCACACGTATTAGGTCACCGGGTGATTATTTCTTCCGAGGCCAAATTCGAAGGGAAAACACCAGCGTCCATTCTTAATGACATTGTCAAAAAAACAATTGTACCGATTGAACGAGGTTAATATGTTAAAACCAATAGGAACGATTATCCGTTTTATCCTAGTATTGCTGTTACTTGGGGCATTATTTTCGTATGCAATGTTTCAAGGTGGATTTGTGAGCTGGTTTTTATTCTTTGGTTTTGTGCCGATATTGCTTTATTCATTTTTAATGATATTTTACCCGTTGTCGTTATTGAAAGTTGAACGTCACGTATCAAGAAAACACATGCAGGCTGGGCAGACGTTAAATGTCAATTTAACGATCAAAAGTCCAATCCCGTTTCCGATATTATTTATTATTGTCGAGGATCAATTACCGAGAAGCATTAATTACAGTGATACGCGGCATTTTAAATACCAATATTTACGGAAGCCTGAATCTTTGTTAAACCGTAAAATGAATAAAACGATTTTATTTCCGCGGTTTAGAAGACGTGTGGTTTACTCCTATGAAGTTCCTTCAATTCCAAGGGGGAAGCACCATCTTGAAAATGTTAAAATCTTAACAGGTGATTTCCTTGGACTTGTAAAAAAAGAGAAGGTCTACTCCGTTCCAATGGATCTTTTAGTTGAACCAAGGGAAATTAATTTAAATATAAATTCAGAAATAGCACATTTTGAAGAAGGCGAACAAAGTGCTTATTCGATCAAAGCCAATCATACGAATTTAGTTTCGGGTGTAAGAGATTATGCGCCAGGTGATCGTGTTTCTTGGTTAGATTGGAAAACGACAGCTAAAAAGCAAAAGCTTGTCACAAAGGAGTTTGAACAGGAGAAGCATAAGGATTTAGCGATTGTGTTAAATGTAATCAATCAAGATGAAAAGGATTGGCTAGCGTTTGAAGCATGTGTTGAAGTAGCTAACTCGATTGCACGACATTCTATTGGTGACCATGGTCGCGTGTCCTTCGTTGCGATTGGCAATCAACGTAGGGAAGTGAAATTAGATCAAGGGAGACGCCAATTAGATCAGTTAACGCGCTTCCTCTCAGAAATTCAGTTGGTTGAAGAAGAAGCGCCTTTTTCTTTAAAACTATTAAAAGAAGGAACGTTAATTTCGAATGATCGTAATCTAGTTGTCATAACACATCATATCGACCAACGATTATTCCGATCGCTTTTACAGATTAATCAACAGGATGCTAAAATTAGCTTGATTTTTATTAAAGGTAAGCATGAGATGACGAGTGAGCTAAGGTCTTCGTTCGATCAGCTTGATCAACATGGCATAATCGTAACTTGGCTCCATGAAGATAGATTGACACGGAAATCGATAGAGGTGAATACCTGATGCGAGACGTCAAGAAAGAAAATCAAATCATATCGCTAGTCTTGTATTTTGGTGGATTAATTCTACTTCTTGAGTGGATTTATCCACTGGCTCAAGTTACGGATACAGGTCATACGTCAGCCTTTTTCTTGTATATCATTTTATGCTTTATTTTATCGGCATCTTATCTACCATGGTGGATTGTATCACCGTTAAAATTTTTAGGGATGTTATTTGTCCTTCATCAAATTTTCTTTAATGAACCATTCCTTTCTAGAGAATGGTTTGCGCAATTATTCGCGGATATTCAGGTGAATCTGTCCGCTGTTTTTTCACAGGATTGGTTTCAATTATCATCGAGCTTTAGAACCTTTTTATTCCTCATTCTCTTATGGATGATGAGTTATTTATTATATTACTGGTTTGCTGTACGGAAGAAGCCGTTCTCATTTACGTTATTTACGTTTATTTATTTAACCGTGCTTGATACGTTTACAACCTTTGATGCGACGAACGCTATTTTGCGAGCGTTTGTGATAGGTGTCGCATTGCTTGGCATAGCTCATCTTCAGCATATGGTTGAAAAGGAAAAACTCCGTACACCACCTATGAAAACGTTAGTGAAATGGGTTGCGCCTTTATTGGTTGTGATTGGGTTTAGTACGGTCATCGGTTATGCCGCACCGAAATATGATCCGATTTGGCCAGATCCAGTTCCATTTCTTCAGAGTGCAGCGGAAAATGGAATTGGTGGCGAAGGGCCGGGTGGTAGCGTTCAGAAAATCGGTTATGGTGAAAATGACCAGCGCCTTGGCGGTGGCTTTGTGATGGATGATACGACTGTGTTTTATGCACAGGCACCGAAGTCGCAATATTGGAAGGTCGAGACGAAGGATACCTATACCGGAAAAGGTTGGGTAAGAAGTGATGAAGGTGAGTTTACGAATTCCTCTGGAGATGTTCATGGCTTGCAGGAATATCGTGATATCGTTGAATTAAATGAAGATCAAGCCCATATCCAGTTTGAAGAACCGGGTTTATTAAATAAATTAGTTTATATGTATGGAACGGAGCAAATCCTTTCTAATCAAGACAATATGACGGTGAATTATAATACGGCTACAGGTGAAGTGTTTTCAATAGTTGATGATGAAAATAGATTACCTGATGAATATCAGTTAGAGGTTTTAAGACCGTTTTACCCCATTAATGAAATGAGGAAAATTACAGGGGGGCAAAATCAAGACCATTTAGCTGATTACCTTCAATTGCCAGATACATTACCTGACAGAGTGGTAAATTTAGCTGAAGAGGTCGTAGCTGATGAAGATAATCGTTACGATAAGGCAAAGGCGATAGAGGATTACTTTACTCGAGAGGGCTTTCGCTATGAAACACAGGATGTTCCTGTGCCTGACGATGATGAGGATTATGTTGATCAATTTTTATTTGAAAGCCAAGTCGGTTATTGTGATAACTTCTCAACATCGATGGTCGTTATGCTAAGAGCTATTGATATCCCAGCTAGATGGGTAAAAGGCTTTACAGGTGGCGAACGAGTCGTTGGCGAGGATATGTTTGAAGGCAGTCAACCCGAGTATGAAATTCAAAATAATAATGCTCACTCATGGGTTGAGGTTTATTTTCCGAATGTAGGTTGGGTACCATTCGAGCCTACGGTTGGTTTTAGTAACCCAAGTAATTTTGTTTCAGGTGAAGATATTAATGATATTTTAGAGCGTGAACAGGATTACCAAACGCCAGAACCAACAGAACAGCCTGATTTACAAGAAGAAGATTCAGATGACAGTGAAGATGAGGAGGAAAACCAAGCCGGAGCTTTCTTCTCCTTATCTAATCCGACGAAATATCTGTTAATCGGAGTAGCTGTCGTGCTACTCGGTTTAATCTTCTGGTTGGTCATGAAAAAACGGTACGCCATTCTTGGGAAGTGGAAAAAGAAACAAATGGCTCATAATCGAGATGTCGCTACGTTTACAGATGGTTATCAATTTATTTTGAAATTATTAGCAAATCAAGGCCTGGCGCTTGAAGAGGGTCAGACGTTAAATGAATACGCACAAAAAGTTGACCGTTGGTATGGTCACTCTGATATGTCAGCCTTAACGCGTTATTATGAACGTACGGTTTATCGTGATGAACCGTTAGATCGTAATCATCATGAGATTTATAGGCTTTGGAATCGAGTCGTAGAAAATTTATTGGGTTGACGAATTTTGTAAAGGCGTGTAAAGTATAATTGTAAAAAATAAAAAATGAAACACCTCGTATAATATTAGGGATATGGCCTAAGAGTTTCTACCGGACCACCGTAAATGGTTCGACTACGGGGATTGCGCATATAGATGATGTCGTCATGTTTATAATAGGCGACTGTCTTTAATGCAATTTTCCTCGTAAAACTCTTGGTGAAAACCAAGAGTTTTTTGTTTTTTTGGTGTTTCTAGGGGAGGAAACCATAATGAAAAATTACTTCAAGTTCGATCAACACGGTACGAACTATCGCCGTGAGACGATCGCTGGGATTACGACTTTCCTAGCGATGGCATATATTTTGTTTGTAAACCCTAGTGTGCTTTCACTTGATGGTATCGATCTACCCGAGGGAGTTACTAGAATGGATAAAGGCGCTATCTTTACTGCAACAGCTTTAGCCGCTGCCATCGGGACTTTAATTATGGGGCTATTAGCTAAATATCCGATTGCATTAGCGCCGGGTATGGGCTTAAATGCGTTTTTTGCTTATACGGTTGTATTAGGCTATGGTATTCCATGGGAGACAGCCTTAGCGGGTGTGCTTGCTTCAGGACTAATTTTCATCGTGTTAACACTCACTGGTATTCGCGAACGCGTCATTAATGCGATTCCTAAAAACTTAAAACTAGCTGTTGGGGCTGGTATTGGAATTTATATTGCATTTATCGGTCTTACAAACGTGGGAATTATCGAGGCTAACCCGGATACCTTTTTGGCATTAGGTGATCTTACAGAACCGACAACTTTATTAGCCATTTTCGGTGTGTTTGTGACGGTTATTTTATTAGTTAAAGGCTTTAAGGGTGGCGTTTTTTATGGCATGATCGTCACGGCTATTGCGGGTATGGTCGTTGGATTAATCGACCCACCATCAGGCGTGAATGATGTTGTAGGATCTGTTCCAAGCTTAGAACCAACATTTGGTGTGGCGCTTGATCATTTTGGTGAAATTTTCACGCTTGAGATGCTTGTTGTGATTATGACGTTCTTATTTGTTGACTTCTTTGATACAGCCGGCACATTAGTCGCAGTGGCAACACAGGGTGGCTTAATGAAGAATGATAAGCTGCCACGTGCTAGTCGCGCATTATTCTCTGACTCAACAGCTACGGTAGCGGGTTCCGTTTTAGGGACGTCAACGACAACGTCATTTATAGAATCCACTACAGGTGTCGGTGCCGGTGGTCGTACAGGGTTTGCTTCCGTTGTGACAGCTGGTTTATTCTTATTAGCTTTATTCTTTTCACCATTATTAAGTGTTGTAACCTCCGAAGTGACAGCTCCGGCCTTAATCATTGTCGGAATTTTAATGGCAGCTAACTTAAAAGAAGTGGATTGGGATAAGCTCGAAATCGCTGTACCTGCATTTTTAACTGTCATTGCGATGCCACTGACGTATAGTATCGCTACAGGTATAGCAGTCGGATTTATCTTTTATCCCATTACCATGATCGTTAAAGGCCGCGGTAAAGAAATTCATCCGATCATGTATGGCTTATTTGTGATATTCATTCTATACTTTATCTTTTTAGCGTAAGTTATTTATCGCCATCCTTAATCGAGATGGACCGTGACTTTTTATTGTCTTGAACGTCTTTGTATAAATGAATCCAGACGAGTCCATGTTCATAACGGGCATTGACCTTGTCATCTCTTACTCTATAAGGGAGCTCAATCGTTCGGTTGAAGCTCCCTTGTACTATTTCTTCTTCAATTAATTCATAACCTGAAGCTGGAATGGTTATGTCCCCTTCGATTTGAATATTATAGCCATCTACTTGGCAGTCAATTTGTTTGATTTGCCGAATTCCGGGAATGTTAATGACACATAAAATTTCATAATCTTTGCGATATATATTGACGTACGGGATATTCGGTTTTAGAATACCTTCAAATTCATTCCAAAATGATTCTCCAAAAAATCGATCAATATTGTCACGCCATTCATGCATATGCTTGAATGAATTCATGTTTATCACCTACTTAATGTTTTGTTTTAGCATATGCAATGGGTGTATGACTTGATATATGAATTGATTTGGAGAGGAAGGAGATGTCAGATATGCTTGAAAATGGCATCGTCATGCTTGTGATTATTTTAAGTGTAAATATTGTCTATGTATCTTTATTAACGGTTCGAATGATTTTTACGTTAAAAGGAAAAAGATATCTCGCTGCATCTGTTGGAGTATTTGAAATAACAGCCTATACGCTAGGTCTTGGATTAGTTTTAGAAAACCTTGATCAAATCCAAAACTTAATTGCTTATGCTTTAGGTTTTGGGTTAGGGGTGATCTCTGGGATGAAGATTGAAGAAAAGCTTGCGATTGGTTATATTACGGTTAATGTGGTATCTTCTAATCCAGATATTCCATTTACGGAATCATTAAGGGAAAAAGGCTATGGGGTGACCAGTTGGTTTGCTTATGGTATGGAAGGGGACCGATTAGTTATTCAAGTTTTAACACCGCGTCGATATGAGTTTATGCTATATGAAACGATTAAAGACATTGACCCTAAGGCCTTTATCATCGCTTATGAACCACGGCAAATTTTTGGTGGTTTCTGGGTTAAGAAAGTGAAGGGGAGACGATTAAAACGTGAAGAAGAAAAGATACAGAGTGAGTGATTTTTCATCGGTAAATGAATGCGTTGATCAAATCAAAAAGGACGGATATATGCCGGTTAAACGAATTGAGAAACCGGTATTTAAGGAGCAAAATAATCAGGACCCTGAGCCCGTTAGACAAGAGATTATCTTTGAAGCGGTACCTTTGGATAAATAAAAAAACTGTCAGATCAAATCTGACAGTTTGGCTTAACTCGGATTAATTGCATCGGAATCGTGTTGGGAGGAATGCTCGTCTTGGTTCATTCTTTGTTGAACCGCGTCTGTAACTGGGCAGTATCGAACAATACCTTCGCCAACTTTCATGGCTGATAATAATACAATGGTCCAGTAGCTTTGGTTCCATGGACGCTTAATGAGTCGAACTGTCCCAAAGACGATAAAAAATAAGCCACACGTAATTCGAGTTAAAGCATTAATGGTCCCAATGTTTTGTTTTCCCATTTTACCCCTTCCCTTCACAGTTTTAATGTATTAAAATCTAAGTAATGATAGTTTGAAACGGGGGATATTGATGAACGAACATCTGTACAGATGGCGAAATCGACAGCTAAGAGAGCATGTTGCCGTTGTAGACGGCCATCTGGCGCCAACAAAAATTCTCAAGCAAGCAACATACTTAAACGTTTTTCTTAAAAAATGGATGACGGCGAATATATGGATTTATGAAGATCGCATCGTTTATGTTGGTGAAGAATTACCAGAAAAAATGTCACCTAAAACGGAAGTGATCAACTGTAAGGGACGATATTTAGTCCCAGGCTATATCGAACCACATTCGCATCCATTTCAGTTATATAATCCCCATTCTTTAGCGGAATATGCACTGAAAACAGGAACGTCTACATTAGTCAATGATAATCTGATGTGGCTATTATTATTGGATGATAAGAAAGCGTTTTCTCTACTGGATGAGTTACAAAACATGCCAGTGTCGTTGTTTTGGTGGGCGCGCTTTAGCTCGCAATCAGAGCTAAGAGAGGAAGTAGAGTTTTTAGATGATGAAGATGTATTAAAATGGCTAAATCATGAAGCGGTCATTCAAGGTGGCGAGCTTACGAACTGGCCGGATATTTTACGTGAAGACGAACGTGGATTGTACTGGATGCAAGAAACGAAGCGTCTACGCAAAGTCGTTGAAGGTCATTTCCCTGGTGCTTCTAAAAAAACATTAACGAAAATGAAATTATTGGGAGCTGATGGGGATCATGAATCCATTTCAGGTGAAGAACTGTACCGTAGGCTTGAGCTTGGATATTATGCGGCGATTCGTCAATCGTCTATTCGACCAGACTTAAGAAAGGTACTTCAGGATCTTAACGAACTAGAACTTAATGTTTGGGACTATGTCCTTTATACGACAGATGGTTCGACGCCGTCGTTTTATGATAAAGGTATTATTAATGAATGTATTCAAATTGCCATTGAAGAAGGTGTTCCGTTAGAGGATGCTTATTCGATGGCGACGATTAATCCAGCTAAATATTTTTCTTTAGATAACCGTCTCGGCAGCATTGCCCCCGGACGAGTCGCACATATTAATTTTTTACATTCTAAGGAAGACCCAACACCAGCCTCCGTATTGGCCAAAGGAGAATGGATCGTTAAAGATCATGAATATGTCGGTCAGCCTTATGAGATGGATTGGGAAAAATTCCAATTAACCAAAATGGAGATTGATTGGGAGCTAGACCCTGATGAATTGCGTTTTTCAATGCCAGTTGGAATGGAAATGGTGAATGATGTCATTATGAAACCCTATCCGATTCGTTCTGAAGCGGACAAAAATGTTTTGGCACGATCAGAGGATGAAGCTTATGTGATGCTAATCGATCGTGATGGTGAATGGCGCGTATCAACTTATTTAAAAGGGTTTACAAAACGACTAGGCGGGTTAGTAAGCTCTTACTCCAACACGGGAGATATTATTTTAGTTGGAAAAAGTAAACGAGATATGAAATTAGCTTTTGATCGAATGAAGGAAATAGGTGGTGGCATCGTGATTGCCCATGCAGGTGAAGTGATCTTTGAATTACCACTTCCAATCAGAGGTGTGATGACGAATATACCAATGGAGGAGTTAATTGAAAAAGAGAGAGAATTAAAGAAATTACTCCAAGACTTTGGTTATTCGCACAGTGACCCTGTCTATACGTTATTATTCTTATCGTCAACACACTTACCTTACATTCGAATTACGCCAGTCGGTATCATGGATGTTATAAAAAAAGAAATACTTTTTCCGGCTATCATGCGTTAAAGAAAACTCGTCGATTGACGAGCCTTTTAGGCGAAGTCAGAGACGTAGTTGCACTTATGCAGGTAAGTTAAAATTTATACTTTCTTACCTGCTAAAATAGAAACAGACTAGACAGAAGAGGATGTGGAATATGAGAAAATTTATCACAATCATGATAGCATTTTTAGTCTTATTATTGGCTGCCTGTAGTGAGGAAGGCCAAGAGGAGCCAGTAGAAGATCAGGAAACTGAACCGGTAACTAATCCTGAAGCGGAAGAAAGTGAACCAGAAGAGCTTGAAGAGCCGGAAGAGGAGCCAGAGCCTGAATTCACGTACCCTCTAACAGGAATAGGGACAGATGAAAAACCAACCAACCGCGTGCTTGCGGTTATGATAAATAACCATAATCGAGCCCGTCCACAAACAGGACTCGTTAAAGCTGATATGGTCTATGAATTTTTAGCTGAAGGTCCAATTTCGCGCTTTTTAGCCTTGTATCATAGTGACATTCCTGACGTTGTGGGACCAGTTCGTAGTGCAAGGGAATATTACATTGAAACAGCCAAGGCTCATAATGCTTTATATGTGTATCATGGCGCAGCAGCCTTTTTAGAAGTAGATCTGCGTGCCGGTTGGGTTGATAATTTAAACGGAATGTATTACGATAATGATCAATTTTTATTCAAACGTGAATCATTCCGACGAGCACCACATAATTCATATGCTTTACTTCCAAACGCTTATGAAGTGGCAGCTAGAAATAATTTAGATAGAGAAATGGAACATGAATCTTGGGATTTCATGACTGATGAAGAGCTTGAAAACATTGAAGGTGAAGAGGCTCACCAAGTCAATATTAATTACTTTGATAATTTACACGTATCCTATACGTATGACCCTGAAAATGAAGTCTATACGAGATACAGTGACGGTGAAAAAACAGCTGACCTTAACACGGAAGAACCGATGCAAGTATCCAATATTTTAATCTATGAAACAGAACACCGCGTCATTGATGATCAGTTAAGACGCTTTATTGATTTAGAATCAGGAGGTAATGGTTATTTAGTTCAGAAAGGAAAAATTAAACCGATTGAATGGCGAAATGTTGATGGCTTAATGAAACCGTTTATTGATGGCGAAATTGCCAAATTAGCCCCAGGAAAGACATGGATTAATGTTATCCCACTATCACCAGGGATTGAACAAGCGGTTACATTTGAATAATAAGGAGGCTTAAGCACATGCAAATTGATAAATTGCGTGGAAGAGAGTTAGATCAATTATTTGAGGCAATCCTAACATTAAAAGATGTAGAAGAATGCTATCGGTTTTTCGACGATGTCGCAACCGTTAATGAAATCCAAGCCTTAGCTCAACGCCTAGACGTTGCACGTATGCTACGCGAAGGTCATACGTATCATCGAATCGAAGAAGAGACGAGTGCCTCAACAGCAACGATTTCACGCGTGAAGCGTTGCTTGAATTATGGGAATGACGCTTACGAGCTTGTGTTAGACCGATTACATGAAGATGAGAATCAGGAAAAATAGTGCAATGGAGCTTGCAGGAAAACTTGAAGTTTTTCTGCAAGCTTTTTTTTCAAA
Organism: Tenuibacillus multivorans; assembly: GCF_900103915.1. Taxonomy (GTDB): domain Bacteria; phylum Bacillota; class Bacilli; order Bacillales; family Alkalibacillaceae; genus Tenuibacillus; species Tenuibacillus multivorans. Next base: position 100,354 of record NZ_FNIG01000008.1, on the reverse strand, counting down.
TGTTGGATATTGAAGTCGTTCATTGGGGATTTCTGATAACGAAATGGGGTATTCAGAGCAGCTAATGGGCAAAAAAACACGTTTATTGGGGAATCAGAGCCTTTCATTGGGCACTCAGCCTAGTTGATTGGGGAATTAGCATACATTAATGGGGAATCAGCGTCATTCAATGGGGAAAAATATATTAGAATTCATTTTTAGTAACGTGGGCTTTAGATGAATAATCTCAAATAAAAATAGAACTTCCATATAATTGGAAGTTCTATTTTTTTCGTTAATAGAGCTTTTGAATTAAGGGATTTAAACTATTCTTTCAAAAGTCTTAAACCATTCAGAATTACGAGTATCGTACTTCCTTCGTGACCTACTACCCCAATTGGTAGTGTAAGGTTTTGTGAGAAGTTGGCCGCAATCAATAGTATGATAACGGCAATTGAAAATATTAGATTTTGTTTAATGATTCGATTAAGTCTTGTCGATAGCTTAAAAGATTGTGAGATTTTTTCGAGTTCACTATTCATGAGAACCATATCGGATGTTTCGATTGCAACATCGGTACCATTCCCCATAGCAATTCCGATATCTGATTTGGCCATGGCAGGAGCATCGTTGACCCCATCACCGACCATTGTGACAGATCCATACTTATCTTTTAATTTTTCAATTTCATGGACTTTTTGTTCAGGTAAGCACTCTGAAATCCATTCTGTTAAACCAGCTTCATGACTAATAGCAGTAGCTGTTTTTTCGTTATCACCGGTAATTATAATCGTTTTTACACCACGGTTATTTAACGTTTCAATGAGTTGTTTGGCTTCGGGACGAATTTGGTCTTTTACAGCTAACATACCAATCAACACATTATTCTTCACCGTGTAGATGATAGTTTTACCTTCGTCTTGTAACATGCCACGTTGTTTATGGAAATGCTCAGGTATTTGAACAGACTGACTATCTAGTAAACGTTGATTCCCCACATACCAAGTATCTTGGTCAATGATTGCTTTAACACCGTGTCCTGGAATATCCTCTATTGAAGTTACTTTATGGTCTGTTTTTAGATCATGTGATTTACCGTAATCGACAATCGCTTGAGCCAGTGGGTGACTAGACTGTTGTTCGATTGCTATAAGGTGTTTTAACACTTCTTCATCATCTTGCTTTACCGTATAGACATCTGTTACTTCGGGTTGCCCTTTCGTAATCGTTCCCGTTTTATCAAAAGCAATGGTTTTCATCTTAGATAATTGCTCTAAGTCATGGCCGCCTTTTAGTAAAACACCGTTACGAGCTCCGTTACTAATCGCTGAAAGTAGAGCTGGCATAATCGATGCAACGACAGCACATGGTGAAGCGACAACCAGTAATACCATAGCTCGATAAAACGTTTCGTCAAAATTCCAGCTAAAAGCAAATGGGGGAATAACAAGCATTAGCGCAACCACAGCCAGAACAGTGATAACATATGGGCCTTCAATTTTTTCAATTAACTGCTGACTTGGAGGACGATTATTTTTGGCATCCTCAACGAGCTGAATCATCTTTTGAAAGAGGGAATCTTCATTTTTCTTGGTCACTTCAACAACGATGGACCCACTACCATTTATTGTTCCGTTAAATACGTCGTCTCCACGCTGCTTATCCACGGGTAAGGATTCACCTGTTATCGCTGATTCATCAATAGCGGTAACACCATTTAAGACCTTGCCATCTGCTGGGGTCCTTTCACCGTTTCGGATTAAAATTCGATCCCCGATGTTCAGTTGATTGACCGGAACAGTTGTGATCGATTCATCATCATTTAATAAATGTGCTTCAACAGGTGCTAATTCAACTAATTTGGATAAATCTTTTTCACTTTTTTGTAATGAATAAGTCTCTAGAGCTCCGCTTAGTGAGAAGATAAAGATTAAAATCGCGCCTTCTTGCCAATATCCGATAGAGGCTGCCCCGATAGCTGCTATAATCATGAGAATTTCAACGTTTAGGCTTCGATCATAAATGAGATCTTGAATACCTTCTTTCGCTTTATAGTATCCACCAATCATATAGGCCGCGATATATAGAACGGCCGATAGAAATCCAATATGTGATGATTCACTTATATAAGCGGCAACGACTAATAACCCACCTAAAATTGAAAAAATAAGCTCTCTATGAGTTGAAAGTAATTGTATAAAGCGATGTGTGTGGACCGTTTTATAGTTTTTAGACATTTCCATTTATCATGTCCTCCTTAATACCAATGATTTTATAATAACAGTTATTAATTTATAATTATTATAAATAAAAGATAACACACCTTCCCCTAGGAGGAAAGTGTTTTACTTAAAAATTAAGAAAAAGATACTAAAGGCGAGGATGGTGCCGATGATGGTCGTTATGAGGTAGAGTGTGAGTGTAAGCCATTGACGTTGTTGGATCAGTTTCATACTTTCGACGCTAAAGGTTGAAAAGGTCGTAAAAGCACCGAGAAAGCCAACAGCCAAAAAAACAAACCATGAACTGGTTTTTAATAAAGTTGCAAAGCAAACCCCGAGTAAGGCAGATCCCATTAAGTTTATAATTAGAGTTGAATAAGGAAAATGACTATTTTTCTTAAAAAGATTAGCGGCTTCGAAACGGGCTATCGAACCCAATGCCCCACCTAGTGCTATTAATATTAGGTTCATTGGCTAACCCTCTTTTCTAGCCATTGCTTCAGTATATAAAATCCGAAAAATGCGAGTAGGATACCGCTAATCACAGAGCCCCCAATGTAAGCCATGGAGTCAATGTAAGTCTCACCCATCCATAATTGTGTAGCATCAGCAGCAAACATGGACATTGTTGTAAATGAACCACAAAACCCAATCCCGAAAATCAGATGGCCCTTGTTTTGACTATGTATGTATAAATATGCAGTCATTCCGCCGAGTAGTAGGCTACCAATTGAATTGACGAATAAAGTGGCGAATGGTGTAGTGATAGCTTCAGAGATACCTCCTCTTAAGAGTGTACCTAAAGCGCCACCAGCTCCTATGTAAAGCCATTGTACTATTTTTTGTTGCATTATTAATTCTCCTTTAAGTGCTGTTACTCCAATTTTATCATTTTGGTTGAATAAAAGCCTCTATCATTCTGCGATAGAGGCTTTAATCTTAGTATTTAACTTTTTCCTGTAAGAAGGATTGTAGTTCAGATATAGGCATACGTGTTTGTTCCATGGTATCACGGTCACGAACGGTAACTTGACCGTCATCTTTAGAATCAAAATCATACGTGATACAAAACGGTGTACCGATTTCGTCATGACGACGATAACGTTTACCAATTGAGCCTGCTTCATCATAGTCGACCATGAAGTCTTGAGATAAATCAGCGAAAACTTCCTGCGCTTCTTCTGACAGCTTTTTCGAAAGTGGGAAAACAGCTACTTTATACGGTGCAACCGCTGGGTGGAAATTCATGACGGTACGTGTTGAACCATCCTCAAGCTCTTCTTCTTGGAAAGCGTCTGCTAGGAAGGCAAGAGCTAAACGATCGGCACCTAATGCCGGCTCAATGACATATGGAACATAACGTTCATTCGTTTGTTGTTCAATGTATTCCATATCCTCACCGGAATGCTCAGCGTGCTGCTTTAAATCATAATCGGTACGTGATGCAACACCCCAGAGCTCACCCCAACCGAATGGGAATAGATACTCAAGATCTGTTGTCGCATCACTGTAATGTGATAACTCTTCTTCATCGTGTACACGGCGTCGAACTTTTTCTGAATCTAGGCCTAGATTGAGTAACCAATTGTGACAAAAGTCTAACCAGTAAGTGAACCATTCTTTTTCTTCACCAGGCTTACAGAAAAACTCCATTTCCATCTGCTCGAATTCACGGGTACGGAAGATGAAGTTACCTGGTGTGATTTCGTTACGAAAGCTTTTTCCGATTTGTGCAATTCCGAATGGAAGCTTTTTCCGCATTGAGCGTTGCACATTTTTGAAGTTGACAAAAATACCTTGTGCCGTTTCCGGACGCATGTAAATTTCATCTGAAGAATCTTCAGTTACCCCTTGATGGGTTTTAAACATTAAATTGAACTGACGAATTCCGGTAAAGTTATCAGATTCGCAATTTGGGCAAGTGATTCCTTCTTCTTCAATAATTTTTTCAAGCTGATCAAAAGACATACCGTCTACGACGCGTTCTTCTCCTTTTGCTTCAAAATGGTTTTCAATTAAATGATCGGCACGGTGACGAGACTTACAATCCTTACAATCAATCATTGGATCGTTAAAGTTACCTAGGTGTCCAGATGCTTCCCAAGTTTTTGGGTTCATTAAAATGGCTGCATCTAAACCGACATTATAAGGGGATTGCTGAACGAACTTTTTCCACCAAGCTTCTTTTAAATTTTTCTTCATTTCGATACCTAATGGACCGTAGTCCCAAGTGTTCGCTAGGCCACCGTAAATTTCCGAGCCTTGAAAAATAAATCCACGGTGTTTAGCGTGATTAACGAGCTCTTCCATATTTTTTGCCATGGTTTTGGCCTCCTTCATCTTAATCTTATTCTAAATAAAAAACTCTCATCCACGTGGGCCAATCTAGCCCAGGGACGAGAGTGTATTTCCCGCGGTTCCACCCTGATTGACATGCTTAGGCATGCCCACTTTCAGAACGAAAAACTCCAGGTTGCCGTTTCGCCAAACCTTGCTTTCAGGCTTTCACCATCCCTGAATCGCTTTGAGCATAGAGCCTAGCTACTATTAACCCTTCATAGTTTATATGTAATTTGCTACCTTATATTAGCATATTGTACGACGCTTCTCAACTTTTATGTGAGCGTTGCATGAATGAAAAATACCCAAATAAAATTTAGAAATACCCTGATAAAATTTGAAAACACCCAAATAATTTTACTGAAAACCCTAATAAACTAATGAAATACCCAATAAAAACTTTATCTTATATCTTGATGAAACGGTGAAACTCGGACCTTATTTCTGATATAATGAGAAGGCGAAGAAGTCAGTTGGAGGAATGAAAGTGATCGAAGACTATCGACAGTGGCGACATGTGTTTAAGCTGGATCCAAATAAAGAAATATCAGATGAAGATTTAGAAGCACTATGTGAATCAGGAACAGATGCTATTATTGTCGGTGGGACAGATGATGTGACATTAGATGATGTTCTGAACACACTAGCGCGCGTGAGACGATTTACGGTACCGTGTGTCTTAGAAGTATCAAATTTGGAGTCTGTTACACCAGGCTTTGATTTTTATTTAATCCCCATGGTGTTAAATAGTGATAATCGTGAATGGATTATTGGTTTACATCAAGAAGCGGTCAAAGCTTATGGTGAGTTCATTGAATGGGACGAGCTTTTAGCAGAAGGCTACATCATGCTAAATCCTGATTCAAAGGCTTATCAATATACGAATGCGAAAACTACCAATGAAGAAGACGTTCTGGCTTATGCGCAGACTGCAGAAAAGTTAATGCGTCTACCGTTTGTTTACTTAGAATATAGTGGGATTTACGGAGAACCGCAATTAGTAAAAAATGTGCATGATACTTTAGATCATGCGCTGTTAATTTACGGTGGCGGTATTCAAACGAAACAACAGGCAACTGAAATGGCAGAAAGCGCTGATATTGTTGTAGTTGGTAATGTTATATATGAGGATATTAAAGCAGCGTTACGAACGGTACATGCTGTGAAAAAAGTGAAATTGAATTAAAGGTGGGTTTAACGTGAGTTTAACAGCTAATGAAATTTTAAGTGGCATGAATGAACCGCAACAGGAAGCGGTTAAACATACAGAGGGACCTTTACTCATTATGGCCGGTGCTGGAAGTGGTAAGACACGGGTTTTGACACATCGGATTGCTTACCTTCTATCAGAAAAGGATGTTAATCCCTATAATGTGCTGGCGATTACGTTTACAAATAAAGCTGCCCGTGAAATGAAAGAACGTGTTGAGAATTTAGTTGGTGAAGATGCGAAGGATATTATTATGTCGACGTTTCACTCACTGTGTGTAAGAATTTTGCGTCGTGATGGTGATCGCATCGGACTTGACCGGAATTTTGCGATATATGATATGACCGATCAGTTATCTGTTGTGAAAGAAGCACTCCGCTTAAATAACTTAGATCCGAAAAAGTTTGAACCGAAGACCGTGCTTTTTACAATTAGTGGTGCAAAAAATCAGTTGAAAACGCCAAAAGAATTTAAAGAAGAAGCTAATAATTATTTTGAAGAGACCATCGCGCAATTATATGAATCTTATGAAGCCATTTTAAGAAAGAACCAAGCGATCGACTTCGATGGTTTAATAATGGAAACCATTAATTTGTTTAAACGGGTACCAGAAGTCTTGCAGTTTTATCAAAATCGTTTTCATTACATACATGTTGATGAGTATCAGGATACGAACCGAGCGCAATATCAATTAGTTAATATGCTAGCTTCACGTTTTAAAAATCTGTGTGTAGTTGGCGATTCCGACCAATCCATTTACAAATGGCGCGGAGCAGACATTTATAACATTCTATCATTTGAAGAAGACTATCCTAATGCGAAGGTGACTTTACTTGAACAAAACTATCGTTCGACGAAAATGATTTTACAAGCAGCGAATGATGTCATTGAAAAAAATACATCAAGAAAACCGAAGAAGCTTTGGACCGATAATCCAGATGGTACTAAAATTCGCATATTTGAAGCTTTCGATGAAAGGCAGGAAGCACGCTATGTCGTCGATCAAATTCAGGAGATCACCGAAGAAGGAAATCGCGAATACCGTGACTTTGCGGTTCTTTATCGAACGAATGCCCAATCGCGTGCGATGGAGGATGTGTTCATGAAATCAGACATCCCTTATCAAATCATCGGTGGGACAAAGTTCTATGATCGTAAGGAAATTAAAGACCTACTTGCTTATTTACGATTGATAGCCAATCCACATGACGACATCAGTTTAACTCGAGTCGTTAATGTCCCGAAGCGTGGCATTGGGAAAACATCAATTGAAAAATTACAGATGCATGCCGAAATGAGTGACCAATCATTATTTGACGCTATTTTGGAATCTGATTTTGCCGGTATTTCAAAGAAAGCCGTCAACCAAATACATGCTTTTCGCCAACTTATTGAGCAATGGCAAAAGCAACAAGAATTTTTAAGTGTGACGGAGCTCGTGCAAGAGGTCTTAACACGGTCAGGTTATGAAGAGGAATTGAATAAGGATCGCTCCATTGAGGCACAAGGCCGTTTAGAAAACTTAGATGAATTTAAAACGGTCACGCAACAATTTGAGGAGACGAATGACGACCAATCTTTAATTGCCTTTTTAACCGACCTGGCGTTAGTGTCGGATTTGGATCAAACAGACGTTGAAACAGATAACAAGGTTACTTTGATGACGTTACATTCTGCTAAGGGGCTAGAGTTTCCGATTGTCTTTTTAATTGGAATGGAGGAAAATATTTTTCCACATAGTCGTTCTCTTTTTGAAGAAGAGGAGATGGAAGAAGAACGACGCTTGGCTTATGTTGGAATTACACGTGCTGAGCAGTTATTGTACTTAACTTATGCTTCATCACGTACGATATTTGGCCGACCCCAAAGCAATCAGCCAAGTCGTTTTATTGGTGAAATTCCAAGTGAACTCGTCGAACGGGAAGGGACACTTAGTGGTATGGCCTTCCAAGCTGGTGGGAGCTTTGACCAAGCTATTCATGAGCTTTCAAATAAACAGGAGCAACCTAAACCGAAACGCCGTGCTCGCAAAATGCAGAATCAACCGACATCACCACAAAACTGGTCTCCAGGTGATAAGGTAGCACATAAAAAATGGGGCCAAGGTACTGTTGTTAAGGTTGAAGGAGACGGAGAGGATATTGAATTAGATATTGCTTTCCCTTCTCCAGTTGGAGTGAAGCGTTTATTAGCACAATTTGCACCTATTAACAAAATCGAATAAAGAGGTGGCATTCATGAATCGTGAAGAAGCTACAAAGAAAATAGAATCTTTAAGAGATGAATTACGTCAGTATAATTATGAATATCATGTGTTAGATCGACCATCTGTACCGGACCACGTTTATGACCAAAAACTCCATGAATTAATCGCGTTGGAGGAACAGTTTCCAGAGTTCGTAACCGAGGATTCACCAACCCAACGCGTGGGGGGACAGCCACTCGATAAGTTCGAAAAGGTTAATCATGAAGTTCCAATGCTTAGTCTGGGTAATGCTTTTGGTGAAGACGATTTACGTGATTTTGATCGTCGTGTCCGCGAACGTGTCAGTGATTACCGCTATGTTTGTGAGCTAAAAATCGATGGGCTTGCGATTTCATTGCGTTATGAAGATGGACGATTTGTTCGAGGTGCGACACGAGGTGATGGTCGAACTGGTGAAGATATTACCAATAATTTAAGGACGATTCGAAGCATACCACTTAAAATAAATGAAGAGGAAACGATTGAAGTTCGCGGTGAGGCGTTTATGCCGAAAAAATCCTTTTTAGCATTAAATGAGGCACGTGAACAAAATGGCGAAGAACTTTTTGCCAATCCAAGAAATGCTGCAGCGGGCTCACTGAGACAACTCGACCCTAAGATAGCAGCTAAACGGAACCTCGATATTTTCGTCTACAGTGTCGGTCAGTGGGAAGCTGGTTCGATCAGCAGTCACAGTGAACGGTTAGCCTACCTTAAAAAATTAGGTTTCAAAACAAATCCAGAAACACGCACCTTTGATTCAATTGAGGACGTGATTCAATATACCGAAGAGTGGACTGTTAAGCGAAGTGAGCTTGAATATGAAATTGATGGTATCGTCATCAAAGTTGATTCAGTGGATCAACAAGAAGAGCTAGGGTTTACAGCGAAAAATCCACGCTGGGCCATAGCGTATAAATTTCCAGCTGAAGAAGCGATTACAACTTTACATGATATTGAATTAAGCGTTGGGAGGACGGGAGCTGTTACGCCAACTGCTATATTAGAGCCAGTACAGGTTGCTGGAACAACGGTACAACGGGCATCATTGCACAACGAAGATTTAATTATTGAGAAGGATATTCGTATTGGCGATACAGTTGTGATAAAAAAAGCCGGTGACATCATTCCGGAAGTTGTACGCGTTGTAGAAGATGAACGCTCTGGTGATGAAAAACTTTTCCGAATGCCAGACAACTGTCCGGTTTGTGGTAGTCGATTAGAAAAAATAGATGACGAAGTTGCCTGGCGTTGTATTAACCCTAACTGTGAGGCTCAGCTTAAAGAAGGTTTAATCCACTTTGTTTCCCGTAACGCGATGAATATTGATGGATTAGGCGAAAAAGTGATTGAGCAGCTATTTGACAACGAATTAATCCAAACGATTGCTGATTTATATCAATTAAATCCCGATGACTTATTGAAGCTAGAACGTATGGGTGAAAAATCAGTGTCAAACCTATTAGAGGCGATTAATGCATCTAAAGAAAATTCCTTAGAGCGGTTACTGTTTGGTCTAGGTATTCGTTATGTTGGAAGTAAAGCAGCCGATACATTAGGAGCTCATTTTAAAACAATGGATCGTTTAATGAACGCAACGGTTGAAGAGCTTGAAAACGTTCCGGAAATCGGAACCAAAATGGCTGAGTCAATTGCGGCTTATTTTGAAAAACCACAGGCCAAAACATTACTTTCAGACTTGCAAAGACTTGGTTTAAACATGGAATATTTAGGTTCAACAACAGAGGCGAGTAGTGACTCTCCATTCTATGAAAAAACGGTTGTTTTAACTGGAAAATTAGAATCATTAACACGCGGTGAAGCCAAGGAACAGATTGAATCATTAGGCGGTAAAATCACGGGCAGTGTTAGTAAGAATACTGATTTATTAATCGCTGGAGAAGATGCTGGTTCAAAATTAGATAAAGCAAAAAAATTGGACGTTAAGGTTTGGAATGAACAACAGTTAATAGAAGCATTGAATGCTTAGGGGGTGGGAAATATGAAGAGAATGGCCATCCTTCTCACCGTATTGATCGTCGTATCAGGATGTGCGCCGCAATATGATACGGAAGAAGAGGTTATACAAGATAATACGGAAGAAACAGATGAGGAACAGCGGTTTATAGTTCCAAATAATATTTCGGAAAATGAATATCAAACCATTCTGCCTTATCAACCTAGTGCAGCAAGAGGTGTGATTACCAATCAGGTTTCAAACCGATACGATATTGATGAATTAGAACAAGGATTAATTCGTCATGCCAAAAGCACCTTTGATCCTGAAGAGTATTTATTTCAGGAAGGACAGTATTTGACCGAGGATATGATTTTAGGCTGGATTGACGATTTAAATCCAGCAGATAAGAATAGCCCTGATAAAGAGTATCATGAAGAGAATCCACGTGTTTTTTCACACGTATTAGAGCATAATTATTTGGTGCGCGGTGAAGAGAATCGTGTGGAACTTGCTGGAATTACACTAGGGATTGCTTTGAAATCAGAGTACGCCTTTCAAACTGAAATCGGAGGAACGACTTATTATACCGAAATCAGTATGGAAGAGATGCTAGAAACCGGTAAGGAAGTAACGGAAAATTTATTATCACGAATTCGTGATATAGAAGAACTACAAGAGGTACCTATAATGGTTGCACTATATCGTGAAAATAAGACAAATGCTATTACACCGGGTAATTATGTAGCTAAAGCAGAAGTTGAACCGCTAGAGCAAACGGTAAATGAATGGGAAACGATCAATGAAAATTATGTATTATTCCCATCTAATGAAGCAGAAACCGATTACTATGAACAATCCGAAACGATGCGTGAATTTTCTCAAAGTGTTCAAAATTATTTTCCCAATTATATAGGTGTTGTCGGTAAAGGTTTTTACATTAATGATCAATTACAGGAGCTGTCTATTAATATTCCAATTGAGTTTTACGGTAAACAGGAAGTCATTGGATTAACGCAACATTTATACGGATTAATTTTGGAACATTTCCCTAATAATTACGATGTAGAAGTGACTGTTGAATCGCCAAGCAAACAAGAAGCCTTACTGATTAGGGAAGCTGGTGAAGAAGAGCCGATTACACATATTTATGAATAAATAGATTTTTTTCAATTTGATTGACTTTCAGATTTCGTTTAAAATAGACAATGGAAGCGCTACAATAGCGATAATAATAGTTTATAGGGAGGCTTTAACATGGTACAACCATACCGTCACGAACCGTTTACAGATTTTTCCGTCGAGGAAAACAAAAAAGAAATGGAAGAAGCTCTTAGCCAAGTAAAACAAGAACTAGGTCAAGAATACCCACTTATCATTGGTGGAGAACGTATTTATACGGATAGCAAAATTGAATCGGCGAATCCGGCTAAAAAGGATGAAGTCGTTGGATATGTATCAAAAGCTGATAAGGAATTAGCTGAAAAGGCTATGCAGGTTGCAGATGAAACATTTGGCTGGTGGAGAAAATCAACACCAGAAATGCGTGCCGATATTTTATTCCGTGCAGCTGCGATTGTCCGCCGCCGCAAGCATGAATTCAGTGCTTGGATCATTCATGAAGGTGGTAAACCGTGGAAGGAAGCGGATGCTGATATTGCAGAAGGAATCGATTTCCTAGAATATTATGGACGTCAAATGCTAGAAATTGCAGAAGGTAAAGAAATTAATAGCCGTCCGGTTGAAAATAATCGCTTTAGCTACATTCCATTAGGTGTTGGTTTAGTCGTTTCACCATGGAACTTCTTATTCGCAATTATGTGTGGTACAGCTGTTTCTCCAATGGTTACAGGTAACACAGTACTATTAAAACCAGCTAGTGCAACACCTGTTATTTCGTATAAACTTATGGAAGTGTTAGAAGAAGCAGGTATGCCAGCAGGTGTTATTAACTATATTCCTGGTAGCGGCGGAGAAATCGGTGACTACTTAGTTGAACATCCGAAAACTCGTTTTGTTAGCTTCACAGGATCGCGTGAAGTGGGAACAGGCATTTATGAAAAAGCCGCAAAAGTTCAGCCAGGTCAGAAATGGCTAAAACGTGTTGTGGCTGAAATGGGTGGTAAGGATACGATTGTTGTAGATAACGATTGTGACTTAGAATTAGCAGCTGAATCAGTTATGAACTCAGCTTTCGGATTCCAGGGTCAAAAATGTTCAGCATGTTCTCGCGTTGTGGCGCATGAGGACGTATATGATGATTTACTAGACCGTGTCGTTGAATTAACAAAAGGTATTGATGTTGGTAATACAACAGATAACAATCACTTCATGGGACCAGTCATTGACCAAGGTGCTTATGACAAGATTATGGGCTACATTGAAACGGGTAAAAATGAAGGAAAATTAGCACATGGTGGAAATGGCGACAACTCTAAAGGCTATTTCATCGACCCAACTATTTTTGCAGATGTTGATCCAGAAGGAACGATTATGCAGGAAGAAATTTTTGGACCAGTTGTCGCATTCACCAAAGCGAAAGACTTCGATGAAGCGATTGATATTGCTAATAACACGGAATATGGACTAACAGGTGCTGTTATTTCAAATAACCGTAACCATTTAGAAATTGCTCGCGAAGACTTCCACGTTGGTAACTTATACTTCAACCGTGGTTGTACAGCAGCAATTGTAGGTTATCACCCATTCGGTGGATTTAACATGTCTGGTACAGATTCAAAAGCAGGTGGACCTGATTACCTTTACAACTTCATGCAAGGTAAGACGGTTTCAGAAATGTTATAAAAAAGTAATCTCATTCGGTTAAAAAATAAGTTATAATTATATGAGAGATGTATAAAATGGGTAAGGGAAGGAAATGCGAAAGCACTTCCTTCCCCTTTATGCAGTTTACGCCACAAGATCGTGGCTAACGGAAACACATTATGCTATTTTGACACGCTGTCTTGCTTCCGCTAAAAGCAAGGCAGCTTCTTCTTTGCCAATGAACAGTACGATTGGCATTACGATAATTGGCGTATCTAATGTATACAAGAATCCGCCCATTACCGCCAGTATTACAAAAACACTTTCGTAATACCTCATTTATAACCCCTCCTTTCACCGTTTTAGCCCAAACGACAGGACAAGGGCACCCACCACTACCTTGCTTTGTAAACTGCTTGGCTCAATTATAACAATATTCACAATATTCTCGCATGATTAAATGGTAACAATGATTTTAGTTTATTTTTTCAATAATTCAATAGTACTAGTTTTATAATATAACTGTTGTTATATTATAAAAGTGCTAAAAATGCCTTCATGTCAGTTGTTCTCTGTATTTTGAAATCAAGATAATTGAAAGCCTCAATCTAAAGTCTCAGTTATTGTAGTGCGATAGTATTTCTAGACAAGCCTAAAACTTATGGCCTATCATTATGATCCGAAGTTGTTTACAGTCAAGTCCTGATAGGTATAAAACGATTGCTCAACTTGTCGGTCATTAACTTTAACAGGAATAGGTACTTTAAATAATGGACCATCGATCACAAATGTATGAAATTCCCCATTTTCTCCACAAGGGTCTACATCGTTAGGAAGCTGATTGATTAATGATTGATTAATCACTTGTCCAAGAAACTCATTGGGAACCTTTTTCGGATCAATGGTTGTAATAATCGTTTGGTATCCTAGTTTCAGGAATTCATTCATTAACGACTGCGTTGACTCTCCCCAAACTGGAAAGATAGGTTGAATCGCTCCCTTCGCCAAATTATTTTCACGGTACTCACGAATATCCTTTAAATTTATATCACCAAAAGCAACATGAGTGATCCCATCACGCTCAGCTTCAAACATCACGTCATTCATAGCTTTTTCATATTGTTCATTAGTGCAATTTTTCGGTAAGTAAACCTTCTTAATTGGAAAGCCTAAAGCTTTTGCCTGCAAATCAACTAGTTCGTCACGAATACCGTGGATACTACTCCGTTCATACTCCCCGCTCATCGTAATGAGTAAATATTCGATTTTGTATTTAGGATCGTGGTCCAGTCTATGTAAAGCTAGCATGGAGTCTTTACCGCCACTGAATGAGACCATGACTTTGTTCATAATTGTTTCTCCTTTCCTTCACTACTTTATCTATTATTTTAATAAATACACCGATAGAAGTGGAAGATACACCGATAGAACGCAGAAATACACCGGTAGAAGTGGAAGATACACCGATAGAACGCACAAATACACCGATAGAATCAAGAAAAACACTGATAGAAGATGAACATACACCGATAGAGAAATCAATTGGCGGCTCCAAACCCTAGATTGGCGACACCAAATCAACTATCAACCTACCACAATAACGCCCTAATTCGATTAGAATTAGGGCGACCCTTTAATTATTGAGTTACTGATTCTTCATAGCTTTTTTCTAATTCGTCAACGAGTGACCCAACGTATCCAACTGCTTTTTGGATTGGTTCTGGAGTCGACATGTCAACACCTGCTTGTTTTAGTAATTCTAATGGCGATTTAGTTCCGCCCGATTTTAATACGTCTAGCCAGCGATCAATAGCTGGTTGGCCTTCTTCTTTAATCATTTGTGAAACTAATGTCGATGCGGTAAGGCCTGCTGAGTAAGTGTATGGGTATAATCCCATGTAATAGTGCGGCTGACGCATCCAAGTTAATTTTGCGCCTTCATCTAATTCAACTGCATCGCCCCAGAAGTTAGCTAGTGCTTCACCTTTTTGTTCTTTAAGGGTGCTGGCAGTTAATGGTACGCCTTTTTCGGCTAAATCATAAACGCGGCGTTGGAATTCACCTTCTAATAAGTGTGTCACAAAGTTGTGGTAGTACGTACCGAGTAATTGTAAAATAATCCAGCGGCGCATGCGTGGATCATCATTATTTGATAGCAGGTGATCTGCTAATAGCATCTCGTTCATCGTGGAAGGTGCTTCAATAAAGTAAGTTGATGGACGAGTGTTGAAAATGCGCTGATTTTGGTTTGCTAAGTAGAAGTGTCCTGCGTGTCCTAGTTCGTGGGCTAAAATGAAGCCGCCACGCATCGCCCCTGTCCAAGTTAATAGAATGAACGGGTGGGAGCCGTATGGGCTAGCGCAGAATGCTCCGGTTGATTTACCAATGTTATCAGCATAATCAACCCAGCGTTCAGACAAACCTTTTTTAATAATGTCAGTGTACTCAGGACCCATGACGCTTAGCGCTTCTAAAATAGTTTGACTAACTTCTTCATAAGTTGTTTTCGGATTAAATTCTGGGTCAAGTGGTGCTTTTAAATCCGCAAATGTCATTTTATCCAAACCAAGAACTTTTTTCTTTAGTTTAGCAAAACGGCGCATGTGAGGTGCTAGTTCTTTTTGAATGACATCAAGCTGGTTATGATACATTTCCTCGGTTACTTTCTGTGGCTGAAGAAGCATTTGTGTCACATTATCATAACCACGAACACGGGATAGCTGAACTTGTTTCTTAACCTCAGTTGCATAGGTTGCCGCATACGTATTTTGATATTGACTCAATGTTTTAACAAAGGAGTCATAAGCTTTTCTACGAGTATCTGTGTCAGGGGAAAGTTCATATTCATCCTCGAATAAGGCAAACGAGTTAGAATGCTCTTCGCCATCTTCTGTGACAAAGTTATCAAACTCCATGTCTGATGACTTACTGCGCAGATAGATGGTATAAGGGGAACCGTGTACTTCACTTAATGATGCTAAAACTTCTTCGGTTTCTGGAGATAGTGTATAAGGTTTTTCTTCTAATAAATCGTTGAGGTAGTTTTCATAGACTTTTAGGTCATCATTTTCTTTTAAGTATTGTTCGATCGTTCCTTCTGGTAATGCTAAAATTTCAGACTCCATGAACGATAAGGAAGCGCCGACTTGGGCTAATGTCGATGCTAGTTTACCAGAATTCGCTTGGTTTTCAGGGTTTGTCCCATCTTCTGACGCACGCAGGTTAGCGTAAGTTGCCACATGGACGATTTTCTCTTGAATGTTGGTTCGAGCTTCTAAACATTCGAAGAACACATCAGCCCCCTCATTTAAGCGCCCTTTATATTTAGTCACACTAGGGACGAGTTCTTCAACTTCTTTTAGGGCCTTTTCCCACTCCTCGTTGTCTTTAAAAAGGTCTTCAACCTTCCATGTCTGTTCTTCAGGTACTTCAGAGCGGTTTAATCTTGTTTTTACCATATCAAAATCCTCCCCAATAAAAATTATTTCGGATTACTAAATATTATAGGACAAAAATTCACGATTGTGTTGAATATTTTAAATTTTTTATTAAAAAATTTTTACCAGCTGCCCAAATACAATATTATAACTTTTCTTGATATACTAGAGTAAGAGGTTTTAAGAGGAAGTGAACATAATTGGCAAAGCAAGTTGGACTCATGTTAGAAGGTGGAGGCATGAGAAGTGCCTACACAGCAGGTGTACTAGATTTTCTTCTTGATCAAAATATTGAATTCCCTTATATCGCCACGGCTTCATCAGGATCGCTGATTGGAAGCTCATATATCGCAAAGCAGCGGAATCGTAATTATCGTATATTAGAGGCTTTAGGGAATAATTCAGAATCTATTTCTATTAAAAGATGGATCCGTGACAAAGAGATTTTTAATATGGATTATCTATTTGAAACGATTCCGAATGAGCTTATTCCCTTAGATTATGACGCCTTTTCAAAGTCTAAGACACAGTTTATGATTGGGACGACCGATATTGAAACTGGAAATCCCATCTTTTTTGATCAATATAAATCGAAGGAAGAACTATTAATCATCGCGCGAGCTTCTTGCTCGTTACCTGTTTTAGCAAAAAGCGTTAAATACAAAGGATATGAACTCATGGATGGTGGCGTTTCCGATCCAATTCCGATTAAACCTTTAATCGATCGTGGAATAAGAAAAAATGTCGTTGTTTTGACGAGGAATCGAGGTTATATCAAAAAAGGCTCTAAACTTAACTGGCTGTTTAAACGTATATTTAAACAAAAGCCAGAACTTGTAACATTACTACGTGATCGACATGTGAAATATAATCAGACGATGCAACGACTCTTGGAATTAGAGAAGAATAATGAAGTATTCATTATACAACCAGAAGAGCCACTTCAATCGGGTCGGCTGGAACGTAATAAAGACAAGCTTGAACTCTTATATCAACAAGGCTATCAAGAAGCTGAAAGAAAATACGATACACTTAAAGAATTTATCAACGCTTCACCTCATATGACACATGATGTTCCTTTGTAAAAAATCTGACCTTAACGTAGGTTAGATTTTTTGTATTAGAAATTGCAAAAGATGTTATTTCATTGGCGTTTAGTGTTAGAATGTTACTGGGGAAAATATTGTCACAGCAAGCTATGGTTTGCTATTATTAATAGTATTGTGAGTTAATTTGTACGGAGGTGCAGGATTTTGTCAAAAATATCAAAAGATCAAGTTAAACACGTCGCCAACCTAGCGCGACTGGCGATTACAGAAGATGAAGCTGAAAAGTATAGTGAACAGCTCAGTGATATTATTGATTTTGCTGAACAGTTAAATGAACTCGATACAACAAACGTTGAACCGACAACACATGTCTTAGATATGAAAAATGTATTGAGAAAAGATGAACCAAAAGAATGGATTTCAAAAGAAGATGCATTGAAGAATGCACCAGACAAACAAGATGGTCAATTCCGTGTGCCGTCAATCTTAGATTAAGGAGGTTAAGTCGAGATGTCGCTATTCGATTATACAATTAAAGAACTGCAAGAGAAACTAAATAACAAGGAAATCACCGTTTCGGATTTAGTTGAAGAATCCTATAAGCGAATTAACGAAACAGATGATCAAATTCAAGCGTTTTTAACGTTAGATGAAGAAAACGCACGTGAACAAGCAAAGGCATTAGATGAAGCAGAAGTCGATGCCAATCAGTTCCCGCTTTTCGGTATGCCAATTGGGATAAAGGATAATATCGTCACAAAAGGTCTTCGCACAACTTGTGCCAGCCAAATTTTATCGAATTTAGATGATCCTCTTTATGATGCAACAGTTATCCAAAAGCTAAACGATGCCAAATCCGTTAATATTGGTAAATTAAACATGGATGAGTTCGCGATGGGGTCATCGACGGAGAACTCGAGCATGAAAACAACGCGTAACCCTTGGAATACCGACTATGTTCCAGGTGGATCGAGTGGTGGTTCTGCTGCAAGTGTCGCAGCTGGACAAGTTCCGTTTGCATTGGGGTCTGATACAGGTGGGTCAGTCCGTCAGCCAGCATCATACTGTGGTGTCGTTGGTATGAAGCCTACATATGGCCGCGTGTCACGCTTTGGTTTAGTAGCATTCGCATCATCATTAGACCAAATCGGACCTATTACACGTACGGTCGAAGATAATGCTCGGATTTTAGAAGTCATTTCAGGACAAGATCAAATGGATTCAACGAGTGCGAATGTGGATGTTCCGAAGTATTCTGAAGCGTTAACAGGAGATGTTAAAGGGTTAAAAATTGCGGTCCCTAAAGAGTACTTCCGTGAAGGCGTTGATGAAAACGTTCAAGCTAAGGTAAAAGAAGCGCTAAAAGTTCTTGAAGAGCAAGGTGCTGAGTGGGATGAGGTTTCATTACCTCACTCCAAATATGCTGTCGCGACATACTACATGATTGCGTCTTCTGAGGCATCAGCAAACCTCGCACGCTTTGATGGCGTCCGTTACGGCAAACGCTCAGAAAAAGCGAAGGATATGATGGAAATGTTTAATCTTTCTCGTAGTGAAGGATTCGGCGAAGAGGTTAAACGTCGTATTATGCTTGGAACGTTTGCACTAAGCTCAGGTTACTATGATGCTTATTACAAAAAAGCACAACAGGTTCGAACGTTAATTAAACAGGATTTCGATCAAATCTTTGAAGAATATGATGTTGTCATTGGACCAACAGCACCAACAACAGCCTTTAAGGTTGGAGAAAAAATTGAAGATCCACTAACGATGTACGCGAACGATATTATCACAATTCCGGTAAACCTTGCAGGTGTTCCTGGAATTTCGGTGCCGTGTGGATTCCATCCAGAAAACAACATGCCGATTGGTCTACAGATCATTGGGAAGCACTTCGATGAGAGTACAGTTTATCAAGTGGCACATGCCTACGAACAAGCAGCCGGTTACTATAAAGAAAAGCCACAACTTGGAGGTGCCAAGTCATGAATTTTGAATCGATAATAGGTTTAGAAGTACACGTTGAATTAAAAACTCAATCGAAAATATTTAGCCCAAGTCCGAACGCATTTGGTGATGAACCCAATTCGAACGTGAACCCGATTGACTTGGGATACCCAGGCGTTTTACCCGTTTTAAACGAAGAAGCGGTTAACTACGCGATGCGTGCGGCTATGGCCTTAAATTGTGATATCGCGACCGATACTAAATTTGACCGTAAAAACTATTTCTATCCTGATAACCCGAAAGCTTATCAAATCTCTCAGTTTGACAAGCCAATCGGTGAAAACGGCTGGATTGAAATTGAGGTGAACGGCGAGAAGAAAAAAATCGGAATCACACGCCTACATTTAGAGGAAGATGCGGGTAAATTAACGCACGGTGACGATGGTTATTCCTTAGTCGACTATAACCGTCAAGGGACACCGTTGATTGAAATCGTATCAGAACCTGACATGCGTACGCCTGAGGAAGCATATGCTTATTTAGAAAAGCTTCGTAATATCATACAATTTACAGGCGTTTCGGATGTGAAGATGCAGGAAGGTTCATTACGTTGTGATGCAAACATTTCACTCCGCCCAATTGGACAAGAGGAGTTTGGGGTTAAAACAGAGCTTAAAAATTTAAACTCATTCAACTTTGTACGCCAAGGACTTGAATTTGAAGAAAAACGCCAAGAACAGGTACTCCGTCAAGGTGGCGAAATGTTACAAGAAACAAGACGCTTTGATGAAAAAACAAAAGAGACGATTTTAATGCGCGTAAAAGAAGGCTCTGATGACTATCGTTACTTCCCAGAACCAGACTTAGTTCCGCTGTATATTGATGAAGCGTGGAAGGAACGTGTCCGTCAGTCCATTCCAGAATTGCCAGATGAACGACGCAAACGTTATATCGATGAATTAGGCTTAGATAATTATGACGCCATGGTGCTAACGAATACAAAAGAAATGTCCGATTTCTTTGAAGAAACGATTGCTAAAGGAGCGGATCCGAAGCAAGCTACGAACTGGCTTATGGGTGACATATCGGGTTATATGAATAAACAACAAAAAGAATTAAACGATTTAGCCTTAACACCTGAAAGCTTAGCGAAAATGATTGAGCTCATTGAAAAAGGGACTCTGTCCTCTAAGCTTGCGAAAAAAGTCATTTCTGAGCTTATCGAAAAAGGTGGCGACCCGGAAAAAATCGTTAAAGACAAAGGACTCGTCCAAATTTCTGATGAAGGTCAACTGCGCGAGATCATTACAGAAGTATTAAACGAAAACGAACAATCGATTATTGACTATAAAAACGGTAAAGACCGTGCGCTTGGTTTCTTAGTCGGACAAGTGATGAAAAAGACAAAAGGGCAAGCGAACCCACCAATGGTAAATAAAATTTTACTTGGAGAAATGGATAAACGATAAAACAAGGGAGAGGAGTTGCTGGAAGATGACGTTTACTTTTAAACAAATCGACCATGTTCAGCTAGCCGCACCAAGAGGTTCGGAGGATGAGGCAAGACAATTTTTTGGTGAAGCGTTAGGGTTTGAAGAAATTGAAAAGCCTGAAGCTTTAAAGAAAAATGGAGGTGTTTGGTTTCAATGTGGAGATATCCAAATCCATATTGGGGTTGAAGAACCCTTTAACCCAGCGAAAAAGGCACATCCAGCTTTAGAAATAAAGGGATTAAACGAGTTTATAAACCATCTAGATCAGCAACAAATCTCATATCAACAAGACGATAAACTACCAGGTGCGAATCGAATTTATGTTCACGATCCATTTGGTAACAGAATTGAAATATTAGAATGGGTATAAACGCCTTCCAATATCTTTCAAATAGGAGTATGCTTATAGTAGAAATATAAGTATAGACTGAAGGTGAGAAACATGAAACGAGCTCGTATCATTTATAATCCTACATCAGGCCGAGAAGCTATGCGAAAAGCACTACCAGACGTTTTAGAGGGATTAGAGCGGGCAGGCTATGAAGCATCAGCCCATGCAACAACTGGAGAAGGCGATGCTACTTATGCTGCAAAAGTCGCGTGTGAACGAGAGTATGATATTGTCATCGCAGCTGGCGGAGATGGTACCGTCAACGAAGTCATCGATGGTATGGCGAGAGAAATATACCGACCAAAGCTTGGAATCCTACCTATGGGTACCACAAACGACTTTGCCCGTGCGATACGCGTGCCACGGGATTTGAAAAAAGCGTTAAATATTATTATAGATGGCTATACGAAGAGATTAGATATCGGAAAGGTCAATGACCATCATTTCATGAATATCGCAGGTGGTGGTCGACTAACTGAATTAACATATGAAGTCCCAAGTAAACTGAAAACCGTCTTGGGTCAGTTAGCTTATTACTTAAAAGGAATCGAAATGCTACCGTCACTTAAACCATCTAAGGTAAGAATAGAATATAACGATGAAGTTCTTGAAGAAGAAATTATGCTGTTTCTTGTCTCGAACTCTAACTCTGTCGGTGGATTTGAAAGATTAGCTCCCCACGCTACAATGGATGATGGTTATTTTGATTTAATGATTTTAAAAAAAATTAATCTAGCCGAGCTAGTCCTACTTGCAAATAAAGCATTGCGTGGAAGTCATATTGAAGATGAAAATGTCATATATGCTCATACAAATGAAGTAAAAGTTATCCCAGAGGAGACGATGCAGCTTAACCTTGACGGTGAATATGGTGGTACATTACCTGGGAAATTTGAAGTATTGCATAAGCATATTGAATTTTTCTTACCAAAAGAGGAATTAGAGGCCTAGTGATTAGGCCTCTTTTAATTTATTAGAGCCAATTCCACGTAAATTTCAGATTTTCCCCATAAAATTAATAAATTCCACGTAAAAAAGATAATTTCCCCATAAATAGAATATTTTCCCCGTAAATCATATAAAATTCCACATAAACCACAGGCTCTAACTTTAATTAAAGTAAGCCATTCGCTTATAATATTAATAGAACGAATAAAGGACGGATGACATGGCAAAACGAACGGCACCCGTGAAGAAAAATGAATACATAAATTTAACATTTGTCGACTTAACGCACGAAGGTGATGGCGTGGGTAAAATAGACGGTTATCCCATATTTGTCCCATACGGTCTACCTGGAGAAAAAGCTAAGGTTAAAGTAGTCAAGGTAAAAAAGAACATCGCTTTCGGGAAGTTAGTTGAGCTCATTGAACCAAGCGAGGATCGGATTGAGCCTCCGTGTGAAGTCTTTTATCAATGCGGTGGATGCCAGATCCAACATATGACGTATGAACGTCAGCTCAAGATGAAACAAAAACAGGTACAAGATGTCATGCACAAAATTGCCCATATGTCAGATGTTCCCGTTCATCCCGTTATGGTTATGGATGACCCATGGAGCTATCGTAATAAAATACAAATCCCAGTCGGTAAACGAGATGGACGCGTCCTTACAGGATTTTATCAAAAACGAAGTCATCAGATTATCGATATGGACACATGTCCTGTGCAAAATGAAGCTAATGACCACATCGTGCGGGAAATGCGAGGCATTATTGAAGACCTTGGGATTGAACCCTATGATGAAAAAAATCACCGAGGCGTGATTCGTCACATTGTCGTACGTGCTGGCTATCATACTAATGAGATTATGGTCGTTCTAGTGACCCGAACGAAAGACATTCCGAGAGTGAAAGAACTGATTGTACGAATTCGAGAACTCGATTCCAATATCAAAGGCATTATCCATAATGTGAATCCAAAGCAGACGAATGTCATTATGGGACGCAATTCCAAAACTCTTTGGGGTGAAGATGTCATCATTGATAAAATTGGTGATTTAGAATTCGCGATATCAGCTCATTCCTTTTTCCAGGTCAACCCTGGACAAACAGAAAAACTGTATGAGCAAGTTCAAAAGTATGCCGAATTAACGGGAAGTGAAACGGTTATTGATGCCTACTGTGGGATCGGAAGTATTTCACTATTTCTAGCTCAGCACGCGAAAAAAGTGTACGGCGTAGAAGTCGTCCCACAAGCCGTGGATGATGCAAAAGATAATGCTAAACGAAATCATATTGAAAATGCAGAGTTCTTTGTAGGAGAAGCTGAAAAGGTGATGCCTTGGTGGCGTGCTCAAGGATTGCAACTGGATGTGATTGTCGTGGATCCACCACGAAAAGGCTGTGATGAGGAGCTATTAAAGGCGATGATTGAGATGAAACCGAAGCGGATTGTCTATGTTTCTTGTAATCCATCAACATTAGCGCGAGACATCAAGATTTTAGCTGATGGTGGATATGAGGCAAAAGAAATTCAACCAGTGGATATGTTCCCGCAAAGTAATCATATTGAGAGCGTGACGAGGTTGGAGTTGAAGTTGTAACCTAGTCCCCAATTTGTCCATCGTTTACTCCTCCTTTGCACAGAATTGTAAACACAGAATAATAAATCCCCGATTACCGGGGATTTGTTATTCGATAGCAATACCAAGCTTATCAAGAATGAATGCATAGCATTCCGCGGCTTCCTTCAAGTGGTTGAAACGGCCTGATGCGCCGAAATGGCCGGCACCCATGTTTGTTTTGAGCACCAAGACGTTATCATCGGTTTTCATGGCCCTTAGACGTGCAACCCACTTGGCCGGCTCCCAAAAAGCGACTCGTGGATCGTTTAGACCAGTTGTTATATACAAATGTGGGTAGTCTTTTGCTTCCACATTATCGTACGGACTATAGGACTTCATATAATAATAGTCCTCTCGCTTTCGTGGATCGCCCCATTCATCCCATTCCAAGGTGGTAAGGGGAATCGTTTCATCTAGCATGGTTGTGACGACATCGACGAAAGGGACTTCAGGAACAACGACCTGAAATAGGTCTCCTGCCATATTGGCTACTGCACCTACGAGCATGCCTCCAGCACTGCCTCCGCGGGCTGCCATTTTGCTTGGGGTTGTATAGCCCTGCTCAATAAGGTATTTCGCTGCAGCTATAAAATCGGTGAATGTGTTTCGTTTATGCTGCATTTTCCCTTCTTCATACCAATTTCGCCCCATTTCTGAACCACCGCGCACTTGCGCTGTGACAAATACAATTCCTTTGTCCAATAGCGGGAGGCGATACGGATTAAAATGCGGATCGCTGTTTGCTCCATACGACCCATATCCATTCAGAATCAACGGAGCAGGGCCAGATTTTAGCGCCCCTTCACGATAGACAACAGTCATTGGAACTTTGACTCCATCATCGGCTGCTGCCCATAATTGCTCTTGACGGAAGCTAGAAGAATCATAGTGCCCGCTGACGGGATCAACTTGTAAACATCGCTTCTCACCAGTCAACAAATTTAGCCTGTAAGTTGTTCTTGGCGTGAGATGGGACTCATATTGAATTAATACTTCCTTTGCCTCATAGCTTTGGTCGGATACTACCGAAACCGTGTAGAGGGGTTCATCCCATTCGATTTTCTCTAACTCATCATCGCGTAGTACCCAGATTTGTGTCAATCCGTTCTCCCGGCCAAAGATAAGCAACGTGTCTCGAAACGGGTACATGGCTTGAAGATAGCGATCCTCATTATACCCCATAATTTTATACCGTGAATCTAAATCATTGAGAGGACAACGAAGTAGCTGAAAATTCAACGCCTCTTCATTTGTCAGTATGAGCAGGTCATCACCCCAATGCTCGACATCATATTCTATCCCATCTCGCCGTTCATCCAACAGCTGTAAAGGGGATAACGGGGAATCTGCATCTATTAAACGGATCTCGCTCGTCGTTTTCGAACTTGAATCAACTATGATAAATTTACCGCTTTGTGATTTCGTCATGAATAATGTAAACGTCGTGTCTTTTTCTTCATAAAGTAGTTCATCACTATTTATGTCACTTCCCAAACGACGCCGCCATAACCGGTACGGACGTTGTTGTTCATCAACGGTAACGTAAAAAATATATTTACCACAGCGGCTCCATTCCAAACTACCAAACAAATAGACATTCGGAATTCGGTCTGGAAGAAGCTCACCAGTCTCCATATTTTTTATGTAGACGGTAAACCGATCCGAACCATCCCGATTCTCTAAGTAAGCGAGAAGGTTATGATCGGTACTCATACGCTGTACTGTCACGTTTAAATATTCACCCTCGACGGCTAGCTCATTTAGATCGAGTACCACTTCCTCTGTTGCTTCTGGCAGAAGTTTGCGGCTTGCAGCACGCTTGCGTGCATAGATTGGATATTGCTTGTCTTTGTCCAAGCGGGAATAGTAGAAGAATGGACCATGCTGCACCGGCACTTCCACTTCTGAATCGGGAACACGGTCAACCATACTTTGATAAATTTGTTCCGTATGTTTCTCCAATGGACGCATGATTTCTTCATAGTACCGATTTTCTTCCTCTAGATAATCAATGACATCCGGATTGTTGCGATCCCTCAGCCAATAAAAATCGTCTTCGCGTACATCACCATGCAATTCATGGGGGTGAGGGATGCTATGCTTTTTGCTATAGGTGTTTTCATAAAATTCTCCTTTCATTATATGTATTAATTTCGTGTCATGGTCTGTGAATTCCTCTTTTTGATAAGCAAGAACCCAAAAGCTTAGGCATCGATATTACATTAATACATTTTACGGGCTGCTTTGGGTAGTTTATAATGGAATGTCAAAGTATATGAAGAGTTGGGGTAGAGTCTTATGACTAAACAAAAGAATCGCGAATATAAAAAATCTAGAAAGAAACCACATCATTCTAAAAAACAGAATAGCAAACAATCCTCACCGCAAGGAAACCGAAAAAACGAAAAATCCCAGGGCAAGCCCAATACCACCGATAAGCACCAGCGTGGCAAGAAAAGGGTAACCATTGAAGTAACCTGTTCAGGACTGACAAGTGAAGGTAAAGGTATTATACAGTGGAAAGGGAAGCAGCTTGAGGTAGCTAATCTGTTGCCTGGTGAAACAGCCGAGGTGTTCGTGTCCAAAAAAGGACGCTTTTTTAACACCGAGCTGAAGCGGGTGATTAACACTTCAGAAGACCGCGCTAATTTACCGCGTTTATCTTACAACGAGGGTGTGGGGTGTCAGATTCAGCACATGAATGAGCAGGCCCAAAAGCGTTTCAAACAGAACATCATAGATGAACTAATGAAGCCTTTCGGAAAGCCGGAGCCCATTATAACCATGGAACATCCGTATGATTACCGAAACAAAAATGTTATGACATTCGGTATGAATAAAAAGCGACAGATTATTAGTGGGCTTTACGCCGAAAATACTCATCAGATAATACCAATGGAAAGGTCCATCATCCATGACCCAAAAGCGGATGAGATTATTCAAACCATCAAGGGGATGATGAAGTCCTTTAAAATGCAGCCTTACAACGAAGACAATGGGCGGGGCTTTTTGCGACACGTATTGGTAAGAGTCGGAAAGAAGAGCGGTGAGATCATGGTAGTGCTGGTAGCTGCTTCACCTATGTTCAAGGGGAAGAATAATTTCGTTAAAGCACTAAGAAAGGCCCATCCAGAAATTACGACCATACTGCTGAACGTCAATAAAAGGAATGACAGCATGGTGCTGGGGAATCAGGAAAAAGTGCTATTCGGAAAGGGGACCATTACTGACACCCTCTGTGGATTGGAATTCGAAATCTCAGCGAAATCCTTCTATCAGATTAATCCTGTTCAGACAGAAAAACTATATACTAAGGCTATTGAAATGGCAGAGCTAACTGGAGAGGAAACCGTGGTGGATGCATACTGCGGGATCGGTACGATAGGTTTAGTGGCAAGTCAACAAGCTGGTAAGGTCATTGGCGTAGAGCTCAATAAAGATGCCGTTCGCGACGCCATTCGGAATTCAAAGCGTAATGGTGTGAAAAATGCCCGATTCTATCAAGGTGACGCTGGGGAGTTCATGGTACAAATGGCGGAACACGGTGAAGATGTAGATGTGGTGTTTATGGACCCACCACGAAGCGGGAGTGATGAAGCCTTCTTGTCTAGCTTGGTTAAACTCAAGCCGAAGCGGGTTGTGTATGTATCCTGTAACCCGGAGACACAGGCGCGTGATTTAAAGTATTTGGTGAAGTACGGATATAAGGTGGGAGAGATTCAGCCAGTGGATATGTTTCCGCAGACGGTGCATGTTGAGAGTGTGGCGAAGTTGGAGTTGAAGTGAACTAAAAAATGAGTATAATGCAAACAAAATGATAAGGGCTGAATATTATGCTTTATACTCTTCACCTGACTCTATGTAATATGAAATAAACTTAAAAGCTTGTACAAGGGTACGGACGTTATAATTTTCTTTTCCTTCGGTCATTGGGGTCATAATGATGGTGATGTGGCTCTGTTTCAATCCTATAATCTCTGGGGGTACCCTTAGTTTCGTGTGGGTCATTCCCCCAACCAGAAATATGGTGATACTTCACACCCATTTTAGGAATGATAATTTTCCAATGATCCTGGATAAGATTGTAAAAGGTGACCAAACTCATCAAGAATTGCATCAATATCGGCAGGTAATAGTACTGAGTCATTAGAAGTTTTATTAGATTTTGATTCACTCAAGGCTTTTCCCCCCAATTTGCTTAATGATTGCCTCTTTTTCTTCCTCTAAATCCCGCCATGAATAGTAGTCAGTAGGGTCGTCTAACTCATCACCATTGAGAGAGGCGAAAGTTTCTTTAAAAGAAGGATTATTATATTTAACTTGTAATAATGTGATTTCATTATTTATTTCCTGTAGTCGTTCAAGAGGTGTTTGTTCACGCATTTTTACTTGTTGATATATCATTTGCATACGAATACTATAGACTGGATCATTCCAGAGTTCTACGACATATTTGGGAATTTTACGATGTGAAGATGTATCAATACATTCTAATCCCTGTTTAACGTACTTATTAAATGTAACTTTAGATACACCCATCAATTCTGAGGCTTCTTTTGGTGTTAGTAGGTAGTTCTCATGATAATGGAAACCGACCTTCTCTCCGCCCATTTTATAATACCAATTTTCAAAATCAACCTTCATTTTGCCAAATTCTAAATCTGAAGATAGGTATTTAATTTCTGTCAATATTTCTAACCATTTTACTAAATTATTTCGGTGTTTTTCTGAAAATAAGTACTCATGATTAAAGGCCATTCCATATTTATTAAAAGTTATCCCTTCAATTTTATCTGAAAATAAAGTAAGCATAACAGTCACAATTTTGTTTATGATATAGTCAGTTTCTTTTTCAATCAATCCTTGATTTTTCTCACGAAACCCTACGTCAATATGTTTGGCAGTTAGATTATAAATTGCTTCGCTCATTATTCTCATCCTCCTACCTCCATTATATAGTATATTAACGAAATGGGAATATCGTTAATATACTATATTCCCAT
Source organism: Tenuibacillus multivorans (assembly GCF_900103915.1). Lineage (GTDB taxonomy): Bacteria > Bacillota > Bacilli > Bacillales > Alkalibacillaceae > Tenuibacillus > Tenuibacillus multivorans. Next base: position 71,749 of record NZ_FNIG01000008.1, on the reverse strand, counting down.
TTTGTTAATATATTATTCTTAAAATAATATTTATTGATATTTAATTATATGAACGGAGGTTTAAGTTAAAGAGGGTGGTTTTAAATTTTTTAAAAATGGCAACGCGAAAATCCAAGGGTTGTAGTGGATGATTGTAAAGCTATTATCGAAATAGGAACAACCTTTTTTTTGCTATTATAGTATGGTAGTAAATAGATTCCTATATAAATAATGTTTGTGTTGAGGTGGAGCGGATGAAAAAATGGTTTGTGATTTTTATTTTGATAGGATTAGTGATTGCTATTGCAATTAAAATCCATTTTGATACAAATGTTTTTAAAGTAAATACGGTTCATTTTCAGAGTAACAAAATACCAGAGGAATCTGAATTGACTGTTTTGCAAATCAGCGATCTACATAATAAGGTTTTTGGAGACGATAATGAAGATCTAATCAACACCATAAAATCATTAAATACTGAAATAGTTGTGATAACAGGCGATCTTATCGACCGTGATACAGTTGGTTTTGAAGACGTCTTATCCCTGATGGAGAACATAACAAAGATTAATAACAATGTCTATTATGTTTCTGGTAATCATGAATGGGAAAACGATCATACTGAAGATTTTTTTAATGGTCTCCAAAAGAAAAACGTAGCAATCTTAAATAACCGTAACACTCAAATCACGACTAATGAGTTAACGCTCAACTTAGTTGGGATTGATGACGCCTCAACAAATCATGAAGATATTAATCAAGCCTTTAATGACACGAATCAGGAACCGTTTACCATACTCCTTTCCCATTCTCCCGGCGTTTTAGATCGTTATAATGACATCCCTGCAGACCTAATCTTATGTGGGCATACGCATGGGGGACAGGTGAGATTGCCTTTTATTGGTGCATTGGTAGCTCCAGATCAAGGCTTTTTCCCAAAGTTCGATAAAGGTACTTTTGAAATTGATGAGAACCAGTTCTTATATATTGATAGTGGGCTTGGAACAAGTGTTGCTCCAATACGCTTTCTAAATAAAAGTCAGATTAGTTTGATCAAAATCACTAATGAAAGTTAGGTTGCGCCCCGTGGGGACAATTTCCGTGGGGCGCCTCATTGATTGATTTTACTTTGAGCCATCTAATGTATATTTCTCAACATCAAGCAGCTCTAAAAACATTAGTAAAAAGTTCTCATATTGATCGGGATTTTCGGATAATTCATCGAGATATTGTTGAATGTGTGTAGCAATTTCATGGGTTGCTTGAGGATTAAATGTGTAAAAATCTGTAACTGGGAAGTATAAGTGATCAGGGTAAGGAAGTAAGAGATTAGCAACAATCGTACCTTCTTTTGGAGATTTAATCTTAGGGTTTGGAAGAATAACTTCTATCGTTTTCTCTGATTCAATATCAACGGCAACGAACGCATTAGTACCTAAATATTGGCCTACAAAATAAAATTTTGGAATTGCTTCTTGGCAAGCTTTAAACCATGAGAGTAAAATGGGTTTTTTAGAGAAGTAAGATTGATTGTCGTGAATAAAGTCTTGAAAAAAATTCTCGGAAGGGCTTTGATGAGGTTGGTTAAAAATTTGTAGCCAAAAGATGAGTTCTATGGCTTGTTCAGCTTTTTCATCTGGTAATTGTTCGATTTCTGAGAGTTCACGTAAATCTGGTTCAATGAGATGAAAGATAACTGATAGCTGTTTGGCGTTGGAACTGAAGCATGACATTCATAAAAAATTCTGATTTCAGTTCATCAGACATTGAATAATCATGCCTAAATTTCTTATTACTAGGGCTTGATTGCGTAAAATCAAATTTTCTGTTTTGGTTGTTTGACTTCATTAAACATCCTCCATTCATATTTTTTGAAAAGAACATCTTTCGCTTAATATGATTCGACAGGACTATTCAAAATCCTTCAAGAAATTCAATTATTTTTTAAAATTGTATTGGGGAACCATTTCTTTTTTGAATAACTCAATACTTAACCCCTCGCCAAAACACTTCCCAAATCATCAATAAATGTTTATCTAATTCTTTTCCTTTTAATGAATAGTATCTGGCATCAACATCGATATTGTTAAAAATGCACAAATAACTTCTTAATACGGATTCACTTGAAAGTTCAGGGTCTAATTCGTTATGTTGTTTCCCATCTTCAATTATTTTTTGCAATAATATGTGTAATTTACGATCACTGTCTTTTATGATTTCTCTGACTTGATTTTTCAAATTAGAAGGTGAAAATAAAACAAAACGATAGAAAAATTCCCCTAAATGATCGTCAGAATTATAAACACGATAAGTGGTCTGGAGTAGGTTCAATAGTTTATCCTCAGTTGAATTATCTTTTAAATCGTTGATCGTTTCACTAATGAAATTGACATATTCCACCGCAACTTTTTCGACAGTGCTAATAAAAATCTTTTCTTTACTATCAAAATGGGCGTATAGAGATGGCTTTTTAATGCCAACTGCTTCAGCCACTTGCATCATAGATGTCCCTTCGTAACCAAGTTCGGAAAATAATTTAATACTTGTTTCTAAAATTTTATCTTTTGTACTCATGGTTTCACCCTTTATCTATATAAAAAAATATGGTATTATGAGGGAACCTAACGTTCGTTAGGTTTATTGTATCAAATTATGACATATAGATAAAGGGGGATGAGTTATGATGATGGAATATATCTGGCTTTGTTTTATGGCTTGGTTTATTGGATTTTTCCCAATGTTTGAGATCTATATTGCTATCCCAGCTACAATGGCCGTTGGTTTAGATGGTTTTTCTTCAGTGTTATGGTCTTGTGTTGGGAATTTCATGGCGATTCCCCTAATTGTGTTTTTCTATGACAAGCTGTCACGATTTGAACGAATCAATAAATTTTTGCTAAAAACGTCAGTATCGCGTTTTAGTCATAAGATTCGAAAGGGTAGTTTTGGATTTATTTTGTTAACGACACCAATTGTCGGTTCGTGGACAATCGGTGTTTTGTGTAAACTAATCGGTTTAAGTAAGAAAAAGATTTTTACGTCTTCTGCGATCAGTATTGCTTTATATGGTTTGATAATCGGTATTTTAACCAAGTTAGGTATTGATTCTTTTTATTAGACTAATTTTGTTACCTAACGTTAGGTTGTCTAATGTAATAATTATGACCCGAATTAATTATGCACAATAGTCGGGTTTTTCTTTAGCGACATATTTTATAAATTGTTGAAACCTTCTCATCACAGACACGTACTATTACATGGATAAAACGTTTTTGAGTGAGGAGCTTTATGATGGATACTATAATAAACTTTCAATGGGAAATTTTTATTGTTATTGAAATAATATCTTTGATTTCTTTATTGCTTTTTGGGGTAACAAGATACTATTTTGATCAAAAGAAATTAAGTCGCATTTTTATACTTGTATTTTTACTACTACTTGCACTAGAAGCTGTGTTAGCTGTCTTGATTTATCAATCAACGGGTGAGATTTCAACGTTTCAAATTGTTCTTATCATCTTTGTGCTATATGCTGTGACGTTCGGTATCTATGATTTTTTCAAGTTAGATCGATGGATGCGTAGAAAGATTGGTAATTGGCGAGGCATGGAACTTTTAACAGAAAAGGATTATCGAGTCATTGAACGAAATAAGGATCCTAAACATGTGGCTAAAGTATATCGGAACAGTGCCACTATTCATCTTATTGTATTTGTATTAGTACAGAGTGTATTTTGGATGATAGGAACGGATAGTGTTGAAGAAATGTTTGGCTATTTAACATCATGGTTTGAAACCGGTAAGTATGAAGATTCACCGTATCCCAATGATACCTTATATAGTATTGGGATGTTATGGATGATTGTTTTTGTTGTAGACTTTATATATTCCTGGTCATATACTATATTCCCTTCAAAATAATTGTCATGGAATGATGAAGCCCCATATTAACCTTCCATGCTTACATTTGATTAGGCTATTGCATATGATAGATAGAATGGCAACAAGAGGAGGAATATGGGAGATGTATCATTATTCATGTGACAATCAATGGTCTAATCCAATACAACAACAATGGGGTTATCAAAATTGGAATCATAACCCGTATCAAGACAATTTGGGTTTTAATGATTGGTACAATAATTGGAACCCATTTTTTGGTGGAGATCAAATAAGAGACCACGGAGGAGAACCCTTTGTGGTAAATATTGAGCATGCAGCTGAACGAAATAATACTTTCCGGACTGCTTTATGGACGGGTGAGCATTTTCAGGTGACGTTAATGAGTATTGGTGTTGGTGAGGATATTGGTTTAGAAAATCACCCAAATACCGATCAATTTTTACGGATTGAACAAGGTCAAGGTCTTGTTCAGATGGGCGATAGGCAAGATCAATTATATTTCCAGCGACATGTTTCAGAGGACGATGCGATTATGGTCCCAGCTGGAAAATGGCATAATTTGATTAACACAGGTCATCGACCACTTAAGCTTTATTCCATTTATGCACCACCTGAACATCCATATGGAACTGTTCATGGAACTAAAGCAGTGGCAATGGCAACAGAAGAAAATCATTATAAATAAGCGTAATTTTAAGCGTTTGGAGATGTAGTGCTTTACGTTTTCAAACGCTTTTGTATTTAAGTGTTAACAAACCTCAAGTATTTTGTTAATATTGTTTATAATAATAGCATACATATTAAGAAAGCTAGGGGTGCCAATTCTTTTGGCTGAGAGGAATTTTTCCGACCCTTTGAACCTGAGATAGTTAGAACTAACGGAGGGAAGCTTTAAACCTTTTAATCTATGATCATATGGTTTATAAAGCTCATCCGTTGGGGTGGGCTTTTTTTAATGTCAATTAATAGGAGGAAAAAAATGCAGGATGCTTTAGTCATTGCTGGTAAAGAGTTAAAAAGCCGTTTGTTCGTTGGGACTGGTAAATTTGCTGATCATCAGGAAATGAAAATGGCTCTTAAGGAAGCGAATGCGGATGTTGTTACTGTAGCGGTACGTAGAGTGGATTTAAGTGGTGAAGATCAATATATCTTAAATGATATTCCAGATAAGATGACATTAATGCCGAATACATCTGGGGCTCGTAATGCAGAAGAAGCAGTGCGAATTGCTCATTTAGCTAAAGCTGCCGGAATGGGGAATTGGATTAAGATTGAAGTTATTTCAGACAATAAATATTTATTACCAAATAATCATGAGACATTGAAAGCAACGCAGCAATTAGTTGATGAAGGGTTCGTTGTTTTACCTTATATGAATCCAGATTTAATTGTCGCTAGGCAATTAGAGGAAGCTGGTGCAGCCGCTGTCATGCCATTAGGTTCCCCAATAGGCTCTAACCGAGGGATTCGTATGAAGGAAATGATTCAAATTATGATCGATGAAGCGAATGTGCCGATTGTCGTCGATGCTGGAATTGGTCGGCCATCAGAAGCGGCTGAAGCAATGGAGATGGGGGCGGATGCTGTACTCGTTAACACGGCTATTGCAACAGCAAATGATCCGGCACAAATGGCACAAGCATTTGATATGGCGGTTAAAGCTGGGCGAGCTGGTTATATTTCGGGTTTAGGTCCAACCTCAACTCAGGCGAAGGCCTCTTCCCCGTTAACGGGTTTTCTAAATTCATAAAAAGGATGGTTTCTACATGAGTTTTTACGATGTATTGGAAAAAATAAAGGATCAGCCAATTGAACGTATGTTAGATAATGTTCAGCATCAAGATGTTGAGCGCGTATTACAAAAAAATCGAATAACAGAAGAGGATTACTTTATGTTATTATCACTAGCTGCAGAAGATTATTTAGAAGACATGGCTCAAAAGGCACATCAATTAACAGTTAAAAATTTTGGCAATACGATGCAATTATTTTTACCGCTATATGTTTCCGACTACTGTGTGAACACGTGTAAGTACTGTAGCTTTAGTGTTGATAATGTTTTTCCGCGTCGCATTTTAACGATGGAAGAGGTCGAGAAAGAAGCAAAGGCCATTTCAGAGATGGGCATTGAACACATCATTATTCTTTCTGGCGAATCGATGATGCACTCCTCTGTTAAATATCTTAAGCAATGTTTAAAGGTATTAACTAAATATTTTTCTTCGATTGGATTGGAAATACAACCGCTTGATACGGATCAGTATCAAGAGTTAGTCGATAGCGGAATTGATGGTCTCACGGTTTATCAAGAAGTATATGATGAAGAGATTTACCGTGAGCTTCACACAAAAGGGCCGAAACGTTTTTTCAAATACCGACTTGATACACCTGAACGCGGATGTGAAGCTGGTATGCGTTCAGTCAGCATTGCCGCATTACTCGGTTTAAATGATTGGCGTCGGGAGAGCTACATAACCGGGTTGCATGCCCAATACTTACAAGATAAATATTTAGATGTCGAGGTTGGCGTGGCTTTTCCGCGCATACGGCCAAATGCAGGAAGCTTTCAGCCAAAGGTTAATGTAACCGATAAGAACCTGGTGCAGGCGATGTTGGCTTATCGTATTTTTCAACCGCGTTCAGGGATTACGGTTTCGACTAGAGAAGCACCTGAATTTCGTGATCAACTAATCCCACTTGGGACGACGAAAATGTCTGCGGCCTCATCAACAGTTGTCGGCGGATATACGGAACCAGATAATACACAAAGTCAATTTGAAATTTCGGATGAGCGTTCAGTAGACGACATTCGGTCGCTATTACAAAGTCATGGATACCAACCTGTTATGAAAGATTGGCAGATTGTGTAAAGGGTGAAAGAATTGGGAGAAATTCATTTAATCTCAAATGGTAAATGGTCGCTTCATGAGTTTGCTGACGTCGCTTCTAACTGTATTACCGAAATTGACTATGTCCATTTACGGGAAAAAAACCGAACGGATGAAGAACTAGAAACCGGTGTTGATCATTTAATCAATGCTGGAATACCAACATCTAAAATTATGATTAACGATCGAGTAAGCGTAGCCTCTCATAAACAAGTTCGAGGTGTGCAACTAGCTTATCATAGTTTGGATGTTAAAACGGTTCGTCAGCATTATCCTGACCTTAGAATTGGTCGTTCTGTTCATTCGGTAGTGGAGGCAAAGAAAGCTGAACAAGACGGAGCGGATTATGTGTTATATGGACATATTTTTAAATCCAATTCGAAGCCAGGATTAAAGCCAAGAGGTCTCGAAAATTTGAAAAATCTCATAGAACAAGTGAGTATTCCAGTAATCGCTATTGGAGGAATCACACCCCACAATGCTAATAAGGTAATGGAATGTGGTGCCCATGGTATTGCGGTTATGTCAGGGATATTAGAATCTGAAAACCCTAAAAAAGTCACGCAACATTACCGAGGAGGTGTAAGCCGATGAAAGTTCATGTTAATGGTAACGATCGTAAGCTACCTGGGGACATTAAAACCGTTTCCGATTTATTAAGCCATCATGATTTGGATAATAAGAAAATAATAGTTGAGTTAAATGAACAAATTGTTGATGGTACGCAATACCAAGATACGGAAGTTAAAGAGGGAGATCGAATTGAACTCGTGCAGTTCGTCGGTGGTGGTTGATAGAGAGGAGTTACCATATTGGAACGTTATTCGAGACAAATTCTATTTGATCCGATTGGTGAGAAGGGTCAAGAGGCTTTAAGTCAAAAACATGTCTTAATTATTGGAGCGGGTGCCTTAGGAACAGGAAATGCCGAAATCCTAGCTCGCGCTGGGGTAGGACAAATCACGATAGCTGATCGTGACTATGTTGAAGAAAGTAACCTACAACGGCAGCAGCTTTATACGGAGCAGCATGCTTTAAACCACGTTCCTAAGGCTATTGCGGCAAAAAATCGATTACAAGAAATTAATTCATCTGTGGAAATTGATGCTCATATTATGGATGTGACGCCAGAAGACATGGAGCAATTATTAAATGGCGTCGATTTAATCATCGATGCCACCGATAATTTTGATATACGCTTCATGATTAATGATGTGGCTGAAAAGCATCGTATTCCCTGGATTTACGGCGGTTGTGTTAGTAGCTATGGACTGAGCTATACCATTATTCCAGGAAAGACACCTTGTCTAAATTGTTTGCTTCAGACGATACCACTAGGTGGCGCAACATGTGATACCGTTGGTGTTATTGCACCAGCTGTTCATATGGTTGTCGCGTATCAAACAGCCGAGGCTTTAAAAGTCCTAACAGACAATCATGATTCATTACGACATAAACTCGTCTATTTTGATTTATGGAAAAATGAACAATCATCCATTGATGTTAGTCAAATGAAGCAAGATGATTGTGCTTCATGTGGTCAACATCCTACTTATCCGTATTTGTCCTATCATAATCAGACGAAAACGACTGTGCTTTGTGGGAGGGACACGGTCCAAATTCGGCCACCGCAAAAGGTTAATAGAAACTTAGATGAGTTAGTCCATTTTCTAAATCGAAAGGGCGGTAAAGTCGAACACAATCCATTCTTAGTCTCTTATTCTTACAATGATAATCGGATGGTCTTTTTTAAGGATGGCCGTGTGTTAATCCATGGCATCAGTGATATTAAAGAAGCTAAAAAACTCTATCATCAAATTCTTGGTTAGCGTTATGGAGTGCGTTGTCATCTTAAAACTCCTCCCCTTCGTCAAAGCGTACCTATTCAGTCAACATGCAGTGTGTTAGTTCATAAAGATCATGTTTCTAAAGCAATGAAATTGTTATCAGAAACTTAGTTGGAGTAAATGGGCTTGGATTAAAATCCAAGCTCCCATTTGAATTTTATCTCACAATAACTCCAAAGGGGTCTGCTGGCCTTGTTCGTACGATAATCTAAATTATCTCATGCTTAGCTAATACGGCTTTAATCATGGAGTAGCTAATTTCATCGGGTAATTGTTCTTTAATCGGCTTCAGTTTAATGTCGGGTTCATCAGGTATCTGATTTAGGATTATTTCCTTGGCCTCACCAGTAAATAATAGATCCCAATTGACTTCATACCCGTTTTTATGCGCTTTTAATAGATGTTTTTCAATAGTGCTGATGGTATAATCCCTTTCTTTAGCGATATCTTCAATTAATGCGCCGTTTTGGAATAGCTTATAAGTAACAAGGTAGCTTGGATCTTGATCGACTTTCTTTTTTGTTATGATTGACTTGGACTCATGCAGCCGATCAGGCCGTATCAATTAATCATATTTCTAATAGTATATTGGTAGATTCATTGAGAAAGGGTCAGTCATATGCTTAGTAAATGGGACCATTATTATTTAAGGAAACTTATTGAGGAGATCTGTTGTGATGATGACTGCTGTTGTGAATATGACAGACATCACCTGAAATTAGAGCCTCTTAAAAATTCCCATGAAATAGACAAGGTAAGACAACACGATGAGAAAAAACATTATAGATATTGTGAATGTGGTTGTGGCGATTATTATATTAAAAGGAAAATGAAAAAGAAGCATCATCCTAACATTGATGTATGGGAATCTAAAAAGCATAAGCAAAAATGGGACTGTGGATGTTAATCTCTTAATTTTTGAGAGTGATTAAGAGCTTTTTAAGTAAAACATAAGCAAAATGAATAAAGGTGAGCGAATTTTGATTCGCTCAGATTATTATACGTTAAGCAGTTCTCGTATTTCATCTTCGCTTAAGCTTTGGAACATCGTTTCACCAGGTTGAATCACATTTTCAATCAGTTCCCGCTTACGTTGTTGGAGTGCGTATATCTTTTCTTCGATTGTACCTTTCGTAACCAAGCGGTGAACCTGTACAACGTTTTTCTGACCCATTCGATGGGCACGTCCAGCTGCTTGTTCTTCTACAGCCGGGTTCCACCAAAGATCGTATAAAATAACGGTATCGGCACCAGTTAAGTTAAGGCCTGTTCCTCCAGCTTTTAAGGAAATAAGGAATATATCTTTTTCGCCTTGATTAAATCGTTCAACCATCTTAACTCTGTCTTTTGAGGGTGTTTGACCATCTAAATAAAAGACATCTCTTCCCATTGCTTGAAGTTCATCATGGATGATTTTCAGCATGCTAGAAAATTGCGAAAAGATTAAGATACGGTGGTCGTTTTCTCTTGCTGTATTCACCATGTCAAATAATTGATTAAGTTTTCCTGATTCTCCCTCATAATTTTCAATGAAAAGTGAGGGGTGGCAGCACAGCTGTCTAAGACGCGTGAGTCCTGCTAAAATTCTCATTCGACTTTTTTGAAAACCTTCTGTTGAAATAGCATCAGCAGCCTCGCCTTGAATTTGTTCAAGGTAGCCGAGATAAAGCTGTTTTTGTTCTATTGTTAATTCCGAGTGTTGGACAGATTCAATTTTGTCCGGCAATTCGGTTAACACATCCTGCTTAACTCGACGTAAAATAAACGGTCGACTCATACGTGATATTTGTTCTTGTGGTAGATTACGGAATTCCTTTTTATTCGGGAAAAATCCGGGTAAAATCACATCAAATATAGACCATAATTCATCGAGTGAATTCTCAATCGGTGTTCCACTTAATGCAAAGCGTCGAGCTGCTCGTATTTCGCGAATGGCTTTTGCTTGTTTTGTTGTATCATTTTTGATTGCCTGTGCTTCGTCTAAAATTAAAGTAGAAAACTCTAGTTCACGATAGAACTCTACATCCTGGCGTATTAACGGATAAGATGTCATGATCACGTCGACATTATCAAGGTTTTGTAGAAGTTCCTTCCGTTCGGCAATGCTTCCACTGATCACCCTGATATTCATTGATGGCGCAAATTTTTCAAATTCAGCCTGCCAATTGTAGACGAGTGAAGCAGGTGATACCACTAATGCTGGTCTGTCATCACGTTTTTCCTCAATTTCTGACAGTAGAAACGCAATACTTTGTAAGGTTTTACCTAATCCCATATCATCCGCTAATATTCCACCGAAACGATAACGACTTAACGACTTCATCCACTGAAATCCGACATTTTGATAATCACGTAAATCAGCTTTTAATGAGGTTGGTATGGTAAATGATAACTCTTCAGGATGTTTGATATCGTGAACGAGCTGATTGAATGTCTCGTTATAATTCGTTTTAAGTCCTTGAGAGACGGCCTCGTCAATCTGAAGGCCACGGTAAGCTGGTAACTGGAGCTTGCCATCGTTCATGTCATCTGGTTTCAGTCGTAATTCATCAAACAAATGAGTCACTTCGGATAACGATTCATCTTGTAGTGGAACAAATGCCCCATTAGGTAAACGGTAATAACGCTTTTTCTCAACAACGGATTGTAAAATATGATTGATTTCACCTTGTTCAACATCACCTAGATCAAAATTAATCTCTAAGAAATCTTCACTTGATTCAAGGTCGACATTGACAGTTGGGTATGTCAAATCATCCCACAACCAATTCTTTACCGGTCGCGTCAGGTAAATGTCCAAATAATCTTCGAATTGAGGAAGGAGTTCATAAAGGAAACTAAAGATTTCATCCTCCTTCTCCAGATAGAGCTCAGACCCATTATATTTAAAGGCTGCATGTTCGATTACACGCATGACTTCTTGTTCTTTCTTAGCATCACGTAATAAAATTTGATCAGCATGTGGCTTTTGCATTTTTTCAGGCTGCATGGGATCAATAACGATATTTCCGTATCTATATTGAATATTAGCCGTCAAACGCTCCTCTTCACGATCAAGGTGCATCGTTGCGTGAAGTGGAGGGTTCACGATGGATTTTTCTACCTGTTTGGAAAGCTTGACGTTACCAATCTGCCTTAAATTTGGTAACACTTGTGATATAAAGGTATCGATTTGATGTTGTTTAATTGGAATCTGTGGCTTTTGAGATGTATTAAGTAATTGATAGAGTTGGTCCATTACATTTTTTTGATATCGATTAAGGTCATAGAAGTTATGATCAACTTGAATAACTCCATATTCTTTATAATATTGGCTTTGGTTTAAAGAATTATAGTTAAGGACATAGTTCTGCTTAATATCTTTTAAAGAAAATTCAAATGGAACCTCATCGACATGCCAGTATATTTGACGATATTTTTCAATTCGCCCCTCATATGAGCAACGATGGTTGACTATTTTAGGCAAAAATTGTTTTGCAAAAAATGGTGGAATCGTCATTCCTCTTTGGTTAGATGCAGGATAGAATTTATTCTCATAAAAACGTTCGTTTCTATAAATGTCTAATAGAATATCGATAACCTCTTGATCCTCGTCCTTAAAATAATGAAGTTCTGGATCATAGATAAAGTTAGGTGTAAAATAATGTTCTTTCTTCCAAGCTAAACTCTTCAAAAATTCCTTTAAGTTTTTAACTACGTAGGTCCGGTCAACACCAACCTTCATTTCTACAGAAAGAAAGTCACCTACAAATGCTTGAATTTGAGGCTTAAGTGTAAATTCTAATTGTAATGGCTGTCGACTAGATGTATAGTCAAGGTCTAAATCATCCGATTGATACCGATTTGTAAAGATATCAATCATTTCGGATGAGAAATCTCTTGAAGTATTTCTACGAATAGGGTTAGATTTAGTCTGTTTTAGATAATCACTAAATGTTATAGGCCTTTGAGTTGGTTGCGTTAGTTCTTGCTCTTCGTTATCAGCGATTTCTAATAACACAGCAACAGAATGTTTACAGCTTCCATATTGGTCATGAGCGGGGCAGCTGCAAGTGTATGAAATGGTATGATCTAGGTTTTGGATGTTTACATGGTAAGGCTCACTTCCAAGAACCGTTGCTTCCCAGCAGTCTTCTAAATCATCATAAGTCAGATTTTGGACTTTTCCTAAGTTATAATATCGTAGGCCCCTTTGATAAATGGTGCTTGAAAACAAATTTTTAATATATGGCTTAGTAATCATGGATATTCATTCCTTCTAATCAAGTACTGTAAACTTCATCATTAATGATAACATTAAGGGCATAACTTAATAAGCACCTATGTTATCTTTTTAACCGTTTTGTACTTATCACTCATATAACCCCAAAAGATCTGTGACACAATAGATGCTAATGGGCCGACTGCTAGTACCCATCAACTTGCGTATAGTTTAATTTATCGTTTAAATACACTGGTAAAAAAATGATTAGCGCATTAGTCACATGAAAGGCAAATAATAGTGTTTTTAAGGGTGTTAATGATTTTTGTTCTGTCATAATCAATGTCTCCAAAATAGATAGTCACAATCCCTAATATACATGATTTCAAGATAGAAATGAAATAGGACAAACGCTTTATTAGACGTTTAGTGAATGGTTGTTTTATATTTATGTGTAGTGATGTTTTAAAGGAAAGGACGTTTATAGATGAGATTAAGTGTTCTAGATCAAGCACCCATTACGAAAGGCAATACCCCAGCTGACGCTTTAAAGAAGGCAGAAGAATTGGCCATTTTAGCAGACGAATTAGGTTATCATCGGATGTGGATGGCGGAGCATCATGGTACAGATGCATTTGCAAGTTCAGCACCTGAGGTATCAGCTGCCCACCTTGCTGCCAAAACAAATCATATTCGTATCGGTACAGGTGGAGTGATGATGATGCATTATTCCCCACTTAAGCTAGCAGAAGTGTTTAAGACATTGAGTTCCCTCGCACCAGGTCGAATTGACTTCGGTGTCGGACGGGCACCAGGTGGAGATCATAATAGTATTTACGCCTTATCTGAAGGGCGCGAGCCTATGTTAAATAATATGTACGAAAAATTTGAAATAGCTTTACAGCTGATCAATGATGAGCAACCTGATGACGCTCTTTATAATCAAACAATCGCTACACCTTCAGATGTGGTGTTACCTGAGGCTTGGCTATTAGGTTCAAGTGGAAATAGTGCCATGCAGGCCGGACGTATGGGAGTAGGCTATTCATTTGCGCAGTTTTTCAATGGCGAGTTATCCAAGGAAATTTTAGATACTTATAAAGTGAATTTTGAGGCATCATCTTTTATGGAAAAAAACGACATCAGTGTCTCGTATATGGTAACGGTGGCGGAAACGGCTGAAGAAGCGGAATTTGAAGCAGGTCCACAAGATATATCCCGCTTAATGTTAATGAAAGGCCGAATTTCTCAAGCTTTAACACCTGAAGAGGCTAAGAATTATCCGTTAACAGAAATTGATCGAATGCGAATTGAAGAAAATCGTAAGCTTCACTTAGTCGGTTCAGCTAAAGGTGTTGCTGAAACATTACGAGAGGAACAAGAGCGATATGGTTTTGATGAGGCAATGATTGTTAGCATTCCACATTCACAAGAAAAACGTTTAAATGTCTACCGGTTATTAGCAGAGGAATTATTGTAATTGAGTACCGCCAATGATGTCCCATGACATATCATTGGCGGTTTTTTGCACGTTATAAAATTATTCAAATTTTATTAGGCGTATCAATCGTTTAACGAATTGACAAATTCGGAATAACGTATTAGTATAGCTTTTGTGACTAATTGGTTACTAAGTGTGACTTATTAGTTTTAGGGGGTTATTATTATAAGTATTAGAAGTAAATTACTCCATCATGGCACGATACTATTTTCTAAGAAGGGATTTCAGCAAACTTCGGTACAGGAAATTGCGAATTCATCCGGTATCTCTAAAGGTGCTTTTTATAAGCACTTTGATACAAAAGAAAGCTTATTAATTGAAATTCTAAAAAGTAATTACGATGAAATGGTTAAACAAGTGAGTGCACAAATGGATATAGAGGGTATATCCAAACGTGAAATTTTTATAAAAAAACTGAGTCACGAACTTGATCATTGGATGAAGAATCGTGAATTTTTTAATGTTATTTTTCGAGATTTTCCACCTCATGAAAGTGAACAAATTACAAAGGTTATGGAAAAATTCAGGAAAACAATGATCAATATTCATAAAGAGATTTTATTTGATACTTACGGATATAAAGTCTCACCGTATATTTCGGATGTTGTGACCATACTTGAAGGTATTCTGAAAGAGTATGTCTTCACAATCGTTTTCAAACGGCAATTTGTAAATGTAAGAAAACTCGCAAATTTGATCGCCGTCAGTATGGATGCCATTGTTCAATCTTTATTGGATGTTGAACCAGTTCTAGATGAACAATTATTCGGTGAATTTGACATAGAAGAAGAGCTTGAAAATCGATTAAGCATTATTAGAGAAAAGATAACAAAATTAAATATATCGAACACAGAAATAGAAAAAATAGAATCGTCATTACAATTAATTCATGATGAAATATTCAAGGAAAACCCAAAAGTATTTTTACTGGAAGCATTGATTGTTTATTTGAAGAATGAAAGTGAATTAGAAGAAGACTTTGAACTAATGGAGCGTTTATTAGATAGATACGTTGGAGAGGATTGATAAATATGTCAGAAGTTAATACAGATCAAATAAAAAAAGCACCGATGCTTGCTGTTATGCTTGTCGGTGCGTTTTTTGCTTTATTAAATGAAACTTTGTTAGCAACAGCTTTACCGAGTATTATGGACGATTTTAATATTACAGAGAATAAAGTTCAATGGTTAACGACAGCTTTTTTACTAACAAATGGGGTTATGATTCCGATATCAGCATTTTTAATTGAGCGTTTTTCAACTCGAAAAATTTTCTTAACAGCAATCAGTGTTTTTATTCTCGGAACCTTTGTGGCATCTATATCTCATAGTTTTCCGTTATTATTAACGGCACGTGTCATTCAAGCTGCCGGCTGTGGAATTATGCTTCCGTTAATGATGACAGTTACGTTAACGATTTTTCCTAGAGATAAGCGTGGAAAAGCAATGGGATTTGCAGGATTAGTGATTTCATTTGCTCCTGCAATAGGACCGACTTTATCTGGTTGGCTATTAGAGTATAATTCATGGCGCTCGTTATTCTATGTGGTATTACCAATAGCCATTATGACTTTAATTGTGGCCATCTTTGTCATAAAGAATGTAACGAAACTGTCGTACCCTAAAATTGATATTATTTCTATTATTTTATCTTCATTTGGTTTTGGTGGATTATTATTTGGATTTAGTAGTGCAGGAGATGCTGGTTGGACAAATGAGCGCGTACTCATTAGCATTATTGGTGGTATAGTAATTCTAGCCTTGTTTATTTGGCGTCAACTTAAATTGAAAACACCTATGCTAGAATTTAGAGTGTTTAAATTTAATATTTATACGATATCATTAGTCATTACGATGATTGTTATGATGTCCATGATAGGGGCTGAGACCATGCTCCCGTTGTATATGCAAAATACTCGTGGTTTTACGGCTTTGGAATCAGGACTAATGTTACTTCCTGGTGCTATTGTGATGGGGATTATGTCTCCAGTAACGGGAATGCTGTTTGATAAGTTAGGTGCACGAAAATTAGCTATCCCTGGTCTTGCTATTGTAGGGATCACAACCTTAATGTTTACGAATTTATCCATGGAAACATCATTTACGTTTTTAGTTATTGTGTACGCTATTCGAATGTTTGGACTATCATTGGCGATGATGCCTGTTATGACGAATGGATTGAATCAACTACCGCAAGAATGGAATGCTCACGGGACGGCTATGGCCAATACACTGCAACAAGTATCTGCTTCCATAGGTACGGCTATATTAATTACAGTTATGACGACAGGTGCTGAGCGTTATAATCCAGATATGTCGGCCTTACAAGGGTCACAAGCTGAGATAAAAGAACAAATAGCCAATAACGCTTTAATCAATGGCTATAATATAGCGTTTATCGTTGCAACGGTACTTTCTTTTGTAGCCATGTTTTTATCATTTTTTCTACAGAAGAAAATTTCAAGTCAAAGCAAGCCATTAGCTTAAGTAGCATAGCACAGTTTTAAGGACACGTGAATTCACAATTGAGTTCACGTGTTTTTAATTTATCATTTCTATCAGCATAAGTAATCTATGTGATTTAAATATCGGCATTCTTTTTTATTTAAAGTCATGATATTATTTTTATGTGAGATTTAAAAAGACATGGAGGAATAGAAATGAATCAAAAACATATCATTTTTTTCGATATAGACGGCACTCTACTTGATCAGGATAAACAGCTACCTAAAAGTACAAAACAAGCGATCGCAACATTAAAAAAAGAAGGTCATGAGGTGGCAATTGCGACTGGTAGGGCGCCGTTTATGTTTAGAGAACTTCGTGAAGAACTCGGAATCGATACATATGTAAGCTATAATGGACAATATGTTGTTTTAAGGGGAGAAGTTATCTTTAAAAATCCACTTAATAAAGTAGCCTTGGATGGCTTAACTGATTTGGCCGTTTCCAATAATCACCCTGTGGTTTATATGGATCATGAGGATATGAAAGCTAATGTTCCTGAGCATGAATATATCCATGAAAGTATTGCCTCACTTAAAATTGATAAGCTACCAGGCCATGATCCGAATTATAAGGATAGAGTGTTATATCAGGCGTTACTTTTTTGTGAAAAAGGAGAAGAACAGCCGTATCAAAATAAATTTGATGAATTTGAGTTTACGCGTTGGCATCCATTTTCGGTCGATATTATTCCAGCAGGTGGTTCAAAGGCAGAAGGCATTGAAAAAATTATCGAGCAATTAGGTATTCCAAAAGAAAATCAAGTCGCATTTGGAGATGCCTTAAACGACCTAGAGATGTTAAATCAAATCGAACATAGCTTTGCGATGGGAAATGGGCATGAACTGGCTAAAAAGGCAGCAAGATATGTGACGAATTCAGTTGAAGATGATGGTATCTACCACGGTTTGAAATCAATTAGTTTAATATAGTATATGACCTTTAGGAATACTTTGGTATAATGATGTGAGATTATCCAAAGGGAGCGAGTGCAGTGAAAAAAGTATTGTGGGGGATGTTATTGTTGTTTTTAGTGGCTTGTTCAAATAATGACGAAAATGCTGATCAAAACCAGTCAGAGCAAGAAAAAGAGCCAGTAACTGAGGAAGAACAAGATAAAACTGAATCAGAACAAGAACAGTATCATGAACCGATTACGGTAGAGGATTTCCCTAATGCGTTTTTAGAAGGGAACTTTGAAGCGATTTATAATCAGATGAGTGAAGAATTTAAAAATATGGTAACGTTTGATCAATTTAAGGTATTAGGTATAGATTTTAATCAAAATGTTCAAGGTTTTAAACTCATTTCTGAGATGCCTTATCAAAATGTAACGGAATATCAATGGTTAAGTGACCAAGGTGATAAAGGAATACGTGGTCATTTTTCAGACGATTTAACGATACATGGACTTCAATTGATGCTAATTTCATCTCATCCGGAAACAGATAAGGAGTATACGCAAAATACTTATCAAATGCCTTTTAAAGGTGAATGGTTTACGTTTTGGGGCGGTACAAACGAATTAGTTAACTATCATTACGCCTTAGAAAATCAAAGATATGCCTATGATTTAATGATTGTTAAAGATGGTTATTCGTTTGATGGTGATCCAACTGATAATGAGAGTTACTTCGTGTATGGTAAAGACGTCATTGCTCCAAATGGAGGTGTGGTTGTATCAGTTGAGAATGGTATCGAAGACAATACACCAACAGTTGATACAAATGCTGAAAATCCATTGGGTAACCATGTCATCATTGAGCATGACCACAATGAATACAGTGTAATAGCGCATTTGAGGCCAGGGAGCTTAGAAGTAACGGAAGGGGATGTCGTGGAGACCGGTGATTTACTAGGTCAAGTAGGGAACTCAGGTAATTCCAGTGAACCCCATATCCATTTCCATGCTGCTGATGGACCAAATTGGGCAGAAGCAACATCTATTCGAATAAAATTTGAAGGAGACAAAAATCCTGTTCGAGGGGATAGTGTCATTGGTTTTGAAGAATGATTTTTAACAAGGGGAAGAGGAAGAAACGTCTATGTTAAAGCTTAAACAAGCAGAGAAAATCCAAGGTCATTCAAAAATGTTTTCCAATGTAGATTTAGAAATTAGACAGGGTGATTGCGTTACTATCCATATAAATGCGGATACCAGAGTGACCCTAATGCAGTTATTGACTGGGAAAGAGGAGTTATCATCTGGTGACATTTGGATTGATCAACAATTAATGACTAAAGGAAAGAAGCCAAGTTGGGAAAAGGTTGGCTTCTTATTTTTGAATGACGGACTATATGATCGATTAACGGTTCGTGATTATATCAAATTTAATATCAAACTATTCGGTTCAACTAAGACGGTTGAAGAAGTTTTAAATTTCGTGCAATTAACTAAGGAAGCGTCAGTTAAAATCGGTCATCTAACATTTTCGAAAAGGCAACGACTGTTATTTGCTCGGTTGTATATACATAATGCGCCTCTTATGATCTTAAGTGATCCGGATCAAAATGTAGATATTGAATCGAAAAGGATTATCATAAATGGACTTAACCAGCTTCAAAAAGAAGATCATGCCATCCTTGTTCTGACAAGTAACATGGAAAGTGCCTTAACGTTTAGTAATCATGTATATCGAATGGACGAAAGAGGTTTACACGAGGTTAATGAAAGTCAAGAAAATAATCATGACGAAGAAAAGTTAGATGAACAAGTAGACACCACATTGGTTGAATTTAATAAAATACCGACGAAAGTAAACGATAAAATTATTTTATTTGACCCCGTTGAAATTGATTATATCGAAAGTATTAAAGGCAGTTCTTACGTTTATGTCGGTGGATCTGGATATCAATGTACGTTTACGTTAAATGATCTTGAATCAAAATTATTATCCTTTGGCTTTTATAGATGTCACCGCTCTTATATTGTTAATTTACAAAAGGTTCGAGAAGTAATTACTTGGACAAGAAATAGTTTTAGTTTAATGATTGATGATGGTGAAGAATCTAAAATCCCGCTTTCGAAAAATAAGATGGCAGAATTAAAAGACATGTTGGGGTTGTAAATAACTCCACTCACCCTTAAATATGCTCCATTCATCTAAATTTTAATGCTGAACCTCCTAATATTGCCTAAACTGAAGGCAGTTACAAGGAGGGAGAAACAGATGGAAGAGATTATAAAAGTAGATTCTTTAACCAAATTTTTTGCCAATGAGGAGGCACTAGACGGATTGGATCTCTCCATTCACTCACGTGAAATTTTTGGATTTTTAGGCCCGAGTGGAGCTGGTAAAACGACAACAATTAAATTGTTGACAGGCCAATTATTACCTACGAGTGGATCAGCGACCGTTTTTGGTGTTCCTGTTAAAGAGGTGAATTCGCCTCAGCATCTTAAGAAAATAGGCGTTATGTCTGATAATAGTGGTCTTTATGAAAGACTGTCTATTTATGAGAATTTAAAGTTGTATTGTGAATTGTATCAGGTTACAACTGATCGCATCCGAGAAGTCTTAGAAATGGTGAATTTAATCGGAGAAGAGAAGAAGATGATCTCTAAGTTATCTAAAGGAATGCGCCAGCGTGTCGTATTGGCGAGAACATTTTTGCATAAGCCCAACCTTTTATTTTTAGATGAACCAACTGCTGCACTTGACCCGGTGAATTCGGAACAAATTCATCGAGGGTTAAGGGAGCTGAATCAAAATGGCACAACTATATTTTTAACGACACATGATATGCGAGAGGCTGAGACACTCTGTGACCGTATTGCCTTTTTAAATAATGGCGAGGTTCAACTCATGGGGCCTCCCAAGGAGCTACAACGTCAGTATAGTAATGGAAATATCCGATTGGAGTTAAAAAATGGCCATGAAGTTGAAGTTCAAAACAATAAAGAAGGTGCACAAAAAGTCCATGAGTGGATGTCATCGGGTGAATTAGTCCGTATCCAATCTCACGAGCCTACTTTAGGAGAAATCTTTGTGGATATAACGGGGAGGAAACTAATATGAATTTATCCGTCAAACGCATCAATGCTATCTTTCAAAAAGATCTGAAGGATATTAGTAAAAATATATTTGTGCTATCGACTGTGCTCATACCATTTTTATTTGCCTTTCTTTACGGGCGTCAGGGAGATGTCCCATTAGAAGTTCAATTTTTAATTATAAATATAGCCTTTACTGCCGTAGGTGCTTTTGTCCAAAGTGCTGTTATAGCAGAAGAAAAAGAGAAGAACACTTTAAGAGGTTTAATGATGTCTCCAGCAACTTCGTCTGAGATTTTAACAGGAAAAAGCTTACTAAGCGCTGTTCTGACCGTTGTAACAATGATTGTGTGTCTGTCAATTACCAACTATGTCGTAACCGATCCAATTATGTTACTAAGTATGATAATTGCTTTGATTTTCTTCATTTCACTTGGTACCTTGGTTGGATTAATGACGAAGTCATTGATGGAGGCTTCAGTGGTTTCGGTTCCCATCATATTTGTCTTTGGAATGGGAAGAATGTTTCAAGAGTTATTTCAAGGGAATAAACTAGTAATGATTTTTGATTATCTACCAAATGTTCAGTTAGAAATGCTTGCTAGCCAAATAACAGAAGGAGCTAGTTTTGCCGAATCGTTACCTTACCTAGGTACAATATTAGCATGGACCCTGATTTCAATTATCGTAACCGTCATAGTTTACAATAAAAGTACTTTGGATGCTTAATTTTTTTCAACAGAATAATATATACAGCTCTCGCTTTCGGGCGAGAGTTTTTATTATGAATAAAAGTATCAATGCTTAAGATAATAAAGACATAGAAAACTTTTCCCGCTTACTGGCCGTAAATAATTGAGCCCGCTATACAGCAGAAAGGAGTCTTTTTGTCATGTTCAAAAAAGCAACAGCTGTGTTTAAAATATCTGCAAGTGTTATGTTAGTGCTCGTGTTAATAGGTGTTTTGTGGCCAGATGGGTTGGAAGAAGCTACAACAAACATACAAGGATTTATTTCAACGACATTTGGGTGGTATTACTTAATTATCGTTACTATTTTTGTGTTAGTTTGTTTAGTTTTTTTAATAACGCCACTTGGAAGGATTAAGCTCAGTGAACCAGGAGAAAAACCAGAGTTCTCAAGACCTACTTGGGTTGCCATGTTGTTTAGTGCTGGTATGGGGATTGGTTTAGTGTTCTGGGGGGCTGCTGAACCAATCAGTCACTATGCCACGAGTTCGCCTACTGGTGAAACAGGCACTGATCAAGCTATAAAAGACGCTATGCGCTTTACCTTTTTCCATTGGGGGATTCATGCTTGGGCGATATACGGGATCGTTGCTTTAGTTTTAGCTTATTTTAATTTTAGACATGGAAGAAGAGGTTTGATAAGTGCTACACTACATCCAGTATTCGGTAAAAGTATGGATGGCACATTTGGGAAAGTGATTGATGTTCTTGCCGTTATCGCAACGGTAATAGGTGTTGCGACCACTTTAGGCTTTGGGGCCGTTCAAATAAACGGTGGTTTGTCCTTTTTGTTTGATTTGCCTTTAGGCTTTCTTATGCAATTAATTATTATTGTTATTGTTACAGTTTTATTTATGATCTCAGCATGGACAGGATTAGGTAAAGGGATCAAAATATTAAGTAATGCTAATATGATTCTCGCTGCTTTATTGTTTGTCGTAATGTTTGCCGTTGGACCAACCTTATATATTTTAAATTTATTTACTAATTCAATTGGGGCCTACGTGCAGCATCTTCCTTTCATGAGTTTCAGAATAGCCCCTTTAGATCCAGAATCACGTGAATGGATTAATAATTGGACCATATTTTATTGGGCATGGTGGATTGCATGGTCTCCGTTTGTCGGTATTTTTATTGCGAGGGTATCAAAAGGACGTAGTATTAGGGAATTCGTCTTTACGGTATTGATCATTCCTTCAATAGTTGGTTTCCTATGGTTTGCTACGTTTGGTGGAACAGCGATTAACCTTGAACATAATGGGATTGATATCATTTCTGATCTCGCGACAGAAGAAGCCTTATTTGGTGTCTTTTCTAATTTTCCATTAGGTATGATTGCTTCGATTGTGGCGATTACTTTGATTGGGACATTCTTTATAACCTCTGCTGACTCTGGAACCTTTGTATTAGGTATGATGACAACGGGTGGATCACACGAACCAGGTCAAAGAATTAAGCTAACATGGGGTGCACTACTGTCAGCTACAGCGATTGCTTTATTATATACAGGTGGACTTCAAGCTTTACAAAACACGATGATCATTGCAGCTTTACCATTCTCAATCATCATGTTACTAATGGCCTTTAGCTTTATTAAAGCCATCTATAAAGAGGGAAGGCAATTAGGAATTGGGAAGATAAATTATAAAGACAAAGAATTTAAAAAGAAAAAGTAAGGGTGCTGAAACTTGACCGGTTCCATTATGAGGTGCAAAACTGAAAAACTCATAGGGCACAAAGAAATCACAATACAATTTCACACGAAAAGGGGCTTGGATTATCAAGCTTATTGCCTTCTTCCACTAAAGCAGGACGATAATAAATTGCCTATTTAGCGGAACAAGGTGCAATATCGTTGAACATATATATTTGTTGGGATCGTCGTTCCGCTATTTTCGATAAATTGCCTATTTCGAGCACGATATGTAATCCTGATTCCGCTATTTGATCTTTTCATCCTCATTTTTAGGTGTTTTGGTCATTTAACGGAACCAGGATCCACTTCATCCCTTTTTGGACCGCTTTTCTTACATTTAGCGGAATGAGGATTCATTTCAATAATGAGTTGGATCCTGGTTCCGCTATTCTTGTAACTTTTATTTACATCTTTCCTCAATAATCCTACAAGTACACTTCTTTGCAATAATATCCCCATAAATTTCCAAAAACACATGCGAAATTACAAAAAATTCACAAGCCTCAATAATTATTTCCATATATGTGAATAGCATTGTGATTTAACCTGATTTTTTGTCCATAATCCTTCATAAGTGTAAGAAAAGAAAACACGTGAATTCACGTGTGAAATTGGTTCCGTTTCGACTTGTTTGCACTTCAAAACGGAACCCGTTAGCTGAAACTTTAATAAATTTTATCCCCATTAAAAATTGAATTTTTAACAATGACATAGTCTACGTGTCGAATAGCAGATAATTGTGAGCCGCCAGCATATGAAATAGCCGATTGCAAATCTTGTTCCATTTCAGTTAAGGTATCCTGTAAAGAGCCTTTATGTTCAACATACATTTTCTTGCCTTCAACGTTTTTCTTCTCGCCTTTTTGATATTCAGATGCCGAGCCAAAATATTCTTTGAAAAGTTTACCATCTTGCTCAACAGTTTCGCCTGGTGATTCCTCATGTCCCGCAAAAAGTGAACCAATCATGACCATAGATGCACCAAAACGAATGGATTTGGCGATATCTCCATGTGTCCGTATACCACCGTCAGCGATTATAGGTTTCGTCGCAGCTTTTGCGCACAGGCGAATCGCGGCTAATTGCCAGCCACCTGTTCCAAATCCTGTTTTAATCTTTGTAATACAAACTTTCCCTGGGCCAATTCCGACTTTTGTGGCGTCAGCTCCAGCGTTTTCTAGCTCCCTGACGGCTTCTGGTGTTCCGACATTTCCTGCAATAACAAAGCTAGAAGGTAAGTGTTTCTTAATATGCTTGATCATTTGAATAACTGCATCGGAGTGTCCGTGTGCGATATCAATCGTAATATATTCAGGTGAAAGGTTTTCCTCCTCGAGTTGTTCGATAAATTGGTATTCCTCGTCTTTAACACCTACACTTATCGATGCGATTAAATGTTTTTGTTTCATATTTTTAATAAAATTAAGACGTCTTTCAGGTTTGAAACGGTGCATGATATAAAAATAGCCATTTTCAGATAGATAGGTTGCGATCTTTTCATCGATAATTGTCTGCATATTTGCCGGTACGACTGGTAGTTTGAATGTACGACCTCCAAATTCAACAGATGTATCACATTCCGACCGACTTTTAACTACACATTTTGCGGGAATTAGCTGAATATCCTCGTAATCAAATACGTTTTCCACATTTATCTCCCCTAAAAGCGAATACTTTTTGATAACATTAACTTAATGTTCGTATATTGTTAATTTACATGATTCTTTAAGTAATGTAAAGTGTATGAATTTTAAGTTTCTGTTAAATTGAAAATTCATAGCGTTAGCGATATATTGAATGGGGGAGTGATATAATTGAAGATTGTCGATACGGTACCATTTTTTATGGAAAATTATAAACCGAATATTGAGTTTCTCAAAACGTATTATCGTCAATATCCGGATATTTTTGATGAATATTTTGCTTATCATTGTCAAAATACAGATGATAGGCTTGGACAGTCCATTCAAAGATATCCAGACTCATTTGATCAAATTAAGCAGGTACATCAAAATATCAAACCGATTATAGCTGAAGTGGGATATCGATACGAAGGGTTGTATGGTGTATCATTTCCGATTGATATTAATTTAATTGTCGGAGGATATGGTTCCAATGCCTATACACATCGACAATATGTCCCAAATATAACATTTGCCTTAGAGCGGCTATCTCCGAATGTGAATCATTTGAAAGTGATCGTAGCGCATGAATTTGGTCATGCTGCACAGAATATATTGTCTAATGAAGCGGGTATAAATTGGTCTGAGGTACGTTGGGATAGTCCTTTAACATGGTTAAGTCAAGAAGGGACAGCAACGTACTTATCAAGGTGTATTATTCCGAATTTAAATCCATCTATTTATTTTTCTTACGATGATGAAGGGTCGAAATGGTTAGCGTTTGCCGAAACACATAAAAATCGAATAAAAGATGCATTTCGGGAAGACTTTTTTAACCAAACATCTAAGGACATGTTTCGAGAGTGGTTTTCCATTAACGGTGGAAAACAATTTGGTTACAGCAGACTAGGGTATTATTTGGCTGACCTATTTTTTCAAGATCAAGTTATTAAATCAGGTGAACGAAAAGCGATTATGTCCTGGAAGGATGAGGGTTTTTACGATAAAGCCAAGGATTGGTTAAGTCGCCAAGAATAATAGTTTGCTATAATGTGGATGAGGTGATCACATGGCTCGTCAGCGTAAATTTTCAATAGAAGAACTATATCAGTCAACTAAAGAATTACTGTTAGAACGTGGTTATGAAGGCTTTACGTTCAGCATACTAGCAAGCCAATTAGATGTGTCACGCGGGACGATTTATAAATACTTTGAAAACAAAGAAGAACTGATTATGGAATATATGATATATGAAATGAATATATTTTTAGAGGATTTGACGGACATTCAACGTTTTCATAGCTTTGAAACCCAACTTGAGTTTTTACTTGAACTGATGTTTGACAATGTCGAAATCCAACAGCTAATTGAAATTGGTCAGCAGGTTCCAGACAATACGAGTTCAAAAGCAAAAGAACATAAGGAGCGATTGGATCATCTTCATCTTGAACTGTATAACTCATTGCAAAGTTTTATCCAATTAGGTAAAGATGAGCAAAAGATAAAAGAGCATTTACCAGACTCATTGGTTTTAGGGTTTATTTTTCAAGCGATTACAATTCCTAATCACTATGGAGTTCCGCATAAAGAATGGGTAAAATCCATTAAGGAAATTATCCGACATGGAATGTTCATTAAAGTAAATTGACACACTTGTTTCGTTGATGGAAAATGAAAATGACAAGAGTGTCATTTATTTTTTGATTAAAAGTAACACCAGTGTCATTTTGGCTCAATGTAAATGGAAAGGATTCTGAGATGAGAAAATTACTACAAGCTATAACTGATCGTGTCTCGACTAAAAAAGGGATGTGGATAACATTAACTTCATGGTTAGTGATTACGATGCTTTTGGCAGTCTTTGCGCCGAATGCAAAGGATTATGAAGTATCGCGGATTGCATCATTACCAGATGATGCACCGTCCGTAATAGCCAATGAAAAAGTCGATGAATATTTTGCTGAAGACGATGGAACTTTAGCATTGTTAGTTTTTCAAAATCAACAGGGTGAAATTAATGTCGATGAATTGGCCGGCGTCGTTGATCAAATACAAAATGAAACCATTCATGGTGTGAAAAGTATGGTTCCACTGTCAGATTTGCCGCCACAAGCGATGTCTAGCTTTCTTTCTAAAGACGGAACGACGGCCATGGTTCCGATGACATATGAAACCTCATTAGAAACTGATGAAATGAGTGAGTCGAATGAACAAATCAATGGAATTGTTGAAGCGTCGACTGACCTAAGTTTTTACGTGACAGGACCTGCAGGAATTGCGACGGATTCACTTGACTTATTCTCACAAGCTGATTTGGTCTTAATTTTTTCAACAATAGGTATTATTTTAATTCTTTTAGTCATTATTTATCGCTCACCATTGCTTGCGTTTATTCCATTATTAGCGGCAGCTTTTGTCTATGAAGCCACTATGCAAATACTTGGGCTAATGGGTAAAGCCGGACTGGCAATGAGTAATCAGACATTATCTATCATGTCGATTCTATTGTTTGCAGCCGTTATTGATTATTCGTTATTTGTGTTGTCACGTTTTCGTGAGGAATTAAAAGTACAGGAAAATAAATATGAAGCGATGAAGCTTGCGATGGGACGGACTGGAATGCCTGTTTTTTTCTCAGGTGGAACGGTTCTAGCTGCAATGTTAGTACTATTCTTTGCACAATTAGGAGATTATCAGAACTTTGCTCCAAGCTTTGCAACGACAATGGCCGTAATTATGCTTGCATCGGTTACATTAGTTCCAGCACTGTTTACACTGTTTGGTCGGAAATCTTTTTGGCCGAAAATCCCACGAGTGGGTGATGAACTGGTCAAAAATAACTCATTTTGGCTTAAGGTTGGGCGTCTTGTTTCAGGTAAACCCGTCATTTCAGTTGCGTTAGTCGGTATTTTCTTAATTGCTTCAGCTTTAAACCTGTTCAATTTAAAATATGAGTTTAACACGCTAAACTCATTCCCAGAAGATATGCCGTCACGAGCAGGTTATCAAATATTAGAAGAAAAATTTGACCCCGGTGATTTGGCTCCAACGACGGTACTGTTAGAAGGGGAAGAGGCTTTAAACGACGAACAGGTAGAAGATTTACGAGAGCAGCTCAGTCAACAACCGCTTGTCAATAATGTTCGAATGAACGGTGTAGCAGAAGACGGACGAGTCATTAATTACAGCCTAGCTTTTTCAGAAAATCCATATGACACCGAAACGATTGATGAACTAGAAGCCATCATACAAAATTCGGATGACGTATTAGCTAACAATCAAATTGAGGGAGAATTATACTTCGCTGGAGAGACAGCAACCAAAGTTGACGATCGTAATGCGAATAACCGTGATGTTGTTGTCATTGTCACATTGGAAACCATACTTATATTTATCATGCTAATTGTCTTAACTAGATCCATTAAAATGCCTGTTTATATGATGGGAACGATTATAGTATCTTTCCTAGCCGCATTAGGTTTAGGCAAGTTTTTAACAAATCTGTTCTTTGATATCGATACAATTAGTAATCGAGTCCCCTTATATGCCTTTGTCTTCCTCGTCGCCTTAGGGATTGACTATAACATTATGTTAGTGTCAAGGTTCCAAGAGGAAAGGAAGAAACATGGTGTTAAACAAGCGGTTGAACTAGCGGTTGCTAATACAGGCGGTGTCATTACATCAGCTGGTCTCATATTAGCGGCAACATTCGCTGTTTTAATGACACAGCCCGTACAATTATTGTTTGTTTTCGGATTCATTGTTGCGATCGGTATATTACTGGATACATTCTTGATTCGAGGCGTTTTACTGCCTGGATTGATTGTTTTATTTGAAAGGAAGCGGAGTGGATAGTGGAAATTAGCACACAATTTTTAGGTTGTGTACTAATTTTTATATTTGGGTGCTGATATTTGAGCGAGTTTTTGGTTGGACGAACATTTTTGGACAAAAACGATTAGTTTATTTTGAAAAAATATTATAATTTAGAGTTATTCATACGATACCAATAATTTATGCTGTGAAGCGGTGTGTAAATCGCGATAAATTCGATTGAGTTCGGTGCTTTCCATAATGGCATCCATACCAAGATAACGAAAAATAACTTGTGCGCCTGAAACAGCGCTATGTGCAACCTCTTGGCTTTTTGTCATAATATCGATGAGCTGATCATCGGTTACAGTCTCCCCATTCAGATGGGTATCCCACGATTGCTCGATGGACTGATAGAAGGCTTGCACATCTTTTATATAAGGTTGTTCTGATTGCTTAATTTTTTCGATTACCGTTTCATAACGGTTAGGATCCCAGGTTTCTTTCTTTTTCCCGGCATATGCTCTTGCTTCTTCGAAAAAATGTTTGGCGATACCAATAGTTGTTGACGCAATATTAGCTACTGAAAATGGCAAAAATGGGTAATGGTAGACTGGATCATCATAATGAAAATGTGGCTTCATAACATCAAAAGTATATTCTTCTGGCACAAAAACATCTTGCACACGAAACGTATGGCTATTGGTTCCTTTTAACCCGAACGCTTCCCAATCTTCAATAATTTCGACTTGTTCTGCTGTAAAGGTAAAAGCTTTAGCCATGCCTACAATTTCACCGTCTACCTCAATTTGACAGTTCGCAGTAAAAATTGTTGCATTCTTTGAACCACTAGCAAATTTCCATTCACCATTAACGATGTAACCTCCATCAACTTTTCTAGCTGTCCCCGATGGACGATCGCTTCCAGCTATATAAATATCCCGTTTAGAAAAAATATCTTTTGCAACTTTCGGATTCATAGTTGTTACAAAAAATCCCGCACCAGAACCTATTTGGACTAACCAGCCAAAGCTACCATCAATATACGCAGCATCTTCAAATATTTTAATCGCTTCAGGAAATGGAGTCATGTTCCCATTAAGCTCATTAGGAACAAATAGTTTAAATAGTTTTTTCTCATAAATTAACTCCAAGATTTCACGCGTTAACTCGCCGGAAGATTCAATTTCACGTGATTGACTTCTTATAAGCTGAATGTCTTTTTGACTAAACATTTATATCACCTTTCTAATTGTGAGATTCAGCGATACGTTTTAATTTACTAGCTCGGTTAGCAAGAAATTGTTTCATATATCTTTCTAAAAACAGTTTATCAGCTATAGATCCAAGTATGCCAAAGGGAGATTGATAGTCAAATATATCTATCATTACTGTTCCTTGATGCTGTATAATAAATTCGTGTTTATGCGTAAAGGATTTAAATGCCCCTTTAACCATAATATCGGTAAAATAATTGGGTTTGTCCATCGCAGTTATCTTCGCTGTCAGACTTTGTTTAATACCAAAGTGAACAGCTTCCCATGTGACTTTATCGCCTTTTTCGAGTAGGCCTTCAGTAACGCCAGCAATAGCTTTTTCTTTACTTTTAGATGTCGTTAAAGTATGTATTTGGACATTTCTAGCAAGGTCAAAGCAAACATCACTCGGCGCTTCTATATAGATTTCGTGTTTAATGATTGGCATAATCCCACCTCATAACCGGTTTTATACACATTATATCGTATTAAGAAAAATCAATATTAAAATTCAGAAAATTGTTGACTTTGGATGTAAATTTACTTAATATATAACTTAATGGTTATATAACTTCTGGAGGTGATGAGGACGTCGGGAAATATATACCGTGCGTTAGCGGATCCAACACGACGAAAAATCCTTAATCTACTATCAAAAGATGAGCATACCCAATCAGATATCGTGAAAGAATTTGATATTTCACAGCCTGCGATTAATAAACAACTCAACATTTTGAAAAAAGAAGGGTTTGTACATGAAAGCAAGTCAGGACGGTATCGTTTTTACTCATTAAATACGAAGGTGTTTGCTGTGGCTTATCAGCAAATGATTGACGAAATAGGTGCTATGTTAGACCAAACATTGGTCGACTTAAAACATTATGTAGAAAATAAGGAGGAAGACGATGATTAAATCAAAAACAGTAACAAGAGTTATATGGATTGATGCTTCAGTAAAGAAGGTTTGGCGTGCCCTAACTAGAAAGGAAGAATTATTACGCTGGTACACTTGGGATTGTGAAATTGATTTTCGTGAAAGTGGAAAGGGAACTACAACCACGGGTGGGGAGCTTGGACTTCTGGTACATTTGAAGAAATTGTAAAGTATGAAAAGTTTGTCCTACGTACGGGTGAAGATTCAAGAACTATTACGACTCTAACACCAGAAAAAGGAGGGGTCCGTGTAACGATTGAATATGAGATGCCTAGTCTAGAAAACGAACCAGAGATAAGAGAGAACATGGCCTTTGGAACGTATCAATTTATGACAAATCTAAAACGTGTGCTTGAGGACGGGGAGGATTTAAGACCAACTTTTTGGAAGTCCTGGCTTGGATTTAGTCATTCATCCGTAAGAGTTGAAAAAGGTTCTAAAGTTCGGGGTATTAAGGAAGGTACACCTGCTGAAAAAGCTGGAATCGATAAAGGGGATGTTATAACGGGTGTTAATGGGAAGCAGGTTGAATCTTTTCAGGACTTAGAACGAATGATTACAACGTCAGAAGTTGGAGAAATATTAACGCTGACTATAGATCGAAATGGAACGGAAGGGGATGTTCGATGTGAAACTGTACCATACCCTGTTGAATATCGGAAAAAAGTTGAGTGGTAGTTATTATATGGGATTATTTTCTAAAGGAAGGTAGCCCTTTCTTAAACAATCATTTATTTTTTAGTAAGTGCTTACATAAAGTTGTTAAGCAACTAGGTGAATATCATAGGATAGGGTTATATCTAGATAGTTGGAGGTTTATATATGTCAGTATCAGATTTTAATGCTGCTAAAAAGTGGTCGAAAATACCG
The DNA here is from genome assembly GCF_900103915.1 of Tenuibacillus multivorans. GTDB lineage: Bacteria > Bacillota > Bacilli > Bacillales > Alkalibacillaceae > Tenuibacillus > Tenuibacillus multivorans. The sequence goes on along the minus strand of NZ_FNIG01000008.1, from coordinate 39,992 downwards.
AAAAATTTACAGGATAAGTTAATAGATAATGTATTTTGTTCTTCTTGCCTAGATGTTACAACGATTATTGATTATAGTATTAAAGATGATGATCATGGTATTGTCTTAAAAGGGAAATGTAAAACATGTAAAGGTAATGTAGCTAGATTTATTGAGGACTAAATACTATTTTATGTTATGATGGTTTATGTTATAATTTGCGTTGGAAAAATAGGGGGCATTAGTTCAGTGGGAGAATGCTTCACTGGCAGTGAAGAGGTCGCCGGTTCGAGTCCGGCATGCTCCATTAATTATGGACAGCGACACTATTTTTCGCAAAAAAGCGAGAGATAGTGTCATTTTTGTTAGAGTAGTTGAAACATAAAATTTACGGACATAGGTTCCGCCTAAATTGTAAAATCATTAATAATGATAAAATATAACTCGGTAAAAACCTTAACGTCACGATTATTCAAAAGATTATATTTTTTGGTTTGACAAAATACCTATGCGGGTATAAGATGAATGTGTAATTTGAACCAACACATATTAATCTTGTGTTGTTGAAGGAATAGAAAGGAGGACAAGCAACTATATGGAATACGATGCTAAGGTTAAAAATAGAATTAAACGTTTAGAAGGACAATTACGCGGTGTACTTCGCTTGATGGAAGAAGGTTCTGATTGTAGAGATGTTATTACGCAATTATCAGCGAGTCGTACAGCTATTGATCGAACAATAGGTGTGATTGTCAGTAATAATTTAATTGAATGTGTTCAAGAAGCTTATGAGAATGGTGAGGACTCGGAAGAAAAAGTTAAAGAAGCTGTTAACTTACTTGTTAAAAGCCGTTAGCAAAAAATATTTGTTGACGGATTTCATTTTATAGGTTAATATACCCCTGTGGGTATTAAAACAAAACTTTTAAGGAGGAATCTGAATTGAATATTGATAAATCATTAGACGCAAAAGGGATTGCATGCCCAATGCCTGTTGTTAAAACTAAAAAGGCAATTGAGGAAATTGAAAGTGGGCAAATTCTTGAAGTTGTTGCAACTGATGCTGGGTCTAAAAGCGACTTAACTGCATGGTGTAAATCCTCAGGTCACGAACTGGTTGACATGAATGAAGATGATGGCGTTTTTACGTTTTATATTAAAAAAGGTTAAAATATTTTTTTGGAATAATATATACCTGTACGGGTATATGTATTTAAGAAACGTGTTAAACATTTAACGACGTTCTTCCAGAATCATTAAACAAAATTAAGGAAAGGGAGGAATCCAAATTGGCTGACAAAAAGAAAACGAACATTATCCTCTTCAGCGGGGATTATGATAAAGCAATGGCAGCCTATATCATCGCAAACGGTGCCGCCGCTTACGATCATGATGTAACGATTTTTCATACGTTCTGGGGATTAAATGCGTTACGTAAGGATGAAAAATTACAACCTAAAAAATCGTTCATGGAGAAAATGTTTGGCAAAATGATGCCGCGTGGTGCAAACAATATGCCATTGTCTAAAATGCAGTTTTTAGGAATGGGTCCTAAAATGATTAAAGGTGTTATTCAAAAACACAATACTGTGCCTTTACCAGACTTAATTGACATGGCAAAAGAGCAGGATATTACATTGCTTGCCTGCACGATGACAATGGACTTATTAGGCCTAAAAAAAGAAGAACTTTTAGATGATATAGAATATGGTGGCGTTGCAGCATATATTGCTGAGGGGGAAGACGGCGCAATTAACCTATTCATTTAAAAGCAGGAGGTTATTAAAAATGAAAACAGTCGATACAATAACAGTAGCAAAGAGGTTAGACAATGGTGAACAACTTCATTTAATTGATGTTCGTGAAGTAGATGAGGTTGAAACAGGTAAAATACCTGGTGCGGTAAATATTCCGCTTGGCTTATTAGAATTTCGCGACAATGAATTAGATAAAAGTCATGAATATATTATGGTTTGTCGCTCAGGTGGCCGAAGTGGTAAAGCTACAAAGTACCTTGAAAGTAAAGGGTTTAAGGTTATGAACATGGCTGGTGGAATGTTGGATTGGAAAGGACCAGTTGAATAAACTTGACAGGAGGATGCGGTATGACTGAAATTAATGTCAATCACGTATTAGATGCAAAAGGCTTGGCATGTCCAATGCCTATTGTTAAAACGCGAAAGGAAATTGAGCATATTGAACCAGGCCAAGTGTTGTTAATTGAGGCAACAGACCAAGGTTCTAAAGCTGATTTAAAAGCTTGGTCTGAACGTAGTGGCCATCAATATTTAGGAACAGTTGAAGAAGGCGATGTCTTAAAACACTATGTTCGTAAGGCATCAGAAGTTGAAACAGGTAATGTTGCTTCGTTTGAGCAAAAAGTAAATAATGCTGAGTTAAAGCAGAAGCTAAATTCTGATCACGTCACATTATTAGATGTGCGTGAATCGGCTGAATATGCTTTTGGTCATATTCCAAATGCGATTTCGATTCCGTTTGGGGAATTAGAAAATCGCCTAGATGAATTAAATAAAGAAGATGAAATCTATGTTGTTTGTCGTACAGGTAACCGAAGTGATTTGGCAGCAAAATTATTAAGTGACAAAGGGTTTGAAAAAGTATACAACGTTGTTCCAGGCATGAGTGAATGGGACGGCGATATTAAATAACAGTAATAATGTGGTCAACATTACTGGAAAGGCCTTGCCTTAGGGAAGGTATATATTTTTAACTATATTAATACCATAGGGGGTATATAAAAATGACTGTTAAAACAATGACAGTAAAAGAAATAGCAAAAAAGGTTATTAATAAAGAGGAATTATTTATTTTAGACGTACGAAATGAAGATGATTTTGCGGATTGGAAAATTGAAGGTGACAAGTTTGAATACCTTAACAAACCATACTTTGATTTAATAGATGGAATTGACTCTATAAAAGATCAAATTCCGACTGACCGAGATGTTGTTGTAGTTTGTGCCAAAGGGGGATCATCAGAATTTGTAGCCGAGCAACTAGTTGAAGCTGGTTTTGACAATGTTTATTCATTAGAAGGCGGAATGAAAGCTTGGAGTGAACATTTAGAACCGGTGAAAATAGCAGATTTAAATGATGGTGGTGAGCTATATCAATTCGTCCGTTTAGGGAAAGGGTGCTTATCATATATGGTCATCTCTGACGGTGAAGCAGCCCTCATTGATGCGGTAAGAATGACGGATGTTTTTATCGATTTTGCAGAGGAAAAAGAAGCAACCATTAAACATGTATTTGACACACACCTACATGCGGACCATATTTCGGGTGGACGTGAGATTGCAGAAAAGACAGGTGCGATCTACTGGTTACCGCCAAAGGATGCATCAGAAGTTCAATTTAACTATCGACCACTAGAAGACGGGGAAGATGTACAAATCGGATCATCAAAGATCAGCGTTCAAGCGCTCTATTCACCAGGGCATACCATTGGATCGACTTCATTTATCGTAGATGATCATTATCTCATGTCAGGTGATATTTTATTCATTGATTCTATTGGTCGTCCAGACTTAGCAGGAAAGGCTGAAGATTGGGTTAGTGATTTGCGTGAAACGTTATATAAACGTTATAAAGCTTTATCCGAAGATTTAGTAGTATTACCAGCTCACTATATGACCAACCATGAATTATATGAAGATGGTTCAGTGGCTAAAAAACTAGGCGAATTGTACAAAGAAAATCATGGTTTGAACGTCGATGATGAAGATGAATTCCGTCAAATGGTGACAGTGAACTTACCGCCACAACCAAATGCTTACCAAGAAATTCGTCAAACGAATATGGGTAAAATTTCGCCAGAATCTGAAAAGAAACGTGAAATGGAAATCGGGCCAAACCGTTGTGCGGTGAAGTAAGTGTAATGAAATGGGAATTAGTGTTGTTTATCACTAATTCCCATTTATATGCTTCAGTATCATACCCAAGGGGGTGTTGAGTTTGGAATATAGTTTGCTTTTTATAGCTTTAATATTTCTAATTGGTTTTGCCGGATCTTTTGTATCAGGAATGGTCGGAATTGGTGGATCGATAATTAAGTACCCATTGCTTCTTTATATTCCATCATTATTTGGATTTGCAGCATTTACAGCTCATGAAGTTTCAGGAATAAGTGCGGTTCAAGTCTTTTTCGCCACAATCGGTGGGGTTTGGGCTTATCGAAAAGGTGGCTATTTAAATAAAGAACTCATTATTTATATGGGTATAAGTATTTTGGTTGGTAGTTTTATCGGTGGATATGGTTCACGTTTACTCTCTGAAGACTCAGTAAATTTTGTATATGCCATATTAGCAACAATTGCAGTCATTATGATGTTTATGCCCAAAAAAGGCATAGATGATATGGCGTTTAATGAAGTTACGTTCAATAAAGTATTAGCGACTATCTTAGCTTTAATCGTCGGAGTAGGAGCCGGTATAGTAGGTGCAGCTGGTGCATTTATCTTAGTTCCCATCATGTTAGTCGTATTAAAAATACCTACTCGAATGACCATCGCAACCTCATTAGCGATTACGTTTATGTCATCTATTGGTTCGACTGCAGGTAAAATTTTGACAGGACAAGTAATACTAGTCCCTGCCGTCATTATGATCGTGGCTAGTTTAATTGCTTCACCTTTAGGGGTTAATGTTGGGAAAAAGATGAACACTAAATTTTTACAGTGGTTCTTATCTTTACTGATATTAGCTTCAGCCATAAAAATTTGGCTAGATTTAATATAATGTTGAAAGCTCACCTTATGTAAGATGGGTTTTCGTTTATAAGGAATTTATAGTGACAGATTGGTTATATTAGATGGAGAAAAATACATTTTATTCTCAGGTGGTGTTATAATGTTTCATTATACGACTGAATCCAATCAAGCAATAGAGGACACAATCAAACGCCTTGAAAATACCTTAAAAGATGAAGGGTTTGGGGTATTATGGCAATTTGATATACAGGAAAAATTACAAGACAAAGGCGTGGATTTTGAAGTCCCTTATCGTGTTTTAGAAGTTTGTAATCCACATGAAGCTAAGCGTGTCCTAACTAAAGATAAATTGGCCGGCTATTTCTTACCATGTAAAATTGTGGTTTATGATGATAATGGTAAAACAAAAATTGGTATGCCAAAACCGACTGTCTTAATAGAGATGCTTGATGATGAGTCTGTAAAGAACCTAGCTAAAGACATAGAAAAGAGGTTAATTAACTGCATTGACAATGTATAATGCTGGATTTACAACTTGATTTTAAATATAGGTATCTTAATATTTTCATAAGAAAACTAATGAAAAAAGGAGGCTTATGATGGCTAAAACAATAACTTCAGAAGAATATCAAGACTTGATTAGTCATATGGACAAACCGGTTGTACTTGAATTTAGTGCTACTTGGTGACCAGGCTGTAGAATGTTGGGGCCGGTGGTCTCAAAAGTTGATGAAGAATTGGATACAGTAGATTTTTACAAGGTGGATGTCGACCAATCTCCAGATGTTGCTCAACAATATGGGATTCAAAGTATTCCGACGTTAGTCTTAATCAAAAATGGCGCGGAAACGAAACGTTCTGTAGGGTTTATTCCAGAAGAGCAAGTAATCGAATTTGCCCAATCCTAACGTATAAAAGTATTCCTGAATATATGTGATATTTAGGGATACTTTTTTTCATTGATAAATAAAGAGGAGTCCACAGTCATGAATATGGTTGATTCTCGTGTGTCCTCCTAAGGTTTTCGCCTGTTTTTATATATATAATTTTGGTTTAGAGGGTTCATCTTTTTTATGGTTGTTTTGCGGTTCTCGACTTGTTGTTTGGACATTTGAAGAGCGGGTATTGTTTGGTTTTTCGGTGTCATTATCGGATTGATCATTAGTTGATAATTCGGTTTTTTCAGAGCTTTCATTTGTTTCTTCACCAGATCCTTCATCTTCATCCATATTATTAAACTCCTTTAACATTTTTAGCATGGCAGGCATATTTTTCACCATGGGTCCGTATTGCCTTATAATCGGAGCCGTTTTTTCCACCATTTTCAGGGCTGACTGAACATTATTAAGCGTCCCGGTTAAACCTGAATTGGTAGTCGAATTCGTCGTTACATTTTCGATTCCTTGTGATGGCAATTGGTTCATAAACGGGCCGAAATTTTGAGGCCATTGTCCTGGGTTACCCGGATATTGTGATGGTACATTTGGAAACCCACCCTGGCTATCTATATTTGATTGGTTTCCTCTTTTAAAGATTGAGTTTAAGAGGCCTTTTGATTGAACGTTACCTTGTTGAAATGATTGAGGAGATCTAGGAAACATCATTTGATCAAAGGGTCCAGGAGGAGGCATTTGATTCATCACATTTTGCTGATTATTTTTATTTAATAATGATGTCAATAATTGGAGCACTGTTTTCCTCCTTTCACATTGTAGTCATTAATATTAAACCAGCGTGTTTAGAAATTAAACACACTGGTTTTAACTAAACCGCTTTAAATTATAGGATTTATATTGTCATTGGGCTTAATAGCCGTAACCACCGTATCCCCAAGCAGCTCCTACAATAATTAATAAAATGAACAAGACGACAATTAAAGCAAAGCCGCCTCCATGGCCATATCCATCTGACATAACATTTTCCTCCTTTTGTGTATTCGATAGTCATTATATGTGCGAATAACTGATACGGCAGGGCAATTGCGGAATAGTCATAAATATTTATTTAAACTTAACCGATTGTAAAATCTTATGACAAATGTCGCGACAAAATGGGTTGTAAATTCATATATTTATGTAGATAGCGATAAAAGGAGGGGATAAGTGTTGTTTAATAATTTCTTTGGTAATATTGAAAGAAAAACCGGTGTTAATGTAAATGAAGTCGTTCAATTAGCTCAATCGTTACAGAATGCCAATTTTAAAGATGAACATACAGTAAGAAATGTTGTGAAAAGAGTATCTGAAATTGCTGGTAAACCGGTTTCCAAACAAAAAGAAGATTATATTGTGAATGCGATCGTTAGCGGTAAGGTTCCTAAGGATATGAAGGAAATTGAAAAAATGATGGGGAAATAATGATAGCTTTATAATAAATAAGTGCCACTCAGGAATATGAGTGGCATAATCCTCCAATTGAATTTAAAACTTATAGAATTAATTAAAAAGATTTAATCCAATCAAATTTGCCGATACCGGTTCCATCTCCATCTCTCTCGCCCATACAGAAAGCTGACCGATATGATGGGTCTCGTGTACAGCTACATGTAATAGAACTTCTATGTAAAAGTAAGAAACCTCCTCACCTTGTTTGTTGACTCCGTGGAGTATATCTGTTTTTAACTTAGAAGTATTATAGTGATTTAGAAATTTTAACGTATAGGCCTTAGTTTCCTCAGATAATTCAATCAGTGCATCTAGGGTATGATAATCCTCAAAATTATGGGTTCTGGGTTCATCTTTAGCTAATCCTCTAAGCCAACGATTTTCAACATCAATGATATGGAACAAGGTGGGTAAAATTCCCTTCATACCACCTTTTCTTTCTTTTTGGAGTTCCTTACTTGAAAGGTCTCGACACCAATCAAACCATTTTTCACGAATAGTCCAGTTGTACTCAAATAGCGATTTTATATCATATAAACCCATTTATCTCCCACCCCTACGGAATGTTTAACGTTGTTTTTGAAATATCACGATCTCCGCTTAGCTCCTTTATTCTAGGAGCATCCTCCATTGTAAATGGTCGGTAACAAAGCCTTTCTGATTCTAAATGTAACGACATGTCGAACACTCCTTTAATTGTCAATACATAAGTATTCGACAAATTCTAGTTATTTCCTTTTAATGATGAATATGTGGATAATAATTTTTCAATTTCTTGATTAAGTTGCTCGATATTAGCGCGTTCAACAGGTTCGTTATTTAAGTCGTATTTCTGTTTTAATTCAATAATTCGGTGAACACTCTTGTTAATTCTTTCTTCAGTAATTTCACCTTGTTCGACAGCTGTTTTAATGGCTTGAATTGTTTTAGCGGCACGGTCATATTCGTGTGCTATCATGATTAAATCCGTTCCAGCTTGAATGGATTGTACCGCTGCTTGTTCGATGTCATTGTATTTGGTAATCGCCTTCATGGTCATATCATCCGTGACAACTACGCCATCAAAGCCTAGTTGTTTTCTTAAAACATCAGTAATAATAGGTTTTGATAGAGATGAAGGGTTATGCTCATCAATTTTTGGTAGTAAAATGTGAGCGGCCATCACCATATCGGCACCTTCTTCAATCGCTTTCTTAAATGGAATTAATTCTAAACTTTTGAGTTCCTCTAAATTTTTTCTAATCACGGGTAGTTCTGAATGTGAATCTGTTCCCGTATCACCGTGGCCAGGGAAATGCTTAATGACTGGCGTAATGCCTTCAGATTGCAACCCTTTCATGACTTGGATGCCGTGTTGGCTTACGCGTTCAGCTGTACTACCAAAAGAACGGTCACCTATGACGACGTTATTCGGATTATTGTTAATATCTAAAACCGGTGCAAAGTCAATATTGAAACCAAAAGCGTGAAGCTGTTTTCCGAGTAACCTACCAATTTCATAAGAGAATTCTTCATCATCTATTTCTCCGACTTTTTGGCTTGACGGAATATCTTGCAATACTGGTAAACGTTGAACACGACCACCCTCCTGATCAACGCCTAGAAATAGTGGAAGGGGGTTGTCTTGGTTTTCAGATTTAATTTGATTGAGGAATTGTGTTATTTGGGAAGGATCTTTTAAGTTTTGATCGAAAAATATTAACCCACCTACATGAAATTCATTGATTAAATGAAGGGTTTGCTCATCAGTTGTTGTACCTGGAACCCCAGTCATGATCATTTGTCCAATTTTTTCTTCTAACGTCATTTGATGAATCTTTTCCTGAATCGGGTCTCTTTGGGACTGTTGTTCTTTATCATTGTTTTGGCTTTGAATAAATTCCTCTATGTCAATTGCTTGGTAAAAATAAACTCCAAAAATGACTATTCCGATTATGACTAATATATTTTTAACCATCATGATTCCTCCAATCAACTGTTAGACGATACTACGATTGATACGTTACAAAAATTAATAAATCTTACTATCGTTAATATATCGCATTCATCATGAACAGTATACTTATTTCGTGTTGAAAATATAGGTGGGTATTGTGATAGGTATAGCCTTCGAAGTAGAAACAGCTTATTAGCTATAGATTTATTGAAAAATTTATGGGGCTCGGTTAAGCGAATAGCTGCTGAAGAAGAAAGCTATCAGCTGTAATATGAAACCAACTCGCCGAGATAGGGAGTTGGTTCTCTCCGTTCATTATTTATTTTGTTGATCCTGCATCTTAAATCTGAAATGACAGTTGCCTTCTCTTAAGACATACTGATCATGCTCCACTTCAAAATTAGGGTTAAATCCTCTAGCAACCGCTGGATCAATCATTTGACAATATAAAATCCCGTATTCGTGCATGTTGTCATCAGCCCATTGTTGACCAAATGGACATACGGTAAAGTTTTGTTCTATTTCGTTTGGTTTGTATTCAGTCGAGAAGGTAAAGAGGTCACTTCTTCCCATATCGTAGTTGGTTAAGTAATGATCAATCGTGTAATCTTCACCATTAGCCCGTGCACGTTGGGCGATACCACGACCGCGTTCCTCACCAAATGTGCGAACACCATCACGTACAGCATCCTTGGCTTGATTACCGAATTCGTCAACGACCGGTTTCGTGATTTGAGCAAATAACTTTGCCATTAAGGCGTATATCGTTTCATTCTCAAAGTTTTTCTTAGCTTGATGGTTATTCGGAATATAATTAAATAACGCATGATTTTCTTTTTCCATTGTCGCTTGCTTGGCAATATCCTCTGCATCTTTAAAGCCAAAGATTTTAACACCTTGTTGGATAAGTTTCTGGCCTTCTTGACCAAACTCGGAAACGATGGCTTTCTCCACATGAGTAAAAAGCTTTGCCGTAATGGCATACATCGAAATTGGAGGTATGTTTAAACGTGGTTCACTCATTTGATCACATCCTTGTTGAATAGAATCATAGGTTTGTAGTTTATTGTAATGCTTATCGGGGTTAAAAGTAAAGAAGTTCGCTAAGTGGTGAGCCCTTTGCGGAAGCTAGTAGTGTGGCGAGCTTTTATAAAAAAGGTGTGCTTGTTACCGAATCTATTCATCCCTTTAAAAATCGCCTTTTTACGTGATAGATATCTTTCTCATTATCCTGAACCTTATTTTCAATAAATGCCATTCTATCATCTAGTTGGTCGAGCTTGTCTGTGGTTTCTTCCTTGAAAGCGTACATCTCATCTCTGAACTCGTACATTTCCTGTTTAAATGCATTAAAGTTTTGCGAGAGCTCCGTTACTGCCTGAAGAATTTGTTGATTAACTTCCATAATCGCTCCATCCTTTCTATAAGTAAACAATGAAGTCCTTAGGAGAAATATATAAGTTAATTATCTCTATTTTTAGTAGAATCTCAACAGGACAAAAGAACTATTATTTTGACAAAAATCGAACGTTTATATAGTGGTTGCAGTTTCTTTTATAAGCTCACCATTTGGGGAGTTGGAGTCGCCAATCACGGGGCTGGAGTCGCCAATCACGAGGTTGGAGTCGCCAATCACGAGGCTGGACTCGCCAATCAGGGAAGTGGAAATCGCCAAATCAAGGGGGCGGCCCTGCAAAAGCATGAAACCGTCCCATCAGCTTAAGGAGCAACCGATTATTCAATTACCGAATCGCCCCATGTGGCAAGATAGCGTGTACTCCTTTTGATCCGTTCACAATTTGTGTAATTCTTAAGTCAACAGCTGCACTCGCCAAGGCGGTTGCTTCTGTTTTCTTAATATCATACATATCTTGTATGAACTTCACCATCTCATTAAGTGCAGTGGCTGTAGCTTCGTTGAGGTCCTCATTAAAGCCAAACGTAATCCATCCAGCGGGGGTCCATGCACGTGGCATCGTCAGATTCATATTTTCTTGAACGGTAAGTGTAATATCAACTAAATCCATTGGTGCTTCAATGGCTGTCCCAGAAACTTCGCCATCCCCTTGAACGGCATGGCCGTCACCGATTGAAAATAGGGCACCATCACAGGAAATAGGTAAGTAAAGGCTGCTCCCACGTACAAGTTCTTTACAATCAATGTTTCCACCGCAATAACGTGGTGGAGCTGTAATATGTAGACCGGATTCTGCAGGGGCTACACCCATAAGACCTATAAATGGCTGAAGACCGACGTGTAGCTCACGTCCATCTATTTTAGTTGTTCCAGTCATCGTTTGTGAATCTAGTTCCCAATCAAGTTGAACGTTTTCTTCATGAGCTAAATCAAGTTTTTCGTTTTGCCAGCTATTAAAACCACCAGCCCAATTTGATCCATACCAACCGAGATCGAGATCATTAATTCTTATCTCTAGTACCATTCCTTTTTTTGCTTCATTAATTTTTATTGGGCCAATCATGGGGTGACCGTTTACTTCTTCATTTTCCCTAGAGTCAAACATCACGCGTTCTTCTCCTTTTGATTGGGAATAGCCCCATTGAATATCAGGCGTCGTTAATTGGACTGTATCTCCGGAATTAACAGTCAATATAGGTTCATAATCTTTATTGAATGAACGATGTAAATGTTCAGTCTTTAAATCTAGTTTGTGGATCATTGTGACACTCCTTGAAAATAGTATTTCTAACAGCATCATATCACAACAATCAATTGTCCCGTTACAAAACTTATGTCAAACTAAAGAAGAAATATTTAAAAAATTAGTTTAGAGTAGGACAAATGTGTGGAGGTGCCGATACAATGAAACGCATTATGGTATTAGGAGTTTCATCAGGTGTAGGAAAATCTACTTTTGCACGAAAATTAGGTGAAGAAATGGGGATAAAAGTCTACCATTTAGATTCTCTACATTGGAAACCAAATTGGGTAGAGGTATCTTCAGAAGAGTCTGCGGCTAGTCAAAAGGAAATTGTTACTCAAGACGAATGGATTATCGAAGGGAGTTATAGTAGCACGTATCATATCCGGGTGAAACGTGCAGATACTATTATTTATTTGGAACTCCCTTTATATGTCTGTCTTTATCGTGTTGTTAAGAGGTGGTTATTAAACATAGGAAAAACAAGCCCAGATATGGGAGAAGGCTGTAAGGAAAAGCTAGATTATCAGTTTCTCAAGTTTATCCTGACATCCTACAATAAACGGAAGAAGAAAATGGTTAAGCGGCTTCAAGCATTTGATGACATGGCACCCGATCACAAAGTTGCGTTCCTGTTACGTGGCGACACCATTGACAGTCCGTTTGTAAACTAAAAGAAGAGTTAGGGGTGGTAGATTATGAAAGAAATGTGGAATAACGAAGATAAACTTAAAGAGCAATTGGATCAATTTGAGGTAGACGTTCCTGACTTTTCTATAAAAAAATCAAAATTGACTCGGATTGGTAATTGGATATTTGCCCCTACTCGAATACCTTTTCCGGAGTTTGGATACAAAGAGGTTTTTACTAAACTAATTGTGATATTGCCATTAATTTTAGTTGCGCTAACGATGCTTCCAGTGGTGGTGTTTTATTAATGAGTGTTCTTTAAACGAGGAACACTCTTTTTTTATATGACATTTGTCATCTCTTCATATTGATACCTGCCATGACTTCCTTTATTTGCTCATAATAGTGACGTTTTCTTGAAAAGATATCCATACATCATTCATCCGCGGATGTAAACATGACATTTGTTAATCAAAAGTACTGACGTTCATGACTGTTGTCAGGTACTACCTTTCACTAACATTAGGAGTAGATACTAAAGTAAAGTTTCAAGGAGGCCGTTATGAGTCATTCAAAATTAGCTCAACTAAAGAAAAACATAAGACAATTCGAACAATCTGATGCAAAAGCAAGTGTATGGCAGTTAATCAATACGATTCCTCCACTTTTTATTTTATGGTATTTGGCATATGAATCGATTTCGGTATCTATTTGGTTGTCACTAGCACTGTCTATTTTAGCAGCGGGATTTGTGGTAAGAACGTTTATCATTTTCCATGATTGTTGTCATGGTTCATTCTTTAAAAATCGAAAACTAAATCACTTAATAGGGACCGTAACCGGTATTTTAACGATGTTCCCTTATTCAAAGTGGAAGCGTGAACACTCAATCCACCATGCGACGAGTAGTAACTTGGACAAGCGCGGAACGGGTGATGTGTGGATTATGACCGTAAATGAGTATGTGAAGGCATCAAAATTAGAACGTTTACAGTACCGTTTATATCGAAATCCATTTGTCATGTTTGTACTTGGACCATTATTTTTATTTTTCGTATCAAACCGAATGAATCGTAAGGATGCGAAGAAAAAAGAGCGTCGTAATACGTATTTAACGAACGTATCAATCGTTGCCATTGCAGCGCTTTTGATTGTAGCAATCGGTTTGCAGAACTTCTTGATCGTTCAAATACCCGTCATGTTCGTAGCGGGAAGTCTAGGGATTTGGCTATTTTATGTCCAGCATCAATTTGAGGATTCTTATTTCGAAGATGAAGCGGAATGGGATTACGTCAAGGCTGCGATTGACGGAAGCTCGTATTATAAACTTCCAAGAATATTACAGTGGATCACTGGGAATATTGGTTATCACCATGTGCATCACCTAAGCCCGAAGGTACCGAACTATCATTTAGAGGATGCCCATGAATCAACACCACCGTTACAGCAAGCAACAACGATTACGATGAAATCAAGCCTTAAATCGATACATTTTAGACTTTATGATGAAGATCAAAAAATGTTTGTTAGCTTTAAAGGAGTCAAACCACTATTAAAAGAATCTCAGCATCATGTGATGAATCAAAAAGAAAGCGTATAACCTTACCGGAAAAGTCCTTCAATGTGTATTGAAGGATTTTTCTTTATATAAGTGTAACCCGCCCGTCTTTGTTATAATGAGAACACTAGTTGATGAAAGGACCCCATATTTGATGCAAAATTGGTATAATATTTTTCCGAAAAATTTAAGTATAAACATTTACGTCTGGATTATTTTTAGTTTTTTACCGTTCTTTTTTATTTTCCGCTCAACCTCATGGCTTGAAGTGATTCTGGGCTTTATATTAATCGTTGTCTTTTTTGTGGCTTATCGTTTATCGTTTTTATCGAATGGTTGGTTTTTATACGCTTGTGTATCGCTTATGATGCTGATTAGCATTGGCATGTCGCTCTTTTATGGATATGTTTATTTTGCATTGTTTTTAGCGTTTTTTATAGGAAACATAAAGCATAAAGGTGGATTTATCACGTTATATGTTGTGCATATCGTGACGACTATGGTGGCAGCTGGATTTAGTGTCATGACTCAGGAAGAACTATTTCGTTATCAATTGCCGTTCATCGTCATTGCTATTCTCGGGGTGATCATTCTGCCAATTAATACATACAACCGCCTGAAGCGACAGAAGTTAGAGGCTCAGTTAGTCGATGCGAATGAAAAGATTTCACAATTGATGGTATACGAAGAGCGACAACGAATTGCACGTGACTTGCATGATACACTAGGTCAAAAGCTATCGTTAATTGGGTTAAAAAGTGATTTGGCTAGAAGGCTAATTGAACGAGACCCTGGAACGGCTCAGAACGAAATTACTGATATTAACCAAACGGCTCGCACGGCGTTAAAAGAAGTTCGGGATATGCTATCAGATATGCGCGGTGCTAAATTAGACGATGAAATTGAACACGTGACGCAGTTATTAAAGGCTGCTGATATTGAAGTAGAGTTTAGTGGTGTGAAAGAGTTGAAAAAGTCTCCAGCTTTAGTGGAAGATGTTGTAAGTATGTGCTTAAAAGAGTTAGTAACCAATGTCGTCAAGCATAGTCAAGCGAACAAGTGTCAAATTAAAATTCGTGAAACAGATGATGAATTAAGCCTCTTGGTAAAAGATAACGGAGTCGGTCTTAGTCATGGCGGACAAGTCAAGGGGCATGGTTTAAGAGGGATTCAGGAACGGTTAGAATTTGTTAATGGAGAGGTCCAATTCGACCATCAAAATGGGACAAAAATTGAAATTCTCATTCCGAATGTGTCACGACGGGTCAAACGGGAGGAAGCAAGATGATTAGAATTGTTATTGCGGAGGACCAACGAATGCTTCTCGGTGCTCTAGGTTCTTTACTCGAATTAGAGGAAGATATGGAGGTTGTTGGGAAGGCATCGAACGGGGAAGAAGCGGTTGAATTAGTAAAAGAATTGATCCCTGATGTCTGTATTATGGATATAGAAATGCCTGTTAAGAGTGGGCTTGATGCCGCAGAAGAGATGATCGATTTACCCTGCAAAACGATTATATTAACCACTTTTGCTCGTTCAGGCTATTTTGACCGTGCCCGCAAAGCACAGGTCAGTGGCTACTTATTAAAGGATAGTCCGAGTGAAGATTTGGCTCGGTCGATTCGTTCAATTATGGAGGGCAGAAAGGTTTATGCACCTGAACTTGTTGACCTTGCCTTTGAGGAACCTAATCCGTTAACGGAACGCGAAACTGAAGTCATTAAATTAATTGCTGACGGTAAAAGTACAAAAGAAATTGCGAAAGAGTTGTTTTTAACCTACGGAACAGTCCGTAATTACATTTCGGTTATATTTGATAAGCTTGAGGTTTCAAATCGGGTGGAAGCCGTATCGAAAATAAAGGAAAAAGGTTGGTTGAAATAATCATAATCGGATTGCATGAGGAAATAATAGGCATGAGGTGGTTAAAATGAAAAAAATGTTAGGCGTCATGTTATTATTTCTAATCATCATACCTTATCGTGTACATGCTGAAACCCTTGACTGTCCTGAAGTATCCGATTTGGAGGAAACGACTGAGAAAGACCGTCAAGAATTTATGGAAGCATTAGAAGGTTTTATCAAGAATATTTATATCAGCGATGATGAGTACGGCCATTTATATGAAGAATGGGAAGTCATCACCGCAAAACCTTTTCCAGATACCGAAAGCAGTGCCTATGATGAAATTTATTATGAAATGGCGAAAAACTTCTGTGGTGAAGAGGTGGCCAATCGCTCTTGGTTGACTCGTATTTACTTCCCGAAATGGTCTGGTATTAGTGCGAGTAATTTAGAAGGACAGCTTTTTGTAGCTAAAAGTAAAGAAAATGGCTGGTTTGTCTGGTTTAGGTATCATTAATCGATAAACGATTTAGTTCAGCGGAATCCATTATTTTGCTCCTCCTAAGTTATTGATCCTAATGATTCCAAGTTCTGGTTCATCTGATTTCGCATTTGGAAAAATAAACGTCCAAGGCATACTTGTTTGAGGTGGGATGGTTAGGTTTGAGATTGTAAATGATCTTTTAGCGATGAGTTGATGTATTGTTTGATATTGAACTGTTGTATCACGAAAATGTAGCGACTCATCACTGCGGTTATGAATTAATGCTGTGACGAGCAGTTCGCCTTTATGATTAGTTGCATGCCACAACGTAACGACCTCTATTACTTCTTCCACGTGAGTTTTTGTTTTATTAAAGACTTCCTCTATTTTAGAACGATCTTGCTCTGAAATGGTTTTGTCCCACTTTTCTTCAAACTGGAGTTGCATAAGTACCTCCTGAGAATTTTTACTTTCTATCTATTATAATAGATGGAAAGACTAAAATAAAATCAGGGGGAACACAAATGCAGACCATTTATCAAGTCCTTGTGGTTATTCATATCTTCGCAGCTATAATGGGGATGGGACCTGGATTTATTCTAACGACAGTAACAAAATCGGCTCGTACAATGAGTGATTTGTGTCATGCTTATGAATTAAAACGACGGTTACATATATTTGTTATGGTTGGCGGGAGTTTATTGTTAGTCACGGGTCTATTAATGGGCTCGATTAATTCGTTTCTATTTCAATCAGGTTGGTATTTAACAAGTTTAATCTTATTCTTGGTTGCTTTAGGGTTAGGGCCAACCGTATTGAAAAAACGAGCTCGACCAATCAAACAGTTACTAAAGACACACAAAAGTGAAGAAATTCCGGAAGAATATGAACATCTTTCTCGAAAATTGTTACGCGTTGAGTATTTGGAAAATTTGATTTTTGTGATTATAATCTTGTTGATGATTTTAAAACCTTTTTAAAATTTGGAGTGAAAACCGTGTCATATATCGTAGTAGGTGGGGGCATTTTAGGTGCTTCAACGACATATCATTTAGCCAAATCAGGTGCGGACGTGACGTTAATTGACAGAAAAGATTCAGGACAAGCAACAGACGCTGCAGCTGGAATCGTGTGCCCTTGGTTATCTCAACGCCGAAATAAAGCGTGGTACCGCATGGTTAAGGGTGGTGCTAAATACTATCCAAAGTTAGTTGAACAATTGGCGGCTGATGGTGAAGAGAATGTAGGTTATAAGCAGGTTGGTACGATTAGTTTACATCATGATCAAGTAAAATTAGAGAAAACAGTTGAACGGGCAAAAAAACGTCGTGAAGATGCCCCT
Organism: Tenuibacillus multivorans; assembly: GCF_900103915.1. Lineage (GTDB taxonomy): Bacteria > Bacillota > Bacilli > Bacillales > Alkalibacillaceae > Tenuibacillus > Tenuibacillus multivorans. Next base: position 22,445 of record NZ_FNIG01000008.1, on the reverse strand, counting down.
GAAATTGGGAATATTGAGCTTATTTCGAATAATGAAGCAAGAAAACTTTTTCCGCCTATGTCTGAAGAATATGGTGCTGTTTATGTCAGTGGAGGTGCGCGTGTCGATGGTCGGGCCATTCGTGATGCTTTATTAAAAGCAGCCGAAAAACGTGGTGCAACTCGACTTAATGGATCAGCTAACCTTCTTTATGACAAGGAAAGAGTGATTGGTGTCGAAGTTAATGGAGAGAAAATGTTAGCTGATCAAGTGATTGACACAACTGGGGCTTGGGCTAAACAATTATTAGAGCCACTTGACCTTCATTACAAGGTGACGCATCAAAGAGCGCAGATTATACACTTAGATCTACCTGATGCTAAAACTGATAATTGGCCGGTTGTGATGCCACCAAACAATGCTTATTTACTAACATTTTCAGGTGGACGTGTTGTGGTCGGTGCTACTCGTACGGATGAGGTTGAATTTGATTATCGAACGACGACTGGGGCTGTCCATGAGATTTTAGGTAAAGCTTTAGAGATCGCACCAGGGTTAGAGGAAAGTACGTTTGTCGAAACAAGGGTTGGTTTTAGACCTTATACACCAGGTTTTTTACCCATCATAGGCCCGGTTCCACATTTCGAAGGTCTCCTTGTCGCAAATGGATTAGGTGCTTCCGGTTTAACCAGCGGACCATACTTAGGAGCTGAATTGGCAAATCTCGCATTAGGGAAGGAAATGGAGCTAAATATTGAGGACTATGATGTAGGTCAGGCAATTGAATAAGGGATCCTTCCCTTATTTTTTGTCCCAGTCCTCCAATATTGACCACGTCATTCCGGGTTCTCCATTTAAAGATTTCATCGTCCCAACGTAGATATTTTCATTTAACACGTTTAGTTTGTGGTGCTTAATAATTTCCCTTGCTGATGCTGTTACCTTTAAATCATTAATGTTATTTGGATTAATCCAGACCAAAGAACCTTCATCGCTGTTGGTTAGATTAGAGTCCTTTGATATATAGCCAAAGTAGATATATTGAATCCGGATTTCGTTATCTTTTAATCGATGGGTCAAATATTGCAGGGTGAGCTTGCTAATTTGATGACTGGATAATCCTGTCTCCTCGTTAATTTCTCTTAAACAGGCTTCTTCTGGGGTGTTAATCTCACTAGCCTCCATATGCCCACCAATTGGAACTAAGTGACCTGCTAGAAATTTAGCATCCTCAGGTTTTTGTAAAAATAATATTTCCTGATCTTCATTTATGAGAAAAGCTGCAGCAAATTGTCTAAGTTTCAAAGTCATCTTCCTTTCAAGTCGTCATTCAAATAGTCTATGTAAATATTATTGAATTATATAGCAAATTTCAATTGAATTCTAGCTTAATATAAACTAGTTCCCGAAAGTGGGGGTGATTTTTACACTATACTAGTACATCTACCGTTACTATACTAACTTCGTTTTAATAGACTGTATAGAATCTATTAAAATGAGGTGAGAGTATGTTTGGATATTCTATGGTTCAAATGGTTCGGAATCATGGAAGCAAATTGGACCGGAAGCTTAGAGATCAGCTACTGACCTTATATCGCCCATTTAAATTTACACCTTGTTTCTTGCATAAATCATTTGAGTCGTATTTAAAGAAAAAGAAGAAATTTAATGTGATCGTACAATTTAATGATAATGAATCATGCCATCTTGAACATGAAATGAATACCTTAAACCAAGTGATTAATCGTCATAGACGATGCAAGCCCGGTAAGGATCTTTCAACCGTTCGTTGTTCCACTGCAACGGTAACACCTGAAGCTTTAGAAGAGGTATTTAGCGAATGTAATCATATTAAAAAAGTCTACTATGATCGAGAGGTTCAGGCATTATTAGATGTTGCTACACCGACAGTTCAAGCCGACGAAGTCGTACGAAACGGTTCTGAATCAACAGGTGAAGGGGTTAATGTCGCTGTTATTGATACTGGTGTTCACCCACATGAAGACTTACAGGGTAGAATCGTAGAGTTCGTGGATCTCGTAAACCAAGACACAGAACCGTATGATGACAATGGTCATGGAACTCATTGTGCTGGTGATGTTGCCGGAGATGGTGCCATGTCAATGGGGCAGTATCAAGCACCTGCACCGAAGGCTAATATTATCGGTGTTAAAGTATTAGATAAAATGGGTTCCGGATCTTTATCGACGGTTATGGAAGGGGTCCAGTGGTGTATTGAAAACCAAGAAACCATTGGAATAGACGTCATTTCCATGTCGCTTGGTAGTCCAGCTAATAGTAGTTATCAAGATGAGGATGATGACCCAATGGTAGATATCGTTGAAACAGCATGGGAAGCTGGTATGGTTGTATGTGTTGCAGCCGGTAATGAAGGCCCCGAACCAAATACGATCGCAAGCCCTGGTATAAGTAATAAAGTGATTACCGTTGGTGCAATGGATGATCGTGATACGGTAGAACGATCTGACGATATAATTGCTAACTTCTCTAGTCGTGGGCCAACGATTTATGGAGTCACAAAGCCAGATGTCGTAGCACCTGGTGTAGATATTGTATCTTTAAGATCTCCAGGGTCATATATTGATAAATTACAAAAGGATGCAAGAGTCGGGGAATATTACGTTATGTTATCTGGAACTTCGATGGCAACACCGATATGTGCTGGAGTTGTTGCTCTATTGCTAGAGCATGATCCATCCTTAACACCAGATGATGTAAAGGATTTACTCATTAATAACGCACAAGGATTAGGCGATCCTTATATTTATGGAGCAGGCTATATTCAAGCTGAAGAAGCCATCCCAGAAGAATAAAAAGTAATTCGTTGCAATTGGTTCAACAATTTGTCATACTATTAATGAAAATAATATAACTAAGCATAAGTTGTAGGGGGACCAGTGTTGCTGGTTGAGATAGTATCCGTAAGATACTGACTCTTCGAACCTGATCTGGCTAAGACCAGCGTAGGGAACACATTTTGTTTGAGATATGACTTTCGTGTGCCCTAGGTGTAAGCCTAGGGTTTTTTATATCCCCAACCAACTTATCTAGTTATGAAACAACAAGGGGGAAATAGAACATGAAAAAATTCATGATTGTGTTATTGAGTCTAGTACTTATCCTGCTAGCAGCGTGTAATGGAGAGGATAACAATGAAGATTCTAGCAGCGAAGAGGATTTAAAGGATATTCAAGTGGTGTTAGATTGGACACCAAATACGAACCATACGGGGTTATATGTCGCAAGGGATAAAGGATATTTTGAAGAAGAAGGTCTTGATGTTGAGATTATTATGCCTGGTGAAGCAGGAGCTGATCAACTAACAGCATCTGGTAAAGCAGACTTCGGGGTCAGCTACCAAGAGGGAATTACAGAGGCTAGAGTCCAAGGTATTCCACTTGTTTCAATTGCTGCTGTTATTCAGCATAATACATCTGGTTTCGCATCTTTAAAAGAAGAAAATATTACGGAACCAAAGGATTTTGAAGGCAAAACTTATGGTGGATGGGGAGCACCCGTTGAGAAAGCCGTTATATCGTCTATTATGCAGCAGGAGAACGCAGACGTTGACAAAGTCGATATTGTGAATATGGGAGATACAGATTTCTTTACGGCTGTTAAACGTGATATTGATTTCGCCTGGATTTATTATGGATGGACTGGAGTCGAAGCGGAGTTACGTGATGTTCCGATTAACATGGTTTATCTAACGGATTACAGTGAAAAATTAGATTACTATACACCTGTTTTAGCAACCAATGAAGATATGATTGAGAATAGCCCAGAAGTGGTAAGCAGTTTTGTGAAAGGTGCTGCAAAAGGTTATGAGTTTGCGATTGATAACCCAGAGGAAGCTGCGGACATTTTGATTGAAGCGGCGCCTGATTTAGACCCGGAATTAGTGAAGGCTAGTCAAGAATGGTTATCGCCAAAATATCAAGATGATGCCGAACAGTGGGGACTACAGAAGCTTGAAGTATGGGAAAACTATGCCGAATGGATGTATGATCACGATTTATTAGAGGAACCTTTAGAAGCGGAAAAAGCGTTTACGAACGAGTTTCTACCTGAGGAGGAATAAGGATGGCCACTTCACTTTTAAGTGTACAAATCATTCCAAAGACTAAAAATGGCGAAGATGTGATTCCCTATGTGGATGAAGCGATTAACGTCATCGAAGAATCCGGTGTTAAGTATCAAGTGAATGCGTTAGAAACAACGATGGAAGGTGAGCTTTCTGATCTTTTTTCAATCGTTGAGAAAATGAATGAAAAAATGGTCGAGCTTGGGAGTCCAAGTGTTATTTCACAAATCAAAGTGGTATACAATCCAGAAGGTGCGTCAATGGATAAATTAACGGAGAAGTATCGCTAATGCGTAAATGGATCGAGTTAGGGTGGCGGCCACTTTTGGTCATCACCCTACTATTTATCGTATGGGAAGTGTGTATATCCTTTTTTGATGTACCGGATTGGTTGTTACCAGCGCCGAGTCAAATTTTTGGGCTAATGATAAGTGATTGGACCAACTATTCACATCACGTGTTTTCGACGGTAGAGTTGGTTTTAATTGGATTTGTCATTGGTAGTAGTGTTGGCGTTATCGTGGCTATATCCTTACATTTGGTTCCGTTTTTAAAGCAGTCGATGTATCCATTATTAATTTTGTCGCAAAACATTCCTGTCATTGTACTTGCACCATTACTCGTTATTTGGTTTGGATTTGGTATATTACCGAAAATTATTGTCATAACATTGGTTTGTTTCTTCCCAATTGCCATCGCCTTGTTAGATGGCTTCCGACGAACTGACCGTGACCTTATGCATTACATGAAAATGGCGGGTGCCACAAAGAAACAAATATTTTGGAAATTAGAATGGCCACATGCACTCCCCTCATTATTTTCAGGGTTAAAAATTTCAGCGACTTACAGTGTAATGGGTGCTGTTATTTCCGAATGGCTAGGTGCTAGTGAAGGTATTGGTGTATATATGACACTTGCCTCATCATCATTCCGGACCGACCGTGTATTTGTGGCTATTTTTATCATTGTTGCCTTAAGTCTATTATTTTTCCTATTAATCATGTGGTTAGAAAAAATGACTATCAGATGGCAGGCATCAGAGGAGGGAGATTCGCATGGAACATCTAGAAATTCGTGACATTCAAAAATCATTCGGATCAAATCGTGTGTTAGATGGTGTGAATTTTTCCACTGAAAAAGGTGAGTTCGTCTCTTTATTAGGGCCCTCCGGAAGTGGGAAAAGCACATTGTTTCGAATGATCGGCGGGATCAGTAGCCCTTCTTCTGGTGATGTTTTATTAGAAGGGAACAGTATTAAAAATCACCCGGGTTCCGTCAGTTATACGCCACAAACACCTTCTCTAATGCCTTGGCGATCGATTTTAGACAATGTATTACTAGGTCAGGAGATCTCGGGGAAAAAGGATGAAGAAATGGCGGCTCAAATGCTTGAACGTGCCGGTCTAAGCGGATTCGAACAAGCGTATCCTCATGAACTATCCGGTGGAATGAAACAGCGTGTATCATTTATTCGTAGTATCTTAAGTCCACAACCCTTAATTTTACTAGATGAACCTTTCTCAGCACTAGATGAGTTTACACGAACCGATATGCAAAAGTGGCTGCTTTCGATGTGGTCTGAGCACCAACGTTCAATTTTATTTGTGACACATAATATTGAAGAAGCGATTTTTCTGTCCGATCGAGTCATTGTTTTATCTCAACGTCCAGCCAAGGTCATTAAGGAATTTGAAATACCTTTTGAACGACCGAGAAAAGAAGAGATTTTATTAAGTGAAGAATTTTTATATATGAAAAAAGACATTTATCAAGAAATGAGGTCTTCACATGCATCAGCCAATTATTGATAGTCATATTCATTTTGATCTATATAAAGAAGATGAAAAACGTCACATCCTTAAGGTAATGGAGGCTTATAAGGTTACGGATTTAATTTCTGTATCCCGTCATGCTCAATCAGCTCAAGAAAATATAGAATTGGCTAAACAAGATGAAAGGGTTAAAGTCTCAATAGGATATCACCCGGAACAAAAGCTTCCTAATCAGAATGAGGTAGACAAATTGTTCGAGTTGATTGATGGCTATCAGGATGAGATTGTGGCCATCGGCGAAGTTGGCTTACCTTACTACATGAGAAAAGACAATCGTTCTATTAAAGTAGAACCTTACCTTAATCTTTTAGAGAAGTTTGTTCAAAAAGCGAAAGAGCTCGATTTACCGATTGTTTTACATGCGATCTATGAGGATGCACCTATTGTTTGTGATTTATTAGAACAATACTCGGTAACAAAGGCGCATTTTCATTGGTTTAAAGGTGATGCTAAAACGGTAAAACGGATGATTGATCACCATTATTTTATATCGATTACGCCTGATGTTCTTTATGAGGCTGAAATACAGTCGCTAGTGCAGTCTTATCCATTGTCAAAGATGATGGTTGAAACGGATGGTCCTTGGCCATTTGAAGGGCCATTTCAAGGACAGATGACCCATCCTAAAATGATTCATGAAACGGTTATGAAAATAGCGGAATTAAAGCAATGCGAGGTTGCCTATATTTATGAAAACTTGTTTCAAAACACAAAAGATTTCTATAAGATAATTTAAACGCATAACATTATCATATAATTATGTTAAAATAGGAGTCATAGGAGGCTCGATATATGATACAAAATCAGTTTGTAATTCATGATCAAAAGAATAAACCTTTGAAGTTACGGGCGGAACGGGTGGCCTTTTATGTCCGTGGCCAAATAGTGGAGGCGGTGAGCGAGGACCATGAGTTATATTACCTCTTTTACTACAGGTCCGAATTCCTTACGGCCAAAAAAGCCACTAAAATTAGACGCGGTTCATACATCGCAAGTGCGTTTAAAAACGGACTAACCTTTGAAGCTTCTCATCCATTTATCCGCCAACTCATTTCTTCAAATCAATCCTCACGTGTCATTAATAATAAACAGCTTTTAAGAAAAATAAATAAACATTACACGACTCAAGAGCAAGCCTATATTTTAACATTCTTTGAATCCTTTATATCTAAAAAACAAATATTCGAAAAGATTAGAGCCATGTTTTATGAATATCGTCGAAACGGACAGTTGTTTGACGCCTATCAATTAATCCGCATTTTAATGGATTTTGCCCCTAAGCACAGTTTAGTTAAGTCTTTATCCAGTGACCTCATTTATAAAGATTTCACCAAAATGTATTACGAAAAATCAGAAGAATTGTTTACAAATGATAAAATTGAAGCGGAAAAAATCATGTTTAAAAATCGCGAAACTTATGATGAACAGTTGACCATGATGTTGGAACGAGAAGAACGTTGGATTGAGTTAATGGTTTGCTTGTATGATCAATTATCCCATAACCCTTCTACTCATCAGTACCAAACCTTTTATCAATTACTTCAAAAAAGCTGCACCGAGCATGAAGCCACACAGATTTTAGAATACCTCTCAAACCAAATTAACTTTATGCCACTCCAAAGAGATTTATGTGATTTATATTTAAGCACGAATCAAATCGAAAAAGTTTCACACCTTATCTCCCAACACCCAATTGATTTAAATGAAAAAGACCTAAAAAGAATTACGGAAGCACTCGAAACTGTTGATCCGAATCAGTTAACCCTTCAACTCGATGAGTTAAGCTTGTTATTAAATAAAGTGACGTCCAATAATCGAGATTTAGCCGAGCGATTATTGCATAAATTTATCGGTGTGATGTTAAAAGATTATGATTTAGATGTCATTAAAAAGTGGCTAGAGCCATTTAAAAAGCAACATGGGGATTTAGTAACTGTTGAGAAGTTTAAGCAAATATATGATTTGAATGATGATTTAGATCAGATGCAGGCACTAGGTGAATTGTATTATGAGTTTAAGGGTTGGAATCAAGCCTTAGAATGTTTTAGCTTAGAATCAGAATTAAAGCCTGACGAAGCGAAGCCTTTGAAATGGTTGTCGAAAACCTACCGTGAGATGGGTATGTTAGAAGAGTCTGATGCTTATCAAAAACTGTTTGTGAATGTGCAAAAACAAGCGTAATGAGAGCCAGTTACCTGATGTGGGTAGCTGGTTTTTTTAAAACGTTAGGGAATCAAACTGATTGTTGGGTCATTAGCTATAGTCATGAAGCCTTAAATACCGAAAATAGGGGAGTCGGTTAGAATACAATACAAAAATCGTGTAAATTATCTGAAAAACATTAACAACATTTAGAAATCTTTGGTATGCTTAAAGAAAAAGAGAAGAGAGTGATCATTATGGATAAAAAGTTGCAGCGTAGCTGGATGATGTATGATTGGGCCAATTCAGCTTTTGCTACAACCATTATGGCAGCTGTCTTTCCAGTTTTCTATGAAAGCGTAGCAGCAGTAACCTTAGCTGAAGGTACAGCCACTTCCTATTTTTCCTTTACACAATCTATCGCCGTTTTAATAGCAGCCGTATTGGCACCTGTTTTGGGAGCGATAGCTGACTTTTCAGCTGCAAAGATGAAATTTCTGAAATTCTTCGCTTTTATGGGTATGACAGCAAGTGTGTTATTAGTTACCGTAAATGAAGGGGATTACATATTAGCATCGATCTTGTTTATCATTGCCTCAGTTGGGTTTTCCGGTGGGAATGTCTTCTACGATGCTTTTTTACCAAGTGTCGCAAAGAAAGAGGAGATAGATCGCGTATCAACAAGCGGCTTTGCCTTCGGTTATATCGGTGGTGGTCTATTATTAGCTGTTAACTTATTAATGATTACGCAATACGAAATGTTTGGTTTTCCAAATGAAAAAGTCGCTAGTCAATTGGCATTTGTCTCAGTCGGTTTATGGTGGTTCATTTTCTCCATCCCATTGTTTAAAAATGTTAAAGAGGAAAAAAGCGAGCAAAAAGTTCGTCAAAAGTCATACGTCAAAATTGGATTTAGTCGTATTGGCGATACATTTAAAACGCTTAGGCATTACAAGCAATTATTAATTTTTATTCTAGCTTTTTGGATGTTTTCGGATGGCATTTCGACCATTATTCGAATGGCTACTTTTTATGGAGCGACCATTGGAATTGACTCGAATGACTTGATTGCCGCTTTACTTATTACGCAATTCGTCGGGATTCCGTGTACATTCTTCTTTTCGAAATTGGCCAAATGGATCACAGCCAAAAAAGCTTTAACCTTTGCTTTGTCTATTTATGTTGTGATTGTGATTTTAGGATATTTTATGGAAAGCGCTCTTCATTTTTATTTACTCGCCATTTGTGTTGGTTTTGTTCAAGGTGGTGCACAGGCGTTAAGTCGGTCGATTTTTGCTCGGATGGTTCCAAGGAATAAGCAAGCAGAGTTTTTCGGGTTTTATGGTATTACGTCTAAATTTGCGGCCATTTTAGGACCTGCTGTATTCGGGTTTGCAGCATTGCTTACAGAAAGCAGTCGTTTAGGTATCCTGTCATTACTTATATTTTTCGTGGCTGGTATTACATTACTACAGTTCGTTAATATTGAACAAGGTGAACGAGAGGCTAAGGCAGCGGAAGACCCTAGTGATATCGTTAACGTTCAAGTCAAATAATTATAAGCTCTCACGCTAAGCGGCTAAGCGTGGAAGCTTTTTAAACAATGGGTTCAGCAAATTGGTTTTCGCAGTTTTCATTTAATGGTCTGCCTGTATCATAAGAAATATCGCCTAAAAGCTCAAAGGCTTCCGAGCGAGCTTCATCTAGTGAACGATCCCAATATTGTAAAATGGCTGTGACTAAAGTCACTGCATCATCGCGTGCTTGTTTATATAAGTCAATAAAACTATCCGTATATGGCACTTTCGTCGCTGAATGGTACCAGTACTCATTTTTTTCATTGAGGTAATCAGTTCGATCTGTAATCGGCCGATGCGAAATAGGTGGAATGAATTTTGATAAAAGCTTAATTTTCCAACCATTTGGATCAAAAACGATTCGTAAGGCAAGCTTCATATGCTGATAGGATTCTTGGAAAAATCCTTCTTCAAAATTAAGCACTTGACCGAAGTGTTCCTGCAGAATTTTTTCCATCATACTTGATAATTCAGGTTTGATATAGGCTCCTACATCAAGTCTTTCAGATACAGGATTTTTCCAAGTTTCTACATTTCTAAAATTCCACATCATCAGTGTATCGATAATGGTTTCAAGCTTTTGATGATTGTAATCGTTATAGCCTGCCTTGTAGTGAATATACGGATGTGTTACGCGGTCGAGCACATGGTGTGTTACAAAGCCAATGATATAAGCTTTAGTCTCATTTGAAGCTAACCGACCATGCTCAATCATATCTTGCAATACGGAACCACATTTACGACGGTGCATCATTAAGCCCAAGTCATTAACGGTCGACTTCTTTGTCCAAGGCCAAGGGCTATGATAAAAAAGCGGATCGGGTCCCTGCGCACCGAGGTTAAAGTGATTCGTATGTTCGTGAACGTCAATTGGAATTTCGACATACTCCAAGACATCTTCACAAAATAAAATATGTGTCCAGACGTTTGGCATAATTATCACCTTTTTAATAATGGTTATATATGGTTTCGTTATACGGCGTCGAATTCCCTGCAATATAACGTTTATTCTTGTATGTTTTTGTTTAAAATGGTGATGACTAGCTTTATAATGGGGATAGAAGATTTTGAGGGGCACCAACCTAAGGAGGGGCACCCATGTTTAAATTAATCAAATATGCCATTATATTATTAATCTTTGGCTTTTTAATAAATTCATTACCCAATACGATGTTTAACACGAATGAAGAAGTTAAATCAGCTGAAGAGACATCCAACTTTGAAGCAGTCGTCGCGAATGTGGAACACCTTATTACATCAGTCGATTGGGTTGAAGTGACGGAAAAAGCGGTTGATGGCTTGAGTCAAGCAGCATTGATGCTGTCCAATTACCTAGAGGGTCAAGATGATACGGAGCCTAATGCTGTAACAACCTTTCAAAATGACTCAGAAACGCAAGTAGACAAAAGCTTAGACTCGAACCAGGTTCATGAGTTTGAACACCGAGTCCATGAATTAGTGAATGAGGAACGTGAAAAGCATGGGCTTGATCCGCTTGAGTTTTCGGTTGAGGTAAGCCAGGTAGCCCGCACTAAATCACAAGATATGGCAGACAACAACTATTTTAGTCATGAGTCACCAACTTATGGATCTCCTTTTGATATGATGAAAGACTTCGGGGTTGATTATTGGTCCGCTGGTGAAAATATTGCGATGGGTCAAAGGACGCCAGAACAAGTTATGGATGGTTGGATGAACAGTGATGGCCACCGCGAGAATATTTTACAGGAAAGTTTTACACATCTCGGTGTCGGTTTTATTAAAGATAACGGCACATACTATTGGACACAAATGTTTATTGGTAAATAGAGAAGCCGGATCACAGTCAGAGTGGTTCGGTATTTTTAATATGATTGATGTTGTAAGAATCAAAAGGGAAATACCGAGTAGCAAATGAAGAAGTGAGAGCGATTAATTTAGGATGGTGAGCGAAATAATTGGAGTGCAGAGCGAAAAAACCGGTGTAGCGAGCGAAATAACGGTTATACTGAGCGAAAAACCACGTGTGCCGAGCGAATTCTAAGAGTAGTGAACCAAAAATTAGTGAGTATAATAATAGTGGTTCAAATATTGGAGGTGTAAAAATGAATCTAAAACCAAACGATTACGTTATTTTGGCTCTATTATTAATCCTATTAGTCATTGATCATTTTATGGACTGGGCTCCACATAATATTATTTCTTGGATTTTTGTTGGGGTTATTATTTATAGTCTTAATTATAAAAAATACAAAGATACATCTATTAAAGAAATCCTTAATTGGCAAGCTTTAAGTACCGCTATCATAGTTGTGATGGTCATCGTTTTCACTTTAATTGGGAATGAAGCTAATCCAGGGATTTCCTTAACGAGTGGTGTATTCTATTTTAGTATTCTCTTATCGGTATTTGATTTAGTTTACCAGTGGCGCCAAATCAAACAAGGAACTAATGACAGATAAGATTCGATGCTATATAGTAGAGTCATCTATACTAGAGGGGGAAAAGCATGGAATCCTTATTTGGCTTTAACATAGAGAAATATCCTTTTGAGCTATTTTCTTTTTCTCACTTCCTTATGATTGTCATTCTTCTCATCATGGCGGTACTCATGTATGTTTTTCGTCAAAGTTTTAAGGAGAAGAAAACAGTAAAATATATATTGATAGCAGTCCTCATAACAAGTGCAGTTAGTTATCAACTTTGGTTTTTATTAAACGGACAATGGGATATTAAAATCAATTTACCACTCCAACTATGTTCGATTTCGCTATATTTGTGTACATTTATGCTATTAAGCAAAAGCTATCGATTATTTGAGATCACGTTCTTTGTTAGTATGTCTGGTGCGTTTCTAGCGATTGTGACACCAGAGCTCTTTTTTGGTTTTCCACATTTTCGCTTTTTTCAGTTTTTTATAGCTCATATGGTAATCGTTTTATCCTGTTTATATATGCTTTGGGTTGAGGAGTTTCGTCCAACTTTTATGTCCGTCATTCGATCATTTATCGTACTAAATGTTATCGCCGTGTTTGTTTTTATTATTAATAAATTAATCGGATCTAATTATATGTTTTTGGTTGAAAAACCGAGTAATACGAGTATCATCGATTATTTAGGTCCTTACCCTTGGTACATATTATCGCTTGAAGCTGTGGCGTTTGCATTATTTATACTTATTTATTTAGTCATTTATTTATTAAGAAAAAATAAAAGGGGCTGAGACAAAACTTTATTAAAAACATAAAATCCGAACTAGATTTAGTTCAGATTTTATTCACTACGTCAAAATGCTTCGCTTGCCGCGGGCACGGCTCGAGCCTCCTCGGCAGAAAAGCGCCGCCTGCGGGATCTCGAGACTCGTGCTGTTCCCGCAGGCGTCTACGCATTTTGACTCCGTTCATTTTTAATGATATTAGATGATATTGTTCGCCTTTTATCACCCTCTAGATATTTTTGTCCCAGTCTCCAATATGATTATGCGTTTCTTCTCCGAAAGATTGAACCAATTGGTTTCTCCTTTTTAGCTTCGTCAGTTCGGATAAAGTGACCGGAACCTATCCAGGCAGCCAAAGCAAACATGAGATAAATTGCCTGGGTTGCCTGAGCCCCTTGTAAGATGATTTGTAAGCCAATTCCTAGCCCTAATGACGGAACCATGACCAAAAATGTTCGAAAAATTCGTTCGAATCCTTTATGTGACGGTATTGGCCATATTTTTGAAAAAATAACACCTAAGGCAACACCTAAACCACTCACGATTAAAATTTGTACAATGACGGTAGGCGTCGGAAAGGGCCACCCCCCCATATAATGTCCAATTATATAAAACAACTGCAAGAATAAAGCAATTCCAAACACTTTCTTTAAAGCCCGTAAATCTAAATATGGTTGAAAAATAAATAACAGTAAGGTGATGATGGCGAAAATGGTTGTCATGATTATGGCACTCCTTTATTGATTAGGGGAGAGTTAAGCTCCCCCCCTAATATTATTTCTTTTCTGATATACGTGGGACGCGAATATCTTCAACCATTTCTTGAATCTCTTCTGGTGGAGCCGCAGTACGTCTAGAGACAATAAATGCCACAATAAAGTTCAGAATGGCACCGATTACACCAATACCTTGAGCTTGTATGCCGAAGAAGCTTTCAATAATCGGAGCTTCTGTACCGAATACCTGAACGGAACGCATGAGGGCGATCATGATAACGGTAAAGGCCAGACCAGTTGAGATACCCCAAATGGCGCCTTCCCGGTTCATGCGTTTATCGAAGATTCCGAGTAAAATTGCTGGGAATAGGCTTGCCGCAGCTAGTCCAAATGCGAAGGCTACTACCTCTCCGACGAATCCAGGAGGGTTAATACCGAAGTAACCTGCGATGATGACTGCAAGAAAAATCATAATCCGTCCGACTTTTAAACGCTGTTTTTCATCAGCTTCTGGTCTAAATATACGGTAATATAAGTCGTGCGAAACGGCACTAGACATAGCTAGTAATAGACCGGATGCTGTAGATAAAGCGGCTGCGAGACCACCGGCTGCAACTAAAGCAATGACAATAGGTGCTAGATTTGCTACTTCTGGGGTAGATAAAACAATGATGTCTGGGTCAATCGTGACTTCGTTATTCATATCTTCATCACCTGAGAAGGTTAAAATACCATCTCCATCCTTATCATCTAGTTGGAGAAGACCGGTTTCTTCCCATTTAGATGCCCAATTATAACTTTCTGCTTGTTCGATTGGTGTATCATGAAGGCTTGTAATGAGATTATATTTTGCAAAAACACCAATTGCTGGAGCAACCGTATATAATAGAGCAATAAATAAGAGCGCCCATCCAGCAGACCACCGAGCTGCACGTACACTTTTGACCGTATAGAAACGAATAATGACATGCGGTAATCCAGCTGTTCCAATCATTAATGCTAAGGTGACACAGAATACGTTAATAGCTGTCATATCTGTGAATGGGGCTAGGTACTCTGTCATTCCGAGTTCAATCTGCAAGACGCTTAGCTTTTGCGCTATATCACTAAAAGTTAAGGAAAGCTGTGGGATAGGGTTTCCTGTAAGTTTTAGCGAAATAGCTGCAGCTGGAATAATAATCGCAACTATTAATACAGAGTACTGTATAACCTGAGTCCAGGTAATCCCTTTCATCCCGCCTAAAACCGCAAAGAAGGCAACAATCGCCATACCAATGAGTACTCCAATAACAATATCAACTTGAAGGTAACGACTGAAAACAATTCCAACTCCACGCATTTGACCAGCTACATAGGTTAACGATATGAAAAGTGTCGCGATTGCTGCCACTGCACGCGCCGCATTGGAGTAGTAGCGGTCACCAATAAAATCAGGCACAGTATAGCGGCCAAATTTCCTTAAATATGGTGCTAAAAGCAGGGCTAATAATACGTAACCTCCTGTCCATCCCATCAGGTAGATTGTTCCATCGTATCCAAGGAACGAAATTAAACCTGCCATTGAAATAAAGGATGCAGCCGACATCCAGTCAGCAGCAATAGCAGCACCATTTGCGACAGCTGGAATTTCTTTACCGGCAATAAAGAAATTACTCGTATCTTTAACCTTCGAGCGCCAACCGATGTAAATGTAAATTAAAAATGTAATAACAACTAGTGTCAATGTTAGGGCTTCAACTGTCATTTAGAGCCCCCCTCTTCAGATAAAATGACTTCCTGAACATCGTATTCTTTATCAAGTTTGTCCATTTTAATAGCGTAGAAGAAAATAATGACTAGGAAGGTTAGTATTGATCCTTGTTGTGCAAACCAGAAGGATAATGGTACACCGAAGAATTGTATATGACTAAATGGGACGGCTAGTATAATACCTGCAACGAGTGAAACACTGGCCCAAATGATTAATAGAATACTAATCATTCGCGTGTTTTTCTTCCAGTATTCTTGTTGCTTTTGACTTAGGTTTGACTGTTCATTCTCCATGCCTTACACCTCCATATAGATTTCTCCCATCGATCATGACTTGATATACATTTATTCTTTGCAGCATCACCACCTTTGTGATAATAAATATGCAAAGGTATTTTTTAATATTATTCAAATTTTGATAATTGGGTAAATAGTGGTGCTGGTATATATTAACTCTTTTATTCTATTAATCAGTTGTTATAATGTGTCCATGGGGGTCAAAACATAAGGAGGATTTACCTTGAAAATGTTTAGACCAGCAGTTGCTATGTTTATAGCAATCTTAATGTCAATTATTCTAGCTACTGGACAAGTAGCAGCAAGTAGCCAACATGACCAAAGTAGCCAGAATGTTTATGAAGTTAATTATTTTACAATGCCATTGTCACTATGGTTCCAAGGAGAGTCCAATTTTGATTGGCAAGATCTAATTGATCAATTCTGGAACACAAACAATTGGCAAAATGAACCTGTAGAACAAGAGCAACCAGACAATTCTACTGAAAAACCTAGTAACGATTCAGATAAAAATGACAACAATCATGAACCGCAACAACCTAAAGAAGAGGAACCTGTAGAAGAACAGGAACCACAGCAAGAACAACCAGCTGAAGAACCTCAACAAGAGGAACCAGTCGAAACACCTGCTAATAATGGACAAGATCAAGTAGAAGAACCAACTCAAGATCAAGTCGAGCAGGATCAATCACAGACTTCTGAATTGAAAGCATTCGAACAACAGGTGGTTGACCTAGTAAACCAAGAAAGACAAAAACGCGGTTTACAACCACTTGAAGCATCAGTTGAGCTAAGTGATGTTGCCCGTGAAAAATCACGTGACATGGCTAATAAAAACTACTTTAGCCACACATCACCAACTTACGGTTCACCGTTTGATATGATGCAACAATTCGGAATTAACTACCGTACAGCAGGAGAAAATATTGCGATGGGTCAACGTTCTCCAGAACAAGTCATGAACGGCTGGATGAATAGTGATGGCCACCGTAAAAATATCCTAAACGGTAACTTCACACACATTGGTGTTGGCTACGTTGAAGCAAATGGACAAACCTACTGGACACAAATGTTCATTGGTAAATAAGAAATAGAGAAGAGAGAATAGAAAAAGGGAAAGGAAACACCCGCCGAACGGCTTGAATGCTGTTGGCGGGTTGTTTTTATCTTTACTTGGATTTTAAGTCAAGTTCAAGAATAACTGATTGTAATACACCATTTTTTAATGAGAGTAAAACAAAATTGTTTTTCGTTATTCTGATTCTCTTTGTCATCAGTTTGCCTGTATATCCACGCATGTCGATTGATTTTTTCCATATTTCGTTTATGTTCTGTTAATAAATGATGATTTAAATCTGGAATCATCGTAAAACCTCCTTTAACCATCTTAAGTATATAACACGGCGTCACTTTTTCCATTAGCAATGAGAATGAATTTTTCTCAGACTTTAGTTGTAAAAAGAGCTTTATCTAAATGAAAAGGTATGATAATATATTTAAAATTAAACTATTAATCCTAAGATGAAGAGAGTAGTTTAGGGGGAGACTCAAGCGAGTTAGGGAATGGTGGAAGCCTAATAGTTGAGCCTGAACGAAGCGCACTTCGGAGGAACGGCCTGAATGAAGTAGGGTTAGTCGGGGAGATCCCGTTATCAATGTCAAGGTTGGTTCAGTGTGAACAAAAAGAGTGGTACCGCGATATCTCGCCTCTTATTTTAGAGGCGAGATTTTTTATATTATGGGAGGTATTTGGATGAATTCTAAAAAAGTACTTGCAGAACACATTGCTTTTGAACTCGGAGTTAGTTCAAGTGAAGTTCTTGATTTAATTGAAGTACCGAAGCATGATAATCTGGGTGATCTGGCTTTTCCTTGCTTTACATTAGCCCAAAAACTTAAGCAGTCTCCAGAGGAAATAGCTAAAAACTTAACAGAAAAAGTGCAGCATCCTTTATTTGAAAAAGTAGAGGCTAAGGGACCCTTTTTTAATGTTTTTCTTAATAAGAAGATGGTTAGTCAAGAAGTATTAAAGACTGTCTTAGGAGAAGGTAATAACTATGGTTCTAGCCAGGAAGGTATTGGCCAAAACGTTGTTCTTGATTTTTCTTCACCTAATATTGCTAAACCTTTTTCAATGGGGCATTTAAGATCAACTGTCATTGGTCAGTCGCTTGCCAATATTGTAGAGAAAATGGGTTACCAGTCAGTAAAAATTAATTATTTAGGTGATCACGGTACTCAATTCGGAAAATTGATTTATGCTTATCTATTATGGGGAGATGAAGAAAAGGTAAAGGCGAATCCAATTAAGGAGCTTTTACATCTCTATGTTAGGTTTCATGAGGAAGCGGAAGACGATTCTTCACTAGATGATGAAGGTCGAGCTTGGTTTAAGAAATTGGAAGATGGTGATTCTGAAGCGGTTAAACTCTGGAAATGGTTTAGAGAAGAGTCTTTAAAAGAGTTTTCCAAAATCTATGATTTACTCGGTGTAGAGTTCGATTCATATAATGGTGAAGCTTTCTATAATGATAAAATGACTAAAGCGATTGACCTGTTAAAAGAAAATGGGCTCCTAACAACATCTGAAGGGGCAGAAGTTGTCGATTTAAGTGACTATGAGTTACCGCCTAGTCTGATTCAAAAACAAGATGGGGCGACATTATATGCCACAAGAGATTTAACGGCAGCCATTCACAGGCAAGAAGCATACGAGTTTGATCAAGCGATCTATGTTGTCGGTCACGAACAGAGTTTACATTTTAACCAGCTATTTATCGTTTTAGAAAAAATGGGCTACCAGTGGGCCAAGCATATGCATCATGTTCCTTTTGGATTTATATTAAAAAATGGCAAGAAAATGTCGACGAGAAAAGGGGAAGTTGTTCTACTTGAAGTAGTGATTCAGGAAGCGATTGAACTCGCTAAACAGAACATTGATGAGAAGAGTCCATATCTCGAAGATAAAGATGAGGTCGCTAAAATGGTAGGCGTTGGCGCCATTATTTTTCATGATTTGAAAAATGAACGTCTGAATAATATTGAATTCTCATTAGGGGAAATGTTGCGTTTTGAAGGGAACACAGGCCCATACATTCAATACACCTATGCAAGAGCGTGTTCAATCATAAGAAAAGCTGAACGCGCTATTGGATCGAATGTAGCAGGATTAGATGATCCGTATAGCTGGCCAATTGTTAAACAATTAGAGAGCTTTCCAAACGTAATATATATAAGTTTTCGTGAGTATGAGCCGTCTGTAATAGCTAAGTATTTGATAGACCTAGCACAGTCATTTAATAAGTATTACGGGCAAGTGAAGATACTAGAAGCGGATGAGATGATTGATTATCGGTTAGCTTTAGTAAAAGCTGTATCAATTGTGATTAAAGAGGGTCTGAGGTTACTTGGAATTCAAGCACCTGAAAAAATGTAAGGGGGGAATCTCAGTTCTCTTCTTACACTTTTTGCACCACATATGTATTGGCATTTGTTTTTAACAGTACAGGGCGATTGTTGCGTACTATTTCATACTCAAGAGGTTTGATGACATGTTTGATCATATTCCAATTTTGATAATGATGGTTTAGCTTTTCAATCATACGTTTAGTTGGAACATTTACTTCCATAAGGGCATCACGATCGCGATTAGTCTTTAGGTCAATTTCTTTGACGTCTGAATTGATAATCATACAATTAATGCCACCTATCTTTGTACCATTAGCCATATTACTTAAAACACGATCGAGACTTCTTTCTGAATCGACATGCTCTAAGGATGATACTGCTACGATGTAATCAAATTCATTAGGGGTGATGTCATATTGTGCGATATCGGACTTGATTGGTGTAATCATTTCTTTAACATCATATTTAACACTATAATGACTTAACTTTTCGAGTGCTGAATCAAGAAAATCAACACATATAACTTGTCCATTTTGTTTAGATAATTGTTGGGCAATTGGGATACTGTTCCGACCAACACCCGATCCAAGGTCTAACACGTTGGGATTTCGATTTTCCTTGAGCTTCTTGAGTGTTTCCATAACGGTTTGTACCGGTTTGTATAACCAGGAACCAGCTTCAAACAATGTGTATTGATCATAACAGTAATCATGGTATTTTTTTCCTTCGTTTCGGATGAAATCTAGTCGACTCATTTATTTCCACCTACAATGATTAAAAAATGAATCTTAAACTTTAGCTAGAGAATACTTCCTCAAAAAATCAATTTGTCTTTCATGTACTTCTTCAGATCCCTTTCCAATCCAAATCAGATGTCCCCATGTATCCACTTCTATTAACTCAGAATTAGGTATGTGTTCGCTTGCGTGTTTAGGGTGGTCTAACGAAACTGAATCATCATTGATACTATGAACAATCAGAGTTGGAGCTTTAATGTTTTGCAAGTGCTCTTTTTTTAATTGGTTAGGGAGTTGAATGTCAATCAAAAAACCGTGCCCCGAATTGTAACGACTATTCATTTTTTTCATTTCATCAATATCAGTAGTTGAAATGCGCTCCTGCAAATCTTTTCCTTTTAAAGTCGTAAAGGATGGAGCCATTTGTTTAAACATGAAATTGGGAAACCTGTTGTTCATGGTACGAGTCATGGCCCATGTGAATTTTTCCATCATTGGATTGAACATTATTTTGGCCATATAAAACAATAAATTTTTTGGCGTCAGCCATTCCTTAGTAACAGCACTTTGAAGGGTTAGACTTTGGACGTATTCTGGGTAGGTTGATGCAATATGAATTCCACTCGGCCCTCCAGCTGAAACAGCGATGATATGTATTTTTTCTAAAGCTAGGTGATTAACAATAGCACGATAGACATCAGAAGCCTTGTCGAGATTGTCCCAATGTTTTGACGTTTGCCCATAGCCAGGTCTTGATGGTGTGATGATTTGGTAACCGTTTTGAATTAAAGGTTGATAACCAAACTCCTCAGTTGAATTAGAATGACCTCCATGCAAAATCATGATGGGTTCACCTTCACCAATAACGGAATACTCAATTGGTTGGTTTTCATAGGTTATCGTATAGGTATTTCTTTTCATTTCAACACCTTCTTTCGTCGCAATATTACTTATTTCGACACCCCAAGTTAGAATCCTTTTTTGCACTCTAAAAATGTTTAATGTTGTTAAACGCTTTCGCCATTAATTTAGTGCAAGTTTTTCTTGTTGTAACATTTCTGTAATAAACAACGACGAACATACAAAGGGGGTTATCACGTGTATAAGAAGCTAATGATGACACTAGTGATGTTAGTATTGATGACCGCTTGTGGTAGTTCATCAACGCAACATAATCTGGATTCTTCCAAAATTAATGATCAAATGATGGAGGGAAATACGCAATTTGCGTGGGATATTTTTAATGAATTAAAAGATGAAAATGAAAGTGTGTTTATCTCACCTTTTAGTATTTCAACAGCCTTAACGATGACCTATCAAGGAGCTAGCGGTGAAACAAAAGATGATATGGCTGAAGTGCTAGGTTATAGTGAAATAGAGATGGAACAGCTAAATGAAAGCTATCAAGAGTACATTAATTATTTGAATCAGCTATCAGATGTTGATTTAAGTGTGGCCAATTCCATTTGGTTTAGGGAAGGTTTACAGGTAAAAGATGAGTTTATTGAAACGAACGAAAAGACGTTTGATTCTGGTATATTTGAACGAGATTTTACTTCAGATCAAACAGTTGATGAAATAAATCATTGGGTAAGTGATGAGACCGAGGGCTTAATTGACGAAATTATAACGTCATCAATCCCAGGTAATATTCAAATGTATTTAATCAATGCTATTTATTTTAAAGGAGAATGGCAAGAAAAATTTAATAAAGACCGAACTTCAAATGAAAAATTCCATGTGAATAAAGATCAAAGCGTCACCGTCTCCATGATGAAAAAAGAAGAAACCCTTCAATACGGTGAAGGTGAAAATTATCAGATGATTGAGATGGAATACGGAGAGGGAAGTACCTCGATGTACGTGATGCTGCCTAAAGATAATAAATCATTAGATGCTATGATACAGGATTTAGATGCAAGTCGATGGAATGGTATGATTGAAAATATGAATACAGAAGAGGACGTCATAATCGAAATGCCAAGCTTCAAGGTCAAGTATGGTGTTAAAAGCATTAAAGATAATTTAATCAGCTTAGGAATGGAACGCCCTTTTCAAGCAGCAGATTTTTCGGGTATGTCTGAGAGTGGATTAAGAATTGATGATGTCCTTCACAAAGCTGTTATTGAAGTGAATGAAGAGGGAAGCGAAGCGGCAGCAGTAACGGCAGTAGCAATGGTAGAATCAGGGTCACCAGAACGGAAAGTGTTCCAGGCGAATCGTCCATTTTTGTATGTGATTGCTGATGAAGAGACAGATTCAATATTATTTATGGGGACTTATTATGGGGAATAGAGAAGCTATTAACTTGGAGAGTGTAATCTAAACTGTGTAAGTAGAAGAGTGTACGGCTTCTATTTACTGGTTTAGATTTTTTTTATTTACCTAGACTGATTATATATGGAATTGGGAGGAATTCAAAATGACAAAAATTAAGCGTGATCCGAAATCAGTCAATCTAGCTAATAAAATTATTGAAGAGTACCAACCCACATCAGTAGAAGAGATGCAAAGTGCTCTAAAAGACATTTTTGGTCCAATGTTTGAAGCGATGTTAAAAGGTGAAATGAATCACCACCTGGGCTATGAATCGAATGATAAGACTGAAAAAGATTCTACGAATCGAAGAAATGGTTATGGAAAGAAAACGGTACACACTACGTCAGGAGAGTTAGACATAGCTACCCCTCGAGATCGTGATGGCTCG
>NZ_FNIG01000002.1:18607-420535 GCF_900103915.1 Tenuibacillus multivorans | reverse complement strand
TTTCTTTCCATAACCATTTCTTCGATTCGTAGAATCTTTTTCAGTCTTATCATTCGATTCATAGCCCAGGTGGTGATTCATTTCACCTTTTAACATCGCTTCAAACATTGGACCAAAAATGTCTTTTAGAGCACTTTGCATCTCTTCTACTGATGTGGGTTGGTACTCTTCAATAATTTTATTAGCTAGATTGACTGATTTCGGATCACGCTTAATTTTTGTCATTTTGAATTCCTCCCAATTCCATATATAATCAGTCTAGGTAAATAAAAAAATCTAAACCAGTAAATAGAAGCCGTACGCTCTTCTACTTACACAGTTTAGATTACACTCTCTTCTCAACTTTTCCATCTTTCATAACAAATTGAATTTGATCATTATTTGAAAGGGATTCAATATCCTCTAATGGATTACCTTTGACAACGACAAGGTCAGCCAGTTTACCTTTTTCTAATGTTCCGACCTGCTCACCCCATCCTAGGCATTCTGCAGCGGTTTTAGTGGTCGCCACAATACTATCCATTGGTGTCATACCGCCT
Organism: Tenuibacillus multivorans; assembly: GCF_900103915.1. Lineage (GTDB taxonomy): Bacteria > Bacillota > Bacilli > Bacillales > Alkalibacillaceae > Tenuibacillus > Tenuibacillus multivorans. The sequence goes on along the minus strand of NZ_FNIG01000002.1, from coordinate 419,996 downwards.
TCAACCATAAGGTCAAGCTCGCGTAAGTTTGTACCATGCTTCATAACGCCAGCATCAGTACCCATTGCTATCTTAATTCCGGCTTTATAGGCTTTTGTAAAGCTTTCCTTATGCTGTTCAATGACTTCTTTAGATTTGTCGACTGCGGATTGTGGCATTCCTTTTTCTTCAGCCGTTTCTAATACCGAAACTGGAGCTAGCAATGTTGGGACAAGATAAGTACCATTCTCAAGCATTAGTTCAATCGCTTCGTCATCGATGAAAATACCGTGCTCGATGGAATGAATTCCAGCTTTAACGGCATTTTTAATTCCTTCAGCCCCTTGAGCATGAGCCATGACTTTAACCCCTTTACGGAAACGACCTTCTTCAACAATCGCTTTTAATTCATCTAATGAAAACTGCGTGAATTCTGGATGGTCGGTAGGGCTTAAGACACCTCCAGTTGCATGGACTTTAATCACTTCAGCTCCAGCGCGTAGCATTTCGCGAGTTTTTTTACGAACTTCAGCAACTCCATCACATCGGCCATCAGGCATTCCACGATGACCCGATGGAAGAAGATCTAAAACATCCCCATTGAGTTGTGTGCCATCACCATGTCCACCGGTGATTGTTAACGCATTAATGCTAAGCTGTAGACGTGGACCAGCAATTAAGCCATCTTCAACTGCTTTTTTGACACCTAAATCTGTACCTAGAGCATCTCTGACGGACGTAATACCAGCTTGTAGCGTGGCTTCTAAATATTTTTCAGCTTGATAATACATGTAGGAAAACGGTGTTGTGAGTCGTTCAGCTATTGGTGTATATTCCAACATCATATGCACATGCGAATCAATGAAGCCCGGAAGAATCGCGCCACCTTGAGCATCGACTACCTGTTCTCGACCTGTCGCTTGGTATTCAGCTTCTGGCCCGACATATACAATTTGATGATCCTCTACTACGACAGCAAAATCCTTTTTCGGTTCACCACCATTTCCATCAATTAATAAACCGTTTTTAAATAATGTTTGACTCATTGTCTATTCCTCCCCTTAAAGTGTTTGAATTAATATGCCAGCTATTACAACTGAAGCAACTGTAACTGTTGTAAATCCACCGATTAACATCGGTGTTAACAATTCATCAAAAATCATCTTTTCTTCTTTTTCATTTCTTGCAACACTTCTACTTACTTCTTCACAAAGGATGTAATCTCCTGGGAATCCGAATAAAGCTGTTAGTGCAACCGGCATTCCTTTGAAAGGATCCCATTTCACAAGTTTAGAACCAATAAAACCACCTAAAGCAATTCCTGCTGTTCCAAGAATTAAAATCGTCACAACGGCAGGTAGATGTTCTATTACCTGCTGTGGTGTCACATCGGCCATCGTTCCAATGACAACAAAGATAATCCCGATCATTGTCAAAGTGAATGAGTTAGCTTTAATAAGAGATTCTTGCTCGAGCAAGCCTATTTTCACTGAAAGAATACCCAAACCAAGACACCATAAGCTGTAGTGAATAGGAGTAAATTCACCTAGTATAACTCCAATACCACCGACAACAAAAACTAGAAATAATTTAATGGTTGCACTCGATTTAAGTGGACCTTGCTTTTTTGTGTGTTCGTTAGTTTCGTTTGTTTGCCCATTCATTGGAACAAATGAACCATCATCAATGCCACTTTTGATTTTGGCAGCATAGCGGCGCATAAAATTAAGCGCAAGTGGCATTCCCATCACACCTTGGAATGCAACGACTAAAGCGGGTATCACGACGATCGCTGTTAAACCTAATTCGGTTAATTTTTCTGAGGTAATCAGTAATGCGACAACCCCACCACTGATCGGTCCAATCCCTGCGACAGCCGTTTCATAGTTAAATATGAAAGATACGACGGCTAAGACAATTACACCAGATATTAAAATCCCGCATAATGCGATGATGACGGCTTTGTACTGTTTCTTTAAAACCGTAAGCGGGATCATGGTCCCCATATGAACGATCGCTGGCCCAATTAAAATTGAACCTAAAATAGCAAATTGTGAACGGTCCAAGATGTCATCTGGAAACACACCAGTCCAAGACAGGATTAGGAAACTCACCATAGCAGTTAATAACATCGGGACTCTTGCCCTCGTTATAATAGATACCCATTCCCCAAGTGCAATTACTGCAAAGATTAAAACTGTAGCTACCAACGGCTGATTTAATAATTCCGTCATTCCTAATCCCTCCTCTGAAAAATTTTAATCATTACTATAGCACCGTCATGACGCTATGTCTAGGGATAATTTCTGACTATTTTTTCTAATTGAAAAATTACAAAATTAATATGAAAACGATTTAATCGTTAACGAAATCATAAAGGAAACGGTTACAAAAAATTATGGAAAAACCGCTTTCATAACGGGAAAATTTTTTCAGTAAAATATAAATTTACGGAACCGATCATTCGTTTTTTGAAATATCGTGTTAAATAACGGAAAGAGGAGAAATATAATAGGTCAATAGATTGAAATATAACTTCTAAATCCTTTGAACCGCCAATATAATGAAACAAACTCTAAAAGGATGGTGTCTATGGCAAACTTAAATGAACAATCTAAAATTTATTTAGAAATGTTTAAGGAAATGCCAAATTTTTCAAAAATGGAACCTGAAGAGGTCAGATCATTGTTTAATGAAGTGCCTTTAGGTGATAATGAGCCTGAGGAAGTTGCACAAATTGAGGAGCGTACGATTCCTGCCAGTGATGGTTATGATATTCCGATAAGAGTCTATACACCTGAAGGACAAGGGCCATTTCCTGTTTTGATTTATTACCATGGGGGCGGATGGGTGCTCGGTGATTTAGACTTGGTTGATTCCTGCTGCCGCATGCTAGCGAATGAAACCAAACGCGTCGTCGTATCCGTTGATTATCGTTTAGCACCAGAGCATAAATACCCAATTCCATTAGAAGATTGCTATAACGCACTCGAATGGGTTTATGCGAATCCAATTGAAATTGATGGCGATGCCACAAATGTCGTTGTTGGTGGGGACAGTGCAGGTGGAAATTTAGCCGCAGCGGTATCCATGATGGCGAAAGATAGCGAAGGTCCACCGATTACGGCGCAAGTATTAATTTATCCAGTCACTAATCTGAGCTATGATACTTCCTCTTATGAGGAGTTTGCTGAAGGCTATGGTTTAGATCGTAGTATGATGGAATGGTTTGGTGAGCTTTATATTCGTGATGAAGATGATTTATATAATCCATACGTTGCCCCCTTAACCTGTGAAGATTTAAGTGGCTTACCGCCTGCAATGGTGATCGTAGCAGAGAATGATGTCCTACGAGATGAGGGGCTAGCTTATGCAAGACGCTTAAAAGAAGCTGGCGTTAAAATGGATGCCAAACTTGAGTTAGGCGTTGTGCATGGATTCTTTGCGAATATTATATTTTTTGAAGACCAAGCTCGGCAAACCGCTCGAAAAATTAACACATTTTTATCAGGATTAACCGAAAAAGTAAGTGGAAAATAGTAAAAGGGGCTGCCCAATTATGGCTTGGGAACAGTCCCTTAAAGCTATTTAACTCGCCTATCTTATCATTTTGTGGAAATTATAAGAATGTGTTATAATACGAACAAACGTTCCTTTAAAGAAATAGAAAGACTTGAAATCCATCGCTTTAGAAGGTGATTGAATGGATCATTTATTACACCGAGCACTTGAGAATAAAGCACGACTCGAAATGATCTATGTAGATGAACAAGGTCGATATTCTCAACGTGTCATACGCGTAGTTAAAATTAATACACATGACTTTCTAGCATTTTGTTATACGAAAAGGGCAGTACGCCTCTTTAAAAAAGACCAAGTCCTTTCCGTTTTACTTTTAAAGCAGGGAAAACGGTTTGAGGCATAGAAGTCTGTTAATGAAGTGTTAGGGAGGTGTACGTAATGAGTTTTGATAATATAACCGACGTTCCGGGTGTAAAAGTCGGTCATCAGCAGAACACACAGGCATTAACAGGCTGTTCCGTAATATTGACGGAAGACGGAGCCGTAGCTAGTGTTGATGTACGAGGCGCTGCACCAGGAACACGAGAGACTGATTTATTAGAACCGGTTAACATGGTGGATCAAGTTCATGCCATATCACTTGCTGGAGGAAGTGCGTATGGACTTGATGCATCTAGTGGTGTCATGCAATTTTTAGAGGATCAAGGTGTTGGACTCGATGTCGGCGTGGCTAAAGTCCCGATTGTGCCATCTGCCATTTTATTTGATTTAGCATTTGGAGATGCAAGCGTTAGACCTGATAAGCAAATGGGTTATGAAGCGGCTCAAAAAGCATCGAGCGGCATTTTTAAACAAGGAAATATTGGAGCAGGCTGTGGTGCAACTGTCGGTAAAATCATGGGGTTTGAAAACAGTATGAAAAGTGGCCTCGGCAGTGCATCGGTGACGCTTGATAATGGGTTAGTTGTTGGCGCGATGGTGGCTGTTAATGCGTTAGGCGATGTTCGCGATCCGAAAACAGGAGAGATAATAGCAGGGCCAGTTAACCCAGAAACGAAAGACATCGTCGATAGCGAACAATTTATTCTAGATAATGTTGAATCGTTTGGCCGAGTCGGTCAGAACACAACAATTGGAGCAGTCGGGGTCAATGCAAAACTTTCAAAGGCTGAGGCTAAAAAAGTTGCTCAGATGACACAGAACGCTATTGGGCGTACCATTCATCCAGCCCATACGATGTTTGATGGTGATACAATTTTTGCCCTAGCGACAGGCGATAAGCAATATTCAATTGATTTGATTGGAAGCATAGCTACACAAGTAATGGAAAAGGCGATTATAAGAGCGGTAAAAGAGGCCGATCCCATTCAAAATCTTCCCGCATATGAATAATTCAGCTCACCTGCATATTTTTCCCAATGATGAGTCACACTAATGCTTGGGAAAATGGAGGTGAAATGAAATGGCACGAATTGGTGTTGAAGAAAATTTAACTGATGTAAAAGAAGCTTTAGAACAAAATGGTCACGAATGTGTAACTTTAACTGGAGATAATGCTGCCGAATGTGATTGCTGTTGCATTTCTGGACAAGATCAAAATGTGATGGGAATGACTGATGCGACGACGGATGCATCAATCATTAATTGTGATGGAATGACAGCTGAGGAAGCTGTACAAGAAGTGAATGAAAAACTATCTCAGCAACAATAGCTAATACAGAGAGGGAATTCGCCCCTCTCTGTATTTTTTTTAAGAATATATTGGGGACTCAGGCATTCAATGGGGAAAAGGAGCCGTTCAATGGGGACTCCGGCATCATCAATGGGGAAAAGGAGTCGCTCAATGGGGACTCAGACAGCGTCAATGGGGAAAAAGAGCTATTCAATGGGGACTCCGGCATCATCAATGGGGAAAGGGAGTCGCTCAATGGGGACTCAGACAGCGTCAATGGGGAAAAAGAGCTATTCAATGGGGACTCCGGCATCATCAATGGGGAAAGGGAGTCGCTCAATGGGGACTCAGACAGCGTCAATGGGGAAAAAGAGCTGTTCAATGGGGACTCCGGCATCATCAATGGGGAAAAGGAGTCGCTCAATGGGGACTCATACAGCGTCAATGGGGAAAAAGAGCTGTTCAATGGGGACTCCGGCAGCATTAATGGGGAAAAGGAGTCGTTCAATGGGGACTCATGCTACACCATTAGATATCTTAGTTGATAATTTCATCGAATATTATTTAGTGATATCCTATGAGTATAAGGTTAAAAGGAGATTAGATGATGGATATCAACATTTTGTATGAAGATAATCACTTACTATTCGTTGAAAAACCGGTTAATATCCCTGTCCAAGCTGATCAAACGGGTGACAAAGATTTATTAACCATGTTAAAAGAATATATTAAAGTTCGGGATGAGAAGCCTGGGAATGTTTATTTAGCGCTCGTTCACCGTTTGGATCGTCCGGTCGGGGGTGTGATGGTATTTGCGAAAACGTCAAAAGCGGCTTCACGCTTATCTGATCAAATCAGACGAAATGTATTCGACAAACAGTATTTAACCGTTGTTCGTGGCAGTCCTCATAAACACCAAGATCGACTGCAGGATTTTTTAGTTAAAGATAAGAAAGAGAATAAGGTTTACACATCTTCTCATAAGAATAAAAAAGCGAAGAAGGCGATCTTAGAATATGAAACTTTAGGTGAGAAAAAGGGGATGAGCCTGCTTAAGATTCAGTTACATACCGGGCGCCCACACCAAATTCGTGTTCAGCTCTCATCACGAGGCTTACCGATTTATGGAGATCAAAAGTATGGTGAAAAAGTGAATCAACCTGGTCAACAGATTGCCCTTTGGTCGCATTCATTAGCGATTGAGCATCCAATAAAAAAAGAGGAAGTCCGAGTGGAATCGCATCCACCCATGGACTTCCCATGGCATTTGTGGTCAGAGTTACTCCAAGATTAAAGGTTAATTAATTTTTCAACTGATGGCATTAAATCTGACATCTGCGAGTGATTCAAGATTAAGAAAAGTAAAACAACAGTGGACGCTAGGAAGATCAATGTTTCAGATGTACTTCCTGTCCGGTATGTCAAGATTGAGCCTGGATTAAAATGCTTTTTGACGAGTGGATACAATAAAGGCACACCACGACTAGAGAAAAAATCCCCAATGATGTGAGCCAGGTATCCAAGCGATAATCCAAAGGAAAAAGCCGATGGATAACTGTAACAAACCATACTGATGAGTAACCAACATAGTAAGGAGTGTGTAAAGCCACGGTGGCCGAAAACCAATTGGACTAATCGAGCTAAGCCAAAGGAATATTGGCCGATTAGTGAATCCCTCTTATCAAGGTCGGGCAATAAACTTCCGAGTGTAACGCCTAAAATGTAACCCGCGGTAAAGGGGACGTCAAAGGTTGTTGAGATGCCTGCTGCGAATGTTATCGATGTCATCATATGTGTCTTAGCTTCCATGTTGTCACCTTTCTTGTTGATTTCTAAATCATTTTACCATATTTATGTAGTAATAGAATGGGACTAAATATACAAAAAGGCTTGCCGACGTTTCACACGTCAACAAGCCTTTCTTTTAAACAGTCCACTGATCGTGAACAACCGCAACTAATTTCCACTCACCTTGTTCATTTGATTCAAAAACAAGGTTTAAGCTATCCCAATTCATCTCATTTTCTTCACCCTTAACGTGAAATTCTACAATATGAGATTCAGGGAATACCTCATTAATATTATTTTTGAGGTTACCTCTTTGTTTGAATTCATCATATAAAACTTCATCAGCATTTTCGTAGTCTTTATTGTAAACATATTCATCAAAATAATCACCTGGGGTCATTTCGATTGGGAAGCCACTACCATCCTGAACACCCCATTGGTAAACATCTGTATTTTCTAAGAAGTTTTGAATCTCTGTTTGATCAAAAACTTGTGCCTCTTCATTAATGTTTATATAAGGTGAGAAAAGAAGTCCCTTCTCCTCGTGAACTGTATTAGCGATTTCATTCATTTTTTTATTTGATAAATGACTGATAATCTCTTCTGCCTTAGCCATAATTTTTTCTTCATCGCTTAATTCATTTTCTTCTTCAGAAACATGATCATCAGTTGGTTCCTCTGATTGTCCTGTAACGCCATTTCCGTTCTCATTTGGAGTCTCTTCTTGGTTATTGACTTGATCATTGTTACTCGGTTGTGTAACATCATCTCCCATAAAGTTCATGGAAACGATAGCTATTAGCAAAATTGCAGCAACACTTGCAATACCAGCTGTTACGCGTCTCATCATCATCCTCCTTTTATCTTTTCTGTCAAGCTGATTAGCCTCTTGGACTAAAAAATCATGGATGTCCTCGGCTTTTTTTGGATTCATATCATATTCGGGGAAAGATTTGAGCTCTTCTTCAAATTGGTGATCAGGTTTATCACTCATCGCGAGTTCCTCCTTGTTTCATTCGCAGAGTTTTAATGGCCCGGGAATAAGTCGTTTTTACTTTGGATTCTGACCAACCTAGGACTGCTGCCGTCTCGGCAACGGTCAGATCCTTTATACCTCGCAAAATCAGGACTTCACGGTAATTAGACTTGAGTGACTGTATAGATTCATACAATTGTCTCTTCAATTCATGGTCCTGCAATATATCTTCAGGTGAACGGTCACTTCTTACCTCCGGAGCTTTATCAAGCGTAACCGTCCGACCAGAGCCGCGACGTTTTTGTTTTCTCGATTCATCGACCGCTACATTTCGTGCGATACTAAATAGCCAAGTCTTTGGACTAGATCTGCCATCAAAGCGATCGATGCCATTAAGCGCTTTAATAAAAACTTCTTGTACAAGGTCTTCAGTATCTAGTTTTCCGGTATAGTAAACTAAAAAGTTATAAACATCCTGATGATATTGCTGAAACCACTCGGATATAATCTCACTTCTTCGCATGCAAAGCTCCTCCGAATATTGAATTTCGTTTATTAGACGTTAATTTTTAAATGACGTGACATTAAAAATAAAAAATGTTCTAAGAAATAATGTGCTCAGGTTGACATAAAGATATTAGAAGAAGGGAGCGGACTTAGGCAATGGACAAAAGATATAAGTGGTTGTATCTTCCGGTAGAGGTTAAGGTTCGTGAATTAGATGCGAAATTACTACTAGCTTACCACGCTGTCAAATCAGGGTTTAGAGTGGTTCTAGGTGAGCATGTAGCCGTCGAACAAGCGGCCTGGCAATTACCAAAAGGCATTTTCTTTTCGAAAGGCTATCCAAATGATTTCCGAAATCGAATTGTTCAAAAGCAATCCAGGCACGCGACTGTTGAGTTGGATGACGAAGGATTTATTATGTATGATCAACAGCGATATCTCATAGATCGAACAGATTATGCCCAATTCCAACGTCTTAATCAAATTTATTGTTGGGGAAACTTTCAATATCAGCTTATCTCGAAAAGGTACCCGAAATTAATTCCGAAACTACATACGACAGGCAATCCCCGATTCGACTTATTAAGTCCGAAATACCGGATTTTATATCGGAACCAAGCTAATAAGATTCAATCACAATTAGGTGACTTTGTTTTATTCAATACTCGTTTTTCCGAATATAATCATTTTAGTGGGAAAAAGGAAAGTGAGTCTGACTCTGTACACGGCTATATGAAACAGCTTTATCGTCATTTTATTAAATTAATGAAGCATTTAAGCGAAGCAAATCCTCATCTTCATTTTGTCATTCGACCTCATCCAACCGAAAGCTTTCGTTCTTATCAATACGAATTTGCAACCAATGCAAATGTATCAGTTGTCCCGCACGGAAATGTCATTGCTTGGATTATGGCTTCGAAAGTATTGATCCATAATGGTTGTACAACAGGGATTGAAGCCTTTTTGTTAGATCATCCGGTTATTTCTTATGTGCCCATTAGCCATCCGAAATACGATGTTGATTTGCCTAACGATGTTAGCAGGTCACTCACGACGATGAAGGAGGTCGATGATTATATTAAAAAAATTGACTCAGGAAAGAATCTCAAGACTAAAAACACACGTGCCTTAAGACCATACTATAACTATCGTGACTCAAGCTATGCTTACAATCAGTTGATTCATTTGATCAACAAAATCAATGTAAAGCCATCACTACCGCCACCCAAACCGATTAACAAAATTCGTTATAAACGAAAAAAGTTTAAATATCGTTTTTCAGGATTGTCGGAAAAGGAGATCAGTGAATTTTTTAATCGACTTGATCAAATCGAGGGTGATGAAAATCCAATTATAATCGATCAGCTGGATCAAGATTTGTTTGAAATATATCGCCCTGATTTAGGAGACTAATGATGAACACTTATGAACGGAATTATTGGTCCTTATATGTTGATTTCTTAACCCGTTTTAAATCATTAACCTATCAAGACTATCCAATCCCGATCTTTAGCTATTTTTATGAACGCATTAAAAATATCCCCAAAATCCAACAACAATTAAAGAATGAATCTTTTCTGAACAACCTCGAAGAAACCATCGATTATCCAACAGAGATTCAAGAAAAGTTCAATTCATTTATAAAACCAGAACCAATAGAAGCAACAGATGGCATAGTCGTTTTTCATGAACCTTTATTACGCTTAACACCTCAAGCTTTAAAACGAAATTTTAGTGGACTCGACATTTTATTATTAAGGCAAAAAGGGAGGCTAAAGGGGGCCGTTCCAGTTGATGCATTAAACCGATATTCGACTGCCTCGCATGATTTAATCAATCAGATAAAGGAGGATTCTTATCATCTTTTTTCACTTCATCAAAAACATCCTGTCTATGGACAAAAAGCTTTTCAACGAGCGTTGATTCAAGAGATCCCTATCATCTTAAATCAAATAGTGGCCGTAGAGGATTTTTTAAGCCAGCATCATGTATCGTGCTTGGTGCTTGGGAGCACGAATCAGATTGAAAACCGTGTTCTCGCCATGGTAGGTAGGCAAAAAGGGATACCTAGTATAGGCTTGCAGCACGGGGTGGTTGCATCAGAATTCGGCTATTTACCGAAACTCTCAACCATACAAGCAGTCTATGGTCAATATGAAGTTGATTGGTTCAAACAAAAAGGCGTTAATGAGGCAGAAATTAAAAAAATAGGCCACCCACGGTATGACAACATGTGTAATAAAAACTTATCAAAGAAGGAAATCAATAAAAAATTAAAAATCAAACACCCGAGAAAATCGATTTTAATCATTAGCCATCATGAAAAATTTCAAAACATGCGGTTGATCATAGCAGAACTGTCAAAGCTTACGTCATATAACCTGATTATACGACCACGTGGGAGAAGTCAAGAACTAAAAACTATCATTCGGGATTTCCCTCAAGTCTATGTATCGACGAATGTTCCGTTAATAGAGCTCCTGCATAATGCTGATCTAGTCGTGAGTTATGAATCAACGGTCGTGTTAGAGGCATTGATTCTGAACAAACCAGTTTTTGTTTGGAAAAATGAGTACGATTCGCTTACGGATTATTTTGAACAGCTAGGTGATTACTATGATCAGACAGAGCAAATCGTTCAGCGTGTTATGCAATTTATCAAGGATCCATCAAATCAATCATTTCGAAGGTTTAGAGATAGGTTTTTGAATGAACATTATAAATTACCGCTTAATCAAGCAGGTAAACGTTTAAAACAATTAGTGCAATCATATCAAGGACATTGCTAATTCACTTAGCAATGTCCTTTTTAAAGAAATAATCCATCTTAGCTTTTTGCGTGTAAAAGTAGGACAAGCTTGGTCTATCGGTGCGTTTGATGGTTCTATCGGTGTATTTACAATTTCTATCGGTGCAACTTGAACTTCTATCGGTGTTTTTTCAGTTTCTATCGGTGCAACTTGAAATTCTACCGGTGTATCTACAACTTCTACCGGTGTTTTTCTGACTTTGCTAAAAAAGGCACATCAATCAACGAGTTTTACTATAAAAAATACACTCGTCTATACAAAAAAAGCCTGTGAGAATACATATGGTATAGATTAAGCTAATAGTTTAAATAGATTTAGAACAACACAACTGAAAGAGGGATCGTCGTGTTTTATAAGAAAAAGAAAATTTTAGTTATAGGAGGAACAGGAGAAATAGGGCGTAAGATTATTGAGAAGTTAATGGTTGAAGAACCTGAATTGATCAGGTTATTCAGTAGAGATGAACATAAGCAATATCTTTTAGATAACGAACTCGGATCAAATTCTCGTCTTGAATTCATGATTGGTGATGTTCGGGATTATGACCGAGTTTTAAGTGCAATGCAAGGTATTGATTATGTTTTTCATTTGGCGGCGATGAAGCATGTCCCGTCATGTGAGTTTAACCCTTATGAAGCTGTTCAAACCAACATACACGGTACGTATCATGTTGTTCGAGCAGCTAATGAACAAAACGTTAAAAAAGTGATTTTTACGAGTTCAGATAAAGCCATCTCACCGACAAACACTTATGGTTCCACCAAATTAATAGCTGAGCGATTAATCACTGCAACTGAGCACAGCTCAGGTAAAGGTGATACCGTTTTTGCCAGTGTTAGATTTGGAAACGTAATGGGTTCTAGAGGATCGGTTATTCCATTATTTAAAAAACAAATATTAGATCATTCCAAAATAACGGTTACGGATCATAATATGACCCGGTTTATGATGACGCTGAATCAAGCAACAGATCTCACGATGAAGGCCTTACAAGAAGCCAATGGTGGAGAAGTCTTTGTGTTAAAAATGCCAGTAATACGCTTAAAGGATCTTTCAACCATTGTCGTTGAGGAAATGTGCCAAAAACATCAACTCGATTCAAATCAAATCATCATCGAGGAACACGGATTAAGACCAGGCGAAAAGATGTATGAAGAATTGATGACCTATGACGAATCAACAACGGCGTTAGACTTAGGTGATATGTTTGTTATTCCAGGTCAAGGAGTAATGGATGATCAAACGTATGCGGAAGCCAGTCGGGTCGAATATGGTACGTATAGCTCAAGTCAGCAAAAACCACTGAAACTTGAGGAGCTACGAGTTTTATTGATGAAGGAAAAGCTATTTTAAAGGCGGGGTGTTTATGGAACAACTAGACCTATATTTAAGCCGTTACTGGTCACTTTATTTAGATTTTCTCGATGCCTTTGAGGACATTAAATATAAAGGATATTCACTTCCTTATTTATGCCACTTTAGAAGTTTAATCAAACACAATAAACACATTATGAATGGACTTCAGGAGCACACGCTAGATTCAATACTCAAAAATCAAGTTCAATACGATACTGAGATTCAAGAGCGTTATAACACTTATATTAATCAACACACAAAACCTAGAAACAATCATAAGAATGGGAAAATCATTTTGCATGATGTTTATAATCTACTTCGTTTTCCAAATGACATTTTGAAACAACATTTTAATCCTAAAAAAACGATTATTTTGAAAGATAAACATCGCGGAAACATTAGTTCTGTAGGCGAGTTTCCTGTTCAAACGTTTGATCACTATCCCATTCTTACAAGTTATGTGAACAAAAAGCTTAATAAACTAATTAAAAAAACAAAAACACTTTTTGATTCCTATCACGATCATCCTTTGTTTATGGATGATAGATTTCAAAATAACTTTCTAAATCAAATTAAATCGATTGTTAAACGGATTGAAGAAACGAAACAGCTTCTTTCCAAAGTAAAGATTTCAAGCATCATCGTCCCATCAACCCATTACCCAGAAAGCCGAACACTCGTGGTCGTCGCAGCGGCGCACGGAATCCCATCCATTTGTATGCAGCATGGCATCATATCGGGTGAACCTGGATATTTACCGAAAATAGCAACGGTTGATGCTGTTTATGGTCATTTTGAAAAGGATTGGTTTCAAGCAAAAGGGGTGGAAGACGATACTTCTCTATCCATTATTGGTCATCCAAGGTTCGATCTCCTTTTTTCGACCAGCCCTACACCTCAACTAAAGTTTTATAAAAAACTAGGTTTAGACGCTGATAAAAAAACAATTTTACTTGGAGTCAGGGGAGAACAGGATTTACAAAGGTGGCGAAAATTGATTCGTCATTTGCTCAGGAAGGATTTATTTAATATTTTGGTTCGGGATTTCCCTAACAACAAACCACATCAATTAGTTAAGGAGTTTCCACAGTTATATTCGACACAGGATTTTAGTTTATACGACGTTCTTCATCAGGTAGATGCAGTTGTGGTTTACCCTTCAACAATCGGATTAGAAGCCATGCTGATTGATAAACCGACATTTATATTAGATGCAGATTTTCCAGGCTATACCGGCTACTATAATCGGTTAGAGGAATTGGTTCAACGTAATCCGTCTGCATTAGCTGTTAAAATCGTGAAGTATTTTAAAAATAAAAAAATGATGGACTATGCCAATAAGCAGAGAGAAGAATTCCTTTCATATGCTTATCCACAAAAAGAACTCTCGACTCGACGCTTAATAAGATTAATCCGTCAACTCAATCAAAATAATGACAATGAATAGAGAGGTGATTTTGTGAGAGTCTTAGTGACTGGTGGAGCGGGATTTATCGGAAGGTGGGTCGTTCAGCAGCTATTGAATGACGGTCACCAGGTCTGGGTTTTAGATGATCTTTCCAATGGAAGACGAGAAAACATCGAACCTTTAAAGGAGGATGAGAATTTTATACAATTTATTGAAGGCGATATCAAAGGCGAAATGCTGTTACAAGAGCTTTTCATGGAGTCATTTGATATTTGCTATCATCTAGCAGCGAGTATCAATGTCCAGGATAGTATTGATGATCCAAGTACGACTTTTGAAAACGATACAATTGGAACGTTTAATCTATTAGAACAATGCCGGAAGCATCATGTCAAAATGGTCTTTATGAGTACGTGTATGGTTTATGATAAAGCAAACCAATTAAATGGTATAAAAGAAACTGACCCGATTAAACCAGCTTCACCATATGCTGGTGCTAAGATATCGGCCGAGAACATGGTCCTATCCTATTATTACGCCTATGGGTTGCCAACTGTTATTGTTCGACCGTTTAATACGTACGGTCCTTATCAAAAAACGGGTGGAGAAGGAGGTGTTGTGGCCATCTTCATCAAACACAAGCTAGATGGTAAGCCGCTATCTATTTATGGAGATGGTAATCAAACCCGAGACCTTCTCTATGTTGAGGATTGCGCCCGCTTTGTCGTGCAGTCAGGTTACGCCAAAGAAGCGAATGGTGAAATTATCAATGCTGGTCTTGGTCGAGACATAAGTATCAATCAGCTCGCACAATTAATCAGTGAAGACACTTCACTGATTAAGCATATTGAACACATCCATCCACAAAGTGAAATTCAGAAATTGTTATGCAATTATGATAAAGCCTATCAGCTATTCGGATGGGAGCCGACGATTAGCCTAGAAGAAGGGATTGACCGTACAGAAAAATGGATTCAATCGACGGATCTTATTTAGGAGGAGTATGAATGGAGGAAAACAATCAATTAGCATATCACGGAGGAGCTCCTGTCAGGGAGTCTTTTTTACCCTATGGGCGTCAATTTATCGATGAACAGGATATTCAATCGATTGTGCAAGTGCTTCGAAGTGACTATTTAACAACAGGTCCAACAATTCAGCGATTAGAGGAAGAGCTAGCGGGCTATGTTCAAGCTAAGTATACCGTTTTATTTTCGAGTGGAACTGCAGCATTACACGCCGCGTGTTATGCTGCAGGTATTGAAAACGGAGATGAAGTCATCACGACTCCAATGACGTTTGCGGCAAGTGCTAATAGCGTCCTCTATAACGGTGGCACACCTATCTTTGCTGATATTGACCCTGACACTTACAATATTTCGCCTCAAGCCATCAAATCCCAAATCAACGACAAAACAAAAGCAATTATGCCGGTCGATTTTACAGGACTGCCATGCGATTACGATGCAATTCGCTCGATTGCAGACGAATACGGATTAACGGTGATTGAGGATGCGGCTCATGCACTTGGTGCTCAATATAAAAATCAACCTATCGGAAGCCTAAGCGATATGACGATATTTAGTTTTCATCCCGTTAAGCATATGACAACAGGTGAAGGAGGGGCTGTCGCGACGAACAATCTTGCATTCTATGAAAAACTCAAACAATTCAGGACACATGGCATTACCAAAAATCGCGAGCAATTATTAGATGACCATGGTCCTTGGTACTATGAAATGCAATTCCTCGGCTTTAATTATCGAATGACGGATTTACAGGCTGCCCTCGGTCTTAGTCAATTAAATAAATTAGATGATTTTATTAGAAGACGTAAACAAATTGTCGTAACGTATCAAGAAAGCTTTCAACACATGAAGACCATCACGACACCAGAAGAATTAACGGGCTATGAATCGAGTTGGCACTTATACGTAATGCGGTTAAAGCATCAACATTTATACGCTAGCCGTCGAACGATTTTCAAAGCATTACAAGCAGAGAATATCGGTGTCAATGTTCACTATATTCCCGTTTACTATCATCCTTATTACCTACAGCTAGGTTATCGAAAAGGGATTTGTCCCCATGCTGAACAGTTATATGAAACGATCATAACCCTTCCATTATTTCCAGCTATGAGTGACGGGGATGTCGCGGATGTCATTGAAGCCGTTCAAAAGGTGATTACCTATTATTCAAAAAGAAGGTGATGACGTGAAAGTTGTAGCGATTATGCAGGCACGTATGGGCTCGACACGACTTCCAGGTAAAGTGCTTAAACCGATTTTATCCAAACCGTTATTGGAGTATCAAATCGAGCGCGTGAAACAATCCAAATTAATTGATGAACTGGTTGTGGCTACGACAACGAAACCCATAGATGAAGAGATTGTTCATCTTTGTCGTCAAGTAAATTGTCATTCGTTTAGGGGCTCCGAAAAAGACGTTTTATCAAGGTATTATGAAGCGGCACAATATTATGAAGCAGATGTTGTCGTTCGCTTAACATCCGATTGTCCACTCCTTGATCCAGAAGTTATTGACCAAGTGATTCAACAATATTTAAAAATGAATCCTTATCATTATGTCACTAATACTCTTGAGCGTACTTTTCCGCGTGGGATGGATACAGAAGTTTTTTCTATGAATATATTAAATCATGTCTACCAAAACGCTACTGCCAAAACTGACCGTGAACACGTCACATCTTATATACGAAAGCATTCAAATTCGTATAATCTCGCCAATGTTTTCTATCCAATTGACCAAAGCCAATATCGACTAACCGTAGATACGCTAGAAGATTTTAATCTCATTCAGTTAATCATTGAGACATTATACCTAAAAAAGCCGAACTTCACATTAGAGAATGTCTTACAGCTGCTAAATGAGCATCCAGAATGGGCCAAAATCAATGCTCATGTTGAACAGAAGAAATCGTGAGGCGATACGTGGTGAATATTTATATTAGAACAGACGCTTCAATCGAAATCGGAACGGGTCATGTGATGCGGTGTTTAACCTTGGCTCATGCGCTTAAGCTTAAAGGAGCCAAGGTATCCTTTATATCTAAGGATTTAGAGGGTCATTTAATAGATTTTATAAGGCAGAATGGATTCGATGTTGCTCCCATTCGTTATTTACCAACCTTCGATGATAAGATCGATGCAGTTTTGACACAACAAATTTTAAAAAATGTGAAGGTCGATTGGTTGATTATTGACCATTACGAAATTGATGAACGATGGGAAAGGCAAATCCGACCTTATACCGAGAAGATCATGGTTATCGAGGATTTTTCTAGGACGAAGCATGACTGCGATTTACTTTTAAATTATCATGTATACGCTACGATCCACGATCAATATAAACAATTACTCCCCAACCATACACGAACGCTATTGGGGTCCGATTATATATTACTAAGGGATGAATTTTTACAAGAAAGAAAAGACACTATCGTAAGAGATGGATCAATCAATCGAATTCTCGTTTCATTCGGTGGAACCGATCCAACAGGTGAAACGGTTAAAACGTTACAAGCTCTACAGCAGTTAAATCTTCAGTATATATCGGTTGATGTTGTCATAGGTGATCAAGCAAGCGATAAAGGACTCATTCAACAACTATGCGAGGCTAATCCTCAATGGCGTCTTCATATACAGTCAGATAATATTGCAAAACTTATGCGACAGGCTGATCTAGCCGTAGGATCAGGTGGCGTTTCATCGTATGAAAGATGTTTTTTAGGCTTACCGACATTAACCATCCAAACAGCTGATAATCAACACAATTTACTTCAATCGTTGAAGACGTTAGGTGTGATCGACTATTTAGGTAAACACGATAACGTAGATCAAACTCGAATTCAACAAAAGCTTAACGGGTTGATTCAATATCCTAGCCGGCTAAAAGAGATGTCAAACCGCTGCCTTTCACTATTTAATTCTGAAGATGGTGTTGAGCTTGTCAGTTCAACGATATTGGAGGGATGATCATCGATTTAAATGCTTTTTATTTAGAAGCCTTAAGCGAACCATATTTAGAGAAAGTGTTAGAATGGCGGAATTCCGAGCCGATTCGATCGGTCATGTATTCCGATCATTTAATTACTTGGGATGATCATTATGCGTGGTATCAACGCATTTCAACCGACGATACTTCTATCGTTCGGTTATTATTTTACAATGAAAAACCAGTAGGACTAGTGAATTTTTCTAACATTGACCGAAAGAATTGTCGTTGCTTTTGGGGATTTTATATCGGAGAAGCTAATGCCCCAAAAAAGTCGGGAACAGTAATGGGATTATTAGCATTAGATATGATGTTTGAAGATAAGAACCTTAATAAGATCTGTGCAGAAGTCATTGAATCGAATCCTAAGAGTTTGCATTATCACAAAAAACTAGGTTTTGAAGAGGAAGGCTTGTTTAAAAAGCATATTCTAAAGAATAATCAATGGATGGATATTACGAGACTCGCCTTATTTCGAGAACAATGGAAAGAAACGCGAGGAAATCTATTAAATTATTTTAAAGGAGGGACCTAATAGATGAGTATACAGATTGAAAATCGAGTGATAGGGAAAAAGCATGAACCGTTTATTGTCGCTGAAATGTCAGGCAACCACAACCAATCGCTTGACCGTGCACTAGAAATGGTTGATGCGGCAGCCCAAGCTGGGGCACATGCTTTGAAACTACAAACGTATACCGCTGATACGATGACATTAAATCTAGAAAAGGATGATTTTATAGTCAGTGAATCGAATCCTTTATGGGGAAATCAAACACTCTATGACCTCTATTTACAGGCCTATACCCCGTGGGAGTGGCACAAGCCAATTTTTGATCGATGTCATGAGCTTGGTATGACAGCTTTTAGTTCACCTTTTGATGAAACTGCGGTAGACTTTTTAGAATCACTAGATGTGCCTTGTTATAAAATAGCATCCTTCGAGAACATCGATTTGCCGTTAATTCGCAAGGTTGCACAAACCGGTAAGCCAATCATCATTTCAACTGGAATGGCAACGGTGGCAGAAATTGATGAAGCAGTCAATACAGCCAAACAATCAGGTTGTGAGGACCTTATTCTTTTAAAATGCACCAGCACTTATCCTGCCACACCGGAAAATACGAATATATTAACGATTCCTCATATGAGAGACACTTTTCAATGTGAGGTTGGATTATCAGATCATACGCTCGGAACCGGTGTGGCGGTCGCCAGTGTCGCTTTAGGAGCCACAATTATTGAAAAGCATTTTACTTTATCACGTAACGATGGTGGGATAGACGCGGCTTTTTCCATGGAACCTGATGAACTGGAATCTCTCGTTCAGGAAGCAAAACGATCGTGGCAGTCATTAGGTACCGTCACATATGGACCAACAGAATCCGAATCTGATTCAAAAAAATATCGACGCTCGTTATATGTAACTGAAGATTTGAAGAAAGGTGACGTGTTAACTGCAGAAAACTTAAAAGCGATTCGGCCTGGATATGGATTATCTCCAAAATATATCGATGTTTTACTTGGGAAACAGGTTAATCAAAATATAAAAAAAGGAACGCCTGTAACCTGGGATCTTATATAATAGAATGAAAAAAGACTGGCAAATTGAATTGCCAGTCTTTTTTAGGCCAATCCTTACGCTCCATTACCAGCGGTTCCACCATTTCCGACGTCGTTATTAGCCGGGAAGATAGCTGGGCACTGAGGAGGAATAGTTGGAGCTGGGCATGGAGGGAATGGTAATAAGTCGCGTGGTTGACAGAAGTCAGCCACTAACTCTAGTGTTACAGGGAATGTCGATTGAATGCTCTGGCATAGGCGAACAGAAACGACAGCATCAAAAGTTGCGCCTACTGCAGTATCTGCTGGTGTACATTCAAATGCTACTACGAAGCAGTCAAGGTCTGTATACGTGACTTCGATGTCCGTTTCATCTGGTGCACACAAGATAACTTGCTCGCTACGAGCTAAGTCTAGATCGACTTCTTCAACACCAGTAGCTGTTTCAAAGAAAACAGTGACAACAAAGTTTTTACGGATGGTCACGACTTGTAGTGTAATCTCTTCTCCATCAATAACAAACGTACGATCCTCACGTTCTAGAATTTCGATTGGATCAACAGCTGCAGGAGCGACTTCACAAACCACGTCATCTTCGTCGAAATCGCCACAGTCTAAGCCAGCTGGTAGATCTTCATCAATAATGTTTATATCGAATGTTGCTTCGTTGACAATCCAATCATAGACCTTCTCCGTATTAATACAAAGAAGTTCTTGATCACCTGCAAAGTTTTGGTTTTGCATATTGATTTAGCACCTCCGAAAATTTATATAAATTATATTTAATTTATATATTGATAAGATATGTATTTACTAGAGAAAGTTGTAGGGTAAGCGTTTAGTTTTCTTAAGAATAATTATAGGAAGATGCGGAATTTTAATAAATATATACAAAAAAACTAAACTCCTCCTTGGGATAATGAGGAGGAGTGTCAATACCATCATGGTTGGTTAATTGCCGCAACCACAATCACCTTTATTAGACTTTTTCTTTGGTTTTGGTCTTTCTGAATTTATAGCCTTTAGCTTTTTATATGAGTTGTTTGTAGATTGAGCTTTCAACATATACATCTCCTTTTAATCATATTCAATCATACCATATTATAGTTTTTAATAGACTCATTAGAGCGGGCTAGAATCATGAGCTAAATTGAATTGGGCATTCCTGATAGTGTTGATTCAATATTTGGAAACATTTCACAGACGGCTCATGATATTTATAAGAAACAATCATCATAAGGACCTGATCCGACATATGGTTTTTAATGTCACCATATGAAGGGAGTGGTTTTGAAGTCGGATGTGAGTGATAAATTGCGATAAGGTCTTCTTGTACGGCTTCAAATTGCTTGATCGTTGAACGAACTGTTTTTTTATCAACGAAGAAACGGAGATTTGATTGTAATTGATTTTCTAACGGCCAGACGGATTGAATTTGATCATGAGTCCCACTTAAAAAACCACAAGCTTCATAAGGGAGCTGAGACTGAGTGGATACTATAATCTCCTGATAGCATTGATTAGGTAGAATGAGCGGATCCATTATGACTTTTTCCTAAAGAATGGGGATAATAGTCGTTGATCAAGTTTATCTTTTTGCTTTTGTTGTTTGGAACGCGTTGGTTTTGCTCTGATCTCAGGTCGATTAACGGGTTGTTGCTGCTTTTGATAAACTTTCATTTCTTGTAGTTGATCGTTGTTTTTTTCTTCTTTTTTGACAGAGTTGTTATTTTCCGTGTTTGTTAGGTCGACTTGGTTTTGCCTTCTTCTCTTAGTGTTTCGAATGAAAGTTTGTGAATTTAGCTCAGGTCCTAATGCTTGTTGATTCGCACGTTTAACATTTAAGTCTTTGTTTCTAACTAAATTATTAAATTGAACAGAATTTCGATTTCGTCTATTAGTTAAATTTTTTTTTTATTATTTGGAGCGAGTTCAATCTGTCTGGAAGAAGATAAGAAGTTTTGAAGCTGTCTAAAGCTAGAAGTAGGTTGCTGCATTTGACGGTTCCTAGATGGTTGATTTTGATTAGCCCTCTGGTTTGATCCTGTTGTATTTGTATTTGTGCGTTGCTGCTGTTCAAGCAAGTCTTTAATTTCTTCTAACAAAACGTCTGAATTAAATTTCTTCACACGTTCTTTAACAATGGTCATATCGTTTTCCAAATCGTTAATCGAACGTTTAATTAATTGAATCTCTTTTAATAAATCATCATTTCCTGCTTGATCGACATTTTGCTCTTCTTGCTCTTCTTGCATCGTTTTAATCACCCTTTCTAAGTTAGTAATCTGCTCTTGGTAGTCATATAGTTTTTCAGCATGACTGGCCAATTGATTTGATTTTAATTGATTTAACGATGTCTGGTATTGTTTGATTTGACGTTTTAATGATTCAATTTCATCAACGTTATAAAGTTTAAATTGAACCAATAACGTTCACCCTTTATATTCACATTATATTAATCGTCTAAAAAATTGTGCTAGACGTTTGATATAGTTGTTTATTGATAGAGAATTAATAGGCTAAATCATAATACGGCGCTCTCATACTATTCATATGCATCATGTTTAAGAACATTATGGAATATTTTATGGGTACGCCTTTGGGAATAACGGTTGAGTCAATAGCATAGGTATATGGAGAGGATTTATCTAAAAAATTTTCAAAAGGAGTGAACGTTTGGGCATTGGATCAAAAGCGTTTTCAACAAAAGCTAAGTGAGCTAAACGACCAAACCCATCACTATTTATCCGAATTACGAGAATTAATTTCGCAAATGGACTTCAACTCGGGTCAATCCCTTCAGACAATTAGTTATTTTACTTTTTCAATGAATATTTCACACGATCTTGACATGGAAAATCTAATCCTCGGTACATACCACATACACAATCTCAGTGAACAAAACATCAGCAATCCTTATATATGTATCAAACTATCTTCTGGTACTCCGTTCATGTTTTCAGGTAAATACATTTATCCCGATTCCCAGAAACAGATCAGAACACCAGGGGCTTGGGAGCGAATGAATGATCGGGAGGATAAAGAAGAATACTGGTTAAGGCCACTTGATCGAGAAATCATTGAACCTAATGAAATGATCACGTTTCCAAATTTCCAAATAAAATGGAGTCCAGATAAATCATATTCAGGTAGCGTTATGGGATTTACGTATAGTGATCAATTTCAAGATGGTATGGCATCGCTTAATCAAATTAATTTGAGTGGAAATGTAAGTAGCGGGGGTGAAGGGAATGGCGAACAGTGACAAGGACCTGTTATTAAAAAAGTTAATTCACCAAAGCATTACAGAGCAGCTTGATGAACTGAAGAACAACGAGAATCCCGATCACAGTTTTGTTTTGCTTGAGAGTAAAACATTGAATATGCTGTTAATGTATTTATTGCTCAATTTTGAAGAACGAGAAGGGCAAGTGCCGAATAAAAGTAGCGAAATAGAAGAGGATTTAGTCGAAGCGCTTGATGGTTACATGTCAGGACAAAAAGAAGCCTTTGAAGGGATGATCGATTTACTTAAAGAAAATCAGTCCACAACGTGAATAAGGTAGTTCTCCCATTCTATATAAAACTTGGTGAATTCACTCAAACATTAAATTTTTGAACTTAATATACTAAATAGAGATTCTTTATGGGAGGATTTTATTTGGATTATAAAAGTGTAGAAGAGCTACATGAGTTTTGGAAAAATCCAGGCAAAAGCAATGACCCTAAATTGTATCTAAAAAAATCAAAGCGTTCGGAGTACCTCTATCGCTTTGTAAATCAATATGCTGAAACAGATGCGAAAATTATGGAACCCGGATGTAATGTAGGCCGAAACCTTCATCATTTATATGAAAACGGGTATCAAAACTTAACCGGTATCGAAATCAATGAAGAAGCTGTGGATTTAATGCAACAACATTACGCTGATATGGCAGAAAATATTCAGGTTTACAACCGTTCATTAGAGAATGTTTTGCCAAAATTTAAGGATCACGAGTTTGATTTAGTTGTTTTCAATGGCTGTATTAGAACATATTCATACAGACAACGATTGGGTCTTAGAACAAATTGCTCGAATAACGAAATCACATTTGATTGTGATTGAATCCGAGTCTTGGGATTCTGAACGACATTTTCCAAGAAACTATAAAAAGATATTCGAATCGTTAGGTTTTAAACAAATTGAAGTAGACGAAGAGTGTGAAGGGTTTGGAAAGACATTTATTTGTCGGGTTTTTGAACGAAAGTAATGATTCGGTATGGTGAACTGCTTTAAAGGCAACAACCTTAAAGCAGCTTTTTTTTGTGCCTCTAAATCCCCGATGAAGGAGTTTGAGTCCCCAAAGAGTGGCTCACATTCCCCAATGAAGGAGTCTGAGTCCCCAATGAACGGCTCTAAATCCCCAATGAAGGAGTCTGAGTCCCCAAAGAATGGCTCGCATTCCCCAATGGTGGATTCTGAGTGCCCGATGAGCGGCTCAAATTCCCCGAAGTAGGAGTCTGAATGCTCAATGAAAGCCCCTCATACCCCAATGAAACAATCTGAGTCCCCAATGTTAATAATAATTCGGACGTTTTCTTATATTAAGAGGGACTGATAAACTGAAGGTAGATTTAAATGAAGGAGTCAATAGGATGAAACCATATATCGTGATTGGGGCGGGGATCTTGGGTGCATCAACCGCTTATCATTTAACCAAAAAAGGAGCAAAGGTTCTTTTAATTGATAAAAAAGATGAAGGAGAAGCTACACGTGTAGCTGCCGGCATCATTAGTCCGTGGCTATCCCAGAAAAAGAACGATAAGCTGTATCAAGTCATCAAAAACGGTGCGAGATATTACCCGGGCTTGATTAGACAACTGTCAGAGGACGGAATCACAGAGACAAGCTATGGTCGTGTTGGCTCAATCCACTTACATAAAAATGAGGAAAAACTAGACAAGATGGTAAAAGACGCATCACATCGTCGGGAAACAGCGCCTGAAGTGGGGGATATCTCCATTTTAACGAGTGAGGAAGTCGCCGGGCATGTACCGATTATGGCTGATCGGATGGGGGCCGTTCATGTGAGCGGTGGTGCGCGCGTCAATGGTGACACCTTCCGAGCTACATTAGTCGCAGGAGCTAAAAAGCATGGGGCAGAGGTTTTAAAAGGCGAAGCTGAAATCGTTGATCAAGCGACAGTCAGAGTTGGTGACCAAACGTATTCAGGTGAAAAATTAATCGTCACCAATGGCGCTTGGGCTGAACGTCTGTTAAAGCAAGTCGGTGTAGAATTTAAGGTTAAATCTCAAAAAACACAAATATTACATTTGGAGCTACCACATCAAGATCCATCGAAGTGGCCAGCGATTATGTTGCCTAATAATAAATATATCGTTGGGTTCTCCAACCACAAAGTATTTGTCGGTTCATCGCATCGAGACAACGATGATTTTGACTCAACCAGTTCAGCAAGTGGTGTTTATGAAATTTTGAAAACGGCCTTTAAGTTTGCGCCAGGCTTAGAAGAAGCTCAGTTTATCGAATCGCGTGTTGGGTTTCGTCCGATGACACCACTGCAGTACCCTGTTTTAGGTCCATTACCAGGACAAGAAAAAATAATCGTTGCCAACGGCCTTGGTGCATCTGGTATTACGAGTGGTCCGTTTTTAGGTGCAGAGCTATCACGCTTCATCCTTGATGAAGACACCATTTTAGATTTCAAAAATTACAACATATTATAAAATGAGTGATTTTTTATGTTAATTGTAGTATATTGAGATGGTGATTTTTACCCAAACAGCACGATATAGAAGGGATTTTTAGAATGGCGATACAAGAAGAGATGAGTAAGCGGAGGACGTTTGCGATTATATCTCACCCGGATGCGGGGAAAACAACCTTAACCGAGACTTTACTTCTGTTCGGTAATTTGATCCGCTCAGCTGGTACGGTTAAAGGAAAGAAATCAGGTAAATTTGCAACATCAGATTGGATGGAAATCGAAAAGCAGCGCGGTATTTCCGTAACATCTAGTGTGATGAATTTTAATTATCAAGGCTTACAGGTCAATATTCTCGATACACCTGGGCACGAGGATTTTAGTGAGGACACATACAGAACCTTAACGGCAGTTGATAGTGTCGTTATGATCATTGATGCTACTAAGGGAATTGAAGCACAAACAAAAAAACTTTTTAAGGTTTGCCGTATGCGTGGTATTCCGATATTTACGTTTATTAATAAATTAGACCGTGAAGGACGTGAACCGCTCGAACTCCTAGAAGAAATTGAGGAAGTACTCAATATTGAAACGTATCCTATGAATTGGCCAGCCGGAATGGGGAAACGATTTCTTGGCATTTTTGACCGACATGACAAACAATTTGTCCAGTTCAGCGGGAATGAGCAAGAGACATTTATTCCTTATGATGATTTGGACAGACCAGCATATGAAAGTTTGGTGGCACAAGAAGAATATCAGCTTGCACAGGATGAAGTTTCATTACTCGATGAAGCGGGAGACCAATTTTCATTAGATGCTGTTTTAACTGGAGAACAGACACCAGTATTTTTCGGAAGTGCATTAGCACCTTTTGGGGTTAAAACCTTTTTCGATACATTCATTTCGATGGCACCGCAACCGGGCGCAAGAAAAACAACAGAAGGCGTAGTCCAACCCGGAAATCCGGAATTTTCAGGCTTTATTTTCAAAATTCAAGCGAATATGAACCCAGCACACCGTGATCGTGTTGCATTTCTACGAGTTTGTTCAGGGAAATTTGAACGGGGCATCAGTGTCAAATTGGCACGAACAGGTAAGACGATTAATCTATCACAATCACAGCAATTTGTTGCATCTTCACGGGGAACGGTTGAAGAAGCTTATGCAGGTGATATTATCGGGATTTACGATCCAAATGTTTATCGAATCGGTGACACGTTACTTGAAGGAAAAGAGCTGTTTGAATATAACGAACTGCCAAAATTCCCTCCAGAACAATACAAACGGGTTACAGTTAAAAACGTGATGAAATCAAAGCAGTTTAAGAAAGGAATCGAACAACTTGTTCAAGAAGGCGCGATTCAACTGTTTACGAAGTACAAAACAGAATCGTATATTATAGGTGCTGTCGGTGAGCTTCAATTCGATGTATTTAAATATCGTATGCAAAATGAATATAATTCAGAGGTTGTGTTGGAAACGATAGGTGAACGTATTCCGAGATGGTTAAAAGATGATCAAGTCGACTCAACGTTATTTGATGAACGTAACATGCTTGTGGAAGATCGCGAAGGACATTACGTCGTACTATTTAAAAATGATTTTTCACTACGATGGTTTAAAGATAAACATCCAGAGATAGAGCTGATCGATTTATATGAAGTGAATCAATACGACCAAACAGAATCGTAATACAAAAGCTGTATCTTTTGCATAAAGGTACAGCTTTTTTAATTAAAAATCGAACTTCTTGACTTTTTAAAAAAACCAAACTATACTTTGTAAATGAACTTACAAAATGTAAGTTACTGATAAAACATTTGAGAAGGTGCCCAAGTCCGTATATCATCACAAATCTTGAGGATGTGAAGAATTACATGGGCTTACTAGAAAGATTATTTGGAAAAAATACTAACCAGAAGGGGAGTTCAAACATGGCAAATGTCAATTTAGCAGTTATTTATTATAGTTCAACAGGTACAAACTATGAATTAGCCAAATGGGCTGAAGAAGCAGGTAAAGAAGCAGGTGCAGACGTTAAACTTCTAAAAGTACCTGAGCTTGCACCACAAGAAGCAATTGACTCAAACCCAGCTTGGAAAGAACATGCAGAAGCTACAAAAGATGTTCCAGAAGCAACATCTGATGACATTGAATGGGCAGATGCAATTATCTTTAGCACACCTACACGTTTTGGTAACGTTCCTTCTCAAATGAAACAATTCCTTGATATGCAAGGTGGACTATGGGCAAACGGTAAAACAATCAACAAAGTGGTCAGTGCGATGTCTTCAGCACAAAATCCACACGGTGGTCAAGAGAAAACCATTCAAGCTATCTATACATCCATGATGCACTGGGGTGCTATTATTGCAGCACCAGGTTACTCTGATCCGGTCATCTTTGGCGCTGGCGGTAACCCTTATGGCACAAGCGTAACAGCAAGTGAAAATGGTATGGTAGAAGATGTGGAAGGTGCCGTTAAACATCAGGCTAAGCGTACGATTGAAGTCGCAACAAAGATTAAAAATGGCTAAAACAACATAATATTCGGTTCAAGTAAATGGACTTAGAGTTATTAGCGTCCTAATTCCCAATCGAATTAGGGCGTTAGTTTTGAGAATATAGGAGGTACAACCATGACAAACGAAAAATTAAACATCGGAATTATTTTAGGAAGCACACGTGAAGGACGTGTCAGCCCCCAAGTAGGGGAATGGGTTAAAGGAATCGCTGATGAACGCGGCGACGCAAATTATGAAATTGTCGATATTGCGGATTACAATTTACCGTTTTTAGGAACAACAGACGGTAAAGAACCAGGTATTGCAAAATGGAATGAAAAACTGGCAGACTTAGATGGGTTTGTCTTCGTCGTTCAAGAATACAATCACAGCATTTCAGCTTCATTAAAAAATGCTATCGATTTTGCGCGTGAAGCATGGAACAATAAAGCTGCAGGTATCGTAAGCTATGGATCAACTGGTGGAGCTCGTGCAGCTGAACATTTACGTGGCATCATGGGCGAATTAATGATCGCTGATGTTCGTGCACATCCTACATTATCCTTATTTACTGACTTTGAAGACTTTTCCGTATTCAAACCAGCTGAATTACATCTTGATAATGTTAATGCAATGCTAGACCAAGTTATTGCTTGGAGCGGAGCATTAAAAACTTTAAGATAGTATTAAAAAAAGGGATGCAAGTCGCATCTCTTTTTTTATTTAGGTTACTGTTCCGGTTCTCTAGTCCTTAGTCGAAAGCTCTTCAAGGGACTGCCTTAGTTGTACATATTCCTTACTACTTTCATCAAGACCATCTTCAATATCAAATAACTCAAACACAATATTCAACACTCTATCCAGCATATCCATACAGGTAATGAGGACAAGGCGGACATCATCATGGATGTTTTCTAAATCAGGATACCATTTTAATGTTTCAATTTCTTCGTCTTCATTAAGCGAAAAAAACTTCTCAATCACCTTCGAATTCGCATGGATTTCATCACTGAAAATCCGGTAAACATATGAATAGAGGTCTGGATAACCGACCATATTTGCCAGTTCTTCAACGGTTGGTATTTCCTTAATATCCTTTTTCGCAATATGGGCCTTCATTTTGCTGATTTCATCAAAAAAATCAATGGATTCAGTGATTTCATCATTTAAGCCTTTAAATTTATTGTCTTTAATAATGTTTAAAAACTTTAAGCGTCGAAACTCGTTTTGATTAACATACTGAATTGAATTGTCGTAATGAAGCGCACAAAATTTTAGATTAATCAGCTTTTCGACAAGTGCTCGTGTCAAGCTCTTACAATCATTGACTAGTCCTTTTTTGGCTAAGATGTATATCGAATTAAAGCTGTTTAACGTCAAAATGTATAAGCCCGACACCGCAATTTCTTGAACATTATGGCTATGTATGTTCAACTTAAATTTTAGCCGGTGGGCAAATTTATTGTAATCCTCATACAGGGAAAAAAACGTTTGATTTTTTTGGTGAATTTCAATTTCGATTTGTTTTACTTGCTCGGATAAATATCCTTCGTAATTAAAGGACATTAAACATAACCTCCCCCAACTAAGGCATCAATTCAACATAAATAGGATATCCTTTTTTTCTACATTTTATTTGGTGTCTTCACAGAATTTAAAAAGCCTTGATCCTAAAAAGAATCAAGGCTTACATATTATTCTTCGCTTTCTTCCTCTTCGTCAGGAAATTCACCATCTAAGTAACCAAAACCCAATTCATTCACTAACCATCCGCCATCTACATTTCTGACGTTGTAAGTATAGTGTCCACGGTTCTCTGTTGCATCACCTGCGATAGTATAATTGAAAAGGTAATTATCTTCTGACACTTGGTACGTTTTATTTTCATTAGGATCTACAATAACTGTGAAATCACGCTCTTTCCAAGTTAATTCCCCATCAATCTCTTCAACTACTTTTGATGCAATGTCATTTGCGAATTTTTCTGTCACAGGAGCATTTTCTAAGAAATAAGTTGCTACATCTTCAGTGGATTCAACGCCTTGAACTGTAGTGCCATCTACATGTTCACTTTGGAATTGCTCCATTACATCACTATAGCTTTGAACAGCTGAAGCCACTTGTTCTTCAACACTTACTTCAGCTTCTTCCTTAGAGTCTTCTGTGTCTTTAGTTTCTTCGTTATTCTCTTCTTGTTCTTCTGTTCCATTCGTGTTATCGTCCGTTCCGCTTGTGTTGTCATCGTTACTTCCGCATGCTGTTAGAATGAGCAACATCGAAGCAAAAAGAACAGCTAAATAACGCATGAAACCCCCTCCTTAATGTTTTGAAATTTTTGACTCCGAGAGAAATTATAACGCTATTCAAAATAGAAAGTCAATCAAAAAATTACGAATTTCGAAGTTTTTTTCAGTTTTGAATAGGCTCTCCATTACCATTATTTACATGAACCAGATGGGGAGATTTTTGATATAATATTAATTTGATTCAAAATATAAAGGAGGGTGCCGCATGGCAAAAGTATCACAAGTGGTTAAACAACAAAAACCACAGAAGTTCAAAGTTCGCGAATACACGCGTTGTAAGCAGTGCGGCAGACCACATAGTGTGCTAAAGAAATTCCAACTATGTCGAATCTGCCTCCGCGAATATGCATATAAAGGACAAATTCCTGGCCTTAAAAAGGCTAGTTGGTAGGATATAAAAGATTAACCCCCATTTCAAATGTGAGATGGGGGTTTTGTAATGTAGAAATGTATTTAATAATTAATCCTAAGCTCATCAAGATCCTGCAAGTCTTTTTTTGCTTTATCATACTTGTTTACTTTAGATTCAATATTATATAAATGGATTGATTGTGTTAGAAGTTCATATGCTAGTTCAAATTCACCAAGTCTTTGATAAATTTTTGCAAGCATATGTTTAGTATCGCCTAACTTAAAGCTTAATTGATTGATCTCTAAATGTTCTAACACCTGATAACATACTGTAATCGCTTCATTCATTTTCCATTGGTAGTAGTAGCAATATGCAAGATTATAGCCTACTAGTGGAGGGAGAGTCTTGTCTATTATGAAAGGTAAATCGTGTATAGCGTTAAAAGCTGACTTAAAATAAGAAATCGAAATATCAATGCTTTGTTCTTTAAGTTTAATGTAGCCGAGTGAATTACAAATACCAATATCTAATTCTGTGTAAATTTGACCACTATATATTGATTTCAGTATCTCTTTTGCTTTAACGGAGTTGCTTTCGACTTCATGTAAGTAAATGGCCTCATGCCACTTAATAAAACGTTTGTTGAATTGAATTTCTGGCTCGCTTTCTATATTATTTATTAATTTTTTAAACTCATCCAAAATAATGGATAATGCCTGGTAGTCATCTTGATAAGTCAATTCCCTACATAGCTTTTTATATTTTTCAATTTTCGCCAATTCAATATGATTTAGTTGGCTAACCATAAAATCCAAAGGTATTCTTAATTTATGACAAATCCCGGTTAATACATCTAAGCGTGGAATTTGTTCACCTTTTTCAATCCGATATAAAGTAGAGGCATCACATATCCCTTCGGCTAGTTGTTTTCGAGTCATTCCTATTAACTCTCGATAATACCTTATGTTTTCACTAACGTTATACACATTTACACCTCTATTTATCTAGATTTAACAAATTATTGCATAAATGCATATTTACTAATCGTTGTTTTCTGATAATAATGATTAGTAGGAAGAGTAAGAAAATATTTTGAATTATATTATACCATATTTGTAGGTAGAGGAAGGATGTTAAACATATGCAACTCTCAGTTATTTCAGTAGGTGTTCATAATATGGATCAAGCACTAGATTTTTATCATGAAAAATTAGGTATCGAGATTGTGTCAAATCAATATTATCCTGAAATTGTTGAGTTAAAGTCTCCGGTACCTATTATTCTTTTTAAAGTTGAGAAAAAGTCTGAAGTTGAATACGCAGAAGATGCATCTGTTGTGTTAGATTTTAATGTTAATAATGTAATGGATACGATCAATGATTTAAAAGACAAAAAAGTAGATTTAATATTTGAAGAACCACATCCTTTTCCAGCTGGTGTCATGACAGCTGCAAAAGACCCATCAGGTAATTTAATTGAATTTCTAGAATTTCGTGCTTTTAGTCATTCAAACGATGAAAAAAATGTTGGATAGGGAGTTCGCAAATAACGGACTCTCTTTAATTTTTAGGAAGTGATAATGATTGAACTCATAACAATTAAAAATATATTAGGACCGTTTAAATATAAATCATTTTCATTATTAACATTGGGTGGAACCTTATCAAGAATTGGTTCTTCTGCCGCACAAGCTACTTTAATTTGGTATATCATTTCTAATAATACGGCATCATTTTTGGGGTTATTTTTGGCGTTATATTGGTGTTCAAGGATTCTAGCTCAATTATTTACAGGTGTTTTTGTAGATAATTTTGATCGTTCAAAAGCCATGATCTTAGGAGATATTATAGGTGGAACTTTATTTATAGTCGTAGCTTTAATGGTATATATGGATATGGGTACCAATTATCTGCTAGGCGTGTATATATTAATTGGGATGTTTTCACAAATATATCCAGTAGCCTCACAAACTGTTATACCTGATATAGTACCGCAAAATGAATTATCTAAGGCAAATGCTGGCCTACAAACATCTTTAGATGGAGGTGGGATTGTTGGACCAGCCATTGGTACATTATTATTAGGGGCTGTTAGTGCTTGGTTTGTTTTTGGTTTAAATACATTATCCTTTATGTTATCAGCTATCGCAGTCTTTTTTGCAAGAATTAAATCTAAGCCTATTCAAGGTGGTCAGGGTAAAAAAGTTATTAATCAAATAAAGGAAGGATTGTCCAATGTTTGGAATATAAAATCCTTACACAATATAGCTTTAATTGGATTTTTTCTACATTTTGCAATTATACCAGTTGAAACTGTACTACTAAGTACCTTAATTGAAGGAGTTTATCATTTTCCTGCTTGGGTTTATGGCGTAACTGTAGGCATGATTAATGCTGGTTCTGTGATTTTTGGATTAATCCTTAGTTTTTATAACTTTAAATTGTCATCTAAAACAATGATGGCAATTACAATTATTTTAGAAGCTATAAGTTTTCTTTTATTAGGATTTTTAGGTTGGAAGATAATGATTTGGGCTATAGCTTTTATCCATGGTGGTGCTGGGACGTTGTTGTTTATTTATGTTCTTACGATTGTACAGGAATCCACTAAAACAGAAATCAGAGGAAAAGCGTTTAGTGCCATTTATTTAGCTGTTGAGATCGGTAGTGCGATAGGGTTATTGGTCTGTGGAATCTTAACATCATATGTATCTTTAACAACTATTTTAATTTTATTTTCTGTTCTAGCTCTATTAAATATTATTTTCATAATACGAATCCCGCAATACAATAAAAAGGCGGTCCAGTAAATCTATAAAAGAATTATTATAAGCCAGTGCTGAAATGACACACTGGCTTTTTACTATTTTATATATTAGTAGCCGCCGTAGCCACCGCCGAAGCGTCCACTTGCACCTACAATGATTAGTAGGATAAATAATACGACGATTAACGCAAAACCGCCACCATATCCGTAGCCTCCGCTCATTCATAACCCCTCCTTATTATTTGCTTAGTAATAATTTATGTTGCACAGTTAAGGCTGACAAGGCGAGAGTCATTGTTGCTAAATATTTGTATGATAAACTTAGGAATCACACACATCGAAATGCTCATTGATCACCCTATTATTAATAGGCTTAAGAAGTGTTAGGTCTAATAATAATACATTTGATTTTGGCTGTGCATTTTGTTATGAGAACCTTTCCCCATCATGTCAAGCTCCAAATGGCGTTCAAGTTCCATAACCGTATTGAAGTACAACTGGTAATAGTACATATGCCTTTGTGGGTCAACGTACTCATACCTTTTGGCCAAAATAAAATACAAGTTGGCCTCATTTAATAAATTCTTAACTCGTTCACTTAATTTCATGTCAATACCTCCAAATGTTTTCTCAATTTAGGTTATTCAACCAAATGTAATTAGATTGGGTATGTATCTTGATTATTGGATATTTGACTAACTTATTGAAGAAAGTTTGAATTAAAAATTAACTTCATATGGTTTTAAACGGTATAATAGAATGAGAGAATATTATGAATATAAGGGTAAGGAGTGATCGCAATGCCACATGTCGTTATTGGTGGAGGTATTTTAGGCGTTTCTGCTGCCTACAGCTTAATCAAAAATGGACAAGATGTTGTACTCATTGATGAAAACCATTCCGGAAAAGCAACATCTGCTGGCGCTGGAATCATTTGTCCATGGATTTCATCCGTTCAAGACCCCGATTGGTACGAATTAGCTAAACGAGGTGCACTTTATTATCCAGAATTAATCGATTCACTAGCGTATGACGGTGAACAAGAGACAGGCTATGGTAAGACGGGTGCCATTGCTGTGAGTAAAGATAAAAATGAATTAAATCGAATAGAAGAAGTGGCTCGGAAGAAAAAACAAGAAACAGAATTCGTCGGGGAAATAAAAAGATTGAATTCCGAGCAAGCGAAGGATCTCTTTCCACCTCTAAATAAAAACTTAAGTGCTGTTTATGTTTCAGGTGGGGCAAGGGTTGATGGCCGATTATTAACGAATGCCATGCGTTCGGCTTTTGAAAAGCTTGGAGGACAGGTCATGGAAGGAAAAGCAAGATTAATTGCTCAAAATGGCCAAATTGCTGCCGTTGAGACACAAGATGACAGAATTGAAGCGGAGAGCGTCATCGTCGCAGCAGGGGCGTGGTCCAATGAACTGCTCAGTCCACTCGGATTATCCCTGTCTTTAGATGTCCAAAGAGGACAGATTGTACACCTAAAGGTAGATGAAGATACGTCTAAATGGCCTGTTGTTTTACCACAAACTAGTCATTATATGGTTGCGTTTAACGATTCACGCATTGCCTTTGGTGCGACACGCGAGACGGGTAGCGGATTTGCCTATCGCATGACAGCTGGCGGCATACAAGAAGTATTAAATGAAGGACTTGATGTAGCTCCTGGATTACATGATGCAACCCTAGGTGAAGTTCGCATCGGTTTTCGTCCAATGAGTTCAGACAAAAAGCCATTACTCGGTAAAAGTAAGAAATACGAGAATTTAGTAATTGCGACTGGTTTAGGCGCTTCTGGTTTAACGATTGGACCGTATGCCGGTAAAGTTGCGGGACAATTAGCGGTGAATGAAAAAGTTGATATTGAATTGGAAGCGTATAATCCTTTTCGGTAATCATAAGGGAAGGAGCTCTTAATTGAGCTCCTTCCTATTTTCCAAACCAAGAAGGGTGTAAGGTGCAAGCTCTTGGATTAGGAAAGCTTAATGATCATCCATAAACCACGTGATATAAAGAGAGGGTAGTAGTATCAAAGCATATAAGCTAAGTATCTTGTTTTGTCATAAATTTCGTTTAGTGCTGATCCGGGAAGTCAAAAGTTTCAATTGGTCCTAATGTTAAGTTTAGGATTTCACTATCTGTACTTAAAAACAATAACAAACCTGCTAAAACAGTTAAGTATAGGAAATTTTTCATTACTTCCACCTCCCACAAATTATTAATTCTATTATTTCAGATAGGTTAAAAGTTTAAAATAGTAGGAAAATTCATTATAATTAATTTATACTAGATAATCTTCATTTTTCTTCATATTTCTATAAATTTCATAAAAATTATGTACTTTTGCATAAATATGGGGAGGTGTGGGTGTATTGTACGAGACTATAGGACAAAAAATTAAGTCGTTAAGAGAGAAGGTTGGGATTTCACAGGAGGCATTAGCTCATAATATTTGTGCTCAATCAGAAATTAGTAGAATCGAAAACGATAAAAATAAACCTTCCTTGTATCTACTTAACATGATTGCTGAGAAATTAGGTGTTAATGCGAATTACTTTCTCGAAAATGAATCGGGTGTAAGAAGTGATTACATAGTCGAGGTGCGTTCACAATTACAAAAGGCTAGGCGTCATAGAGATTATAAACTGATTCAAGAAATTGTACAATTAGAGGAAAAAAATCCATTATTTCATCATGGTGAAATTTACAGTTATCTGATGTGGCATAAAGGAATCGTACAATATCATCTACAAGGAGACAGTGAATTAGCCATCTCAACATTAATAAACTGTTTAACTCGTACTTCCTTAAATGAAAACCATATTCATATCCTTAATAGTTTAGGGATAATATGTCGTAACGAAGGAAGACTTAAAGATGCACAAGAACATTTGGAAAAAGCTTATTCATTGGTTCAAAGTTTTCCTTTAGACAATCAGAAAACGATCATGAAGGTTATATACAATTTATCTAAAGTCTACACAGATCTCGATTACTTTGATGAATCTTTGTCCCTGTGTAATAGGGGTCTAGAATATTGTAGAAATAATGAAATGTTATTTCTTTTAGCTGAGTTTCATTATCAGATTGGACGTAACTATCTAAAGAAGGAACAAGTCGAGCTGGGATTAAAATATTGGGAGAATGCATGTGCAGTATTAAGAATAGAAGGTAAAACTGAACTTTTAAGCATTATAGAACAAGAAATTGAGTTATATCGAAATGAAAACCAAGTTGTTTAATGAACAATTTATGTTAAAATACACATAAATTAACATTAAAGCAAAACTCAACGGAGGACTATTTTGGCAAATAGCATTAATCTTTATATGTATTATATTAGTAGCATCTGTCTTGCAAACAAGTACAGGTTTCGGCTTTTCAATCATGGCAACACCATTTTTGTTAATGTTATTCCTGCCACAAGAAGCCATACAAATAAACATTATTTTATCTTTAGTTATCTCAATATCACTCATTTTGAAGATTAAGAAGGACATTGATTATAACCATCTAAAAAGATTTACTTTAGGAAGTATAGCTGGTGTGCCTTTTGGTATTCTAATCTTTATTTCTCTAAACATTGATACGTTTAAATTAGGGGTCGGCACTGTCCTTCTAATATTAACTTTATTATTGATTTTTAATTTCAGAATTAAAACATCACCATCTCGGGATTTAATGGTTGGTGGATTATCAGGCCTTTTAACAACAAGTATTGGTGTCCCAGGGCCTCCATTATTGCTTTACTTTGCCGGAACTGAAACTGAGAAGGTAAAGATCAGAGCGACCACTTTAGCTTTTTATCTATTCATTTACTTCGTCAGTCTTTTAACGCAAATAATCGTTACTGGTACTAATAAAATCATATGGGAATCAAGTCTTTACGCCATACCAATCGTATTTCTAGGTTTGTTTATAGGCCAAAAAGTGTTCAGGTGGTTTAACCAAAAGATTTTTCTAATCATAATATATATCCTTTTGGGCTGTACAAGTATTTTTCTTCTTTTTGATAACTTGGTTGGATATATGTGAGGTATGATTGAACTTCTGATTCGGATATAAAACATAAAATTAAAATAATTGGGGGAATAATAATGAAAAAATATTTTCTTTTTGCCATTAGTTTTATACTTCTATTTTCATTATTTCAAGTTTTATCCGGAATGTTTCTTACATATTCGTATACACCAGATATAGAAGAGGCATGGAATTATAGTGCTAATCTATCTCAAGAAGTTGTTATTAAAGGTAGTTACGCGCCCTTTTTATTGACACTATTATTTGCCTTTCTTTCTGCTACAATTGCTTATTTTATATCGAAAAAAATTATGAGTACCAAAAACAGTATCAAGTAAGGTTTGAAAAAATGCTATGATCGACATTAATAGTCGATCTTTTTCTATGATTATCAAATTCAGAATATTATTAATAAAGTGGAGGATTATAATTGTATGGCTGTTTTAACGTATGAAAAGATAGTTAAAAGGTTTGTGACATACGCGGAAGAAGATGAAAATATACGGGCAGCAGTAATTGTGGGCTCAAGAGCAAGAAAAGACAAGCCTGCTGATCAGTGGTCTGATCTAGATCTAGTTATTTTTACAAAAAATCCTGAATTATTAATTTTTAATGAAAAATGGATTTATGAAATCGGGAAGCCCTATATTTCATTCCTTGAAAACTCAGCAGTTGGTGGAGGGACTGAACGAAGGGTATTATTTGAAGAGGGATTAGATGTTGACTTTAACGTTTTCTCTACCTCAATAATATTAGAAATGGAAAAACAACGTGAAGCAATTGGTGTCTTTTCTAAAGGCGTTAAGGTATTAATTGATAAAGACAACCTTTTAGATTCAATACTTAAGGCAGCTAAAAATGAGACTAATACAGCTACGGCATTATCAAATACAAAAGAAATTAATAATGTTATTCACGACTTTTGGTACCACGCCGTTTTAGCCTCGAAAAAACTTCGTAGAGGTGAAATCCTAGACGGTAAGTCGATATGTGATTCTTATATGAAGGATCTACTAATGTTGTTCATTAAAACACAGACAAAACTAAGAAATGGAATTGAGTTTGATACTTGGCATGGCTTTCGCTTTTTTGAAGAATGGGCAGACTCTAATGTAGTAGACTCATTTAAGAGAATATATTCACACTATGAAGAAGAAGATATTTGGCATGCACTTCAACATACGATGAGTTTATTCAGAGAAATCGCCATAGATGTATGTCAGTCATTGAATATTGAATACCCTCATGAAGCGAATATATATGCCGATCAATTAGTTGAAAGGCATTATAAAGAAAGCGAAATCATAAAAAATGAAGGGTGATTTTTTTACAGCCAGGTTTATGATGAATAGTTATTTGATTATTGATCGACGTGATTAGTCGGTCTTTTATTTTGTTCGAGATTTCAAAAAATTAAAACAAATTGTTATACTCAATAATGGTTTCTTATATTAATAGAACCTCTTGAGCAATGGGGGACAGATAAAATGAAATTATTAGTACATAACTTGAATTTTTTTAAT
The DNA here is from genome assembly GCF_900103915.1 of Tenuibacillus multivorans. GTDB lineage: Bacteria > Bacillota > Bacilli > Bacillales > Alkalibacillaceae > Tenuibacillus > Tenuibacillus multivorans. The sequence goes on along the minus strand of NZ_FNIG01000002.1, from coordinate 381,210 downwards.
ATGTGGTTCTCAAATTTTGTGGGAATTTTAAATGATAGATTTCGAGAACTTATCATTCCTTTAATCGTTTTAGGATTAACCCATTCACCCTTAATAACTGGATTGGTCGCATTATCCCAACAATTGGGAACTGTATTGTTTTCCATTCCTATTGGTACTTGGCTCGAGAACAAGGACAAAGTTAAAATATCTGGAATATGTCACTTTTTATATGCTGTCGGCCTATCCTTATTATCTTTTTTAGTGACAATCAATAGAATTAATGAGTTTTATATAGCTTTAACTTTATTTCTACTAGGAATTTTAGCTATTATTATTAGAACTTCATTCAACGTCCTAATCCCAAATGTATCAGGTAGAGAAAATTTGCTAGAAGCACATACAAGTGTTGAGGGTGCAGACGCAATATCGACTTTAATAGGACCGACTATAGCTGGAGTTGTTCTAGCTAAATTAGGGGCGAGTCTAACCCTGGGTGTGTGTTCTATATCTTCATTGGTTTCAATGATCTTCATATTAAGAGTCAAACATGATCGTGGAGATACTAATAGAATACAAAGCTCTAATAATATAAAAGAGAGAATGAATGAATTCATTAGTAAATCTAAAAGTGGTCTCAAGTATCTTGTACAAAATTCATCACAAATCATTTGCACGATAACCATTTGTTCTTTAGGTTTTTCAACTGTGTTTATCGTTTTAACCGTTATCCTACATACAGAAATTTCTTTAAACCTGTCAGAAACGTTTATCGGAATATTGTTGTCCTGTGCGGGAGTTGGAAATGTAATAGGTGTTTTGGTGATAAGCAAGTTTAAAAGAATGAATTGGTTAACGCTCCTAAGTACTCTAATGATCATATCGTCTCTTGGTGTATTTATCATTTTTTTAACAAATAATTTTATTCTGATGTGCCTGGGAATGATTCTTTTTGATGGGGCATTATCTATGGCATTTGTTGTTCAGGGAGCTGTCCATCAAGGGATTACGCCAGATGAATTTTTATCTCGGGTAAGAAGTGCTACCTATGTTATAAGTGGTTTATTTACTATGCTTGGGACATTTCTAGCGGGCTTTATTCCAGAATTTTTTACAACACATTTTTCGTTGGCTTTTGGAGTATGTATGCTCTTAATTTCTGCAATAGTCTTACTTAAATTTAAACGAATTGGAGAAAAATTTGATCAAATAAAGCCTATTTATGCACAAAAATGAATATAAAAAGTGGAACTTATATTTCGAATAATGAATTTTTTTGTCGTTGGTTTTAGAAAATTGCGAACTTAATTATGGAATATTATGTTAGTATTAAATTATTAAATCCTAAGCTTGTTGAACGAGATTAGTTGATAAAGGAAATGAAATGATTTGAAACTATACATAGAAAAAGGGGCAGGATTATGACAGAAATAATGAGGTGTTTTTAATTTTAAAAGGAAAAAAAGTAAATGTAAATTACATTTGGGCATATTTCATTATATTCTTCGTTTTATGGTCAATCAGAGAATTATGGCTCATCGAGTACTTAGATTTGATGGCCCCTTTATCAAAAGCAATAACATCGGCTTTTGTTAAAATAACTATCTGGGTTATTCCCGTCATTTTATTAGTTCAACTAATTGAAAAGAGAAATCCTGTATCTTATTTAGGGTTACGACATAATTTTAGTAAAGGGCTGAAATGGGCAGGATGGTTTTCATTAGCCTTAGTAACGTATTTAGTCGTTCTGTATTTAGTGATATTAAATAAACCTTTCAATATAAATACTGGGTTCAATGAATGGCTCAATACCATCATATTAGTTGGAATAATTGAAGAGATTGTTTTCAGGGGATTCTTACTAAGAAAATTTATGGAAAAGTTTAAATTTTGGAAGGCAAATACGATCACATCATTACTCTTTTTGTCAATTCATTTCCCGATTTGGTTTTACAAAGGATTATTCGAACTTCCTTATATTCTAAGTTCAATGATAACAGCTTTTGTTTTGGGAATTATATTTGGATTTATATATAAGAAAACTGACTCTCTTTGGTCAGTAATTGTAATCCATTCTTTATACAATTTATTAATATCAATCTTTAACTAAAGGGTACCCAATGATTATAACTGCCTTTTAATCTAGCGGCGGAAAAACACATAATAATCGAACCAAAATTCTTTGTTCAAAAGGAGGGATTATTAATGTTGGATAATCAATTAAAAAAGTTTACCAAAATGCACGATGGTTATATTTTGGATTGGGGAAAAGCAATGTCTTCGGGCGACACTTCTTCTTTAGAAAGAATGACTGAAGATTACTATGTTACCTTTTTCCAAGCCTCAAATGAAAAGCCTACTATTTTTGATAGACAAGAAGCGATAAGCGGCATGCAACAGTCTGTTGAGCAGTTACTAGGAGCTAAGAAAAAGTTCATTAATAGAGTTATTCGTTTAAAGGATCATGAGAATGCTGCAGTATTTTTTGAACAAGTTATTGAAAAAGATGACAAAGTATTGGCGAGATTATTTACAATTGAAAATTGGCAACTTATTAATGGCGAATGGATGTTAGTAAGGGAAGTGGAAGAGCAAATAAATTAGTGTTAACATGATTCCATTTCAGGAAATTTTGATTACATGCGAAGGTGGAGGGGATAAAAGTGAGTAAAGAAATAAAAGATAAATATCTGTATTTAGTCATAGGTTATACAGGTCTGTTGCTTATAGGATTAGCCGTATTACGGTCCATCTCAGTCATGCAAGATACATCTAGTTATGTTCTGACTATGTTTGGATATGCTTGTTGTGTTTCATATTTTAAGTTCGCAGATAATAAGATTGGTGCTACGAAAAAGGATAAACTAATATTTAGAGTTGGTTTTTTAGTCGCTTTATTAGTCATTGCGTTTTTAATATATGACTAATATTATGTATGCTTATCTAAGCATTTCACCGCAGTTCATATCACGGTACTGAGAAGGCAGTACATACGATGGCCCCGTAGCTTGTACATCATGTTCCTCCACAGGATCAATCCGGTATGTTTCATTATCATGTTGGAAGGGAGACAGTTAAAAGAGGAGAAATCAACTATCATACCAATTGGTCAGACTGGTCGTCATTTATGGACATATTAATATAATCCTTAAGTTTACCCCTATATACAAGCTGGAATTCAAGACAATTTTTCAAGTCATTGGGGGTAATGAGTGATAGCGGTTTTCTAAATGCTATAATATGACTGTCTTGTAACATAGAAGAAACAAACTGGGTACAAAAGTAAGCGTGCCTTCTTTTAATTGGTTTATTGAACAAAACCCCGAAAAGCCCCAAAAAATTATAACGATAAACTTGATTTTGTTTTTGAATGTGTCGGATATTCCAAATTAATTGTTGTTTTTGCTGTCTTGTCATGGAAAAGGTATAGATCTCACATTCGGCGTTATGAAATAATCCTGTATTCAAGTCCTCCTTAACAAAACCACCAATAAATGGATTGTTAGCCTTTTTCCTACCAAAACTATATACCTCAGTCAACTCTGATTCAAGAGCAATTGACGCATGATTGTATCTAGATTTTGTATAGAGTTGAATGAGTTTCGATAGAAAAGTCTCCGTTTCCGTTAACAAGATATATCCCCTTATATCTTCCATTATTAATCTCCTCATCGCATCTGTACTATTATCACTCTATCTAAAAAGTTATAAGAAAACATTAATTAATTCTTAAGATTTCCTTAAGAATGGTTTTTAAGGTCTAGACTGACCAATCTTAAATTAACTGAGCTTTTGATTTTCTATTGTCTGTTAATTTTTTCCGATATTTAATTATAAACCATAATAGCTCAAAATCAAGAAAATTTTGTTAGTTAAAATTAAAAAACACATTCACAATTAAAGTTATAGTTTTACCTGATGGGAATTCAATACTTTAGTGAGCGCTCTTTTAATTTCAAAGTTTAGATTAAGCTCTCAGTCATTGCGTTTATTTAATATAAAATCATACCCACAATAGACTTATTTGATTTCCCTTACCCCTTTACCTTCGAGAATCTCTTGAATTCCTTGTTCACAAACCCCATACGAACGCCAGGAACAAGTTTCACACAGACTTTGAATATCATTAGGGACGACATGCTTCTGGATATGAGTCTCTATGTCATTCCAACGCAAAACTTGTCCTACTCTAAGGCCCAATTTCTCTAAAATAGCAGCATCTCTTTCATAAATATCATCGTCTTGGCAGTGGTATTTACCAGAATCAGGATACTTATCACACAACTGATCTGGTCCATTTACAACTTGAATTTTAGTCATGGGATTGTCTCTTAGGGTCTGATGGATACGTGTCATATTTTCCACGTATTCCTGGGAATATCCCATTCCTCGATAGCCTAGAAGGCAAAACAGATGATGACCTCGAAGCTTGTACATAATATTCCTCCAATGTTATTTTAATGTTGACCAAAAATTATATAATGGTTAACATATATCATCCATTATAAGGGCAATAGGATTTTAATGTAATAGCCTTTTTTATGTGTTTCACTGTGAATATTGCATTTCATACTTGAAATCAGTCATTTAATACTAGGAATCATGCGGGTTATTCGCTAATTAATATTTTATAATCCAAAAACCGATATAGTATGTATTGAAAGGGGGAGGACGATGAAAGTCAATATCGATATTGATCAAAAATATGATGGAACATTTGTAACCATTCATGCCAAGGAATGGTCCCATGAGCTTGAAGAATTAGTCAAAAGCTTAAACAGCGATAACAATAAGAAAATTGTTGGGAGGGAGGAAGATAAGTCCATCCTGCTATCACCTAATGATATAGAATACGTTTATGCCCAAAACCGAAAAGTTCAAGCCGTTATCCATAATCGTACAATTGAACTGAATATGAAATTGTATGAAGTAGAAGAGATATTAAGTGGGCATGATTTCAATCGCTTTTCTAAATCAGTGATCGGAAACTTAAATCATATTAAATATTTTGAGCTAGCTTTTAATGGTAATTTGTGTGTCTTTTTTCAATCCGGAAGTAAGGAATATGTGTCGAGAAAGTATGTGAATGACATTAAGGAAAAGTTAATTATGGGAGGTTAAAGATATGTTTTTTGAAGCTATGAGAAGAAGTATCGTCGGTTTAGGCTTTGCTGCGATTGTAACATTTGTAGCCCTAACCATTATGATGGTAATTGAATTTGAAGCGACAGTGCCAGAAGTTTGGAAAAATATGCTGGGTAGCATGTTAATTGGTGTTTTCTTCGGGGTTGCCTCGCTTATTTTCGAAAATGAAAGCTGGAGTCCTTTAAAACATACGGTGATTCACTTTATACTTTCCATTGGTATATGGTTACCGTTAGCCCTATTTTTAGGCTGGGTTCCAATTGGTGTGTGGCCAATCTTGATTGCGATCGGCATGTTTATTGTGTTTTATAGTTTGTTTTGGCTAGGTGCTAGATTGTATTTTATAAAGCAAGAAAAGGAAATGAATGAGAAGATCAGTCAACATAAAGCCTAATTTAAAAACTCCCATTCGCCTAACACCGAATGGGAGTAAAATCTATCTTATCTAAACAAGTCTAATAATTTTTCCCAGAATCCTTTTTCCTCTTCTTTCTGTTCCTCAGCTTCTTCTTCGTCTTCATCTTGTTTAATGCTTTCAGTTTTTATAACGAATTGTACGGCGTTAACCTTTTCATTCTTAGATGAAACAAATGAAACAGGTTTAAAATCGGATTTATCATATTCACTGACCATTTGATCGATTTCGCTTTGCATCTGATCAGGTAATTCATCTGTTGATTCAGCTAGCTTAGTAGTACCGTCATGAAGCTCTGACGCACCATTTTCTAATTCATCAGTACCATCCGAGAGCTCTGTAACGCCGCCATGTAACTCATCGTATGAGCTAGACAATTCAGATACGCCGTCGGTATAATCGACTAAACCAGAATGGAAGTCTTGATACTGGTTTGATAGCGTTTGTAAGCCCTCTTGTAATTGTTTCATCGATTCATCCATGTTCGTATTGTCGAGGCTTTGATCGAGTTCATCAGCCATCGTCTCTAGGTTCGTTCTCATGTCTTGAAGTGAGCTTATAACGCCTTCTAAGGTTGGCTCGACAGCTTTGAAAGCTTCTTTCACATTTGAATAGGTCTCTTTAGTTGTTTGAGCCGCTTGATAGGTTTCGACGAGTTGATCGATTACCTGAGAATTTGCATCGCTGTCATATAATGCTTGAATATCTTTTTCAGAAATTTCATGTCCAGGAATTGCACTAATCGATTGATCTAATGCCGAATAAGCCTTTCCATATTGGTCTTTAAGATCGGTTAAACCATTTTCTGTTTCTTTCAAGCCGTCCGCAATCTGTGTAAGACCTTCTTGTAATTCCGTAAGATTCCCCATATTCATATCGCTAGAATTAGGGCTGACTGACTGGCTCATGTTTTCGAGTGCGGCTTTAATAGATTCAGAGCCATCAATAAGTTCTGAGGAGCCTTGATCAAGTTCATTGATTCCCGTTTTATATTCCGAAGAGCCATCTTGTAATTGCTGGGCTCCATCGTTTAATTCTGATATGCCTTGTTTCAGTTCTCGAACACCATCGTTAATCTCTGCCGTCGCATCAGATAGGGACTTCATGTCACTCGTCATACCATCAGCATTGACCGTATCAATGGACATAGATGATGGCATCGCCGAAATTTCGATGCTTTCCATTTCGAAGTCTGATACATCGACTTTAATCACAAAATCTTCTTCCTTCTCAGGCATAACTGTAAATGTCACTTGCTTATTCTTACCAGCATTAGCGACAATACCATCCTTTGCTTCAATATTTTGATAGATATCAGCATTTAAAGGAACTGATATTTGTAATAGATAATTTTCGAAAAAGATAGAATCGGCATCTTGATTCGCTTTTGTCCCAATATGAATCTCTAGCTTTCCATCTTCACCTAGCAATTCTTCAGGAGGTAAAGTTTCACCATTTAATTGATACGACACGTTTATGTCCCAAGGTAAAGGCTGACCTTCTAAATTCCCTTGATAATAAAATTCATCCTCAGTTGCCGTAAACTCAACTTGTTGATCATTTAATGCTATATCATTTAAATCGGTTAAATTTTTGACACTATCATAAGGTCCATAGTCAACGATTTTACCAGGTTCTTTAATATTAAAATTATTGACAATGTACATGTCTTCTTGCTCGCCATTCGCATCTAGCGTGGCGTAGACGACTTCATTTTTCTCAGTATAAGACCCGTCACCTTGTGGTTGTTGATCTTCTGAAGAGCTGCCTGTCGTTGCGGATACGAGAAAGGTCGGTATCACAAGAAGGCATACCAAGAATATAGAAGTTATACGTCTCAGTCTCATCATTTTTCCTCCTTATAAAAGCCTGCTTTAAGCGTTGTTTTCTCGATAATACGGTCGAATATGACTAAAAAGGCCGGGAGTACAAATACGACCATTAAGAACGCCAGTAGCGCACCTCGACCTAACAATAATCCGATCGACGACACGATAGGGTTGGTCGATGTGAACGATAAAATAAACCCAACACTCGATAAGATTGAGGCTGAAATAAAGATCGCAAAAATCTTATCGTCAATCGTTTTCTTAATCGCCTTCATGGCAGGCATTTCTTTTCGTAAGTTCCGGTACGTTTCCGTAAATAAAATGCCGTAGTCGACGGTCGCAGCAAGTTGTACGGTACTAATTATCAAATACCCGACATAGACCAATGACGAATCCATAAAGTACGGTACCGCCAAGTTGATCCAAACCGCCGCTTGGATGGTCAGTAATAACACGACAGGTATCGAGATCGAGCGGAACGTCACTAACAGAACGACTGCAATCGCGATAATCGTCAGTAAATTAACCCGCGTGTTGTCTTTTTCAACCGTATCTTTAATGTCATAAAGTGTTACACTCTCACCAAGTAAATGGACCTCATCATAATAAGATTCCGCTTGATCCTCTACAGCTTCAATTAATGAAAAGGCCGCATCACCTTCTGTATCCGTTTCGGTGTAAAGAATCATTCGCGCATAGTTGTCGGAGTAAAACTGTTCTGTCATCGATTCCTCTAAATAATTTGGTGGAATCGCAGAGCTGACCGTATTCACATACGACATCGCACTCGATACATACGGGATTTCCTCTAAATGCTGCACGAGTTCTTCTTCCTTAGCCAGATCCCCTTTAGGGACAAGCAGAACCATCTGTGTGCTTTTGCCAAACTCATCTTCAATAGCGGCTTGATCAGCACCTGCCCTTGTTGATTCGGGCTGATCACCCACACCGTATATAAACGACGTCTCGCTTTGGGCTAAGAACGCCGGTACGATTAAGAGTAAGACTAATAGGATACTAGGAATTCTAAATTTCATCACGCGTTTACCGACATTCTTAAATCTCGGAATAATTGGTTTGTGTTGCGTCCGATCAATCCACTTGTAAAACAACAGTGTTAAAGCCGGTAAAAAGACCATGACACTTATAAAGCTTAGTAAAATCCCCTTAACGAGATTTAGGCCTAGATCAGCTCCAATTTCAAAATTCATAAACGTTAGAGCTATGAAACCGAAGAACGTCGTCGATGCACTCGCCGCAATCGCCGGGAATGACTGTTTCATCGCGAGTCGCATCGCCTCGCTAGGGTCAGATACTTGCTTGCGATAATCTGAAAAACTATGAAGTAAAAAGATCGCATAGTCCAGCGATACCGCGAGCTGTAGGATCGGTGCTACCGACTGGGTAACAAACGATATTTCCCCAATAAAGATATTCGTTCCTAAATTAATTAACACCGATATCCCGATAGCGGTTAAGAAGAAAACCGGTTCAACCCAAGAAGTCGTGGACATTATTAAAATGATGATAATAATCGGCACTAATAAGGCAGCCGCATATAGAGACTCTTTACCAGCCATCTTTTGAGAAACAGCGGTATTAACGGCTTCACCTGATATGGCGTTGTCCTCTCCGATTAACTCATAAATGTCATCGGTTGCCGCAACTTCATCGCCTTCATTTATATTAATTGAAAACAAAGCAATATTATCCTGATAATAGGATTCGACTGTATCTTGATTCGCCATTTCAATTGGCGTTTTTAAATCAACGACATCATCTAACCACGTAACCGATGTGACACCATCGATCGATTCGAGTTGATCTTTGTAGGCCATAGCCTCAGCAATTGAAACATCCCGAATCATGACACGCGCATTCGCAATCGGATCATCAAATTCCTCTTCCATTAAATCCATCGCTTGCGTTGACGGTGCATCCTCCGGTAAATAATCAGCCATATTGTAATTGACTGAGACCGTAAACTGGGCAATCGCACTTATCAGCGCTAAGACCATAAATGTTATGAAAATTGATTTTTTATGTTTTATGATTTTTCCTGCTAGATTCAATCAGGGGTCATCCTCTCTTGCATAAAACCTTTATTACACTTTATCATTGTAATAGACACCGTGTTGGATATTCAACAAACAGTTTAGTAAATAGCGTAAGTTAAACAACACTTTATTGGTTTTGTGTTGGATTGCAACAAAATTGTCACTGAAGGGATGTTGAAGGTGAGTGAGAAATTAGATCGACGAAAAAAATATACACGTAAAGTATTGAAGGAAAGTTTAATTTCAATCATGAATGAAAAACCAGTTTCGAGTATTACGGTGAAAGAAATATGCGAAATAGCTGATATTAATCGCTCTACTTTTTATACGCATTATGCCGACCAATATGACTTACTGGATAAAATCGAAGAAGAAATTGCAGAGGACATCAATCAGTACTTAAGTAGTCATAGCTTTATAATCGAAGAAGAATCGCTACAGATGTCACAAAGATTACTCGAGTATATCGCTAAAAATAAATGGATGATTCAAACCTTATTAAGTGAACATGGTGATCCCACTTTTGAAAAACGACTCATGGACATCGCTCAACGATTTATGATGAATAATTGGAGGGACGTCAACCATTTAGACGAGGACCACTCACGGTACCTCAGTACATTTACGGTGAGCGGAGCCGTCAATGTGATTAAAGATTGGATTGACAATGATATGGACCAATCACCTAAAGAAATGGCCGTCATGATTAGTTGCTTTGCGAATTATGGGCTTTATTACTTTGAATAAGGTGAAGCGGTTAACAAATAAAAGCCTAAGATCCTGGAAATAAGGAACTTAGGCTATGACAATTCTTATTTTTTATCAACGTTCGATTAAAGAAAAGGAACTCTATCTGATAATCGCAACAGGGCGTGCCCAACCCGCACTTGCTCCTTTTATCTTAATCGGGAAGACGGATACTTCAAATCCATAGTTCATTGGGAGTTGTTCCAAGTTAGCCAACTTCTCAATTTGACAATATTCCTTGTCCTTTCCAACATAATGCGCAGCCCAAAGTACGCCATCTCTAGGATTACTCTTATAATCTTGGGCTTGCAGGTTTAGTGGGATATCCCACCCCCAACCATCAGTACCCATGACCTTGATGCCTTGATCAATCAACCATCTCGTTGCTTCCTCAGAGACCCCTGCATGAATAAATGCATAGTTGTCCTCATAGATCTTTTTATCCGCATCTGTTCGGACTAACACAATGTCATATGGCTTTAGTTCATATTTCATCTCTTCTAGCTTCTGTTTAAAATCATCAGTCGTAATCTCATAACCTATTTCTTTATCACTGAAGTCAAAGAGAACCCCATGACCATAAAACCATTCTAAAGGCAATTCATCGATGGTTCTTGCTCTTTCACCCTCAGACGTCGGCCAATAGTGCCAAGGTGCATCCACATGGGTACCCGTGTGAGTCGTTAACGTCACCTCTTCAGTAGCCCAGGCTTTACTTTCTGGAAAATCATCAGGTTTTAGCCCTAACACATGGGAAGCTTGTACAGCACCTTCCTCATGCTTCATGTAATCTATCTTCGGTGGCATCGGTTCTTTAAGGTTGTTGTTTAGCGGTGTACTTAAGTCAATCACGCGAAAATTTCGATTGTTCATTCGTATTCCCCTTTCCTATATTTGTAACTTATTATAGTCTTTTTAAAATATATGTCTAATTGGGTTCATGAGAACAAAGTAGGTGCTTACTCTATTAAACTTTTCTAACAGTAAAAAACTTCGTTAACACCCATGGTCCTGCAGTAAAACCAAGCGTTAATTGCCAAGCACCGATCCCTTGTAAGCCATATTCTTGGACTAGTTGCATTTTCCTACTCATACTTCTCACATCTTCAAACCACACTTCATGTACTTGACCTTGATCATCCTGGTAACGAAAAAATGGTGTTGCAACTTCCTCTGAATATTGAATAGGTGAGAGATACAGCATAGCCGTATCTATTGCATCTTGATTCGATATCGCTGATACTTCGGACCCAGATTCATAAGGTAAGGACCAGTCATATCCATAGAGGGGGACGCCAAGTATAATTTTCTTCCGAGGTACCTTATTGATTGCAAACTCAATCGTACTTCTAACATTATTAATCGGTGCAACAGGTCCAGGTTCACTTCCAGGATAATGCCAGTCATAGGCCATAATAAACATGTAATCGACAACAGAACCGATTCCACCATAATCATAACCTGCCAACCATGATATATCCTCACCGGTTTTGGCAGGGACCGCAACAGTTAACACATGGCCCTCTGATTGTAGTCGCTCCTTGAGTAGGCGTAAGAAACCTATATAAAGGTCGCGGTCGGCACCGCGAATTTGTTCAAAGTCAATGTTAACCCCACTTTCCCAACTTACTTCAATGGCAGGGATGTCATTTAATTCGTTAATAATATCGCCATTCATACCAAAACGATATTCAAAAATAGATATATAAGTTGAATAGGGGGCAAAGTCATTAATTAAGGCTTTATCAAGTTCGGGACTACGAACAACATAAAAACTTAAAGTACTGGCCACATATTTTGATATATCGGGAATAGTGATTTGCATGCCGGGTTGTAATAAGTAAGGATTGACATTTGGGTTGGCTGCACGTAACTGATCTAAAGGGACAAATGCCTTTCTAGCAATACTGGAGAGTGTATCTCCGGGCAGTACAGTATATTGATACAGTGGAATAAGTATTGCCTGACCTGGGACAATCGTTGTTACCTCTAAACCATTTACACTTCGCAGTTGTTCTACGGGAATATTAAAACTGTTACTTATAGAATACAGAGAATCTCCGTGTTGAACCGTGTGTATAAACAATTGTTAACCTCCCATTGATGACGAAAACTTCTTTTTAACGATATTCACGTAAATAGTCAAATATGCAATTAGAAGTTTAATGAATGGGGATTTTAACAATATTATCTTAGGAATTAGTGTCAGGTTTAAAAAGGTTAGATGTCAGCGGACTTGCATTTTTTTGAATAAAGGGAAAATTATTCCCGTTAAAGTCTTGACTATTATCTTATTATAGCCTATAACGAATTTGAGGGAGGGAATAAAATGGAAAATTCACAAGAAATGCATTTTTACGAATCAAGGGTAAGAAACGTCTTACTTTTTGTTGGAAGTTTAATATTTTTATTATTAGGTGTCTTAGTTAGTGGTGTAGGTTTTAATGAAGGTGATTATGTATTTGGCGTCCTCGGCATATTTATCTCAGTGATTTTTATCTTATGTCTCTTCTTAGTTGCAAGGAAATTCGGAAACACAAACTCATACCCATACCTGACCCTTACGGAGGAATATTTAATTATTAATGTTACTGCTATGGATCAGTTCCAGATTAAGTGGGACGATATAGAAGCATTCGATGTTTATAAGATGAATAATAATAAATTCATTGGAATTATATTAAATGACGAAGATAAATATAGTAAACTCATGTCTAATAAAATGAGAAAACTCTATCAAATGAATACAAAGATGAACCTACCTCTATTTAATATTGTATGGGGACAGATTAAACGACAAGATAGAGAACAACTATTGGAAGAGTTGGATTACCGTACTTTTGGAGAACAGCAATCAGTAGAGAATTAATAATTACTGTATACAAGAATGGGGTTCAAGTACAATAAGGTGGATTACGAACTCTTTATAAAGAGTCCTAATTTTATTATCAGGGATTTTTGGAACAATTTAACAATTAATGTCGAAATATATACTTGGAGTAATCTAAATAGATTATATATGGAGGTATTCAGTTGAGAAACACAACGAAAGTTAGATATTTATCATCTACTAATCTTTCTAAAGAAATGAACATAAGTACTAAAGAAATGTTTAAACAATTACTAAGAAGTAATTGGATTGATAGAGTTGATGAACAATGGGTGCTTACTGAGAAAGGTAAAGCAAAAGGTGGTCAATTAAAATCAAGAGGAGATCGTCAATGGATTGCATGGCCATCAACGGTTATGGAGGATTCTGATCTTAAAGAGAACAATATTAAAGAAAAGTATTTATCTACAACAAAATTGGCTGAAGAATTTGATGTATCGAGATTAAGGATAAATCCTATACTTTCAGAGCTAGGATGGATTGAAAAAGACAGAAAAGGCTGGATTACAACAAAATTAGGGAAAAGCCTTGGAGGTAAGCAACTTGAGCACAATAAAACAAGAGTTCCTTATGTTAAATGGCCTGAGACTATACTAAAAAACAAACGTCTGGTCGAAACGATTGAAGAAATAAAAGAAGGAAGCTCTGAACCCAAAATTGAGTCCAATGAAGAAGGAGGTTTTAGAGAGAAATTTATCGCAAAACACAGAGCTGCTGATGGCCATTTTGTAAGGTCTAAAGCTGAAATGCTTATTGATAATTGGCTGTATATGTCTGAGATAGCTCATGCATATGAAAGAAGACTTCCTATTGAGGAAGAAGTCTACACTGATTTTTATTTACCAGTGGGCAAGGTTTATATTGAATACTGGGGATATGAAAATGATCCTAAATACATACAACGTAAAAAGACGAAGTTGGAAATATACAAAAAATACGAATTTAATTTAATAGAACTTAACGATACCGATATTCAAAATCTAGATGACATTTTGCCAAAGAAATTATTGAAGTTTGGGATACAGAGTTATTAAAGAATGATTTGTTTGTAAGGTTTTAGGGGGATATAAGTGAAATTTGATTTATTTATCTTATTGCAAAAGCGTGTGAATACAGCATGAATAATAGATAAAGATCAAAGGCAATAGGCTTTATAAATATAGGTGTCGAACAAGATTCATCTTTGTTTTTAGACCCTTATAATTTATCAATTTCTTTGAGCAATCCTTATTTGAGAGTGAAGAATTAATTGGATATCTTAAGAAAAATGCAATCGAAGTAACGATCATAAGTTAGTTTATGATCATATTGTGTATGATTCAAATATTATAAAGAGTTTAAACATGAAAAGACCTCCCGGGTCCAGTGGGCGAGGGAGGTCTAGTTAGGTTTGGCACCCTATGACTCCGAGTGGGCTCGAACCACCGACCTCCACCCTGTCAAGACGTTTAGGCGTATAACCTAGTATTACTAGAAATGTCCGTAACACTACTCATATCAAGGGTTTAAGACGTTTTATTGTTTTGATAGTTTCCTAGGGTTTTCGGTAATTATTTGATTTATGTGACCACAAATGTGACCACAAAATAGACAAATATTATGTGTGAGAATAGTCACCGATACTTAACTCTTTTCTCATTTGCTTTTTTATTTCTATAATTTTTTTCTCTAGTATTTCACTGTTTTCTTTGTGATTTTTCCACTTTTCTTTTGCTGCCTCTGAACCAGGGTATTCAATTGAACTACTCTCGTCAATGCACATATGAAATATGATTTTTAATGCTTCATCTATTAAACAGGATAATTCTTCATTTAAATATAATTCAGATTTAAGAAAATATTGATTTGCCTCAACTCTAGATTGATCTGCTTTTTTTAACCTTTTTGCGTCAAATAATCTAGTAGCTTCATTTCTACCTTCTAAAGAGCCAACTTGCCATTTGTTTATAACATTGATTATTTGTTCATCATCAAATCCTTCCTTCTCCAGTACCTTTTTTAAATCAGATTTATCAGGTTTGGGAACTTCTGGAAAAGGATAAGTCCTAAATGAAGCAGTTGCTGTTTTGATATCCATAACAGCTTGGTTAAGTTTTTGATATAACTCTGCATATATGCTGTGACGTTTTTGAGTATATAAAGAAAAATCCTCAATCTTCCTTTGATAGTCAAATTCGATTTCTTTTAATGTTTTAGTAAGTTCATGTCTATGATTTTCAATGTTTTTATCAAAGTAATTCTGTGTAACCTTTTTAATATATATTCTTAATCCATAAACTATTAGAGCAATTAGAGTTGTTCCAAAAACTGACCCTAAAAACATCTGAGTGAATGACATATATATCACCTTTATTTCAAATTCCTGTTAATAAATTATAAATTCATATTAACATAATCATTTAGGGTTCATCTAATTAAATTCGTGCAACCCTAAAATTAAATAAACATAGAGAGGAAAACCCTCTCTATGTTATGTGTCTATATGGCATTCATAAGATTTCTAATACTGTATGATAGTTTTATTTCTCTAATAGTATCCTTATTGCAAGAATCACTACCAAATAACATTGCACCAAATTGTTCGGCTGTTTCTTCTTGCATGTTAGGGAGGAGGTGACTATAGGTATCTAATGTAATTCGAGTATCTGCATGACCTAGCCTCTCTGATACGACTTTAGGATGTGCTCCTTGTTTGAGTAAGAGCGAAGCATGGGTATGTCTTAGATCATGGAAGCGGATTTTCTTTAATCCTGCTTTTTTAACTTGAGATTTAAAGTTACGCAATAGATTTCTAGGATGAAGTGGTGTACCAACTGATGTACAAACAACTAAATCATGATTCTCATATATGTTACCAGCTTTGAGTTTCTCTTCTGTTTGTACAGTTTTATGTTTATTCAATTCTTTAATTAGTTGTGGTGGTAGTGCGATTTGTCTAGCGCTTGAAGCCGTTTTAGTAGAATTGTGTAATTTGCCATAATGATCTAATGTTTGGCGTACATTCAAAATACTACGTCCAAAATCAATATCCTTCCATCGTAATCCTAATATTTCACCTTGCCTCATACCTGTATTCAAAGCAATAAGGTAGTCAATATGGTATCTGTTGTCTTTAGTGACTTCAAGAAATTGCTTAACCTCATCTAAATCCCAAACCTCAACTTCTTTTTTCTGCACTTTAGGTAGTTCTATAAACTCAGTCACGTTTTTAGGGATGTATTCAAATTTAACTGCTTGTCTCAGTGCCTGGCTTAACACTTTATGTGCTGCTCGGACATTTTCATTCGATAGCCCTTTTTCATAACTAAGTTTGTGATAAAGTTGTTGAACATGCGATGGAGTTAAGTTAGGTAATTGAATTTCACCAATATGAGGGATAATGTGTTTATTCATTAACCAACTGTATTTCTTAAATGTACTATCACGTAGCGTTAATTGTTTGTTCTTTAACCATTCATTGAGGTATTCATTTAAGGGTATGTTTTTCGGCTCAATATAAGTCCCAGTATTAAGTTGGTGTAGCATCTCTGTTAACGCTTTTTGAGCTTCTTTCTTCGTTTTATATCCTCGTTTTCTCTTTTGTTTGCGTTTACCATCAATACCTTTACCTAGTTCAATGACGAAATACCATGTAGAAGTTTTTTCATCTTTACCTATTGATCCACTGAACATCAATTTCTCCTCCAATCATAAATCATTATAAAAATGGTAGAGAAGTTTAATCTTCTCCACCATTGAGCCATTGAAAAAATACGTCTTTAGACACCTTAATTCGTCTTCCAACTCTAACGACGTGAAACTCACCAGAATTAACTAATTCATAGGCTTGTCTTCTTCCTATTCCTAAAATTTCTTGGATGTCAGTAACGTTTAACACTTCAGGATAATTACTCACTTTAAAATACTCCTTTCATTTATTGTAAGTCATTTCTTATTAGTGCAATTAATTCTTCTAATGATAAAGATTTATTGTGTTGATTTATTAATTTTTTACCTTTGTTAATTGGGTGAGTTGAGTAAACTACGTTCGGTTCATTGATCAATATATCAGTTTCAAATACTAGCCTTGAGGTCAATTGTTCTAATTGATTATTAGTGATATTCGTTTTTAAATGTTGATGAAACATCACATCAATCAAGTTTTTATCGTAGCTTCTATAGAGTAATAGACCCATTGTATCTTTTGCGCTAAAGAAGTTTTCGTTAACATTCTCAAAATTTACACCTACAAGTTGAACATCATCTGAAGTAAGTAAATCAATAAACTCTTCATCCTCTACAACAATCGTGTCTTCAGAATGACCAATTGCAAAAAGCTTTTCTTCTCCCTGATAAAATCGATCCGATACAGCAGCTAAGGGAACACCGTAATCTTCTGTTAAACGATCAACTAACTTGAATGAAGGGTTTTTGGAGCTTCCTGATTCTATTGATGAAATGGTCTGAGGTGATACTTCTAATCGTTTACCAATCGAAGCAATCTTAAATTTATTTGGTTCCCGGCTATGTTGCATAATGTGAAGTCTAAAAAATCTCAGTCGTTCACCGACAGTAGAATTTTTGAGAAACTCAAAATCATTACTGGTTATATGTATCCGAGGCATGATAACAACTCCTTAATTTTATCTTGATTTAAGTATAGCAATGTTTTAATATATAATCAACTATATAATTTAAAAATGAAAATAAATAGGTGATTTTTGTGAATTCATACTTAGTAAGTCAAACAGATAATAATCCATTCCAAATATCAAAGAATGGACAATTTATTGTTCAACGAAAGATCTTTTCAGACATTTATCCAGATTTCCCAAACACTATGATCTTTAAGTTATATTTGTATCTCTGTAAGTCATATCAATGGAAAGTTAGGCGAGTAACAAAAGCGAAGAGTGAAATGATGAAAGATTTACAACTTAGTCGCAGTCAGCTAGACCGTAGTCTGCAATGGTTAGAAAAACATCACTTTCTTAAACGAACTAATACCCACAAACAACAAATGTATCAAGCAGAGCTTTTGCCTGTACCAGATTATAATCCCTTTACAAAGGTTTACGAGCCTATAGAGGATATTAGATTTGATACAAGAGAATTAAAAGACAGAATACAAGGTTATGTGATGATACCTGCTGATGCGATAAATAATCGTATGCTGATTGACGATTATCATATTAATAAAATGTGGAATTACCAAAATCTAAAAGTTTTAATAATGCTATATGCTCATTGTTGGTTGGGATACTTCGGAGGTATAAATCCAGATACAGTGCATATTGAGGAAAACTTAAATGATTTATCGGTTCACCCTAGTTTGTGTTATAACCTTAAAAAAACAGAACATCAAGTGAAGAAAAGTATTAGAAGACTTCTAAAGATTGACTATTTTAAAATTGTGCAAGTGACATTTATAAAAGGGAAGTATGTCGGAGATACCGAGATTGTTGGACAGCCTGACCATTCAACTACTAAATATGTACTTCGACACTATTATTTAGCAGATAAGAAAGTGAACCATAAACATCTTAGGGAGAAAAAGGGGTTAATTATTATATGATGCTAAAAACAATTAATCATCAAAGTTTAAACATACAGCATAATGGTAGCAGTTTTATTAAAATCCTAGATGAACCATTAGAAATGCCACATTCAAGTACTTATAACTCGTTACGATTACAAGATATCAGTATGTTGGATTTCCAAAGTCGAATATCAATGGTATTTCGTGCTATTGCGAGAGATAAAGGCGTCCGTTTACCGTTACGTGGAGGGGAGTATGGGGTTGAAATACTATTAAAATCGAAAAGAAGTAATGATGACTTATCACTATTAGAGACTACTAAAGCTATTATTGATGGTATTAATTCTGAAGTGATAGAAAATGATGCTGCTATTTTTCATGTGAAAGTTCGCAAGGTAAATAAATCAATTAAGGTCAGAGCTAAAAATAAACCCTCTGATGAACTTGATGTCAGTATTAAAGAGCTAAATGCGAATCGATCAGCACTGGATTTTGCTGGTCTTACAACACACCTCTCTCTAAAGAAGAGCCCTTACTTAATTGATGGGGTGGATGCTGAATTGTTTTACCCACATATTGAGCTAATTCATTACGACATATCGGAGGCTTTGAGAGTAGATGGTTTTAATATAGTTACTAGTATCGGAGCATTAAAGATGTGTTTTGAAGGGTCTGTCATATCTAAAGATCTGGATAACATGGCTAAAACATATACACCGATTCTTAATGAATTACACAATGATTATACTCGAAATATTGAAGAACTCGAGTTGATTAAGATACCGCAATCTAAGGATAAGGCAAACGTAAGTATCTCATTGAAATGAGAAACATATGTAATCGCATCTCAAGACCATGATATCAAGGGTTTACGTTATATTTAATTACACATAATATGCAACATATACTAGAGGCATTTTTCCAGACTGTTTTATTATTAACCCA
Organism: Tenuibacillus multivorans; assembly: GCF_900103915.1. Lineage (GTDB taxonomy): Bacteria > Bacillota > Bacilli > Bacillales > Alkalibacillaceae > Tenuibacillus > Tenuibacillus multivorans. The sequence continues at coordinate 361,685 of NZ_FNIG01000002.1, read as the reverse complement.
TTGTTACAATTTTCATTTTTTCAGATATATATAAAGTAAATTTGTAATTACACCTGTCGTAGATATTTATTAATTAGGTAATAATAACGGAAATGCTGTTTTGACAAGGGTTTTTAGTAAATTAATACATGGTACTCATTGAATGACTATTGAAATAAATCATCTTTAGCCCAAGTTTACTTAAATAAGTGGGGAAGCCAGTGATGGCACTGGATCCCAGTAAATCGACTGACTTCCCTTAAAAATTTTTATAGGTATCCTTTTTCCTTTAAGCTCACATATCGTTCATGGCCCACAATGATGTGATCTAATACTTCGATACCAATGGTTTTACCGGCCTCATGTAGTCGTTTAGTGACGTGGACATCCTCTTGGCTAGGTGACACATCCCCACTTGGGTGGTTGTGTGAAACGATGGCGCTAGCGCAACTACGACGAATAAGTGATTTAAACACTTCTCGTGGATGCACGACACTACTGTTTAATGTCCCAACGAAGATAGTTTCTCGGTACAAGATCTCGTTTTTAGTATTTAATCCAAGTACGACAAAGTGTTCTTGGTTTAGATACTGCATATCTCTTAAATACTCATAAGCATCCTCAGGTGAACGGATTGTAAAACGTTCTTCCGAAGGGTTAGGATTCATACGTGCTAACTGAAGAGCTGCAATAATTTGTTGTGCCTTAACCTTACCGATACCATTCATTTGTAACAATTCTTCTTCAGTTACATCTAGTAACTCTTGAATGGAAGGGTAACGAGTGAATAACTCATTGACGACGTAACTGTCTTCCTTTTCGCGTGTAGTTGTAGCTAATAAGTGTTTAAATGTCATTTTATCCATTGATTTGTTCATTATAAATTCCTCCTAAATGTTTTGTGATAACAAAAAAGGAGAGGCGATGGTCGCCTCTCCGATTTGAGTCATCCGATTGGATGCGATATACTGTCTGTAAGTTGATTTGTGATGAGTTCAGGTATTGAGCTCATCTTTTTTTGTGCAAAAAAAAGACACATCGGCCGCGTAGCAATCCATGTGTCTTTCAGTCAGTATGAGATTGTTTACCCATTTGTCCTCACCTCCTTCAAGGTCAGCAAGTCCTGAATAAATTGTGACGCTTGTGATTTAGTCATCATCGTACTGTGTTCAATGCCGAAGGATAACTTCATCATTTCTTTAGCTACGTCAAACGGCATATTCATTTTCTCAACAGTACTGAAGATTTTCTGAAGCTGCGCTTTCGTTACTGGTTCTTCACCACGTTTCGTGTTGGATCTTGGTGGTGTAATGTCTTCGATGTCTTGTGTGAAAATACCACTTGATCGAGTGGCTGATAACACAGCATCTATTAACGCTCTTTTCTTTGCCATCTTCAAGACAGTATTGACGATGGTGTATGGATCTTGTCCTCTAAATGATGATTCCTTACTATTACAAGCTCCTAATCCTTCTGCTTCGATAACACCATTGTTTTTCCGTGTGAGCGTCATCTTCACTTCATAAGCAAAGATGCCAGCTTCCCAGTGTTCAATACGATTAACAACTTCAGCTGTCTTTGAAAAGCCAAATACATCACACAGTTTTTCAGCCCCAGGTTTGAAAAGTGTTGGTTTAGAGAATCCATCAACCAAGCCGTAATCAACACCTCGTACCATCACGTCATCGACGAATGCTTTTAATTCATCAATACGACGTTGGGATTCATCGGACGATACGATGATGTTTGGTAAGGATGCTTCATCTTCAGAATGATGAGTTCTGAAGCGGATGATATTGTCTTGTGTCGTCATCTTGATCACCTCCTTTCAATTCGTTTAAGATTTGTTATGCAGGACATCTGCGAGTTTATAAAGACCAGAAGCGGTTTTACTTAAACATGACTTAATCATTTGCTGACCTTTTTCTTGTCTCTTAATCATCCATTTGACTGATTCTCTAGCTGTCTTTTGTAATGATTGATTCATAGAATCGACCTTGACTTGCATGGGTGACACTTGAAGATCAGCACCGTAAATGTCCTCAAGTTCATGAATGGCCACTAACAGTTGTTTTCGATGGTCAATTAGTTGCTTCAACTTCACATAATCGTTTTGTTCAATCGCAGTTTTTGATTGGCTACTTACTAACTCAATCTGTTCCTGCAGATAGGCATAAACAACTTTCACCTCCTCTAACGTCAAATCCCGTTCTACATCTAAATAAGTTTGCTTTGCCATGTTTATTCCTCCTCGTCATGATTTAAATAATAGTAGCCTTTGAGTGTAAGCTTCAGTAAGTAACCAGCTTTCTCATGTTGTTTAATCCATAGCATGCCCTTATCTTCCAATCTCCAAAGGTTGACCGAATCAACCTCGTATGGTTTTAGAAGATTCATAGGCACCCACTTATCCATCTGTTTTGCTTTAAGTAGAATAAGCTTCAATTCTTCGCTCATTAGTCTCACCTCCTTTCAAATGCGTTCCTCTCACCACGCCTGTCGTCTCTGTAAACACAAAAAAGACCATCATCTATCATCAATGGATAAATGACGGTCTTATATAGAGGGGTGGGGCATGAAACGCCAGGTACCCCCTTTCATTAATAAATCGTGGAACCGACAGAAATTTTTACATATTTTTTCAAATCTATTGTGTTACTATCGGACTAGCTATAAAATAAAGATAAAGTATAAAAAAAGTAAGAGAAGGTGACTTCAACGTGGAAGTTAAACTGTTTCAAAAAACACAGCGTGATTTAGCAGTGTCTATTAATTTAGTAATTGATAAGTACTGGAATGACGAGATTGATGAAGCAAGAATGGTCGAGTTGATTCAAAAGTTGTACATAACGAATACGAACAAGCTCGTTAAAAAAGGGGATTACACAACTATTATTCGCCAACAATGTGGAAAGCGACGACTTGAAGTTGTTGATCAAGTCATTAAACAAACTAATGTCGGTTAATAAGGTCGGGTGATAGAGTTTATGCAATATTCAGCAGGATTTACCAAAGAAAAGTGGTCAGAAAATGATATTGCAATCGTTATTGAACTAATTCTTCAAGGGAAATCGAAAAAAGATATATTGGAGGAAGTTACTGAGCAGAACTCATTTCAGTTAAGAAGTCCAGTTAGCATTAAAAATAGATTTAATATGGTGTACAATCGTGCAGCTGCCCTTGACGATGAAATGAAACAACATTTCTTAGGAGCTAACGACTATGATCGAAAGGCATTAACGTTACATTCATTTCTTCAAGTTTACCGATTGCCTCTGGAGTTTTATTTAGATGTTCTTGTTTACAAGTATGAACAGCAAGAAGCGTTGTATCGTAATGACTTTCATTATTTCTTTGAAGACAAAGCAAATGTTAGTGAAAAAGTTAACGGTTGGAGACCTGAAACCATCAAACGTCTCATAAACACTTTACTGATGTTTTATTTAGAAGCAAAAATGATTGAAAAAGTTGATCAGTCCAAATACACCATAAAACCAATCCATCTAAGTCAGAATTTGAAAACATACGCTGAAAAGAACGTTCCACTGTTATATTCTTTTTCAGTTTTAGAAAAGGTGAATGAATCATGAAATCGACGTATGAACGGTTAGATCAAATGGAGAAACGGATTAACCAAGAAGGCTTCACGCAGCCTAAAGGGATTGGGAGTGACATCCCACACTTTGTGTTAGATTATCCACCAGAAGATGAGTTGCAGGTTCGTGTTTATTTAAAAAACATGCTTAAGCGCACCAAACTAAATATAAAAGAAGTGAATTTGTTTGAATTTCTGCTTTCATTCTTTGAAGAAGATGAACTAGAAGAATTATATGAATTAGAAGCAGAAGAAGGAATAAGTGGATTAAACGATGCAATAGAACCAATCTTGAATGAAAGTAACACCATAATTGATCAATTCAAGGAATTCACAGACGATGCGGATCTTATTTTTATTACTGGAGTAGGTACAGCACATCCATTCCTAAGATCAAGTCAATTATTAAAAGCAGTATCAAGTAAAGGCTATAAGAAGCCAATTGTGTTATTTTATCCAGGTGAATTTACAGGGCTAAGACTAAAATTATTTGGGATATTGGACTATGAAGATGATTATCAATTATCACGTATATCTTAAGAGGGGGTAAAACCATGCAAATTAAAGATTTATTTAAGAAAGATATATTTCGTCCCATAAATAACGTTGTTCAGGCAGAACAAACGGAAGATGACGTAGTCAAAACAGAACTAGATGAGTATGTGTTAACAGAAGAAAGTGAACATTATTTAGAACGTTTTTATCAAAATTATTTAGCTGTTTATAATCAGCCATCCACAAAAGTAGGGGTTTGGATTTCGGGTTTCTTTGGATCTGGTAAATCACATTTCTTAAAAATCCTATCATATTTATTACATAATCAAACTATTGCAGGTAGAACTCCGGCTGATTATTTCCAGGATAAAACGGACAACCAAGAGTTACTCAATATGATGCAACAAGTATCAGAGAAAAAGTCAGATGCTTTATTATTCAATATTGATTCACGTTCAACTTCTTCATCAAAAGATTCGGAAAAAGAACGAATTATCGAAGTGTTTCTACGAGTGTTTAATAACCATTTAGGTTATTCAGATACACTTTGGGTGGCAGAAATGGAACGTCAGTTAGATGAAGATGGTAAGTACGAAGAATTTAAGCAAGCCATCTATGATCAAAACGGTAAGGCTTGGGAAGAATTTCGTTTGAAGATTTTATTGCGGAAGAAAAAAGTCATTAAAGCTCTAGAATCCGTTGGTTATGATCAAGACACAGCTGAAACATTCTTTGCGATGAGTAGAGAGTGGTTTTCGATTGATGCTCAACGTGTTGCGGAACTCGTAGCTGATTATTGTAAAAAACAAGGCCCAGATTACCGTCTTGTGTTCTTAGCAGATGAAATTGGACAGTATATCGGTAACAACACAAGCCTAATGCTTAATCTACAGACGATTACTGAAAAATTAGGTGATCTCTGCAAAGGTCAGGCATGGGTCATTGTGACATCACAAGAAAAATTAGAATCGACTGTGTCAGACCTCGACAGTACAAAAGACTTCTCAAAAATCCAAGGTCGTTTTGAGACAAAGATTAACTTATCGAGTGCCAATACAGATGAAGTTATTAAAAAACGTCTCCTAGAGAAAAAGGAAGTGGGTGAGGAAACATTAAAATCTATCCACGACCAAGAAGGTAAACTCATTCATAACAGATTGTCCTTCGATACTAAGAACACACAACTTCGTTCGGGCTATCGAAGTATCGATGAGTTTGTGTCCTTCTATCCGTTTGTTCCTTATCAGATTGAATTATTACAAATGATTTTCACCAAAATTCGTAACCTAGGTGAAGGTGGACAACATACATCTCGTGGGGAACGTTCATTGCTTAAAGCGTTCCAAGAAGCGGCTCAATTAAATGCAGATGAAAATGTTGACAATATGGTTACGATGGCTGAATTTTACCCTTCCATCCGTGACTACTTAGAATCATCGATTACTGGTACCATTGCACGTGCTCAAGACCGTGCTAGAAACCAAGAGGGGCTAGAAGAGTATGATGTGAAAGTCTTACAAGTCCTTTATTTAATCAAAGGGATTGATGAAATCAAATCAACACCTAGTAACATTGCGACACTTATGGTTGAAACGATTTACGACGAACGTCAGCCATTAGAATACAAAATTAAGGAATCACTAAATCGTCTGCAAACAGCTATGTTCATTGAACAACATGCGGATGGCTCTTATTCCTTCCTTTCAGACGAGGAACAGGAAATCAATAGAGAAATACTAGGAGAAGAGCATAATTCCGCAGCAGTTAAAGAACGCCTAGGAGATTTGTTTTTCAACACAATGTACCGTCATCCTAAGTATGAATACAAACATAATGAACAAACGAAACATTTTGATTACAATAAACGATTCGATAGTTATGTCAAAGGTCAAATGAACCATGAGATAACTATGCAAGTGTTTACCGAAGGAATGACTGATTCAGAAGCAGCTCTTCAAGCAAATTCAGGTCACTTAATCATTCTCTTGGATAAAGAATATGTTGCAGAAGCTGAGAGAGCACTGGCTTATATTCAAAAGGTACATAGTTACGTGCGACGTAAACAATCCAATACTACAACACAACAGCAAAAACGTATTTACGAAACAAAACTGACTGAGATTGAAGAGTATGATCAAAAAGCCCAAGAATTGTTAATGAAAGCTTGTCAAAACGCAGAATTTTACATTCAGGGTCAACGTCGTGACTTTAGTGGCAATTTTGAAAGTAAAGTTGATCAAGCAATGGATATGTTAATTCGTAGCACGTTTACGAAATTTCATTATATAGAAGAACCGATTTCGTTTAAAAATAGTAAAAACGAATGGGAACAAGTTGCAGAAAATTTAGGTCAGCAAAGCTTATTCAGTGATTTAAACAAGAATGCGATAGATGAAGTCAAGCATTTTATAGAAGAATTGGAACGTTCGCATGACAAAAGAACATTAAAACAGGTTGTTCAAAAATACAAAGCAGTTCCATATGGGTGGGAAGAACAGGACACCATCGGCATATTAATGGGATTAATGAATGCTGGAAAAGTTCGCTTTACCTATGCAGGAGAACCATTTAATCCTAATTCCAGTAAATTCTATGATCGATTAGAAAAAGTATCTGAACGTGACCGAATTGTCGTTTTACCAATCGTAGAGATGGACAGCCAAATCAAACAAGACTTGATTGCATTAGTCCGTGATTTCTTCTCGATTACACAAACATATGACACTTATGAAGCTTATGAAGAAATTATACGAGAAAAGGTTAAAGAAGAATTTGTAAATCCAATTGAAGAAATTAGAAGCAGACGACGTCAACAAGATCCATCAAGTGGATATTTATATCCTGGTGAAAAGGATATTAACAGAGTCTCAAATGACACACAAAAACTACTTGCCATTCGTGACCCAGAAGAACTCTGCCAAACATTTATTCAATATGAAGATGATATTGAAGAATGGTACGACGTATTAGAAAAGCTACAAGGCTTTTATAACGGTAATCCTATAAACAATTTTGACAAAGCTGTTCAAGCACTCAAAGAACATCAACATGACTTAGAAATCATTCATAACGAAGAATTAGACGACATCACGCAACGCATAAAACAAATTTTACTGCAGGAAGAACCAACAAAAGATATTAGCCGTTTGCCAGAGCTAACTAATGACCTTCAGAATCTCATACAAGAAGAAACTGACAAACAAAAACAAGCAGTATTAGTTCAATCCGATAAATCAATTGAAGCAATTGAAGAATTACTGGATCAGTATTCTCAACATGAAACGATTGTAGATTATATTCAGACTAGAAAAGAACAAGCCAAACAAATTTACGATAAGATCAAAGAAAGCGAACGGATCTCTAGTGCACGTATTAACCAACAACAACTTATCGACATTGTTGATTCAGCAAAATCAAAAGCACGTAACATGCTAAATGAACTAAGGGAAGAATCAGATACGGTTAAAAGAGAACCTAAAACAATCACAGAGCAAGAGTTGTATAACTCCTTTTTTAGTCAAGTCAATACAATTGAATCTGAAGAAGATTTAGAACGTGCCATTGAATCATTGAAGAGAAGTTTGATTAAAGAATTACAAACTCATTATTTTGTTAAATCATAAACACGGGGCAGAGAACAATCTGCTCCTCTACATATAGGGGTGAAACAATGAATAAGGCAGAACTTAAGAAGTTTGCTGTTGAAGCTAGACGAGATTTAATTGATAAAGTGTCATTGAAAGCTGAACAATATGGAATTACCAAAGACAATCAAGAAGTAAATATTGAAGAAAACTATGGACAATTAATCGTTAATGGTAAGACCTTCCCAATAGAAATGAAACATGCTGTTCATACGTTACAACAACGATTGAATCAGGTGGGATATGATCAGCTCATTGAAGAAGTGGCTTACACTTGGTTTAACCGAATTATTGCGATTCGTTACATGGAGGTCAATAACTATTTACCTGATCGGGTCAACGTATTATCGAGTAGTACAGGTAAAAATGAACCTGATATTTTACTTCAATATGAAACAATGAACTTAGACGTAGATCGTGAACAAATAAATGAATGGCTACAAAAAGGTGATAATGAACAAGCTTATCGCACCCTATTTATTGCACAATGTAATGCTCTAAATCAATTGCTACCTTTCTTATTTGAGAAAATTGAAGATTATACCGAATTATTATTACCTGACTATCTATTAGACCAGGAATCCATCATTCGTAAAATGGTTAACAATCTGTCTGATGAAAACTTTTATCAAATACAGGAAGATGGTTCCCGAAAAGACAATGTAGAAGTGTTAGGCTGGCTTTATCAATATTACATGTCAGAAAAGAAAGAGCAAGTTGGCGGATTACGAAACAATGCAGTGAAAAAAGAAGACCTGCCTGTCGTCACGCAATTATTCACACCAAAATGGATTGTACAGTATATGGTACAAAACTCATTAGGGAAATTATACGATGAAAAGTATCAAAATAATCACTTGGCTCAGCATTGGGAGTACTACTTAAAACACGAAGAAAATCATCATCTATACCCAGAATTTGATTCATTAGAAGAACTTAAAATCATGGATCCAGCATGTGGGTCAGGTCACATATTACTTTATGCCTTTGATATGTTATATGACATTTATGAAGAAGCTGGATATCTACCCAGAGAAATACCACAGTTAATTCTAGAAAAAAACTTGTACGGGTTGGACATTGATAAACGTGCTCAACAAATTGCGAACTTTGCATTATTAATGAAAGCTGCTGAAAAACAACCACGCTTCATCTCAAGATTAAGTCGTAAAGGGAAAAGTCCAAATTTAAATGTATATGAAATTGTGGATACTGATGAAACATTATCTGAAGAGGCAATAAATTATTTTACAGATGATGGCACTGAAAAATCGTTAATTAACGAATTACTAAATCAATTTGAAAACGGAAAACAGTTCGGTTCATTAATAAATCCAATTGAAATACCTTATGAAAAATTAATTGATCGTATATATGATCTAGTGAATAAAAAAAATGATTTAATTGATGAATCTTATTTTAATGAATTAAAAGACAAATTATTGCCTGTTCTGGAACAAGCATTGCTGTTATATCAAAAGTATGATGTGGTTGTGACAAACCCACCTTATCATAATAAATATAACCCACTATTAAAGAAGTTTATGAATAAGGAATACAAAGATTACAAAAGTGATTTATATTCAGCTTTTATATATAAAACAAGTCAAATGGCAAAAGAAAATGGATATTCTGCATTAATGACTCCTTATACATGGATGTTTATATCATCTCATGAAAGACTACGAAATTATATACTTTCTAACCATAGTATTGCCAGTTTAGTACAAATGGAATACTCATCTTTCAAAGAAGCAACTGTTCCTATATGTTCATTTGTTATACAAAATCAACATTTACATTCCAAAGGTGAATATTTAACGCTTAGGGAGTTTAAGGGAGAGTTAATACAACCTATTAAGGTTAAAGAAGCAGTAAAAAGTAAAGATGTAAAGTATAGATATAATTTTGACTGTAATGAGTTTCAGTATATTCCATCAACACCAATTACGTTTTGGTTAAATAAAAAAATTGCAGACCTTTATAAAGAGGTTGAACTTCTTAAGGATCATACAATTTCTGATGGACAAATAATTACAGGTAATAATGATAAGTATTTGAGGTTTATATGGGAAGTCCCGTATGACAATATTAATGATAAATGGACTATTCATTTAAAGGGTGGAAGTTCAAGGAAATGGTTTGGAAATGTTGAACACGTTATTGATTGGAGTCCTGAGGCATTAAATCATTATAAGAAAGATAAGATTGCTAGGCTTATACCCAAGTATTTATGGTTTAAAGAAGGTATTTCATGGACGATGATTTCATCAACTAGTAATAAAACCTTTAGATATGTTGAAGAAGGATATACTTCTAACAAAGCGGCTCCAACAATTTTTTTTAATAGCAGTAGTGATTTATTCTACATTTTGGGATTTCTTAATACAAAAGTCGCAAATGATATTTTAGGAATTTTAAATAATACATTAAATTTAAATGTGTTTGACATAAGAAATTTGCCATATATTGATGCGGACTCTGAACAAAAAAATAGGGTCATTAGATTAGTTAAAAAAGCTATTGAAGTTTCAAAGGAGGAATGGAATTCATATGAAACCTCCATCGATTTCTCAAAGCACCCTTTTTTAATTAATGAAAATCAAAATTTAAATAAAATTAATGATGCATTTGAAAAATGGGAAAAGGGTCTGGATGAGAAAGTTCAAAATTTGCTTGAATACGAGATACAATTAAATGAAATTTTTACTAGTATTTATAATTTAGAGAATGATTTAAATATAACCTTAACAGAAGATGATATAACCTTAAGAAAAGCTGATCGAACTAGAGAAGCTAAATCATTTCTTTCATATTTTATTGGTTGTCTAATGGGTCGTTACTCCTTAGATGTTGAAGGCATCGCTTATGCAGGTGGTAAGTTTGATGATTCAAAGTATGAATCATTTAAACCAAACCCAGAAGGTCTTATTCAACTGACTGATGACCATTACTTTGATAACGATATTATTTTACGTTTAAGAGGGTTTTTATCTGTAGCATTTAGTCCAGAAACTGTTGATGAGAATATGCGTTGGTTAGCTGATTCATTAAACATGAAGAAAAATGAATCGTCTGAGGAGCGGTTGCGTCGTTATTTCTTAGATGAGTTTTTCAAAGATCATTGTAAAACTTATCAAAAACGTCCAATTTATTGGTTGGTTGAATCTGGTAAACAAAAGGGGTTACGAACACTCATCTATATGCATCGCTATCAACCAGATACGATGGCAACGATTCGTTTTGAGCATTTACAAGAGATACAATCGAAGTATCAAAACGAAATTAATATGATTGATACACGTTTAGCTAATCCTAGTTTATCTGCAACGGATAGACGTAGTCTGGAAAAAGCGAAAACCGATTATCAAAAGAAGCTAGATGAACTTCAAGAATTTGATAAGCATTTAGCGACATATGCTAATGAACAAATTGACATTGACTTAGACGATGGTGTCAAAGTTAATTATGCCAAATTTGATAAAGTGCTATCTAAGATTAAATAACAAGAAAGAGGGAGTTTCCCTCTTTCTCTTTACATAATGAGGTGAAAGCCGTGAATGTGATTGAGAAGTTACAGGATAAAATACAACAAGAAAAGGCCAACAAAGAACGAGCGATTGTTTTTTGGTATGACCCACAGAAACAAGTAAACGTAGATGAACTAGAAGCTCAGTTAGCTGATATTGAGGTTAGACACTTGACCGACAGTAACTTTTTTCAATTGAAAGTGGAAATTGAACTTGAGCGAAAATCCGATTCATTCTTATTATATTCTGATGCACCGAGACCTAATGATAAAGACAATATGTTATTGGATGTATTATCGTATAATGCTGAATTTAAGGCAGATGAAACAGCCATTTTATCTGAAGACTTACAAGTATCTGATCATGTTTTACGTCCAATGATGGAACAGTATCCTTTATTTTTTGATAGCCAAGAGCGTAAAAGAAAGTTGGGGAAAGTGTTACGTGAAGAAGCTGATGACTATCAGTTTGAACTGAGTATGTTGGCAGTATTAGTCAAGGCAACTGTACCTGATGTAAGAGTCATTGCACGTCAGTTACTTATGAATGGTTTAAATACCCAAGATAAGGAATATATGAAAAAGCTGAAGCGTAATTTTTCGTTAGAACGCACCTTTGAAATCATTGGTCGTTATTTTGGTGTGTCATTGGATTCTTCGGAAGAACCACTCGTTGAGCTATTAAACGTATTAATTTATCAACATTTTGAAAGGCATGCTAACTTTACGGTGGAGCAATGGGACAGACAATGGACATCGTCTTCTCCTAACGTCTGTGCACTATTCGTTGAAGAATGGTTACAACATAGTGATTGTGAAGTACTAGAAGAACAAATTAAAGAATGGGAAAAGGTAAATCAAGTAAGGGAACAGTTAGCTGATCAAGATATTGAGAACTATAAGCTCGCTGAAACTTTTCCTGTTATTGATGCACTTATCATTGAGAAGTGTATTGATGAACTTTATCATCAAACGATAGATGTTGATGAGCGTTTATCGTTGATAGATCAGCGACTAAAAACTCATTGGGGCTCAAAGGGTAAACTAAACTCTCTATATGAAACGTTATATGAAGCCGTTCGAATGGAGAAGTTGAAAACTGTTGTTCAACGATTGCATCAAGAGCCGGACTTTTACGAAAGTTATGCTAAGCATCTATATGAAGTTGATCAGACTTATCGTCATTTTATGCATCAATTTGTACACCTTGAAACAAAAGACATGCTTGAGGAAATTGCTAGTCGTTTAACTAACTGGTATGAAAATGAGTATTTACGCCGAATCGCAGAAGAGATGAATTTCAAGTTAGAAGATGGTTATATCTCGAAATTGATGCCACAACGAACGTTTTTTGCGAAGAAGATTCGTCCTATTTTGGAAAAAGAAAATACTAGAGTGTTTGTCATTATTTCAGATGCACTTCGCTATGAAGCGGGTTATGAGCTTCATGAACAATTATCAGAGCGTGAGAATGGAACATCGAACATTGAACCAATGGCAGCGAGTTATCCCACTTATACGCAATTAGGCATGGCTTCATTATTACCACATCGTGAGCTTGAAGCTGATGAAAAAGGTGTAGTTTATGCTGACGGAAACTCTACAAAAGGAATGGGTAGTCGTCTTAAAATATTGCGGTCAACAGAACCTCAAACAGAAGTTTTAAAATTAAAAGATCTGTTAAATATGAAATCAAGTGAAGCAGAGAAGTTATTAAGAAGAAAGCGGTTAGTTTATTTATATCATGATCGTATTGATGCACATGGCGACTCAAATAAAACAGAACATGAAACTTACGAAGCTGTTCAAAATGCTATTGAAGATTTAAATTATGCGGTTGGTCGATTATCAGGACTTCAAGCGAAACGAATCTTTATAACAGCAGATCATGGCTTTTTATTTCAGTTTAAACAAATTGAAGAGCATGGAAAGATTCCGGCTGTTGATGGAAAGGTTATAGACGGCAGTCGTCGTTTTGCAATTGGTCATGAATTGTCTGTACCTGAAGGAGCGATTATGTTAACGGAGCGTCAGTCGCCCTTAAAAAATGTTGAGTCCGTTCTTGCGAAGAGTCTAAACCGATTTAAAACAGGTGGTGGTCTTCAGTTTATACATGGAGGGGCATTACCACAAGAAGCGGTTGTTCCGTTAATCGAGTATCGACGTATAGATAAAGCGCAGCCAGTTGAATTAGCTGTTGCGATGATTAATAAGGTCATTACGAATTATCGTGTTCCGATTTCATTTTATCAGGAGCAAAGTGTTTCCGATGAATATACGTCACGTAAAATTCGTGCTGCTTTTTATCAAGGTGAGGAACGCATATCAAATGAAGTGGAGCTTGTGTTTGACCTAAAAGGTGAAAACCGAGAGCGTAACAGAAAAGTTGAATTCAATTTAATTGAAAAACATTATAAAATCGGTGAAACATGTAAGCTAAAAATCGAAACAGTAACGAATAAAGGTAATGTACCATACTTAGAAGAAGAATTTGTTTTACGTTTATATGAAGCGTTGTATTAAGTTGAGAAGGAAAAGAAGGTGTTATCGTGCTTAAAAAAGGTGAAATTGTTGGAGCTTCGTTTTGGCCTGAACCCGTTCAAATCAAACATATTGAAAATGTTGATGATGACTTATTTTTGATCGAAGCAGTAGGACGAGAGTCGAATCAATTCTTTGAGAATTATTTAGAGAAATACCAATTACAAGAAATTGAGCATTATTCTGAAGATAAAGCGTCCGATCTATTAAAACATCGCTTCCAACATTACCTGCAGTATCATGTGTTAAGAACTGAAAAGGAATATTCACATTCTCGTGTTCGCGGAAATAAGAGTTTAATTCCATTGCCACACCAAATAGAAGCGGTTTATAGCAAGATGTTACAAGCACCACAAGTTCGTTATCTTTTAGCAGACGATCCAGGTGCTGGTAAAACTATAATGTCTGGAATGCTCATCCGTGAATTAAAAGCACGTAACATGATTCGAAAAACATTAATACTCGTTCCACCTGTCGTGTTAAAACAATGGCAAGCGGAGTTAAAAGAGAAGTTTGATGAAGACTTTGTTATTATCACTCGTGATTACTTGAAAGCGTCAGGTGAGATTAATCCGTTTGATATGCATCAACAAGTCATTGCATCAATGTATTGGGCATCTCGTGAAGATATTAAAAACATGATCTTGAATGCTCATTTTGATCTAGTCATTGTGGATGAAGCACATAAAATGGCGGCTTATACGGTTGGTCAGAAGAAAAGAAAAGTGAAGAGAACCAAGATGTTCCAGTTAGGCGAGAATTTATTAAGACATTCAGAGCATTGTCTTTTATTAACGGCAACGCCCCATAAAGGTGATAAAGAAAATTTTCGGCATTTAATGAGTCTGGTAGATCATGATATTTTTTCCCAACTGAATCGTGGAGATCAGATATTGGAGAAAAGTAACCCTTATGTTATTCGCCGTTTAAAAGAAAATATGGTTAATTTTGATGGAACACCGTTGTTTCCAAAACGAACAACTAAAACGTTAGGCTTTAACTTAAGTCCTGCTGAGATTGACTTGTATGAAGCTGTAACAGATTATGTCAGACATTATTTTAATCGCGCCCAGCAAAATAACAAACCGAATGTTGCCTTTGCCATGATGATCTTGCAAAGAAGATTAAGTTCATCAGTCGAAGCGATTTATTTATCGCTAGTACGCCGTAAAGAACGGTTGCAAAAAGTGCTAGAAACAGGGCAAAAAGTGCAACAAATGATGATGGACTATGAAGATTATGAAGACAGTTCTTTAGAGGAACAGGAGCTATTTGAAGCATACGCTGAAGGCGAGTTTGAAGAACTTGATTTTGATGAATTACAAGCCGAAATTGAAATGTTAGATCAGCTCATTCGTAAAGCCAATGTGATTAGGCAAAATCATGAAGAACGTAAATTTCAAGAGCTTGAAAAAACGTTGTTTGGTGCTGGTGGATTGTTAGATCAAGGTGAAAAAATATTAATTTTTACAGAATCAAAGGATACGCTTAACTATTTAGAAAAGAAATTAAAAGCTTATGTTCCTGAAGTAGCGAAAATCGTTGGGGACTTTTCAATGGACAGACGACAAGAGGAAGTCGAAAAATTTCGAAATGATGTCCAAATTATGATAGCTACTGATGCTGGTGGAGAATCAATCAACCTACAATTTTGTAATCAAATGGTGAACTATGATATCCCCTGGAATCCGAACCGTTTAGAGCAACGAATGGGTCGTATTCACCGTATAGGACAGAAGAATGAAGTGTTTGTTTTTAATTTAGTTGCCACAAATACTCGCGAAGGTGATGTGCTAACTCGCTTATTAACTAAAATGGAACAGATGCGTGAAGATCTTGGACAAGATTTAGTCTATGACTTCGTAGGCGAAGTTCTTGAAGACCGTCAAGCGGATTTATCTTCAGTCATGGAACAGGCGATTACAGGACGTGAAGATTTAGATGAAGTGATTGAACACATGGAAAAGACATTATCGGAAGAACATAAACGTTTACTGGAGCTCGCTCAGAATGAACGCTTAGATGATCAATTTGACTTACCAGGTGCGAAGCGATCGTTTGATGAAGTTTCCATTCACAGTATTCCGAATCGCTTTTATGGAAAGTTCGTAGTTGATAGCCTGCAAAATACTAGAACAAGGATGAGTATGTCTGCTGATCAATCTATAGTACGTATTGACCGTTTTCCTAAACGTATCAGAGATTTTGCGCGTGACCAAAAACTTATGTTTAATTTCGATGAATCTATTCGGTTTGCATTAACAACATCAAAAGAATCTGACTCATTATCAATGGTTGAAAATGATAATGCACTATTTAGTTTAGTAATGAAACTGACAGCAAAAGAAATGCAACAATCTGTTCTACCATTATATGAAGTTCAAGCATCCATTCCAGAAGTGATGACTATGGAATTGAATCAGATGACAATTGTTGATGGTAATGGAAGAGAACTTGAACAAAAATTAATGTTAACAGGAAGACGTGCGAATGGTGAATTTATTCAACTATCGCCTTACCTAATTTTTAATCAAACACTAGACGTTATAAACACATATGACAATGAAGAACAAAATATTAAACGTCATGTCATCGATCACGCAAGAAAACTACTCAAAACCATTCAACGAAAACGAGAAGACTATGCTAATCGAAAACGAGTTTTCTTAAGGAAGTCATTTGAAGATCAAATGGAAACGTTACAAGAACGCTTGAAGAAATATCAAGAAGGAAATGTTGAAGGAAAGAATAGTGCTTTAATTAACCAAACATATGCTCAAATTGATGAAATGGAAGACCGAAGCAAAGAACGATTATCTGAAATTGACCGTGAACGATCCATTCAATTAAAGCCTGTTAAACGAGTAGCCCAATTTAAAGTTAAGCCAAATGGCGTAGGTAATGGCCGAGTTGTACCTGAAGACTATTTAAATTTAATTGAAGATTATGAATTGAATCATGGAAGAATGAACGTTAGAACACAACCAGCATTCGGTTTGGTTGATTTCATCAGTGAGGAAGCAGATGGTGAAAGTCGTTTAATAGTGGTCACAGATGATATTCATTCATTTAAAGAGCAATTAATTGAAGAAGATTATGAGCCGATTAAGAGTCGTGTGTATGTGTATGAAATATTAGGAACAGACGTCACAGAACATCACATGGAGCAAGGGCTATTATTGATATAAAAAAAGATTATGAGGGGAAAGGTATTATGAAAATCACGCCAACTACTTTAACGATTAATCAGTTATTAAGTAGTACTAATGAACAATTTGTTATTCCGGCCTACCAACGAAGATATTCTTGGGGTGAAAAACAATGGGCTGATTTATTTCATGATATTAGACTGTTAAACCAAAACGACAGTCATTTATTAGGTAATATATTATGTTTAGTTTCGGATCACTCTATTGGTATTAATGCGTTAGAGCTAGTCGATGGCCAACAAAGAACAACCACATTGACAATATTAATAAAAGCTTTGTCAGACAAATTTAAGGAAATGAATAACGATGAACTGCATAAAGAGATGGAATCCATGCTTACTTGTAAAGGGTTTGATAGAGTACCAAAAAGGAAATTAACTTTGGGTGATCTTGATGATCCTGATTTCGTGAAGTTTCTAGAAAACCATGATATTGAGTCTTTGAATAATAAAAGGTTTATTGAAGCTTATAATTTCTTTAAAAGTGAATTAAATAATTTCTCCGAAAGGGAGTTATTTGAGTTTGTCCATAAATTAAAGAGCAATACTTTTGTTATTCGGTTAGATGTAGCCAATGCGAAAGATGCTTATAAGTTATTTGAGACCATTAACAATCGAGGCCTTAAATTAAGTCCAACCGATATTATTAAAAATTTCGTCTTAGGTCATGCATCTTTAATTGATGAAAATACCTTAGATAAGGTAAAAGATTATTGGACTAAGATGATAATTAATCTTGATGGAATAAATACAGATGATTTCTTTAGACAATGTTTATCGTATGTATTAAAGAAAAAAATTACGAGATCCAATATTATTCCTGAATTCAAGAAGTTATACTTTAGTACGGTTTTGGAAGCAGAGGACTTAAATGAATTTACTGAATATGAAGACCCTTCACATGATACAGACGATGATGTATCAGAAGATGTAAATGTTGATGTAGAGGAAGAAGACTCTAACAATATCAACGGACACCAGAAAATTACAATCATAGATTTTGCTCAACGACTTCGGAATGCCTCGAACATTTATAGACAAATAAGAAATCAGGCGTTTAAAAATAAAGTATTTAATAGACATTTAAGAAATTTAGTGAAAATAAAGTCATTCCCATCAAATATATTTCTTTTAGATTTATTTCAACGAAACGTCCATGATAAAGAAAAAATTCAAATTCTGAAACTTATAGAAACATTCATGTTAAGAAGACACGTGTGTGAATACAGAACTGGTGAATTGGATACTATTTTTGCAAATTTAGTACATGTACAAAATGAAAATATAAGTTCGAATGTAAAAGAGAAACTTTCTAAACATTTACCAAGCGATAATGAATTTAGAGACAAGTTCTCAAACAATAGTTTCAATAATAATGAAGGAAGAGCAAAATATGTTCTTGAACAAATCGAGTATGATTTAATAAACGATCAGGGTGAATATACTTTAAATGCTGGTAATGAACTACACTTAGAGCACATCATTCCACAAAAGATAACGACTAAAAAATCCAAACGGGAATTTGGTGATTGGGAGAGTTACTTAGGAAAGCATGCAAAGGACTTACACAGAGATTATGTGAACAGAATCGGTAACCTTACACTTCTAGCCCAATCGTTAAATATTAGTGCATCAAATAATCCTTTTAAAGCAAAGGTTGAGGAGTATAAGAAGTCTAATATTCATATCACGAAAAACATTGCAGAATATAGTGAGTTTAAGTTTGATCAAGTTTTAGAGAGGTCTAAACAGTTATGTGAAAAAGTAGTTGAATTATGGAAATTCTAACTGAAGAAAGTGAGCTGAAGATTCTAGTATCTTTAGCTCTATTTTTTAAAATTAATATTCCATTGATTAAATTATAAATTTTAAAGTATAAGTTAATTATTGTAAGATAAGATTACAATAGTTGGGTTTAAAGAGGTGATTTTGTGCAAACCAGTAGTATCCCTAAAGAAAAAAGATTTTACGAATATCTACTAGAGTTAACAAAACTAACTGGTAAAGTTATAAGAGACTTCAGGGGGTTCGAAAAACATTGGAACCCTAATGAATTAAAGGAAATAGAAGGTTGTAATGTTGATAATGAATTGGATGATCAAGACACATTTTTGGAAATACATAAGCCCAAAATTCGAAGAGAAGAGGAAATTCCTCCTTACCCTAATGAGACAATTAAAAAATGGTTGGATTTTAATTTAAACAATGAAAATACGATTCCCAATCATGAAGGTCAGAAAAGATATTTAAATGAGCATGGTGAAGAAATAATAGAAAAATTTGAAGATGATGAAGAAAGAGTAAAATTATATCATTATTTTATCAGTAAATGGAAAGAATGGGCAGAAAATCTAAAAGAGAAAAAGAAACTAGAAAAATTATATAATGAATTTTTTGATTTAGTCTCTCGTTTTGATCGTGAAGGTGAATCGCTTGAATTGGTATTTGGTAGAGGTATCTTAACTTGGAAACATCCAGATAAAAAAATAGGGCTTATTCGCTCCCCTTTAATTACTCAAAAATTAGAGTTGGATTTAGACGCAGAGAAGGGAATAATTACAGCAAGTAGAATCGATGAGATGAATAATGTGGAACGTGAAATGTTATCTGGTGTTAGTTTGCCGAACAAAAACAGGGTTGATGAAATATTAAATAGTTTAAAAACATTCGATATAAAAGATGATATCTCTGATTTACTTACTCAATTAGTTCATACGATTGACGCAAACGGAGAATATAAAGAGTTTAATGAAGATATGGAAATTCGTAATACACCAATTATTTATGATGATACTGTTTTTATTTTTAGAGTTAAAAATACTCGTGTATTACGTGACGACCTAGAAAACATAATTGAACAAATCGATTCAGGCAAACTAGAAATGAATGAAGCTGTGAAGTCAATATTAGGTGATAAGGTTGAGCAAAAAGTAATTAATGATGCAGATTCAAATAATAACCATGTAAATAAATTCACTAAAAATCAATTGTTTTTCCCGCTAGAATACAATGAGCAACAAAAAGAAATTGTTAAAAGAATTGAAAGAAACTATGGTGTAACTGTGCAAGGCCCACCTGGAACAGGAAAAACACATACAATCGCTAATTTAGTTTCTCACTTCTTGGCAGAAGGAAAAAGGGTACTAATCACAAGTCAAAAAGAAAGCCCACTAAGAGTGCTGAAAAGTAAAATACCAAAAGAAATTCAAGATCTATGTGTTCCAGTTTTAGGTGGTGGAAGAGATTCTTTACAAGAAATAGAGAAGTCAATAAATACAATTAGCGAAAAACTTGGAGAATTAGACACTGATAAATTAAATAAGAATGTTAATTTAAGTCTTAAAGAGCTTGACGAAAGTAAGCGAAAAGAAGCTAAGCTTATCAATCAATTGAAGGATTACACGGAAAAAGAAGGTACTGTTCTCAAGTATAAAGGTGAAGAATTATTTAAATATGATGTTGCAAAACAGCTATCTGATTCAGATGTTAATTATGAATGGATATTAGATGAAATAGAAATGGAATCTGAGTTTCCAATGAACGAAGTTGAGCTTAAAGAACTTTGGAATTTAAGGAATCGATTAAATGCTATTGATTTAAAATTATATACCACAACTCTTCCGAAAATTGATGTTGATCTAAAAAACGAAAAAGCCTTTAAGGAATTTATTGATGATGGTGAACAATTAGCAAAAGGTAAGGACGAAGGTTATAAACAGTTGGAAGCTTATCAATTACCTGATCAAATATCTGCAGTAGACGAATATATTCAATCTCTTGAAAGCATTTTAAACTTTAAACACATTATCCAGGATGATGGATATAAATCTGTATTAAATGATTTAAGAGCTGGGGGAATTAGAGAAGAGCGTTGGATAGATTTGGTGAATGTCATGGAAGATAATTGTAATCAATTGTTTCACTATTATAATAAATTAGTAACTCATACCGTGAATTTACCTGATAAAGATCTCAATGAATTAAAAAATGATATTACAGTTGCAAAAGAACGACTCGAAAGTGGCAAAAAACCAAATCTCACATTTTTCCTTTTTAAAGGTAAACAAACTAAATATTTATTTGAAGATTCTGTATTAAATGATAAACCATTATCAACATTAGATGATTTTGTACCAATAGAAGATTATATTAAATTTCAAGAATTGAAGGCAGAAACAGCAAGAATTTTTAACGGAAATATGTCAGAAATTAATCATCCTAATATTGAACAAAATGAAACGCGTTTTCCTCATATCCTTGAAGACCGATTAACTGAATTAAAAACCGTTATAAAAGTTTTTGAAATAATGAATGATTTAGAAGATAAGCTTTCAATTAATCATGTTGATTTGTATTCAATTGACGAGGTTAATTCTTTGTTAATAAATGTAAAGCAAGCAAAAACATATTTGGAGTATAAAAAATGGTTTGAACAATATCAAAAAGAATTATCTAATCTAAAATCGTTTGGCGAAAAAGGCAATTCCCATTCAATTATCTATGAAATGATTGAGGCTTTTGAAAATCAAGATTCTGTTAAATGGGATAGTTTATTAAGTCAGCTGTTAGAATTATATGAAACGAAAAAAGATGTTCACAAGTTTTATGAGTTATTAACTAAAATGAATGATATTTTACCTTTGACTAAAAAGTCTATCGAAATGTCAGTCGGAGAAGTGTGGGAGTATCCTGAAAACTTTTTAAAATCATTTGAACTAAAAAAATTAAGAACATGGCTTGATCAGACTAAAGATATTAATGCTTCTAAATTAAGAAAATTAATTGATAAAGAGAAGAATAAACAAAGAGAATTAATTCGAGATATTGTAAAAGATTCAACATGGAAGAATCAGATAGAACGAATTTCTGATAAAGAAAAAAGGGCCTTATCTTCATGGAAATCCTACATTAGGCGTTTTGGTAAGGGAACAGGTAAGTATGCAAGACAATACTTAAATAGCGCTAGAGAGTCAATGAAAGATGCTCAGAGTGCTATTCCGGTGTGGATTATGCCAACGACACAAGTCCTTGAGAACTTTCCGATTACTAACGATAAGTTTGACGTTGTTATTTTTGATGAAAGCAGTCAGTGTGACATTTTTTCAGCAAATGTACTTTTAAGAGGGAAAAAGATGATAGTTGTAGGTGACGATGAACAAATAAGTCCACAAGCTATTGGTGTCAAACAAGATGATGTCAATGAACTAGTTAATCGTTATTTGCCTGATATTCCAAATTCAGATCTATTTGACGGGAATATATCCTTATATGAAATTGCTGAACAGACATTTCCTAAAGAAGGAAAATTAATGCTTAGAGAACACTTTAGGTGTGTACCAGAAATTATTCAATTTTCTAATGACCTTAGCTATGGTGGAGAAATGATACCGTTAAGATTACCTTTAGAAGAAGAAAAAATAGATCCACCAGTGATGGCAGTTAAAGTTGAAGATGGATATAACGATGAAAAAGATAAAGATATTAATGAACCTGAAGCGGAATCAATAGCTAACGATATTTTTGAAGTCGTTCATGATCCAAATTATAACGGTCAGACAATTGGTGTTATAACCTTACAAGGAAATAAACAGCATAAACTTTTAGAGACTTTAATTCGAGATAAAATTGGTGATGCTGAATATGTCGCTCGAAAAATCATCTGTGGAAACCCATATGATTTACAAGGGGATGAGCGTGACATTGTATTCCTTTCAATGGTTGTGGCACCTAATAGAAACTTCAGACAACTTACAAAATCGAGTGAAAAACAACCTTATAATGTTGCTGCAAGTCGCGCTAAAAATCAAATGCGATTGTATCACTCAGTTGATACAAATGAGTTAAACAATACTGATTATAGATACTCATTATTAAGCTATTGTAAAAATCCGACTAGGGTTAATGAAGAAGTTGAAGATCTAGAACATTTATGTGAATCACCTTTTGAATTAGATGTATTGAGGATGATTTTAGCTAAAGGTTATAAAGTAACTCCACAAGTTAAAGTTGGAGGATATCGTATTGATTTTGTTATTGAAGGTATTCGTGACAGACTTGCGATTGAATGTGATGGTGAGAAATGGCACGGGCCTGAAAAGTTTGAGGAAGATATACAACGACAAGAATCATTAGAAAGAGCCGGTTGGAAGTTCTGGCGTATTCGAGGTAGAGAATTTTACTTTAACAGAAAGAAAGCAATGGAAAGTCTTTGGTTGACATTAGATGAATTGGGAATTGAGCCAAACTTATCTAAAGCTAACGCTGAGGAAAAAAATGAAACCCAAGTTAGGAATTCTAATCAACAGGATAATTTTGAAGATGATAAGGATTTAATAAAACCTTTTACTAACGATAATATTAGAACTGATAGTCAATTAAAGTTATTTGTAGATGAAACAGACGGTATTCAACAAATGAATTTATTTGAGAAAGAAAGTGTTAAAAATTCAAGTGTTGAATCAAATGACTGGTTAATTGAGCATTTAGCAAATAAAGGGTTAAGTGTAGTTGATAAGCGTGATAAAGGTGGAAGTTTATGGGTTGTTGGTGGAAATGAGTTAAAACCAATTTTTAAAGAACTAGCAAATGAAGAAATTTATTTCCAATACGCACCTAATGGAAGCCGTTCTACTAAGAAGCAACCTGGTTGGTATACACAATACGGTAAATAACATAATTATTGAGTCCTGATTTTATTATCAGGACTCTTTTTTTGGAGGAATTTAACAATTAATGTCGAAATATATAATTGGATTAATTTAACATAGTTTATTTGGAGGTATTCAGTTGAATAACACTAAAGATAAATATTTATCGTCTACTAATCTATCTAAAGAGATGAATATAAGTACTAAAGAAATGTTTGAACGGTTACTAAGAAATAATTGGATTGATCGAGTTGATCAACAGTGGGTGCTTACAGAGAAAGGTAAAGAAAAAGGTGGTCAAGTAAAATCTAGAGGAGATCGTCAATGGATTGCATGGCCAGCATCCGTCATGGATGATTCAGAACTTAAAGAGAACAACATTAAAGAAAAGTATTTATCTACAACTAAATTAGCTGAAGAATTTGATGTATCGAGATTAAGGATTAATCCTATACTTTCAGAACTAGGATGGATTGAAAAAGATAGAAAAGGCTGGATCACAACAAAACTAGGTGAAAGCCTTGGAGGTAAGCAACTTGAACATAATAAAACAGGTGTACCTTATGTCAAATGGCCTGAAACTATCCTAAAAAATAAACGTCTTGTGGAAACTATTGAAGAAATAAAAGAAGGAAGCCCGGAGGTACAAATAAGCTCCAACGAGGAAGTTGGTTTTAGAGAAAAGTTTATTGCAAAACACAGAGCTGCTGATGGTCATTTTGTAAGATCCAAAGCGGAAATGCTAATCGATAATTGGTTGTATATGTCAGAGATTGCTCATGCTTATGAAAGAAGGCTTCCAATTGAAGAAGAAGTCTACTCTGATTTTTATTTACCAGTCGGCAAGGTTTATATTGAATACTGGGGATATGAGAATGATCCCAAATACATACAACGTAAAGAAACTAAATTGGAAATATACAAAAAATACGAATTTAATTTAATAGAACTTAATGATGCTGATATTCAAAATCTAGATGATGTTTTGCCAAAGAAGTTATTGAAATTTGGGATTCAAAGTTATTAATAGATTTAATGAGAAAATGATATTAAAAAATGGTGGTGAAATTAGCAGGTAATAATGACGAACTTATATCGATTTGGAGAAAAAAGAATTACACCGACTGTATCGCACCGAAGCAATATCAACCTCAACCCAATGAACAAATAATTGAGTAAGCGACTGAAGATTTTGTGAAAGCTATTGCTTGGGGCGAATTCAATTGATGTTAATGTTTATTTATCTCTAACTGTGGTTTTTGCATCTTTTGCTGAAGGGGTGGCAAAGCACAACTCAGTTGGGTTATTAGATTTAAAGAAACTGGTTGTACTCACAAATGTCGAATGATGTAAGGCTTCTTTTTAATATATCCAAAAGAATTGTTGACAGGTGTCTGATAATTTGTGATTAAATTTTATCGGATAACAAAACAAGTTTGAGTAGGCAAAACTTAACTGGAGGGATGTAATTGAAAATTAATGATTTATTTAATTTAGAGAAAGATCAAAGACAACTAGATTTTATAAATATTGATGTTGATCAAGATTTGCCATTATTTTTAGATCCGTATTTTTTGTCAACCAATAATGATTTTTGGTCAATCTCTGCATATAAAACAATTCAGAACTATTTTCAAACCGTAATTAGTTTGTTAAAAGAAGGGAACTATGATCAAGCTAAGAGATTATTCCAATACTTAAGTGAGCCTAATGAAACATGTTTAGGAGTTTCCACCGGCAATCCACAAGGTAGAGGTGTAGGAACTGATGAAGCTACAAGAATATTTGAACATATAATTAATAGTAGAGCAGTAGAATCTGGTATAGTAGGACACCTTGAAGATGTTCCGATTTTTGTAGAGAATATTGGGAAAGATAAAATCTCAGACTTAACCACTAATGTTATAAGAAAACATCTAATCGAATATACTCAGAATCAATGCCAGCTACATGGTATTGAGCTTACTCAAGATGTACCATCGGGTTATTATTGGAACGATCAATCTCTTTCTTGGGAAAATACCCATACTGAAATGTTAGTTATAAAAGGCAAGAAAATACTCTTAGTTCCAAAGGGTGTTGTTTCTTTTAGTATTAGATATACACCTGAAAGATACTGTGATCACTTTGTATTAAACTTTCTTCAAAACGAACATGTTCGCTTAAGAACATCATTAATAAGAGTAGAGAAATTAAAAAGCGGTGAAGTAAAAATTCATCCACCCTCAAAAAAGAAATTAAAAGAAACAGAAAACGCCAATAGCAAGGAATACTTGAGGGAATTTACTAAAGAGCACCCTGAAGTTTACCAAAGGTTTAGAGAAAGCATTAAGAATGAAATGGATCCTTTAAGTAATACTCAAGTAGAAGAGGATTTAATAGATTTAGAATCATTTGTTAATCAAATGAAAGATGAATTAAGCAATATTCCTTCAGGGACAAAAAATGCAAATAAGTTTCATGACCATATTGTGGGTGTACTAGCATTCTTATTTTATCCACAATTAATTTGTCCAGTTAAAGAGCAGGAAATTCATGAAGGTAGAAAAAGAATTGATATAACATTTGATAATGCAGCAAGAGAAGGTTTTTTTCACCAATTGCACGATGTTAAAAAGATACCTTCCCAATATATTTTTGTTGAATGCAAAAATTATTCTTCGGAAATAACAAATCCAGAATTGGATCAATTATCAGGAAGGTTTTCTGTCAACAGAGGAATGGCTGGATTCCTTGTTTGTAGACATATAGAGAATAAAGACCTGTTTATTAAAAGATGTACTGACACATATAAGGATAATAGAGGACTAATTATTCCAATAGATGATACAGATTTACAGAGCATGTTAAGTAAAATGAAAGACAATGGACATAGAGCTGTCGATAGTTTTCTAAACGATAGAGTTAGGGAGATTATTTTAAAATAAAGTTGCTCAACATAAATGTCTGATTGAATCAATTTAATACTAGAACTGAAGACAAATATTTTTAATATCTATAGGATTTATTAAGCTTAATTTGGGTTAGTGAACGCTTCCAAATCCAACCTATTATCATAAGTTGGTGTACAACAATTGATTAAACTTCATAAGTATAAAGGAAATAAAATAAAAACGGAAATATTTTAAGAAATAATTTATTTATTAGGTAGGCGTAGATTTTCACTTAAGATACTATACTTTTCTAGTGCATCACCGGCAACATCTTTAATTATAATCAGATTCACGAGTTTTTTAAACTATTTTTACTAGTAACTAAGGTATTTTGTCTAGTAAATAGAATAGCGTTGGAGGTAAAATTGATGCAAAATAAGATAATTAAAACACTTATTTCAAAGAAATATTTACTTATTACGATAATCCAAATGTATGGTTCTATTAGACGAAATATACTTTCATATAAGTTATTTTCGTTTAATGAAATAACAACTATATTAGAAACAAAAAATAAATTGCTTAATAAACGGCGAGGGTTGGTTGGTAATTACACTGATAAGCATTGCCCCTCCTATATTTTACATGCAGATAACTCGTAAGATAATCTTCTTGGAAAATGATAAGGAGTGAAAAAAGTGAAACTAAAACTCGCATTTATACCAAGGACAGCTATTGGGCAAAATTTGAGAGCAAAACCCGAATGGGAAATATTACGAAAAAAAGTTTATGATATATATAATAACCAATGTCAAATTTGCAGGAAACAAGATTGTATGCTAGATGCCCATGAAGTATGGGAATGGGATGAAGAAAAACATATCCAAAAGCTTGTTAATATAATAGGGATATGCAGATTGTGCCATGATACAATTCATTTTAATATAGCTGAAAAAAATGGTAGGGCAAATGAAGCTGAGGAGCATTATATAAAAGTTAACAATTGTGATTACAAGGAATTTAAACAAAAACTTGATGAAGCTAGGGTAGTTTATCAAAGAAGAAGTAGAATAAATAAATGGAAGTTAGATACATCTTTGATTATCCAAAAGCAATGGATAAGAAGAATATTTCATCCGGAGGAACACATATTGTCAGACATTGACCAACAAAAAAGATGTGAAGCTTGCGGTGAATTCTATCATATAGAAGCTATTTTAAATAATAAATGTTTTAACTGTACAGAAGACAATGATTCATTTTAGTTTAATCGAAAGAAAAAGAGTCTGACCCCAGTATCCAGGAGAAATTTACGGGGTAGAACATTACGATATGATAATAATGTTTAATTTAACCATAGGGTGGCTCTCCTATATATTACCTATCGAAGCAGAAGAACCACCCACATGCTTCAAATGAGGTACATTGATAATAAAAGGGAGTCACTAGGAATGAAACGAATATTTAGCTTTATACTGGTTTTTATAGCTGGCTTTATATTAGGTGAAATGGATATTAAGTCTATTACAAGTATAGTTATTAAAGGAATATCTCAACTTGATTTTGCTTCATTCCCTGACATATTCTCTAGTCGTGAAATTGCTATTGGAATTTGGATTATTATCTTCACTATCTTTATTCTTTCAAAGCCTAAAATTAGAGACTCTGTATTTAATGTGGTTCGAACTGCTACATCTAAGCAAATAATTATTCCATTGGTTATTATTATTATATACTCTACAATTTTGATAGTAATAGCTTCATTGTTTTCATTCTGGGAATTGAATTATTTGAAAGATGTTACTTTCTGGGTGATTTTTGTTGGGGTACCGGTTAGTTTTGGTGTTATAACAATCAATGAAAACAATCATTATTTTACGAATATATTAAAAAGGAATTTTAAATTTATTGTTATTGTTGAGTTTTTATTAAGTACAATTACATTTAGCATTCTCACTGAATTGATCCTATTACCTCTTTTGACATTTTTAATTTTATTAGAAACAGTTGCTACTACTAAGGATGAGTATTATAAGGTTAAAAAGTTATTATCGTTTATCACAGCATTTGTAGGATTTGGAATCCTTGGGTTGACTCTAAAAAAAGCTATCGAGAATTATGTTACCTTTAATAGTTTGGATCTACTAATTAAATTTACCATCCCTATAGCGTTATCTTTTCTTTTTATTCCAATCGCATATTGTTTTGCTACCTTTTCAGAATACCAACAACTATTCATAAGTATGAGTTTTAAAGAACCAAAGGATAAAATAATTAAAAGAAAGCATAGGTGGGAAATAATAAAAGCATGTAAACTTTCGTATAGAAAGGTAACGCACTTTAAAAAGATATATCTAAAAAACATTTATGTAAATATGAGTAATGATGAGTTCAATCAATTAATAGAGAACTTCCAAAAAAAAATGTAACGGATTGGATATTTGTTAGATGAAGGATCTCTAGAACGTATATTTATCTTTTAATCACTGTTATTTCTTTTATAAATCAATCCAGTAAGAGAAAATTTTATTTAATAATCAATGTGACCAATATGTGACCACAACCATTCAAATCAAGTATTTTAAGTAAACATTACAAAATATCTTTGAACATGAAAAGACCTCCCGGGCCCAGTGGGCGAGGGAGGTCTAGTTAGGTTTGGCACCCTATGACTCCGAGTGGGCTCGAACCACCGACCTCCACCCTGTCAAGGTGGCGCTCTCCCAGCTGAGCTACGGAGTCGTATTGTTGAAATTTGTTCAATTAAATTTATCGACAAATATTAATATAATAGCTTATACTTAACTTGTCAATACTTTTTTTGGTCGGGGGTTCAATTATGTTAGCGCGAGTTCTGACTTATTTATTAATCGGAGGGTTATTAGTTGCGGCTGTAGCGGTATCGGTGCCGCAATATTTGGGTTATTTATGGTTTGGTTTTGGTATTATATTTATTGGAATGTGTGGTTATCTCGCTTTTCATTATGCGAAAAGAGCTATTTTAATTGCGAAAGATATTAATAAAGAGTAAAAAAATCGTCCGGACCTGGACGATTTTTTCATTCAGAGGGTTTTAGTTTTACTAATGAGATGTCGGTTACTCTTACCATCTGACCTTCTGTTAGTTTGATAGTGCTTTTCGTTTGGCTCAGTTCATTGGCGATGAATTCGTAGACTTGATGGTCGCCATCTGGGTCAAAGATTTGGACGTAGCCGATTCCGTGTGGTGTTGTCACGTCATAGGTGCCTGCTGCAACATCGGTTCCAACTTCCCAAATACCGGCTGTTAAATCGGTTTTAATCTCAGTTGGAACAGGGGTGAAGTTGATGTGAAACAGGCCATCGATTTTAATGGTGTGTTGTTCTGCAATGTCGATAGTAATGCTTTCAACACCATTTCGACCGCCTAAAATATCGTGAAAGAGGAGGTCGCCTTGTTGATCATAAATATAAACGTTTCCCGATCCATCACCGGTAATCTGATATCGGCCAGGATTAATCGTTAATTCTTCAATATCTTCTTCTGGATAATATTCAAGTATTTCTTCTGCTTGAGCGTTGGATCGGTCAGTGGTTTCAAAGATCGTTTCGCTCACATCTTCTAGCATGCCTTCTTTTTCTTCACCGATGATTTCATAGTTTTCAATATAGCTTTCTGTCGCGTTCGAGATGTTGCTTTGGCAGCCGGCTAGTAGGGCGGTGCCAATAAGCAGTATTAAGATTGTATACTTCATATGATCTAACTCCTAGTCTTATTTTCGAATGTAGCTGTCATGGTAGTATTTTTCATAGTATTCGAGTGTTCCGAGTGTGCCGATTTCGAATTCTCGTTCGTCGAATTGGATGACGCGTTCGAGCCATGTCGTTTGTTCAGATAATGTAAGCTTGCTAAATGGTATGCAGAGTAATCGGTCTGAGATGTAATGATGATCCTCTGGTAAGTCATAGGTTTGTTTAAATTCATTGTACCTGTTTGGGTCGAGACTGACCTTAATAAAGGTGTCATGGTTGTCGTGAATGTGATGCTCGTGAATGATTTTACCGTCTTTTAAAAACAGGACGCGATCGGCGTAAAGGTCTAAGTTTTCGAGTAAGTGTGATGCGACGAACATGAGCTTTTGATTGTTTTTCATTTCGATCAGTTTTTCTGATATTAAGGCGACGTTCGAGACGTCTAAGCCGTTCATGACTTCGTCCATTAACATGATTGACGAATCCGCTGCGGCCATCATGCCGAAACAGAGGCGCTGACGCATCCCAAGGGAATAGGTTTTCACTTTGTTTTTGACGTAGCTTTCCATGTTCAGTTCTTTAATGATGTCTTTGATGTGCTTGCTCGTTCCTTTCCACATGTTGGCGTAAAGTTTGAGGTGGTCAACGCCTGATAGTTCTTCAAATAAATCGCCTTGATCGGGAAAGGGGGTAAGCTGTTTGTAAATATCGACCTCATCTTTTTCTGATTTGTATTCGTATTGATCGTTAAAGACAACGGTCCCTTCGTTCGGCTTCAGGTAGTTGGCAATGACGTTAAACAATGTTGTTTTACCAGTACCGTTGGGTGCGGCTAGACCGATGATTTCTCCTTCATAAGCTGTTAGGGAAAGTTGGTCTAACACGGTATGGTCTTTAAAGGATACGGATACATCTTTTATTTTAAGCATTGGTCCTCATTCCTTTTTCATAGATTTTTGATGAAAGATTGAGCGGAAAATGGCCTTTACATCGTAAAATTCTAGTTTGATTTTCGCGATTACGATGAGCATGGTCACGATAATCAAGACGATTAACCATGTGATGGCGTATCCGTAATCAATCGCTGGGTTTTGTAGCTCGACGGCTAAGGACCCAGATAAAACGCTCGCGATATCGATTAAGGCGAATGGATGGAAAATCGCCGTGTTCACATCAATCGCCATCATTAAGCTTGGAATTAAGAAAATACTCAATCCGACGACCAGGTTCGCAAAGGCGTTTTGGAATAGTAGGTTCATGAGTACGGATAGGGCTAATATCCAAATGGTAATCAATGCGAATCCAAGTACGATTAAAAGTAAATAGTGTGTTGTTGAGATGGCTTCATAGCCACCGTTTTGATAGATGACGATCGGGCTTTTAAAGTTACCGGCTCCTAATTTGTGAGCTGCATACCATCCGCTAAGCACAATGCCAAGTACGAGTGACACGATGATATAGGTAAAATGCACGCTGATTTTGCTGATTGATTTTTTCAAAAATGATATTGGTAATCCTCGCATAACGGATGGGTGTCTGTTTTCATAGACGAGAATTTCATTTCCGCTAAGTAAAAGAATAAAGGCGAATAGAAGACCGCTCAGGGTATTGACGGCAGTCTCAAGGTATTGATTCGCCTGATAAGAATTTTCTTCAACGGGTAAGTTGTGTTCCTGTAAATAGGTTAAGTATTCATTTTCTTTTAAAATCTCTTCCTTTGGAAAAATGAGATACTCTGGAACGCCTTCATTACCTAGTTCGTGTACGTTTAGTCGTTCTTCATTGACTTTTAGACCTGTTTCAATATAATCATCGTGTTGGTTTTCGCCGTAATAAAAGCCTTGGTAACGGACCATGGATAGTTGGTCTAATAGGCTTTGATACACTTGTTCTGCTTTTTCGTTGTCTTTCTGCTGGTAATCCATCTGGTCTAAGGTAGAGTTATAGATGTCGACTTCCTGTGTCTTTTGCTGTTTGATGGTTTCGGGTGTCGTTTGGCTTAAGTGAACGAAATAGAAAATAAAGAACATGATGAGCCCGATGCCGATAATTAAGGGTTTGCGATTGTAGAGCATGAATTTCAGCTCAAATAGCGTATATTTCCAAAACATAATGGTAGTCTCCTGTCATCTATGATTGATAAAACTTTCGTTTCGTGATGAGCTTTGTCATGGTATAGAGTAAAATTTCGACGATGATGATGGTGATAAATATGACAATCAGTCCTTGACTATATGTGATTGTTTCGACATTAAAGAGATAATTTTTCTCATTGGCGACGACCTTCCCAAAATCAAAATAGGTTTGCGGGAAATAGCTTAAGTCAAGACCAAATAATTCTTTTACCGTTCTGTCATAGTAGATGAACTCGCTTAGTAAAATAATGGTACTAACGGATAAGACGAGCCACGTATTGCGAACAAGTAAGCTTAAAAGCGCGTTAAAGCGTATGAATAAGAATATGAGTAATGGGATGAAACTTACTGATTTTAATGAAAATTCACCCATGGACATCGTGTTATAGGCTTCAAGCGAATAACCGTAAAGGTCGGTTTTAATTGGGATTGGCAGGTTGAAATGGCCAAATCCGTACTGAAGCGAGATGATGATCGCGCCAATTAAGCTAAAACCGACTATCGTGAGTAAGGTAAACATAAAGGCGACGAGACTTTTCAAGTTAATCGTGCGATACCAGGACATCGGCAGTCCTTGCGTAAGGGACTGGTATTGTTTGTCGCGTACTAACATATCGCAGCTAAAGTAAATCGCCATAAAAATGATTAAATACGTTAAAGAGCTTAACAATAGTTCCTGAAGTTTTTGCAGGGTTGTTTTTTCAACAATCATCGGGTACGTGATGAGTTGATCTTGGTCTAAATAGCTTTGATATCTGAGAAGTGTTTGATAATAAAGATGCAATTTGTCCTTACCTGGGTAAGGGGATTGTTCATAACCTTCGGCGCTTGAAATGAATGATCTTGGATTTCCTAATAAATAGTAGAGTCTGAGATGCGTAAAACGTCTGTAGTTATCATCATCAATGGACGTTAGGATTTTATTATGTAAATGGTAATAAGATTCGCGCAGGGCATAGTAGGAGGTCCCTGTGTATCGGTTATAGTATGTCTGGCCTGATTCTCGCCTCAATTCCTGTTGAGCAAAGACTTGATCAAGGTCGCGCTTGATTTCTTCAGGTTCGACAGTTTCGACGTGTTCTTCTTTTGGGAGCATTAATAAAATATAGGTTAGCAGAATAATAGCGATAAAAGCGATAAATAATAGATTCTTTTTGCTTTTCAGTATGAGCTTGAATTCGTGCTTTAAATAGTAGTTCATTCTTTTTTCTCCTTATGTATGCAGATAGTTTTAAATTACTATACATTAAAAAATATGTAAAGTTCTGAATATTTTTGATAGAATTTGTTTTATTGTGTCGAGGAGTTTACACTAATGCCGATTCGTTCTGGGATCACCCGTGGCTCAATCCGCCATCACGAACATCCGATCCGCCGTCACGGGCAATCAATCCGCCAAAATAGAGAGTCTATCCGCCAAGATGAAGGTTCGATCCGCCATCACAAGCCTCCTATCCACCAAAACAGGACTTCATTCCGCCAATGTCACAAGTTTGTGAAAAAGTTCACAAAAATATCAATGGTTCGTAACAAAGCTTTAAGGATTTTTCGATTAGTAAAGGGATTAAAGAGGGTATGATAAACATAAAGGGGAGATGCTAATGTATAAAAAGCATGAAAAGTGGTTAATCATCCTCAGTTTTTCAGTTGCAATCATTATGTTACTTTCATTGGTTGGTCGACTTTTTTAAATGGGATTACTGCTAGTTACACGGTTAAGGCATGTACTTGGTTTTTTTAATCAAAGGGGGTTGGTTTGATGTGGGAGTATGATCCAGTGTTTTTCAGTCGGACGTTGACCGGGCTGACGTTAGCGTTTCATATTATTTACGCGACAATTGGTGTTGGTGTTCCCCTCATGATTGCGATTGCGCAATGGATCGGGATTAAGAAAAATGATGAACACTACATCTTGCTAGCGCGGCGTTGGACACGTGGGTTTGTCATTACAGTTGCGGTTGGTGTTGTGACGGGTACGGCGATTGGTTTGCAGTTATCTTTACTGTGGCCGAATTTTATGGAGCTTGCGGGACATGTCATTAGTTTGCCGCTCTTTATGGAAACCTTTGCGTTTTTCTTTGAGGCGATTTTCTTAGGGATCTACCTCTACACGTGGGATCGCTTTGAGAATCAGAAGAAGCATATGTTATTACTGATCCCCGTTGCGATTGGGGCTTCTTTCTCGGCGTTTTTTATTACGATGGTGAACTCGTTTATGAATACGCCGCAGGGCTTTGATATAGTCAATGGCGCTCTCGTAAACGTCGATCCGATTGCGGCAATGTTTAATCCGGCCACTCCGACGAAGGTAGCGCACGTGTTGACGACGGCGTATATGACATCAGCCTTTATTCTTGCATCCATCGCAGCATTCCATTTATTAAAAGGTCGAAATCATATTTATCATAAAAAATCACTGTACCTCATGATGAAGGTCGGTCTCATCTTTTCGATTGCAACCGTCATTGTCGGTGACTTTTCCGGTAAATTCTTAGCCGAATATCAACCTGAAAAATTAGCGGCAGCTGAGTGGCACTTTGAAACAGAAGAAAAAGCGCCACTGAAAATGTTCGGCTGGTTGGATGACGATGGTGAGGTTCAAGGTGCAATCGAAATCCCGTTTGCCCTGAGTATTCTAGCTCATTCCGATCCGACGTCTGAAGTCATTGGTTTAAATGAATTTCCAGAAGATGAACGGCCACCACTCATTGTACATTATTTCTTCGACATCATGGTGTCGATTGGGGTCTGGTTGACGCTCATATCACTCTTGTATTGGTTTGCGATCGGGCAAGGGTGGAGGTTCGTGCAAAAGAAATTTTTCAACTTCTTGCTCGTGTTAACGGGGCCGCTTGCGATTATCGCGATTGAGATGGGCTGGTTTTATGCCGAGTTTGGCCGTCAGCCATGGATTTTAAGAGGATTTATGAAAACACCTGAAGGCGCCACCACCGCTGGATACGTTGATACGATGCTGCTTTTATTTGTTGGCTTGTATATCGTGTTAGGGACGGCCAGTGTAATTGTGTTAAGGAAAATGTTTAAGAAAAACCCTGTTGAAAAAGAATTAGCGGACCACGCACGGGAAAGAGGTGAATGGTGATGGATTTGGCCATTGTCGGGATCTCGGTTTTATGGCTGTTTTTGTTCGGTTACATTATCATTGCCTCGATTGACTTTGGTGCTGGATTCTTCAGTGCTTACAGTGAGCTCGCGCATACGAAGCATATTTTACACCATATTATTCAGCGTTATTTATCACCTGTGTGGGAGGTTACTAACGTGTTTCTCGTCTTTTTCTTCGTCGGGATCGTTGGGTTCTTCCCGAGTACGGCTTTTTACTACGGGACCGCTTTGTTAGTGCCGGTGAGTATTTCGATTATATTACTGGCGATTCGCGGGTCTTATTACGCGTTTCAAACGTATGGAGCGAAGGATAGTAAAGTTTATATCTTTTTATATGGTCTGGCAGGATTACTTATCCCAGCCTCACTATCAATCGTGCTTACCATCTCTGAAGGTGGATTTGTGGAAATGGTTAATGACGCGCCGAAGCTGATGTATGGCGAATTGTTCTTCAGTCCGTTGACGTGGAGTATCGTTATGTTAAGTGTGGTCAGTGTGCTTTATATCTCTGCAACGTTTTTAACCGCGTATGCAGATGTAGCCAAGGACGATAAAGCACGTGGACTACTACGAAAATATGCGTTGGCCTGGAGTGGACCGACGATTTTATCGGCCGGTTTAATCATCATGCAGCTACAGCAGCATAATGCCGAACACTTTCAAAATATTATGGACATCTGGTGGGTGTTCGCCCTATCATTTGTGTTCTTCATCGTCACGGTCGTGCTGTTATGGGTCAAAAAATATTATAGCCTCGCCTTTTGGAGTTTGATTATTCAATTTGCATTAGCATTTTTCGGTTATGGGGCTTCGCATTACCCGTATCTATTGTATCCGTATTTAACGATCTACGATGGCTTTACGAATGATGCAATGGCAACAGCGCTGATTATCGCGTTTATTGCTGGTTTTGCTTTGCTTATTCCATCACTCTTTTTACTAGCTCGATTATTCTTGTTTAATAAACGTTACGTTAGAGGCGAAAAGAGGAGGTATTGATCATGGACGATTTCTTAATTACTTGGGCTCCATTTATTGTGGTGATTGCGTCGATTATTGCGGCGTTTTGGTCAGGGTTAAAAGATGATCGTGTGAATCGATAAATGAAGTAGCCCCTAAGCATTTGATTGCTTGGGGGTTTTTAAATCGAAAAGTAAGGTTGACAATTGGAGCATTTTTCTATACAGTTTAATTGAACAGTGGTCAATTAATTCAGGAGGCGTTTATCATTTCACCTAGAAAACCTGTCGATCAACAGTTAGAACGAAACACGATTTTAAATGTAGCAAGGGACTTATTTGTGGAAAAAGGATATCGTGGTGTTTCGATGCGTCAAATTGCAGCTACATTAAACGTGAGTCATGGAGCTATTTATTATCACTTTCAAAATAAAGCTAGTCTCTTGTACTCCATAGTCGCAGAAGATTTTTCATTGTTAGATCAAGAACTGGAAAAAGTAATGAATATGGGGATTAGTGATAAAGAAAAGCTGATAGAAATATTTATGGCTTATATTAAGTTTGGCGTTACCCATTCTAAACACTATGAGATTATGTTTTTGATTAAAGACGAAAACATCAATACGTTAATGAATCGAGGACCGAATGAAAGTTATGAAAAGTTTGCTAAAGCCGTGTATCAACTATGTGGTCCACAAGTATTGACGCCGCAAAAAATGTGGTCGATTTTCTTATCTCTTCATGGATTTGTAACGCATTATATTAAATGTGAAGAGACGTTTGAAAACATTAAAGGAATAGCCACTTCACACGCTGAATTTATTTTAACAACGATAGAAATATAATTTTTTGAATTTAATTGACCATTGGTTAGTAAAAAAGTAAAAGGGAGGAATGTTTGATGAAAAAAGCATTAGTGTTAGGGGCATCAGGAGGAATGGGTTCAGCCATTGTCAATGAATTACAGAGTAGGGGCGTAAAAGTGGTAGCCTTTGCAAGAACTGAAGAAAAATTAAAAAAATTATTTGGAGAGAGAAGTGAGGTTTCGATTGTTCCTGGTGATGTTTTTCAATATGAAGATTTGATTCAAGCTGCGGAGGGTGTAGATGTCATTTTCCATTCTGTGAATATCCCCTATTATGAATGGGCAGAAAAACAAGAAACGCTCATGACTAATATAGTCAAAGCATCAGAGCAAGTTGGGTGCAAGTTAGCAATTGTTGATAACATTTATGCTTATGGAAAGAGTCAAGGAGAAAAGGTTAGTGAAGATTCACCTAAAAAACCAAATACCAAAAAAGGTGTGATCCGTCTTAAACTTGAAAATATCGTAAAATCTTCTAATACCCCTTGGTTAATTGTTCATTTTCCAGACTTTTACGGTCCAAATGCAGAAGACACAGTGCTTGGTCAAACCTTGCAAGCAGCTGCAAATAATAAATCTGGTATCTACATAGGTCGAAAACAATTAAAGAGAGAATTTATCTTTATACCAGATGGAGCAAAGGCGATTGCTGAGCTAGCAAACAGGGAAAATGCTTACGGTCAAAATTGGAACATTCCTGGATATGATGTCATTACGGGACACGAAATTTTGGAAATATTAAAAGATGAAGCTGGCTATAACAAACGAGTCATGACGGTTAAAAGAGGTATGATCCGTTTTTTAGGAATTTTTGATAAGATGATGAAGGAATTTGTGGAAATGATGTATTTAAATGAACAGCCGGTGATCTTATCAGGTGAAAAATATGAAAAACATATTGGACCATTACCTAAGACTTCATACAGACAAGGTATTATGCGAACACTAGAGTCAATGAATAGATTGTAAGGATTCAGTAAGGGAAGTCTTAGAATTTTTATTTGTTAGTCATCAGAAGAAGCGGGGATGTCTGGTTCTCATCATTTAAGCCTTCCCTTTGTGAATTAGCCTATGCTCCATCCCCCAACCTCATCACGATTAACCGAATAAAAGTCTTTTATGTTAAATGTTTTTTTGTTTCTCTTGCCTCAAACCCCATTTTACTGATTCTATTAAAGATTTGGGATAGCTCTATTAAAGTGTTATCAAATGTCACTGTTCCAGATTCAGTTTGGTAATCAATGTCTACCTCCGTTACACCACTCATTTTTGAAACTGACCTTTCAACTTTTGCAGAACAATCGTGGCAATGCATACCTTTTACCTTTAGATAAACCTTCTCATTCATTTGTTATCAACATCTCACAAGAATTCTGTTTCAATTTAATTTTATTTAACAATTTTAAACATTATGATAAGTTTGTAATTGTATAAAGGGTAAGATTCTCTTTTATGCATCTTGATAGGTTTGACCTTGCCAAAGGAGGGAAGGAATGTTTCGGAGAAAAATATATGGATTCCTGATCACATCGCTTTTAACAGCAATCGTTTTATCAAGTATTGCCAATCCTATTGGGGTCGAATTGACTGGTTTTATTCTTGTGTTTGCAACTCCCATTATATTCGTGTGTGGTGTGCCTGTCTCATTGCTGTCTGATTTCGTAACACGGCTTTTTTTCGGTAAAGTAAGAAGTATTATGGCCTTTATTATACATATAAGTTTTGGGAGCTTGTACGGATTCATTTTGTTTTCTGCTCTTGAGGTGGAAATTTATCTTTATGCAGCTGTGATTTCTTCTATTATCTTTTGGTTAGTTGATGAGGTTTTAAGGTTAAAAATGAAAACTAGCAATAATAAAATTCCGGTTCATTATAAAATGTACTAGGAGGAAGATTTAAATGCCATTAAAAGTTGGAGACAAAATTAAGTTTGAACGGACTTTTACTGTAAAGGATGTTGAATTATTTACAACGGTTTCAGGTGATGAAGGGACTCATCACAGAACCCCAGATGAAAAGGGTAGACTCGTCATTCAAGGGTTATTAACGGCAACTCTACCAACAAAAATAGGTGGGGATAACAATGTACTCGCCCGTACTATGAATTTTGAGTTTATAAGACCAGTATTTACGGGAGATACAATAGTTTGTGAAGTAACAATTGAAAAGTTTGAAGAGCAAGATCATAAGAGGATGTTAATAGAGGCATCTTTCTTATGCACAAATCAGAAGGAGAAACCTGTATTGAGTGGGAACTTTGCGGGAGTGATATTACGATATTAGCTAAAAAAGGGGAGATTATGTTGAGGAACCTTTTGTCGATTATACTGTTAGGTATTGTTCTATTAACTGGTTGTGATTCAGACTCATCTTTATCTTTCTCAGAAGAGAGTGAGGATCAGCTTAACAAGGATGTTCAGTCGTTTTTTCATGGCGTTAAAAATGATAATGGTGTTCATCTTTATTTCGATAACCATAATAAAGCTATTCATGTTTATTTAAATGGTTCTAATGTTGTCCAGGATGAAAAAGTTAATTACTTTACTGATTTTGATGTGGAAGCAGATGGTGAAACATTAAGATTAATATATGAAAGTGATGAAGCAATAGACTATTCGGATCAGTCATTAAAACATGAACGCTTTTATAAAGTGAACGTGGATAATAGTTATGAAACCATTAGGATTTTCCATAATGGTGAAGAGAGCCACTTTGGAACAATCTCAGGTAATAGTTGAATGAGTATTTTCGATAAATTATTAAGAAAATAATTTGCATATTGGTAACTTTTTGTTATATTTAAAATGTTAGGAAATCAATTAGAAGGAGGGTGATATTGTGGTTATACAAAAACTTTATTCAAGAACAAAGGAGCTACGTTACCCAATATTTTACCTTCCAAAAATATATACTTAAATCAAGGGCTCTCGTAGTAAACGATAGTCCTTTTTATTGGGAATTAAAGGGTGATTGTGGCATAACCTAACTTTTTTGTTCTTGCTAATAATAGGAGGAACAAATAACTGTGATATATAAAGCGGATGTTAGTTTAAGAGAAAAATTAAAGCCAATGTTTAAAGATTTTGAGAGTACTGTCGTTTCATCATGTTTACAAGGACATATGGGAAACGCCTGGGTAGATGATCTCCTACAGTTGCTCAAATAACAGTGGGGATTTTTGTATTCTATGCGGGGAATCCGAACGCGGAGGAAGCTGACCAACTACTTTATAATCTACCAGAATTTACACTTGCTATTGTTAAAACTGAAGAATGGAAAAGGAAGGTTGAAACGGTGCATAAAGGGTCATTTGAGAAGTTTCAACGGTTTGAATTCTATAAAAACCCCAACCATTTAGATCGAATTCGTATCAAAAACAATTTAAACCAACTACCGGAAGAATATGAACTAAAACGGATTGATCTGAATATCGCAAAAGATCCTTCACTGCATGAGCTTTCTGAAGATTTTATAAGTCAATTTAATTCTGTTAATGACTTTATTGATAGAGGAATCGGATTTGCCGTCCTCCATCACGGGGAGGTTGTATGTGGTGCAACATCATATAGTATTTACGATGATGGAATTGAGTTTGAAGTCGCTACACATCATGATCATAGGAGAAAAGGTTTAGCAACAGTTGCGGCATCTGCATTAATTTTAGAGTGTTTTAATAGAGGGTTGTATCCAAGTTGGGATGGCGCAAATATGGAATCGGTAAAATTAGCAGAAAAACTAGGCTACATCTTAAATGAACCATATGATACGTATTTTATTGATCAGGGGGACTAGTTACTTAGCATCTTGAACTGATTGCTTAGAAAAAGAGATAATTAAAAAATTCATGTGATAGAATTTTCGAGCTGATTTTTCAGCTCTTTTTTTAAAACCATTTACGAACACACATTCCCTTGCTAAAATATAACTATCAAGGGGGAAATGAAAATGGAAAAAACAGAGTACATAACATTAGAACATTTTTCAAATAAACATTTAGATGCACTAACTTCCTTCAAATTGCCTGAAGATCAAAAACAATTCACGGCATTACCGGATCAATATAAAGAAGTCGAAGATGGTCAGCATCGGATCGTTATTCTTAATAAAACAAAACCAGTAGGCTTCTTTTTATTACACGCCACTGCCAGGGTGAAAGATTATTCGGATAATCCCAGTGCTATGTTGCTAACTTCATTATCAATAAATCATGCCGAACAAGGAAAGGGTTATGCTAAAAAGGCAATGTTTTTATTAAAAGAGTTTGTTGTTTCAGAATTTCCTGATTGTGATGAAATTGTATTAGCTGTTAATCATAAAAACATTTCTGCTCAGCAACTTTACTTAAAGGTTGGATTTCAGGATACAGGTAGAAGAAAAGTTGGACCGATTGGTGAACAGTTTATTATGAATCTAATGTTATAATACATAGTATTCAGCAAATAATTATTGTCAGCAATACTAGAGGAGGTTATCATTCATGAATATTGTAATGATCGTAGGAAGTTTAAGGAAAGAGTCATTTAATAAGCAACTGGCTAATACAATGGAAGAGCGATTTAAGGAAAAGATAAATTTAAAAATTGCTGATATCGGTTCTTTACCATTATTTAATCAAGATGAAGAGCATGACCCGCCACAGGTTGTAAAAGATTTTAAGGCAGAGATTGCACAGGCTGATGGAATCGTTATGGTGACACCTGAATATAATTGGTCTGTTCCTGGTGTATTAAAAAACGCTTTGGACTGGGCTTCACGTGTGGACAAGGTGTTCATTGGGAAACCCGTTATGGTTCTTGGTGTTACTCCTGGTGTAGCAGGAACGTTACGCGCTCAAACGCATTTACGTCAAATTCTTTCAGCTCCTGGGATTCAGTCCAAAGTTCTTGCTCCAGGTAGTAACGAAATTTTAATCAGTTTTGCAAATGAGAAATTCGATGAGGGTCAATTGATTGATGAAGACACGCTTAATTTCTTAGATCGTAAAGTGGAAGCCTTTATTGATTTTGTGAAAACTGCTTAACGCTATAAAAACACGCATCTGATGAAGTCTATTCATTCAGATGCGTGTTTGTTTTATTTAATAGTCCTCTTGTTCGCCTTCTTTAAGGGAGGCATCTGGTTGTCTATCGGATTCGTCGGGTTTTTCAAATCCTTTGTCCAATTGTCCTGCATTCTCTATATCACCTGAAGCCTTATAACCCGCAATTTCCTCATTAGATGTGGATCCATAAAGCCCCATACCACCTAATTTTACATTGAGATCTTCTTTCGTATTTTTCTTTTTCTTATCCATATTGTCACCTCCTATTGAGGGAAGTCTGTTGTTATGGTCTGAGGATATTTTTTTCTAAATACGAATTCTTATGCATCTTCCTACTAGTTATATCTATATGATATTATTCTTAATGGAGGGGAAACGATGAATCGAAAACATATAACGAATATAATCGTTTTAACGGTGGTTAGTTGCTTGATGCTGTATGTTATTGAACAAGTCTTACTGGCTTCGTACATCGTTAAAACAGGAAGTAAAATTGTATTATTTTTATTAATTCCGTTATGGTACATAAAGATTGTGTTAAAGGAACCAATATGGCATTCATTACGATTAAATCATATCGATAAACGACGATTGGCGTATGGTTTTAGTCTTGGAATTGTCTCTATGGTGATTATTATATTGGCTTATGTGATATTGCAGGATTTCATCCAAGCTGAAACCATTATTCTAGATTTACGAGAACGGTTAAATATCACGTTTGAGACTTATATTTTTATCGCCTTGTATATCACGTTTGGAAATTCGTTGCTTGAGGAGTTTTACTTCCGCGGTTTTATTTTCCTTAAGTTTTATCAATCCGATTATAAGTTGCTAGGGTATATTTTTTCATCTGGACTATTTGCGGTTTATCATGTTGCGATTTTTGCGACGTGGTTCGATATTTGGTTAATAGGTCTGGCATTAATCGGGTTGTTTACAGTC
The DNA here is from genome assembly GCF_900103915.1 of Tenuibacillus multivorans. Lineage (GTDB taxonomy): Bacteria > Bacillota > Bacilli > Bacillales > Alkalibacillaceae > Tenuibacillus > Tenuibacillus multivorans. The sequence goes on along the minus strand of NZ_FNIG01000002.1, from coordinate 318,374 downwards.
GGGATCGTTTTCTGCTGGCTCAATACCAAAACGAATAACTTTTTAAATTCTTGGATTCTACATATTTGTGCGGATATCGCGGTGGTGTCGATCGGTTTTTATCTTTTTTGGACTCTCTAAATGGTAGGGGTCCTTTTTTAGTGCTTAAGTTTACTTGAGTGTCCAAGTTAGCAATTTGAATGTCCAAGTTCGTAGTTTGAGTGTCCAAGTTCTGGATTCGAATGTCCAAGTTCGCAGCCTGAGTGTCCAAGTTTTCAATCTAATTGTCCAAGTTGCCCTCGAAAAAGAATTGACTTTTATAAAAAATTATACATATAATAAAAGTGAGTACTCACTCACAAATAAAAAGAGGTGATCTTAAAGTGGCTTTTGTTGAGGTCAAGGGAGTTTCCCATGCGTTTGGGAAGGAGAAGGTATTAGAAGGCATTAATTTAAACATTGAAGAGGGGAAGATCTTTGGACTATTAGGGCCATCAGGGGCTGGGAAGACGACTTTAGTTAATATGATCGTTGGTATTTTAGATCCAAACGAGGGTGATATTTTTATTGATTCGAAGCGGGTGCCGTCCTTTGAATTGATGAATTTAACCGGTTATATGGCTCAATCTGATGCGCTTTACCAGGAACTATCGGCAAGAGAAAATTTGGAGTTTATGGGGTCGATATATGGATTGAAAAAATCGGAGCTACAACAACGAATAAAATCGGTATTGCAAACAGTGAACTTATTGGATCATCTAGATAAACCAGTTGAGCAATTCTCAGGTGGTATGAAAAGACGATTATCTTTGGCGGCATCGCTTTTGCATCAGCCAAAGTTATTGATTTTAGACGAACCAACTGTTGGGATTGATCCAGTCTTAAGGCAAGAGATTTGGGATGAATTCAGAAGCTTACAGCAGCAAGGCATTACGATCATTGTCACGACGCATGTGATGGATGAAGCGAATAAATGTGATGAGCTGGCTTTACTGAGAGACGGTGAAGTGATGGCACAGGGGTCACCGCATCAGTTAATGGATGCCTATGATGTTCAGTCCATCGAGGAAGTTTTCTTAACTGTGGGAGGTGGAAAGTAATGAGAATCCAAGCGATTGTAAGAAGGATTGTAAGACAATTTAAACGGGATAAACGGTCGTTGGGCTTAATGATTGTTGCGCCTTTGTTAGTTCTGACACTTATTTGGCTTGTGCTAGATGGTGATGATTATGAGCCTAAAATCGCCTACGATAACTTACCAAATCCTTTTGTTGACACGATAGATGATTATGCTCAAGAGATCGTTTCAGCGAAACCTGATGAGGCAAATGAGTTGCTGAAAGATGGTGAAGTGGATGCGTTTATCACGATTGAGGAAGCGACACCAATCATTTTATTAGAGGGAAGTGAACCGACGTCGAATTCGGCCGTGATGCGACTGTTTCAAGAGGCGGTTAGCTCAATTGATACTGGTTCCCCGATACCGGAACCTGAGGTCGAATTTTATTATGGCTTGGCTGATTTAGGTTTGTTTGACCGAACAGGACCGGTGTTAATTGGATTCTTCGTCTTTTTCTTTGTGTTTATAATTGGTGGTATTTCGTTTTTAAGAGAACGAACACAGGGCACTCTGGAAAAGCTGTTATCGACCCCGATTAAAAGGTGGGAGCTTGTCTCAGGATATGTCATCGGTTTTGGTATTTTTACCATTATTCAATCACTTATCATTGTGTTATATTCCATTTATGTATTAGACATGTTTATGGTAGGGAACTTCTGGGAGCTACTATTAGTGACCATCTTACTTGCGATAACGGCACTAACTTTAGCAACGTTATTATCATCGTTTGCGAATAACGAATTTCAGATTATGCAGTTCATCCCAATTGTAATCGTTCCGCAAGTGTTTTTCTCAGGTATCTTTAATTTAGAAACATTAGATACTTGGATTCAAGTGTTAAGTCAATTCATGCCGTTAACGTATGGTGCTGAGGCGCTGCAAAGCATGATGATCAAGGGTCAAGGCATTCAAGATGTTTGGTTTGAATTATTAATTCTATTTGGATTTGCTCTCATTTTCTTTATACTTAATATTAGAGTATTGAAAAAGCATCGCGCACTATAAGGCAATAGAGGTGTCAGTATGAATGAACAAGATTTACTCCAAGAACTTATGAAAGCGAGCGAAGAAGATAAGGATTTAACACCCAAGCAAGCGAAAATCTTACAAGCTGCAATCGAAATGTTTGCCGAAAAAGGCTACGCCGCGACGTCGACGAGTGAAATTGCGAAAAAGGCGGGTGTCGCTGAAGGAACTATTTTCCGTCATTATAAAACGAAGAAGGACTTATTGATTTCGATTGTATCCCCCGTTGTAACGAGGTTTGCGATACCATTTTTTGCGGACCGGTTTGTTAAAGAGGTTTTTGAAAAAGAAACAAATGAAAACTATGACGACCTCTTACGTGAAATTGTTTATAATCGATTTGAATTCGTTCAAAAGAATACGACGCTTGTAAAGATTTTGTTTCAAGAAATTAGTTTTCATCCAGAAATTCAGCAACTATTCGCTGAAAACTTCCTTGAGAAGGTTTATCCTCATTTTATAAAATGGGTTGAAACATACCAAAGGAGTGGAGATATCTCGAAGGACTTTCCAGTTAATACGGTATTACGACTGATCATGACAACCGTTATCGGGTTCATCATCACAAGGTTTGTTTTCTTGCCGCACTATGACTGGAACGACGAGATGGAGATTGAAAAGACGATCGAGTATATTCGAAAAGGCTTAAGCTAACCACATCAATTCGGTGTGGTTATGTTTTTATTTTCTATTATAATGGAGTAAATGGGGAATGGAAGTCGCGCATAATTTGTAAAAGTCGCGCATAAATAATGAAACTCGCGCGTATTTTCAAAATCTCGCGCATAAAGGGGCACTAATCTTGAAACAATTACTCGTTTTTGTTTATGGAACATTAAGAAAAAATGAACGCAATCACCACTATTTGAAAAACGCTAAGCTTGTAGCTGAGCAAGCCCGGACGAAAGGTGTTTTAAGAGATTCTGGGAATGACTTTCCCGTATTAATCAATGAGACCTCTGACTATGTCTATGGCGAGGTTTACGAGATTAACGATGATATTTTAATAGATTTGGATCAGCTTGAGGGAAATACAGGAAACCCGAGTGATTCGCACTATTTAAGAGAGGAAAGAACGGTTGAAACAGATGCAGGTGTGATGAAGGCTAAGACATACTTTTACCCTTCTGATAGAAAGGTCGACTTTCCGGAAGTGCCGTTTGGTGATTGGCGATTGAAAAAGTTGCTAGATAAAGGGGTTCCGCTTTACTTCGCGTACGGTTCCTGTATGGATGATGAGCGAATCGATCAGGTTGGGAAGCTCAATGATTTTAATACGATTGGACGAGGGCTACTGTATCATCATGAACTGAGATTTACTCTCCGTGTATCAGATGGTGGAAGAGCTGATATTGTGGAGGATCACGAACAGGCTGTAGAAGGTATTGTCTATGAGATTACAAACGAAGCATTAGCATATTTATATGAACGAGAAGGTGTTTACCGCGGGATGTACCGGCCAGCTGTGGTAGATGTTGAGATAGATGGAGAGATGGTACCGATGTTGACCTTTATTGTGAAGGATAAAGTTGACGAATTGGCCCCACCCGATCATTATCATAATGAAATTGTCCGGGGTGGTACGAATCACTTGAGTGAAGATTACCTTAAGAAAATAGATGAACGTGTGCGTCAATTAAGGGAGATGGCGAAATAGATGTTTTATACTTACATGTTACGCTGCCATGACCAGTCACTATATACAGGCTATACAAACGATTTAGAAAAACGTCTCCAAAAACATCAAGTCGGAAAAGCATCAAAATATACGAGAACGCGATTACCCGTTGAATTAGCCTACTATGAAAAGTTTGATACGAAATCAGAAGCCATGAGCCGTGAAGCGGCTATAAAAAAATTAGACAAGCGAGATAAGGAATTATTAATTAAGAATGCTTAAAAATTACTATGTTACCCACATAAATAAACGAAGAAAGTGAGCATGATTATGAAATTTGTATTAGATTTAGACGGAACTATTTGTTTTAAAGGGAAACCTATATCAGAAAAAATATTGAGATCACTTGAAGACATCACAACAAAAGGTCATGAGGTTATTTTGCATCAGCCAGACCGGTTCATGATATGTTACCAGTCATTCATGAGGATTACCACCACTATTCAATGATTGGTGGCAATGGTTCACTTATTTATAAAAATGGAAAGGTTATACACACCGAAGCATTTTCTCAACAAGACAGTAATGATATAAAAGAATTGATAGAAAAATACAATGCTACTTATTTAATAGATGGCAAATGGGATTATGCTTATACAGGGCATCATAATCACCCGATACTACAAAATGTTGACCCTGATCATTTAGCTAATTCAGTTCAACTTGATGATCTAAATCCGATTATTAAGGTATTGATTTTCTCAGCTAAACAGTTTAATCAATTAGAAGAGGAATTATTTAAATTAGATGTTTTCATTAATAAACACCGTCATGAAGAAGTCCTTGATATAAGTCCGAATGGAATTAATAAATGGGCTGCATTAAGAGAATTAGGTGTTAAAGACAATAGTTTTGTTGCTTTTGGTAACGATGCCAATGATTTACCAATGTTCAATCACGCGTTACACAGCGTTATGATTGGCCACCATGACGAACTGTCGAAATTGGCACAGGAAACGGTTAGTTTAACTGATGATTATGAACAAAAAATTATAGACAAAATATATGAACTCACTGATAAATTTAGCGTGACATCAACTTCTTAAAAAATGTGGAGATAAATAGTGAAATAAGAATTCAGTTTTGAGTGCATACATTTAATGGGCATTGAATTACAAAACAATTTGATGCTCATTTCTATAGTTCCGTTTTACATTTATGTAATTATTAAAGGAAATCCCCCGTTAGGGAAGTATCATTACCAATTAAAAACAACCATCATGATAATTGAAACAAGAAAAACAGCAAAAAAGAATGGAAGATAATATGATTTTTCCTGTTCCGTTTTATTGTTTCTTTCGTAAAGCTTCCAGCCAATAAAAAGACCTAAAAACATGCCAATGATTCCGAAACGTAAAATTGATATTATGTATTCAAATACAGGCTTATAAGTGGTTACATAACCTCCATTACTTACTTGTATAACATCCTTATAACTGACAAGTAGAATAGAAATAGCCAATCCAAACACGAATCCATAAATACCTGATTTCTTTAATATACTTTCCATTAGATAAAACTCCTTTTACCACAGTCTTAGTTGTAATAGACAACACATTTTATTTTACCATATAAATTCTGCAAATCTTTCAATTTCCACAAGTATTAACGTAATATTAAAGTGAATATTGGGTAAATAATTTTTAGTTTTATGGTTTTGTGGTAATATAATTTTCAAATATTACTTATTATTCAGATATTAAATATAATTTAAAATATTTTGAGACGGGGTAGATTAAAATGAAATTGTTGTGGGCTTATCTAGGCTGGAATTTTATTATGTTTATTGAAGTAGTTTGGTTAATGATTGACATTTCAGCAGGTGCTAGAAATAAAGAGGAGATTTATGTCATTATGGTTATCTCGTTAGTCGTCGGTGCTACTGGACTAAATCTGTATAGTAAATATATGAGTAGATAAATTTGAAAAGAGAAGAAAGGCGAAATACAGATCAAAAGGAGGATATCATGACTGAGGATTTTTATTGTGACGAGGTACTGAGTGGTAAAACAAAAGTGGATAAAGTGATGGAGACTGATAATGTATTAGCATACTATCATACAAGGCCATTCTACCCTGTACATATTGTGGCAATTCCTAAGAAACATATATCATCTTTAATTACACTTAAAGAAAATGAAAATAATCTATTAATTGAACTTTTCGAGGTCATCAAGGAAGTTGCTGCAATGGTAAAAGACGAATACGGAGCATGTCGTGTCTTGACCAATTTAGGTGATTATCAAGACTCTAAACATTTGCATTGGCATGTAATTTACGGTGAACCGTTAAAGAAGTAATCTAATAGGGTTATTGCATCCTTAAATGAACTACTTTTTTCAATTGCAGTCTTAATTGTAGGGACAAACTAATCGTGGAAATTGAAAGATAATGGTAAAATAAATAAATTTATTCTTAGGCAATTGGAAGTAGAAAATCTTAATAAGAACTATTAAAGTTTCTATAAATCCGGGGGAGGACGAGCCTTGAATTTTGTCGGGAGCAGCGCTAAAAATAAATGGATCAATCAAATTAAAAAATCTGCATCTGAAATAGGGGACAGAAATGATTTTTCATATATTGACCGTTATATAGAAGATAAGCGTATTATTCTTCTTGGTGAAAACTCACATGGAATAGGTGATTACTTTAAACCAAAATTGATTTAATTCGTTATCTACATCAACACCATGGATTTAACGTTGTTGTTTTGGAAAGCGGTTTGTTAGAAGCTACCCTTTGCAAAGAATATCTAAACGACTACCCTCCTGAGATACAAATCCCAAACTCCTTATTAGACATTTATCATAATGAAGAAATGAAACCCCTGTTTAGTGAGAAATGGGCTCAGTCTATCAGAATTTCCGGGATGGATCCACAACCTACTTATCCTCTCGTATCTGAACATATGATAAAGTGGTTAAAAAATCATACGGATCATGAACTCTATGAAAAGATGAAAATAGTTGAAGAACTTTACTTTGAATTGCAGGATGAAATGCTGGTAAAGATAACAAAACCCTTAAAAAAGAAGATGAAGTTTGCAATTGAAGAATATGAAAGCCTAATAAGATTAATAGATATCAAGTATGAAATTTTCACAAACCATGAAGTACAAAGGATGCTACAATTAATTCAAAAAGGAATGCAAGATAGGATGAATTGGTTACAGATTAACTTAAAAGGTTATCTGTCCTCTGGAGTTCAAAGAGGTTTTAATATGTTCCAAAATTTAGAATGGCTGATGAAACATTTTTATAAAAATGAGAAAATCATTGTATGGGCTCATAATTTTCATATACGAAAAAGACAATCCCTATATGCAAAATTATTAGGGATTAAATCTGTTGGGTATTGGTTACAAAAAAAGTATCCTGATGATTTTTATGCAATAGGACTATATGCGGGAAGTGGGAATTTCGCGACACAAATACGAGTAGAATTAGAAATATTTTTCATGAAAGAAAACCATTTAGAAGAGTTGTTATTAGATTCATCAGCATATGATTTGTTTCTCCCATTAGATAGTGAAAGTCAAACAACGGATAAAAAAGTGTGGTATAAGAGAAAATGGTGGTTATTAGAATCGAATTTTTCAGGTTTAGGACGAATGTTATGTTACCCGAAAGATCATTATGATGCTATTATTTTCCATAATAAAGTAAGACCCCCAAGATATTTTAAGAAATCCGAGAATCGGGGGCTTTCATGTTTTGGGTCAATAATTATTATTAAAGGCTCTTTTCGCAAACTTTGTTGCTATTTAGTATGATATTGATTCGCTATCGGCGGACGCTTTCCGCGGGCATGGCCTCAACTTCCCAAGTGATTTAGCTAAGTTGGTTGTTGAGTTAAGTGATGCTCTAAATGGTAACAGTGTCATAAGTTTTTCCGCTGATATGTTAAAAAAATGATTTCACCACAAGTGTGTAATCCATACACAGGTTTAGGCGTTTTTATTGATGATTCTGAATAGGAGTATGAGGTTTCATCACTTGGATGGGGAGAAGGGTATCAGAGTTTATTAGTGATGTATCCTTATGGGCAGTTATTATGACAAATACAAATTTGGGGATTCATCAGTTAAAAGGTATCATTGGAGAAGTATACAAGACGTTGGAGCTTTAATTTAAACTTAACCTTTTCTAGATTTCTCAGTGAGTGCCTAAAGTAATTTGGAGGTAGGCGTTTAAAAATAGGAGAGTGATTTAGTGATAGTTATCTTATTATTAATTGCGATTGTAATACTTTTGATTTTAATACTTTTCCAGTTAAATGATACGCATAAGTATTTAAAGGAACTCAATGAAGATGACAAGACGAAAAAAATGAAGAAACTACAAAAGTTTGGTCTAATAAGTAATTCAGAAGTTTTCCATAAACTTAAGCATTATAGGGATGATATAAAATATAGCCAAGCAGAAGATGATTTACAAGAATTAAGGGCAAAAGGATTGCTAACACATGAAGAGTATGACGAAAAACTAAATCATTTGTATAAGATCAAACAAAACATTAAAGACGCCGAAGAATTAAAAAAGCAAACAGGAGAGCATGATATCGTTACTTATCCAAAGGAGTATGAGAAATCCTGGTTATGTGTTTGTGGTAAGGAAAATAATTATGTACAAATCAACTGTAGTCATTGTAAAAGAAATCAAGATTATGTACTTAGTAATTATTAAATAAGACCTTTGGAGTAGTTTAGGGTTCCGAAAAGTTGATATGAAATTCGATGATAATGGTAGAGAATATGAGAGTTTAGAACTATTAATATAAGTTAGATAAATTGAAGATGTATGGATAAGTATATATTGACATAGATCACAATACTGGTACCATAATCTATAGGAGAAATATGGAAGGTGGATTTAGATTTGCCAACATACTTGTAATGGTTAAGTAACTTTATCGTACATTTCTTTTTTGATTATTTTGTTCAATCACGGGAGAAGTGTGCCTATTTTTAGCCATTACAGGAACGCAGGATAATTAGTTGTTTTATTCCGAGTGGGATTCCTGTAGGGTATTCCGCTTTTTTTATGGGAAATCTTCTCCGTCAACCGTTATTGGCGTTCCTCTGAATAAAGAGGAGGAGCGGAGTGAATTTAAATAAATTATTAATTTATGAGATCATTCCCCAAGAAACGCCTTATGTCATACGAAATTGTAGTAAATGTAAAAGGAACACAGAATTCTACTGTAGTGAGAAATTCAGGGTGAATGCGAATCAGAAAATCGTGGATATTTGGCTTATTTATAATTGTTTACACTGTGAGGAAACCTGGAATTACCCAATTATATCTAGAGTAAATGTCAATAAAATTGATTCTTTAGAACATCAGAAGTTTATGAATAATGATTTAGAGACAATCTGGCAATATGCCTTTCAAATCAATCAATTACGAAAACTATGCCATGATGTGAATACGGATATACGGTACGAGTTAAGAAAAGATATGCTTGATTCAACTTCTGACGGGATTACAATTAAAATTCGCTGTAAATACGACTTTGGTCTTAGGGTTGATAAATTCATAGCGGAAATCTTTAATATTTCAAGATCAAAAGTGAATAAAATGGTGCAGGATGACATGTTTTTGTTAAATCCAGATATTAGTGTGAAGAAAAAAATAATTGATGATTTACAAGTTACAGTTATAGGTGATTGGTATAAGGCAATGCTTTGACAATTAGGTATGAGTTTTCAATTATTAGCTTTTAACGATAAAATATTGTGAGCATCAAATTATTTTCAATTTGATGCTCTACTTTAATGAAATCATTTTAAATTAAGCAGCTCTACTCATATAATTTTTCCATATTAGCAAATGGTGTATCAAAAGCAAGTATTCCTTTGATTTTCGTGACATTAATTTCTTCTCCGTTAAGAAAACGGTCAAAGTCAAAGATGACGGGCATGCGCTTAGAACCAATCGCAATCCAAGCCCTTTTTTCTTTTGGTTGATAGCCCGAGGTGTGCAGAGTTCCGGCCCAGGCGTCATATTTTGATGAAAAAATGTCTTGTTCAGTATCATTTAATAAACGAAAGGATTGAAAGACATTCGAATCATTTTGAATCTGTTTTAAAAGTTCTTGCCTTCTGATTGAATCATCCATACGATTCCGGTTTTCTTCTGTAAGCAGTTCAAAATGGTTAGTACTTATGGAAGATTTTCTGGCAGCGACTGACCTAGGGGAAGCCTCGACTACATATGATTCGCCATTTTGATCTAATAAGACGTAATTAAATGAAGTACGATGAGGGATTTCGTTTAGTAATCCGATTGCCTCATGAACATTCGCGCAAGTTTCTAAAATAATACGCCCTATCATATTGCATACAAATCCATCATCAGAACCAACACGATTCGTAAAATTATATCCCATGACGAGGCCTTTTTCGTTCATCCCGTCAATTCTTCCAGTGATTTGCATAGATGGACCAATAACAGCATAGCCAGAATCCGTCGGCTGATAAATGACATATCTTCCTTCGTAGCCTGCGGGATGGCTATCATAATTACGAATTAAAAAATCTGATTGCGAAAATATGGAGCAACCACTTCGGTTATAATCAATATAGTAGCCTCCGAATTCTCTAAGTGCATCTTTCATCTCCCAGTTCAAGGCATCTGCCAATCCTTTAATTTCATCCAACATGCCAGGTATGAAATTTCTCAGTATATCGATTGATTCTTGTTCATTTATGGAAAAATGACGTTTTCGTTTAGAAGCCCATTGTTTATGCCTGTTTGGTAATATTGGAGAATTTCTAAGTAGTTCCCCTTGCATAAAGCCAAAATCATAATGATTTCCTCTAAACGTCAAAACATCACTAAATACTTTTGTCACAATAACCCCACCTCTCTTATAATATAAGAGTTGGTAAATCTTTAACCGCAACATAAAAAATGAGCCCAAAAAGTTTGGACTCACTCATTACATCACTTCATGCTTATCAGTTGTCACCCATTGATCAGACCAGTTTCGCATTTCGCGTAACACAGGTTCTAATGCTTTACCTTTTTCGGTTAATGAATATTCAATGCGAACTGGGGTTTCATCGTATACCGTACGTTTAACGATGCCTTCTTTTTCAAGATCTTTTAAGCGTTCTGATAAGACACGACCACTAATTCCAATGCCAGATTCAATATTACAAAAGCGTTGGGAACCTGTTAGTAATTGAAAAATGATTAGTCCAGTCCAACGTTTATTTATGATTGATAATGCTCTTTCGAATTTCGGGCAAATGTTTGTATCTGCCATACTATTCACCTCTTTATTTATATTATAACTAAAAAGTGACATTTTTAAAATAGAAAAATTTACTTGACGTTAATAAATATTAATTATATACTTACTTACATAATGTAAGTAAATTATTTTAAGGAGGAATATAATATGTCAAATGTACAATTAGACAAAGTCCATAGTGCTCTTAACTTTACCGTTAAGCACATGATGGTTTCTAAAGCAAAAGGTGAATTCAAAAATTTCGACGTGGATTTCAAGGGAGATATTAATAACCTTGAAGAAGCGAAGGTTACTTTTTCAATTGATGTAGATTCTATTGAAACCAACAACGAAGATCGTGATGGTCATTTAAAATCAGAGGATTTCTTTGATGTAGAAAATCACCCTAAAATTGTTTTCGAAGGTACTTCAGTTAATAAAGTTGGAGACTCTGAATATGAAGTAACGGGTAATCTAACTATCCGTGGAACGACAAACCAAGAAACATTCAAAGTCGATTTCAACGGATTAGCTAAGGACCCAATGCAAGGTAACATGATTGCTGGTTTTGATGTTGAAGGTAAAATTAACCGTGAAGCTTATGGCTTAGAATGGAACGCTGCTCTGGAAACAGGTGGCGTGTTAATCGGTAAAGATGTTAATTTCACAGCTGGTTTAGAATTTGTTGTTGAAGAATAAGTAAAGATTTTATAATCAATGCCCTAATTCATAATGAATTGGGGCAATTTTACGTATCGCTCTTCTAATAATTAACCCTTTATCTCAACCCTTTTTCCTCTAAAATATCAATCAACAAGTCAGGCCGATCAGTGATGATGCCATCGACTCCCGCATCAATGAGCTTTCGCATCGATTCCTCATCATTAACGGTCCAATAATGGACATCCATGCCTAATCGCTGTGCCCCTTCAATAATATCTTCTGATAAAAATTGAAAATATCGGTTTTTAAGTGGTAATTGGAGCGCATGTCCGGTTGGTCGGAACAGGTTCCGGGCGAATAATTTATGCGTAATGACAAAGTTAAAGGCTGATTGCTCACCGGTCCCAAGAGCTACGCGACCATTAGCCAGTTGGTTAAATTGGTCGATGACTTCTTGATCGAAGGACGCAACCATGACGCGATCATGCATATTAAATTCTTTAATCAATTCCCATAGTTTAGCGGCAATTTCGTCATACAACTCAGGTGGGTTCGTGTGTTTGATTTCAAGCATATACTTCATGTTGGGATAACGTTCAAACACCTCACGTAATGTTGGTTTATACACACCTAACCCACGGAATGAATATTCACCATTTATATCAAGGAAGTGAAAGCCCGCATCCAGCATTAAAAATTCCTCTAACGTAAATTCAGAGACCAATCCTGATCCATCAGTTGTACGGTCGACGGATGGATCATGCATCAAGACGAGATGGCCATCTTTTGTAATATGGATATCCACTTCAATAATATCAACGCCTATATCGGCTGATTTTTCAATCGCCGTCATAGTATTTCCTGGCGCGATCATATCACCTGCGCGATGGGCGATGACTAATGGCCCTTCTTTTTCATTTTCTAGGAACTGCTTTTGTTCCACAGTTGGTTGTGGCCTTAAAAATAATAACCAAAAAGCAAATATGTAGATGGCTACGATGATAATGATATATTTTACGAGAGCTCGTTTCATTTGGTTCACTCCAGGGAGTAAGTTTTCTTTTATATTTTAATACCTTTTTTAAGGGTGATTATAACATTTTATTTGATATTTTTTTGCGTCATTCGTGAATTGAGATGATGAAAGTGATAAGATAATTCATAATAAGTTTTAATTTTGAAAGGGGTAGGCTCATGCAAGAACAAGTGATTCAATATTTAAAAGACAATCGTGAAAAACATTTAAATCAATTAAAAGACTTCTTAGCTATTCCTAGTATTAGCTCATTGTCCGAACATCATGATGATGTTGTTAAAGCGGCTGAGTGGGTGAAGGATGATTTAGTTCAAATCGGTTTTGACAAAGCGGAAGTGATGCCAAGTGATGGTAAGCCAGTTGTGTATGGTGAAGTTGTGAAAAATCCTAATGCGCCAACGGTATTAATCTATGGCCACTATGATGTACAGCCTGTTGATCCTGTTGAGCTATGGGACTCTGATCCGTTTGAAGCAACGATAAAAGATGATAAATTATATGCACGTGGCGCGACTGATGACAAAGGCCAGGTATTCATGCATATGAAGGTGATGGAGGCGGTGTTAAATACGGTTGATACACCACCAGTTAACTTTAAAGTATTAATCGAAGGTGAAGAGGAAATCGGAAGTCCAACCTTGCCGAAGTTTTCTGAAGAACACCAAGATATGCTTAAAGCTGATATGATTGTTGTATCAGACTCTGCGTTAATTGAGAGAGGCAAACCAACGATTACATACGGACTCCGGGGATTAGCCGGTATTCAAATTGACGTACAAGGTGCGAAAGGAGACCTTCACTCAGGGGAATACGGTGGCGGTGTGATGAACCCAATTCATGCATTAGTTAAAATCTTAGATTCATTCCGTGATGAAAACCATAACATTTTAGTCGACGGTTTTTATGATCGTATTCCAGAGCTATCTGATGAGGAGCGTCAAGCGCTTGCTGCCGTACCATTTGATGAAGAAAAATTACGCAAGGAACTTGATGTCCCAGAATTTGCAGGTGAAGAGGGTTATTCTTATGTCGAGCGCACATCAGTTAGACCGACATTAGAAATTAACGGGATTTATGGCGGTTTCCAAGGAGAAGGCATTAAAACGGTTTTACCTTCTCAAGCTGCGGCGAAAATTACGTGTCGCCTTGTACCCGATCAGGATCCAGAGGAAATCGTTGAGCTTTTAACAAAACATGTTGAAGCGAACAAGCCAGATGGTGTTAACGTAACGGTGACGCCGTTTGATAAAGGGAAACCGTATGTCACACCATTTGATCATCCTGTTATTCAAACAGCAGCTAAAGCTTATGAAAAGGTTTATAATGAAGAAACAGCCTATATTCGCGGAGGTGGCTCGATTCCTATCGTCGCTGAATTAGACCGCATTTTACAAGTTCCGGTTGTGTTGATGGGATTCGGCCTACCAGATGAAAACCTGCACGCGCCGAATGAGCACTTTAATTTAGAGAACTTTGATAAAGGGATGGAAACACTCGCGCATTACTGGTTTATGTTAGAGGAAGTAGGAAAATAAAAATGAGAAAAATTGACCGCCTTTCTGGCGGTCGATTTTTTTGACTTTTGGGCGATTAGGAAAATATTTTAATATTCTAAATTGACTGTACGAACTAGCCCTTTATATAATAAATATATAGTTATGTCATATAAAATGGTGATGGGTATGGGGATTTCAATGAAAGAGGTTGTCGGTTTAAATATATTATCGGAAGGCCATGTCGTTGCTGGTCACCGGGAGCTTAACGAGACCCTTGTAGAATGGGTGTCCGTCATGGAGGTTCCGGTTGAAAACTTTGTGAGAAAACACGAGTTTGTCTTAACGACTGGTATTGGATGTGCTGATGATCCCATTTTATTTGAAAAATTTGTTCAGGACGTGATTCAATCCGGAGCTTCTGCCTTAACCGTTGCGACAGGAAGGCATATTTTAGATATCCCTGAACGTGTAGTTGAATTGGCTGATCGGTCGGGATTTATTTTAATTGAAATTCCTTGGAAAATACGTTTTTCAGATGTTATTCAAGAAGTGATTGAAGCCATTAACCGTGAAAATGAGTTAGAACGACTGCAGGGCGAGGAGATTAGGCAACAGCTTACGGATTGTGTCTTAAGCGGCGGGGCTTTACAGGATATTTTATCAATCCTACATGAAAAAATTAATATGCCAGTTGCAATCAGTGATCAAAGACAAATGATCCGAGCGAATTATAATTTCGATACGTCGATTATTAATACGCTAAACGGAATCACGGATGGAACCATCACTCAATTAAAAACACCTCAAGTACCGCTAGAAGAACATCCGCTATACCATCATTTGAATCAATATATGGTCAATGGTCAGACTTGCTATGAGCTGACGATTTTTTCTAATGATAAGAAGCAAGGTTATTTACTGTTCATGCCAGATGAACAGGATGATTTGTCTTGGTTAACGATGAATGCCCTAGAGCACGGATTAACGGCATGTGCATTATATTTTTTAACTGAAAATGCGATTGAAACAACAGAGATTCGCTTAAAAGATAATTTTATTTTAGATTTAGCGAAAGTTAAACAGGAATTGACGACGCAAGTCATTTCTAAAGGGGCACTGCTAGGGTATGATTTGACGATTCCTTATGCGTGTATTGTTGGAGATTTTCGCTCAACAGAGGTTGAGGATGAATCGTATTCTCATGAAAATGACCGCTCGATGCAATCGTCTTTGCACAGTTTAAATTATTATGTGCAAAAGGAGATTACGCACGCTAGTCAGCAACTACAACGAGCGACGATGTCAACGTTTGATGAGGGTGAAGTCGTCATATTTTTAGAAACGAACGAGCAGGTGTATCAAGAACATGTGAATCATTTTTTGGATATGGTGGAGCGCCGGCTTCATGATCAGCTGACGAATATTGATTTTGCTTGGGGTATTGGTTTTCATCGTGGTAGCGGGAATGTGTTTTATGAAAGCTACCAGGAGGCGAGGGCGGCGTTAGATATTCATACGAAACAGTATGGATTTGGTGAGCGGACATTTTTTGAGGAAACACGAGTCAATCGTTTGCTTATGATATTGACGGAAGAGGATCATGTTGTAACGCATGTTAAAGAAATTTTAAGGCCTTTAGTGGAATACGATCAAAAAAGGAAAACGGATTTAATTCAAACCTTTATGACCTATCAAAAATATAAAGGAAACGTCAGTCAAACTGCGCGAGCATTGAATTTGCACCGGCAGTCATTACTTTACCGGTTACGTAATATCGAAAAATTAACGCAGCTTTCGTTAGTGGATGCGGATGATTCATTTTTATTAGAATTTAGTGTTCGGCTCTGGATGCTGAATAAATTCAAGGACTAAGCCTTAAAGGTTTAGTCTTTTTTAGTATGCACAAAAGTGAAATTTCGCTTAAGGGTCGCATCAATCGACGAGTTTTATTGATATCAATCAATTTGTATAACACTTGATTAAAAAAGTTCATACAGTTTGATCATTACAAATTAGCACCTATCTGCGTACAATAGAAGTAAGAAATCCAAATATTCAGTTAATTGATGAAGGGAGGAAAGTTGGATGCTAGATTTTGATATATTGGAGTATCAAGAGCGATTAGAAAGAACTAAAAAGAGCATGGAGAAGCAGGGCATTGAAGTTTTACTCATTACGGATCCTGCGAATATGAATTATTTATCAGGCTATGATGCATGGTCATTTTATGTTCATCAAATGTTAGTTGTTATCATCGATGAACCGCAGCCAATTTGGATTGGTCGTTATATGGATGCAACCGGGGCGAAATCGAAGACGTGGATGTACGATGAAAACATTATGGCTTATCCAGATTACTACGTTCAGTCGGATCGTTATCATCCGATGGAGTTCGTAGCTGAAATTTTAGAAGAAATTGGTCACGGTAATCGCGTGATAGCAGTTGAAAAAGAGCAATATTATTTTACGGCTAAAGCTTACGAAGTATTAAAAGCGAAATTGCCGAATGCAACGTTTAAAGATGGTACGTTACTCGTCAACTGGGTTAGGATTCATAAGTCTGACCAAGAAATAGAATATATGAGAAAAGCAGCTATGATAGCTGAGCGTTCGATGCAAGCGGGTCTTCAAAGTATTCATACCGGTTCTCGTGAGTGCGACGCGGCAGCTAGTATTTTCTTTGAATTAGTCAAAGGAACTGAAGAATTTGGGGGTGATTATCCTTCGATTGTCCCAATGTTGCCAACAGGGGAGAACACTTCAACACCACATTTGACTTGGAGTGATGCTTATTTCGAAGAAGGGAATTCCGTCATCGTTGAGTTAGCAGGCTGTTATAAGCGGTATCACTGTCCATTAGCTCGCACTGCTTTTATAGGTCAACCTCCTGAGTATCATCATCGGCTTGCGAGTATTGTGGCAGAAGGAATGGAGGAAGTTATAGCTAAGGTTAAACCGGGAATTTATTTAGAAGAATTAGAGGAAGCATGGCGTAAATCGACCCGTAAGTATGGGATTGAAAAAGAATCTCGGCTCGGGTATTCCCTTGGTTTAAATTATCCACCAGATTGGGGTGAGCATACCGCAAGTATTAGAAAAGGCGACAAAACAGTTTTACAGCCGAATATGACGTTTCATTTCATTCCTGGTATTTGGGAGGATCATTATGGTCTTGAGATGAGTGAATCGTTTCGAGTGACTGAGACGGGTATTGAGCTCTTTACCAATTACCCGAGAGAATTGTTAGTTCAAAGCCCATTTCAATTACCGGATGGGAGTAATGGGATAATAAGTTAGGAGGAGATAAGATGGAACAATCAAAAATGGGGACAAAAGCACTTTGGGCAGGAGAGAAAGAACAGTTAGTACACGGTGCGACACAGGTGCCGGTCATTCATAGTGTATCTTTCGGCTATGACGATTTAGATGAGTGGTATGAAGTTGCTACTGGTCAAAAGGACGGTCATATTTATGGCCGAAATACCAATCCTACGGTTAAGGCGTTCGAGGAAAAGATTCGTATTTTAGAAGGTGCAGAAGCGGTAACAAGTTTTTCAACAGGGATGGCTGCAATTAGTAATACGCTAGAAACGTTTTTATTCCCGGGTGATCGAATCGTCTCGATCAAGGACACTTACGGTGGCACAAATAAAATTTTCACTGAATTTCTTCCGCAAAAACAAATTGATGTGGAGCTTTGTGAAACAGGCAATCATGAAGCCATTGAAGCAGAGGTTACGAAGGGCTGTAAAATCTTATATTTAGAGACACCAACTAATCCAACCGTTAAAATAACAGATATCGAACGCATGGTTCAAGCGGGTCATGATGTAGGTGCTTTAGTTATTATTGATAACACATTTGCGACTCCGATTAACCAAAATCCAATTGACTTAGGTGTTGACCTTGTGATTCATAGTGCGACGAAATTTTTAGGTGGTCACGCTGATGCGTTAGGTGGCGTTGTCTGTGGACCAGAGAATTTAGTCGAGAAGATTTACCATTATCGTGAAATTAATGGGGCGACTTTAGATCCAATGGCTGCATATTTACTACTCCGTGGTATGAAAACGCTTCATCTTCGTGTTGAAAAACAAAATGAAAACGCACATAAGATAGCGGAATATTTAAAAACTGTTGATTGGGTCGACGATGTCTTTTACCCAGGATTAGAGGAGCATATAGGTCATGATATCGCGAAGCAGCAAATGCGTGGTTTCGGTGGTATGTTGAGCTTTTCTGTAAAAGGTGGTATGGATACGGTCCGCTACTTGTTACCTAAGCTACAATTCGCGAATCGTGCAGCAAACTTAGGTGCGGTTGAGACGGTTGTTGGTCCGGCGAGAACAACAAGTCATATCGAATGTACGCCAGAAGAACGAGCGGCCATGGGAATTCCTGAGGGGCTCATTCGTTATTCAGCAGGTATAGAAAATATTGACGATTTAATCAATGATCTCGAGCAAGCTTTTGCATCATTACCAGAAGAATTAATGGCTAAAGGGTAAGGGGGAATTTGATGAATATTGCCTTTATCGGTTTTGGTGGCGTTGGTCAGGCACTCGCTGAGATTTTACATGAAAGACAGGAAAAATTAGAACAAGAATATGGATTAAAAGCCAAAGTCGTAGCAGTAGCTGATAAAATGAAAGGTTCAGTTTATCATCCCGATGGCTTAGACGTTCCGCAATTAATTCAATCGGTACGGGAAGATGGAAATATTGAAGCATACTCCAATGCTGAGACTTATGGCCTCGACAGTATTCAAACAATTAAAGATACCAATGCAGATATGATCGTTGAAGTGACATTTACAGATGTTCAAACTGGTCAACCGGCGATTGAGCATTGTGAAACGGCATTCAAACATGGCAAGAGTGTTGTGACAACCAATAAAGGCCCTGTAGCCTTAAAGCTTGAAGAATTACAGGCGTTAGCGGATGAAAATGATTGTTTCTTTGGATTTGAAGGGACAGTCATGAGTGGAACGCCGGCTTTACGTTTACCGAAAACGACATTAATGGGTAATGACATTAAAGAAGTCGTTGGTATTCTAAATGGCACGACGAATTATATCTTAACGGAAATGGAAAAAGGATTCTCCTTCAACCAAGCGCTCAAGCAGGCTCAGGAATATGGGTATGCTGAAGCGGACCCGACGAGTGATATTGAAGGCTATGATGTGAGATATAAGACAGCTATTTTGTCGCATTATGTTATGGGTGAGGCAATCAGCGCTTTAGAGATACCGTGTGAAGGCATTCGTGAAATGACTCAGGACATGATTCAAGAAGCTTTAGGGGAGAATAAGCATTGGAAGCTTCTAGCGAGAATCAAAAAGACACCTCATGGTATCGAAGCAGCTGTCGGACCAGAAAAGATTTCAAATGATCATCCATTAGCGAGTATTCAAGGTGCAACAAATGCGATTATGTATGATTGTGACTTAGCGGGACCAATTATGTTGACTGGAGCGGGTGCAGGACTTAAGGAAACAGGTTTTTCGTTACTCATTGAAATGATACACGTTCAACAAAGTCGTACCAACAACTCTTTTATAGTGAGGTGAAGGGAGATGAAAATACAGGTCAGGGCAGAGAAAATGATGTTGGCAGGTAATTGGGTCGATAAAGAAAAAACGTTTGACGTGTATGACCCACAGGACAATCGGTTAGTGGCACAGGTACCTTTGTCGACAAAAGAAGATATGGAGCAGGCCATTCATGAAGCGGAGCAAGCCTTTAAAAAACATCAGGAATGGCCAACTCACGAACGAATCAAAGTCTTAAAAGGTGCTGTTGAATATATTCAAGAGAATAAAGAATTGTATGCGCAAACGATTGCGACTGAAGGGAGTAAAACGATCACGGAAGCACGTGGTGAGGTTAAAAGAGCGATGCAAACGCTCGAAATTAGTGCCGAGGAAGCGCGTCGTTTAAAAGGCGAAACCATTAATTTTGACCAAAATGAAGGTAGTGAAAATCGAATCGGTTATTATTATCGGTTTCCCGTTGGTGTTGTAGGTGCTATTACACCATTCAATGACCCGTTAAACTTAGTGGCTCACAAAGTTGGTCCAGCGATTGCATCTGGTAATGCGATTGTCGTTAAACCGGCCACCGTTACGCCATTAAGTGCTCTATTATTAGCTGATGCCTTCGAGGCAGCGGGTCTACCTAAAGGAATGCTCAGCATTATTACCGGTTCAGGTAGAGAATTAGGTGAAACGCTTGTGACACATCCCGCGATTAAAATGGTATCGTTCACGGGTGGCATAAATGTCGGTAAAACAATCGCGCAGCAAGCAGGAGTTAAGCAAATTGGGATGGAGCTCGGGTCTAATTCACCGGTCATTGTTTTAAACGATTGTGATTTAGAGGATGCCGTTTCATCCTGTGTATCGGGCGCATTTGGGGCGGTCGGGCAAAATTGTATCGGTGTACAACGGATTTATATTGAAAATGATCTTTATGAGGAATTTACCAAGCGATTAGTTTCACAAACGAATGCTTTAAATGTTGGCGATAAATTATCTGAAAATACGGATGTTGGCCCTTTAATTAAGGAAGATGAGGCCAAAAGGGTCGAAAGCTGGGTGAATGACGCCATTCAAGAAGGTGGAAGGCTTTTAACAGGAGGCATTCGTGATGGTGCCTTTTATTCACCTACTGTTTTAGCAGAAGTACCAGAGCATGCCCAAATCGTGAAAGAGGAAGTGTTTGGCCCTGTTGTAACCGTTTATCCGGTTGACTCATTAGAAGAAGCTGTTGAAAAATCAAATGATGTGGATTACGGCTTACAGGCAGGCGTTTTTACTAAAAACCTTGATCATGCCTTTTATGCGGTTCAACATTTAGATTGTGGTGGCGTTATGGTCAATGATTCAAGTGACTATCGAATTGATGAAATGCCCTTTGGCGGGGTGAAACATTCCGGCTTAGGACGTGAAGGTGTCCGGTATTCCATTGAAGCCATGACTGAACCGAAAGTGGTGGCGATTAAATTATAAGTAGTTGATTAAATTGGGTAAGTGATCTCCTGTTTTTGGCGGATCGAAAGCCAAGATTGGCGACTCCAACGCCGAGAATGGCGAGTCCAACGACAAAACCTGGTCCATACTCGGCCCAGGTATTTTTTTACAAAGCGCCGAAAGCTTGGTACGTCGTATATATGGCAATGCTCCCTATTATTGGGAGCATATTTTTTATGTGAAGTTTTAAACTAAAAATGAAACAAGTATAGGAGGTTTAAAATTAATGAAGTTCAAAATAAAATGGTTTTATGTCTTCATATTAATTGCCATGATATTGACTGGCTGTAATATGGAACAAGGTGCCGAAAACAATGGCGGAAATGAACCAGAAAATGTCACCTTTGATCCGAATCACAATGGTGATGGTAATAATAACGGAACAAATCAGAACAATGCAAATCAAAACAACAGAACCCAAAATAACGGTAACAATCAAAACAATGGCAACCAAAATGATTTTCCTTTTTATAATGATAATAATGCTGGGAATGCTCAATTTCCTTATGAGACCGATCGTGGGTTCAATTACAATCATAGAAACAATGAAGTCGAACCTAATCAAAATGGTGGTAACCAAGGACAAAATAATAACAATAACCAAGGACAAAACAATAATGGCAACGGTATGTCAATACAAAACAATAATAATAACAACACGCCAAACGTTAATCAATCACAGGACACCAAAAACATCATCCAGGAAGTTGTTCGCTTAACTAACGAAGCGCGACAAAAAAATGGCCTTTCCGATTTGAAAATTGACCAAGAATTGAATGACGCAGCACAGAGAAAATCCGTTGATATGGCGGACAACGGTTACTTTAGTCATACGTCACCAACATATGGTTCGCCATTTGAAATGTTAGATCAGTTTGGTATTGATTATTCGGCTGCAGCTGAAAACATCGCGGCCGGTCAACAGACAGCAGAAAATGTTGTTAATCAATGGTTAAACAGTGAAGGCCACCGAAAGAATATTATGAATGAGGAAATGACTCACATCGGTATCGGTTATGAAAACAGCGGAAACATGGCACCCTATTGGACTCAGCTTTTTATCGCAAAATAAAATAAAACGGAGAACGTTTTATCAAGGGAAGTGTTCTCCGTTTTTTAGTCGAGGAACTTCTGTTTATACTCAGGCTTCGGCATCATACAGTAGTCCTGTTTACCAAACCATTTGTATCGATTTGTGGCCACAAATGCGTAAAGCCAATCCCGTATAAATTTGGGAATCACGACAAAGATGTAAAGGCCTTTCCACAAACCAGGTAAATGTTTAACAACCTGTAAAGCAGCCGATGACTTAGTGTAAACCCGTTTATCGCTAATATAAATAAAACTGTCTAAATCAGTGGAAATGCGTTTTTCCTTTAGAAGTTGCTGACCGGTTTCGCCTTGTAACGATGCAAAGCGAAAGTGGTCACGTTGATCTCGTTTCAAAATAAACTGGACTAACCCATTACATAAGTTACATACACCGTCAAACAGGACGATTCCTTTTACCATAAGGGTTCCTCCTCCTTAGATAATCTCACCCAAAAAGGCTGTGCAAATATTAAAGCACATAAAAAGACTAATAATATAACAAACATAAGTTGAATGGGAACTTCAAATACGTTAAGTGAAAAAATAAGAATAGGGGTTATAACGGCAATGATCGTTGATTGTTTTTTAAATTTGGCTGAAAGATAAGAAGTCTGATTACAATTTGAACAAACAACCCCGATTCTGGACCGCCAACTAAATGGTAAAAGTTCCTTATAACGATACGAATGACGACAATGTGGGCATTTAGTCATCATACCACACCTTTCTAATTATATGGTACCATATATGTGAAAGAAAATTTAGACGTTTAGCGAAAGAAGGTGTTTGGATTGTCAGACACAACGATTTTAGTCATAGAAGATGAAGAAAAAATTGCCCGTGTATTAGAACTTGAATTAAACTATGAAGGTTATCAAGTTGAAAAAGCGCACACAGGCTATGGAGGATTAGAACAGTATCGCAAGCAAAAATGGGATTTAATCTTACTCGATATCATGCTTCCAGAAATGAGTGGGATTGAGCTGTTAAGACGTATTCGCAATGACGACCCAATCACTCCAATCTTACTTCTAACAGCTAAAGATTCTATTGAAGATAAAGTGACAGGCCTTGATCTAGGGGCCAATGATTACATTACGAAACCTTTTCAAATTGAAGAATTGTTAGCCAGAATTAGAGCTGCTTTACGTCAGCATAACCACGGTGAACAAGAAGACCAAGAAGAATGGTTAACTTTTGCTGATTTGAAACTCAATATCGGGACTCGCGAAGTGTATCGTGGAGACAAGTCTCTTGAGCTCACACCGAGGGAATTTGATTTATTAGTTTATTTTTTAAACAACAAACGTCAGGTTTTAAATCGTGAGCAGATGTTAGATGCGGTTTGGGGATTTGATTATGTAGGCGATACGAATGTCGTTGATGTGTACGTCCGTTATTTGAGGAAAAAGGTTGACGCTGATACGGACCGTGAATTAATCCATACGGTAAGAGGCGTTGGCTATGTTTTGAAGGATGCTTATGAAGTTAAAAAATAAAATTTTCCTGTATACAACATTTCTATTCATAACCATCATCATCATATTATCATTAACCATATATTTTACGTTTACGGACATCACGTATGATCGTGAAATGGAACGTATTGAATCGGATACGGAAAACATTTTGTCTGGATTGCAGGAAGCCAATGAGTTTTTTTCATTTGAGGATATACTCGGAGTCTATGTTCCAAGTAACGGAATGGCCCGAATCGTGAATTCAGAAGGCAATCTTATTACTGCAGTAGCATCAGGAGAAGTGACTTCAAATATTCATTTTACCTTTGAAAGAGGTAGGCAGTCAGAGATTATATCGCATCAAGATACAAAGTATGGAGTCATTCAAGTACCGGCTATTTGGTCAGATGGGCAGGTCGTCTATTTACAAGTATTTGAAAGCCTTGAACTCGTTGAAGATAACCTTATGACGTTAAGGCTTGTGCTGACTCTAGTGACCGTCATTGCAATCATTCCGATCATTGTTTCAGGAAAGCTATTGTCAGATTTAATCATACGACCTATTCAATCACTGATTCAAACGATGAATGATATTAAAAGCAGTCATACGTTTAAACATATACCACTGAATAAACACTCGAACGACGAGTTATTTACGATGAGCCAGACGTTTAATGAGTTAATGGATTTATTAAAGGAAAACTACGAAAAACAGGAAGCTTTTGTGTCTAATGCTTCGCATGAATTAAGAACACCGATCACCATCATCGAGAGCTATGCCAATCTCATTAAACGAAGAGGGCTCGAGCGACCCGAACTTATTAAAGAATCTATAGAGGCAATCCATTCAGAATCGTTA
The DNA here is from genome assembly GCF_900103915.1 of Tenuibacillus multivorans. Lineage (GTDB taxonomy): Bacteria > Bacillota > Bacilli > Bacillales > Alkalibacillaceae > Tenuibacillus > Tenuibacillus multivorans. Next base: position 293,696 of record NZ_FNIG01000002.1, on the reverse strand, counting down.
AGAATGAAAGACTTAACTGAACAGTTATTATTGTTAGTCAATCGCGATAAGGATTGGGTGCTTGAAATTGAAGACGTTCAGATTAACCAGGTAGTAGAACAAGTTAGCGATAACTTTGATCGGGCTTATAAACGGGACATTCAAATTGATGCTAAAGAAGATATAACGATTCAAACTGACGAGCAAAAGTTGAAGCAGTTATTATATATTTTTTTAGATAATGCGAGAAAATATAGTGATGATCTGATAAAGGTTGAGGTTATGCATGTAAGCCAAAAACCTGCAATTAAAATCACTGATTACGGAATTGGTATCCCAAAATCAGCGCAAAGCCGCGTGTTTGATCGCTTTTATCGTGTGGACGAGGCAAGAAACCGGGATGAAGGTGGGACTGGCTTAGGGTTAACAGTTGCGAGGGAATTAGCTGAAGCAATTCAAGTTGATATTCAGGTTGATAGCCAGGAAAACGTTGGCACAACCGTTATTTTAACCATAAACTCACTTGATTCTCATTAAATTTTAATGTCGGTTGGATATGATATAGATAACATTATAGCTTAGAAGGAAGGTTCTCATGGTTAAAGAGAGAATTTGGTGGATGTTGGGAGGGTCAATCATTACCATTGTTGTGTTTATTCTTGCACAGCAATTTTTATTCGAATCCACATCTGCAGAAGAAATTACAAAGAAAGAAGCGGAAAATATCGTATCAGACAGATTTTCTGGAGATATTAGTCAAATTGACGATGATGGAAAGCATTACATTATAGAGGTTAACGTACAGTATGGGGTCTACAATGTTACGGTTGATAAACATACAGGGTCTTTAGTTGAAATTGAAATGATTGAAAAAAACAAAGAGGAACAAACGGACGACAACAGCAATACTACGGAAGATAAACGTGAACCCAACGAACAAAACGATGCACCAGAGAATGAGCCTGAACCTAATGATGCAGATGATACAACGCAAGAAGATGATCAATCCGTTTTATCAGAACAAGAGGTTAAGGAGAAGGTAAAAAATGAAATTAATGGTCAAATTACCTTTTCAAAGTTAGTTGACACTGGAGAACCTTATTATCAAATAGAAGTAGAAAGTGACACGGAATTATTTGAAGTTGAAATTGATGCTATCACTGGCGAAATTTCCATCGTCGATATTAAAGAATTAGAGAAAGAAACCCCAATTAACCTGGAAGAAGCAAAAGAGATTGCCTTACAAAAATGGGATGGCGATATCGATGACATTGATCGAAAAGAAATCAATGGAACAATCTATTATATGATTGAAATGGATGTCGCTTTAGAGCAAGATGTGACCATTCAAATTAATGCATTAAACGGAAAAAGCTATATTTTGTGGGACGAAGATGATGATGACGATGATGACCAAGATGATAAGTAGAACTTTGAAGCTTGTAGAAAACGATTAGTTTTCTGCAAGCTTTTTTATACTTAAGCATAATCTGAAAACCATCATTTTTTCATTTTCTTATAAATTTCTAATCGTTTTTTAATTTTCTCTTATTCGTTTTCTCATGTTGACTAGGTATCTTATAGTTAGAAACATTAAAAACCTAGGAGGTAATCCAAAGTGAAACGAAAATTATTAGTCGGTGCATTGGCAAGTTCAGTAGCAGTAGGTGGAGCAATAGGGGCATCAGCACTTAGTGATTCTATGACATCAACTTCTTCAAAATCAGGATTGGAAGTGGAAAGTGAAATGGGATCTCAAGCCGCATTAAATACTAATAAATTAATTGGTGTAGAGGAATTACAAGATATTGTATTAAGTGAAGTGGAAGGAACAATCGAAGAAGTTGAATTAGAAACAGAAGGTGATGCACATACTTATTTTGAGGTTGAGGTAAATAATAAGTCTAAACAATACGAGCTTTATATTGATGCGTACACAGGTGAGGTTTTAAAAGTAGAAGAATCAGATAATGATGATCGAAAACATAAGGCTAAGCAAGGGACCAATATTAAAACGGATTTAAATACTTCAACCAAAAGCGATGTGAAGTCTGAGCCAACAATCAAAACTAAAACGGAAACTAAGACAACTGAAAACCAAGAAAATCAAGAAAACCAGGAAAATAAAGATAATCAAGAAAACCAAGATAACCAAGACAACAATCAGAAACAGTCAGAACAGTCCACCATCAGTAAAGAACAAGCCGTTAAAATTGCTTTAGGTGTCTCAGCTGGAAAAGTAGCTGAAGTGGAATTAGATGAAGATGACAATCAATTATATTATGACATTGAGTTAAAAGGTACCTTAAATTCAGAGGTTAAAGTCGATGCCTATACAGGTTCCATTCTTGAAATTGAATTAGATGATTAATAACAACATGCTCTAACAGCATGATGATATAGAAGGAGTGGCTAAAGGGCCGCTCCTATATTTTATTTAAACAATTTTTTTAATGCTTTTCCGGTTGCTTTACCTGCAGCTCTACGTCCAATTCGTTTACCGGCACGTCCTTTACGTACCGCATCGACATCATTCCAAATACGCAAGAACTTATATAGACTTGATTTTAATCCCATTGACGTCAACCTCTTATGATATCATTGTTTGAATATATTGAAAAATTTGAAACAGTGGACCAAATTCATTAAAATTATGGTTATAACGGTAGTTCGCTAAAACATATGCGAACATTAATGAAGAATTTTTCATACTGCTGATTTAATATATATAAACGTTTACTATTTTTCAGTTAGGGTATTGATAAGGTGGTGAATGTATGAAGGAATTAGTCGGTTACTGTGAAGGTTGCAAAAAGCCCGTATATTGTGAAAATGGCTTTTTAAATGGCGTTTATGAGGGCCAAAAATTATATTGTGACAACTGTTATACGAATGAACATAAAAGTTAAAGGTGGTGTAGACTTGAGAATTTATGATATAGAAGTTCAGACAAGTCAAGATGAATTACAACCGTTGAGTGATTTTGAAGGACAGGTATTATTAATTGTGAATACAGCAAGTAAATGTGGCTTTACGCCTCAGTTCGAAGGGTTGCAGGAACTATATAATGAACACAAAGACCGTGGGTTTACAGTGCTTGGCTTCCCGTGTGATCAATTTATGAACCAGGAATACTCTAATCAAGATGACATCCTTGAGTTTTGTCAAACCAATTATGGGGTTAATTTTCCAATGTTTAAGAAGATTGATGTAAAAGGTGAATACCAGTCCCCATTATTTACTTTCTTAACGGAACAGAAGAAAGGTTTCTTAAACGGAGAGATTAAGTGGAATTTTACTAAATTCTTAGTGGATCAAAATGGCCAAGTTGTCAGGCGATATGCGCCGCAGGTTTCTCCGGATAAGATTAAAAAAGATATAGAGCAATTAATAATTTAAAGGAAGCCTATCAAAGCTTCCATTAAAATTCTTTTAATATATTACTGTCTTTGAAAAATAAGGCTGAATCATTGAAGGCAAGCGTGACATGTCCACTTGAGATGTTAAATTCTTCTTGAATCTGTTCAATGATTTGATCAAGTTTCGCTTCATCTTGATCTTTTTCTCCTCGATCAAGTGTAAGACGTATAATGGGGTTTAAATCATTTTCCTCAAGAGGTGGAATATTATTTTTATCAATATTTAATTGATGTTCGATATCTTTAGGAAATGTCATCCAAAGTTCTTTGATGTTATTTTCATCATAGGCTTCATGTAGTAAAGGTTTGAGAAAGCTTTCTAACTCATACTCCCACGTTTCGGCAACATAACTATCCATGTATTCCCCTGTTTCTGAGTGTTCATAGACTAAGAATTGAAAATCTTCTTGGTCTGATTCAACTATGGCGGCATAATTAAACTGATCGTATACACTAACATTATCATGTAGGGTATCAACTATTTCATATGATTCATCGAAATTTTCGCTTAAGTATTGTTCAGCCCCCTCCTTAACCTGCTGAACGCGATCAGGATTTTCTTTAAGTCCAACATACGTAGAATATAAAATAATCCCTGCTAACACGACTACGCCTATTATACCTACTAAAAGTGCTTTATGTTTTGGTTGCATGAAGTGTCACCTCGTCTGAAATCTATCACATAAGTGAAAAGGCGATCATACCCGCCAATACACCAATTGCGATATAAAAAATGAGTTGATTAATATTTGACTTCCTATAAATAAACGCCCATATAGCCGTTACGAAAAATAAACTAGGGACGGTTATGAACAGCCATATGGTCTTGAACGTTGTCATCAGAACGATTAATGAAATGAATGATACAAGTATTAAAAAGCTAGGAATCCATTTTAACATGTTATTTTATCACCCATTATCATTGTAAACAAAAAGGAGGGCAATGGAAATAAAATAGACTAAGATAACACTAAATTGTTAAAAAGTTATAATTTTTGTAAAATTAAATAAAAGGGGGGAATGATTAGTGGCAATTCCAAAGGAACAGAAAGAAATAGAAATAGTTAAATCAAGGAAAATGAGGCCATGGGTAAAATGGTCATTGATTGTAGTGGGTTTACTGCTTGTAGTAGGAGCCTCTTTACTTATTTATGTTAACGCTTACATAAATCGGTCTCTAGCCCAAACAGAGGGTGAAATTGAATTAAGTGATTTAAATCAGACTGTAGAAGTGGTGAGAGATGAAAAAGGTGTTCCTCATATTAAAGCCGCAAATGACTACGATTTATTTTATGCTCAAGGCTATGTCACAGCACAGGACAGGTTGTTTCAAATGGAAATGTCAAGGAGACAAGCTTCTGGGGAATTAAGCGAGGTTGCTGGAGAAGCCGCCTTAAATCAAGATAAGTATTTCAGAAGCTTAGGCCTGAGACGTGCAGCTGAACAATCGCTAGAACTATATGACGACGAAGAACTTAAGGCATTAGAAGCTTATGCTGAAGGTGTTAATCAATACATTGAAGAAGCAAATGTAAATAATGCCTTTCCTGTTGAGTTTAAACTCATGGGGATTGATGACATGCGCGATTGGACGGTGGTTGATTCCCTAACGATTGGAAAATACATGGCCTATGATTTAGGTGGCCATTGGGAACGGCAAGCTTTCAACTATTACTTATTGAATCATTTCAATGAGGAAGAAGCGTATGAACTATTTCCGACGTATCCTGAAGATGCTTTAACGAATATTTCTGATGAGGAGTATGTTGATGTGACAGCCAGCTTAACTCGGGCACCACGGACCCATGAATTTAACGGGAGTAATAATTGGGTGGTTAGCGGAGATAAAACGGCGTCTGGGAGGCCTTTATTAGCCAATGATCCTCATTTAGGACTTGCGACGCCATCGATTTGGTATCAAGTTCATTTACAGTCAGAAAACTATAATGTATCAGGTGTAATTTTCGCTGGCGTTCCGGGTGTCATTCTCGGTCAAAATGAGCACATTGCATGGGGAGTGACGAATGTTGGACCAGATGTACAACAGTTGTACCTTGAAAAAAGGCATGAAGAGAATCCACATTTATTTTTATATGATGATGAGTGGGTCGAAGCCGATGTCATTACTGAAACGATTCATGTCAAAGATCAGGACCCAGTAGAATATGAGATTGTTGAAACAAAGCATGGTCCTATCATTTCGGAATTTGCGAATGGAACGGATGAAGTTGATACAACGACTGCATTTTCTGTTGATTGGACGGCACTTGAGCCAACAACGGAATTAGCAGCCGTACTTGAGTTCAATAGAGCCACCAATTGGGAAGAATTCGAGAAGGCTTTGGAAAATTTCCATGCGCCAGCGCAAAACTTTGTGTTCGCATCTAAGGATGGAACGATTGCTTATAAAGCAAATGGAAAAATACCGAAATATGTAAATCGTGATCATGCGTTGCTTCCATTACCAGGTTGGAAAAGTGAGTATGATCTAGATGAGTTTATTCCATTCGATGAGTTGCCGACCTTGATCAATCCAGAAAAAGGATTTATAGCAACGGCGAATAATAAGGTTATCACAGATCAGTATCCATATCATATCAGCCATATTTGGGCGCAACCATACCGTTATACAAGGATTCATGAGGTATTAGAGAACTCTAATGATTTAACTGTTGAGGATATGATGGACTTACAAATGGACCAAATGAATCTGCAAGCTAGACAATTTACACCAATATTCATCGATGTTTTAAAACAGGTAGATTTATCTGAACAAGAACAGAAGGCTGTAAATTTACTAGAAGAATGGGATTATGTTGATGACAAGGATAAGGCTCAACCACTCATATTCCATCAATTGGTTAAGCATATAGAAGATGAATTATTTCAAAAGCATATCCCAGAAGATGTGTTAACGATGTTTAAAGGAAGCGGACAAAATGTCGATCAGCTAATCATGCAAGCGTACGAAGGCGAAGAGGTCCTATGGATAGATAAAAATGGCGGGCTAGAACAAGTGTTATCAACAGCTTTTACCAAAACGATAGAAGACTTATCAGCCATGCAAGGTGAAAGTATCGATGATTGGCGTTGGGGAGAGTACCATAAAGTCTATTTTGCACACCCCTTATCCAATATTTCGATATTAGATCGTTTCTTTAGCAAAACAGAACCCGTCCCTGTAGGAGGAAGTAATGTTACTGTAATGGCGGCATCATTTAAGGATAACGGCATTGCAGATCACGGAGCTTCGTGGCGATTTATCATTGATATGGCGGACTTGACTGAGTCTTATCATATTGTCGGTCCAGGTCAGGCTGGTCATTATCGCAGTCAATGGTATGATGACCAAATTATCGACTGGGTTGAAGGTGATTATCATCAAACGTCAATCGACCAATATGACGGTGACGAATTAATATTAAAACCAGCACCGTAATTTTCATAAGGGCTTTGGGTAAGAAATTTTATCCGAAGCGTTTTTTTTATTATAATTTTTTCCCATTTGCAGCAAAGTAAAGAAGAAGGACACGTGAAGGAGAGGAATATATGAATCGAAAATTTATCGACTGGCCAACATTTATAGCTGCATTTATATTGCTGTTAGCCGTTGTCATACCCCTAGTTATATATCCTGAAGCTGGTACAGAATTTGTTAACAAACTTAATGATTTTGTTTCAGGTAATTTCGGATTTTTATATCTCGTCATGGGTTTAGGGATTTTCTTCTTCTTAATTTTTGTCGCTTTTAGTCAGAATGGTCACGTTAAACTTGGTGAAAAAGGAGAAAAGCCTGAATTCGGAACAGCTTCTTGGGCTGGGATGTTATTTAGTGCTGGAATTGGTTCAAGTATATTATACTGGGCAACGATTGAGTGGGCTTTCTACTATCAAGGACCGCCTTTTGGGATTGACCCTAACGAACAACAACTTGAAGCTATTCAATGGGCATCTACTTATGGGATTTTTCACTGGGGTCCCATTGCATGGGCGATCTATACATTACCAGCCATTCCGATGGCTTATTTCTTTTATGTTAGAAAAACACCTGTTATTAAAATAAGTGAAACATTAAGACCACTTTTAGGGAAAAATTCTGACACGGTTCTTGGCCGAATCATTGATGTTCTATTTATCTTCGGTTTACTTGGTGGTGCAGGTACAACATTAGCTTTAGGTACACCTTTAATAACAACAGGAGTTACGGATATTTTCCCACTTGAAGATACGATGCTTCTTCGGACGATTATTTTACTTAGTGTCACAGCCATATTTGGGATTAGTTCCTATTTAGGGTTAAAAGAAGGAATCAAACGATTAAGTGACTTTAATTTAATCTTGGCAGTCTTCTTACTAATCTTTGTATTTGTTACTGGTCCAACATTATTTATTGCTGAGACAACTACCAATAGTATCGGTCTTATTTTAGATAATTTTTTTCATATGAGTACTTGGACGGAACCTTTGGCGAACATTGAAGGGTTTAATGAAACAGGTTTTCCTGAGTCTTGGACCGTTTTCTATTGGGCTTGGTGGTTAGTCTATGCGCCGTTCGTTGGTCTATTTATTGCTCGTATTTCTCGCGGACGGACGATTCGCCAAGTGATTGTAGGTACGATTATTTACGGTTCATTAGGCTGTATTTTATTCTTCGGAATTATGGGGAATTTTGGCCTTTATTTACAATTAACCGGTAGCTTCGATGTTGTCTCCGTATTGAATGAGCAAGGGGCGCCTGTTGCGATTATCTCGATCATTAATCAATTACCTTTGGCAAGATTCATGGTGATTGTGTTTGTTATTCTGTCGATTGTATTTTTGGCGACGACCTTTGATTCCAGTTCGTATATTTTAGCATCTGTCACTCAAAAAGAAGTTGAAAATGGTGAACCAGAGCGTTGGAACCGCTTATTCTGGGCATTTACACTATGTATTTTACCCTTAACTCTAATGTTTTTGGGTGGTTTATCAACCTTACAAACCGCAAGTATTGTCGGTGGCTTTCCGTTAATATTTATTATGTTCCTACTCGCCTGGTCGTTTATGAGAGCTTCAACAGGTGACCTGAAAGCCGATGATAAATTTAGACCTAAGACAGTTGTTTTAGACTATAAATCAATTCGCGAGAAAATAAGACTGAGACGTTTGCGGAAAAAAGAAAAGAAAAATCCTAAAAATAATGATGAAGAATAACATTGGGAGACTGGGACAAAAATATCTAGAGGTTGATGAAAGGCGAACAATATCATCTAATATAATTAAAAATGAACGGAGTCAAAATGCGTAGACGCCTGCGGGAACAGCACGAGTCTCGAGATCCCGCAGGCGGCGCTTTTCTGCCGAGGAGGCTCGAGCCGTGCCCGCGGCAAGCGAAGCATTTTGACGTAGTGAATAAAATCTGAACTAAATCTAGTTCGGATTTTATGTTTTTAATAAAGTTTTGTCTCAGCCCCTTTGTTTTGTATATGAAAAAATATGTTAGTATGGTGGTAAGAAGAATGGGGAAGTGAAGGAATGACTGTTGTAAATAAAGAATTTGCTGAGAAGCTAGAGCGTATAGTGATTGAAGCCTTATATTCCAGGCTGTCCGCTATAAAATCACTTGATGGGAATCCCATGGGAGTAGAGATCGAACAGTTTGGGAGTGCAACCGCCTTCTCCGTAAAAAATATACCAGGTCCGGCATTTAATACGGTTAAAGGGCTAAAAAGTGGCGACGAACATTATGTTGAGAAAATCATTGATTATTATAATCAAAAGGATATTCCGGTTCGATTTGATATAACCCCTGCACATTCTTCACCTGAGTTACTTACATACCTGAATGAATTAGGCTTTTACCAATTGGACTTTCATACCACTTTGTATAAACCTCTAAATATACGGGAAAACAATGATACCAATGTATCAATTAGAAACTTAAAAGAAAACGAATTTGGTATTTTTGCCGATATATATACAAAAGGATTCCAAATGCCGGATTTTTTAAAAAGTGCCATAGCCCAGAATAACGCAGTACTATATCATAATGATCATTGGAATTTTTATCTCGCATGTATTAATGACGCACCAGCTGGTATTGGTGTTTTATTTAAAAAAGACGGTGTAGCCAACCTTGCAGCTTCAGCTACAACGCCATCATTGAGAAATAAAGGCGTTCATCGTGCCTTAATTAGAGAACGGATTTATCAGGCTTATCTGCAGGAATGTGAGTTCATTGTTGGGCAAGCAAAATTTGCATCTGTTAGCCAGAATAATATGGAACGATCAGGCATGAGAATTGCCTATACGCAAGCGGTATGGGTCAAAAATTATTAATTAAAAGGTGAGTGAAAGTTACGTATGAAAAGAAAAGTTAATTTTATATCCCAAGTTTTAGCAGCGGGATTTCTCACTTTAATGATCGTAATAGACTTCTTCCCGAATATAGGAATCGATATGTCGATAGGGGTGGTAGGGATTGTTACCTTTACTGCATTAGCTGGTATTACTCACCGAAAAGGGGAGCCAGTATTTAAATCAAGCAAACAAGAATTTATTTTTACTTTCCTTTCAGGTATATACTTTTTCTCATTACTACTTATTTTAAGTTTACTTGGTGGTGTTTCACAGAAAGGTATTGTATTCACTAATCCAGTCCTATGGGTTTTATTTTTGTTTGCACTCATTGTGTCCTACACAAAATATAAGAAGCAATTAAAACAAACAGGCAACAGAGGACGGGAAACTTTTCAATAACATAATTTATATTTTTAGTTAGTTTAATAAACAATTAGGCAGTTGGAATTTATTTCAACTGCCTTTTTCTAATTCAAAATGTTTAATAAATAATCAATAGGGCAAAAGTAATGCGATGGTGTGTGTTGATTTTTTTCGAAAAAATTATAATATGAAAGACAGATATATATGATTCTTTTGTCTTCCTAGAAATTCCTTTATAATGTATTTACGTGAAAGGAAGGTTATAAAATGAAAACGTTTAGGCTTATTTCAATAGAAGTTTTAGAAAAAGCGGGTGATGAACTGTATAACCGAGAAATTAGTATCCAAGATGGTTTAATTATTGATCGTGAAATTGATAAGGATCGTTGGTTAATAGAATTTTTAATCCCCAAATCTTATTATGAACTGTTTCAAGAGAACCATGAGAGGCAGCAGGAGATTGTGGTGCAAGTAAGAATTACAAAATCAACGAATCCTAAAGCGACGATTGTGGCTAAAGTCAATTCTGTTAATGAAATCGATGGGGATATCAACGTAATACTTATCGGAAATTTAGTTAACCGTGAACGTGAGCAAGTTGAACATATGTTACAGGATTTAATTGAGGCAGGTTATCAAGGCGTTTCATTATTAAAGAAGTTTAAGGAAAAAAATCAAGAAAGCTTTTACTAATTTTTAAACCCTAGTCTGTCCATAAGCAGGCAAGGGTTTATGTCACATTTTGCCAAATAATATAATATTTCTAGTCTAAATGATCTTTTTTTATTATAAATTTTGTATTAGTTTGTAGTTTTAGCAGGAATTTTGGACTAATAAGGAGAAACATTATGTACAGAGAAAAGTCGACAGTCAGAAAGCTATTTAATCGATTATCCGTCGTGCAGCTGATCTCGATGTATTATGTAGCTGCGGTAACCTTAGTTACCATTTTGTTATCCCTTCCAATTGCACATAAAGACGGTGTTAGTTTATCGTTCATGGATGTCTTATTTACATCCGTTAGTTCGGTTAGTGTGACAGGGTTAACGGTCGTTTCAACGGCTGAGTCCTTTAGCTTTTTCGGTGTAATTGTCATTGCCTTAGCTCTACAAATTGGTGGTTTAGGAGTTATGGCACTAGGGACATTAATTTGGCTAATCCTAGGGAGAAAAATAGGATTCCGTGAGCGACGTATGATTATGACGGATCAAAACACTCAATCGATTTCGGGTATTGTACGTCTAGTGAAAGACATGTTAATCCTGATTTTAACGATTGAGTTTATTGGGTTTATGATTTTAGGTACTTATTATTTAAATTATTATGATTCGATTTTAGAAGCCTATTATCAAGGATTTTTCTCGGCAATTAGTGCGGTTACGAATGGTGGTTTTGATATAACAGGATCATCCTTACAGCCGTTCCAACACGATTATTTTGTTCAATTTGTACATATTCTGTTGATTATTTCAGGAGCTATCGGATTCCCTGTTTTGATTGAGGTCAAAGAATATGTCAAAATTTCACCCGAAGAACGAAACCTTAAGCGATTTTCGTTGTTTACAAAACTAACAACCTTTACCTATTTTGCATTATTAGCTTTTTCTTTTGTCATTATATTATTTTTAGAATTTAATCATTATTTTGCTGATAAAAGCTGGCATGAGATTTTATTTACAAGCTTGTTTCAGTCAACAACGGCAAGAAGTGCTGGGTTGACCACGATGGATATCAATGCGTTTACCGAACAAACACAAGTGTTCTTATCAAGTATGATGTTTATTGGGGCTTCTCCGAGTAGTGTTGGTGGTGGAATTCGAACTACGACATTTGCCTTGGTGATTATCTTCATATTGACCTTTGCAAGAGGACAAACGAATATTAAAATATTTGGACGCCAAATAGAGGAAGAGGATCTATTTAAGGCTGTTGTCGTAACCTTATTAGCTATTATTATGTTTATCACTGTAACAATTATTGTGACTGCAATTGAACCATTTTCGCTTACCAGTATTATTTTTGAAGTGAGTTCAGCCTTCGGAACAACTGGGCTGTCAACAGGGATTACATCAAAACTATCATCATTTAGTCAAATACTTCTCATGCTCTTAATGTTTATTGGGAGAATTGGTTTATTAACATTCCTATTTACTTTTAATAAACAACAAACAAAAAGTAATTATCGTTATCCTACAGAAAGAATTAATATCGGATAAGAGGTACAAGGGGGACTATACTTGCGAAAGACGGAGGAGAATCTACAACTACCCATTCATGATTGGATTTTTGAAAACCTTTCAGATGCCGTGTTATTTGTGGATAAGGAGGGGCAAATTGTTGCCTTAAATCAATCGACTCATGATTTATTGCAGCTTCAGTCAGACACGAAGCCCTACATCACGGATTATTTAAATTTAGATTCACTCACACCTACCGGAAAGGAATTAATGATTCGAACTAAAAAGAAGCCAGAAAAATTAATTTTGCTGCAAAGTATTCAACTCGGCGATTATGTATGTATGCTTTTAAAGGAAGGCGGTTTACAAGCCAATAAAGAGTCGGTTGTTTATTCGCTTAACAATATGATAAATGGGCCATACGAAGGTATTGTCATGTATGATGGTGATAAAATTGTCGATTGTGACCAGGCGTTTGCTAGTTTATCAGGATATAATCGCTCAGAGCTGTTAGGCGAATCCGTACTTAAAATAGTCCATCCTAATGACCATAAAAAATTAATAAAAAGTGTAGAATCTGAACGAACATCCTCTTTTACCGTCAAGGGAATAAGGAAAGATGGTAGCGACATTTATACTGAGATTATTCCTGAAATTATCAATGTAAAAAATAATCAATTAAGAATTGCGATTGTACGCAATATTACAGAGCGTGTTGAAAACGAAAAACAAATTGAATTTATGGCTTATTATGATGAATTAACGGATTTACCGAATCGAAACTATTTTCAAAAGGTACTAAAGGATGAAATACATTCTGCAATACTTAATTCAAACAAGTTAGCCGTTCATTTTATTGATTTAGATTATTTTAAGCATATTAATGATACGTTAGGATATCACTTTGGAGATCGATTATTAAAGTCGTGTGCTGACCGTTTAAAGCGACTTTTCGTTGAGGATGTCTTTATCGCACGAGTAACAGGTGATGAATTTTTAGTTCTTCAGCGGGATGTTGATAAGCCAGAGGAAGCGGAGGAATTTGCTCAAAAGCTGATAAATAGTTTTAAGCAACCTCTAAATGTAGATGGTTATGAAATATATACATCAGTGAGTATAGGTATCAGTCTTTTCCCAGATTTAGGTGATCACGCTTCACAATTAATCAAACAAGCTGATACAGCGATGCACTTAATTAAAGAGGAGAATAAAAACGATTATCAAATTTTTAAAACGTCATTAACAGAAGGTTTTAAAGAAAGACTGACGATGGAGAACGAGCTACATAAAGCTATTAAAAACCAAGACTTTGAATTGTTTTTTCAGCCACAGATTGAAATGAAATCCAAAAAGATTATAGGTTTAGAAGCCTTATGTCGCTGGAATCACCCAGAAAAAGGCCTCATTCCGCCAAAAGAATTTATACCGTTATCTGAAAAAACTGGATTGATTGTAGAATTAGGAGACTGGGTCATTCGTGAGGCATGCCGTCAAAATAAGCTGTGGCAAGATTTAGGTTTGCCAAAGGTAAAAGTAAGTGTGAATCTATCAGCGCGGCAATTCCTACAGCGGGACTTAGTACGAAATATTGAATCAATCTTAAATGAGACTGGATTAGACCCACAATATTTAGAGTTAGAAATAACCGAAAGCATGGCAATGTCCAATGAACAATTTATTATTGAAACTCTAAAAGGGTTTCAACAGCTTGGCGTTAATGTTGCCTTAGATGATTTTGGTACCGGCTATTCTTCGTTAAAATATATCAGTCAATTTCCACTCAGTAAGCTGAAAATTGATCGTTTATTTATCCAAAATCGTACTGAACAAAACGTTGCAATTGTCAAAACGATTATTCATCTTTCACATTCACTTAATTTAAAGGTGATTGCGGAGGGTGTAGAAAATGAAGAGGACTTATTATTTCTTAATGGTGAAAATTGTGATGAGGTTCAAGGCTTTTACTTTAGTAAGCCTGTTCCGGTTAAAGAAGTTGATTTATTATTTAATAAGAAATTATCATGATGATTACAAAAAGGTGTGGCCAGTTATAAACCGGTCACACCTTTTTGGCATAATTAATTTAAAGAAACTTTATTGTCTTTAGCAATAAAAAGCAGCACCAACAATGATGAGTAAGATGAATAGGACAACAATCAACGCGAAGTTATTGTATCCACCATATCCACCATAACCACCATGGTGACCTCCTACATTACTTCCTGCAACATTACCTGGTCCATAATTTGCTCCAAACATTCAAATCACCTCCATGTGCGCTTGTAATGTATGTATATGTAATGATGCTTTCAGTTGTAAGGATATTAACCCAGTTTTATGGATGAGATTAAATAAAAAAGTGGCAACGGTTGCCACTTTATTATTCCACTTCTTCATTTTGTTCAGGTTCGAGTTTTTCTTCAGTTTTGGATAGTAATTCACGTTCAAATGTTAGGATTTTAAGTTGATCATTTTCGTATCCAATTTTGTATGTTGATTTATAGTGATGAATTTCCATCGTTTCTTCATCTTTTCGTATGTGATGATCCGAAGAGACGATTGCTTTAACCCGATCATTTTCGGTCAATTCAAAATCCATGTTTTGAACATCAATATTTGCTGCACGAACGATTAATTCCCGAAATTCTTGATAGGTACGTTTTATTTGTTCGTTGCTTCCTAGTAGAGAGTAAGCCGTAAAATAATCGCGAACATTTAAAGTTTCATAGTAGTAGTTAATTAAATATTCGGCATCATCTCTTAATGATTCAGGATTGATGGACTGATAATTATTTGGATCACCATCAAAGTTTAATTCCTCATCATCGGCTTTGGCTGACCACATTTGGATTAAATCATAAATCTGAGAAATGGGGATACTAAATCCCATGTTACCTTCTGTTGTGGCAGCTGTATTAATACCGATAATCAAACCATTCCCTTGATGAATGAGTGGACCGCCACTATTTCCTTGTGAAATATTAGCAGACACTTGGTACAAATTCTTATATTCATAATTATTAACGGTAAAGCTGCGGTCTAGTCCAGAAACGATTCCTTCTGTTACCGTATTTTGAAATCTGAGAGGTGATCCAACAGCAATAATGTTATCCCCAACAGACGGCTCAAATGCCGGATCAATTTCCAATGAAACTCGGTTTGATAATTGTGGTACCCGGATGACTGCTACATCCTGAGTATTACTGATTCCGATTAAGGCGCCCGGGTATGTTTGAGCTTCAGATGTTTTAACAAAGATATCATCAGCATTTTTAACAACGTGTGCATTGGTAATGATATCGCCTTTGTTGTTATATAAAAATCCAGAACCGGTACTTTCCCCAAAAGGACCAATAGCTTCGATTTGGACAACATCCTTTTGTGCCTCGTGAATGATCGTTTGTAAGTCTTTTTTACTTTTATCGTTTTCAACGAATTCAACCATGCCATTGGTCTGTGCCAAAGCTTCTTCATCCCAATGACTATAGTAAAGATAAATCACTATGGCAGCTATCATGAGGATCAATATAGACAATACAATCGGAAATATGCGTTTTTTTGCGTGTGGCATCATGATCACTTCTTATTCACCTTCCAAATACCATTTAATTTCCCAGTTATCTATGACAACATCTTCTTCAATATCGAAATGCGTATATTCAAACTCACCAGATTCTTCTGGATATAGTGTTTCTGGAAATACAAATGTTTCATTTTCTAGTATTTGATCTCCATCTTGATTATGGAGTGTATATTTAACTGAAATCGAATAAATGGGTACGGTTGCAATACTTTTAATTTCACCTTTTACCACTGTGTCGCCTTCTTCATTTGTACTAGCCTCGATATTAACTAATTCAACGGCGCTATTTGCATTCTGTTCTTGTTCCATTTCGTATTGGTTAAGTGCTTGCTCAATTCGTTCCTGCTGTTCTGTTTCGAATGCAATTCTCTCTCTTTCAATCGTTGTTTTAAGACTTTGAAGACGCTCATTGTCTGGTATGTAACGTAAGGCGTCATCTACAATACCCAGTGCTGTTGAAAACTGGTTCTCACTAAGTTCAGAACTAGCTTGATTAAATGAGTGATTAACAATTCGTTCTTTCATTTGGCTTTCAAGCTCATTTGCTTCTTCTGTTTTAATGGATTCAACTTTCCAAAGCTGCATTTTTAACTCGTCAATACTGGCATCTTCATCTAATTGGTCTTGAATCTGTGCGATTTGGATTTCATTACGTTTTGAAACAATTTCTGTTAATAGTTGGTTAACGACTTCACCATTATATTGACTTAGTTTACTCTCATTATCATGTGTGAGTTTAAAAGCCTGCTGATAAGATCCTTCTTCTATTAATGGTTCAATTGATTCTAATGATTGCGTAATTTCAATTGCGACATCCATAAAGGTTAGACTTGTTGATGCTGCTTGATAGTTACTCTTGTAATCTAGCGATTGTTCAAATTTCTCTTTAGCATTAATATACTGGCCTTCATTAGCAAGCTCAACACCTTCTTGATAGATTTCAACAGCTTGATTTTGTTGATGTTCAAGATAAAAGTGGATGCCGATTGCAAAGACTAATACAAAAATAACCACTGAAATCGGAGCGAACCACCATTTATTAAAACCTTTTGATTCGTCTAAATATCTTTCCGTTATGTTATCTGGTAATTGTGATCCACAAGATACACAAAATTGTTCTTCCTCGTACGTTTTGGCCCCACATTTTGGACAGTATGACATATCCATCACCTAATCTATCTATTATTGATTACTTCATTAGCATATGAAATTATTTTACACCATATTTCAGCATAAAAAAAAGAATATATATGATATAATTTTTTTGGTAAACTAAATTAATAAGAGAATGTAGCTAAAGGAGGAATTTGAATGATCGAAACAACTTTAGGTATTATCTGTCTAGGTGTGTTAGTTACTTTCATTGGTTATTGCATTTTTGATAATGCCAGTCATTAATCAAAAATGGCATAAAAACGACCAATCAAATTCACAAATTGATTGTATACTTATTTGACGTTATTAAAGTGTGAAATGTTTCATTCATTTCACACTTTTTTTATTTTGTTTCGATTGTAAGAGTGAAATGGAGGTGAGAGGGCATGGCAATGCAAATCATAACGGATTCTCGACTACAGCTAGTTTTTGAAGCGGGGCAAGATGAGGACGGCGAAATCATCACTAAGAAAAAATCCTTTAACAGAGTGAAGACTGATGCAACGGCTGATCAATTATACTCCGTCAGTCAATCACTTGCATCTCTTCAAGCTTACCCATTACTAAATGTGGTAAGAAATGATTCATTCGAGGTCAACGAAGGTTAACGTTGGTAGCAAACTTATGAAAGGGGGGAGTTGAAATGGCTAAACGTCTGGAATTAAAATTTAAAAACTTAGAAGGTTCAACGGTTACGATTTCATTAGACAACCCAATTGAACCGGCAGACCCAGTGGCGGTTAAACAAGCGATGGATAATATTCTTCAAAATGATGTATTTAGCTCAAGTGGTGGTGCATTAAACGAAATTTATCAGGCTCGTATTGTTGATCGAGCTGTTACTGACATTCCTTTAGACTAATAGAACAAGAAAAAGGCCTTGTGATAAGGCCTTTTTCTGTAATGAAAGGGTGAATGTGTAATGGAATCATGGGTGAATTGGATTCCAGAAGTTGGCTTTCCAATCCTTGTAACATTTTATTTATTACATCGTATTGAGAAGCGACTTGAGGAATTAAATGAATCCATCCTTAAATTACCTAAAAAGATAAAAATTATGTAAAAGAGATAGTGGCTGGGTCAAAAGTGTATTTATCAAACTAAAATCCGAACAACTAGAATAAATGGTTAGTGCAAATAACCCGCTCTGGAAATATACTTCGCTTTCCGCGGGCGGCTGGTGAGCCTCCACGTGCTTGCGCACTGCGGGGTCTCACCCATGCCTCACCTCCCGCAGGAGTCTACGTATATTTCCTCCGCTAAATCCTAGTATTGTTCGCCTTTATAGTTAATATTTTAAGTTATGTCCCAGTCCCTATCTTGTCAATGATATATTATCGAAAGGATAAATAATAATTTCTGATCTTCCAATGATATCATCTTCTTCTATAAAACCTAAGCCATTTCGGCTGTCTTTACTAATATCGCGATTGTCCCCCATAACGAAATACTCTCCAGTAGGTATTTCAACAGGACCAAAATCACCAGTCTCTAATTTTTGTTGTTCTGGTAAATATGGTTGCTCAGTTGGTTTACCATTAATGTATAAGACATTATCAATCACCTGTATGGTTTCATTAGGTAACCCAATGACACGTTTAACATAATTTTTATTAGGGTGTTGAATAATGACAATATCTCCACGTTCAGGTTCATCTAAAAGATAAATCGCTTTATTGAAAATAACACGTTCACCGTTGTGAAGGGTCGGATCCATACTTGTCCCTTCAACAATTGACGTTGCAAATACGTACGTTCTTAAGAAAAAAGCTAAGATTACGGCAATGATTATTGCTTTAGTCCATTCCCATATTTCTTTTTTCAAGGAAATCTTCCTTTCACTTGTTGAGTATATATACATCCTACCATATAATGTCCAAATTGAGTGTATGAAATTTTATGTTATTAGAAAGTATCAACGGGTATAATATTAAAAAACTAATAAAACAGTTCGTTTTTATAGGTATTTTGTACTATTTACCTTATAAGTACTTTATGCCATAATTTTCTTTTAGGTGCGACTGTTTCGATACGTTAAGGAGGAGACTTTAGTGAGTAGCCCTAATCACTTGAAATTGAATCAACTTCAAAAAGAAATAGAGCAACTTCGCATTAAAATGGTAAAAACAGCCAATAAACATGGCTATACCAGCCAAGAATCAATTCGCATCTCTCAGGAGCTTGATTATTTGCTTAATGTGTATCAATCACTTGTCTCCGATGAAAAAGAGTTATGCTCAAAGCATTGTTATTATTGATCTTTCATAAAGGATTCTAATCGATCCATCCCTTCTTTCAAAATATCCTGATGATACGCATAAGATATACGCATATAGCCTTGTCCATAATCGGAAAAGGCATCCCCAGGCACTAATGCTAGCCGAGCTTCTTCAACTAATTTTAAACCAAAATCAAATGATGTTTGGCTGCTAGGTACTAATCTAGGAAAAACATAGAAGGCTCCATCAGGTATAATAACTTCAATTCCCATAATTTCTAGTCGTTTAATCACATAATTTCGTCTTTCCAAATAGGCATCACGCATAATCTTAGGATCTTTTCTACCATTGGTTAAAGCCTCCAAAGCTGCATATTGACTTGTTGAAGTAGCACATGAAACATTGTATTGATGAACCTTTAAAATATGTTTTATTAGTGCTTGAGGTCCAAGTAGAAATCCAATTCTAAATCCTGTCATGGAATGAGATTTTGAAACACCTTGTACGATTAAAGTTTGTTCTCGAACTTCATCAAAACTACCGATTGAAGTGTGAGGTTTTTCGTATGTCAGTTCACTATAAATTTCATCCGCTAAAATAAAAATCGGTTGATCTTTTAATAAATCCGCTATATCTTGTAACTCCTGTTGATCCAAAGAGACTCCTGTTGGATTGGATGGATAGGGTAAAATGACACATTTTGTTTTCTTTGTGATATGTTTTTCTATTAATTCTGCTGTCAATTTGAATTGATTTTCCCTTGTATCAACGTAGACGGGTTTTCCTCCAGCCAATTTGATGAGTGGTTCGTATCCAGGATAAACGGGACCAGGCAAGATAACTTCATCGCCAGGTGTGATAACCGTCCGTAGTGAAATGTCAATTGCCTGTGATGCACCGACAGTAATTATAATTTCATCTTCAGCATGATAGTTTAGGTTATAATTCGTTTTAACAAAATTAGATACTGCTTTTCTTAAATCGAGTATGCCTGCGTTAGGGGTGTAAGTCGTTAGGTTTTGATCTAATGCTTGTTTAGTTGATGCCTTAATATGGTCGGGGGTATGAAAATCTGGTTGTCCAATGGTTAGTGAAACCATGTCTTTTTGTCCTTGAACGAGGTTAAAAAATTTACGAATACCAGATATCTCAATTTCTTTTACGTTTTGATTTAAATATTGTTCCAATGATTTTCACCGTCTTTCTGTTTAAAATACTTCAATTAAGGTTACCATGAGCAGGTTTCCTAATATAAATGAATGTGTCGCTGGCCGTTCTTGTCCATTGATTAATTTAAGCTTTCGACATGTATATGTGGAATTGATTTTTCCAATAATGATAACGTAAGTGCACCAATGGATAAGCCGATAATTAAATGATATAAGTTACCATAGGAAAGTGTTTCAGGTACTAAGCTAAGTAATGTGGCAGCAAGCATGACGCCACCTGCAAATGCTAATAATATATCGCGCCATTTGTGAGTCAATTTACGAATGATTAATACGGGTAAAGCACCGACGCCAGTAGCTAAGCCTGCTAATAAACTTCCGATAAGTACTTCATTCATGATGCATACTTCCTTCCAGCAATATAAATGAGGTGATCGAATGCTTTGGAATGAGTTGGGATATTTGCTTACACATCATTTATACAATATCTCTATATTTTTGCTGTTAATGACATGTGCCTATTTTTTACTTAAGCCGATTATATTAATGCTCGTAAAAAAGAAATGTACTTATACTTTAAGTTATTTAGTCGTATCAGTGACGACGAGTGTGGTTATCTTAATCGGAATTGTCTTAACTAACCCACAAGCCATAAGCGGCCAGCAGCGGTTTGAATTATTAGGGGCCTTATGGATATCCATCATTATAATCGGTTTGATATTTTTATGTCATTACATAGCTAAAAGTTTATCACAACATATAAAAAACAAAAATACTTCCAAGCTTTAAAGGGAGCGATGGAAAAACTCCTTCTTTACATATAATTCTAAAACTATAATAATATGATTAGAGAAGGGGGAGAACGAAATGGAAGTTGTATCAATTTTTGGCTTTTTTATGTTTTTTGGGTTGTTAATTATTATATTAAACATCGTGACTAGTATTTGGGCATACAGGGATTCCATTCGAAAAGGCAATAGTAAAGAGTATGCGATTGTCGTTTTAATTGGGACATTATTTTTCCCTATAATCGGACTTATTATATATCTTGTCATTAGAAATGACTAAAAAAAGTGCCAGACTCTCGGTAAGAGAATCTGGCACTTTTTTAATGTTAATTCATATAGTGATTTAAGTATTTCACGATCTGATCCATCTCTTCAAGTGATGTTCCTTTGAAACGATTAATCATTTTACCTTCTGGGTTAACAATCATGAAGGACGTTCCATGATTCACTTGATCATTTCCATCGACTTTCGACACTAACGTTTTGAACGAGTCTGCTGCAAAGCTTTCAATTTCTTTTTGATCATATCCTGTTAGGAAGTCCCAATTACTATAATCGGCTCCAAATTTATCACCGAATTCTTTTAAAGCCTCCTGATCGTCCACATGTGGATCGACAGAAAAGGAAACGAGTCGAACATCTAAACCTTCTTCTTCAAGCTTTTGTTGAAGCTTAGACATATTAGCTGTCATCGGGGGACAAACCGTTTCACAGCTTGTAAAAATAAAATCGGCCACCCAATAGGTTCCTTTTAAATCATCTAATGAAACTTGTTCACCATCTTGATTCGTATAATTGAAGTTCTCTACTTGTACATCAAATTGTGGTTCGATAGCTTGTTCCTGTTGATGATCTCCAGTTGTATCAGCTTCAGACGAGTCATCACCACATGCTGTTAAAACAAGAATCACGGATGAAATGAGAACTAGGTTTAACCACTTATGATTGAATACCATAATTGATACACTCCTATCCTGACGTTATTACCATTTTAACACTAAGCAAAGTGATTAATAGCAAAAGCAATTGAATAATTTTCAACAATTCCTTGACAGGATTATGAGCTGCTGGTATTTGCTTTAAGAGTATAAACGTTTATTTCTGGTCGACAAAAGAAACGAAAGGGAAGACGTGTCGTACCAATTCCTCTTGATACAAAGAGTTGTAGTGGATTTTGGCCTAGGGTATAGCTGCCCTCAACATATTCCGTTCCTAATTGCGGTGTCACAATGTAGCCAATGAATGGTAATTGAATTTGACCACCATGACTATGCCCAGATAATTGAACGTCAAACGGGTATTTCATGGCTTCTTCTGCGTAGTCTGGTTCATGGCACAATAGTACATTGAAAAGGTCTTCCTCGCCGTCTTGAATTAAATTGGATAGGTTAGGAGAACCAAGTAAAACATCATCGGTACCAGATAATGTGAATTCTGCGTTATCTTTAGGTATTTTAACTGAACTATTTTGTAAAAGTGAAAAACCACCTTGTTTCATAACCGTTTGGATCATTGATGTTCCATAACCGCCGTGATCATGGTTTCCAAAAATCCAGTACTTGCCGTAAGGAGCATCAATTAACGATAATAATTCGATAATTTTGTCGTATTCGAGTGATGTAATATTAGATGGATCATCAGTTAAGTCCCCAGTAAACACAACTAAATCAGCGGATTGTTTATTAATGTATTGAATTAGTTTTTCAAAGTCTTTTAAGCTATAGTGAAATCCGATATGGGTATCGGTAAACTGTAAGATTTTAAACCCATTAAAGGGCTCTGGGATTCGATTAGAGGAAATCGGTGAATTGATTATTTTTAACCATTTAGGTTCAATTTCGTGTGCATAGTAATATCCACCATAGGAAAGGCCAATAAGACCTAATGTCCCGAATGTCATTCTCTTTAAAAAGCTTCTTCTTGTGACTTTTTTACTCATATGTGTTTCATCCTCTATTTTTTCTCTATAAGAGCATTATAGCATGGTATTTAGATTTTATATATGAGATAATAGATGGAAAATGAATGAGTGTTCATTTCGGGAGTTAAAAGGAGGAAACCAAATGAAAAACGAAGTCGTAATCGTCACTGGTGGTTCGAGTGGAATGGGGAAGTATATGGCGAAAAAATTTGCCCATGAAGGAGCTAAAGTCGTGATTACAGGTCGTGATGAAGCGCGACTACAGGCGGCAAAGGAGGATATCCTAGAAGGGAAAGACCTGCAAGTACATCCAATTGTAATGGACGTTCGTAATATTGAAGATGTCGAAAGAATGGTTGATGAAACCGTTCAAAAATATGGTGCGATTCATCATCTTGTGAATAATGCAGCTGGGAATTTCATTGCACCAACCGAAAAATTATCAATTAATGGCTGGAATACTGTTATTGATATTGTTCTAAACGGAACATTTTATTGTAGTCATGCAGTGGGGAATTATTGGATTGAGAATGGAATAGAAGGTAACATCGTGAACATGGTCGCTACATACGCATGGAATGCAGGGGCAGGTGTAATACATTCCGCATCAGCCAAAGCAGGTGTATTAACGATGACACGAACATTAGCGGTTGAGTGGGGAAGAAGGTACGGTATTCGTACCAATGCCATTGCACCGGGGCCAATCGACCGAACAGGTGGTGCAGAGAAGTTATGGGAATCTGTGGAGGCAGCCAAACGGACGCTTAAATCTGTTCCACTTGGTCGCTTAGGTGAACCAGAGGAAATTGCTGATTTAGCTTACTTTATTTTGAACGATGCCACTTATATGAATGGTGAGGTCGTTACATTAGACGGTGGACAATGGTTAAACCAGTTTCCGTTTTAATTGAAAAAACAGGGCTCTTGCTTGGGCCCTGTTATTATGCTAATACCACATAGAATAGAATGGCAAAAAAGTGAAAAGCACTGCCAGCGACAACAAATAAATGCCAAACCGCGTGATGGTAAGGGAATCCTCTCCACATATAAAAAATACTGCCGACAGAATATAAAATACCTCCGATGATTAAGTAGATTAAACCTCTTAACTCCATTTCTTGTGCTAATGGATCCCAAGCAAATACGATGAACCAACCTAATAAAATATAAAGAAGCGTTGATACAATCATAAATCGTTTAACAAATATAATTTTAAATAGAATCCCTAGTATAGCCACACCCCAGATTACGCCAAACAGAACCCATCCAACAGATCCTCGTAATAAAACTAATAAAATCGGCGTGTATGTACCCGCTATAAATAAATAAATTGACGAATGGTCGATATATAAGAAGATATCTTTTGCTCGCCCATCTTTTAAACTATGGACAATGGTCGATGATAAATACATGAGTAACATCGATGTGCCGTATACGGTCACCGACACAACGTGCCAAGCGTTTCCATGGATTGATGAGTAAATAATTAAGATGACTAATCCTGCGATGCTTAAAACAGCTCCAAGTGCATGGGTTAAGGCATTCACGGCTTCTTCTTTTCTCGTATATTGATAAGACATATTAATCCCTCTTTTCTATCTGTCTAATATGATTATAGATGATATTTAATATCAAAGATAGTTAAGTAACCATTATCTTTAGCGTTGTTTTATGTTAAAATGTTTTTGGGTGTTACTCCTGCGTTTACTTTAAGGAGGGGAGTAAATGTTAGATTTATCTAACTTTGATTTATCATCAATACCAGTGAAGGACAGCATGATTGACGCTGAGATTGTAGCACACGTTCAACTACAAAACCCATTAGAACACGCCTTACTCGTTTTAACCAAAACAGGCTATAATGCTGTTCCAGTCTTAGATTTAGAAAGCAAATTTTGTGGAATTATTAGCAAGTCAAACATCGTTGAAGAAATGTTTGGAATTGAACAAATTGAAGTCAGTCGATTGCATGAAAAAAAGGTTGAAGATGTCATGGAATCGGATGTACCAACGATTACAGAACAGGACTCACTAGAAAAAGCCCTACACATTCTTATTAACTATTCCTTTGTATGTGTCGTTGATGAAGAAGAAAAAATGCAAGGAATTTATACTCGTCGTGAAATTTTAAAACAGATACGGAATGAATTTTATAGACAACAATCAAAATAATAATATTATTGAAATTTAATAAATGGAGGACTCAACATGAAACAGATGGATGCCAACGAGATTATTAATTTTATTTCAAATGCTAAAAAATCAACACCAGTTAAAGTATACTTAAAAGGTAATAAACTAAGCTCTATTGAATTTAACGATGATATTCAAGCATTTGTCGACGAGCAGACAGGCGTGTTATTTGGAGAATGGAAGGTCATCAAGGAAGACATTGAAAAGTTTAGTCATTTAATTGATGACTATGTCGTAGAAAATGACCGCCGTAATTCAGCTATTCCTTTATTGGACTTAAAAAATATTAATGCGCGTATCGAACCAGGTGCCATTATTCGTGATCAGGTTGAAATTGGCGATGGGGTTGTCATTATGATGGGTGCTTCGATTAATATCGGTTCTTCCATTGGAGAAGGTACAATGATTGACATGAATGCTGTACTCGGTGGACGTGCAACTGTCGGAAAGGATTGCCACATTGGGGCAGGTTCAGTCCTTGCAGGAGTGATTGAACCACCATCAGCTAAACCTGTTACAATTGAAGACGGAGTTGTGATTGGTGCGAATTGTGTTGTCTTAGAAGGTGTTACAGTTGGTAAAGGTTCAGTTGTTGCCGCTGGTGCCATTGTTACGGAAGATGTGCCACCAAATACAGTTGTGGCAGGCACACCTGCAAAGGTCATTAAAGAAATTGATGACCAAACAAAATCTAAAACTGAAATTAAAAAAGAGCTAAGAAAATTAGATGAATAATGGGGGAGCGGGGTCTTATAGATTCCGCTTTTTCTTAATTTATACTGAAAGGTAGAGGAAAATGACGACTGATTGGATAAAAGTGAGACGGGATTTACACCAAATCCCTGAGACCGGCTTCCGGGAATATAAAACTCAAGCCTACCTGTTAGACTTTATTGAAACTTTACCGCAAGAACATATCACTGTTGAAAAATGGCATACGGGTTTATTCGTGTCAGTAGAGGGTACTGAAGGCGGTCAAACAATTGCTTACCGTACCGATATTGATGGTCTACCGATTAAAGAGGAAACAGGGTTTGATTTTGCTTCAGCGCATGAAGGCTATATGCATGCATGTGGACATGACTTACATATGACGATTGCATTGGGAGCCTTAAGTCAGGTAGTGCAGCAACGACCGAAGCATCATGTTTTATTTTTATTCCAGCCAGCAGAGGAGGGGCCAGGTGGAGCACAACCGATGTTGGAGAGTGACCTGATGGCTAAATATCGCCCTGATATGATTTTTGCCTTACATATCGACCCGAGGTTACCAGTTGGAACAGTTAGCTCTAAGCCAGGGTTATTATTTGCGAATACTAGTGAGTTATTTATTGATTTTCATGGAAAAGGTGGGCATGCGGCCTATCCACATGAAACGAAGGATATGATTATGGCAGCCAGCGCCTTTAATGTACAGCTTCAACAACTCGTAAGTCGAATCCGCAATCCATTAGATCCCGCTGTCGTCACGTTAGGCAAAATGGAAGCAGGGACTGTGCAAAATATTATAGCTGAAAATGCTAGAGTCGAAGGAACCATTCGGACGATTAAGCCAGAAACGATGACAACGATTAAAGAAAGCATTGAACAGATGTTAAAAGGTATTGAATTGAGGTACGATTGTAGCACAACGGTAGATTATGGTGCCAATTACTACATGGTTTACAATGATGCTCATTATGTTGAAGCGTTTAAGCAATTGATACATGGTACGGACATTGAATATGCGGAAGCACCCGAAGCGATGACAGGTGAAGACTTTGGATATTTTCTAAAAGACATCTCTGGCTTCATGTTTTGGTTAGGCGTCAACTCTTCATATGGGTTACATCATAACCAATTAAATCCTGATGAACGAGCGATCGAGGTCGGTATTAATGCTGTTACTGAAATGATTCAAAAAGTGTAAAACTCGCCGGGCTAGGCGAGTTTTTAATTTATAACGTCCGCTTGGCGGCTTGTTGAATAGGGTCCCAGACGCCGTTAAATGGCGGGGCGTAGGAGAGATCTAAGTCCAGTAAATCAGTTGTCGACATGTTATGATACAACGCTGTTGCGACCACATCGATCCGTTTATCGACACCTTTATGACCAATGATTTGAGCTCCTAGTAATGTTTTACTTACTTTTTCATAAACTAATTTAACAGTCAGTTTTTCTTTGTTCGAATAGTAACCAGCAACAGGACGGGTCGTGATTTTAACCGTATCAAAATCAATCGATAGTTGTTTTGCTTCTTTTTCTGATAGACCGGTTTTACCGATATCTATATCGCAAAATTTTAGGACAGATGTACCAACGATGCCCTTAAATGATCTATTACCACCGACAAGGTTTTGTCCAGCAATCATGCCTTGCTTATTGGCATGCGTACCCAGAGGCGCATAGTCTTGTTGTTGTTTAATACGATGATATTGACTAGCGCAATCTCCAGCTGCAAATACGTCAGCAACATTCGTTTGCATATGTTCATTAACTATGATTTCGCCCTTATCACCATATTTAAATTCATCACCTAAAAACTGCGTATTCGGTGTAATCCCGACCGATAAGAGGACTAAATCAGTCTGGTAATCTTGTTGGTCGGTGTGTAATTTTTCAACCTGTTTATTTCCAGAAAAGCTTTTGACCGATTCACCATAAATGACTTGGATCTCCTGCTTTTTAGCTTCATCATCAATTAATTGCGCCATATCTTGATCAAGCTGTTTCATAAGCTGTTCTCCGCGTTGGATAATCGTAACATCCTTACCGATAGCTTTAAAATTCTCTGCCATTTCTAAACCGACGTATCCACCACCGACAATTGTAACGTTATCAATATCCTGGTCTAAGTAATCCAGAATTTCATTTGTATCAGGGATTGTTTTAATATGAAAAATACCATTTAAATGAATGCCCTCCCAATCAGGCATCACAGGATTTGCTCCAGTCGCAATTAATAATTTGTCATAAGAGAATTGAAAGGTTTGACCTGATGTTGTGATTGAACCGGATACCGTTTTTTCTTCTGTATCAACCTGCTTCACGTCATGATTCACTTTTGCATCAATGCCATATTTATCGCGAAATTTATCAACACTTCTAGCAATGACATCTTCTGGTTCGCCTACGATGCCACTAATGGCATAGGGAAGGCCACATTGTCCATAGGAATAAATTTCTCCTCGTTCTAATGTGATTAACTCATGTTCGCCTTCAGACCTTACAATTTGCATTGCTGCACTCATCCCTGCTGCATCTCCGCCTATAATTATGTATTTCATGTTTATCACCTCGTATTTCATTAATTCCTAGTATTATTTACCCTTTTTATGAATCTCAGCCTTAAGACCGAGAAATTTTCAAACCTTTATAGGAGGGAATGTCTTTCATTTATATTGTAGAATATTTATTATAAAAAATTTTAAGAAATTTGCGCAAAAGGGTGGAAATTTATTTCGGAACCCGATATATTTATAAAAGTACAATTTTTTTAAAAGCATTTTTCATTTAGAGGCTAGTTCAAAAAGGGGGAACATCATGGAGACATTTAAGAAGCTTAAACAATATTATTGGCCTTATAAACGATATTTCTTTTTATCGTTATTTTCATTATTCTTCGTTGTCTTAACAACTGTGGCGTATCCAATTGTGATGCAAATTACAGTAGACGACATTATTAGAGAAGAAAATTATGGTTTAGTACCAGTACTTTCACTTGTCTTTATTGGAATAATGATTGTTAAATCTATATCAACATTTTTTCACCAATATATGGGTGATTATTTTGGTATTTCAACAGTATTTAATTTACGTGATTCATTGTATAAAAAGTTACAAAGCTTATCATTTCATTATTACGACAATGCCAAAACTGGAGATTTAATGTCTCGTTTAACAGCCGATGTGGAACTATTTAGATTCTTTCTATCTTTTGGTTTTTCAGAGTTGGTCAGAATTACGTTACTCGTTTTAGGTAGTTTATCCGTTATGTTCTATTATTCTGTACCACTTGCACTTGTCACAATGGCTTCAATGCCATTCTTAATTGTTGTGGTGCGAAAATTTGACCAAAGAGTGCACCCAGCATTCCGAAAAATCCGTAAATCGTTTGGTCGATTAAATACTCGAGTACAAGAGAACGTTTCAGGAATGAATACGGTTAAATCGTTATCTCGGGAGGATTTTGAGATTGACCGATTTGCGGATAAAGGAGATAACTACCGTCAGCACTATCTCAATACAGCGACGATTTGGTCAAAGTATTTCCCACTAATGGAGTTTATCGGTAATATCTGTGTGGTCAGTTTATTAGGATTCGGTGGATATTTAGTGATGACTGGTGCCATTGATGTCGGTGTTATTGTTGCTTACTTTACTCTTATTTGGTACTTGGTCGGACCTTTAATGAACTTTGGTTTCGTTATTAACAACTTCTCTCAATCCAAAGCAGCAGGGGAACGTTTATTAGAGATTTTAGAATCAGAAGATGAAATCAAAAATGCTTCTGAACCAGTTAATCCACAAGGGGTTAAAGGACACGTTACCTTTAATGATGTCACATTAACGTATGTTGAAAATGATGACCAGGCTTTAAAAAATATCTCATTTGATGCACCACCTGGGAAGACGATTGGTTTAATTGGTGCAACTGGTTCTGGTAAAACAAGTATCACACAATTGATCACAAGATTCTATGAGCCGGAACAAGGTGAATTGTTGTTAGATGGGAGACCAATAGAGGATTACTCTTTAAAAGAAATGAGAAAACATATTGGATTTGTTTTACAAGAACCGTTTTTATTCTCAACTTCGATTAAAGATAATATCGCTTACGGTAATCCAGAAGCATCTATGGATGACATTATAGATGCTGCTAAACGCGCACAAGCTCATGATTTCATTATGGCTATGCCAGATGGCTATGACACCTTATTAGGTGAACGAGGTATGGGATTATCTGGCGGTCAAAAACAGCGTATTTCGATTGCACGTGCCATTTTAATTAATCCAAAGGTACTCGTGTTAGATGATGCAACATCTGCAGTAGATATGGAAACAGAATTTAAGATTCAGAAGGCTTTAAAAGAAGTGATGAAGGGGCGCACGACATTTATTATTGCGCATCGTATTTCTTCACTTAAACACTCTGATGAGATCCTTGTATTAGAAGATGGAGCCATAGTCGAAAGAGGTCTACATGAACAATTATTAAATAATGGCGGTCCATATCAACGTATTTACGACATCCAATATCAAGATAAAGAAGCCATTCTAGGAGAAAACAAACAACATGCTTAAGGGGGGAGACATATGGCAGAGACATTGAAGGCAAAAAGCCCTCATCTCAAACGATTCCGTTACACTCAGGATATTCCAGTTGATAAACCATTTAACTGGCAGCAGCTTGTCAGGTTGTTGAAATATGTAAAACCATATGCTAAAACTGCATTACCAATCGCTATTATTGCCATGTTAGTATCCACGGCGGTTAGATTGATCGTTCCTGTCATTATAGGTAATTATGTCGTCGATCAAGTGTTACCAACTGGAGATACTAACTTACTACTTTCATTTGCTGTAGGAATATTAGCACTTTATTTACTAAGTTATGTTGGAAATGCTGTTCGGATTAAATATGTCAATATTTTAGGGCAAAATGTTATCTATGATTTAAGACACCACTTATTCTCACACGTCCAACGCCTATCGAATCGATTCTTTGATAATCGTTCGGCAGGAAGCATTATTGTTAGAATTATGAATGATATTAACTCGTTACAAGAGTTGTTTACGAACGGGATTATTAATCTATTAATGGATTCCATCATGTTAATTAGTATTGTGATTATTTTACTTGTGGTTAGTCCAAAACTAGCACTAGCCATTATGGTGGTTATTCCTATTATGTTCTATATTTCAACGAAGCTGAGAAAGAATATCCGCCGTTCATGGCAACAGGTACGGATTCAGCAATCACGTGTTAATTCACACTTAAATGAAAGTATTCAAGGTGTTCGGATTACACAATCATTTTCACAAGAAGATAACAATACAGAATACTTCCATGGCGTCAATGATGATACGTTCCAAAGCTGGAGAATCGCAACGAAAAAGAGTGCGATGTTTAGACCATTCGTCGAAATGAGTAATGCGATAGGGTCTGTTATTCTAATAGCCTATGGATCATATCTAATCATTTATGATCCTCAAGTAACACTTGGTAATTTTGTTACGTTTACATTTTTCATCGGAATGTTCTGGGAGCCAATCTCTCGACTTGGTCAAATGTATAACCAGCTATTAATGGCGATGTCTGCTTCTGAACGTATATTTGAATTTTTGGATGAAAAACCAAATGTAAAAGAAAAAGATGATGCCATTGAAATGGATGATATTCAAGGACATATTGAGTTTGACAAAGTACAGTTCTCATATGATGAAGACCGTATTGCTCTACATGAAATTTCATTAGAGATGAAGCCAGGTGAAACAGTTGCTTTAGTGGGACACACGGGTTCAGGTAAATCAACTATCGCTAACTTAATCAACCGATTCTATGATCCGACTCAAGGTTCGGTTAAAATTGATGGTACTGATTTAAGAGATGTTAAACTTGATGGGCTACGACAAAATATTAGTGTCGTCCTGCAGGATACGTTTATTTTCTCTGGTACGATTATGGAGAATATCCGATTCGGTCGACCGGATGCAAGTGATGAAGAGGTTATCGACGCAGCTAAAGTCGTTGGGGCAGATGACTTCATTCAGCGTTTGGCTGATGGTTATGAAACTGAAGTCGAAGAAAGAGGAAATATTTTATCAGCAGGTGAAAGACAATTATTATCTTTCGCACGTGCGTTACTTGCTGACCCTAAAATTATTATTTTAGATGAGGCAACAGCTAGTATCGATACTGAAACAGAGGTTAAAATTCAAGATGCATTAAAGCGTTTATTAAAAGGACGTACCTCAATCATCATTGCACACCGTCTATCAACGATTCGTGATTCTGATAATATAATTGTATTAGAAAATGGACGGATTCTAGAGCAAGGAAATCATAATGAATTAATGAACCACCAAGGTGAGTATTACGGATTGGTTAAATCCCAATTCCAGATGTTAGATCAGTTATAAGAACGGATAAACGTGGTCGCTCCAAGCGATCACGTTTTTTGATATAAAGACTTAAGTGCTTAAATCCACATAAAATCAATATTTTCCCCGTAAAGCTCATGAAATTCCACATAAATACGAAAAATTCCCCATAAAAACAAAGGTATATAGATTCAAAGACTGAAATATCATCTACAATAAACAAATCATAGATTATGTGATAAACTAGTCGCAGTTAAAGTTTTCGGGAGGAACAAAAGATGAAAAAACTATATGCTGTTATTGGTCTTGGGCGTTTCGGAGGAAGTATTTGTAAAGAACTGAGTAAAGAAGGAAAAGAAGTGCTTGCCATAGATATGGATGAAGATAAAGTTAACGAATATAAAGAAATCGCAACACATGCCGTTATTGCAGATTCAACGGATGAATTGGCTTTAAAAGAGCTTGGCTTTCGCAATATTGACCATGTGATTGTGGCAATTGGTGATAACATTCATGCAAGTATTTTAACGACACTCATTTTAGGAGAATTTGGTGTAAGGAAAATAACTGTTAAAGCCCAAAATAATTATCATGAGAAAATTTTGGAAAAAATCGGTGCTGATGAAGTTGTTCACCCTGAACGTGATATGGGGCGAAGGATTGCCCATAGTATAATTTCAAGCAATGTACTGGACTACTTGGAGCTTTCAGATGAGTATAGTGTAGTTGAGATAAAGGCCGGGGAAAAATTAAGTGATAAAACGTTAATTGAATTAGATATTCGTAAAAAATTTGGCTGTAACGTCGTCGCCATTAAGCGCGGCAAAGATATTAATGTGTCACCGATGCCAAATGAACAAATCATTATGAATGATATTTTGATTATTATTGGTTCTGATAAAGACATATCCAGGTTCCAAAAAGCATTGGTAAATGAGGAAGACTAATTGTTATAAAAAAAACTCTCGCTGAAGTCAGCGAGAGTTTTTGCTATTTTGGATAGGTAATATAAAATTTAAACTTCCATAATGATTGGTAAAATCATTGGACGACGTTTTGTTTTTTCATATAAATATGGTTGAATCGTGTCTGTAATTTCATTTTTAATTTCAGACCATTGTGACGTTCTACGTTCCATGACTTTATCTAAATGTTTGGAAACGAGAACTTGTGCTTCTTTAATGAGGTCCTCAGATTCCCTCATATATACGAATCCTCTTGAGATAATATCTGGTCCGGATGAGATCTTGAATTCTTTCATATTAATACTGACCACAATCACAACCAAACCTTCTTCTGATAGGATCCGACGGTCACGTAAGACGATATTTCCAATATCACCGATTCCACTACCATCGACATAGACAGAACCAGAAGGAATTTTACCGGCTACGCCAACTTGTTTGTTTCCAATGGCTAATACATCACCATTATCCATGACGAACGAGTTTTTGGGATTAACACCACAATCAGAAGCAAGCTTTATGTGTTCTGCTAACATGCGGTACTCACCATGAATAGGCATAAAGTATTTTGGTTTCATAAGGCGTAGCATCAACTTCTGTTCTTCCTGTCCACCATGTCCTGATGTATGAATGTCATTTAGAGATCCATGAATGACGTCAGCTCCAGCACGATAAAGTTTATTAATGCTTCGACTGACGCTAATCGTATTACCTGGGATTGGAGATGAGGAGAATACGACCGTATCATCAGGTTGTATTTGAATATGTCGATGCGTACCATTAGCAATCCGTGATAAGGCGGCTAATGATTCACCTTGTGATCCCGTACAAAGGATACAAACTTCATCACTTGGTAATTTACTGATTTCATTTGGTTCAATAAATGTGTTTTTAGGTGCTTGAATATAATCTAACTCTTGACCGATTTGAATGGCATTTTCCATGCTTCGGCCGAAAACACATATTTTTCGACCATTATTGACCGCAGCTTGAACAACCTGCTGTAATCGATAAATATTTGATGCAAACGTCGCAAAAATGACTCGACCTTCGACTTTATTGAAAATGTCTTGTATGCTTTCGCCTACAACTCTTTCGGATAGTGTGAATCCAGGAACCTCACTGTTGGTACTATCGGATAAAAGGCAAAGGACACCTTCAGCCCCGATTTCAGCCATTTTTGTTAAATTCGCTGGTTCACCCACAGGTGTAAAGTCGAATTTAAAATCACCTGTATGGACAATATTTCCTGGTGGTGTTTTAACAACAATACCGTACGAATCAGGAATACTGTGCGTAGTGCGGAAAAATGTCACGGAAGTTTTACGGAATTTAATCACGTCGTCTTCCTGTATATCGTGTAGTGTGGTATTACGTAATAAACCATGTTCTTCAAGTTTATTACGAATTAAGCCTAAAGCTAGCTTCCCAGCATAAATAGGAATATTAATTTCTCTTAATAAATACGGAATACCACCGATGTGGTCTTCATGCCCATGTGTAATAAACAATCCTTTAATTTTATCTTTGTTTTGAATCAAATACGTATAGTCAGGAATAACATAATCGATACCTAACAATTCGTCTTCGGGGAATTTAATTCCGGCATCAATTAAAATTATTTCATCTTGAAACTGAATGCCATACGTATTTTTACCTATTTCACCAAGGCCACCTAAAGCGAAGATAGCAACTTGGTCATTTTTTACAAATTTCATTTTATGGATAAACCCCTACAGTTTTTCCACTTCGAAATCTTCGGATTGTTTTTCGTAGGCTAAGTGGTCTTCACTCAATTCTTGGACATATTCAATATTATAATTTCGATCAGCTAGCTTTGATCGAACTTCTCGTACACTTTCCGCATCAATGTAGAGCGTCTTTGTTTCTTCTCGAACTGGAGCTTCTTCAGCTTGTTCTTGATAAAGTACTTTGAAAATCATTTTTCTTATCTCTCCTTACTGTAAATGTTTCTCCGTCCATTACCTATCCGTATAGCTATATCTAAATGCAAATGAGCATTAAAGAACAAAATTAAGTTTCAAGCGATTTTCGTGATCGTAATAACCTTTTTAAACGTTTTTTAATTTTTTCTCTTAAGCGTTTGATCATAAATCATACAACCCCTTTATAGGTAAATATCATAACCTATATAAGTTAACTACACCCTTATGATTAAACGACTAATGTGGTGAGCTTATGATTAGATTATATGATAAGAACGCTACTTCGATTTAGCGGAAAATGGTTCAACGTCATTTAAGGTATATATTAACATTATCATCTTCTTTTATTATTATATACTGCTAATCACTATATTTAAAATGATTTATGAAAAAAAGTGCTGATTTGATTCAATCAGCACTTTACATTTCCTCTGCAGGTGTTGAATTTTCAGGAGGTTGAAATGGATTGTCTTGATTAATGTGATCGTAGAACATAACCCCATCTAAGTGGTCAATTTCATGTTGTAAAACGATGGCCGCATAACCTTTTAATCTTAATTTGACTTCTTCTCCTTCTAAGGTTGTCGCCTTTACGGTGATGCGAGCATAACGTGGAACGATTCCAGGTACATCACGATCAACACTTAAACAGCCTTCACCATTTTGTAGATAGGTCTTTTCTACAGAATGGCTTAGAATTTTTGGATTAAACAAACCATAGCTATATGATTTATCGTGAAAATCCGTAAAATGGACGGCTAACATTCGTTTAGAGATTCCGATTTGAGGAGCAGCTAACCCAACTCCGGGTCTTAGTTGATATTTTTTAACCATTTCGTCATCTTGACTGTTTTTAACAAACTGAAGCATTTCGCTTAACGTTTCTTTATCTTCTTCAGAAGCGGGTAATTCCACTTTTTCAGTTTTTTGCCGTAGTATTGGATCGCCTTCTCTGATTATTTGATCCATTGCAATCATACCATTCATCCTCTCAACTAGCTTAATCCTACATTATTTTATCATATGTTTTTATAAGATATTAACAAATTGATATTATTTTTTGCAGGGTTGTTGTGTTATACTTTTTTATAAGGTAAACGAACTTAGAAAGAGGGAATAATCATGAAACGTCTAATCACGCTGTCTTTATTGCTATTGACTATTTTACTACTTGGAGCATGTACTGATGATTACAATGCGGCTGAAGACATGTACGAGCATCTAGAAAAATCTGTTGAATTGGAGAGTTCATTTAAATCCGCACAATCCGAGTTAGGTGAAATTGAAAAGCAAGAGAATGAAATTTATGATGAAATGATGGAAATCAATATGAATGAATTAGATCAGATTCAAGGATTAGCAGATGAGGCTTTATCATTAGCTGAAAATAGAAAAGATTTAATTGAACAAGAAAAAGAAAGCATTGATGCTGCTAAAGAAGAATTTAATCAAATTGAACAATACTTAGATGAATTAAGTGATGAAACGAAGGAAAAGGCTAATCAAATGATTGAAGAAATGGAAAAACGTCATCAATCTTTTAACGACCTTTATGATGCATACACTCATTCAATTAATTTGGATATTGAACTATATGAAATGTTGAAAAATGAAGACCTAAAAAAGGCAGATCTTGACGAGCAAGTTGATCGTGTAAATACAAGCTATCAAGAGGTAAAATCTGCTCAGGACAAATTTAATCAACATACTGGGCAATTTAATGATTTGAAAAAAGAATTTTATGAATCATCTGGATTAAATGTAGAATTTGAAGAAGAATAAAATTGTCATATGACAGAGCACACTATTCGGTTCGGATAGTGTGCTTTTATTTTGGCAGTGGTATTCTTCTGTAATAGTACAGTCTATATTTGTAGGTGTAACAGATAAGGTAGATTTTAAATTGTCTAAATTTAATAATATTTAGCTTACCACTATGAAATTAAAGTGTTTGACGAGCAATCTGATATTAGGATAAACTACATGTAGATTTGAGTTGTATTAGTGAACTTCATGATTATTTGTGTAACAGTTGGATGCTTGGTTAATAAGGTCCACAATTGGGTACATAATGTAAAAAAGAAGGATTAGTACTTGGGAGTTTAGGCAAACTATTATGAGGAATTTATTTGAAAGGAAGAGGTGACGAGAGTGAGCTTTAAAAGTCCACTTGAAGGTATTGATGAGAAACTAGAAATGATTCAGATCTTAAATGAAGATGGAGAAATTGTTAATGAGGAAGCTATGCCGAGTTTATCAGATGATGATCTTGTAGAATTAATGCGCCGTATGGTGTTTACAAGAGTTCTTGATCAACGTTCGATTGCATTAAACCGCCAAGGCCGCTTAGGTTTCTATGCACCTACAGCTGGTCAAGAAGCATCACAGCTGGGTAGTCACTTTGCAATGGAAAAAGATGATTTTATATTGCCGGCTTATCGTGATGTACCTCAATTGATTTGGCATGGTTTGCCGTTATACCAGGCTTTCCTATTCTCACGTGGTCATTTCCACGGAAATCAAATGCCTGAAGATGTTAACGCAGTAAGTCCTCAAATCATTATTGGTGCCCAAATAACACAGGCAGCTGGTGTCGCTCTAGGCTTAAAAAAGCAAGGGAAGAAAAATGTAGCCATTACGTACACGGGTGACGGTGGATCATCACAAGGTGATTTCTATGAAGGGGTTAACTTTGCAGGTGCTTACCAAGCACCAGCTATTTTCGTTGTGCAAAACAACCAGTTCGCCATATCCGTTCCAGTTGAAAAGCAATCAGCAGCTAAGACGATCGCACAAAAGGCTGCGGCCGTTGGTATTCCTGGGTTCCTAGTTGACGGAATGGATGTATTAGCTGTCTATCAAGTTGTTAAAGAAGCACGTGAACGCGCTATTAATGGTGAAGGTCCTACATTAATTGAAACGATGACGTATCGTTATGGTCCGCATACGATGGCAGGGGACGATCCAACACGTTATCGTACAGAGGACATGGATGATAAATGGGAGAAACGCGACCCAATTGTCCGTTTCCGTAAATACTTAGAAAATAAAGGCTTATGGTCAGAAGAGAAAGAAAATGAAGTCATCGAAAAGGCGAAAGAAGACATTAAAGCGGCTATTAAGAAAGCTGACAAACAGGATAAACAGCAAGTTACGGATTTAATTTCTATTATGCATGAGGAACTTCCATATAATTTACAAGAACAATTGGAAGAATATAAAGAAAAGGAGTCGAAGTAAGCGATGGCACAAATGACAATGATTCAAGCTATAACTGATGCTTTACGTACGGAATTAAAAAATGATGAAAATGTGCTCGTTTTTGGTGAAGACGTAGGCCAAAACGGTGGGGTATTCCGCGCGACTGAAGGTTTACAAGAAGAATTCGGAGAAGAACGTGTATTTGATACGCCGTTAGCTGAATCCGGAATCATTGGTTTATCCGTCGGTATGTCTACTCAAGGATTACGACCAGTCCCAGAGATTCAATTCTTCGGCTTCGTTTTTGAAGCAATGGACGCCATCAGTGGACAAGCAGCTCGTATGCGTTACCGTTCTGGTGGCAGATGGCACGCTCCAATTACGGTTCGTTCGCCATTTGGTGGTGGTGTGCACACGCCTGAATTGCACGCTGATAGTTTAGAAGGTCTCATGGCACAACAGCCAGGTTTAAAAGTTGTTATTCCTTCAAATCCATATGATGCGAAAGGGTTATTAATTTCAGCTATTCGTGAAAATGACCCTGTCATTTACTTAGAACATATGAAACTGTATCGTTCGTTCCGTGAAGAGGTTCCTGATGAAGAATATACAGTTGATTTAGGAAAAGCAAATGTTAAGCGTGAAGGTCAAGATATTACACTAATTGCATATGGTGCAATGGTACACTCTGCTTTAAAAGCGGCTGAAGAACTAGAAAAAGAAAATATCGATGCAGAAGTGATTGATCTACGTACGGTTTCTCCAATTGATATCGAAACCATTGTAGAGTCAGTTAAAAAGACAAATCGTGCAGTTGTTGTTCAAGAAGCTCAACGTCAAGCAGGTATTGCAGCGAGTGTTGTTTCAGAAATCCAAGAACGTGCCATCCTACATTTAGAAGCACCTGTATTAAGAGTCGCTGCACCAGATACTGTTTACCCATTCTCACAAGCTGAGGAAGTGTGGTTACCGAATTACGAAGACATTATCGAGAAAGCTAAACAATCTATCAACTTTTAATGATTAGGAGGGAAAGATCGTGGCCTACGAATTTAAATTGCCAGATATTGGTGAGGGTATTCACGAAGGTGAAATCGCCAAATGGTTTGTCCAAAAAGGTGATGAAGTAAAAGAAGATGATGTCCTTTGTGAGGTTCAAAATGACAAAGCCGTTGTTGAAATTCCATCACCAGTAGAAGGAACAGTTCTTGACGTTTTAGTCGATGAAGGTGAGACGGCGGTTGTCGGAGATGTTGTCATAAAGATAGATGCTGAAGGCTATGAATCTGATGAAGGCTCTGACGATGAAGAAGAATCGAAAGAAGAAGCTCAGTCTGAAGAAAAACAAGAATCAAAAGATGACAAACAAGAAAGCCCACAAACGGATGAAACAAAAACTGATTCTGATGTTGATACGAATAAACGCGTTATTGCCATGCCTTCAGTACGAAAATACGCAAGAGACAATGATGTTGATATTCAAAAAGTCCAAGGTTCTGGTAAAAATGGACGTATTCTTAAGGAGGATGTCGACCAGTTCTTAAGCGGTGATCAGTCTGAAGCAGCTAAGCAGGCAACAGAGCAAACAGACGAACAAGTCAGTAAACAACCACAAGCGCCTACGGGTGATTATCCAGAAACGCGTGAGAAAATTAGTGGCATTCGCAAAACAATTGCCAACGCTATGGTTAAATCCAAGCATACAGCTCCTCATGTGACATTAATGGATGAGGTAGATGTAACAGAGTTAGTGAACCATCGTAAGAAATTTAAAGACGTCGCAGCCGAGCAAGATATTAAGCTAACTTATTTACCTTATGTGGTTAAGGCACTTGTTTCGACACTTAAGAAACACCCAGAGCTTAATACGTCTTATGATGATGATACAGAGGAAATCATTCACAAGCACTACTATAATATCGGAATTGCGGCTGATACAGATCGTGGTTTATTAGTTCCAGTTGTTAAAGACGCAGACCGTAAATCGATGTTTGAAATTTCCGGCGAAATCAACGAGTTGGCAACGAAAGCTCGTGATGGTAAACTGTCATCAGATGAAATGAAAGGTGCTTCTTGCTCAATCACTAATATTGGGTCAGCAGGCGGACAATGGTTTACACCGGTTATTAATCACCCAGAAGTTGCGATTTTGGGTATCGGTCGAATTGGAGAAAAACCAGTAGTTCGTGATGGTGAAGTGGTTGTTGCACCAGTATTAGCTATTTCATTAAGCTTTGACCATCGTATGATTGACGGTGCAACAGCTCAACATGCGATGAATCATGTCAAACGTTTATTAAATGACCCACAATTAATCATGATGGAGGCGTAGATAATGGTAGTAGGAGATTTTCCAGTAGAAGTCGATACGTTAGTTGTAGGTGCAGGTCCAGGTGGATACGTTGCAGCTATTCGCGCAGCTCAAATGGGCCAAAAAGTAACGATTGTCGATAAAGGTAATTTAGGCGGTGTCTGCTTAAATGTTGGTTGTATCCCTTCAAAAGCATTAATCTCTGCAGGACATCGTTATGAACAAGCTTCTGATTCTGAAGATATGGGAATTGTCGCAGAAAAAGTATCTGTTAATTTTGATAAAGTCCAAGAGTGGAAAGGTCAAGTTGTTAATAAGCTTACAGGCGGTGTTGAAAGCTTATTAAAAGCGAATAAAGTTGATATTGTAAAAGGTGAAGCTTATTTCGTCGACCAAAACACAGTAAAAATCATGGATGAAAAGCAATCACAAACATATAAGTTCAATAACTGCATTATCGCAACAGGTTCTCGCACGATTGAATTAAAACCGTTCCCTTACTCAGAACGTGTATTAGATTCAACTGGTGCATTAAACCTTAAAGAAATTCCTAAGAAAATGGTAGTCATCGGTGGAGGCTACATTGGGACTGAGCTTGGTGGAGCATATGCAAGCTTTGGTACAGAAGTTACCATCCTTGAAGGTACAAAAGACATTCTTGGTGGATTTGAAAAAGGTATGACACAGCTTGTTAAAAAACGTCTAAAGAAAAAAGGCGTTGAAATCGTAACTGAAGCGATGGCTCAGGGCGTTGAGGAAACAAAAGATGGTGTTAAAGTAACTTATGAAGTTAAAGGTGAAGAAAAAACTATTGATGCTGATTACTTATTAGTTACAGTTGGTCGCCGTCCTAATACGGATGAAATGGGTCTAGAAGATATCGGTATTGAAATGGATGATAAAGGCCTCATTAAAGTTGATAAACAACGTCGTACAAACTTTGACAATATTTATGCGATTGGTGATATTGTAGAAGGTCCACAATTAGCACATAAAGCTTCTTATGAAGGTAAAATCGCTGCTGAGGTTATCAGTGGTGAAAAATCCGAAGTTGACTATCTTGCTATCCCGGCCGTTGTGTTCTCTGATCCAGAGCTTGCAAGCGTAGGATATGCAGAACAAGATGCGAAGGATGCTGGCTATGATGTCAAATCAGCCAAATTCCCATTTGCAGCTAACGGACGTGCGCTATCACTTAATGATACAGACGGTTTCGTTAAATTAGTGACACGTAAGGAAGATGGGCTTGTAATTGGTGCTCAAGTTGCTGGTCCGAATGCGAGTGATATTATCGCTGAATTAGGATTAGCCATTGAAGCTGGTATGACAGCTGAAGACTTAGCCCTTACGATTCATGCTCACCCAACATTAGGTGAGGCAGTCATGGAAGCAGCTGATGTTGCTTTAGGAATGCCAATTCATACGGCTAAGTAATATTAAATGTAAAAACGGTCTTGATTTTCGAATCAAGACCGTTTTTTAATGTTTTTAGAAAGGGCACGCTTTCGCTATTATTTCTCTTTTTAACCTTCCTCTCGTTTTTTCCGTTTCAGCGGATAATTCCTTCCTTCTTCTTTAAATTCCTTTATGATTGAAAAGATAATCATAATTAGAATAAACGCAAATGGAAAGGCTGCGATAATCGAAGCGGTTTGTAAAGCTCCTAAGCCACCCTGCCATAATAAAACGGCGGCTGTTGCTGATTGTACAATCCCCCAGGCTATTTTGACTCGT
This sequence comes from Tenuibacillus multivorans, assembly GCF_900103915.1. Classification (GTDB taxonomy): domain Bacteria; phylum Bacillota; class Bacilli; order Bacillales; family Alkalibacillaceae; genus Tenuibacillus; species Tenuibacillus multivorans. The sequence goes on along the minus strand of NZ_FNIG01000002.1, from coordinate 251,151 downwards.
AAAGCAGGATCTAAGCTTCCACCAGTCGTTTGCATTCCTAAAACAAAAGTGGCGGAGTCTGCCGATGTGATGAAAAAAGTACTGATTAGGAAAATCGTTAATATTGATGTGATAGTGGTAAATTGATAATTTTCAAAAACCGTAAATAAGGCAGCCTCAGTACCTATATCTTCGATGACTGAGAAAAGGTTTAAGCCTTCATTATACTCCAGTGCAATAGCCGAACCACCAAATACCGCAAACCATAGTGCACCAAAGATTGTTGGAACAAGTAAAACACCGACAACAAATTCGCGTACTGTTCGGCCGCGAGATACTCGTGCGATAAACATACCGACAAATGGTGCCCATGCAATCCACCAAGCCCAATAGAAAATCGTCCAATCTTTGAGCCACCCTGTGTTTTCCTCACTAAATGGAGCCATTCGGAAGCTCATTGCAGGTAGCTTTTGAATGTAAGTCCCTAAAGTTGTCGTAAAAAAGTTCATGATAAAGTTTGTTGGACCCGCAAATAACATAAATATTAAAAGTAAGATAGCCAAACATATATTCGTGGTACTTAAATATTTTATACCTCGGTCCAAACCACTAATGGCAGAAATCATAAAGAGTATTGTTACGACGATAATGATGATGAATTGTAAGGTAAAGTTATTGGTTAACCCATCAAATATAAAACCGAGACCACTACTGATTTGCTGTGCGCCTAAACCGAGTGAAGTGGCAACCCCAAAAATAGTTGCGAAAACCGCTATGACGTTGACTAAAGTTCCGTAACCCCCATCCATACGATCGCCAAATAAAGGCTTTAATGTACTACTGATGAGTCCTGGAGAATCTTTGCGAAATTGAAAATACGCTAAGGCAAGTGCTAAAACAGAATAAATCGCCCATGGGTGTAATCCCCAGTGAAAAAAACTATATCGCATGGCTACTTTGGCTGCTTCACTGTCGCTTCCAACTTGAAATGGTGGCGTATTATAGTGGGAAATGGGTTCTGCTGCACCCCAGAAAACAAGGCCAATCCCCATGCCGGCACTAAAGAGCATGCCAAACCATGTTAAATAATTATATTCTGGCTCATCTCCGTCTTTTCCTAAAACGATATTGCCGTATTTAGAAACAATTAAGAAAATCGCAAACACCAAAAAAGACGTTGCAGATAATAAATAAAACCACCCGAATTTTGATACTAAGAAGTTTTGGATATTTCCAGTTACCTGACCTAAATTCCAGTTCGGTAATATGTTTTCAGAAATCGTTCCCCATATAATAAATAGGATAGCAATCGCTAAGGATATATAAAATACTTTGGTTACCTTATCTTGCAAATAAATCAGTCCCCTTCCTTAAACACCTTTTAAACGGTTAGGTAAAAGAAATTATTTTTAACCCACCTATATTTCTTTTTCCCTAATTTAATTTTTCTAATCGAAAAGTATATTTATTCATTTGGATTTCGTTTATAATCAAATTATAGAAAATAGGGGGGACATCGATGAAAAACAAAATGAAAATGGTCTGTTTGTTTGTAGGTTTAATCATAATTATGGTAGCTTGTTCAAATGATGACCAAGCACCTGAAAATGAGCCATTAGAGAATGAAGAGGATGCACAACATGAACAACCTCAAGATGACCAAACAGAAGAAACTAATGAAGAAGAGAACGAGGAAGAAAATAAAGAAAATGAAGGTACAGAAGATGAATCAGCCGACGGGACAAATGAAGAACAACCTGAAGAAGTTCCACAGGAAGGTGAGGAACTAGAGCCTCAATATGAAATGACAGATGTATGGAGCTTCAAACCAATTGATGACGCTAATCCAAATGTTGTTTTGTTAACATTTGATGATGCACCGGATGAGCATGCATTAGAAATTGCGAAAACCTTAAAAGAGAAGGACATTCCTGCCATCTTTTTTGTGAATGGGATTTTTATCGAGAGCGAAGAAAAACAACAGATTGTAAAAAACATTCATGACATGGGCTTTGAAATTGGAAACCATACATATGGTCACACGAAGCTTGACGACGTCTCACAAGAAAAACAGCGTGAAGAAATCCTCAGTTTGAATGAATTAATTGAAGAGATAACGGGAGAAAAGCCGAAGTTCTTTAGAGCGCCACACGGTGTTAATACGGATTATGCTAAGCAGCTCGTACGTGATGAAGGTATGCTGCTTATGAATTGGTCCTATGGCTATGATTTTATGGAAGGTTATTTGGAAAAAGAAGCACTCGCAGATATTATGGTCAATACACCTTATTTAAGTAATGGCGCTAACCTTCTGATGCATGACAGAGAATGGACGTATCAAGCTCTTCCTGATATTATTGAAGGATTAAAGGAACAAGGCTATGAATTTCTTGATCCAGATTTAATTAAGATATCCGAAAATTAATATTAAAAGTCCGTTACAATTGTGACGGTCTTTTTATTTTATTAAAATAATAATAGTAACCTATTGCGATTATTAGTATGACATAATATACTATAAATAACACATTTATTATACCTTAATTTAAAGGAGAGGTTAAAAGATGGGGACTATTGTGTGTGCTAAATGTTTAAAAGTAATCGACTATTTTGATCATAATAAAGTAACGAAAATCTATAGCAATCACTGCGATTGTTGTTATAATAAAAGTAAAGAGAAAAATCCGAGCGCCTAGCGTTCGGATTTTTTCAGATCTATTACGTTAAAAGATCGGAGGCAGTTTATGAAAACTAAAGTAACGGATTTATTATCGATTGAATTACCGATCATACAGGGTGGATTAGCTCATTTAGCCTATGCAGATTTGGCAGCTGCTGTATCAAATGCTGGTGGATTAGGGCAAATTACGGCGATGAGTTTACCTAATGAAGATGCCTTACGTCAGGAGATACATAAAGTACGTGAACTAACAGACCGACCATTTGGCGTTAACTTCGCCATTGGTCAGCACGGACGACCATTTGAAAACATGGTACAAGTGGCAGTGGATGAACTGGTACCTGTTATTTCAGTGACAGGAGGTAATCCTAAGCCTGTCCTTGATATGTTTGAAGGGACTAATACAAAAAAGTTAGTCCTTGTTGCAGCAAAACGACAAGCGATTAAGGCTGAAGAACTTGGTGCAGATGCCGTCATGGTGGTCGGTCATGAAGGTGGTGGACATCTAGGTAAGGATGATATTGGAACATTTGTCTTAACACCAGAAGTCGTTGATGCCGTACAAATCCCTGTGATCGCTTCAGGTGGTATAAGTGATGGAAGAGGCTTAATGGCAGCCTTAGCTTTAGGTGCTGACGGTATTGAAATGGGGACTCGTTTTATTGCCACACAAGAATGTATTCATGCTCATAAATCCTATAAACAAACGCTGCTCAATGCTGATGAAAAGTCAACCGTAATGATTAAAAAATCAATCGGTGCACCGGCTAGGGCGCTTCGTAATCAATGGACGGATCAAATCCTAGAATTAGAGGAACAGGAAGCCGGTTATGAAGGTTTAAAAGATTATATTAGTGGTGAAGCTAATAAACGTTATATTCATGAGGGAAAACATGATGAAGGTTTTGCATGGGCTGGTCAAGTAGCTATGCGAATCAATCATATACCGACTGTGAAGGAATTATTTGAATCGATAAAACAGGAAATAAGTACGATTCAAAATAAATGGACAGCTTTGTAGCCAATTTTCTTTAAAAGGTAGGTTTAACATGGAATATCATTATCCAATAGACCTTGATTGGTCAACCGATGAAGTGATTAACGTCATTGAGTTTTTTCGAGTTGTTGAGACAGCTTACGAAAAAGGAATTAAGTCAAAAGATGTCTTAACAAACTACAAAAACTTTAAACAGGTTGTTCCATCAAAGGCGGAAGAAAAATCGTTATTTAAACAATTTGAAAAACATTCAGGCTATGTGCCTTACAAAGTGGTTCAGGCTGCGAAAAAGCTAGATGAACAAGAGACTGTTTCGATGTAAAAAAGAACTCGGGGTTGTCCGAGTTCCTTTAACTTATCGGTATCGATTTTGCAAGGTTGTATAGCATTAAAATATGTTTTAATGTATCTATAAAATCATGTTACGATACATTATAAAGATTAATAGGAGTTTTTATATGGAAAAGTTCTTGCGTATCGAACGGATTATGTCGCATGTATTATTAGCGATAATTATATTAGGGTTTCTACCTTTTGCGTTAGAAAGAACATTTTTTTCGGAAGCACAACTACAACATTTAGGCGGTCATTTCTACCCTTGGTGGATGGTAGCTGTGAATTTTGTATTTCTTTATTTCCTACTTGTATCGGCTTTTCTCATTATTCGTGAAGTGATTGTCCAGACGATAAAAGGAATTTACGGTTTACGGGAAAATAAAGAAACGCAAAAAGGTTTTACAATAAACGGTTACAAAACGTCCTCCATCGGTAAGATGTCTAACGTCACGACGTTTATGTGTAGGGAACAAGTATGAATAGACGCACATAGGAAAGAAGACCCTCAATAATCCAAGTCTAGTTCAACGACTAATTGAATGAAATTTTAATGAAATATATAGACGAAGAAAGACGCCAAATCCGTAAAGGGAAAGGCGTCATATTTTTATCTCATGGATAATCTATAAATTGGAGATAATGTTTCGAAGGTCTTATATATTTCGTTCAATAATGCGTCGCCGTTTTTCAATATCGGATCATTTTTGTCGATATGCTTACCAATTAGAAATTCGCCTTTTTTCACGTTCTTAAAACGTTCAAGGGATTTTCGAAGGTCGATTTCTTCCAACGTTTTAGATTCCTTTTTTGTATGGTCTAAAGATATAACGTAATCGTTCGAAATACTTGACGTAATCAAATCAATATTTTTCAAGAGCTTGTCACCAATATCGCTTTTATTTGGCATTTCGTATATATACGCCAACCATAAAAATAAATGGTCGTCCCACAGTCCGACTTGAAAATGGGGATGCTTTTTATAACCCCGTTTATCGTGACAATATGCCGACCAAGTGTCCGAAGGTGGATTTACTGTCCTTCTTGCATGTTTAGCTATATGTAAAAACATTTCATTCCCAACTAATGCCGATAGGTCGTCCGCTATTACTTCACCGATTGATTGGATGAATTCGTTTTTGAATAGCTGTCATTCTTTCGTCAAGTCCATCAATGTTGAAAGTTTCAAAATCTTGTTGAGTGAACCCGTCAAAAAATTGAGCCACTTATCATCACTCCTTTGTGGTTATTCTGTAAATTATTTTAGCATATGTTAAAACTAGTTTATAATGATATACAACGTTTAGAAAAAATCAAGATAAAAGGGGTCTATGTATGATTGAAAACTATAGAGATCATTTATTAGATCAAGCAAAAGAATGGTTACTCGAAGCAGGAGAATTAATTAAAACATCGATGCAACAACCATATAGAATTGATACGAAACGTGATCGTAAAGATTTAGTGACGGAAATTGACCAAAAAACAGAGCAGTTCTTTATCGATAATATTACTGAAAAATACCCCGACCATAAAATTTTAGGCGAAGAGGGGATGGGTGAAGAAGTCCATTCACTTGACGGAACAGTATGGATTATAGATCCCATCGACGGGACGATGAATTTTGTTCATCAGCAACGCTTTTTCGCTATTTCTATTGGAATTTACCATGACGGAATCGGTGAGATTGGCCTAATTTATGATGTGATGTCTGACGTTGTCTATGAAGGTATTAGAGGTGAAGGCGCCTATAAAAATGGCCAACGATTAAAGCCAATTGATCCTGATAAAACTTTGACGGAGGCTTTAGTGGGGTTAAATAATTTTTGGGCCATCCCTAATAGACGTTTGGACGAAAAGAAAATTCATGAGTTAGTTAGAAAAGTTAAAGGGACTAGATCTTATGGCTCGGCTGCATTAGAATTTGCATTTATTGCGGAAGGGATTATTGATGCTTACATTACGATGCGACTTCAGCCGTGGGATATTGCAGCTGGGAAAATCATTGTTGATGAAGTTGGAGGTATAACAACCCGCGTGGATGGGAGTTCCATCGATATGCTAATGGGTAACACGGTTATTTGCTCAAACAAATCCATTCACGAGTCATTATTGTCCTTTATCCAAGAAAAAGACACTTAAAAAACGCTTGTGACAAAGCAAGCGTTTTCTAGTGATATTTTCTGTTTTGATAATTTCGTTTTAATTTTAATCCTAAACCCATAAGGGAGAATCCAGCTAATAAGCTTAGGCCTACGAGCCAAAGGTTTCGATAACTAATAAAAATTGCTGTTGATAAAAAGCAAAGTACGACTAATACGGCTAATAAAAACATTAGTTGATTATGTTTCATACATTTTCACCTCATCATAATAAAGTGTACACGATGTGACAAATTTTGAAAACATGATTTTATAATATAGATTATTGTTTTTCATTCATGTATGATTTTAGGTGGAAATGTTTTGAGGAGGATATAACATGGATGAAAACTCACAAAATCTAGTGGACAATCAATTCAAATTTCGACCAATAGAAGAATTTTTCCTTATTGATATTGGTGGAACGCAAGGCTTTTGGTTTTTGTATCTTACAATTGTTATTTTAGCTATAATTACATATAAGCTTGGCTTTGCTAAGAGATTACCTTTAATGAAATCAATGATTGTTTATATTTTATTAACTTTAGGCTGTTTTATATTAATGCCTTTTGCACTCTTTAATTTACCAATTGTAGAAGTTTTAATCATTACATCAATTGTTTTAGGCATTTACCGATTTAGACTTCATCGTGAACGAGATAACCATGAAGATGCGGAATAAAAAAGTTGCCCAGTTATAATATCTGGGCAACTTTAATTATATATGCGGGTCACGTTGTGGTTCCTCATATAGTTTAAAGTTTCCACCTTGTTTACGTTCGTTTGTTTTTTCAGTTATGCGTTCAGAGCATTTAGGGCAAATGTATGTTTGAACTCGACGTTTTCTTAATTTTTTCGCTAATAATGAGTAAGAATCAATATTTTCTACTGTATCGCAAAGTACACATTTTACTCTCATCATATCACCTCGTTCAATACTATTGTAACACGTTCGAGTATTAACATGTTTTAAAAAATTTGATTAGGGAAGACAGTTAATAAATCGATGAGGAGGGATATAGTGGACAAGAAACGCTTCGTTTCAACTTTAATAGCCATCTTCACAGGAGTTTTGACGTATATTTTCTCGGATGAAAAAAGGCGTGTAAAATTGACTCAATCCATTAAGCGGTTTAGAGGAAACTTATTTAGTTATGAACCAGAAACTTTGATTATAGCGGGTAGACCTGAAGAGGATCATTTCGAGAATACTAAAATGGTGTCTGAAGGCTCGCAATTCGGTGTACAGTATTATAATGAGTATAAACAATAAGAAAAGAACCGCGCTAAGACGGTTCTTTCTTATGTTTACTGATTGTTTTGTGTATTTCCTTGTTCTTTTTGAATATTTGTTATATCTTCGTCAGCGTCGCCTCTTGTATTGGATGGCTCATCTCTTTTAGGTTGTTTTTCTTTTGTAGGCGTTTCAGGAAGATATCGTCCAACAACATTCGATATCTCATCAATAACCGCATCTGTTGGCTCACCTTGTCTTATCATGGTGTTCATTTTTTGAATTCTTGTCATAATGTCGCCATCAGCAACGACCAATGCATAACGACCGTACGGATCATGTTTAACGGCTTCTGATACAGAGTACTTAACCGACCCCACTCTTGAACGGTCTAAATCTTCATTAACATCGAGTCCAATAATGGTATACGACCCGAAAACCAATACGTTTGCATCATTGACATCAGGTACGCTTGATGCGATATCAGCCAGTCTTTGTGCCGCCTCTTGGTTAGAGTGATTGTCTGACTGTTCAAGCTCTGAGTCACTCAGCTGTTGCAGTTCTTCAGAGTCATTATCAATGGTATTGTTACCCCCTTGCTGGGACATACAGCCAGCTGAAAATAAAATGATGAACATCATAATATTTAAGCTTTTATATTTCATATACAGACTCCTTTTTTCTTTAGTTTGCGATGGGAAGGAGTATTCATGATAGGTAATTTATAACAAAAAAAATAACCCCTAAACGCTAGAGGTTATTAGTATGACTGGTTAAACAGTCAATTATTAATACTTTTACATAATTTCTATTCTGTTAATTCCTTTAAATGGTGTATTTTGATTTGATCCATCGCCAAAATATAAATGAACAGGCCCATCTTCTTTTAATGGTTTTCCATCTAGTGCGAATAATAATAAGGATTGATTTAATTGTTCAATCGTAATTTCCTTTTCACCATTGTCAGTATGTAAAATAGCTTTCATTGCATTCTCATTCGGTTTGGAGTTAGGTAAAAAATAATTTATCGGCATTAAATAACTATTTTCTAACGCTTTTTTCCCTTCCAATTTGTTTATGCTATTATTAATTGGAGGATTCAGTTGTTGTTGATATTGATCTCTGTTCCAAGGCATATCATCTTGAGCAGAATCATTTTCAGCGCCATCTTGCTTAAGTTTAAACGCTTCTTCTAATAAAATTTTTCGATCATCAAAAATCCATACAGTTGGATCTAGGGTTATGGGATGTTTAACGTTGCCTTCAATTTGTACAATTAACATTCTGTCACCTCATATTCTTGAACTATATCTTGTCCATATACGAGTATAACGGAGATTGACGTACAATGCACGAAGGAGGGGTTATTTTTTATGATAAATCTTGATAGGAATGATTTAGTGGATTGGCTCGAACATGTCAAAATTTATGCTAATAATGGTAAGGTCGTTGACTATATTCCAGCATTAGCGAATCAGCAACCCGAAACTAATGCTGTAGCTTTTTATCCCTTAGGAAAAGAAAATGACGTCATTCATGCCGGACAAGCTGATTACTATTTTACCATTCAAAGTATTTCTAAAGTGATAGCGCTTGCTTTAGCACTTATCCAGCAAGGAGAGCAAGCTGTTTTTAGTCGAGTCGACAAAGAACCGACGAGTGATCCATTTTACTCGGTTGCAAAATTAGAGGTAGAAAAGCCTGCTAAACCGTTCAATCCGATGATCAATGCAGGCGCCTTAGCTGTTACGAATATGATTCGTGGACGTAATTCGACCGATATGGTTGAGGAAATCCTAACCTTAATACGCTTAATGGCGAATGATGAATCGATTACATTTGATCATGAGGTAGCACAATCGGAGTATGAAACGGCCTTTTTGAACCGGGCGCTTTGTTATTTTATGAAGCAGCATGGTGTCATTACAGGTAGTATTGAAGAGTTATTAGACGTCTACACTAAGCAGTGCGCCATTCAAATGAACGTGAAGCAGCTCGCTAGAATAGGTGCTGTTTTTGCTAACGATGGAAAGGATCCTGACACGAATGAGGAAATTATTCCAGATCAGGTTGCTCGGATTTGTAAAACGTTCATGGTCACTTGTGGTATGTATAATGAATCAGGGACGTTTGCCATCAATGTCGGTATTCCTGCTAAGAGTGGTGTTTCAGGAGCCATCATGGGTGTCATCAAAGAATCTGGTGGTATTGCTGTTTTCGGCCCCGCCTTAAATGATAAGGGTAATAGCGTGGTTGGGATTCGCTTTTTAGAAAAGCTGGCTGAAGAAAAACATTGGTCAATATTTTAAATTTATTCAAGACAAGTTTTCTTGCATTTTATAGTTATAACCTATAATATAATTAAGTAGGAAGCTTATTTTGTGAGGGGGAATTACCGTGTCATCTAATGTAGCGCTTGAAGAAGATCAACAAGCACTAGCCCTCTTAAAGGCAGATGCGGATCAAATTTTACAACTAATAAGAGTTCAAATGGATAATTTAACAATGCCTCAATGTCCTCTATATGAAGAGGTTTTAGATACACAAATGTATGGCCTTTCTCGTGAGGTTGATTTTGCTGTTAGACTTAAATTAATCAATGAATCAACAGGAAAGGAAATTCTTGAAAATCTTGAGAGACAGCTTAGTGCGTTGCATGAAGCTTATCAAGAACATAAATCAAAATCATCGTAACTGCAAGCTCAAACAAAGCATGAATGCTTATGTTTGAGCTTTTTATTTTTAATAACACATCATAAAAAATGAATAAATATTCAGAATCGAAAGGGAATTGAGTCATTTTGTTGAATAGGATTATAAAGAGAATTAAACAAACTGCTGTGAAATGGAGGATTCTATTCAACATGACTCAATTGAAGCCTTTCAACAAAGTTTTAGTTGCTAACCGAGGTGAAATTGCTATCCGTGTATTTCGAGCATGTACGGAGCTTAATATACGGACGGTAGCTATTTACTCTGAAGAGGACACAGGTTCCTATCATCGTTACAAAGCCGATGAAGCTTATTTAGTCGGTGTTGGTAAAAAACCAATCGATGCTTATCTCGATATTGAAGGGATTATATCGATTGCTAAACGAGTCGGCGTTGATGCGATTCACCCTGGATATGGATTTTTGTCCGAGAATGTACACTTTGCTAAACGGTGCGAGGAAGAAGGCATTACATTTATTGGCCCTGCTAGTCATTTACTGGATATTTTTGGTGATAAAGTCAAGGCCAGACATCAAGCAGTTAATGCAGATATTCCTGTTATTCCAGGGTCGAACGGACCTGTTACTTCCGTAGAAGAGGTCGAAGAATTTGTTGCTGAATACGGATTTCCAATAATGATTAAAGCTGCCTTAGGCGGTGGTGGACGAGGCATGCGAATTGTTCGCACAAAGGAAGCGCTTAAGGACGCCTATGATCGTGCTAAATCTGAAGCGCGAGTTGCATTCGGCAGTGATGAAGTTTATATTGAAAAATTAATTGAAAATCCTAAACATATTGAAGTTCAAGTGATAGGTGATTCAAAGGGCAATATTGTTCATTTGTATGAGCGGGATTGTTCTATCCAACGACGTCACCAAAAAGTTGTTGAGATAGCACCAAGTGTTTCCCTTGCAGAAAATCAGCGAGATGACATTTGTGAAGCGGCTGTTAAGTTAATGAAAACGATTGATTACGTGAATGCGGGAACAGTCGAGTTTTTAGTGACAGAAAATGAATTTTATTTCATTGAAGTCAACCCACGTGTTCAAGTGGAGCATACGATTACAGAAATGATAACGGGAGTAGACATTGTCCAAACACAACTGCATATTGCAATGGGATACGGGCTCCATGATGCGCCGATTGACATTCCGAGGCAAGGCGACATCTCAACCCATGGTTATGCGATTCAATCACGAGTCACAACAGAGGATCCATTAAATAACTTTATGCCAGATACAGGAAAAATTATGGCCTATCGAACCGGTGGTGGGTTTGGCGTTCGACTGGATGCCGGGAATGGGTTCCAGGGTGCTGTAATTTCACCACATTATGATTCACTGCTCGTCAAGGTATCGACATGGGCCTTAACTTTTGAACAAGCAGCTAAAAAAATGGTCCGGAACTTAAAGGAATTCAGAATACGTGGAATTAAAACGAATATTCCATTTTTACAAAATGTCATATTACACGAGAAATTTATTAATAGCAGCTATGACACCACTTTTATTGATTCCACACCGGAACTATTTGTATTTCCTAAACGAAAAGACCGAGGAACCAAGCTTTTATCGTATTTGGGTTATACTACGGTCAACGGTCCCATTAAAAGTGGTAAGGAGAAAAAGCCTCTTTTTGCTAAGCCGAGAAAGCCTAGCTTTAATGTCAATGCTGAATTTCCGAATGGAACTAAGCAGCTTTTGGAGCAAAATGGGCCAGAAGCTGTCGCACAGTGGCTAAAAGAACAGAAAGAGGTTAAGCTTACGGATACAACTTTTCGTGATGCACATCAGTCATTATTAGCGACTCGAGTAAGAACACAGGATTTACTTGAAGTTGCTGAACCAACTGCTAAATTACTTCCAAATCTATTCTCAGTTGAGATGTGGGGAGGGGCAACCTTTGATGTGTCTTACCGATTTTTACGCGAAAATCCTTGGGAACGACTGAGTAAGCTTAGAAAGAAAATGCCAAATGTTTTATTTCAAATGCTTTTACGTGCAAGTAACGCTGTCGGCTATAAAAACTATCCGGATAATGTCATTGAAAACTTCGTTGAACAAAGTGCACAAATGGGAATTGATGTATTTAGAATTTTTGATAGTTTAAACTGGGTCGAAGGGATGAAACCGGCGATTCAAGCTGTATTAAAGCAAGGAAAAATAGCCGAAGCTTCTATGTGTTATACCGGAGATATTTTTGATCCTGAAAGACCAAAATATGATTTAGATTATTATTTAAAGCTTGCTAATGCGTTAGAAGCAGAGGGTGCTCATATATTAGGTATTAAAGACATGGCTGGATTGTTGAAGCCTGAAGCAGCGTATCAATTGATTTCAGCTTTAAAACAAGAAATAGACATTCCAATTCATTTGCATACACATGATACGAGTGGCAATGGTATATATATGTATTCTAAGGCTATCGAAGCGGGTGTAAACGCCGTTGATGTGGCAGTTAGTACTATGGCAGGTAGTACGTCACAACCAAGTGCAAACAGTTTATATTACGCTTTGGAGCACCATGATCGACAGCCAAACTTAGATATTACAGCCTATGATCAACTAGCTCGATATTGGGAAGATGTACGAGAATTTTATGCCCCTTATGAGAATGGATTAATAGCGCCACATTCTGAAATTTATTTTCATGAAATGCCAGGTGGTCAATATAGTAATCTGCAACAGCAAGCCAAAGCGCTTGATTTAGGCGATCGCTGGGATGAGGTTAAAGCTATGTATCGTAAAGTTAATGATATGTTTGGTGATATTGTTAAGGTAACGCCATCGTCTAAAATCGTTGGAGATATGGCCTTGTTTATGGTTCAGAATGATTTAACAGTTGATGATGTTTATGAAAAGGGAGATTCATTAGATTTCCCAGATTCCGTTATTGAATTTTTCCAAGGTTATATCGGACAGCCTTATCAAGGTTTTCCGAAAGAATTACAACGAATTATCCTAAAAGGGAAGGAATCGATTACGAGTCGCCCAGGAGAACATTTGAAGTATGAGAATTTCGAGGCGTTAAAAGAACAGCTTTATGTTAAGTTGGACCGTCCGGTTACAGATTTAGAGATTATTTCTTATGCTTTATATCCGAAAGTCTTTAAGGAATATCAAGACTTTGCTGAACAATATGGAGATATCTCCGTGTTAGATACGCCGGCATTTTTGTACGGTTTACGTCTGGGTGAAGAAATAGCCGTCGAAATCGAACAGGGTAAAACTTTAATTGTTAAGCTAGTCTCAATTGGTGAAGCTCAAAAAGGTGGACATCGTGTCGTTTACTTTGAATTGAATGGTCAACCACGTGAAGTAGTCGTTCGAGATGAAAACATTGAAGATGTAAAGCTACAACGTCAGAAGGCTGATCAGAATAATCCTGAACATATTGGGGCATCGATGCCAGGTACTGTAGTCAATATTCTCGTTAAAGAAGGGGAGAAGGTTAGTAAAAATGATCATATAATGATTACAGAGTCCATGAAAATGGAAACCACGATCCAAGCTCCATTTGAAGGAGTTGTGAAAAGCATCCATGTAAAGAATGGTGAAGCGATTGTAAGTGGAGATTTACTGATTGAAATTGAATAATAAATAAGGGCTAACGGATTGTTAGCCCTTATTTTTTTGCGCTTCTTCTCGAAAGTAGAATGAAATAGGAAAGAAGAGCAAAAAATAAAGAAACCATTAAAGCGTGCATAAGTGCAATAAACGTATTCATTTTTGTAACAACGACTAATGCACCTAAAATAACTTGTAAAGTTAATAATCCACTTGCGATTAACCAGCCATTTTTAATTAAAGCATGCTTGGAGTGATGCTTCCAAATATAGATTAACAATCCAATAACCCATAAAAATAATAGGCCAGCTAATGTACGGTGCCCCATCTGAATCCATTGTTCGATGGTAAAATGACCGATTTGTAACGCTTGGTCATTAAAACAAAACGGCCAGTCTCGACAAACGAGGCTTGCTGATTTATGTCTGACTAACGCACCTGAATAAACGACAATGAGTGTATACACAAACAAACTATAATATTGAACACGTAGTTTACGCGGTATCGTTATTTGATCCGTATGGAATTTTTCATCAAAGTTAAAAATAATTAAGGTTAATAGAAAAACAGTCGTAAAGGATATTAGAGATACACCAAAGTGTAATGCTTTAATTAAGCTTGTCTGTTCAAATAGGACAGCTCCTGCACCTAATAGAGATTGTAGGACAAAAAATAAGATGGTTATAATCACAAAAAATTTAGTTTCTTTAACATGCTGATAATGACGCCAAGCAATTATACACAATAAACCGACAAATATAATAGCAACCCCAGTAACCATGCGATGACTGAATTCTATTAGTAATTCAAAGGTTATATTGGAAGGAATTAATTCACCATTACAAAGTGGCCAACTGCGACCACAGCCTAATCCAGATCCAGTTTTGGTGACGAGAGCACCACCAACCAATACGAATAGCATGGTGATTAATGATATAAGTGCAATTGATTTATGTTTAAAGATTTTTTTCATGTTAATCACCTCGCTTTGTTGCCAAATACCCAATAACTATCGTAATATAAATTATTGTCGGATGGAAATGAAATTCTTTACAAAATTATAACACTTCCTTTATTTTTGTACTTTTTGTGAAAAATAGCCTTTAACGTATGTCTTTTATAAGTGAAGTATGCTAATTTATCTGTTGAATGTTTTTTTCACACATTTTTCACACCTAAAATTGATTTTATATGGTTAAATAGATGTAAAGATAATTAAATGATACAATATCAAATGAACCATAAAGTAATAGATTAATTAATTTCTTTTAAACTTTAGTTAATGATAAATGAGGGGACGGCGAATAATATGAGTGAGCCTCGTTCAATACATTCAACCTTATCTGATCTAGATGATAGATCAACGAATATAAAAGCGTTATGGACAGATTTTTTAGCCTTAATCAAAATAGGTATTATTAATTCAAATTTAATTACGACTTTTGCAGGCTTTTGGTTAGCCCTTTATTTTACTAATCAGGAGTTTTTGAGTAATTGGGTAACATTCCTCCTGGTCATGCTTGGGACAGGACTTGTGATTGCTGGGGGATGTGTTATAAATAATTGGTATGACCGTGATATCGATCAAGTGATGTCTAGAACTAAAAATAGACCAACGATTACAGGAACTATTTCATTAAATGTTATATTAGCATTAGGGTTTGGTTTTACCGTCCTTGGGTTATTATTGTTATATTTGACAACACCTATAGCCGCTTTAATAGCATTTATTGGTTGGTTTGCATATGTCGTTATGTACACAATATGGTCGAAGAGAAGGTATACCATTAATACTGTCATTGGAAGCTTTTCGGGGGCAGCTCCACCACTTATCGGCTGGGCTGCTGTGGATCAAACGTTACATCCAGTTGCGTTTGTCTTGTTTTTAGTCATGTTTATATGGCAAACACCACACTTTCTCTCGTTGGCTATACGTAAACGCAAGGAATATAGTGAAGCAGGTATACCTATGTTACCTGTTCTTTATGGCAATAATATAACAAAACGACAAATACTTATTTATACTATTTGTTTATTGCCTTTACCATTTTACTTCTTTTCTTTAGGACCTATATTTGTCGTGTTTGCGACCCTTCTAAATCTTGGGTGGCTAGCCATTGCATTTTATGGCTTTAAGATGAAAGACGACGATAAATGGGCCAAATGGATGTTTATCTATTCATTAAATTATTTAACGTTCTTTTTTGTCGGATTAGTATTAGCAACTATCCCAGCAATGATTTAGTTAAGTAAATTAAGAAAAGATTTTCCTTTTCTTAATTATATTTATATAATGTAATCAACTTCCTAAGAATTTAATTAAGAGAAAGAGAGGTATCGATGATGAAAGGGTGGATGAGTAAACTCAAAGCAATTTCTGCTTTGATCGTACTTTCGCTTGTTTTATCAGGTTGTGGTGAACCATTTCTAAGTGCTCTTCAACCAAAAGGTGAAGGCTCAGAAATGATTTTTGACTTGATGATTCTAAGTATTGTCATCATGTTATTTGTATTTGTAGTCGTAATGGTGATTTACACGTTTGTTATTATTAAATATCGTCGTAAAAAAGATGACGATCCAAATTTTATTCCAAAGCAAACAGAAGGAAATCACGCACTAGAAACACTATGGACTGTTATTCCGATTATTTTGTTAATCATATTAGCAGTGCCAACTATTCAATACACGTTTGCACTTGCTGATACTTCACCTGAGGTTAATGAGGAAGGTGAAGAAGAAGATTCGTTATGGATTAACGTTACAGGTGCCCAATATTGGTGGCACTTTGAATATGAGGGATTAGAAGTTTCAACTAGTCAGGAATTATATATTCCAACTGATCGTAAAGTATACTTATCCATGACTTCACAGGATGTTATTCACTCATTCTGGGTACCGACCATTGCAGGTAAGATGGACGTAAACCCAACAGGTAACACAAATGAGATGACACTTTTGGCTAAAGAAGAAGATGTCTACTGGGGGAAATGTGCTGAGCTTTGCGGTCCTTCACACTCACTAATGGACTTTAAAGTAGTGGCTGTAAGTCCTGGCGAATTTGAACAATGGGTTCAAGATATGCAAGGCGTAACGGGTGAAGAGGTGCCTGAATCAGCTACAGCACAAGAAGGTCAACAATTATTTGCAGATAACTGTATGACTTGCCACGCTATTGGTGCTGACCCAAATAAAATGGGACCTAACTTAACTAATTTTGGAGATAGAACAAAATTAGCTGGTGTAGAGGATTACAATAAGAAAAATATAGTTGAATGGATTCAAACTAAAGGTAAAGATATGAAGCCAGGAAACTTAATGACTTCAGCTCCTTATGAATTATCCGATGAAGAAGCAAGTAAAATTGCTGAGTACTTAATGACCTTAAGTCCTAGTGATATAACAACAGAAAATGCTGAAGATGGGGTTTATAAAGACTCTGATTTAAGCTCATTATTCCCTGAAGAAGAGGAAGAAACTGAAGAAGAAAATGGTGAAAACACAGAAGAACAAGGAAATGAAGAAAATACAGAACAAACTAATGAAGAAAATAATGAAGAACAGACAGATGATCAATAGTTAGGTGAATATTATTTTTAAGGGAGGTTTATAGCGTGAGCACTACAGCTAGAAAAGCTGGCTTTGGGTCTGTTTTATGGGACTATTTAACAACCGTTGACCATAAAAAGATCGCGATTCTTTATTTAATCGGTGGATTCTTTTTCTTTATCCTCGGCGGACTCGAAGCAATGCTTATTCGTATTCAATTAATTGTACCCGATAATGATTTTTTATCGGCTCAATTCTATAATGAAGTTTTAACGATGCACGGAACAACTATGATATTCTTAGCCGCGATGCCATTACTATTTGCTTTAATGAATATTGCTGTTCCGCTCCAAATTGGTGCGCGAGATGTTGCGTTTCCATTTGTTAACTCGTTAGGTTTTTGGTTATTTTTCTTTGGTGGGGTTATGCTAAACGTATCATGGTTCGTTACTGGAGCTCCTGATGCTGGTTGGACATCATACGCACCATTATCAATCTTTTCAGAAGGACATGGTGTTGACTTTTATTCAATTGGTTTACAGATAGCCGGTTTCGGTACGTTAATGGCCGGTATTAACTTTATTGTTACAATCGTTAATATGCGTGCACCAGGCATGACTTATATGAGAATGCCTTTGTTTACATGGACAACGTTAATTGCAAGTGTACTTATTCTATTTGCATTCCCAGCTCTTACTGTTGGTTTATTCCAATTAACATTTGACCGCTTATTTGGTGCAAACTTCTTTAATCCTGAATTGGGCGGTAATGCGATTATTTGGGAGCACCTATTCTGGATCTTTGGTCACCCTGAAGTTTATATCTTAATTTTGCCAGCTTTTGGGGTGTTTAGTGAGGTTATACCAACATTTGCGAAGAAACGATTATTCGGGTATTCATCTATGGTATTTGCAACAGTATTAATCGCATTTTTCGGTTTCATGGTTTGGGCACACCACATGTTTACAGTAGGTTTAGGGCCAATTGCTAACTCAATATTTGCGGTGGCAACCATGGCAATCGCCGTACCAACAGGTATTAAAATTTTTAACTGGTTATTTACCTTATGGGGCGGTAGTATACGACTTACATCACCAATGGTATTTGCACTTGGGTTCATCCCAACGTTTACAATTGGTGGTATGACAGGTGTTATGTTGGCATCAGCTGCAGCTGACTACCAGTATCACGATTCTTATTTTGTCGTAGCACACTTCCATTACGTTATCGTTGGTGGTACTGTCTTAGGTATTTTCGCAGGTTTAATTTACTGGTGGCCTAAGATGTTCGGAACGTTACTAAACGAAAAATTAAACCATTGGTTCTTCTGGTTATTCTTTATTGGATTCCATTTAACATTCTTTTTCCAGCATTTCCTAGGTTTAATGGGAATGCCACGTCGTTATTGGGTATTCGGTGAAGGTCAAGGTTTAGACACATTTAACTTTATTAGTACGATTGGTGCCTTCTTAATGGCTGTGGGTACAATTGTATTTGTCTACAATATGGTTATGACTCAAGTTAAAGGTAAAAAAGTATCAGGAGACCCATGGGATGCCCGTACTTTAGAATGGGCTATACCATCTCCACCACCATTCTATAACTTTAAACAGTTACCACTTGTTCGTGGTTTAGATCCTTTATGGATTGAGAAAACTGAAGGTAACGGTAAAATGCAGCCTGCTGAACCATTAGGTGATATTCACATGCCTAATAACTCTTTTGTACCGTTTGTGATGTCACTCGGATTATTTATCGCTGGGTTCGGTGTCATGTTCCAAGGATCTTATTGGTTCTTAGCTGCAATTGGCTTCGGATTATTTTTCGGTAGCATGATATATCGTTCCTTCAAAGATGATTTAGGATATCATATTCATAAAGAGGACTTAGAAGATGAAAAGGGGGATGGTTCTAATGGCTGATGATATGTTAAAATCAGAAAACTTGCCGCAAAACCCTGAAAGAGCCACCCTTGAAGGCCGCAATAAATTTATGGGTTTTTGGTTCTTCCTTGGCGGAGAAACCGTATTATTTGCAAGTTTATTTGGAACTTATTTAGCACTAAAAAATTCAAATGCTCAAGGCCCATCTGCAGAAGAAATATTTGGTTTAGAGCTTGTCTTTATTATGACAATCGTACTTCTAACTAGTTCATTAACTAGTGTTTATGCGATGTATCATATGAAGAATAATGATTTTAAGAAAATGCAGTTGTGGATAGGAATCACAGTATTACTGGGATTGATTTTCCTTGGATTTGAGATTTACGAATTTTATCACTATGTACACGGATATGAATTTGGGTATACGACATCAGCATTTTCTT
Source organism: Tenuibacillus multivorans (assembly GCF_900103915.1). Taxonomy (GTDB): domain Bacteria; phylum Bacillota; class Bacilli; order Bacillales; family Alkalibacillaceae; genus Tenuibacillus; species Tenuibacillus multivorans. The sequence goes on along the minus strand of NZ_FNIG01000002.1, from coordinate 231,637 downwards.
CAGCTTTCTATACATTAGTAGGTTTCCACGGTGCACACGTTGCATTTGGTCTAGGATGGTTTCTCTCACTAATGATTCGTAATAGTAAGCGAGGAATTAATCTTTATAACGCACCGAAGTTCTATATTGCCAGTTTATATTGGCACTTCATTGACGTTGTATGGGTATTTATCTTTACAGTTGTATATCTAATGGGAAAGGTGGGCTAAACTATGGCAGATAACACCAATTCCACAAGTGAAAAACAACAATTTTATCGAAAAAAGCATAAGGAAGAAATGAAACATCACGTACTGACGTTCGTTATGATGATTGCATTTACATTAATTGCTTTTGGTTTAGTCATGGCTGATGTTAGTGCGATGTTTACCATTCCAATCATATTAATCATGGCAGCTGTACAGGTTGCTTTCCAGCTGTATTATTTCATGCATTTGAATCAGGAAGGACATGAAATGCCAGCCCTAATGATCTATTCTGGAATCTTCGCAGCATTTTTAACCATACTTGCTTTAACTACCATTGTATGGTGGTAAGAAATCTAAAAGTAGGTGTAAGTTGAGACTTACACCTACTTTTTTTATACAATTATTTAATCCCTCACCACAAATCCAAGTAAGGAAAATTAGTTTCGTTTATTTTAAAAATTTACTTGAATATATCCATAATTTTCAGTATATTAATAATCACATAGTTCCGAAAAATAGCAATATTTCATTAAAAAAGGCAGGGGGAGTTACATTGGAAGATGTCGTGCTAGAATTAAATGATCTACATACACACTTTTTTACAGATAGCGGTGAAGTTCCTGCTGTTGATGGCGTTAGCATTAAATTACATAAAGGCGAAGTCGTTGGAATAGTTGGCGAATCAGGGTGTGGAAAAAGCGTAACCTCATTATCTGTTATGCAGCTAATACCAAAGCCTCCTGGAAAAATTGTTGGTGGGGAAATCCTTTATAAGGGTGAAAATTTAGCCGAAGCCAGTGAAAAAAGAATGCGTAAAATTCGTGGTAATTCTATAGCTATGATATTTCAAGAGCCAATGACCTCATTAGATCCATTATTTACGATTGGAAATCAATTAATTGAAGGCATTCGTTTACATGAAAAAATTAATAAAAAAGAAGCCAATGAACGGGCCATACAAATGTTACATCAAGTAGGTATTCCTCGAGCAAAAGAAGTGATTGATGAATACCCACATCAACTATCAGGTGGAATGAGACAAAGAGTTATGATTGCAATGGCCATGGCACTAAATCCTGAAGTATTAATTGCAGACGAACCAACAACTGCTTTAGATGTAACGATTCAAGCACAAATCCTAGATTTAATGAAAAATTTAAATAAAGAAAATGACACTTCCATTATGTTAATTACTCATGATTTAGGTGTTGTTTCTGAAATTTGTGATCGTGTCGTCGTCATGTATTCAGGCCAGGTTGTAGAAGAAGGGACCGTTCGCGAAATAATTAAAGATCCACAACACCCATATACAAAGGGATTAATTCGATCGTTACCGAAGTTAAATGAACGTGAGCAAAAGCTTTATTCTATTCCAGGAACAGTTATGAAGCCAAGTATGGAGCAGGTTGGTTGCCGTTTTGCATCTCGGTGTGAGTTTGCATTTGATCGATGCTTTAAAGCTAATCCCGAATTATATTCTTTAGGTGAAGACCGAAAGTCACGTTGCTTTTTACACGATGAAGAGAAGGGAGTAGAGGAATTTGCCAACGCCGATCTTAGAAGTTAAAAAGCTTAAAAAATATTTTGATATCACTGGCGGTGTATTGGGAAAAAAGCTAGGAGAGGTTAAAGCCGTCGATGATGTTTCGTTTTCAGTTAACGAAGGAGAGATTTTAGGTATTGTTGGTGAATCAGGTTGTGGAAAATCAACAACAGGAAAAGCACTTCTTCGCTTAATAGAACCAACTGATGGTGAAGTATTTTTTGAAGAGCAAAACATCATTAACATTAGTGATGAAGAAATGCGGAAGCTACGAAAAGATATGCAAATTATTTTTCAAGATCCTTATGCATCCTTAAATCCTAGACATACAGTTGAAAAAATAATAAGTGAGCCTTTGCTCACTCACGGCATGAAGTCGAAAGAAGAACGCCAGGAGCGTGTTAAGGAGTTATTAGAAGATGTTGGCCTAAAGGCTTACCATGCTTCAAGGTATCCGCACCAATTTAGTGGGGGACAGCGACAACGTATTGGTATTGCTAGAGCCTTAGCGAATAACCCTAAGTTAATTGTCTGTGATGAGCCTGTTTCAGCTTTAGATGTTTCAGTTCAATCCCAGATATTGAATTTAATGGAGAAACTGAGAAATAAATATAATTTAACCTATCTATTTATCGCACATGATTTGAGTGTGGTTAAACATATTAGTGATCGCGTGGGTGTTATGTATTTAGGGGGTATGGTTGAATTAACAACCAAGGACCAACTTTATGAAGATCCTAAGCATCCTTATACACAAGCCTTGTTATCAGCCGTGCCAATAACAGACCCAGATGAACAACAAGAGCGGATTATCCTTGAAGGAGACGTACCAAGTCCTTCAAATCCGCCGAGCGGATGTCCATTCCATACAAGATGTCCAATGGCAATGGATGTTTGTAAAGAGATCAAACCAGAATTTAAAGAAGTTGAAGATCAACATTTTGTTGCTTGCCATCTATACGAATAGACAAGCCAAAATGTTATCTAAAATATAATAAATTTTTTAGGGGGTAAAGGAATGAAAAAGTTTTCATTTTTATTTATCATGCTGCTATCTTTTATGTTAATTCTGGCAGCATGTAATGATGAATCAGGTGAGACTGAGGAACCTTCAGATGATGAAACTGGCGAACAAGAAAGTGGAACTGATTCGGAGTCTGAATCTGAATCAGAATCTGAAGAGGCTGATGCTGAAGAAGGTGAGCAAGTTTTAGTCTTTGGTCGCGGTGGTGATTCAGAGAGTTTGGACTTTGCGAGTACAACAGATGGTGAATCATCTCGTGTTACAAAGCAAATCTATGAAAGTTTATTAGATTTTGACAAAGAAAGCTTTGAAGTAGTACCAGGCTTAGCTCATGATTGGGAAGTTAGTGACGATGGACTAACATACACATTCTATCTAGAAGAAGGGGTTAAATTCCATGACGGCACAGACTTTAATGCCGAAGCTGTTAAAACTAACTTCGAGCGTTGGGCTGATCCAGAGCATGAATATGCATTTACAGAAGAAGGTTATACCTATGCTATTTATGGAACGATGTTTGGTGGATTTAAAGGTGACGAAGACCATGTCATTGATGAAATTAACGTGGTGAATGATCATGAAATTGAATTTGTATTAAAACAACCGCTTGGTTTCTTCCTTCAAAACATGGCGATGAGTTATTTTGCCATCACATCTCCAGCAGCTTTAGAAGAATATGGCCCAGCTATTAACGAAAATCCTGTAGGAACTGGACCATTTAAATTTGAAAGCTGGACGAGAGATGACCAAATTGTTCTAGAGAAAAACGAGGACTATTGGAAAGAAGGATTACCAAAACTTGATCGCGTTATCTTTGAAGTTATTCCAGATAACTCCGCACGTTTAATCGCGCTTCGTTCTGGCGAGCTTGACATTATGGATGGTCTTAACCCAGACGATGCCGATATTGTAGAACAGGAAGAAGGTATAGATTTATATACGCGTGCAGAAAACAATTTTGGTTATCTTGGTTTTAATACACAAAAAGCACCTTTAGATAATAAGAAATTGCGTCAAGCTATTAATCACGCAGTTGATCGTGAGGCAATTGCAGATGCTTTATATAATGGCTATGCCGTACCAGCTAAAAACCCAGTTCCACCAAGTTATTTAGGCTACAATGATGAGGTTGAAGGTTATGAATATGACCTTGAGAAAGCACAGGAATTATTAGCAGAAGCAGGTTATGCTGACGGTTTAGAAATTGATTTATGGACTATGCCAGTAGCTCGTCCATACATGCCAGATCCAGAAACGGTAGCAGAAATTATTCAAGCAGACTTATCTCAAATCGGCATTACAGTAAACATTGTTAGAGAAGAATGGGCGCCATATCTTGAAAAAACATCTAATGGTGAACAAGAAATGTTTATGCTAGGTTGGTCAGGTACAAATGGTGATCCTGATTATTTCTTAAGTAGTTTATTACATGGAGATAACGTTGGAGAAGGTAACCGTACTTTCTATGAAAATGAAGAAGTAAACGAGTTACTTGATCAAGCAAAAGTTTCGATTGATCAGGATGAGCGTGCGGATCTTTATAAACAGGCACAGGTTTTAATTTCAGAAGATTCACCTATGGTTACATTAGTTCATTCAAGACCTGTCTTAGCAGCAGCTAGTTATGTTGAAAACTATGTACCTCATCCTTCAACAAGTGAATCATTAGCAGAAGTAGAACTAAGTAATTAAAGATTAGAGGGTAGTAGGGCTACCTCTACTACCTTCTATTATTTAATGTTCAGCTAGGTAGTGACAATGATTGAGGTGAAAACATGCTTGCCTATACGATAAGACGATTATTAATTCTTATACCAGTATTATTAGGAATGACCATTATCACGTTTTCAATTGTTCATTTAATTCCCGGTAACCCAGCCCAAGTTATTTTGGGTGAAACAGCTACTGAAGAGGCTATTCAGAATCTTGAAGAGAATTTAGGGTTAAATGAACCAAAAGTTGTCCAATATGGTATTTATATGGCGGATCTCTTACAAGGGGATTTAGGCACTTCCCTCAAGACGAAAGCAAGTATCTCTGAGGAAATACTGCCAAAGTTAGCAGCTACAGCAGAGTTAACAATCTTTGCCATGATATTTGCCATTGTAATTGGTGTTAATGCGGGAATTATTAGTGCGTGGAAGCAAAATTCTTGGTTTGATTTTTTTGCAATGGTTTTCGCGTTAATTGGTGTCTCTATGCCAATATTTTGGTTGGCGTTAATGGAACAATGGTTATTTGCTCAAGAATTAGGCTGGTTACCTTCTAGTGGAAGGGAAAGTAGTCGAGACCCAATTGATCCTATTACGCATTTTTATGTGTTAGATTCGATTTTACATATGGATTTTGAAAGGTTGTTTGTTTCTTTAAAACATCTTGTTTTACCTAGTATTGCATTAGGGACAATCCCCATGGCTATTATTGCTCGTATGACGCGTTCAAGCATGTTAGAAGTGATGAAGTCAGATTATATCCGTACTGTAAGAGCGAAGGGATCAGGACAATTTCTACTGATTTATAAACATGCGCTTAGAAATGCGACAATACCCGTCTTAACTGTTATAGGTTTACAAACTGGTGTATTACTAGGTGGTGCGATTTTAACCGAAACGATCTTCAGTTGGCCAGGGATTGGTCGTTATGTTTACGATGCAATTACCTATCGTGATTATCCAGTGATACAGTCCGGAATTTTAGTTATCGCATTTATTTTTGTACTGATAAACTTGATCGTCGACTTGTTATACGCATATGTCGACCCTAGGATCAAATATTAGGGGGGATAATAATGAGCACTGAAGAAAAGAAGCAACAGTCTGAAGAAATAGATTCCAACCCCGTACAATTTCATGAAGACCCTGAGGAAATCCAAGCCATCTCACCGTGGAGAGATGCATTTAGACAATTACGGAAAAGTCCTTTAGCTATTACCGGTACAGTTATCATTTTATTCTTTTTAATATTAGGGATTATAGCGCCATTCATTACAGGATATGGCTATGATGAACAGTTTTTAAAGGACCGATTAACACCACCAAATAGTGACTATTGGCTAGGTACAGATGATGTTGGGCGTGACATTTTTACACGCATCGCCTATGGTGCTCGTATCTCATTAGCGGTCGGTTTCTTTGCTATTGTTGGTGCCTTAATATTTGGTACATTTTTAGGAATTGTCTCAGGATATTTTGGAAAATGGATTGATATGCTAATTTCACGGATTTTTGATATTTTATTAGCATTCCCTAGTATTCTATTAGCTATTGCCGTTGTAGCAATTCTTGGCCCTTCATTACAAAACGCGTTAATAGCCATCGCTATTATTAATATACCAATTTTTGGACGATTAGTTCGTTCTAAAGTGATCAGCTTACGTGAAGAAGAATATATTTTAGCTGCAAAGGCACAAGGGTTAAAGAATGGTAGGATCATTTTTAATCATATTTTGCCAAATAGTTTAGCTCCTATTATTGTCCAAGCAACATTAGGTTTTGGTACAGCTATACTTGAGGCGGCAGCTTTAGGGTTTTTAGGACTTGGTGCACAGCCTCCCAATCCAGAATGGGGGAAAATGTTAGCGGATTCCAGAGATTTTATACAACTAGCACCATGGACATTAATTTTCCCTGGTATATCCATTATGTTGGTCGTATTAGGATTTAACTTAATTGGTGATGGATTAAGAGACGCACTGGATCCAAAAATGAAAAACTAATTGCGATTAAAAGTTAAAGCTAGTAAAGTAAAAGCCAGTCATTGTACTGGCTTTTATTTTTTGTGTTAAAAATATAATTTTTTAAAACGAAATGTCTATAAATATGTCTAATGTTTAGATAGAGAAAAGGAGGGGGTTGTATTGGATTCTATTGACTTGGATCAATTTCATCAAGACGATGATGTGTTTTTGCTGGCGATGAAGCATTATCGTGTGGATTTATATAAAACAGCTTTAGCCTTTTTGAAAAATAAGGATCATGCTTTAGAAGCTATCCAAGAGGTTACATATCGCGCGTATAAAAAGAGAAAACAACTTAAAAAGCCAGAGTATTTAAAGACATGGTTGATTCGAATCATGATCAACTATTGTCAGGATGTAATAAAAAAACAAAAACGATATCTTCCATTTAAGCGTCAGGCTGAACGTGCAAGTCATTCTTCTGATTTCCAAAAAGTATGGATAGATGATGCGATCAAACAATTAAATGATCATGAACAAGAACTGATTTATTTAAAATATTTTCACGGTTTTACTTATAAAGAATTAGCTATGCAATTTAGTCAACCAGAAGGTACGTTAAAGACGAATATTCACTCTGCTTTAAAAAAGTTAAAGAAGGATCTAGGTGATGACAAGGAGGGTGGCATGAATGAAAGATTCAATTGAGCATGAATTAGAAAAATGGAAAGAAGAATATCAAGAGTTTGATTCTAATTTGGATAAAATCGATGCTGCGATTGATCAAGGTTTCCAAAAAGCAAAACAAAAGGGCTCAAAACTAAAACCTGTGATGATGACAGCCATCACGACAGCTGCTGTATTATTATTTGGTTTTATAGCCATAATAAATTTCTCACCGCGTTTTCAAGAGCAAGTTTCTCAAGTACCAGGAATTAATAAGATTGTGGAATTAATATCGCAGGATAAGGGGTTAGAAACTGCATATGATCATGATTATTATGAACCGATTGGTATGTCACAAAAACAGGGGGATTATGAATTAACCATTGATGGTGTCATTCGGGATCAACATGGACTAATTGTATTCTATACGATAAAGAGTGATGAATCGAAGAGACGATTGTACTTGGGCGATATATCAATTACGGACTCAAATGGTGAAAGATTACCTGGTGGTTCTTCATCATATGGTTCTCCGGAAAAGGGTGACAATAATGAATTTAGTGGAACGTATAAATATTTTAGCCAAGAACCAATTAAGGCCAAACAATTTGTGTTTAATGCAAAACTAAGTCCGAGTAACGGTATCCATTTTTCTATACCTTTCGAAGCACAAAAAAATCCTGACCCGATACAATATGACATCAATGAGGAAGTTACCGTCCAAGGTCAGAGTATATTGATTGAATCTATAGACATCCATCCAACTCGAACTGCTGTTCAAATTCAATACGACGCTAGTAATGATATGAAAATTTTTGGCATTGAAGATATGCGTTTAGTTGATGGAAGTGGTGAAGAATGGGGTGGTATTTCAAACGGAACAACACGTACAGGACCTGATGACGAAGGTTATATCTCTTACTATTTGGAGAGCAACTATTTTGATATACCAGATGAACTATATTTAGAATTTTCTAAGCTTCAAGCACTGCCAAAAGACGAAGCGTATCTCAAATTAGATTTGGATCAAGATAAAATATTATTTGATCCATATAACCAATTTGTCGATTTTGAATATGAATCGCATGGTTATTTGACGTTGAGTATGAAGGCCAATGAAGAATTTTATAGTGTTCCATTTGGTCAAGTCATAAATGAGTCTGGAAATGAGATTGAAACAAATCATAGTCATGGCACGACCGAAATCGTTGATGGTGAGGAAAGAGATACTTATGGTCAATCCATCGAGCGAACAGAAGGAATCGTGACAGTTGAATTGAGCGCCTATCCACATTGGATAGAAGAGCCTGTTCGGATTAAAATAAAATGATAGAGGAAGCTATACGTTTTCTTAAGCGTATAGCTCTTTTTAAATTCAACAATTTTATTAACGATGGTGGAATTAGTCGAGATATCAGTTAGATTCATGTATACTTAAATTTGAAAGTAGCGACCTTCGAGGTGATAAAACATGTGGGATAAAATTCAAATCTTTGGGTTCGAAGCGTTGTGGAATCCAGAAATCATGATTATAACGATTGTTTTAGGTTTATTATATTACTTATTTACTGGCCCTTTAAAGCATAAAGCAGGGGTTAACAAAGCTCCAACAGTGAAGCAGAAGATTGGTGTTTATATTGCATTATTCCTGTTTTACGTTGTAAAGGGATCTCCTGTTTATTTATTATCGCACATTGTATTGATGGCACATATGATTCAAATGGCGATTTTCTATCTACTGGTTCCAATATTAATCATTAGAGGTTTACCTGTTGAATGGTGGCGAAAATTATTTAATACGAAAGGCATCAAACAGGTGTTAACTTTATTAACTAAACCATTAATTGCGATCATCCTTTTTAATGGATTGTTTTCGCTCTATCATATCCCAGCCATTCTAGATTTTTCAAAAACGAATAACTTTATTCATTGGAGCGTTACGTTAATTATTTTATTTGCTGCGTTTTGTATGTGGTGGCCGTTATTAAGTCCATTAAAAGAACAATTTTTCATGAGACCATTATATCGAATCATTTATATTTTCGGTAATGGCTTCTTAATAACACCAGCATGTGCTCTAATTATTTTCGCTGATTCCCCGTTATATGCGACTTATTCTGAACCAGATGCGTTTATGACGGCGTTAGCGCTATGTGTTCCAGTTGATGTATTACAAGGTATGAGTTTAGGTGGTCCGCAAATTTTCCTAAATATGCCGTTAGTATACGACCAACAAGCAGCGGGTATTATTATGAAGGTTTTACAGGAAGTCGTTTATGGTGGTGTTTTAGCGAAGGTCTTCTTTAATTGGTATAATAGTGAAAGTCGCGAGATTGATCCATTACCATCACAGCAAAAGATAACCCCTAATGTTGAAAGAGGTTGATGAACATGAATATACCATTTTTGGCAACAATTAGTACATTATTCATTGTACTAAGCGCTATATGTGTAGCAATCGGATGGGTTCTCATTTCAAAGGATAAAAGAAGGCAACACAAAAATGTGATGATTACCGCGGCTGTATTCGCTCTATCATTTTTCATTTTGTACATGTCTCGAACGATATTTATTGGTAATACAAGCTTTGGTGGACCAGACGATGTTAAAATCTATTATACTGTGTTTTTGATCTTTCATATCATTCTAGCTACTACAGGAGCTATATTCGGTATAATTACATTAACTTTAGCGTTTAAACGAAACATTACGAAACATCGAAAAATCGGACCTGTAACAAGCGTAATCTGGTTCGGTACAGCCATCACAGGTGTCGTCGTTTATTTATTGCTTTACATTATATATGAAGGTGGCTATAGTACGAATTTATTTAGGGCCATTTTGGGTTAAAAAAAGCGTTCTGATAACTTATCAGAACGCTTTTATATTTTCATGTTCCATTTGATAATGCCAGCTTCTTTTGCTGAGTTAAATAGAATGACGAATATTGGGCCGAGGAAAAATCCTAAGAAGCCTATTAATTGTAACCCTAAAAACATTGCAATAAGTGTTGGTAATGGAGACAACCCGATATGGTGCCCCATCACTTTCGGTTCCACCGTTCTTCTAATGGCTAAAAGAATGATCGCTAATACTGCAAGTTGTGTACCTAACATGATATCTCCCGTAAAGAACATATAGAGTGACCATGGCCCTAATACAATTATGGAACCAATAATCGGGATTAAGTCGACAAGCCATATTATGATGGACATGATTAATGCTATTTTAGGCGTAATGATTAATAAACCAATTAAGGTAACGGTGAATATGATTAAACTCACTAAAAATTGGGCCTTTAAAAAGCCTAATAAAACGTAAGATAAGCGGGCATTCATGAATTTAAACTTTTCTTGAGTCTCATCTGTCATTATACTATAAAACTTATTTCTTATGTTTGGTAACTCTAGCATAAATAGGAATAGGGCGATGAGATAGACTAGTAAATTAATTAAGAAGTTTGGAACCTTCATAAAGAGCTGTGTAATATTATCAATGTAATCAATTTCCTCAAGCTGCTCTCCGTACTTTGATAAAGTCGTTGAAACTTGATTTTCAGCCTGTTCAACAAATTCGTCCGGCCAATCCTCTGTATAATCCTCTACTTTAGTTCTTAACTCAGTTAGTTCTGTTTCAATTTCGCTTATGTAGGTTGGAATATTATCCTGTATATTTTTAATCTGCCCAATGGCTTTTATCGTTGTGTACGTACCAATGGTAGCAAGAATACTGATGAGTAGGATAAAGACAATTGAAACTGCTATTTTTCGGTTGACGCGGAAACGCCTTGTGCAAAGCCGAACAAGTGGATTCACAAATAAAGCAGTTAGAAAAGCTAAGATGAGTGGGACTGAAATCGGCAAGATGAAGTAGGCAAACAGTAATAATAAAACGATATAAATTAGAATTGTCCACTGTTTTTTGGTTACATTTTTGAACAATTGCATTTAAGTCCCCTTTCAACTCTAACATCATTGTAGATGGTCCTTGGTAAGTTTTATATCATATAGTGTTTACAGGTAGGCCAAGTGTTAAACACCAACCTACCTGTCAGAGTGTGCATTAAATTAATTAGTTTCTGCTTGGAATTGCTTAAGTTGATCATCAACATTATTGAGGATACGTTCAGCCTTATCAATGATGTTTTGAGGGAAGCCTTGTTCTTCACCATATTCAACACCATGTGGGTAATGGTGTATTCCTAATAAAGGTGTAAGTATTTTAATAACAGCTTTACCTGAATCTACATCACCTTCAATTGCATGACCTTGAACGCGAATATAATAAGTGATGTTTTTTTCTGGTGAGTTAACTTTGTAATCATATGTGACGCGTTCGTAATCCCATTGACCTGCTAGAACAAAACCATTTCTTTCCATAATATATGTGAGTGGTTGTAAATCTAATACAGTGTCTTGAATTTCAGTGTTTTCTAATTTCATTTCCTTCACCTCTAACATTAGTATCATCTTAAATTCATCATATTATGAAAAAGTGAATTAATCAATTATTTCTAAGTAAATATTGTGAATGTGTAACAATTTAGTCAAATTATTTGTCATAAGTAGACACACATTCACCCAATTGAAATTATAATATTACAGCAAGTATTATGAAGGATGTGATCATATTGAGTCTTCAATTACCTGATGAAGTTCAAAAATTTAAGAAGTTTGTACAAGATCGTGATGGCATTGTTGAAGAGGTTAGAAGCGGTAAATATACATGGCAGCAATTATTCGATATATGGCGTCATGATGGCGATGATGATCAATTTTGGGACCGATATGAACTAAAGACAGCTTCAAGTAATAGCTCTAAAAATGATTATATGAAGAAATTATCTAATGTTTTTGATACCATATCTAAAATTGATTTTGAACAGCTTGAAAAACAGGTTAATAACCTGTCTAAAACGATTGATCAGGTACAAAAGTTTCTAAAAGAAACAAAAGGTCAAAATCAAGTAAACCAACCGAGCCAGAACCCATTCAGTCAAAATCAAGGCCAGAACCCCTTTAGTAACCACAACCAGTTCTTCTAGGGTTTTGTAGCATAAACGCCACTTTCTTCACTATATTAAGGCTATGCTTATGATCAAACAATAAGGTAGTCATTTGGTTAACTTTTTGATAAGATAAGATATACGGAGGTGGGTTTATGCTCGCTAATATAGAAGTTATAGAGGCTTTAGAGCAGGCAGAAAAACTAGGCCAAATGATAAAGCAATCAGAAGACTTTGATATATATCAACAAAGAAAAGAAGATTTATACCTTGATCCTAAAGCTCAAGAGCTGATGCAAAATTTCACGAATACAAAGGACCATTATGAAGATGTCCAGCGCTTCGGACGTTATCATCCCGATTATAGTAAAATTATGAAGGAAGTCAGAACGATTAAACGCGATTTGGATATGCATGATACGGTTGCGATTTATAAACAGTCTGAAACGCTTTTACAAGGATTGTTGGATGATGTATCTGAAATTATTGCTAATTCAGTGAGCGAAAATATTAAAGCGCCACGAGATGGGGTTGCGTTAAAAGATACTGGTTCTGGTTGCGGCTGTGGTAGTGGTGGACAATGCGGTTGCCAAGCCTCTTAATTTGGTACGAAATGAGGTCTTAACATGATAACAAAACGACAAGGAATTATCGTATGGGTTAAACATATTAAATATGCTAAACGATTAAGACGTTATGGGCATCTCATTTATGCATCAAGAAAGCAGAGATACTTACTTATATATGTTGATCAAGACCAAATCGAAGACACGCTGGAACAAATTCGACGTTTGAATTTTGTAAAAAATGTTGAAATTTCCTATAAACCTTATATTGATACTGTATATCAAACAAAGGTTCCGAAGAAGGATAAGGAATATGAAATGAAGAGTGTATTCTAGAAGAGCTAAAACGGCATCGCCGTTTTAGCTCTTTTTAAATGGGTGGTAACAAATGATTTAATCGTAGAACAGCGATGATTTGTTGAAAATATTGTTCTTCCTCGTGATACGTTTCTGAAGGAGGGACAGTAAATTCAACGATAGGTTTATCAAACTGTTCACTTAACGCTTTAAACATTTCATATCGCTTATTTCTTTGGTCATTAGGTTTAGGAATACCTTCTAAACAGATATAAATCGGATGGAAATTCCCTTGATTTGTCGGTTTAAATATACAGGCTAATGAAGTCCTTTCTTCATCGTTTTTAATGGTGTGTAAAGCCAGTAGTCGGTCTACTCGATCTGGCATGGCTTCCATTAATGTAAATAATTCAAACACATCACCATACCCCTCACCTAGTTTTATGATTCGTTGTGTCATGATCATTCCTGGTTACTAAAATCTATAAAAATCTAAATCGCCACTGAACCAAGAAAACGTGACATACCGTGAAGATTCTCACTCCACTCCGTTAGAAGAGGGTTCTCACCCTCTGTCATGTACCTACTGTACAAGACAATCTACGGCTCCCTGTTAGGGACGGCTGCTTGCGATAAAACCATTTCTTCCGTAGATCAGCTACCGCAAGTCAAGTAAATTTTAGCCCCAGGTTACACCTCCTTCAGTTTCATTTGATGTTGGTCTAACCATAAAGTTTTACGAACGATATTCCATAATGACCATAAATGGATGTCTTTAAAATTGTTTATTTTATGAAGCAACATTCCTAGATACTTACGCCGCCTTTTTCCTTGTTCGGATTGCTTTTCGGTTTCTTCCATGGAACCAAGTTTTGCAATCAAATGCGGTTTTACTTTTTTCTTTAATTCATGTATCAATGCCTTCGGCATTTTTTCTTTAAATCCTAAGCCTCTTCGCGCAATCACAAAAGAGGCTGCTTCATGAACAGAAATTCCATATTTTTTGCTATATTTGAATCGTCCAATAACGGACGTATAAGCAGGATTGATTTTTTTGATTAAAAATCCATAACGTAACCCTCGACGAATGATACATTCAATTAACTTTTTCTTCTTAAAATTGTGTGTTAAACGATTAAACTTTCGGTTTGTATCATGTTGTTGACTCAATGTCATATTTTCAATGATAATCGCTCCAACGTTTTTTGAGAGTAACCATTCAAAGAATGCTTTTACAGTCTCACCAATTATATTGTCACGCTTATTTGAACCCACATACTCCAATTCATGACAGTAAAAATTCTTACTTTCAATAAAGTTGCCTTGCTTTGTAGCTAAACTAACTGAAATGTGGTCAATATTAATGTCAATACCAGCTACAACGTCTTTTAAGATGTCTGTCCGGCTTACTAATACCTCTCCATATTCTGTTTCATCGTAGATGAAATGGGCGTAATAATCTCCGTTTTTACGTTTAATTTGAACCGTATATGCTTGATAGAATTCCATCGTTTTTCCTTTTACATGAACTTCATCCGGCATCACCGTAGCGATGATGTCTTGAACATATTTATCTGGAATCGAAGATTCTACCTCGAAACGAGGTGCTTGTCGTTTTCCTTCTTCCTTACGTAACGGATCACTGATATCAAAATAAAATGTACCGTCACGATGTACTAAGCGGATGTTAAGGTTCCCTTTCTTACTTTTATCACCACGAGCATATAATTCGTTAGTGCGAAGGTCTTTCCATTCTTCATTAGTCAGATTTCATTTCCTACGCTCTATGAAGTTTTTACGCCCTCCAAAGATGACAGTAGGGATTGTGCTGTTTTCTTGATGTTGTTGTAAATCGTAAAGTTTGGCTTGTAGTTTTTCGGCGCGCTTTCCTAGTCCTTTTAAGCAAGTTTCTAAATCCACCACTTTAGGTGTTTTTCGACCTGTTTGATAATCATGAATCTTTCGTTCTGTTTTTTGAATCTTTGCTTCCGTATCTTCGATACGTTGAGGTAGTAACTCTTGTTGACTAGTAATGATCGATTGCGCTAACAATACAGCATCTTCCGCATACCGTTTATTCACCTTAAACTTAGCTGGCATGGTCTTGTTTAAATAGCCAACAGATTGACCTTCAAGCAATCGATTAAATGCATATCGTTTCATCGAAGAAAAAACACGCATCAGATCATCTAAATGCTTCTTTTCTTCTGTATTGGGATGAAGTTTAATCATCCGAACTGTTTTCATCGTTTACACCTCGCTTTAACGTTTTTTCTATTTCTTGAGAGACACGTTTACCGTAAATTTGTGCTGAAAATGATGTTGTAATGGCGATTAAGTCCTCAACTAGTTATTGCTCTCCATTTATACTTTTTTCTTCAAGAATAATAATCTTACAACCTAACCCATTTAAATGATTCTCAAGATAATGATAGCCAAAACGTGCGAGTCTATCTTTATATTCAATAATTAGATAAGAGTTCTCTTCTTCCTTTATTGCTTTTAGAAGGTTGGATAATCCTTTACGGTTTTCATTTAAACCACTAGCGGCATCTTCAAAAATATGATTAATTTTGTAATTATTAGCAACAGCATATTCAGTTAGACGTTATTTCTGTCGTACTAAATTCCCTGCATCTGCTTGTTTCTTTGTTGAAACTCTAGCATAAATAGCAACATGTTTCGCTTCTAATGATTTAGATTTTTCCCCGTGTTGAAGAAGTTGTTCCATGGAATAACGACGGTGCCCCAAAGGAGTTCGTTCAACCTCAATATAACCTTTTTTCTCCTAATTCCTAAGTGTTTGGTCTGAAACACCTAATATTTTTGCCGCTTCTCCAATGCCTACTTTTTGCTGATTCATTTCTCTCACCTCATAATAATGGAAAAATTGTTACTTTAATTATTACCATAAATTATAAGATTTTTCTAATTATTTGTTAACTGTTTTTACCTCCCGTTTAAATGTAGCATGATTAGACGTTATTGGCACGTAGAGTACTGCTCCAATAAAAAATTAACACTCGATGAGATTTCTTTATGAAACTTGTTGTCGCTTTTGATAGAATAGAGTCGACTACCGTTAAAGGAAGATGGCTTATGAGATTGATAGTTATGACAGCATTTATGATAATTGTCAGTATAGTATTAGGGGCGTATCAATGGCTTGATTATCAATCTAGCCAAGTCGATCACCAACAACAGCAACAACCTACCATAAATATTGAGTTAAAAGAGAATGAGAGTCAACTTTCTGTTCAGGTATTGATTGAACATCTACCATCTGATACATATACCATTAATCAGCCTGAACATGCCAAACATTTCACCTGTAACCTTTCAGAAGGTCAAGTGTGTTTAGAGGATGAGAACCAACTTAAGCTCGAACAAAAGCAAGTTGTGATCTTATCCTATCATCTTCCTTTACAGAACGAAGAGATAAACTACTTTTTAAGTTGGTTACCTGAGGTTTATGATAAAGATGGCCTTATTAAGACTCCAGTAAAAACAACCTTAACTAGTCCAAGTGGAGTTAATAGCCATTGGTTTACGCATCAACAGCCAACCTTTTCAGAAACACTCGACCATATTCGGTACCAGGAATGGACCTTTCAATCCGATACCGACATTCCATTGGTCAATATAAAGGGACAATATGATAGCTATAGTTTGAACGACCGAGTTAATCTTGTGTCATCGATTCCGATAAAACTCCAGCCTTTTAATGATTTATTAAATCGAGGTTTTCAAGATGTAAGGCAAATTTTTATTGTGAGCCCTAAGCTTGATCCATTAAAGCTAGAAAGCCTTTCTGTTTTAAATAGTAGTGAAAAAAGACACATTGTCTCATCATTATTGACCTCAAAATTATTGAGCTTAACGGATGAGAAAGAAGAAAGCGGTTTGTTATTAGATGTCGTTAATGCTTATTTTTTTACTACGGATTTACAAACGAGTAAAGGCAAACAAATGCTTGAGAGTTTAAGACAATCTGTAACGGGTAACAAAAAAGATGAATGGTTAGATGAATTGTTAAATCTCGACCAATCAGATAATCATTTAGCCAATATATTAGAGCAATCATTGTTACCATTAGACATTCATACGAACTTTTTTACGTTGAATCATTCAAAGGAAAAATTTACGCCGTTTTATGGAATGGACCAAAGAATTATTACTTTAAATCAAAAACCAGTTGATCAGGAATGGCAGGGTATTATTTACGAAAAACAGTCGTATTTACCGTTAGAATCTTTAATCGAAATAACCGGGATGACCTTGACTAAAACTAATGATGAAGAACTACTTGTTCATGATGGCACTAATCGTTTTCGTTTTTATCCTGAACGCGATTTATATATTATTAATGAAGCGAATTATCAGATTGATGAACAACTACTGGTGGATATTAATAACAAGTTGTATATTAACACATCACTTGCGTCTCAAATATTTCCTTTTTCAATTGATGTAGGTCAAAACAATATCAATATCAATCAATAAGGAAAAACGGGCCTTTAAGAGAAGTCTTTTATCCTTTAATGAAATTAAACCATTTTAAAAGCGTAAAAAAAGTGGCTCTCTTTTAATCCTCAATTAAAAGAAGAGCCACAACTCTCTGCAAAAACACAGAGAGAGTACAAAAAGGGAGAGGAGAAACCGGAAGAAGGTCTTATGGGGAATGATAAGACTTTCTCCGAATCGAACGGATTCCTCTTAGTTCCGTTCTAGAATTAATTTTGACCAATTAGGTTAAAATTTATACATAAAAATATAAAAGTTTTTTAAGTTGGTGATTAAAATGAGAGTAATCGCAGGAAAATATAAAGGACACGCTATAAAAGCAGTACCCAATCATAAAACTAGGCCAACAATAGATAAAGTAAAGGAAGCTTTATTCCAAATGATTGGTCCATTTTTTGATGGAGGACGTGCACTGGATTTATTTGCTGGAAGCGGCGGGTTAGGATTTGAAGCGATTAGCCGTGGCATGGACGACGTCGTTTTTGTCGATCAACAGTACCATGCTATTCAAACCATTCGCGAGAACGCCCGAATACTCGACGTTCACAATCAATGTCAAATATACCGTAATGACGCTTTTCGTGCTATTAAAGCCGCTAGTAAACGCGGCAAAACGTTTCAATATGTATTTTTAGACCCCCCTTATGGAAAGGTATCTTTTGAGGATTTATGTCAAGCATTGGATGAATTTGAGTTATTAGAAAATCAAGCTTTAATTATTTGTGAACATTCTCAAGATGAACAATTGCCAGATTCTTTTGATAGATATACAATGGTAAGGCGAGAAGAATACAGCTCACAAACTGAATTAACCATTTATCGATACCAAAAATAGGAGGAACATATATGCCAAAAACAGCTATTTGTCCCGGAAGCTTTGATCCAATTACATATGGGCATTTAGATATTATTCGACGCGGTTCGAAAATTTTTGATCACGTCATTGTCGCAGTTTTCAAAAATCAATCGAAATCACCTTTATTTTCAGTGGACGAGCGTTTAGAATTGATAAAAGAAGCGACGCGTGATTTGCCAAATGTATCCTGTGATGAGAGTCAGGGTCTACTCGTTGATTATGCCAAAAGAAAAAATGTTGATGTCATTTTACGAGGCTTACGTGCGGTCAGTGATTTTGAGTATGAAATGCAAATCACATCTATGAACCGTAAGTTAGAGGAGGATATTGAAACATTTTTCATGATGACGAATAACCAGCACTCCTTCTTAAGTTCTAGTATTGTAAAAGAGGTGGCTAAGTATCAGTCGGATGTCACCGATCTCGTTCCGGAAGTAGTTGCTGAAGCCTTAAAGCAAAAATATAGATCATAAAAAAGCCGATTATTACCTATCATCCCTTTTCATTATCTTCTAAATATTTTATCATGAAGTGGATTATAAAAAGGTGGGAAAAATTATAATGAAAAACAATCATAAAATTATGTTCTTTAGTTCTATAATTCTTAACATAATTTTAGTTATTGTAGTATTAATAGGATATATAAATATTAATCTTGAAAATGAGAATATATTTATTTTTCAAGTACAGGATAAATTAATAAGATTGGAAGGCTTAATCGATTATCAGGAGGAGAATGATTGGGAGGATTCTGAAATCGTAGCTGTTAAAATGAGAGAAATCGTTAATGGGCTTGAAATGGGCTTAATGAACGGAAAAAATTTACACGTTCTTAATGAGGAAGAGAGTGAAATTCTAGAAAGTTTAGCTGATAAATTGAATAAATTTACATTCGATAAACCCTATGAGCTTGTTAATCTTACAGATGAACATAAAGAATACTATGCAGCATTAAGAGATTCTCTAAATGAGGCGGGGTTAAAAATGAATTCACAAATAAGTAAGGATTGGGAAACATTTTTTCATCAGGCTAAAAAACTAGAAGAATCTATAGATGTGCCTTCGGATATAAGATATAGTAATTGAGGTAGCTTATATATGTAGTGTGAACAAGAAAATACCTTCAGCAAGATGTTGGTTCAAAGCAGTTTAGAGGCTAGAAAATCAGTATATTAGATTAAACTCATGGATAAGGAGACCAATCACTATACCAACGGAGTCATTAGTTCAATAAGGGATCAATATTCAAGAGGCACTAGGAATTTATCCAAAGTGCCTTTTTTGTGTGACTTTAATGTGAATTGTCGTGAAATAACTTGCGGGTCTCAAAATAAAGATTGTATCTCATAACAGAACCTAATTTAGTAGGCTCTTTTTAATTGTGAAAATAGAATGATACATCCCACTAATAATGCGCTCAAGGAAATCCATTGGCCATATTGCTCGAGCCAATTCCAAACATCCATCCAAAAATATGAAGGAATAGAGCCAGCTTCGGAATCGACCGCAATATCCTGTGGTGCATAAGCACTGCGGTTTAAATATAAAGGTTTAAAAAGAATGATTGTTAGCCAAATCGAAAAAAAGATGTGTAAGATTCTAGCGAAAAAATAAGGTGCAAATCGGATATCTGTTGGAGCTAAAATACTGGCGACTTGAGCTTGAATAGAGAATCCGTTAAACGCCATGATTGCACTGACAAAGACTAGTTGAATAAGTAATGTTAAATTTTCAGTATTGGAGATCATTTGAGCACCTAATGTAATTTCAAATAAACCTGCGATAAACGGTAAGGATAAGGATTCAGGGATTGAGAATAGATCGAAGAGTTGTCCTAATATATAGCCGATTTTATTCGTCGCACCCGTTTCAAATAACAATTTATTAATAACAGAGAATAAGACAATAAATCCACCGATAACACATAACGTTTTAATAGAAGATGTAACAGCTTGTCCTAAAACTTGACCTAAAGGTTGATTCTCTTTAATGCGTTCTTCATGTAAGGTTCTCCAAGCTCTTTTAAAAAATGAATCAGAATGTACTTTTTCATTATTCTTCATTTTATGGTCATCGTTATATCGATAAAAACGCATGCACAGGCCTACAAGTACAGCTCCGATATAGTGGCTACAGGCTAATAGCAGCCCCGTTTTCGGATCGTGAAAAAAACCGACAGCAATTGCGCCAAATATAAATAAAGGGTTAGAAGCATTCGTAAAGGACACGAGACGTTCTGCTTCCGTTTGTGTCAGAACACCTTCTTGTCTTAATCTTGATGTAATCTTTGCTCCCGAGGGGTATCCACTAGCTAATCCCATTCCGATGACAACACCCCCTGATCCAGGTATATTAAATAGTGGTCGCATTAAAGGTTCAAGGATCATTCCAATTAAACGAACGATACCAAATGCAAGTAATAGTTCAGCCACAATGAAAAAAGGCAGTAGCGATGGAAAGACCACTTCTAACCAAAGTGTAATACCGCGAATCGAAGCATCGAATGATTGATCAGGATATACGATGATGGCTATTGCCAAAAAAATTGTACTAATAGAATAAGCTATCGTTCGAAATATATCAGCCACGAACTCTCCTCCTAAGTCTAGATATCACTTGCTGTACGAATAGAATATCGAATAGTAAAATATAATGGGATAACATAAAATTTTTTCTTATACACTATACGCTAGGTAGTCCATTATTTATGCATACAAGCTACAGTTGAACAGGAGGAGAAATATGAGCGAACCTAAGATAGGTCTAGCTTTAAGCTCAGGAGGCGCTAGGGGATTTTCTCATTTAGGTGTGATTAAAATTTTAGAGGAACATCAAATACCTATAGATTATATTGCAGGTAGTAGCATGGGTGCATTAGTCGGAGCCTTTTATGGAGCGGGTCAATCTGTCAAAAGCCTTTATCAACTAGCCAATACCTTTAAACGAAAGTACTTTTTGGATTTTACCGTACCTAAAAAGGGGTTAATTCAAGGAGAGCTCCTCAAATCATATATTAGTATGTTTACATATGGAAAGAATATAGAGGACTTTCCCATCCCGACGGCTATTGTCGCAACTGATATATATAGTGGTGAAAAAGTTGTTTTTGAGAAAGGAGATGCAGCAAAGGCGGTTCGTGCAAGTATTTCAATTCCAGGTGTGTTCGTTCCGGAAAAAGATGGCGATCATTTATTAGTTGATGGTGGAGTAATTGATCGTATCCCAATATCAGTTGTCAAAGATATGGGAGCGGACATAATCATTGCAGTTGATTGTTCAAAATTTGAAAAAAATACAGAAGTTTATTCGATTTATGATATTATTATGCAGAGTATTGATATTATGCAAAATGAGATTACTAATTACCGGATGATGGATGCCGATGTTGTCATGCGTCCTGAAGTGTATGCCTTTAGCTCAAGGAATTATACTCAAATTGGTAAAATCATCGAAAAAGGTGAGGAAGAGGCTTATCAACACATCGATAAAATTAAAAAAGTAATTGCAGATTGGAAGGATCGACATGCAAATTAAACGGAAACAGTTTATTTTATTCATCATATTACTAATTCTAATATTTTTCTTAACAAATTTTAAATTAGATTATTATATTTATCAACCTGGTGATATTTATGCTTTAGATGATGTCGTTGAAGTAGAGGGAAGATTCGATAGTGAAGGAGAGCTACATTTAGTAACCGTTCGTGGTGGTCAAGCTACACCTATATACTATTTGTGGGCACAATTAAGACCGCATTACCAAATTTACGATTTAGAAGATATTCGTCCAGAGGGGACCAACCAAGAAGAATACATGGAACTCCAGCTTCATGCCATGGAATCTTCACAAGAAGCGGCTACAGTTGTCGCATATCAGGCGGCTGACAAGGATATCACGATTAACTATCAAGGTGTTTATGTGATGGCTGTTGTGGAGGATATGCCGGCGAAAGGTCATCTTATGCCAGGTGATCAAATTAAAGAAGTAAGCGGAAATGACGTATCTTCTGCCCAAGATTTACTTGACTTAATCGAACCTTATCAAGAGGGTGATGTCATTGATCTTAAAGTCGTACGCGAGGGTGAAGAAGTAGAGGTAAGTTTTCCTTTAGGAACATTTCCAAACGAACCCGATCGTGTCGGATTGGGAATATCATTAGTAACCGATCGTGAAGTATCTGAAAACCCTAAAATTGACTTCGATAGTGGTAGTATCGGCGGGCCGAGTGCTGGCTTAATGATGTCATTAGAAATTTATGATCAACTAACATCAGAGGATATAACAAAGGGCTTAAAAATTGCTGGTACAGGAGAAATTGATTACGATGGAAATGTTTATCGTATCGGAGGTATTGACAAAAAGGTTGTAGCCTCTCATCGTAACGGTGCAGATATTTTCTTTGCTCCGAATGAAGGGGGTAAAGAAAATTCCAATTACCAGGTCGCTAAAGAAACAGCTGAAGAAATCGGAACCGATATGGATATTGTACCAATTGATACATTCCAAGATGCGTTGGACTATTTAAATCAATTACCAGAATAAAAAAGGCAGGGAGTACCCTGTCTTTTTTATGAGGGTTTAGTAGCTTTTTTACATCAAAATTGGACCTGTAAGCTCTTGCTTTTTTAAATTTTTTTTAATAGTTGGTTTTAATGGTGCATAGTAAGCATCGGTTGCTTTTTCCTCCAAATTAAGTAGAGGGTCATCCAATTGCTGGATATTGGACACTAAAGGTATGTCAATTTGTTTTTTCTGTTGTTGAATATATTCCCGGCCTTTGTTGGTCATCCCTAATATACGTAAATAAGGAGCTTCTTTTAAATTTTTATAGTATTCGATATCTTCACCTGTTGTATTAGTCAGTAAATGGACAAAGACACGCTGGAGCCTTGTCCAAGTGTAGCGCTTCGTTTTTAAAAGTTGCATCCAATGTTCAAAAGTTTCCGCCTCGTGAACTGTTTGTTTTAAGCGATATTCTAAGCCTTCAATGACACCATGAATCGATCTTATTTCTTCAATTGAACGGGTCTCAACTAGTAATTGTAAAAACGGAAAATAGGCTTCCCAATCATGCCATAGGACACTTTTACGTTGATAGGCCTCAAGCTGTTCGATCGTCGCTGATGGTAAGGCCTTCAAAGCATTAGAAGTTATGGATCGATCCGATAAAATTTCCCTTCTAATACTCGTCGCACTTGCAATCTCGTGTTCAATTTGTTCATCATGATAACCACTCTTTGTTCGTTGGATGGTTCTAGGCTTCATATGTGAATTAATTTCTTCGACAGCTTTTACGTAGCTAAAGCCTAAAATATTATTGGGTTGGCTTAAATCTACTTCGCCAGTTGTAAGCCCAATGGACTCATATGCTTTTTTACTAGCTTGTGGAAATGATAGGCCATCCTTTAATGATTGCTGAAGCTGTGGTTGGAATGTTTGTTGATGTTGTTTATAATGTTGATAACCTTTAATGAATGGGTCAATCTTTCCAGCTTCACTACCAAAACATACATCGTCGACACCCAGGCCCGACAATGTTAAAACGGCCCCTCTTGCAAATAAATCAGCAAATTGGACAGCATATACATAAGGTAGTTCTAATACAATGTCTACACCACTTCTTAATGCAGCTCTCGCACGATGAAATTTATCCATTATAGCTGGCTCACCTCGCTGAAGAAAGGAACTGCTCATCACTGCAACCATTACATCTGCCTGAGTATGTTCTTGCGATTGCTGTAAGTGATAGACGTGCCCATTGTGAAAAGGATTATATTCAACAATTAAACCGCATGCTTTCATTTTTTACACCGCCTAAAAAATCTATTCTATGTCTAATTTAGAAGGTCGGAACAATAAAATCAAGTTCATTGTGGTTAAAACACGACTGTTAAGAAAAAATATTGACAAAAGGTTAATTTCCTTTTACAATAACTCTTGTTGCCTTGAGGTGATATGATGAAATTTTCATTACAAAAAATCAAAAGAGAAGCTCCATATGAGTTTAGCGATACAGTTAATGTTGATGAGCTTGAACGTATGGACAATGATATTCGGGAGATCACAGACGTTAAGGTTAAAGGTGAAGTAACGGTAAAAGGTGATACGTTAATATTCCGTTATACCATTAAAGGAAAGATGACTTTACCTTGTGCTCGTACTTTAGTTGATGTTCCTTATGAGTTTTCAACTCAAGCAATTGATCAATTTACAACCGTCGAATACGAAGTACGGGAAGATGAAGATATTCAATATATTGATCAAGAAGTGCTTGACTTACTGCCTTATATCAAGGAAAATATTCTATTGGAAGTACCTCTAAGAGTATATAGTGATGAGGCAACGATGGATAACATCATTTCTGAGGGAACTGGCTGGGATCTTCTTCAAGAAGAAGACCACGAACAATTGAAAGCTAAAAATGAAGAAGAAGAAAAAGAGAAGGTAGACCCTCGTTTATCTTCACTGAAAAATTATTTTGATGACAAAAATGACTGAGATCCTTTATATACAGTGGGTCAACTTTAAGGGGGTGTAACACATGGCAGTACCTAAGAGAAGAACTTCAAAAACAGTGAAACGCCAACGTCGTACGCATAAAAAATTACATTTACCTAACATGGTAGAATGTCAAAATTGCGGTGAATATACAAAACCTCACCACGTATGCAAATCATGTGGCAGTTACAATGGTAAAGAGGTTGTTGAGAAGTAAGAGATGTCTTCATTTGAGGCATCTTTTTTTTAACTGTAGTTAAAGAGTGTGAGTCGTTTCTGATTGTCCGAGTTCAATCTGCGAGTGTTCAAGTTTACGTACTAAGTGTTCAAGTTCAAAAAATGTTGCCAATTTCATATCAAAGGAGGGCGTTTTGATGGAGAAAGAAGTGCTGTTTGAGGAATACGACGAGGGATTTGCTGTTTTGACGATTAACCGACCGGAAAAAATGAATGCGATTTCGTTATCAGTGGTTGATCAATTAACTAGATGGTTAGATAAGATACAATCTTATCGTCTAAAATTCTTGATTATAACGGGAAGTGGTACGAAGGCATTTTGTGCTGGTGGGGATCTTAATGATTTTCATGGTGATTTAGATGCAGATCAAGCGTATCAAGTACTAGAACCGATGAAAAACGTGCTTTATAAAATAACAACGCTCCCTTTTCCGACGATTGCATGGATGAACGGTGTAGCGCGTGGTGGTGGATTAGAAATCGCTTCAGCTTGTGATTTTCGGTTTGCCAAACAAGAAGGAAATTTCGGTTTTGTGCAAGGAAAGCTTGGCATATCAACAGGATGGGGTGGCGGCACATTACTATACGAACGCATTCATCCGCAAGATGCCTTTCAGTGGTTAGTGGAGGCTGATATCCGAGATGTGCAGCAATTAAAAGAAATCGGTTTTATCCAAAAAGTCATCACGGGTGAAAAGATTGAAGCGGATTGTGGTCTATTAGAGCTATTCATTAATAGGAGTTATGAACAAATGACACTCTGGAAGCAACAGAGATTGCAAAAAATAAACCTTGATCAATTAAAAGAGCAGATGGATCAGGAGGTTAAAGCTTGCAGTAAACTTTGGGAAAGTGATGATCATAAACAGGCCGTTAAACAATTTTTCGTTAAAAATGGAAAGTAACTCTTCTATCCCCCTTAATCCTTGCATAGATTAATATTAAAGTTAATAGAGTTAAGGGGTGTATAGTGATGTCGACGAGACAGGATGCATGGACGAAAGACGAGGATTTACTTTTAGCTGAAACCGTTTTACGTTATATACGTGAAGGTAAAACACAAATGAAAGCTTTTGAGGAGGTCGGTGAACGTTTATCCCGAACACCGCAGGCCTGCGGGTTTCGCTGGAATGCTAATCTGAGAAAACAATATCGTCAAGCGATTGATTTAGCGAAACAAAGTCGAAAAAAAATAAACGAACAACCCATTTTTACTGTAGAGGGAAGTCAGTCCTATCAACATGAAAGACCTCGCTTAAAAGCTCTTGATGAAGTGATTAATCAACTCGAGCAAATGAAAGGCGACTATTATAAACAGGAGGGCTCGAAAAAACACAATCAGGATCAACTACATAGTGAACAACTTAAGCAACAATTAACACAATATGAGCGCCTAATTGACGAGATTTATGAAAAAATTAGTCAAGTTAAACAAAACGTCCACCAAGAAAATTAAATCCGCTCTTCCATCTCTATTTGTAGATGGAAGAGCGGATTGTTTTGCGATCTAGGAAATTATAATATTGATGGTATGTGAACAACTATTCTTACACGCTAGACGCGTCTAACTCCAGCGCCCAGCGACTAGTGAGACTTCCCTCACCTCCGTACGATAAGTCAACATCGACTCGTACCCTCGTCGTGTTTCCTTTATCTCCTGCGGCTCAGTCCAGTCCATACGTCGCTAAACGGGCACTTACGCTTTTGATACGTTCTAATTCTTTTCAGAAGAGTTTTTCTCATCAACACCTTGTGGCATCCAAATGAATGGATTTTCCCCAAAGTCACGCTCCATGTCGTATGTAGCTGGTTGAAAGTCCATTTTTTCCCAAAAACCTTGAGAGTTAATTCTAGCGTTCGTCTTAATCGGTAACTTGAAGCTTTTAGCAAAATCAACAAGTTTCTTTCCGAATTTTTTATAACGGTATCCTTCTAATACTTCTAATTTCCACAGCTCTAGATAATCTTGTTTCGGATCAAAATAATAATCATATTTTTGATTAACTTGATACAAGCTCATCCGTGCCACTAATGAATTTCCGAAATATATGCCGTAGAATGGGGATTCACTATTGTTCTCGATCATATTATGTTGTAGGTCTTCTAACATAGATAGTTCTTGAATACCATATTCTTTAAACTTTTTAAATTCCTCTAAGGTCTTATAATTAATTAAAAGTCGTTCAACTTCCCCGGACATGGTTTTACCCCCTTGTTTATTCTATAATCATTATAATATAAATACACACGAATTGAAAATGGGACCTTAATATATATTATTCGACAAGATTATGTGTATCATACAATAATTTGTTGAACCTCTCGCCACTTAACGACCTTACGGACCGTTTGAAGCGGGAGATTCCTAAGAACACCGGCGTATCTGCCAGTTATTTTATTAGGCTAACCCCGCTGGACCTGCGGTTTTGATCCATTTAATTGGCCGATTGTAAGGCCTCGTGACGAATATTTTGACTGGCGTCGATGTCCCGATCGTGGTGAACACCACATTCTGGGCATGTCCATTCACGAATAGCGAGATGTTTAACGTTTCGGTTCTGATAGCAGGGACTGGCGATTCATCTCCCCCCTACTCATTGGGCTACGCCCTACACATTCCTTGAGGAGGGAATCTTCTCGCCAGGCATGATAAAATAAAAGAAAAAAGTAAAGTGGTGATACCATGAATATTGGAGTTATTGGATTGGGTGCACTAGGGATGCTAGTCGCTTCAAAGTTATCGGTCAATCATGCCGTGACGGGATATGTAAGAAGGCCTGAACAAATTGAAAGGATTAAACAATCAGGACTGATATCCGATGTCAATATATATAATGTTTCGACAAAGCTTATTAATGATATTGGTCATCATGAGTTGTATATAGTATGTGTTAAGCAAACCCATCTCAATGATGTCATCCCTTATTTGAAAAAACTGTTAGATGACGATAAAGTTATTTTTTTACAAAATGGGTTAGGACATGTTGAAAAGGTTCAGTCACTAAAACCAAAAGTTTTCCTCGGGACGTGTGATCATGGTGTTATGCGCTTAAGTGATTATGAATATAGCCATAAAGGAGAGGGAAAGGTTCGGATAGCTTCTTTAAGGGAAAGCAATCGGAATGATGCTGTGAGATTAGTTGAAGCTTTAGATTATTCCTTTTTTCCGGTTGAGATTCACCCTGAACTTTTTCGCATATTATATGAAAAGCTCATGATAAATAGTGTAATTAATCCGTTAACAGCTATTTTCGAAGTGCCAAATGGCCAAGTTGTTGAAAATACATATCTAAACAAACTAGCTAAAAAGTTAACGAAAGAGGGCGCGGATGCTCTTTCGTTAGATTTTGATCGTTTATGGGAAAAGGTTAAAGAAGTTGCGATTCACACAAAGGATAACCATTCGTCTATGCTGCGAGATATTGAGCAGCGCCAGTTAACAGAAATTGACTATATTAATGGCTATATTATGAAGGTTTCGGACCAACCAGTACCGTACCATGAATGTATGTATAATATGGTTAAAGCTAAAGAACAACGTTGAAGGAGATTATGATGAATTTAATATCGACTGTGATAGCGTTTTTTGCTACGATTCCATACATAACTTTTTTTATCATTTTTTATATTTTAAAGAAAATGACCAACCAATCAACTCGATCTACCAAAATAGCGGCTGATATCACAACTGCATTTTTTATTTTGGCGGTGAATGCACTTCTATATTTGATTTTTGAGCATTCGTTTTTAGGTTGGACGATAATTTCATTCATGGTAGCAGCTTTAATCATCATTACGGTTCAGTGGAGAATAAAAACTGAAGTTAATTTTTGGCGGGCAGCTCGAATTGTATGGCGTGCTGGTTTTGTAGTGCTAGCCATTGGATACATCATATTAGTCCCAATCGGCATTTATTATAATTTTTAAATCATAAACATATGATGTGAAACTTGTAACTAAATTAGATAAAATACAAAACAGAGTCTAGGATATATCGTTAAAGGAAGGTATTATAAAAATGAACGTTCAGACGCTATCATTAAATCGCCAATCAAAATTAATCAATGATTATCGCAATCGTGATGAGTCTATATTTACTCAATTTCATTATGACCCTTATCAATTGAGAAGCTATAGAAAGAGATACGACTATCTCGTTCAACAAGAATATAAACGTGATCACCTAGCAGATGTCCTGCTAAAGCAAAACCGACAATGGGGAATGTCTAAGCAAGCTGAAGACAATATTGAAAAGATACGACAAAAGGATTCCGTTGTCGTTATCGGTGGCCAACAAGCTGGTTTATTAACAGGTCCAATGTATACAATTAATAAAATAATATCAATTATAATTCAAACCAAGGAGCAAAGTGAGCACTTACAAAAACCTGTTATACCAGTTTTCTGGATTGCGGGAGAGGACCATGACTTTGAAGAAATTAATCATATTTTTACTTATTACAGCAACCAATTAAAGAAGGAAAAAGTCAAAGCCAAACATCCTGAGAAAACACCCGTTTCAAATCGTGAAATTGACTCCAATGAGTTAAAAGATTGGTTAGATCGTATATTTTTGACACTTCAAGAAACACAATATACTAAAAAGCTCTATGATGAGCTCATAACAGCTATCGAGCAAAGCACGACTTATGTAGATTTCTTTGCCAATATCATTCACCGGTTATTTAGAAATGAAGGGCTAGTGTTAGTCGATTCAAATCATGAGGGTTTAAGAGAGCTTGAAAAGGACTATATGATTCAACTCATTGAAAAACAACAACCGATCGCGGAGAGCGTGGTTAGGCAATTACAACACCAGGAGGACAAAGGATATTCCATTGCTTTGGATGCAACAACTGAGGATGGACATCTTTTTTATCATTTAAATGGAGAACGTTTGTTACTTGAAAAACGAGATGAGGATTGGGTTTCAAAAGATGAACAAGTTAGATTTACACAGTCAGAATTAATAGAGTTAGTCCATCAAGATCCTCGATGTTTTAGTAATAACGTTGTAACCCGACCGATGATGCAGGAGATGGTTTTCCCTGTTTTATCTTTTATTGGTGGACCAGGAGAAATAGCTTATTGGTCAGTACTTAAAGAATCGTTTGAATCACTTGATTTACAATTTCCAATAATTACACCGAGGATTTCGATGACGTTACTAACCTCAAATCAATACGCTTGGATGCAGCGTTACGGATTGACCTTGGAAACGGTTATTAATCATGGTACTTATCAGGAAAAGATGAATTGGTTAAAGCGTCAAACGCAAGCCCCAATTGATGAAGTCATTGATAATATAAAGCAAGAATTAACATTGATTCATCAACCAATTCAGGATGTTGCATCAACAATTCAGGATGATTTAGAAACTTATGCTCAATCTAATTTAGTTAAAATGCAGGAAGAACTTGATGATTTAAATAAACGATTAACAAGAGAGGTCAAACGAAAAAACCAACATACGTTAAAGTGTTTTGATGAAATTCAGCATTATTATTATCCATTTAACGGGTTACAGGAGCGGACGTGGAATGTAGTCTATTTCTTAAACTATTTTGGGCTTGATTTACCTGAACAGTTGTTAACCGTCCCACCTCATTGGGAACAGGATCATATTGTGGTCGAAATTTAACCACTTACTTACCACCATTCACCACTTCACTATAAATTATATAAAAACGTGGTATGAAGCGTGTTTAGAGCTAATTCTAAACACGCTTTTTTAATTTTATTAATAAATTTTTAAAAATGGGTGGTGGAAAGTGGGGGATTGTGGTACACTATATGAAAAAGTGGGGCGAAGTCTATGTTCATGGGTGAATTTCAACATAATATAGATACAAAAGGTCGTATCATAGTCCCGGCTAAGTTCCGTGATGGGCTTGGTGAATCATTTGTGTTGACCCGTGGACTAGACAACTGTTTATTCGCATACCCACAAGAAGAATGGCGAATATTAGAAGAGAAATTAAAGAAATTACCTTTAACAAAGAAAGATGCCCGCGCATTCACAAGATTCTTCTTTTCAGGTGCAATTGAATGCGAAATTGACAAGCAAGGACGAATTAATATTCCAGCCCCACTAAGAAAATACGCTGATATGGAAAAAGAATGTGTGGTCATTGGGGTATCGAATCGTATTGAATTATGGGCTAGAGATAAATGGGCAGACTATGTAGAAGAATCCGAAGAATCATTTACTGAAATAGCGGAAAACATGATGGATTTTGATATTTAAAACAAAGAGGTGCCTAAATGTTCGAGCACTATAGTGTATTAAACGATGAAGCCATTAAAGGTTTGTACATCAAGGAAAACGGCATATATGTGGATTGTACGCTTGGTGGTGCAGGACATGCTAAACGTATTGTCGAGCAATTGTCCAATCAAGGACAGCTCATTGCATTTGATCAAGACCAGAATGCGATTGAAAATGCGAGACGAGCATTTAAGGGTGATCAAAGTCACGTCACATTAGTTCATGAAAATTTTTCGGAATTAGAAAATGAACTGAATCAACGTGGTATTGAAGAAGTCGATGGGATCATCTTTGATTTAGGCGTATCTTCCCCACAATTAGATGAGGCCGAACGTGGGTTTAGTTACCAACATAATGCACCATTAGACATGAGAATGAATCAGGAAAGTTCACTAAGTGCTTATCAGGTAGTAAATGATTGGGCTTTTGAAGATTTAGTTAAAATTTTCTCTCGGTATGGAGAAGAGAAGTTTTCAAAGCAAATCGCTAGAAAGATTGAGAAGGCTAGAGAGACCAAACCAATTGAAACAACCTACGAATTAGTTGATTTAATTAAAGAGGCGATTCCAGCCTTTGCAAGACGGAAAGGTGGTCATCCAGCCAAGCGAGTTTTCCAAGCGATTCGAATAGCTGTTAATAATGAATTAAATGTTTTTGAAGAAGCGTTAGGTCAAGCCGCAAGAAAATTATCCATAGGTGGTCGGCTTGTCGTCATTACATTTCATTCTTTAGAGGATCGGATATGTAAGCAGTCCATGAAGAAGTGGAGCTCCAATCCACCAATTCCCAGGGATATACCTATTATGCCAGACGAAGCAGAACCACCATTTCGCTTAATTACACGCAAACCCATTGTACCAAGTGAAGAGGAACTAGAGGAAAATAGGAGATCGAGGTCAGCAAAATTAAGAATTGCTGAAAAGGTTAAGGAATGGGATGACAAATACTTAGTAGACCAAAGGAGGCATTAATCATGGCAGCAGAAGAAATTAGAAAATATTCGGTGATGCCCGAGAGAAAAGTCCGTACGACTCCTTCACCGAAAAAACAGAAGCAACCTAAAAGAAAGTCGTGGTTTTCAAAAGGTGAAAAGGTCTTATACACAAGTGGATTAGTCATCGTGTCGATTGCAATGGTCTTCACTGTCCAGTATTCGTCATCAGTAGATAGCTTAAACCGAGATGTTCAGCAAATGAATCAAGAAATTGAACAACTACAATCCGAAAACACATCGTTAAGAGCAGAAGTTAAACAGATGAGTAAACCTAGCCGTATTTGGTCAATCGCAGAGGAACATGGATTAACCATTAAAAATGCTGAGGTCAAACAAGCATCACATACAAACTAAGGTTGTGGTGAATCGTGCAACAGTTTAAAAAGAGAAGCTTCATGTCATTTATATTAGTCGCCGTTTTTACAAGTGTTTTTATGATCATCATCGGCCGTTTTATGTACATTCAGTTTACTGGTGAAGTACAAGCGGTCGATTTACTTGATTATGCAGAGAAATTCAGACAAACAGATAGCGTCATCGAAGCCGAACGTGGTGACATTCTCGGTCGTACAGGAATGGTTTTAGCTGGGAATCGGATGAGCTATTCTCTATATGCCGTGTTAGATGAAGAATACACAGGGAATTCCCCAACACCATTACATGTTACTGACCTACATCAAACCGCTGATAAATTAGCTCCTATACTTGACATGGATCAATCAAATCTATTAAACATATTACAAGATGGAAAAAATAATGATAAATTCCAGGTTGAGTTTGGACGCTTTGGTAATGACTTGACCGAGGAACAAAAGAAAGAAATTGAGGACTTAGACTTACCAGGTTTATATTTTGATGAGCGTTTAAAACGCTATTATCCAAATGGACCTTTTGCATCACGAGTTATCGGGTTTATGCAAGATAATGAGGATGGACAACTAGTTGGTGCCTACGGAGTTGAAGAAGAATACGAAGAACAATTAAAAGGTGAGAATGGTTTTGTCAGTTATGAAAGGGATAAGTACGGTTATAAATTGCTTAATACTGACGAACAAGTTAATCCTCCACTAGATGGTCATGACGTCTATTTAACTATTGATCAAAAAATACAGACGTTTTTAGAAGATGCTATGACAACAGTTGAAGAGGAATATAATCCATCGAAAATGATAGGAATCGTCATGAATCCGCAGACAGGTGCTGTTTTAGCCATGAGTAACCGCCCTACCTTTGATCCTAACACACGAGAAAACATGCAAAACTGGTACAATGATGCGATTTCTTTTTCATTTGAACCAGGATCAACGATGAAAATTTTTACACTTGCCGCTGCGATTGAAGAAGGGGTATATAACGGATCTGAAACCTTTCAATCTGGCCGTTATCGAATTAATGAGAACTATAGATATATTCACGACCATAATGGTGGTGAAGGTTGGGGAGAAATCACATATGAAGAAGGTGTGTTACACTCCTCAAACGTTGCAATGGCTAAACTTTTGTGGGAAAATTTAGGTCCAGACAAATACTTAGAATACCTGCATGCCTTTGATTTTAATGAAGCGACAGGTATTGATTTAAATGGTGAACAAGTAGGCTCCATCTTGTACAATTATCCGATGGAACAAATTACAACGTCATTTGGACAAGGTTCGACGTTTACACCGATTCAAATTATGAAGGCCGCATCAGCGCTTGCTAATGATGGAAAGATGGTAAAACCCTATGTTACATCTAGAATCGTCAACCCTAATAATCAAGAAATTGTATTTGAAAAAGAAGAGCCTGAATACGTTGGTCAGCCCATTTCTGCAGATACAGGTAAGCAACTAAAAGATTTATTAGGCAAAACAGTCACTTCGGACATTGGAACGGCGCAACGTTTCCAATTAGACAATTTTTCGACGTTTGGGAAAACGGGAACAGCTGAAATTCCGAATCCGGATGGTGGCGGTTATTTAGACGGTGCTGAAAACTACACGTATTCATTTATGGGAATGGCACCTAAAGAAGATCCACAGCTTGCGATGTATATTGCTGTCAAACAGCCTGAAATAGATTACAGTTTTAATGGTTCGAAAACAACATCTTATATTTATAAAACCGTTATGGAAAATAGTTTGCATTATTTAGATGTTGAGCCTGATCAAGAATCAAAACAAGATATTGACTCTGTTAAACTAGAGAACATTAATGAACAATCTACCGATGGAGTCGTAAATCGTCTTAAGCAAGATGGATTTAATGTGACAGTTATCGGTAACGGGAATCGAATTGTCGATTCGATTCCAAAAGAAGGCGATATGGTCTTACCTAATAAACATATTATTTTACAAACAGATGGCCAGCCAACGATGCCTGATTTGACTGATTGGACGCTCAGAGAGGTTTTATCATTAGTCGAACTCCTTGATCTTGAGATCGATTTTGTTGGGAATGGCTTTGTTACGAACCAGAATATAGCCCCACAAACCGAAGTATCAGAAAAAAGTCATCTTATTGTTGAACTAAAATCAAAACAAAAGCAACATGACGAGGCAATGGAGGAACAAATGAAATCTCAGGAAGATGAGAGCAAAGAAGACGAAAAAGAGGAATAAGTAATCATTAAACAGTGGTCTAATTTTATACGTTTTTTCATAGTTTTAATACAAGCATAGTCGTAAAGGAGAATGACACATTGAGACGAATCGCTGCTATTACTGTGAGAAAACGCTTGACCGCTGTTTTTTTATTGATTGCTGTCTACTTCATCATAATGGTATGCCGATTAGCTTACGTACAGCTAATTTCGGCAGATGAGATTATTGAAAAGGCAGAAGAATTATGGAGCCGAGATATTCCACTCTATGCTGAGAGAGGGAAGATTTTAGACCGTAATGGTGAGGTTTTAGTGGACAACCAATTAGCGCCAAGCTTGGCGGTTGTACCTAGACAAATTGATAACCCAGAATCCGTTGCTGAAAAACTAACTGACATCATTCCGATATCTAAAGAAGATGCTTTAGATCATTTAACAAAAGTGGCGGCTGTTGAAATTATTCACCCAGAGGGAAGGAAATTGTCTGAAGAGCAAGCAGAACAAATTCGAATGTTGAACGAGCCAGGTATATATTTAGCTCAAGATTCGAAAAGATCCTATCCGCATGGGGAACAACTTGCCCATGTTTTAGGCTTTACAGGAATCGATAACCAAGGCTTAATGGGGTTGGAGTTAAGCTATGATGATGAGTTAAGTGGTGAACAAGGTGCACTATCCTTCTTCTCAGATGCGAAGGGAAGGCGGTTAAGTCAGCTATCAAACAGGTATAAGCCCCCAGAAGACGGAAATCATTTATCACTAACGATTGATGCTGAAATTCAGTCAATTGTTGAGCGCGAGTTGGATATAGCCGAGGCGAAGTATAATCCAGATGGAGCATTAGCTATTGTTATGGACCCGGATAATGGCAAAGTATTAGCGATGGCCAGCCGCCCTAACTTTCATCCAGCCGAATACCAGTCTGTTTCACCGGAAATTTACAATCGAAATTTACCCGTTTTTAGTACTTACGAGCCGGGGTCAACCTTTAAAATTATTACATTAGCATCCGCTTTAGAAGAAAAATTAGTAGACTTGGATCAAGATACCTACTATGACGACGGTGACATAAAAGTAGGTGGAGCAACATTACATTGCTGGTCTAGTGGCGGCCATGGTAGTCAAACCTATTTAGAAGTAGCCGAAAATTCTTGTAACCCCGGATTTGTTAGTTTAGGTCAGATGCTCGGGGAAGAACGATTATTTACTTATATCGAAGAATTTGGTTTTGGGGAAAAAACGGGAATTGACTTACAGGGAGAAAGTAAAGGTATTATGTTTCAGGAAGAGCAGATTGGGCCCGTTGAATTAGCTACGACCTCATTTGGCCAAGGTGTATCTGTGACACCAATACAACAAATAACAGCTGTATCAGCCGCAATTAATGGTGGATACTTATACGAACCTCAGATTGTTAATGGTTTAGTTGATCCAGTAACCGGAGAAAAAATTAAAGATGTAGAACCTGTTATGAAAGAACGTGTTATTTCTCAGGAAACTTCAGAAGAGGTACGTCGTGCATTAGAATCTGTTGTTGCTAAAGGTACTGGACGAGGAGCTTATGTCGATGGTTATCGTGTAGGAGGAAAAACGGGTACCGCGCAAAAGGTTGGTCCTGATGGTCGATACTTGGAGAATAATCACATCGTATCCTTTATGGGCTTTGCACCTGCGGATGATCCTGAATATGTCGTCTATGTGGCAATTGATAACCCTAAGGAGACGGTTCAATTCGGTGGAGTTGTAACGGCTCCAATTGTTGGAACCATTATTGGTGACACTTTAAGAGCGAAAGATGTACCGAAGCGAGAAGGTGGATTGGAAAAAGAATATCAATGGACTGATGTACCAATGGTTGAAGTGCCCGATTTAATTGGTGAAAGCAAAAACAATTTGAGACATTATTTAAACAACTTGTCGCTTGATGTTCAAGGAGATGGGGATACGGTCATATCGCAATCACCTAAAAGAGGTGAAAAAGTTGAATCAGGTTCCACCATACGGGTATATCTAGGAGATTCGGATTAAAAAATGATTGGTATAAAAACGTTTTTCTGTGTTTTGAGAACATGAGTTTAGAAAGAAAGCTCGTTAATCTACGAGTTTTCTTTCTTATACAAGCATAGTTTTGCTATAATATTGACGTACAGTATAATACGTTGAAGGTAGGAGATGCCATGTTTTTACATGAGCTTTTAGAAGTACTCCAAGTATACCAAACAGCAAATATTCCTACCCGAATCAACATAACTGATATTGAAATGGATTCACGTAAGGTTGAAAAAGGTTCATTATTTGTTTGTATTAAAGGCTTTCAATCTGATGGACATGATTTTGCCTTAGAAGCTGAAAAACGAGGTGCTTATGCAGTTGTTGCTGAACAACATATTAAAACGAATTTACCGGTCATTTATGTTCCGAGTACGGTTAAGGCACTCGCATTATTAGCTGACTATTTTTATGGTCATCCAAGTCATGATCTTAATATTATCGGTATAACTGGAACCAATGGAAAGACAACGTTGACGTATCTATTAAACAGCATTTTTAAAGCCCATGGTCATCGTACCGCAGTTATTGGGACCATAGATATGACGATAATTAATGAACGTTATCCATTGTCTAATACCACACCAGATGCGTTATTTTTGCATAAGCATTTAAAAATGATGAAAGAAAAGCAGATCCAAACGGTCCTAATGGAAGTATCTTCGCATGCTTTACATTTAGGCCGTGTATTCGGCATTGAATTTGACACAGTCATCTTTACCAATTTAACTCAGGACCATTTAGACTATCATTTAAACATGAATGATTATGCGTATGCGAAGTCCTTATTATTTTCTCAGCTAGGTAATAATTATAAGCAAAGAAAAACAGCCATTATTAATGTCGATGATCGATATGCGGATGTGATGATGCAGGCAACGGGTTTTCCCGTCGTTCCATATGGTTTATCCGATGAGGCCTTTGTAAGAGCTAAAAATATCGAGTTAGGTGCGAATGATTCATTTTTTGAAGCCCTTACACTTCATTCAAAGTTTCAAGTACATTCAAAGATGACAGGTAAATTTAATATTTATAACATGCTTGCGGCTATTGCAACTTCAGAATGTTATGATATTCCTTCAGAAACAGTCAAGAATGCTTTAGAACAGTCGAACGGTGTACCTGGCCGAGTAGAGTCAGTTAAAGCTGGGCAATCGTTTGCCGTGATTGTTGATTATGCCCATACACCTGATTCGTTAGAAAACGTACTCGAGTCGATAACCGAAATTAAAAAATGTAAAATTATCACAGTGGTTGGTTGTGGTGGGGATCGTGATCGAACAAAAAGGCCGAAAATGGCAGATGTTGCGATGAAATATAGCGACTATACATTTTTTACATCTGATAACCCACGAACCGAGGACCCTAAGGCTATTCTGAAGGATATGACTGGACATTTAAGTGGTGACCGGTTTCGTGTAATAACGGATCGAAAAGAGGCGATTAAGCAAGCTATATGGTCTGCTGAGAAAGATGATATTATTTTAATTGCAGGTAAAGGACATGAAACTTATCAAGATATAAATGGTCAGCGTCACCATTTTGATGACCGAGAAATCGCTAAAGCATATATTGAAGATCGATTAAAGGAGTAAAACCATGAACATGTTTTCAACGAACGAATTAATGCAACTATTTCCGAAGCAACAAAACGCTGAAACAAATGTAGTGATTGAAGAAGTGTTTAGAGATAGCCGTCAGACTGTGACAAATGGTCTGTTTATCCCTATAATTGGAGAGAATTTTGATGGGCATGCGTTTATTTCACAAGCCATTGAACAAGGTGCTGTTGCAACGCTTTCAAGCCGAACAGATCTTGAGGGAATTCCAGAGGATTTTCCGGTGTTTTTTGTTGAAGATACCGTTGAGGCATTGCAACAGCTAGCTTCATTTTACTGTGAACGTGTCGATCCCGTTGTTGTCGGTATAACTGGTTCTAATGGTAAAACCACGACAAAAGAAATCGTATCAAACTGTCTTGCAACGTCCTATAAAGTGTGGAAAACAGAAGGAAACTTAAATAATCATATTGGTTTACCATTAACCGTATTAAGTATGGCTACTGATACGGAAGCATTGATTTTAGAAATGGGTATGAGCAATTTTGGTGAAATTGAGGAACTATCTCACATTGTAAAACCCGATTATGCAATCATAACCAATATTGGTGAATCACATATTGAGTATTTAGGGAGTCGAGAAGGTATTGCCAAAGCCAAATTGGAGATTACCTCAGGGTTAAAAGATGATGGTTTAGTTTTCATTGATGGCGATGAACCTTTATTAAAAGAGGCTGAAAGACAAGTCTCGTGTGGTTTTTCTCCTGTACATGATTACTATATTTCAGAGGTTGAGCAAATGGATGAACATACATCGTTTAATCTTAACGGAGAACCAATACAAATCCCACTTTTAGGTAAACACCAGGCTAAAAATGCAGCTTATGCCTTTGCTTTAAGTGATAAGCTTGGAATTAGCATCTCTGAAGTCAAACATGCCCTTGAGCAACTTACATTACCTTCTATGCGCTTTGAACAGCATAAAGCGGAAAATGGATCGGTTCTAATCAATGATGCTTATAACGCATCTGCGACATCAATGATGGCATCAATTGATGTATTGAAACATATGAATTATACAACACGAATCGTTGTATTAGGAGATATTCTTGAACTAGGGCCATTCTCTGAACAGGAGCATAAAAAGGTAGGAGAGGTCATGGATGATTCGATTGATGCCGTTTATACCGTTGGCGATGCCAGTGAATATATATTAAAGGGTATTCCTGATAGGTTCAATGGTGAAGTCATGCATTTTGACGATAAGAACAAGCTTATACCATACTTAAGGACCAAAATGGAAGATCATACAGCTATTTTATTCAAGGCTTCTAGAGGATTAATGTTAGAAGAAGTCGTTAATCAATTATTGAAATAAGGTTTAGAAAGGAAGGGGGAATATTATGCCTCAATCGGTTATATTCATCACGATTTGTATCGGATTTTTATTTTCAGTATTATTATCTCCAGTTTTAATCCCTTTCTTAAAGCGGTTAAAGTTTGGACAAAGTATTCGCGAGGAAGGACCCGAATCGCATCAAGTTAAATCAGGAACCCCAACAATGGGTGGGATCATCATTATCGCATCCATTTTATTCACTTCCATTTTTGTGGTGTGGCGATATGAATTTTCAAGCCAAACGAGTGAATTTCTCATCCTATTATTTGTGTTAGTCGGTTATGGGTTGGTCGGCTTTTTAGATGATTTTATTAAAATCATTAAAAAACGTAATTTAGGTCTTACGTCAAAACAAAAGATGTTATGCCAAATTTTTATTGCGGTAGTCGCCTATATCGTGTTACATAATCAAGGCTACGATACAACGATTACTGTACCAGGAACCGATTTTACTTTAGAATTTGGCTGGTTTTATAGTGTATTTTTACTACTTATGCTCGTAGGTTCCTCAAATGCCGTTAATTTAACAGATGGACTTGACGGATTGGTAGCGGGGACAGCCTCTATTGCATTTGCCGCTTTTGCTATTATAGGGACACATCAACATGTGGATGCTGAAATTATCATATTTACACTTTCGGCCGTAGGGGCTTTACTTGGGTTCTTAGTGTTTAATGGTCATCCTGCTAAAGTTTTTATGGGGGATACAGGATCATTAGCTATTGGTTCCGTTATAGCTATGGTAGCTATTTTAATGAAATTGGAATTATTGCTCATTGTTATCGGTGGCGTATTTGTGATTGAGACGCTATCTGTTATGATTCAAGTAAGTTATTTTAAACTAACAGGTGGTAAGCGAATATTTAAAATGAGTCCTTTACACCACCATTATGAATTATCAGGTTGGTCCGAATGGCGTGTGGTGGTGACGTTTTGGTTAGTCGCTATGGTATGTGCGGCTTTAGGTATATATATTGAGGTGTGGATTTAGTGAAAACATTACAACAATTTCCTTATCAACAAGTTTTAGTTTTGGGCTTAGCTCGTAGTGGGGAAGCTGCAGCGCAATTATTATATGATAGTCATATTCCATTTAAAATAAATGATATAACACCATTTGAAGAAAATAAAATTGCTCAGCACTTTGAATCACTTGGTGTCGAAGTTATTACAGGCCGTCACCCTTTATTTGTTTTAGAGGGTGTCGATTTAGTCGTTAAAAACCCTGGGATACCGTATAAACATGAATTAGTTAATGAAGCAGTTAAACGTGACATCACTGTTGTGACAGAGGTAGAGTTAGCTTATTATTTAGTGGATGGACCAATCGTAGCGATTACAGGCTCTAATGGTAAAACGACAACGACGACACTCGTACATGAATTATTAAGAGCCGGAAACTTAAATCCGCTTATCGCAGGTAATATTGGAAAGGTTGCAACTCAAGTGGTTCGTGAACAATCAAATGGACAACCTGTGGTGATGGAGTTATCATCGTTCCAATTAAAAGCTGTTGAACAATTTAAACCTGATATAGCGGTATTATTAAATATAACCGAAGCTCATCTTGATTATCACGAAACGATGGAAGACTATGTTCAGTCGAAATTAAGAATTACGGAAAACCAAACTGATGACGATTTATTGATTTATAATCATGATGATTCTGTATTGACTAAATCAATACAGACTTCTCATGCAAAATCATTCCCCTTTTCAGTTAGCGGAAGTTATAAAGAGGGGATATATGTTGATAATGGAATGATTTACAATCAAGGTGAATTCATCATCGATACGAAAGATATCTCTTTGCCTGG
Organism: Tenuibacillus multivorans; assembly: GCF_900103915.1. Taxonomy (GTDB): domain Bacteria; phylum Bacillota; class Bacilli; order Bacillales; family Alkalibacillaceae; genus Tenuibacillus; species Tenuibacillus multivorans. The sequence continues at coordinate 189,889 of NZ_FNIG01000002.1, read as the reverse complement.
TGATCACAATTTAGAGAATGTACTTTCTTCCATCGTGGTTGCAATGGAATTTAATATACCTAACGAAACGATTATTCGAGTGCTTAAATCATTTACGGGTGTTAAGCATCGCCTTCAATTTGTCGAGCAGGTGTATGGTCGCAAAATATATAATGACTCTAAGGCTACAAATATTTCTGCAACCATAAAAGCCATCAACGCATTTAAAGAGCCAATCGTCTTAATGGTAGGTGGACTGGATCGAGGCAATGAATTTGATGAACTCATCCAAAATTTTAGGAATGTCAAGTATTGTGTGGCCTATGGTCAATCGGCTAAAAAAATTCAAGAGGCTTGTGAACGGCAGCACTATAATGCTTTATCTATGGTTGAGAATGTTGAACAAGCAACTATTAAAGCTTACGAAAACAGTCATTCAGGAGATGTTTTATTGTTTTCCCCAGCATGTGCGAGTTGGGATCAGTTTAAATCATTTGAAGAACGTGGAGACATGTTTCTTGAATTGGTGCATAAGCTCTAATAGGGGCTTGTCTACCAATAGCCCCGACTTCCAGTGAAGTAGGGGTGTTTTTTTATGAACAAAAAAAGAGAATTCGATCATACAAATAAGTTGCGTATGGATTATGTCCTATTAACAGCTGTCCTAATCCTTTTATTAATTGGTGTACTCATGGTATATAGTGCATCATCGGTTTGGTCCGATTATAAGTTTGGGGATGAATTTTTTTATTTAAAAAGACAGATGTTGTTTGCGATTGCTGGATTAATCGGAATATGGGTAATGGTGAAGATACCTTATTTTAAATGGGTTAATTGGGCGGTCGTCATTTATATTGCTTGTTTTGTTTTATTAATTGCATTATTTATTCCGGGCGTTGGGATTGTTCGAGGTGGTGCCAAAAGTTGGATTGGTGTAGGTGCATTTAGTATACAGCCTAGTGAATTTATGAAATTAGGTTTAATTCTGCTCTTTGCTAAGCTGTTACCACAAAACCAACATAAGCTGCCTAATTTCTTACAAGGATTTATGCCAATGTTATTATTAATCCTGTTACCGTTTGGATTAATTATGCTTCAGCCAGATTTAGGTACAGGCGTTGTGTTCGTTTTATCAGGCATGTTATTACTATTTATTGCTGGTGCAAAGATAAGCCATTTTATCGGACTAGCTTCATTAGGGTTAGTCGGACTGGCTGGTTTAATCATTTCAGCACCTTATCGAATAAGTCGTATACAAGCTTTTTTAAATCCATGGGAAGATCCGTTAGGCGATGGTTTCCAAATCATTCAGTCTTTATATGCAATCGGTCCAGGAGGTTTAATGGGTTTAGGATTTGGGAATAGTATGCAGAAGTACTTTTATCTACCTGAACCACAGACTGACTTTATATTTTCGGTTATGGCTGAAGAGTTAGGCTTGATTGGCGGAACATTTATCTTATTTTTGTTCTTTATCGTCGTTTGGCGAGGTTTTTTAATCGCTGTTCATGCTCAAGACTTATCAGCCTCGTTAATGGCCTTTGGCATCACATCGTTAATCATGATCCAAGTTATGATCAACATCAGTGTCGTCATAGGCTTAATTCCCGTTACGGGTATTACACTCCCACTATTAAGCTATGGAGGTTCATCACTAACATTAACATTATTATCACTTGGCATATTGTTAAATATAAGCCGTTATGCGACAATTAAATAAACATAATCTGTACTTTATCGGGTTAATTTCCTAAATGAAATTCAGTATAATAATAATTGAGTCATGAATGATTATGTTTAAGGTGATAAAAGGATGGTAAAGATGCAACACGTTTATAATGAATTAACAGAAAAATCCGTTGGAAAAGTTTTAATAGATGAACCTTTCAAAAAACATACGACGATTAAAATAGGGGGACCAGCTGATTTATTTATTCGCCCGAAATCAATTGACTCCCTAAAGGATGCTTTAGCTATTTTAAAAAAGCATGATTTGCCAATACGTGTAATTGGGCGAGGGTCTAATCTATTAACTCCTGACGAAGGTATAAGGGGAGCTGTTATCCAGTTCGGTAAGGGATTAGATCATCTAGAAGTTTTGGATGACCAAATCCGTGTAGGCGGTGGCTACCCATTGGTACGATTAGCGGCCATGATCAGTCGTGAAAGTTTAAGCGGTCTTGAGTTCGCTGCAGGAATTCCTGGAAGTGTTGGTGGGGCCGTCTTTATGAATGCTGGCGCGCATGGCTCTGATATATCTAAGATTTTGGTTAAAGCCCATATTCTGTTTGAGGATGGAACGACTGAGTGGTTAACCAATGAACAAATGCAATTTGATTACCGAAAATCGGTTTTACAGGATGAACGGAAAGGGTATTGTATAGAGGCTGTGTTCCAATTAGCGAGAGGGGACAAAAAAGCGGTCCTAAAGGAAATGAAAAAGCATAAGGAATATCGACGAGAAACACAACCTTGGGATTATCCTTGCGCAGGAAGCATCTTCAGGAATCCTCTACCGAATCATGCGGGGCAATTGGTTGAAGAATTAGGGTTAAAAGGTCACCGCATTGGTGGTGCAAAAATATCTGATATGCATGGGAACTTTATTGTCAATGAGGGTGATGCTTCCTATCATGATGTAATTGTCTTGATTGAGCTGATTAAAGAACAGGTAAAAGCCGAATATCAAATCGAAATGATGACTGAGGTTGAAATCCTTTCATAACAGTCTACTTTCAAAAATTCGTAACAATTGTATAGTGATTAAATTAAGTCAAATTACCTTATTATCATGGGTTTAAACTATGATATAATGATGTGAATAAGAATTTTCTGATTGTAAGGGGAAACTGTTTGAATGGCTGAAAAAAAAGTAGTCTCAATAGAAGATCGAATTCCTCAGTTAAAACAAGAGAGAAAAAAGAAGGCTAATAGGCGATTTTTTACTTATTTGACAGTCATTTTGCTATTAATTTTAGTCATTGTCTATTTACAGTCACCCTTTAGCCACATCCAATCGATTAACGTTACCCATAACCGGGTTGTCTCAGAGGATGACATTTTAGATTTAAGCGGTTTATCGACTACACAATCTTTTTGGACAGTTGATGCTGATGAAGTGGAACAAAAAATAGAGAAACATTTAGAGATTAATGAAGTCAACATTGAAAGAAAATGGTATAATCAAATCAATATCGATGTTCAAGAGTTTAGTCGCGTTGGCTATGTTAAATCTAGCAATCTATATTTTCCGGTACTAGAGACAGGTAAAATACTAGAAAAAAATGAAATCGTAGTTCCAAAAGGTGATGCACCAATCATATATGGATTTTCGGATGAGGAGCTTCTTGGTGATTTAACCAATCAACTTGCGGAGCTTGACCCCTCAATTGTTCAGTTAATATCTGAAATTTACTGGGATCCAGATGATTCAAATCATAATCGAATTAGAATGTTTACAACAGATGGACAAGAGGTTATTGCTTCCATCCATAATTTTTTAGACAAAATGAGCGTTTACCCTTCTATCTCAGCTCAACTCACGCCTGAAATGGAAGGCGTGTTGTATATCGATGTTGGAGCCTATTTTCAGCCATATAAATCAATTGAAGAAATTGAATTAGAATCAGCTGAAGAGGATACCACATCATAATGTAGAAATTTGTAACTTTTTGCTGAATTTTTGAAGGTATTACAGAACATACATTGAAATTATGTATAAGGAATTAAAATGAACAAGTCAATGATGCCTTAGTCGGAGGTGCGAGAAAAATTGAATCGTAGTGAAATATTAGTCAGTCTAGAAATTGGTACTTCCAAAGTTAAAGTTATAATTGGAGAAGTTTCTAATGATACGATGAATATCATAGGTGTTGGCGTGGCGGAATCCAAAGGGATGAAAAAAGGAGCCATTGTTGATATTGATCAAACCGTACATTCGATACAAAATGCTGTCGATCAAGCTGAACGCATGGTCGACATGGAAATTAGACGCGTGATTGTAAGTATTAACGGAAGCCATATACAATTACAGGATTGCCATGGGGTTGTCGCTGTCTCAAGTGATACAAGAGAAATTGCAAATGAAGACATTCAACGTGTCATTGAGGCATCACAGGTGATGTCCATTCCCCCAGAACGAGAAATCGTCGATGTATTTCCAAAACAATTTATTGTTGATGGACAGGACGAAATATCTGATCCACGAGGTATGATTGGAGTCCGATTAGAGATGCAAGGGACCTTAATCACTTGTGGTCGAACTAATTTACATAACATTTTAAAATGTGTTGAACGAGCAGGTTTAGAAGTTCAGGACATATGCTTACAATCATTAGCTGCAGGAGAGGTGGCATTATCTCCTGATGAGAAAAGCCTTGGTGTCGGTTTGGTGAATATCGGTGCTGGCAGTACATCGATTTCAGTCTTTACAGGTGGAGATTTAGTTGAAACATCCGTTATTCCACTAGGTGGAGACAACATAACGAAAGATTTATCTATTGGCATGAAAACGACCACTGAAGAAGCCGAAATTATTAAACAAGATTATGGACATGCTTATTTAAATGATGCCTTGGCGGATAATACTTTTTCAGTTACGACAATAGGAAGTAATGAAAAACAAACGTTTAACCAAGTACAAATTACAGAAATAATTGAAGCTCGATTAGCCGAGGTTTATCATTTTGTTTTACAAGAATTCAAACGAATGGGGTATCGCGACTTACCGGGTGGTTACGTTTTAACGGGAGGCGTAATGAGCTTACCTGGCGTCGCTGACCTAGCTCGTGATATATTTCAAACCAATGTAAGGTTATCCATTCCTACACATATCGGTGTTCGGGAACCACATTTCACAGTTGGTATTGGTACCTTGCAATTTGCTTATCGTAATGCGAAAATACAAGGTAAAGAATATGTTAGCGGGGTAAATGACTCAAGTCAAACGCCAGTCATTGAAAAGTCAGAAAAACAAGTCAAAAAAGAAGCAGCAAAGACAAGAAGTAAAAATAAAGATAATCTAGTAAAACGTCTGCAGAATTACTTTTTCGATTAATATTGAGTGATTCCTTCACAAAAGTCATGGAAAAGGAATTTTGAACAATAGGAGGAACAGAACATGTTAGATTTCGAATCAAATGTTGATCAATTAGCCAAGATAAAAGTAATCGGTTGCGGTGGTGGTGGAAGCAACGCTGTTAACCGAATGATTGAACATGGTGTACAAGGTGTCGAATTTATCGCTGTTAATACAGACGCTCAAGCTCTTAATCTATCAAAAGCTGAAACAAAACTACAAATCGGAGAGAAACTCACTAGGGGATTAGGAGCAGGCGCTAATCCAGAAGTCGGTAAAAAAGCAGCAGAGGAAAGTAAAGAAATAATTGAAGAAGCTTTACACGGTGCGGACATGGTATTTGTCACTGCTGGAATGGGTGGTGGAACAGGTACTGGTGCGGCACCTGTTATTGCGCAAATTGCCAAGGAAATCAATGCTTTAACAGTTGGTGTTGTCACTCGTCCTTTCCTATTCGAAGGACGTAAACGCTCGTCGCAAGCAACATCTGGAGTGGATTCACTTAAAGCTAATGTGGATACCTTAATTGTTATTCCGAATGATCGTTTGCTAGAAATCGTCGATAAGAATACACCAATGCTTGAAGCATTCCGCGAAGCAGATAATGTACTTAGACAAGGTGTACAAGGTATTTCAGATCTAATCGCTGTTCCTGGTCTTATTAACGTTGACTTTGCTGACGTTAAAACCATAATGGAAGATCGCGGCTCTGCACTTATGGGAATTGGTGTTGCAACAGGTGAAAACCGTGCGACCGAGGCCGCGAAAAAGGCTATATCCTCTCCTTTATTAGAAACATCCATTGACGGTGCTCATGGCGTGCTTATGAATATTTCAGGTGGCGCAAACTTAAGCTTATTTGAAGTACAAGAGGCAGCCGAAATCGTTACCTCAGCTGCTGACCAAGAGGTTAATGTTATCTTTGGTTCCGTAATCAATGAAAACTTAAAAGATGAGATTGTTGTAACGGTTATTGCAACTGGTTTTGATGAGAATACACAGCAAGAACAGACTCAAACCTTCCAACAACAGCGACCGAATATTAACCCTAGTCAATCACCAATCGGTTCGCAACAGCAGCCAAAACCAGAACCGACCAATCGCAGACCATCCTATGAAGAGGATACTTTAGACATTCCAACATTCTTAAGAAATCGTAATCGCGATCGATAAACATATGATAAACTCTGTTGCTATAAAAGCGGCAGGGTTTTTTAGATATTATAATTGCCCATTTTTGTTTAATGACAAAAGCTTGCAAAATTAGATGCTCAAAGAGCCGAAAAATTGACACGATTTTTCGGCTCTATTTTTTATACTTTAAATACAGACAAGGCATTAAAGTTTTGATTTCGATAGAGGATGAATCTCGTGCAAATCTATCTAGACTTAGTTTGGTTATTAAATCTTTTTTTTGATTGGTTAGTTTTATTGGTCGTCGCTTGGGTTATGAAACTCCCGTTTACCCATACCCGTTTATTTCTGGCGAGTCTCTATGCATCATTAATCATTCCTTTAACGTTTGTCACTAGTTTGGACTGGCTCGGGCACCCCGTTATTAAAATTATTTACTCCGTTGGAATTATTCTGATTGCCTTTAACATTCGGTCAGTCAAAACATTTATAAAATACATGTTTAGTTTTTACTTCATTAATTTTGCCATCGGAGGTGGATTATTTGGGCTGCACTTTTTCTTGCAAAGTCAGAATGTGGAATTCCCATGGTTAACATATATTGGGTATGGAAACAGTGTCAGTTGGATATTTATTGTGATCAGTTTCCCGATATTTTTATGGTTTACAAAGGATCGTCTGCAGCATTTATCTGTCACTAAACTGCATCATCAACAATTATATGATGTGTCTGTGCAATTAGATGATCGACGCATCTATCAATTAAAAGGTTTTTATGATACAGGTAATCAGCTCACACATCCATTAGTTAATAAACCCATCATGCTCATCGATGAGCCCACAGCCAGTAATTGGTTCGGTCAAGAGCTTGTTGAGCGATTAAAACATAAACCTATAGACGATACAAATTCTGAGTACATGTTTGAATATATACCGCTCAAAAAAGCTGGGGGCGATCATGGTTATATACCTGTTATTCAAGTGAATCAAATATCGATTCACGTGAATCAATTAATTCATTCAACAAAACGGGTGTACATCGGCATCCATTTTGGTAAATTTTCAAGTCAAATTTCCTATAACAGCTTATTACATCCATTATTACTTCAATCTAAAAATACAAAGGTTCAAGAAACGAAAGGAGTATCCTAATGAAGCGAGTTTGGTATCGTATAAAAAATATCTTTTTATCCATTATCATAAAGTTTAAACGAGACCCTGATGAAATATATTACATTGGGGGAAGTGAAGCCTTACCACCTCCATTATCAAAAGAAGAAGAGAAAGAGATGCTTGATCTAGTCGCTGAAGGGAATCCTAAGGGAAAATCAAAATTGATCGAACATAACTTAAGATTGGTTGTATACATTGCGAAAAAGTTCGAAAATACTGGTATTCATATTGAAGATTTAATTAGTATTGGCTCGATAGGCTTAATAAAGGCCGTTAATACATTTAATCCTGAGAAAAATATTAAGTTAGCAACATATGCATCAAGATGTATTGAAAATGAAATATTAATGTACTTAAGAAGAAATAATAAACGTAAAACGGAAATTTCTTTTGATGAACCTTTAAATGTCGATTGGGACGGTAATGAATTATTGTTGTCTGATGTGCTTGGAACAGATGAGAATATTATTACGAAGGACCTTGATTTGACAGTTGATAAAAATTTATTAAAATCTGCGTTATCAAAGCTTTCTGGAAGAGAGAAGCAAATTATGGAGATGCGTTTTGGTCTTAGAGGAAATAGTGAGCAAACGCAAAAAGATGTGGCTGAGCAATTAGGCATATCGCAATCATATATATCTCGTTTAGAGAAAAAAATTATTAAACGATTGAAAAGAGAATTTAACAAGATGGTATAGTACTGAGTAATATTATAAGGCTTCAAACACGCATTTTTAGATAAATCGAGGTGGAATTTTCTAAATTGATTTCAGAAATATAATATTTTGAAAATGATCTTATCCGCATAAAAACTCTCGTAATGGAGAAACTTTAAATTGAACATCATCTCCATACGGGAGGGGCATAAATGGCGAGACATAAAGTTGAAATTTGCGGTGTTGATACTTCAAAGTTACCAGTACTCACAAACGAGGAAATGCGTGATCTATTCAGAAGAATGCAAGATGGAGAGGTACAAGCTAGAGAAGATTTAGTTAACGGAAATTTAAGATTAGTACTCAGTGTCATCAAGAGATTTAACCATCGTGGAGAGAATGTTGATGATTTATTTCAAGTCGGATGTATTGGATTAATGAAATCTATTGACAATTTTGATTTAGGACAAAATGTGAAGTTTTCTACTTATGCGGTTCCCATGATTATAGGTGAGATTCGCAGATACTTAAGAGATAATAATCCTATTCGAGTATCTCGTTCTTTAAGAGATATCGCTTATAAGGCGTTACAAATTAAAGAACAGCTCATGAGTAAGACATCAACTGAACCAACAACCCAAGAGATTGCTAAAGAAATGGACGTTCCCCAAGAAGATATTGTCTTTGCGCTGGATGCGATTCAGGATCCAGTATCATTGTTTGAACCGATTTATAATGATGGTAGTGATCCTATCTTTGTTATGGATCAATTAAAAGATGAAAAGCAAAAAGATTCTTCCTGGGTTAATGATTTAGCTATACGGGAAGGGATTAAAGGTTTAAATGATCGTGAAAAATTAATTATTAATCAACGTTTCTTTGAAGGCAAAACACAAATGGAAGTGGCTGAGGAAATTGGCATTTCCCAGGCTCAAGTATCACGACTTGAGAAATCAGCGATTAAAGAAATGAATAAAAATGTGTTAGAAAGTTAATTTTCTTTAACAATAGCCTCTGAATAATATTCGGAGGCTATTTTTTTATCTGTTTTGACATATGTATGGAGTAAGGGGTGATGGTGCATGTTGTTATCTCAGCTGCAAACGAAGGATATTATTAATGTTGAAAATGGTGAAAAGATTGGTTTTATTAATGATTTAGAGGTCGATGTTGCCGTTGGCGTTGTGTTAGCATTAGTTATTACAACTCAAAGCAAATGGTTTGGTATATTCGGTCAAGAAGAAGAAATGCTTATTCGTTGGTCGCATATTGAAAAAATCGGGGAGGATGTTATTTTAGTTCGTGTACCCCAAATGAATCAGCAAATTGACACCTGATTATGCAGAAAAATAGCGTTATTTATGATAAAATGATAATCATATAAGGGGAGAATACGATGGAGGTTTTACAACAACACGAAAAAGGGTATTTGGACATATTACCGTGGAAAAATTCAAACGTTGTGGCCGGTTTTTCGACGCGCCAAAATGGATTTAGCCAAACACCATATGATTCGATGAATTTAGGTGTTCATGTCCAAGATCGACGCGAGAATGTTTTACAAAATCGTAAACGGTTTAGTCAATGGATAGAGCGAGATCTTAAACAGTGGAAATCTTTAAACCAAATACATAGTCGTAACATTTTAGATCTAACGGAGCCCCATTATAATGAAGAGGACTTACGCCATGATGCTCCACAAGTAGATGGTGATGGCATGATTACGAATAACCCTGATCATGTTTTAACGGCCTATTACGCTGATTGTGTTCCGCTCATCTTTCGCACTAAACAGGATAATTGGATTGGCATTGCACATGCAGGTTGGAAAGGGACTGTTAAACAAATCGGTCCACACATGATAGAGCGATTTAAGCATAAAGGCATTAACCCTGAGGATATTGAGGTTGTGATTGGACCTTGTATTTCGCAGTCTTATTATGAAATTGATGCGTATGTCATTCAACATATTCCAAAATCCTATCAGACCAAAGTTTTAACACCAACGACTGAAAATCATGGGCTTTTAGATTTAAAACGACTAAATTTCCTTTATTTAGTCGATGATGGGGTTAAAGAAGAAAATATCCATATCACGGACTATTGTACGTATCGTGATCAATCTTTATTTTACTCTCATCGTCGTGATCAAGGTCAAACAGGGCGAATGATGGCATTTATCTATCGCAAATAGTTGAACTATTAGATATATAAGAGGGGATTTCTGATGACAGTTATTGAGAAATATAATCAATTAACAAACCAAATAGAAGAAGCTTCTCAGCGTGCTAATCGGAATCAAGACGATATTACAGTCATTGCTGTTACGAAGTATGTATCAATCGAAACCACCCAAGAAGCCATAGATGCTGGTGTGACAAATTTAGGTGAAAACCGTTTAGAGGGTTTTCAAGAAAAACATGCTGCAATTGGAAATGATGCAATTTGGCATTTTATTGGCACATTACAGTCTAGAAAAGTGAAAGAAGTAATTGATGATGTGGATTATATTCATTCGCTAGATCGGAAATCGTTAGCCAAGGAAATTAATAAACGTGCTAATCGGAAAATTCCTTGTTTCGTACAAGTTAATACGAGTGGAGAAGAGTCGAAACATGGGCTAGATCCTGAAAAATTAGAATCATTTATTGATTTACTTAGAAACTATGAAAATATTGAAGTGGTAGGTCTCATGACGATGGCGCCATTAACAGAGGATCGTGACCTCATCCGTCGTTGTTTTCGATCACTTCGGGAATACCGTGATCAAATCAGGGACAAGCAGTTGAGCCATGCGCCATGTACATATTTATCAATGGGAATGAGTCAGGATTATGAGATTGCTATTGAAGAAGGAGCTACTCATATTCGAGTTGGTTCAAGCTTAGTCGGAAACGAATTGAAATAAGGGAGGTTTTGAAATGGGTTTTAAAGACAAGTTCAAGGCATTTTTTGACTTTGATGAATATGAAGAAGTAGAAGAACCTGTTCAGGAAAAGCAGCACCCAGAATTTCGGGAACAGTCATCCTCAAAGGATCATAAAGGTAATATTGTAAACCTAACGTCGATACAAAATGATGCCAAAATGGTACTTTGTGAACCAACGACTTATGATGAGACACAGAACATGGGTGATCATTTAAAGAAGGGTCAATCCATAGTTGTTAATCTACAGCGCTTAGACCATGCAACCGGTAGGCGAGTTGTCGATTTTTTGAGTGGTACTGTTTACGCATTAAATGGAAACATACAAAAGTTAGGCCAGCAAACATTTTTATGTACACCAGAGCATGTTAATATTTCGGGTAATATTACTGAATTAATGGGTGAAGAGGAACAATTTAGTAGAAGGTAGGTAAAAGTTATGTATTTAATTGCTAATATTATTGTTAACGCGATTCAAATTTATTCGTTTGCATTGATTGCCTATATTTTAATGTCATGGTTTCCTGGTGCACGGGATTCATCGATTGGGCAATTTTTAGGTAAAATTTGTGAACCCTTCTTAGAACCGTTTCGTCGCATTATTCCACCTTTAGGCATGATTGATATTTCACCAATTGTTGCGATTATTGTTCTCAATTTAGCTTCAAGAGGTGCAATTGAGTTATTTAATATGATTTTGTAAATCTTGAATGGGGTTAATCATATGGACATTTATCAACATTTTAGACCGGAAGAAGAAACATTTATCGACCAAGTATTAGATTGGAAAGAACAAGTTGAAGTACTACATAAAACGATTGTAACGGATTTTTTAGATCCAAGGGAGCAAACGATTTTTCAATCTATTATTGGTAAGCCAAGTGATATGCAGCTTGATTTTTTTGGCGGGTTTGGACATGCTGAACGGAAGCAGGCGATTTTGGCCCCGTTCTATGAAACCATTGATGAGAACCGGTTTAATATAACCGTTCTCGAAGGATCCTATCATTCAAAATTTGTGAATTTATCGCATCGTGACGTGCTTGGAACGTTAATGTCACTCGGTATTCGGCGTAAAAAAATTGGTGATTTAATCGTTGATGACGGTATTTTTCAAATTATCGCTGATCAAGAAATTGCGGTATTTATACAAATGGAACTAACAAAGATCAAAAATACGTCGATAACATTAAAAGACGTTCCTTTTTCACAAATTGTTGAACAATACCATCATTGGGAGGAGAAGCATGGAACGGTCTCCTCTACTCGTTTAGATGTTATATTAAAGGAAATATACCAAATCTCAAGGCAGAAAGCACAATTATATATTGAAAAGGATGCTGTCAAGGTTAATTACCGATTAGTTAAAGATCCGTCGTATCCTTTAGAGCCTGGTGATTTAATATCGCTTAGAAAAAAAGGCCGGAGTAAGGTTATCAATCTTTTAGGCGAAACTAAGAAAAATAAGATAAGAATTCAAGTGGCGAGATTAAAATAACAAGATATTTGCAGGAATTTATAAGTTGTTGTCGAAATAGTTATATAAATCTAGCGACGTATGAGTACAAAAGGGGGCTACAAAATGGGCTTAACGCCATTAGATATTCATAACAAGGAATTTACAAGAGGGTTCCGTGGTTATGACGAAGATGAGGTTAATGAGTTTTTAGATCAAGTCATTAAAGATTTTGAAAAAGTCATTCGTGAAAAGAAAGCTTTAGAGGATCGTGTAGCTGAGCTTGAAGAAAAGAACGGTCATTTCAATAATATTGAAGAGACATTGAATCGATCGATACTTGTCGCTCAAGAAACAGCGGATGAGGTTAAAAATAATGCTAATAAAGAAGCTAAGCTAATTATTAAAGAGGCTGAGAAAAACGCGGATCGAATAGTTAATGAGGCACTAGGAAAATCACGAACTGTTTCAATGGAGATCGAAGAGTTGAAAAAACAAGCTAAGGTTTTCCGTACGCGTTTAAAAATGTTAGTTGAAGCACAATTAGATATTATTGATAATAATGATTGGGAAGATTTATTTGAACTTGAAACGAATGAAGATGGTCTCGAAGATCAACGTATAGATGAATATTCAACATCTGAGTAATTTTTCTTGACGAAGCTATCATTTTTCCATATAATTTCATATCGTATAAGCATAATCAAATCATATTTTGAAAACGAAGATGGGAACAGTACTTAAGAGGTTATCGTTTCAAGCGAGCTAGGGGTGGTGTAAGCCTAGTAACGATCTTTTAAGGAAGATCATCCTGGAGTTCCTTTTTGAATGGAGTAGATAAGGACGGTTTATTCACGTTACGAATGTCGAGTGGAATGATGCTTAAAGCATGATTCAATGAGGGTGGTACCGCGAGTTTTCTCGTCCCTATTAGGGATTTGAGAAAGCTCTTTTTTTATACTTTCAAATTTTGGTTAATGATAGAAAGTATGAAAGTGAACGAAGGACGAAAGAAAAAGGAGGATTATTATGAGCTATAAGGAAACGTTGTTAATGCCTAAAACGGAATTTCCGATGCGCGGTAATTTGCCAAACCGTGAACCAGAAATGCAAAAGCATTGGGATGAAGACAACATTTATGGAAAAGTTCAAGAACGGACGAAAGGGCGCCCATTATTTGTGTTACATGATGGACCACCGTATGCTAATGGTGACCTTCATATGGGGCACGCGTTAAACAAAATTTTAAAGGACTTCATCGTTCGCTATAAATCAATGGCTGGCTTCCATGCTCCGTATGTACCGGGCTGGGATACGCATGGTTTACCGATTGAAGTTGCCTTGACTAAAAAGAAAAAAATTAAACGTAAAGAGATGTCCATTGCGGAATTTAGAAAGCTTTGTGAAGAATATGCACTCGATCAAATTGATCGTCAACGTGAGCAGTTTAAACAGTTAGGCGTACGTGGTGACTGGGATAATCCATATATCACGTTAAAACCTGAATTTGAAGCTCAGCAGATTAGAGTATTCGGTGAGATGGCGAAGCGTGACTACATCTATAAAGGTAAAAAGCCTGTTTATTGGTCACCATCATCAGAATCTGCCCTAGCTGAAGCTGAAATCGAATATAAAGATAAACGCTCCCCATCAATCTACGTCTCTTTTGAGGTAACAGATGGTAAAGGTATCTTAAATGGGGATGAGAAGTTCATCATTTGGACGACAACACCTTGGACGATTCCTGCAAACTTAGCGATTGCACTACACCCAGAATTAGAATACGTCGTTGTTGAAGTAAGTGGTGAGAAATTTGTTATCGCGCATGACTTATTTGAAGAGGTTTCAGAGCAGCTCGAGTGGGATCAACCAAACGTTCTTAATTCCTTTAAAGGTCAAGACTTAGAGCATGTAGTCACTCAACATCCTTTCTATGATCGTGATTCATTAGTCATTCTTGGTGATCACGTCACAACCGAATCAGGTACGGGATGTGTTCACACAGCACCAGGTCACGGGGAAGATGACTTTTGGATTGGAAAAGATTACGGTTTAGATGCGCTATGCCCCGTCGACGAAAAAGGGGTCTTTACTGAAGAAGCGCCAGGCTTTGAAGGGCAATTTTATGATAAGGCTAATAAAGAGATCACACAAAAGCTAGACGAAAAAGGTGCTTTATTAAAACTTGAATTTATTACACACTCTTACCCACATGACTGGCGTACGAAGAAACCGACGATTTTTCGTGCGACGTCGCAATGGTTTGCATCGGTAAAAGACTTCCGTGACAACCTACTGAAGGAAATCAAAAATATAAATTGGCACCCTGACTGGGGTGAAATCCGAATGCACAACATGGTAAAAGATCGAGAGGATTGGTGTATTTCACGTCAACGTGTATGGGGTGTCCCAATTCCCGTCTTTTATGGTGAAAATGATGAGCCAATCATTACGGAAGAAACGATTGAGCATGTTGCTAATCTATTTAGAGATCATGGCTCTAATGTGTGGTTTGAGCGAGAAGCGAAGGATTTATTACCAGAAGGCTTTTCACATCCATCAAGTCCAAATGGTGAGTTTACAAAAGAAACCGATATTATGGATGTGTGGTTTGATTCTGGATCAACCCATCAAGGCGTCTTAGTGGAACGTGATGATTTAGATCGTCCAGCTGATCTTTATTTAGAAGGATCTGACCAATATCGTGGTTGGTTTAATTCATCGTTAACGACATCAGTTGCCGTAACAGGTAAAGCGCCTTATAAAGGTATTTTAAGTCATGGCTTTACATTAGATGGCGAAGGCCGTAAGATGAGTAAATCGCTTGGGAACGTCATGATTCCTTCTAAGATTATGAAGCAGCTTGGTGCTGATATTTTACGCCTATGGGTTGCAAGTACCGATTATTCTGCTGATGTTCGTGTATCCGATAAAATCCTGAAACAAGTAGCAGAGGTTTATCGTAAAATTCGTAACACTTTACGCTTTGTACTTGGTAACTTACACGACTTTGATCCGAAAAAAGACGCGGTTGCAGAAGCCGATTTAGAAGAAGTCGATCGTTATATGTTAATTCGTTTACAGGAAACCGTTCGCAAGGTTCGCCAAGCATATGATGATTATGAATACTCAACGATTTATCATACGATTAATAACTTCTGCACAGTTGATTTAAGTGCGTTCTATTTAGATTTTGCGAAAGATATTTTATATATCGAAAATGCGGATAGTCATCGCCGCCGTAGTATTCAAACGGTTTATTATGAGATGATCGTCAGCTTAACACAATTATTATCACCAATTGTAGCTCATACAGCAGATGAGGTATGGCAGTACATTCCAGGAGTTGAAGCCGAAAACGTTCAGCTTACTGATATGCCAGAAGCCAGAAAGGTTGAAAATGAGGAAACAATTAAAGAAAAATGGGAAGACTTTATGGAGGTACGAGAGGATGTCTTAAAATCGCTTGAGGAAGCTCGTGCTGATAAAGTTATTGGTAAATCGTTAGAAGCTAAATTAACGATTGTTCCAAAAGATGAAAAAACCATGGATTTATTAGAGTCTATGGAACATCTCCATCAATATTTAATTGTCTCGGAAGTTAACGTGGCTGATAGCCATTATCTGGCTAAATCTTATGATCGTGTATCCGTGGCGGTTGAAAAACATGAAGGTGAGAAGTGTCAACGCTGTTGGGTTTCATCTCATTCAGTTGGTCAAAATGACAAACATCCAGATCTTTGTGATCGATGTGCTAGCGTTGTTGGTTAATGCTTATTAAGGGTCCTGAAGCTTGTGTCTTCGGGACTCTTTTTTACCATTGTAAGTTTATTTTGATCAGAAAATCCTTGATTTCAATTCTTTATCGTTAAGTTCTTGTTTTTATGGTAAAATGCAATAGGAAAGACGGTAATGGAGGTCACAAAGTGAAATACTACATACTCACCTTAATCATTATATTTTTCGATCAAATAACGAAATGGATGGTTAAAAGTTCAATGGAATTATATGAATCCGTTGAAGTTATACCAGGATTTTTCTCTATTACATCGCATCGAAACAGTGGGGCAGCATGGGGGATTTTAGAAGGCCAAATGTGGCTCTTTTATATTGTGACTGTAATTGTAATAGGTATCATTATATACTACATGCAGCAATATAAGAACAGCTACCCGTGGTTGATGGTTGGCTTTGCAATAATTTTAGGAGGGGCAATTGGTAATTTTATCGATCGTATATACTTACAAGAAGTGATTGATTTTATCGATGTTGTCATCTTTGGCTATGACTTCCCGATTTTCAATATAGCGGATTCTGCTCTAACGGTTGGGGTCATTTTTGTCATTATAATGATGTTAATCGATGAAATGAAGAAAAAAGGAAAGAATGCTAATGAGTAAACACCAATATGTCGTAACAGAAACATACGATAACAAACGTATAGATAAGGTCCTAACGGATTTAAATAAAGATGCATCCCGAAGTCAAATTCAATCTTGGATTAAGGATGGACTTGTGTTAGTTAATGGCCAAAATATCAAAAGTAATTATAAATGCCAGCTTCATGATGACATTCAGTGGGAAGAGTCTGAAGTTCAGGAAATGAGTATTGAGCCTGAAAATATTCCGTTAGATATCGTTTATGAAGATGAACACTTACTGGTGGTAAATAAGGAAAAAGGTATGGTGGTTCACCCGTCACACGGTCACCGTACCGGCACATTAGTCCATGCTTTACTTTATCATTGTGATGATTTATCTGGCATTAATGGTGTTTATCGACCAGGGATTGTTCACCGAATTGATAAAGATACGAGTGGGTTACTCGTGGTAGCGAAGCATGACAAAGTTCATGAACAACTGTCTGATCAGCTTGCTAATAAAGCAATTAAGCGTCAATATGAGGCGATTGTTCACGGTGTGATTAATCATGATAAGGCAACCATTGATGCCCCAATCGGACGAGACCCTAACGACAGGCAAAAGATGACAGTCGTTCATCATGGTAAGCCTGCTATTACCCATTTTTCAGTTAAAGAGAGCTTTGGGCATTATTCACATGTTTATTGTGATTTAGAGACCGGACGTACTCATCAAATTAGGGTCCATTTTCAATACATTGACCATCCACTTGTCGGTGATCCTAAATACGGACGCCGTAAAACGTTGAATGTTCAAGGGCAAGCGTTACATGCCCGAAAAATCGAGTTTACCCACCCTGTGACGAATGAACAGTTAAGTTTTACAGCTGATCCACCACAAGTTTTTCAGGATACATTAGAAAAAATAGCGAAAATCTATTGACATATAGTTTAAATGACGTAAAATTAATCATTAGAAAATAAAGACCTTTAATCATAGTCCAGAGAGGCTAGCAAGGTGACAATAAGTACGGTTATGTAGGGATTAGTGTATCTAAAGCCTCTTTTGTCACCTTGCGTGTCAAAAGAGGTTTTTGCATTAAGGAGGGGTGTTGATGCAGGAAAAGACTAAGCTACTAGATGAGCAAGCTATTGCAAGGGCCATAAAACGGATATCCCATGAAATTATCGAGCGTAATAAAGGGACAGATAATTTAATGCTCGTTGGGATTAAGACCCGTGGTATGCCCTTAGCAAAACGTATTCAACAAAATATTGAACAGATAGAAAATGTCACGATCGACACGGGCGAGCTTGATATTTCGCTTTACCGTGACGATTTATCCAACCAGGACGAAGTTGATGAAGCGACAGTGAATCAAACGAATATTCAACAAGACATTTTCGGTAAAAAAATCATTTTAATAGATGATGTTTTATATACCGGACGAACAGTAAGAGCAGCTATGGATGCGATTATTGATTTAGGTCGACCACAAACGATTCAGCTTGCTGTCTTAATTGATCGAGGACATCGTGAACTACCGATTCGAGCGGACTATGTTGGTAAAAACATCCCTACCTCGCAGGGTGAAGTCATCAAGGTTCGATTAGTTGAATCAGATGACATGGATCAAGTCAGTATTTATGAATAACTAAATAGATAAACCTTTAAATTTAGTCCAGAGAGGCTAGAAAGGTTGTGAGAGCACTTGTATGTTTACAGGAAGTAGTATGTACAGGTATACCTCTTTGCAACCTTTCGCAAAGAGGTTTTTTTGTGTCGAAAATAGAGGGAGTAAGGAGACACCTAGGCAATAGCTAAAAATTAAAAATGGGGGAATTAAGATGAATAACAATGAAAAAGTGTTAGATATACGAGATGTACCGAAGTGGAACCAATGGCTAGTTTTAAGCTTGCAGCATTTATTTGCGATGTTTGGCGCGACAATTTTAGTACCATTTTTAACAGATATGCCACCTAGCGTTGCACTTGTTACAAGTGGTTTAGGAACAATAGCTTACCTCATCATAACAAGAGGTCAAATTCCGGCTTATCTTGGTTCAAGCTTTGCATTTATTTATCCGATTACACTCGCTAGTCAGGTCGAAAGCCTTGAAGGTGCAATGGTAGGTGCCTTCTTAGTCGGTGTTGTATATGGCATTGTATCACTCTTAATTAAATGGATAGGCGTTAATTGGTTACTTCATATTTTACCACCAGTCGTTGTAGGACCAGTCATTATGGTCATCGGTTTGGGATTAGCGCCAACAGCCATTGATATGGCAATGAATGATGTAGACGGCAATTACAATTTGACGTTTATTTCAGTTGCACTTGTGACTCTACTCATAACAATTGTGGCTTCCGTTTTCTTCAAAGGGTTCTGGAAGATTATCCCGATTTTATTAGGGATTGTGGGTGGCTATCTATATGCACTTTTCTGCGGGGTTGTTGATACCGAGCCGATTAAAGCGAGCTGGAATGAAGTCGTTAATGCCAATAGCTTTGGCGAATTGATGACAGCGATTTTCACGAAGCCAGATTTTATTATTCCTTTTGTTGATTTTTCACCATTTGATGTGCTCAGCTTATCGGTTGTTGGCATTATGGTACCTGTTGCGCTTGTAACCATTACAGAGCATATCGGTGACCAAATGGTTTTATCAAAAGTGACAGGTCAAAACTTTATTAAAAAGCCTGGGCTACATCGATCCATTTTAGGAGATGGTTTAGCAACATTAATAGCGTCTGTTCTAGGCGGACCACCGAATACGACTTATGGCGAAAATATCGGAGTATTAGCAATCACTCGTGTCTTTAGCATATTTGTGATCGGAGGAGCTGCGATACTAGCTATTTTCTTCGGGTTCATTGATATTATCGCTGTTTTAATCGAATCGGTCCCGCAACCCGTCATGGGAGGCGTGTCCATTCTCTTATTCGGGATCATTGCTTCAAGTGGTCTACGGATGCTGATTGATAACAACGTTGACTTAGGAAACAATCGTAACTTAATCATTTCCTCTGTCATTTTAGTGATTGGAATCGGTGGCATGTATCTGGAGTTTCAAATCGGTGAATTTGATTTACAAATCGCTGGTATGGCCTTATCAGCCATTATTGGAATCCTATTAAATCTAATTCTGCCAGGTCGAGAACAAGCCAAAGGCAGTGACAATATGTTCGATGCCGAACAGAAAGCAAGCTAAGGGGGAAGTTCGTTGAAGCATCTATTATCTATTCAAGACCTTTCAACAGGAGAGATTCAACAATTGTTGGATAACGCAAATAATTTGTTGGCTAATAAAGCCAATATGATCGATCAAGGGAAAACGGCTGCCCTATTATTTTATGAACCATCAACGAGAACAAAGATGAGTTTTGAAATGGCTTGTATGAAGTCTGGTGTGAATATACTCTCCTTCATGCCAGAAACTTCAAGTGTAACGAAGGGTGAAACCTTATACGACACGGTTAAAACCGTCGAAGCTATAGGTGTTGACTTTGTTGTCATCCGCCACGAGCAAGAACATTACTATGATGAATTAACGGATATTCAAATACCGATTATCAATGCTGGTGACGGAACAGGGGAGCACCCAACTCAGTCATTACTTGATTTGTTGACGATTAAACAGGAGTTTGGTCAATTTGAAGGACTGAACATTGCGATTTGTGGTGATATTTTGCACAGTCGTGTGGCACGGTCTAATGCCAATGTGTTGAGTCGACTCGGAGCGAACGTCCAGTTCGTTGCAAAAGATGAGTGGCGTGATGAACGCCTGCCTTATCAATACGTTGAATTAGATGATGCCGTCGAACAAGCGGACGTCCTGATGCTGCTTCGTGTTCAAAAAGAAAGACATAACAAGAGTTATGAGTTTGATGACTATTTAAGTCAGTACGGATTAACGGTTGAGCGGGAGAGACGTATGAAACCTAACAGCATTATTATGCACCCTGCTCCTATTAATCGGGGGACTGAGATTGATAGTCGATTAGTTGAATGTGATCGTTCGCGAATTTTTAAACAGATGCGAAACGGCGTAGCCATCCGTCAAGCGATTATTCAGGTTTATTTAAATCAAGGGGGATATAGCTATGACATTGCTTATTAAGAACGTTAAACTGCTTAACCATCAGGAATTAACAGATGTCATTATAGAATACGGAAAAATTAAAGCTTATGGAATGAATTTTACTTCCTACCATGCAGAAGTGATTGACGCCAAAGGTCAGTACTTGTTACCGGGATTTGTTGACATTCACGTCCATTTACGTGAACCAGGAGGAGAAGCAAAAGAAACGATTGATACTGGTACGCTTGCTGCTGCAAAAGGTGGTTTTACAACGGTCTGCGCAATGCCAAATACAAATCCTGTGCCAGACTCAAGTGTATCGATTAACCTCGTAAACGACAGGATCGAACAATCAGCACATGTTCGCGTTTTACCTTATGCGGCTATTACGAAAGATCAAGGTGGAGAGGAATTAGTTGATTTTGTTCGTTTGAAAGGTTTAGGTGCGTTTGGGTTTACGGATGATGGTGTTGGTGTTCAGTCAGCTGGCATGATGTATGAGGCCATGAAACAAGCGAAAGGAGCAAATGCTTCAATCGTGGCCCATTGTGAGGATAATTCCTTAGTCTATGAAGGTGTCATGCATGATGGTAAGAAGAACGAAGAGCTTGGTTTACCTGGTATTCCTTCTATTAGTGAGTCCCTGCAAATTGCTCGAGATGTATTATTAGCTGAAGCAACAGGTTGTCATAATCATGTTTGTCATGTGAGTACGAAAGAGTCTGTCAGAGTGATTCGTGATGCTAAGCGAGCAGGTATTCCTGTTACAGCAGAAGTTACCCCACATCATTTATTACTAACAGAAAATGATATTCCTTCAGACGATGCTCATTATAAAATGAATCCACCATTACGTGCCTATGAAGATCGTCAAGCTTTAATCGATGGTCTTTTAGATGGCACGATTGATTGCATTGCCACGGACCACGCTCCACATACAGTCCAAGAAAAATCTCATGGATTTCAACATTCTCCATTTGGAATTGTTGGGCTCGAAACAGCATTTCCGCTTTTATATTCTCATTTTGTTCAAACAGGTATTTTTACACTAAACCAACTCGTTTTATGGCTAACAAAAAAGCCATGCGACATATTTGGCTTGCCCTATGGAACGATGAACGTGGGAGATCCGGCCGATTTAGTTTTAGTCGATTTAGAAGAAACACAAACGATTGATTCATCCAACTTTTCGTCAAAAGGTCATAACACACCTTTTAATGGTTGGGATGTCAATGGTGTACCAACGTTAACAATCGTAAATGGAAAAATTGCTTGGCGAAAGGAGAAGGCATATGTCTAAACGATATCTCATCTTAGAAGATGGCTCTGTCTTTAAAGGGACAGCATTCGGAGCATCAGTAAATAACCGAGTAGGGGAAGTAGTATTTAATACAAGTATGACGGGTTATCAAGAAATTATTTCGGATCCATCATATTGTGATCAAATGGTGACGATGACCTACCCGTTAATCGGGAACTATGGGATTAACCGTGATGATTTTGAAACGATTCAGCCGGCAATTTCAGCTTTAATTGTTAAGGAATATACTGAATTCCCTTCAAACTTTCGTCATGAATGGACCCTTGATGAATACTTAAGTCAAAAAAATATCCCAGGCTTAGCAAACATAGATACAAGACGTCTAGTCAAAAGGATTCGTCAAGAAGGATCCATGAAAGCAATGTTAACCGATTCACTTGAAGAAAATGATGAGGTTTTCAAATCGCTTCAACGTTATCAACCGAGGACTGATCAAGTCAAACGTGTGTCGACGCTCAAACCGTATGTCGTACCTGGTCATGATGAACGTATTGTACTCGTTGACTTCGGGATGAAGCATGGTATTTTACGTGAATTTACGAAGCGAAACTGTCACGTCACCGTGGTTCCTTATCATATGTCCGCTGAAGACATCTTACAGTTAAAACCTGATGGCGTCATGTTGTCGAATGGACCAGGTAACCCCAAGGATGTGCCAGAGGGAATTGCCTTAGTTAAAAATTTGATGGGGAAAGTTCCGATTTTTGGAATCTGTCTAGGTCATCAATTAATCGCGTTAGCGTGTGGAGCGGATACGCATAAAATGAAATTCGGCCATCGAGGGGCTAATCATCCCGTTAAACAACTTCATTCTGGTGAAGTATGGATGACTTCACAAAATCACGGGTATGCCGTTACGGCATCGTCATTAGCTCAGACAAGTTTGACTATGACACAAGTGGCGCTAAATGATGAAACAGTTGAGGGATTGGAGCATGAATCGTACCATGTTTTTTCTGTTCAGTACCATCCTGAAAGTTCACCCGGACCAGAGGATTCTAATCGATTATTTGATGAGTTTTTAAATCGAATCGGTAGCTATCAAGAAGGGAGAGTCGTTCATGCCTAAACGTACAGATATCAATAAAATTTTAGTGATTGGTTCCGGACCTATTGTCATCGGTCAGGCAGCCGAATTTGATTACGCTGGAACACAAGCGTGTCAAGCCTTAAAAGACGAAGGTTACGAGGTTATTTTAGCGAACTCGAATCCGGCGACGATTATGACAGATGAAACCATGGCGGATCAAGTTTATATGGAGGCTTTAACGCCTGAATTTTTAATTAAAATTATTCGAAAAGAGCAACCGGACGCTATTTTACCAACCTTAGGTGGGCAGACGGGTTTAAACATGGCGATGGAATTAGAACGTCGTGGCATTTTAAAAGAATATGATGTGGAATTATTAGGAACAAAGCTAAGTGCAATCGAACAGGCTGAGGATCGAGAGTCTTTTCGTCAATTAATGTATCAGTTAAATGAACCTGTTCCGGAAAGCACTATTGTACAGTCGGTTCAGGAAGCTCAAGATTTTGCGGAACAAATCGGCTACCCTGTCATTGTTCGCCCCGCGTATACACTCGGTGGCATGGGTGGAGGAATTTGCGGGGATGAGGAGCAGTTAGTTGAGACGGTTCAAAATGGATTAGATGTGTCGCCTGTTAAGCAATGTTTAATCGAACGGAGTATTGCTGGTTTTAAAGAAATTGAGTACGAGGTTGTACGTGATGGTGCTGGCCATGCCATCGTGGTCTGTAATATGGAGAACATTGACCCTGTCGGTATCCATACGGGAGATTCCATCGTTGTCGCCCCATCACAAACATTAAGTGACCATGAGTATCAGCTATTAAGAAATGTGTCATTAAACATTATTCGTGCGCTTGAGATCGAAGGTGGCTGTAATGTTCAGCTGGCACTCGATCCATATAGTTTTAACTATTATGTGATTGAGGTAAACCCAAGGGTGAGTCGTTCATCGGCTCTTGCTTCGAAAGCTACGGGTTATCCGATTGCTAAAATTGCAGCGAAAATTGCCGTAGGGTTAACATTAGATGAAATGATCAATCCTGTAACGGGATCGACCTATTCTCATTTTGAACCGGCCCTAGATTACGTCGTCACGAAAATACCGCGCTGGCCATTTGATAAGTTCCAGGCCGCGAACCGCCAATTAGGGACGCAAATGAAAGCGACAGGCGAAGTGATGGGGATTGGTCGGACATTTGAAGAATCACTATTAAAATCCGTGCGCTCATTAGAGATAGGTACACGTGATTTCTATTTACCAAAGGTTGAGCAATTGTCGAAGGAAGATTTAATGAAGCGATTAAAAATAGCCGATGATGAGCGACTCTTTTTAATCGCAGAGGCCTTTAGAAGAGGGTTTACCTTAGAGGATTTACACCAAAATACAATGATCGATTTGTTTTTCCTTTATAAAATTGAAAAATTGCTTTACCAAGAACAATTATTAACTTATAATCATTGGGATCTTGAAATATTAAAAG
The DNA here is from genome assembly GCF_900103915.1 of Tenuibacillus multivorans. GTDB lineage: Bacteria > Bacillota > Bacilli > Bacillales > Alkalibacillaceae > Tenuibacillus > Tenuibacillus multivorans. The sequence continues at coordinate 165,212 of NZ_FNIG01000002.1, read as the reverse complement.
AAGCTAAACAGCGAGGGTTTTCAGACGAAACGATCGCCAGGCTTTGGCAAACAGAAGTAGATGACATCCGCCAGTTTCGAATAGGGCATCAAGCATTACCTGTTTATAAAATGGTCGATACGTGTGCGGCTGAGTTTACATCGGAAACGCCTTATTTTTATAGCACATACGAAGAAGAAAATGAATCCGTTGTAACCGACCGACCAAAAATTCTAGTCATCGGATCAGGTCCAATTAGAATCGGGCAAGGGATTGAATTTGATTATGCGACGGTCCATTCTGTTTTGGCCTTAAAAGAAGCGGGTTATGAAGCTATTATCATGAATAATAACCCTGAGACTGTCTCTACCGATTTTGAAATCTCGGATAAGTTATATTTTGAACCGTTAACACTTGAGGACGTCTTAAATGTAGTTGAACTTGAAGAGCCTGAAGGTGTCATCGTGCAATTTGGCGGTCAAACGGCGATTTCATTAGTCGATGGTTTAGAGAAGCATGGTGTTCCGATTTTAGGGACGTCGAAGGATTCTATCGACTGTGCCGAGGATCGTGATAAGTTTGAACAAATGCTAGAGAAGTTAAGGATTCCACGGCCAAAAGCTAGGGTTGCCACTAGTGAAAATGAAGCGATTTCCGAAACAAGGGAGCTCGGATACCCTGTTTTAGTTCGCCCGTCTTACGTATTAGGCGGCCGAGCAATGGAAATTGTCCATGACGAAAATGATTTAATGTATTATATGAAGCATGCGGTTGAAGTTCACCCTGATCGTCCCGTCTTAATTGACCGGTATTTAACAGGAATTGAGCTTGAAGTTGATGCAATTTGTGATGGCGATTCCGTTGTCATTCCCGGTGTGATGGAGCATATCGAACGAGCGGGCGTTCATTCGGGTGATTCGATTGCCGTTTATCCGACACAAAACATCGCGCCTTCAGTAAAAGATCGATGTGTTGAAATCACGAGATTAATAGCCCGGGAGCTTAATATCGTAGGTCTCATTAATATTCAATTTGTTTATCATAACGACGATGTGTATGTTTTAGAAGTGAATCCACGCGCTAGCCGGACCGTGCCATTTTTAAGTAAAATTACAGGCGTGACGATGGCGAATCTAGCTACACAAGTTATGTTAGGCAAATCGCTAATCGATTCAGGGTTTGTCGATGGTTTAATTCCAGAAGACGATATGATTTCCGTTAAAGTTCCGGTATTCTCTTTTGAAAAGTTGCGCAGTGTTGATATTACATTAGGACCGGAAATGAAATCGACAGGTGAAGTGATTGGTAGAGATCGCAACTTAGAGAAGGCGTTATATAAAGGCATTGTTGCATCGGGATTGTCTATCCCAACTGAAGGGGCCGTACTATTAACAGTAGCTGATCAAGATAAAGATGAAATGTTAACACTAGCGAAGCGGTTCCATGCGATTGGGTTTGAACTGTATGCCACAGAAGGTTCAGCCAAAGCGATCGAATCGACGGGGCTTCCAGTTAAGACTGTCAACAAAATAGGCTCACAACATAATCTTTTAAACTTAATTGAAACAGGTAAAGTTCAATTCGTCATTAACACGCTATCACGTGGAAAACAACCACATACCGATGGCTTTCGGATACGACGAGAAGCCGTCGAACATGGTGTGGCATGCCTAACATCATTAGATACAGCCTATGCGATGTTAAGCGTGATTGAATCGATGACCTTTACGGCTACAGCTATGCCGAGACCCAAAATGGCGGTGCTAGTATGAAGAAACTTGAACATTTAACCGTTATTTCTAATCAGCCAATTGCTCTTGATACTTATGAAATTTTACTAGAGGGCGATTTAGTCCAACAAATAAACCGGCCCGGTCAGTTTGTTCACATTCAAATAAGCGAAGGGGATTATCACAAGTTACGCCGTCCCCTTTCCATTGCGAGCTATAACCATAACAAAAGCCAGATGACGCTCATCTATAAGGTCGTCGGGGATGGGTTGAACTGGATGAGCCAACTTAGTGAAGGAGACTCGCTTAATGTTTTAGGTCCTTTAGGGAATGGATTCGAAACTGAAAATCTATTTGGAGAGAAAATTTTAGTTATAGGTGGCGGTGTGGGCGTGCCACCCCTATATGCCTTATGCCAACACTTGAGTGAACATAACGATGTTACGGCTGTATTAGGCTATCAATCTAGAGCTCAGATCTTTTATGAAAACCAATTTAAGGACGTTTCGGATACGTTAATAGCAACTAATGATGGCTCTTATGGTCAAAAAGGGTTTGTCACAGATATCATCACAGATCTAAATGATGATTTCACGACTTACTTTGCCTGTGGACCTTTAGAGATGCTCAGCGCTGTCCAACAGCAATTACAATATTTAGATGGATATCTATCGATAGAAGAACGAATGGGATGTGGCATTGGTGCCTGTTTTGCCTGCGTTCGTGAAGCCCATAACGACAAAGGATACGTTAAAATCTGCCAGGATGGTCCTGTCTTTCATTCGAGTGAGGTGACACTATGAATCTAACAGTTAATTTAGGTGGCTTAACTTTACAAAATCCTATCATGCCATCTTCGGGGTGCTTTGGTTTTGGAAGAGAGTTTAGTGAGTTTTATGATTTAAACGAATTGGGAGCCATTGTGATTAAAGCGGCGACAGGTGATAAACGATTTGGTAATACCACACCACGTGTCGCTGAAACACCATCTGGAATGTTGAACGCAATTGGCCTACAAAACCCAGGGGTTGATCAAATTATTGAAAAGGAGCTTCCTTTTTTACAACAATTCCATACGCCTGTGATCGCAAATGTCGCGGGCAGTCAATTAGAGGAGTATGTGGAAGTGACAGAAAAACTTGCGGCTCAACAGGTTGTTAAAGCGATTGAAATAAATATTTCGTGTCCAAACGTACAAGAAGGCGGCATTCAGTTCGGGACGGATCCGACGTTAGCGTATGATTTAACTGAACAAGTTAAAAAAGTATGTCCAAAACCACTGTTTGTTAAGCTCTCACCAAACGTAACGGATATTACAACAATTGCTCAAGCCGTAGAAGAAGCGGGGGCGGATGGGTTATCAATGATTAATACCTTAACAGGCATGAAAATTGATTTGCACACCCAACAGCCTTTAATTGCGAATGAAACTGGCGGATTATCAGGTCCCGCGATCAAACCGATTGCAATAAGAATGATCCATCAAGTTCGTTCCCAAACGACACTTCCGATTATCGGAATGGGAGGTATAAGTACGACAGAAGATATCATTGAATTTTTATTAGCTGGAGCAAATGCTGTAGCAGTTGGAACAGCTAATTTTCAAAACCCATTTGTTTGTCAAAATCTAATTGATGAACTACCTGAAACATTAGAAAAGTATGGATTTCAATCATTAGATGAAGTGAAGGGAGCCGTGACATCATGACACCACCTATTTTTATCGCCCTTGATTTTACGACAGAAGAGGAAGCAATTCATTTTTTAGATCGTAACGGTTTAAATGGCGTGCCAGTTAAAGTTGGCATGCAGTTATTTTACCGTGAAGGTCCGAAGTTGATAGAGCGACTGAAAGAACGAGATCATTCTATTTTTCTTGATTTAAAACTGCACGATATTCCCAATACCGTTCATCAAGCAATGAAAAATCTTGCTCGATTAGAAGTAGATTTCGTCAACGTCCATGCGGCAGGTGGTCGTCGAATGATGGAGGCAGCACGTCAAGGTTTAGAAGAAGTCACCAATGGTCATCGCCCTAGGCTATTGGCCGTGACACAGCTGACTTCAACGGACCAAGACATGCTAAATCAAGAGCTGTTAATTGATAAACCTATTGATGATGTGGTTAAGTCCTATGCTAAATTAGCCCAAAAAGGTGGTGCAGATGGTGTTGTATGTTCCGTTTATGAAGCGGAACAGATTAAACAGATTTTTGAAGACGATTTTCTTACGGTTACACCTGGCATTCGTTTACTTGGCGATGAAAATCACGATCAAAAACGTGTCGCTACACCAGCCATCGCTAAGCAAAAGCAAGCTGATTACTTAGTGATCGGACGGAGTATTACCAAAGTTAAAAATCCGAAACAAGCATACAATCGAGCCGTAAAGGAGTGGAATCATGAGTCTAGCGAAACAATTAATTGATATCGGAGCCCTGAAGGTTAATACTGAACACTATTTTACGTGGACCTCAGGATTAAAATCGCCGATATATTGCGATAATCGGTTAATCATCTCATACCCTGACGTGAGAGAAGAAGTTATCAATCAATTTGTCAAAGTCATCGAGGAAAAATATCCTGATACTGACGTCATTGCCGGATGTGCAACAGCCGGAATCCCCCACGCAGCATGGGTAGCGGACCGCTTAAACTTACCAATGATCTATGTCAGGAATAAACCAAAAAGCCACGGCCTTAACAACCAGATTGAAGGATGTCTAATAGAGGGACAAAAAGTCGTTGTCATTGAAGATTTAATTTCCACAGGAGGAAGCTCAATTCAAGCGGCCAATGCGGTTAAAGAAGCTGGAGGAGATGTTTTAGGCATTGTATCGATCTTTTCTTATAATATGAAAGTTAGTATTGAAAACCTAAAAGAAAGCGGCTATCCATCACATAGTTTACTGACATTTGATTCCTTGATGGAAGAACTCAAATCAACGAATTCCTATGAAGATAGCGATGTTGAGGATTTATTAAAATGGAGAGATGATGTGTAAATGTAAGTTTAACTTTACCCTTTGAGACCCGAATTTGTCGGGTCTTTATTTTATTTTGGAATAATGTGTTGAAATTTGGAGGAAATAATAGGGGTTTTATTGAATTTTAATATGGCCGTGAATATAAAATACTTGTTCTAGTACTTGTTTTAATCCTAATATCTGCATTCATTCATGCTACTTTGGGGGTGGATTAATGATGAATATAAAGGTGATATATAGTTTATGTACGGCGATAAGTGTTATAGGTTTATTTCCTGTTTTATTTGGTATAGTAGACCTTATTAGAGATAATGCCAATGGAGGCATCATTCAAATCTTGTTTGGGGTGATATTAATATCGATCAGTTTTTCAATCTATCAAATCACCTTATACATAGAAAAACAATCAACCTATTTTAAAAATAGAATCTCTGCACTTGAGAAACAAGTTGATAATGTGAAAAAGGAGTACGTAAATAAGAGCTGATAATCTAAATTAGAAGAACCATAGTTAAAATCGAGACTCTTAAATAAAATATCCAGAGTCAGAACCAATTAATCGAGACTCATATGTTATCAATCCAGACTCGGAAGTTAAAAATCCAGACTCGGTTATGACTAATGAGCGTGAATTGAAGTGGTATTAGTCATGAAACAACTAAAATGTGGCAACTTTGAATAATGCTCTACGGTACAATAGCTTGGTGTTGGGTATTCATAATTATTTTAACCGAGCTACTCATGTCAATCCAGAATTCTCACGTCTTGCCTACGAGCTAAAAGCCTTTCTGTACAACCGCCTTCGTTCTTTTGGGAAATATGGACATCCTATTAATCCCACTTCAACCTATAAAAAGTTTTATAGTACAGGATTTAAAACGTTCAAAATTGCTACTGTCCATCTATTCCCGATAGGGAATATTAAAACAGTTAATACAATGAACTTTAGTCCAACATTATCTCTTTTTACGGAAGAAGGCAGAAAGAAAGTCTGCAATAAATTAATGCCAGACATTGAAACTGAAATCAGCATACTAATGAAATCAACCCTTCCAGACAGAACGGTTGAATATTTGGATAACCGAATTAGTCGATTTAGTATGAAAATGGGAAAATGCGAATCACAGGTTGGGATTTAACGGCTTATGATGTCCACTGACATAAACATCTGGGAGGAACGGATGAGTTTAACAACCTTCGCATTCTTCATGAAGATATACATCGACTTGTTCACCGTATAGACCATGAAACGATTATATCAGAGTTGCAAAAATTAGATTTAAGTATTTCAATGATAAAGAAAATAAATCAATATCGAGTAAAATGTGAGCTTAAAAAGGTAGAAACATCTCACGTCTAAGGTAACGAAGAACTTATAATCTATCATACATCGGTAGATGGACCGCGAAGTGCTGGGAAACTAGCATGCTTCGTGCGGAGCAGGGGAAAAGCTGGGGATAACTTCAAATGCTTACCTATTGCTAACTAGAGTTGAACAAAGTTAGCTCATTGATGCATTCATTGGAAAGACTGTTGAATAACGAGATAATATAAATCAATTATAAGAGAAGGAAAATGGACTTAAATATATAAATTGTGTTGGAGTGTAGCGAAAATTTTCATCTTTTTTGAATAAGAAAATTAGACAATTTAATAATGAGCATTCTTTACATCATAAAAAAGCAAGAAAAAAAGAAGCTGTTCAGCCAATAAATAATAGTTGAATGTATTAATAAGTAAGGGAGGAAATGAGGTAATGAAAAAAACTGTTTTATTTATTCATAGTGCCGGTCCACAGGAAAAGGAACAAGGAAGTAGCAAACTTTCAGCATATTTAGAAAGCGAACTCAGGGATAAATATCAATTTGTTATTCCTAAGATGCCTAATCCAGAAAATCCAGAGTATGTACTATGGAAGAATAAGCTTAATAAGGAACTAAATATGATAAACGGAGAACTGGTTTTAATTGGTCATTCGTTAGGCGGTTCTGTCTTATTAAAGTACCTTTCTGAAGAATCATTTAACAGATCTCTAAGTGGTTTGTTTATAATTGCAGCTCCTTATTGGGGGTTAGAGGATGATTGGAAGTCGAAAGATTTCACTCTCCAAAATAACTTTGAAAAAAAACTTCCTGAAATCCCAAATTTGTTTCTTTATCATAGTCGTAACGAAGATATCGTACCGTTTACACACCATAAAAAATATGCAGATAAATTTCCACAAGCAAACTTACGGGAACTTGAAGGCAAACAACATTTATTTCACTATGGATTGCCCGTATTGGTGAGCGATATAGAAAGCTTGTAATTTTTTCAAGAGGTTAGATAAGGCTGCCAATAAGTTTTAGTGCAATTTGATTAAATCAGTTTTGTCAATAATTTCTTCCTTAATAATTAACGGGGACAAATACTTCAGGAAAGTTCCATTCTTACTTTAAGTAAAGGGGCAGGTTAATGAAAGAAGATGTGATTAAGTTGAACTGTTCGAAAACTATTTAATTTATGTTATTAAGTAAAAACATATATGTGAATTATAGGAAGTGCTGAAAAATGTTTATTGAATTAAAATCGGATTGTAAAAATTGTTTTGGATTATGTTGTGTAGCGTTACCTTATGGAAAATCATCTGATTTCCCTTTTAACAAAGACGGTGGAAATCCTTGCCGTAATTTATGTTCAAATAACTTGTGTGCTATACACGACCAATTGATGGAGAAAGGGTTTCGTGGTTGTGTTTCTTATGAGTGTTTTGGTGCTGGTCAACATGTTTCACAATCAATTTATAATGGTAAAGATTGGCGTGAAGATGCTGAACATGCAGAAGAAATGTTTGCTGTATTTCCTCTTGTTCAACAACTGCATGAAATGCTATGGTATCTCCAACATACTCTTACATTGAAGGAAACAAAATCGATACAAAGTCGACTGCAAAAGATTTATGAAGAAACGATTGAACTTACCATGAAAGAGCCAGAAGAGATTTTAAAAATTGATATAGTGGCACATAGAAGCAAGGTCAACGCTCTGTTACTAGAGACAAGTGAAATGTATAGAGCCAACAGGAGTAAAAACGGTAAAAAGAATGGTTTGAAGAAAAAGTCAGACTATTTAGGAGCGAATTTAAAGGGATTAAATCTACAAGGCGAAGATTTTCGTGGGAAACTAATGATAGCATCAAATTTAAGCCAAAGTGATTTGAGGAGAGCCGATTTTATTGGTGCTGACCTTAGAGACGCAGATTTAAGTGGTACTGACTTGTCTGAAGTTCTCTTTCTTACACAGTCACAAATCAATTCAGCAGTTGGAGATGTTCATACTAAAATACCAAATTATTTAGAAAGACCAAGCCATTGGATTTAAAAAAATGTTTCTTAATCTTCTTGAACAAAATGGGGCGTTAGTTTAATAAGAAGCATCACCATTAGTAGCATTTAAAAATATAAATCATATTACAAAAGAGGTGCAGTACCAATGCACCTCTTTTTTTGTTGTTATTTTTGGCCTGTTTTATACATAAATCATTGTGAAAAAACACTGTGATTTAGTTTGTGATTTAAACTTTTCTCCAAAGTAACGGAACCCCTTACTGTATAACAGTCCTTTTTATTTTCTCAAAGTACAAAAAACACAGGGATTAATCCATGTGCTCTCACTATTGTTTAAGCTGATTCACTTTATCTTCATCCGGTGTCACATAAACGGTTTGCTGATTGTCATAAATCACGTAGCCAGGTTTCGCTCCATTTGGTTTTCTGACATGTTTTACTAATGTGTAATCAACGGGTACTGAAGATGATAGTTTTGCCTTACTGTAAAAGGCGGCAATCATCGCTGCTTCTAAGATGGTAGCTTCACTTGGTTGATACGAACGAATAATGACATGAGAGCCTGGAATATCTTTGGTGTGGAGCCATATGTCATTTTTATTGGCCATTCGGTTTGTGACATATTCGTTTTGCTTATTGTTACGTCCAACAACTATCTCAGTCCCATCTGATGCGACATAATGATCAGGTTGAATTTGTTTTTTACCTTTTTTCTTTTTACCTTGTTGTTTTGCTTTAAAATAGCCTTGTTCTTGTAGCTCTTCACGAATGTCCTCAATGTCTTCTGCTCGCGCTTGTTCTAGCTGTTGGATAAGTCGCTCAAAATAATCGATTTCTTCATTTGCCTTGTCGATTTCGACTGTAACGACTTCACGTGATTTCTTGAGCTTCTGATATTGTTTAAAGTAATGTTGCGCATTCTGGCTCGGTGTTTTATTGGGATCTAATTCGATTGTTAGTTCTTGTTGATCTGGATCATAATAATCGACAACTGAAACTGATGAATCACCATGTTTGATTAAGTGCATATGCGCAGTTAATAGTTCACCTTTTTTCTGATATTCGTCAGCTTTTTGGGCTTTGTTTAGTGTTTTTTCGTGTTTTTTGATTTTCCGTTTATTTTTATCTCGTTCATTTTTCATCCATTTCATCAGGTCGTGTGTCATGCCTTTGACGCGGTCTCGCTCGGCTTTTCCTTGATAAAATTGGTTTAACATATCACTTACTTGGTTAAAGTGGTATTTATAATCTTTGTCTGCGACCATATCCAGAACGTGAAAATCATCTTTCTTTCCTTTAATGATAAAAGGTTTATACTGATGGTTGATTAAATGTTGCTGAAATTGTTCAAAAACCTGTTGGTAAGTGTCAGCTGAGCCTAAAAAAGCTCTCTCAGCAATCGATTGGCTAACAATTGGAGATAATCCCATTAACAGATTTAAAATTTGTCGGTCCATTTTACCTTGGTTAAAATCTAATTTACGTACAAATGCTTGAGAGTCAAGGGTTAATGGATTTATTTTCCCTTGGTCCGGTGGCGCTATATAAGTTTGCCCAGGTAAAATCGCGCGATGTCGGTTTTGTAAGGTACTAATATGCTTTAAGCTGTCTAAAATCATGTCGCGTTCCGGGTCAACTAGAATAACGTTACTATGCTTACCCATAATCTCTATGATAAGCGTTTTATTTTTTTCATCACCAATTTCGTCTTTACCTTTCACGGATATGTGAATGATCCGCTCGAGCTCGACTTGTTCGACTTTTTCAATGAATCCAGCGCTTAAATGCTTCCTAAGCACCATGCAAAACATGGGTGGTTCCTTCGGGTTATTGAATTTTTCATTCGTTAAATGAAGGCGAGCATAATTAGGATGTATTGAAATTAATAAATTTTTGTTTTTACTATTTTGACGTACTGTGAAAATGAGTTCGTGTTCTGTTGGCTGATATATTTTTGTAATTCGACCACTTGTTAATGCTTCATTTAATTCTTGTGTGACGGCTCGAGTTACAATTCCATCGAAGGCCATAAATATCACCTCTATACGAAGTCTAGTATAGCACGAATGAAAATTAAATCGTTAGGGTTTATGAATATCTATTGAAAAAACCTTCCATTTAATGCAACAATAATAATGTAACAATTTTGTCAAGAATGATGAAGTAGGTGACGTAATGGTTAATAGCATGACGGGGTTTGGACAGTCACAGGGTAAGGTCAATCAAACAACGATATCGATTGAAGTTAAAACTGTTAATCATCGTTTTTTAGATTTTTCCTTTAAAATGCCTCGGGAATTATTAGTTTTTGAAGATGCGATGAAACAAAAGATTCGTCAATATTTTGAGCGTGGACGGATTGATGTTTTTATTAATATTATGGGTGAAGGTATACGAGCTAAACATATTCAGGTCAACTGGAAAACGTTAGACCAATATTTACAGGGGCTAAAAGAAATAAAGGAAAATCGTGATGTGTCAGGAGACATTGAGCTTGAAGACCTTATACAATTAGAAGATATATTCGTTGAAGAAGAGGAAGCGCAGGTTGATGAAAAGCTCGAGGAGAAGATATTGGAAATTTTAGATGACGTTCTTAAAAACGTACATACGATGCGTCAAGAAGAAGGTTCGACATTAAAACAGGACATTTTGAATCGAATTCAAAAGATTAACCGTCAAGTAAATGAATTAGAAGGTCAAATTGATCTCATTCAAAAGCAGTACCGGGAAAGAATAACGGAGCGAATAAAAGAGCATTTAGATAGTGCGGTACAAGATGAATCACGCATTGTACAAGAAGTTGCACTTTTAACCGATAAGTCAGATATAACTGAAGAAATTACGAGATTGTTCTCTCACGTGGAGCAAGTGATTGAAACAATAGAACTCAAACAACCCATTGGGAGAAAACTGGATTTTATCGCACAAGAGCTGTTGCGTGAAACCAACACAATTGGTTCAAAATCAAACGATGTTCGAATCAGTAAGATTGTCGTAGCATTAAAAAGTGAAGTTGAGAAAATTAAAGAACAAGTACAGAACATTGAATAAAATTTGAGATTTTAACCGTATTTAGACTATAATAGTTATTATAGAAAAATCATAGATATAAACATAATGGTAAACTAAACAGTTAGGGGAGAAACGAATGAATTTAAAATTAATTAATATCGGGTTTGGTAATGTTGTATCTGCTAATCGAATTATTTCGATTGTGTCACCCGAATCAGCCCCGATTAAACGTATTATTACAGTTGCAAGAGACAATAACAAATTAGTCGATGCTACATATGGGAGACGGACAAGAGCTGTTATTATTTCAGACAGTGACCATGTCATCTTATCTGCTGTACAACCAGAAACAGTTGGACAACGTGTCGTTAATGAAGATATGAACATAGACAACTAGGAGGATATCGTTTTGGAAGAGAAAGGGATTTTGTTTATACTTTCCGGTCCTTCAGGTGTAGGGAAGGGAACAGTTAGAAAACAGCTATTCGAAGAGGATTCTGATTTGCAATATTCCATATCTGTCACGACGCGTGCACCACGTGAGGGTGAACAGGATGGAACGGATTATTTCTTTAAATCGCGAGAACAATTTGAAAACATGATTGAAAATGATGAACTCATTGAATATGCTGAGTATGTAGGGAATTATTATGGTACGCCAAAACAGTATGTTGAGGACACCTTAAATCAAGGGAAAGATGTTTTTCTCGAGATTGAAGTACAAGGGGCAATGAAAGTCCGAGAGAGTCTTCCTGAAGGCGTATTTATCTTCCTTTTCCCGCCTAGTTTAGAGGAATTAAAAAATAGAATTATGCATCGTGGAACCGAATCGGAAGAACTCATACGAAATCGATTATTAGAAGCGAAAAAAGAAATCGATATGATGGATGCCTATGATTATGTCGTCGTTAATGATGAGATTGAACGTGCGGTTAGACGTATACAATCCATTGTCGTTAGTGAACACTGTAAACGTGAGAGAGTCGCCAAACAATATAAAAAAGCGTTAGGGAGTGATTTATCGTGATTTTAGAGCCTTCTGTTGATAATTTATTAACTAAGATCAATTCTAAGTACGCCTTAGTTATTATTTCAGCTAAGCGTGCGCGTGATTTACAAGACTCAGGCGGCGGTGCCATGGTTGAATCACCAAAATCAACAAAAAATGTCGGTGTCGCATTAGAAGAGATCATGGATGAGAAATTAACGATTGATGAAGAGGTTTTATAATTAATTATTATCCGTTCAAATTTTAGGAGCACGTAAATGATAACAACCTGGAAATGATACAGGTTGTTTTTCTTTTTGTGAAATTTTCATGTTAAACTAATATAAAGTTAAACGTTTATTTTTGGAGGAGAAAATGATGAGAGGGAAAAAAATTGTACTCGGTGTTTCTGGTGGGATTGCAGCCTATAAAGCCTGTGCCTTAACGAGTAAATTAGTTCAGCAAGGTGCGGATGTCAAAGTGATCATGACAGAGGGAGCAACAGAGTTTGTTCAGCCGCTTACGTTTCAGGCTTTATCCCGAAACCCTGTTTATACAGATGCATTTGATGAAAAAAATCCAGAAAAGATTGCTCATATAGATTTAGCGGATTGGGCCGATATTGTGATTCTGGCACCAGCAACGGCGCATTTACTAGCTCGTTTAGCTAATGGATTAGCGGATGATATGTTAACAACGATTTTGCTTGCTACTACGGCACCCGTATACATTGCCCCTGCAATGAATGTTCATATGTATGATCATCCGGCAGTAAAAGATAATCTTATAACCTTAGAGAAATATGGGTATCGTTTTATCGAACCGGGTGATGGTTACTTAGCTTGTGGGTATGTTGGTAAAGGACGTTTAGAAGAACCAGAAAATATTATTAAAGTGATTGATGATTCGGAATCTAAGGGACAGCCTTTAAAGGGTAAAAACGTTTTAATTTCAGCTGGACCGACAAAAGAAGCAGTTGATGCGGTTCGATTTTTCACCAATCATTCGTCAGGCAAAATGGGCTATGCCTTAGCAGAGGTTGCCAAACAATTGGGTGCTTCTGTGACATTAGTTTCAGGACCTGTTCAAATGGATCCTATTAATGGTGTTGAGCTTATTCAAGTTAAGACAGCACAAGAAATGTATGAAGCTATCTTGGAACGTTTTGATGATCAGGATATGGTCATCAAAGCCGCTGCGGTTGCAGACTATCGCCCGAAGAATCCATCACAACAAAAGCTTAAAAAGAAAAGCGAATCACTCGTTATCGAGTTAGAACGAACGAAAGATATCTTAAAAACGATAGGTGAGAAGAAAGAGAACCAATATTTAGTTGGATTCGCAGCTGAAACGGATGACGTTTTATATTATGGCCGTCAAAAGCTTGATAAAAAGAATTTAGATGCCATTGTTATCAATGATATTGGTAATCTAAATGTTGGTTTTCAGTCTGATGATAACGAAGTTCAAGTGATAACTAAGACTGGCCAAGAAAAATCCGTTACTATTCGATCAAAACATGAGATTGCGCAACAATTATTTGATATTTTTATAGAAGATATGATGGGGGAAGCAAAGTGAAAGTCGCAAAGGTAATCGTAGATGTCGCCGCATCACCAATTGATTCAACCTTTGATTATGACATACCGGAAAAATTAGAACATGTTGTCCAAAAAGGGATACGTGTCATCGTCCCTTTTGGCAAGCGGAAGGTCATGGGATTTGTTGTTGATTTAGCTAGTGATAGTGAATTTGATCAGTTAAAACCGATTCAAGAGGTGATGGATTATACACCGATTTTGACTTCGGAATTACTCGAATTATCGTCCTGGCTTCAGGAGCAAACGCTTTGTTATCGAATATCAGCCTTACAAGCGATGCTACCGGCTGTATTTAAAGCATCTTACGATAAGGAAGTATGGTTAATCGAAGAGGAGGATCATTTACCTGAAAAGCTTCGAGATGTGGCACAAGGACGTGAAGTTTTTCCTTTTTCAGATCTCGATAATAGTTCGATTACACATTCTCAAGTATCAAAGTATATTAATGATCAACTCATGGATATTAAATACATCGTTAAAGGGAAAAATCGTATAAAAAAGCACACCTATGTCGAGCCTGCTCAAGAGGTTCATCTTTTAATGGAAACGAATGAGAATATGCCTGGACGTGCGAAAAAGCAAAAGGAGATCTTAGAGCATTTTATTGATCACCCCGAAAGTGTACTATTAAATGACTTAATAAAGCAGCTACAAACGACAAGGGGACCGGTTGATGCCCTAGTGGAAAAGGGTATATTAAAACTCGTACAAAAAGAGGTATATCGCGATCCTTATGAAGGGAAAAATGAGGAATCAACAAAACCATTAGCGTTGACCAATCTTCAACAACAAGCGATAGACCCCATTTTGGATTCCATTGAATCAAACACTTACAGAACCTTTTTATTACATGGTGTAACCGGTAGTGGGAAAACAGAAATATATTTACAGTCAATTCAAGAAGTATTAAGTAAAGGCCAAGAAGCGATTGTATTAGTTCCTGAAATTGCGTTAACGCCGCAAATGGTTTCACGATTTAAGGCGAGATTCGGTGATGACGTTGCTGTTTTACATAGTGGTTTGTCGGCTGGTGAAAAATATGATGAGTGGCGAAAAATTCATAGACAGGAAGTGCGAGTCGTCGTCGGAGCACGTTCTGCCATTTTTGCACCGTTTGAAAACTTAGGTATTATTATAATTGATGAAGAACATGAAACGACATATAAACAAGAGGATTATCCGAAATATCATGCACGCGAGGTAGCAAAACAACGCGGTACTAATCACCAATGTCCAGTCGTACTCGGAAGTGCAACGCCAACATTAGAATCTTACGCACGTGCGCTAAAAGGTGTCTATCAGCTTTTAGAATTAACAGAACGGATCAATGATAAGTCGATGCCCGACGTTGAAATTGTCGATATGAGGCAGGAGCTTCATCATGGCAATCGGACGATGTTCTCAGATTCATTGACTGAAAAAATCAATGATCGTATAGAGCGACAGGAACAGGTCGTGTTGATGTTAAACCGGCGGGGTTATTCGACTTTTGTCATGTGCCGGGAATGTGGTGAAACCATTTCATGTGAGCATTGCGATATTTCGATGACATATCATCAAAGACAGCATAAGTTAAAATGTCACTATTGTAATGACGAAAAACCGATGCCAAATCAGTGCCCGAGCTGTGAGAGTGATGCGATTCGCTTTTTCGGTACGGGGACACAAAAGGTTGAAGAAGCGTTGAACTTCCATTTTCCAGATGCGAATGTGATCAGAATGGATGTAGATACGACGAATCGGAAGGGCGCACACGAGAAGTTACTGACGCGTTTTGGTAACCATGAGGCTGATATACTTCTTGGGACACAAATGATTGCCAAAGGGTTAGATTTTAAAAATGTAACATTAGTTGGGGTTCTCGCGGCTGACTCGATGCTACATTTACCAGATTTTCGTGCATCGGAAAAATCGTTTCAGCTTTTAACTCAGGTTAGTGGTCGAGCAGGCCGTCATGAGCTTCCGGGTGAAGTCGTGATTCAGACATACACGCCCGAGCACTATAGTGTGGAGCTAGCGAGTCAATATGATTATGATGCTTTTTTCCGAAAAGAAATGCAGGTGCGTAAACAGTTTCATTATCCGCCGTACTATTATTTAGCTTTAATTAATCTATCACATGACAATCATATTGAGGTAATCGAGGCCTCAAAGAAAGTTGCACAAATTATTTCAAAAAAAACAAACGACCGTTGTCAGTTGATGGGGCCGACCCCATCGCCGATGCTTCGGATTAAAGATCGCTATCGTTATCAATGCATGATAAAATACAAAAGTAGAGAAGATGTCGAGGAAGCTCTAAGAGACGTTTTGGATCATTTTAAAAAACAAATTAATCAACAAAAACTTCAACTCACGGTTGACTTTGAACCATATCATTTTATGTAAGAGAGGGTTATCATGACGAAACGAATTGTATTTATGGGTACACCCGATTTCAGTGTCCCAGTTTTAGAATCACTCATCCAATCAACATATGAAGTGGTTGCGGTCGTCACGCAACCTGACCGCCCAAAAGGAAGAAAGCGGGTATTAACGCCATCACCTGTGAAAGATGTGGCTTTAAAACACGATATTCCGGCTATTCAACCTGAAAAAATCCGACATGATTATAATGATATATTAGCTTATAACCCGGATCTCATCGTTACGGCTGCTTATGGTCAAATTTTACCTAAAGCGATATTAGAGGAACCAGATTACGGCTGTGTGAATGTACACGCGTCACTTTTACCCGAGCTTCGCGGTGGAGCGCCTGTTCACTATGCGATAATTCAAGGGAAGAAAGAAACAGGTATTACAATTATGTACATGGCTGAAGCATTAGATGCGGGTGATATTATTTCGCAGCGTTCTGTACCAATTGAAGAGGACGACCATGTTGGAAGCTTACATGATAAACTTGCCCAAGTCGGATCTGAATTACTATTAAATACTTTGCCTAAACTGTTTAATGAAGAGATTACACCAAAACCTCAACATGATGAGGAAGCGACTTTCGCATATAATATTAAACGCGAACAAGAGGAAATCGATTGGAATAAGTCACAGGCAGATGTATACAATCACATTCGTGGCTTACACCCTTGGCCTGTAGCTTACACCATCTATCACGATAAAAATTTAAAGGTATGGTGGGCAGAAAAATGTAAGCAGGTTTCAGAGAAAACACCAGGAATGATTATCGACATTGAAGATGATGGCATTGTTGTGGCAACCGGTGATGGTCAGTCGGTTAAAATAACAGAACTTCAAGTAGCAGGTAAGAAACGGGTTCAATCAGCTGATTTCCTTCGTGGCTCAAAGGACTTCTTTGAAATTGGGACAAAGTTAGGATGATAGGATGGCAATCAAAAGCGTAAGAGAGCTTGCTTTAAAATTACTGATGCAAGTTGGAGAAAGTGGTGGTTTTAGCCATATATTAATCAACCAAGCCATATCGAATAATGATGTTTCAGAGAAGGATAAGGGTTTGTTAACTGAACTTGTCTATGGAACATTACAACGCCGATTGACATTAGAATTTTATTTAAAGCCGTTTGTCAAAAAGAAAATGGATCAATGGGTTAAATGGTTACTTTATTTATCGATTTATCAAATGGTTTATCTCGATAAAATTCCTGACCACGCCGTTATAAATGAGGCTGTATCAATCTCAAAACGAAATGGACATCGCGGGAAAAGCGGATTTGTCAATGGTGTATTACGTAATGTACAACGAAAAGGTGTGCCATCCTTTTCTTCAATAAACGATCCAATAGAGGAATTATCGATTCGCACGAGTCATCCTTATTGGCTCGTTAATCGGTGGGTAAAGATGTATGGCATGGACACGACTGAGGAAATGTGTGAGTCTAATTTGAAACCTAAAAAAATATCCGCTCGTATACAGCCATTGAAGATCAATATGGATGAAGCTCAATCAACTCTAAAACAAGAAGACATTGAGACAGAACAATCGTCATTAAGTAAGCAAGGTGTCAATGTCTTGTCGGGGAATGTCTTATCGAGTTCATTATTTCCTGAAAAACTAACGATTCAAGATGAAACGTCGATGCTTGTGTCAGAAATGATAGATGTTGAATCAGGCATGACTGTATTAGATGCATGTAGTGCACCCGGTGGGAAAACGACGCATATAGCTGAAAAAATGCACAATCAAGGGACAATCTATGCATATGATTTACATGACAAAAAGGTTAAACTAGTAAAAGAAAAGGCGGAAACATTAGACCTAACGATTATTCAAACTGGAACGCTGGATAGTCGATTACTAGGGGAGAAGCATAATGAGGAATCATTTGATCGTATTTTAATAGATGCACCCTGTACCGGTTTAGGTGTGTTAAGAAGTAAGCCTGATATTAAATATCATAAAAAAGAATCTGACATCTATGACTTAGCCCAAATACAAAGACAATTACTTGAAGCCGTTATACCGTTGCTTAAACAAGATGGAAGGATAGTCTATAGTACCTGTACTGTTGATGTAGAAGAAAATGAGAATCAAATTAAACAATTTTTGAATGACTTTCCTGATTTTGAAGTTGATCCATCCTTTTTTAAGCAATTGCCGGATAGCTGCCGGCAATTAAACGGTATTTCGGATTATGGTATACAACTATTTCCACAAGATTTTAATGCAGACGGATTTTTCATTACAAGACTTAAAAGAAAATAATTCGTCTAAAATGAGGTGACCGATTGAATGAATGCGTGTTTTGTGTCAGATGTGGGGAAAGTGAGAAAAGTAAATGAAGATTCTGGGGGAATTTATTACAACCAATCGAATCAGATGCTGACCATCATAGCTGATGGAATGGGCGGTCATAAGGCCGGTGATGTCGCAAGCCAATTGTCATCTACATATATGAAAGAGCTATGGGAAGAAACAGGTGAGCTTACATCTGAAGAAGTGATAAAAGATTGGTTGGAAGAAGCGATTATGAAGACGAACGAATATGTTTTATCTCATGCGCATGACCATCAAGAATGTGTTGGCATGGGAACAACATTAGTTGCTACTATATATTTTGATGAATATGTCATCGTAGGACATGTTGGCGATAGTCGTCTTTATCACGTTACGAATGAAGAAATTCGACAGGTTACAGAGGATCACTCTTTCGTTCAACAGCTCGTTAATAATGGTGAATTAACGGAAGAGGAGGCGGAATACCACCCGAAGAAAAATGTTTTGTTACAAGCAGTTGGTACGGAGTCTAATTTAAGAATTGATATTAATACATTCCAGTGGAGAGAGCATGAATACGTTTTATCATGTACAGATGGTCTTTCGAATAAATTAAGCTCCTATGAAATGATGGCGGTTATACAAGGAGATCATTCATTGGAGGAGAAAGTAGATGAGTTAGTATCACTGGCTAACCAAAACGGGGGAGAAGATAATATATCTGTTGTTCTCGTCCAACGTAAAGCAGGTGAAGCAACATGATGATCGGAAGAGTTCTAAATGAACGCTACAAGTTAATCCGCCCGATCGGTGGAGGCGGGATGGCTAGAGTTTATTTGGCACGGGATATTATATTACATCGTAACGTTGCATTAAAAATTTTACGAATGGAATATTCGAATGACCGTGAATTCATTGAGCGTTTTCGAAGAGAAGCTGAATCAACAATTAGTTTATCGCATGACCATATTGTCAGTATTTATGATGTTGGACAGGAAGAGGATATCTATTATATCGTGATGGAATATGTTGAGGGCATGACATTAAAGCAGCATATTCAGCACCATGGTCCGGTTTCAGTGCAAGATGCTGTACATATCATGTCTCAACTATCATCAGCGATGGCGCATGCCCATGAAAATGGCATCATCCATCGTGATATAAAGCCCCAGAACATATTACTTAATAATCATAGATATGTTAAAATCACTGATTTTGGTATTGCAATGGCGCTAAGTGCAACTTCATTAACCCAAACGAATAATGTGTTAGGCTCGGTTCATTATTTATCGCCTGAACAAGCAAGAGGTGGTACAGCGACCAAAAAATCAGATATATACTCACTCGGAATCGTACTTTATGAATTGTTAACGGGTCATTTACCATTTTCGGGAGAGTCAGCTGTATCGATTGCATTAAAGCATATGCAGATTGAGACGCCATCCGTTCGAGATGTGAATCCAGACGTCCCACAAAGCTTAGAAAATGTCGTGTTAAAGGCTACGGCTAAGGATCCACTTCAACGATATGATTCGATTGAAGAACTACAAGAGGATTTAGCAACCGTTTTAAATCCTGAACGCGCGAATGAGGAAAAGTTTATGGTTCCGATTGAAGATGGTGAAGAAACAAAAGCCCTTCCAGTCATTGGCGACACAGCAGGAAATGTTTATGAAGAAGATACGCTCGTAGCTAATCAAAATCATTCAGACTCTAAAAGTAATGGGAAAAAACCAAAAAAATGGCTATCGATATTATTATCCTTTCTCGTTTTATTCATAACAGCAGGGGTCATCGCATTATTTTTGTTACCTCAATGGCTAGGCCCTGACGATGTAGAGATTCCTGATTTGGCAGGCGAAACGTATGAAGAGGCGGTGAATCAGTTATCTGATTTAGGATTAGATGTAGAGCGAGAATCTGTTACGTCAGACACTGTCGATGAAGGGTTAATCGTGAGAACTTCTCCGGAAGGTCAGTCGATGGTAAAAGAGGGATCAGAAGTTACGCTTTATACGAGTATTGGAAAGGAAAAAATCGAGTTTGATAATTATGTTGGAAAGCAATTTGATCAAACGGAGCGCTTCCTACAAAATCAAGGCTATGATGATGTGATTTCTTACGGTAAAGAATCAGATAAACCTGAAGGCGAAATCATACGACAAATTCAGCCTGAGCCTGGGAAGAAAATCATACCTGAAGAGACGAAGGTGATTTTCGATGTCAGTACTGGGCCACCTAAAGTGACCTTACAGTCGTTCAGGGGTTGGACGTTAGAGGAAGTTCAAGAATATATAGGTGAAAATGAATTAACCTTAATAACAGAGGAAGAGTTTTCTGAGGATGTACCTGAGGGTGAAGTTATAAGACAAGAACCAGGGGTCAACGCGCAATTAGAAAAAGGAAACGAAGTAAAAGTTGTCGTTTCAAAAGGACCTGACTTAAAACCTGTCACAACTGAAGTTACCTTTGAGGTAGAATATGAAGGCGGTAGAGGTAACGGGAACGGTAATGGCTTTGGAAATAGACGAGGGCATGTCGTTGAGATTTATGTCGGTGATCAAAATAACAGTATTAATGATGTGTTAAATGAGGAGACTATTTATTACGACACAACCTATACGATTAGATTAACGATTGAACCTGGTGAATCTGGGGAATATATAGTCAAACGTGATGGTGACTTATATGAGGAAGATGTGATTTCATATGAAGAGGCAAGAGAGGGTCAATAAATGGGTCAAGGAATAATTGTGAAGGCACTTAGTGGTTTTTATGATGTGTTGATCGGTGAGGATGTCTATTCATGTAAAGGACGCGGATTATTTCGGAAAAAGAAGATCACCCCACTTGTGGGTGATCGGGTTGAAATTGAGACACAACCTGATGGCACTGGTACGATTATTGATATCCAGAAGCGTCAAAATGAATTAGTTCGTCCACCGATCGCTAACGTCGATCAAGTGATTATGGTTAGTTCTGTGGTGGAACCAGAATTTAATCCTTTATTACTTGATCGATTCCTTACCTTAATCGAGTTCAAGAACATTGACCCTTTAATCATATTAACCAAAAAAGATTTGGCTTCAGATGATCAACTGTCTAAATTAGAAGACTATGTTGGATCCTTTCAGCAAATCGGTTACAAAGTATTGCTTGTCTCCAAACATATGGATCAATTAGAAAAAATGGTTTTGCCATATTTAAATAATAAGCTATCAGTTATAGCTGGACAATCTGGTGTTGGTAAATCATCCATGTTAAATGGTTTAAACGAACAATTAAATATCGCAACAGGGGATATATCTAAAAGTCTTGGCCGCGGGAAGCATACGACAAGGCATGTGGAGCTCTTTCAACTCGGAGGCGGTTTTGTCGCAGATACACCAGGCTTTAGTTCGTTAGATTTTAATGAGGTTGAATTAGAGGATTTAAGATTTTGTTTTAAAGAATTTGTAGAAGTACAAGACCAATGTAAGTTTCGTGGTTGTTTACATATGAATGAGCCTAAGTGTGCTGTTAAAGACGCAGTTGAAGAAGGTACGATTACACCATTCCGATATGAGCATTATCAATCCTTCTATGAAGAAATTAAATCAAGAAAGCCGAGGTATTCATAATGACGAAAATAGCACCATCAATTCTATCAGCAGATTTTGCAAAGCTGGGAGATGAAATCAAAGATGTAGATTCATACGCTGACTATATTCATGTTGATGTCATGGATGGTCATTTTGTACCAAATATCACAATTGGACCGCTAATTGTTGATGCGATAAGACCGATAACCAACCTTCCATTGGATGTCCATTTAATGATTGAGAATCCAGAAAATTATATTCCAGCTTTCGCAAAGGCTGGAGCTAATATTATTTCTGTTCATCAAGAGGCATGTCCACATTTACATCGCACGATTCAGCAAATTAGAGACTTAAATGTAAAACCAGGTGTTGTGATTAACCCTGCAACACCAGTTCAGCAAATAGAGCCAATCCTTGGGGATGTAGATTTAGTCTTAGTTATGACCGTCAATCCAGGCTTTGGTGGGCAATCATTTATCGAATCTGCTGTTTCAAAAATAGAGCGTTTACATGATTTAAGAGAAAAACATCACTATGATTATGAAATAGAGGTTGATGGTGGTGTGAATCAAGAGACTGCTAGAATTTGTGTGGATGCGGGCGCAGATGTGCTCGTTGCTGGGAGTGCCATTTTTAAACAGCAGAATCGAAAACAAGCTATCCAATCGATTACAAATCATTTGGTCTAAGGTGAGATCGTATGGAAAAAATGATCGGAATTGTCGGAGCTGGACCTCAGGCTGAGATTCCTAATCTATCGCATTACCAACAAATTAATTTTTGGATTGGTGTCGATCGAGGAGTTGACGTCTTATTAAATTCGAATATTACACCTGATTTAGTGATTGGAGATTTTGATTCAATTTCAGAGGAGCGATTGAGTGAGATTAAACAAGATTCGCAAAAGGTGAAAGTTTATCCATCAGTAAAGGATGAAACAGATCTCGAATTGGCTTTTATAGAAACTATTCAATTGTCCCCGAAAAAAGTCTTTGTCTTTGGGGCTACTGGCGGGCGGCTTGATCACGAATGGATGAACATTCATCTATTAAAGCATTTTGCGGAAAAGAATATTGATGTATGGCTAGTGAACCATCAAAATGAATTGACGATGAAATACCCGGGTAAGTATGCATTACTAAAGGATGAATCGCTCCCCTATATATCTTTTTTACCTTTTTCTCAAACCGTGGAAGGGTTAACTCTAAATGGTTTCCGGTATACCTTAGAAGATCATACCATTACTAATGACTCGACTTTAACGGTTTCAAATGAATGGTCCGAAAAAAAAGGTACTTATTTATTTAAATCTGGCATATTATTAGTTATAAAGAGTCGTGATTAAAGTGAATCCAATGATCTTGAAAGGTTGTATAGGAGGGGCAAGATGAAATTTTATACGATTAAGGTACCGAGGTTTTTAAGTGGAATGATTCGCGGAATTATGGGTATTTTTAAAAAATAACAAAAAAGCTACCTGATGTGCCAGGTAGCTTTTTTGTGTATTTGAATATTAAACGCGTTTAACTTTACCTGATTTAAGTGCGCGAGCAGAAACGTAAACTTTTTTAGGTTTACCGTCTACCATGACGCGAACTTTTTGTACGTTAGATTTCCATTTACGTTTTGTTGCGTTTAATGCGTGTGAACGGTTATTACCAGTCGCTGTTTTACGTCCTGTTACATGACATTTACGTGCCACAATAATTCCCTCCTGCCTATCAAAAAAATATCTCTTTAATCATTACTTATCTAATTTACCACATGGCATAAATGTTTTCAATATGTAAAAAATCATGAAAGGCTAGCGCATCTTAAAGTTCAGCATTTTTAAAAAGGACGCTATGTCTTTTCATTTCAAATGGCTTATAGTAAAATAACCGTAGTCATGTGAACCGAGGAGGATGAAAATGTCGATTGATATACGAAATGAATATGGAACCGTTTCGATTTCCAAAGAGGTCATTTCTACAATTGCAGGTGGAGCGGCGATTGAATGTTATGGTATTGTAGGTATGGCTTCTAGAAAACAATTAAAAGATGGTTTATCAGAAATACTAGGAAAAGAGAATTTTTCTAGAGGTGTCGTTGTGCGCAGTGAAAACGACCAAGTTGATATTGATATGTATATCATTGTCGGATATGGTACAAAAGTATCTGAGGTTGCACATAATATACAAAATCAAGTCAAGTATTCGCTTAAAAAAATGATTGGTTTAGATGTAAACACGGTGAATATTTATATTCATGGAGTTCGTGTAACGTCTTAGTTGTTTTTTGGATGAAGGAGGAAAAGAGAGTGTCTAATCGAACGTTAAATGGTGAACAATTTGCGCAAATGATTTTATTAGGCGCACATCATTTGTCTAACCAAGCAGAAATGATTGATTCATTAAATGTATTTCCAGTTCCGGACGGTGATACGGGAACGAATATGAATTTAACCATGACGTCTGGTGCCCAAGAAGTCGAAAAAGCAAATCATGATCACATTGATGAGATAGCTAAAGCTTTGTCTAAAGGTTTACTGATGGGCGCTAGAGGTAACTCTGGCGTTATTTTATCGCAATTATTTCGTGGTTTTTCTAAAAGTGTACAAGATAAACAATCACTTGAGCTTAAAGATTTAGCTGATGCTTTACAGGATGGGGTTGATACAGCCTATAAAGCTGTTATGAAGCCTGTAGAAGGGACCATATTAACGGTGGCCAAAGATGCGGCTCAAGCCGGAAACAAAGCCGTTAATACTGCTGATTCTACCGTGGAATGGTTTGAAAAAGTTCTTGAGGAGGCCAAACAGTCTTTAAATCGTACACCTGACTTATTACCAGTTTTAAAAGAGGTAGGTGTTGTTGATAGTGGTGGACAAGGTTTAGTAACGGTTTATGAAGGGTTCATCGCTTCATTAAAAGGGGAAGAGTTACCCGAAAACAGTACACAACCATCCATTAATGAAATGGTGAATGCTGAACACCATAAAATGCATCAGGATTTCATGGATACGGATGAAATTGAATTTGGTTATTGTACAGAATTTATGGTTAAGTTTGAGGATGACAAATTAGCTCAAAATCCGTTTGATGAACAAGAATACCGTGAAGAACTAAGTCAACATGGGGATTCTTTATTGGTTGTTTCGGACGATGATGTGGTCAAAGTACACGTTCATGTTGAATACCCGGGCGAAGTCATGACAATTGGTCAGCGATATGGAAGCTTAACTAATATAAAAATTGAAAATATGCGTGAACAGCACTCCTCGATTGTTGATGAGGAAAAACGTGAGCGAAAACCAGTAAAACAAGAAGCTAAACGAGCGGATATGGCTGTTGTCACAGTTGCGATGGGTGAAGGAATCAAAACGATGTTCGAAAGCTTAAGAGCCGATGTAGTGATCGAAGGTGGACAGACGATGAATCCGAGCACACAGGATATCGTAGAAGCAATTAAGGAAGCAAACGCAGACCATGTATTAGTTTTACCAAATAATAAAAACATCATCATGGCTGCTGAACAAGCAGAGGAACTTGTCGACTGCGAGATAAAAGTCGTGCCAACGAAAACTGTTCCACAAGGCATGACAGCTATGCTATCGTATAATCCAGAAGCTGAGTTATCAGCGAACCATGAAGCGATGAGTGAAGCATTACAATTTGTGAAGACTGGACAGGTTACATATGCGGTAAGAGATACTCAAATCGAAGGTAAAACGATTGAAGAAGGCAATTTCATGGGTATTCTTGATGGAAGCATTGAATCCGTCGATAAAGATAAAATGACGACGATCTTTGGCCTTTTAAAAGAAATGATTGATGATGAAGAAGATGAAATCGTCACCATCCTTCAAGGTGAAGAAGGAACAAATGACGAAGTGGAACAATTGGAATCATATATTGAAGAGAATTTTGCTGACATTGAAGTTGAAGTGATTGAAGGTAAACAACCGATTTATTCGTTTATCTTCTCAGTGGAATAATAGGTAAAGGGAGCTGGAATGACCAGCTCTCTTTTATATATACACCGATAGAAAGTGAAAATACACCGATAGAACTTCAAAACACACTGATAGGATTGCAAAAACCACCGATAGAAGTATGAAACAAAGAAAAGTTCTCAATATCGAGATAAGAGTTCTCAATTTCTGGGGGAAAGTTCTTAATATTAAAAGAAAAGTTCTCATTAACGAGAAAAGAGTTCTTTATATCGGAAAAAAAGTTCTCAATATTTGAAAACCTATAGTTTAAAGCACCCCCTCATGCAGTCATGAGGGGGGGATGCTTTACATCAAAGCTTTTATAATAAATTCAATTAAAAATAAGCTTGAAATGAGTATTAATAGTGGTGAAAGCTTTTCTTTCTGTCGTGTCACAATTTTAATGATTGGATAGGCTATAAATCCGAATGCCATACCATCTGCAATACTGTACGTAAATGGAATCATAAACATGATTAAAAACGTTGGAAAAGCTTCGGTTAGATCATCTATTTGTATATGCTTAATATTTTGCATCATTAAGACGCCAACAATGATTAAAATCGGACTGATTGCGCTTGTTGGGATTAATGAAATATAAGGAATAAATAAAAAAGTTGTCAAAAATAAAATTCCTGTAACGATGCTTGCGATACCTGTACTTCCTTTAGAGGCAATTACCGCAGCGCTCTCTGCTGCTGGGATCGTTGGTGATGTTCCAAAGAATCCACTTAATAGCGCCGAAAGGGCACTACTTCGATTGGCAGATTTATAGGAATCGGATTTATTAATCATACTAAGCTGTCCGTGAATTAATCCCATGCTTTCAAATATCAACACGATCGATAGTGGTAAAACGGCAATCCAAAAAAAGATGGATCCGATATGACTGAAATCCGGCATCACCCATAAGCTCGACCATCCATCAAGACTTAACGAACTTCCTTTTTCTTGATCTAAGATGCCAAACATCGATGCTAGCCACGTTCCGATAATCATCGTGAGTAAAAAGTTTGCCGGTACATTTTTAACGAATAATACAATACCAATGATTAACGACAAAAGGCTCACCAGAACGGTTGGTGATGCAAAGTCACCTAATGTTATAATGGAATATTCGCCACTAACGATTAACCCACCATTTTCTAAACCGATTAAGACTAAAAACAATCCGAGCCCGATTGTGATTCCGTGTTTTAAAGAGTCGGGGACTGCTATTTTAAATTTTTCTCCAATTGGTGTGAAGGCCGTTAATAAAAAGATGATACTTGAAACAACGACAATACCTAGACCTTCTTCATAAGTGAAATTGTATTGTTGAACGATTGAAAAGGTAAATAAAACGTTGACTCCCATACCAGGAATAATCACGATGGGGACCTTTGCCCATAATCCAATCAATACACTTCCAACAAAACTGGCTAAAATTGTAGCGATCATAGCCTGTTCACGGTCAATACCTGCTTCTGCTAAAATTGAACTATTAACAGCTACAATATAAACCGTCGTTAAATAGCCGATAATACCTGCAAGAATTTCGCTTGACCAATCCTTTTTATTTAATTGTTTCATCTAAACTCCTTCTTTTGTTGTATAGCCCTCTCCCACCCAGGTAAGTTTTACCCAAAGGTCATTATACCGATAAATTGAACAAAGATTCAAATAAAGTTTGTTCATATCATGGAATACTTGTTGGAATTTATTCAATTTCTCGCTAAAATGGAAGTAGAATGATATTGAGGTGGTGTACGAACATGAAGTTTAGATCGGTTTTTGATATTATCGGTCCGGTTATGATTGGTCCATCTAGTTCACATACAGCAGGTGCTGCTCGAATAGGGAAAATGGCTAGACAGCTATTTGGACGTCAGCCAAAATGGGCCAAGATTCATTTGTATGGCTCCTTTGAAAAAACGTATCGTGGTCATGGAACAGATGTTGCGTTAATTGGGGGATTACTTGATTTCGATACATTTGATGAACGAATTAAAGACGCATTTAAACAGGCAGAAGAAGCTGGTATGGATGTGGAGTTTATTGAAGAGGAAGGTTCTGCCGATCATCCAAATACAGCAAGAATTAAAATGGGTGATGATCAGGGTGATTTCGAGCTTGTCGGTATTTCAATTGGTGGTGGAAAAGCGGAAATTACTGAGTTAAATGGCTTTGAATTAAGATTGTCTGGAAATTCTCCAGCTATATTAGTCATGCATAATGATCGTTATGGTGCCATCGCTTCCGTGACTAAAGTATTAGCTAGTCATGAAATTAATATTGGGCATATGGAAGTCGTCCGAAAAGAGCAAGGTAAAGATGCGATGATGGTGATTGAAACCGATCAGCGAATCCCAGAAGATATATTAGAAGAGCTTGGGACATGTGATCACATTTTACAAGTGGTAACCATCGCTGATTAAGAAGGGAGAGTATGAGACATGTTTAGAAACGTTAGTGAATTAATCAAACTAACGGAAGAACGCAACATCCCTATTTCTGAAGTTATGATTCAACAAGAGATGGATGAAAGTGATAAATCACGTGAAGATATTTTTGCTGAAATGGAACGAAATTTAGACGTTATGGAAAAAGCGGTAGAAGACGGACTTAAAGGCGTCGAGTCTCGCTCAGGTTTAACAGGTGGAGATGCCGTTTTAATACAAAATTATATGTCAGATCATAAACCGCTTTCAGGTGGCGTTATACTAGAAGTTGTTAGTAAAGCGGTATCAACAAATGAAGTGAATGCCGCTATGGGAACGATATGCGCAACGCCAACAGCAGGTAGTGCTGGATGTGTTCCGGGTGTCTTATTCGGTCTAAAGGATCGTTTAAATCCAACACGTGAGCAAATGATTCGATTTTTATTTACAGCAGGAGCATTCGGTCAGGTGGTTGCTAATAATGCATCGATTTCCGGTGCGGCTGGTGGTTGTCAAGCTGAAGTCGGTTCTGCAGCTGGTATGGCGAGCGCTGCGGCTGTCGAGATGGCCGGTGGAACGCCGGATCAGTCTGCTCAAGCTATGGCCATCACGCTTAAAAATATGCTCGGTTTAGTTTGTGATCCAGTGGCAGGACTGGTTGAGGTCCCGTGTGTCAAACGAAATGCGATGGGTTCATCTCAAGCGATTGTATCAGCTGATTTAGCGCTTGCCGGTGTTACGAGTCGCATTCCATGTGATGAAGTAATTGGTGCTATGTATCAGATTGGCGAACGAATGTCTTCCACATTAAAAGAAACTGCTGAAGGTGGTTTGGCTGCAACACCGACAGGTAAAGCTTTAGCAGCTAAGATCTTCGGTTCTGCAGTAGAGAAAGAGTGATTAATTTTGTTTAATGATCCAGTTGATTCAATACCAAGTGTTGGTGAAAAAACAAAAGAACAACTAGCTCTGTTAAACATTTCGAAAGTGGGGGATCTACTCTTCCACTTTCCTTTTCGTTATGACTTCTTTGAATTAAAACCGTTAAAAGAAATTAATCATGAGGAAGTCGCAACGATTCAAGGTGAGATTGTGTCTGAACCTTCTGTTAGCTATTTCGGTCGGAAAAAATCAAGACTGACGTGTACGGTTCAAGTCGGAGTTGTCGCCATTAAAGCGATTTTCTTTAATCAAGCCTTTTTAAAAGATAAATTAAAACGTGGCGAATCGGTAACCCTAACAGGAAAATGGGATATGCACCGATTACAGCTTACAGTTCAACAGCTTCATCCCAAATCTTTTCAAGAAGATCAGACGATTCAGCCTGTTTACCATACAAGAGCCAATTTATCGACCAAACAAATTAAGAAACTCGTATCGTATTCAATTAAATCATCATTAGAAGAAATAGTAGAAATGTTACCTGAGAAATATTTAACGGATTATAAATTACCAAATCGACAACAGGCGATTAAAAGTCTGCATCAGCCTTCTTCTAAAACAGTACTGAAACATGCCAGACGACGTTTTATATTTGAGGAGTTATTTATTTTTCAATTAAAAATGCAGTGGATTAAAGCGCATAATAAAAAGAAGTCAGAAGGTATATCAAAAACGTTTGACCAAGAAAAAATTAAGGCATTTATCAGTCGATTGTCCTTTGACTTAACCGACAGTCAAAAAAGAGTATTAGAAGAGATTCTAGATGATTTAAGAAGCCAGGCACACATGAATCGTTTACTTCAAGGGGACGTAGGTTCAGGTAAAACAGTTGTGGCAGCCATCGCCTTGTATGCAACGCATTTAGCCGGACAACAAGGTGCTTTAATGGTGCCGACTGAAATTTTAGCAGAACAGCATGAACAATCATTAAAGGAATTATTTGGCGAGTTATTAAACATCGAACTATTGACAGGGTCGATCAAAGGGAAAAAACGTGAGGAAAAATTAGAACGAATTGAAAAAGGTGAAGTCGATCTTGTCGTTGGAACTCACGCATTAATACAGGAAGATACCGTTTTTAACGATATAGGACTTGTCATTGTGGACGAGCAGCATCGTTTCGGTGTTGAACAACGTAAAACATTAAGAGATAAGGGAATACACCCTGACGTATTATTTATGACAGCTACGCCAATTCCAAGAACGTTATCGATTACATCCTTTGGGGATATGGATGTATCAATTATTGATGAAATGCCTAAAGGACGAAAAGCAATTGATACGTTTTGGGTGAAAGAAAATATGCTAGATCGCGTTCATCAATTTATTATAAGTGAAGTACAAAACGGACATCAGGCTTATGTCATCTGTCCATTAATCGAAGAGTCGGACAAGCTTGATATACAAAATGCGGTTGACGTCTATGAGCAATTACAAAGTGTGTTGCCTCAAGACATTCAGGTTGGTTTAATGCACGGACGATTATCCTCACAAGAAAAAGATGACGTCATGCGTGATTATGCCGATAATGAGATCCAAGTTCTCGTTTCCACAACAGTCGTTGAAGTTGGCGTGAATGTACCGAATGCAACGATTATGGTCATTTATGATGCTGAACGATTCGGGTTAGCCCAGCTTCACCAATTACGCGGCCGGGTTGGGCGAGGTCAAGATCAAAGCTATTGTATCTTACTAGCCGATCCAAAGGGCGATACTGGAAAAGAGCGGATGCGTGTCATGACCGAAACGAATGATGGATTTACACTTTCGGAACATGACCTACAAATAAGAGGGCCGGGTGATTTTTTCGGTAAAAAACAAAGCGGCTTGCCGGAGTTTAAAGTGGCCAATATCGTAGATGATTACCGTGCATTAGAAGTTGCGCGCCGTGATGCCGTTCAGGTTATGCGTGAAAACTTACTTGAAACAGATCCCGAATATGTTAAGTTACGAGAAATGATTGAGTCAGATCCAAAAATTCAAGAGCGAATTTTCGATTAAAAGCATTGCAAGATGCTTTCACGTATTATATATTACTATTAGGACCTAGTCATAATAGCGGATGGTGTTAACAATGAAATTAAAGAAAAAGCAAAGACAAGAAAAATTACAAGAAATGATAGAAGAGACACCATTTATAACCGATGAAGAATTATCAAATAAATTTGGTGTTAGTATTCAAACGATACGCTTGGATCGACTTGAACTGTCAATTCCAGAATTGCGCGAACGAATTAAACACGTTGCCCATAAAAATTGGAACGAAGAAGTTCGAGCTTTACCGATCGATGAGGTGATCGGGGAAGTTGTGAATTTAGAGTTAGATAATTTAGCCATTTCAATTTTAGATATAAAAGAAGAGCACGTTTTTTCAAGAAATCAAATTGCCCGAGGACATCATTTGTTCGCTCAAGCCAATTCATTAGCTGTTGCTGTCATTAATGATGAATTAGCGTTAACCGCTAATGTGAAGATTAAATTCACACGCCCCGTAAAGGTAGGCGAGCGAGTTGTAGCAAAAGCGTCTGTGGTTGGAGACGATCATAACCGCACGATTGTCGAAGTGAAAAGCTACGTCCATGACGAGGTTGTTTTTGAAGGCAAATTTTATATGTATCGTACAACGGAAAACTAAAAGGAGTCGTGGAGTCATATGAAAATAGCGATTGATGCAATGGGTGGAGATCATGCTCCAGAGGCTATTGTTAAAGGAGCAAGCTTAGCAGTTGATCATTATCATGATTTAGAATTGACGTTATTCGGAAATCGAGAACAGATCAATTCTTATTTAGATAAGCACCCGCGTATTCATATACACCATACGACAGAAAAGGTTGAGAATACAGATGAGCCTTCTCGTGTCGTTCGGAAAAAGAAAGACGCTTCAATGGTTTTAATGGCTGAAGCGGTCAAGAATGAAGAAGCGGATGCTTGTATTTCGGCAGGTAATACAGGTGCGTTAATGAGTACGGGGTTATTTAAGGTTGGACGTATTAAAGGGATTGACCGCCCGGCATTGAGTCCGACGCTCCCAACAACGGATGGAAAAGGCTTTTTATTACTCGATGTTGGAGCCAACGTGGAAACAAAACCTAATCATCTATTGCAATACGCTGTTATGGGTTCAATTTATGTTGAAAATGTCAGAAATATAAACAACCCGAGAGTAGGTTTATTAAACGTTGGAACTGAAGATCAAAAAGGGTCAGATACGGTTAAAGAGGCTTTTCAGTTATTACAACAAGCACCGATAAATTTTGTCGGCAATGTAGAGGCACGCGATTTATTAGAAGGTGTTGCTGATGTTGTCGTAACGGACGGCTTTTCAGGTAATATTGCTTTAAAATCAATTGAAGGTACGGCTTTAACTTTATTCTCCATTATCAAACAATCCTTTATGAAAAACATGAAAACTAAACTAGCCGCAGCCATGGTTAAGTCAGATCTTAAAGGTGTAAAAGATCAACTCGATTATTCAGAATACGGAGGTGCAGGCTTATTTGGACTCCGTGCACCGGTTATTAAAGCGCACGGTTCATCAAATGAAAGAGCCATTTTTAATGCGATTAAACAAACATATCATTTAGTAGAAGCTGATGTTGTTAGCTTGATTGAAAAAGAGGTTAAAGCGTTACAAGAACGGGAGGCGTAACAATGAAAAAATTAGCATTCCTATTCCCAGGTCAAGGCTCACAAAGTATCGGTATGGGTCAGGATTTTTATGACCAATATGAATCGGTTAAACAGTTATATCACCAAGCAGATGAAGTTTTAGGTTATAAATTAAGTGATTTAATGTTAAATGGACCTGACGATGAGTTAACTAAAACGGAGAACGCACAGCCTGCTTTATTATTAAACAGTGTAGCCGTATTTAATCTACTCCAAGAACATGGGATTAAACCGGATATGGTTGCGGGGCATAGTTTAGGTGAATACAGTGCCCTTTATGCAGCCCAGTCTCTATCGTTTGAAGATGCCATTTCATTAGTACATAAACGTGGTAAAACTATGGAGAAGGCGGTACCAACCGGACAAGGTACGATGGCAGCGGTGTTAGGTTCTGACGCTGAAACGATTGAAAGAGTGACTCAAGACATCTCTAAGAGTGGAGATACTGTGAATGTGGCTAATTACAATTGCCCAGGACAAATTGTTATTTCAGGAACTGTTAAAGGGGTTGAAAAGGCCTCAGAAGAGTTAAAGGAACAAGGGGCTAAGCGAGTTATTCCGCTTAATGTGAGTGGCCCATTTCATTCAGATTTAATGAAACAAGCTAGTAATGATTTTAAAAATGAATTATCAACGATTCGGATTCGTGATGCTCAAGTTCCAGTCTATGCTAATGTAACAGCACAAGCTGTAACTGATGCCAATCAAATTGAACAATTACTCATAGAACAGCTCTATTCTCCAGTACAGTTTACACAAACGATTCAAAATATGTTAAAAGCCAATGTTGATGCATTTGTTGAAGTTGGTAGTGGAAAAGTATTATCAGGATTAGTGAAAAAAGTACATCGTAGAGCCAAGGTATTCACACTTAATCAAGTTGACGCCATAGATAGTTTTATAAAATGGGTGAAGGAGGAATAATGGAATGTTAGAAGGAAAGGTTGCGCTGGTAACAGGTGCCTCTCGTGGTATTGGACGAGCTATTGCATTAGAATTAGCTCAAAACGGTGCTAATGTCGTTGTCAACTATGCAGGCAGTAAAAGTCGAGCAGATGCAGTTGTTAAAGAAATCGAGGAATTAGGGCAAAAGGCAATTGCTATTCAAGCTAATGTATCTGAAGTAGATAATGTTAAACAGCTTGTGAAAGAGACGACTGAACAATTTGGTTCAATTGATATTTTGGTCAACAATGCAGGTATTACAAGAGATAATTTGTTAATGCGTATGAAAGAAAGCGAATTTGATGATGTTATTAATACGAATTTAAAAGGAGTCTTTAACTGTATCAAAGCAGTGACAAGACCGATGATGAAGCAGCGAGGCGGTAAAATTATTAACTTGACATCAGTTGTAGGGGTATCCGGAAATCCGGGGCAAACGAATTATGTAGCCGCCAAAGCAGGTGTTATTGGCATGACAAAATCAGTTGCAAAAGAGCTTGCATCACGTCATATTAATGTCAATGCGGTAGCGCCAGGATTCATTTCGACTGATATGACGGATGAATTATCAGATGAGGCTAAACAAGGGATGTATGATTTAATTCCATTAAACCGATTAGGTGAAGTTGAGGACGTCGCTCGTGCCGTTAGATTTTTAGCTTCTAATGATTCAGACTATATTACCGGGCAAACCATTCATGTTGACGGTGGCATGGTGATGTGATTTTTTAAACACATGTGTTTCTGTCTCAAAAAAAAGAGGCATGATTCAATATAAACATACGTCTTTGAAGGGAGGTGAAAGGTATGGCACAAGAAACTTTTGACCGTATTAAAGAAATTATTGTTGAACGTTTAGATGTAGACGAAGCAAAAGTAACAGAAGAAGCTTCTTTCAAAGATGATTTAGAAGCGGATTCATTAGATGTTGTAGAATTAGTTATGGAATTAGAAGATGAGTTTGATATGGAAATCTCTGATGAGGATGCAGAAAAAATTCAAACAGTAGGGGATGCTGTTAATTACATAAACAGCAACCAGTAACTAATGAATAAAAAGGGGATGGCTTTATTAGGCCATCCTCATCTTTCTTAATTAATGAATAGGTGATGATATGGACTTTAAACAATTACAAAACGATATTAATATCCAATTTAAGCATGATGATTTATTGAAACAAGCATTTATGCATACATCGTATGTAAATGAGCATCGAAATCAAGGTCTAGACGATAATGAGCGATTAGAATTTTTGGGTGATGCTGTATTAGAGCTTGCCGTTTCCCAACATTTATACCGACAATATGTTGACATGAGTGAAGGGGAGTTAACGAAATTTCGAGCTAATATTGTGTGCGAGCCTTCCTTAGAACAATTTGCAAAAAGTATTGGTTTGAATGAATACCTTCTACTAGGTAAAGGTGAAGAAAAGTCTGGTGGTAGGGAACGACCATCACTATTAGCCGATGCCTATGAAGCTTTAATCGGGGCAATCTATTTAGACCAAGGCTTCGATACCGTTATAGAGTTTTTATCACAGTTTATGTTTCCGAACATAGAACCAGGTGCTTTTTCACATGCGATGGATTATAAGACAAAACTTCAAGAAATGGTGCAGCAGGATGGGCAACAGGTGCATTACGAGATCGTAGACGAGATTGGCCCAGCTCACGACCGACAATTTGTAGCGAAAGTGTATGTCAATGAGATTGAGAAAGGTGAAGGACAGGGACGGACTAAAAAAGAGGCTGAGCAGCATGCCGCTCAAAAGGCATTAAAGGAGTATTAAAAGAACCCCTTTGTTTAGAAGAGCAAAGGGGTTCAACCTTAATCTTGAATTCGGTATTTTTTCAATTCATCTATAATGGCATGGATTTCAGGAACACTAATTTGATCTTTACCTTGAACCATATCGTATAATTGCTTAATGTTATGATAGTTATCCAAATGGAATTTCTCAGGGTCCAGGATCGTTGGGTTAAGGACTTGTAGTTGCTTCGACATTTCATCGATGATATATTTCAAGTTTTCTTCTGTCGCTTCGTTTAAATTCATCAAAACACTCCTATGTTTATTATTGTAACCTTCTTCAGTCACTGTTTTTATGATAAAATAAAAAAGTTCAAATGTTAAGTTCTGAACGGAAGAAATAAGTAGGTGTTTACATATGTTATTGAAAAAACTAGAATCTGTCGGCTTTAAATCATTCGCCGAACGAATAACTGTAGATTTTGTTTCCGGTGTAACCGCCGTTGTTGGACCAAATGGAAGTGGAAAATCCAATATTACGGATGCGATTCGCTGGGTACTCGGTGAACAATCTGCAAAATCATTACGTGGTGCCAAGATGGAGGATATTATCTTTGCCGGTAGTGAGACGAGGCGTGCATTAAATGTCGCAGAAGTCACATTAACTTTGGATAATAAAGATCAACGCTTGCCAATAGATTATGAAGAGGTCGCGGTCACTAGACGTGTTTATCGTTCTGGTGAAAGTGAATATCTAATTAATAAACAACCATGCCGTTTAAAGGATATTATTGACTTATTCATGGATTCGGGGCTAGGTAAAGAAGCTTTTTCGATTATCAGCCAAGGTAAGGTTGAGGAAATTTTAAGCTCTAAATCAGAAGAACGACGCTCTATTTTTGAAGAAGCGGCAGGTGTATTAAAATATAAACAGCGTAAATCGAAGGCCGTAAAAAAATTAGCGGAAACGGATGATAACTTAAGTAGAGTTGAAGATATTATCCATGAAATCGAAGGGCAGTTAGAGCCGTTAAAGGAACAGGCCGCTGTTGCTAAAGAGTATTTAGAAAAGAAAGAGGAACTTGAACAACAAGAAGTTTCTTTAATTGTGACCGAAATTGAACATATACATACAGATTGGGAAAGTCTTTTAGAGCAAATTGATCAATTAAAAGAGCAATTAATGCAAGAAAAGACTGCGATACAAAAAGACGAATCTAATGTTGAAGAAATCGGACAACAAGTTCAAGCATTAGATACGAAAGTTAATCAACTACAAGAAGAAAAATTAAATCTAACCCAACAGATCGAACAGTTAGATGGGCAAAAAAATGTTTTAGTCGAGCGGTTAAAGCATTTTGATGAAAGTAGAGATAAATTAACAAACGATATAAAAGAAAGTCAAAATCATATTGATCAATATGAATGGGATTATGAAGATCACGACAAACGCTTACAGCTATTAGAAGAATCGCGTCATGAAACGAAAGAATCGATTAATCAAATCAAGCAAGAAATTGAAAACTCAGGCGTTGATATCGAAGAAAAAATAGAGTCACTTAAAGCGGAATATATTGATCTGTTAAACGACCAAGCCGCCAATCGTAATGAGAAATCATCAATCGAAAAACAAATCGAACAAACGCAGCTAAGGAAACAGCGCCTAGACGAACGTTTTGAACAATTAATAGAAGAACGACAATCGTTAGAAAAAGACCAAGAATTACAAGCAAAAGAAAAAGTTCAATTAGATGATCATATCCAATCTATTGACGAGGATATTTATAAGCTACAATCAGAATATGAGCAATTATTTAGTAAAATTCGAGAAGATGAAGAAAAGCTACAGAAAGGCTATCGTATCATCGAGCAGCTCCGTTCTAAAAAGGAAATGCTTGAGGATATGAAAGACTCATACAGTGGTTTTTTCTATGGTGTTAAATCATTACTCCAGGCGAAAGAAAGAGGTAAAGTTAGCGGTATTCACGGGGCAGTAGCTCAATTAGTGAATATACCGAATGACTATGTAACCGCGATGGAAACCGCATTAGGCGGACAGGCTCAGCACATTGTCGTAAGCACTGACCAGGATGCAAGACAATCGATTAAGTGGCTTAAACAGACAAATAATGGACGAGCGACATTTTTACCTTTAACAACGATCAAATCACGTTCAATTGACTCGAATACTAACCAACAGATTAAAGACCACTCAGGGTTTATTGGTGTGGCATCTGATTTAGTTCAATACGATAACCAATATCACGCCATTGTTCAAAACTTATTAGGAAACGTGATTATTTCTAGAACGTTAAAAGATGCTAATGAATTGGCGAAACTCTCACGTCATCGTTTCCGTATTGTCACCTTGGAAGGGGACATCGTTAATCCAGGTGGATCGATGAGTGGTGGTGCTAAAAAGCGCTCTAATCAAACCTCACTCTTTACACGAGAGCAAGAGCTTAAAGAAATCAAGACTAAGCTAACTGATTATGAAAAGAAGAGCCAACAGTTTGAACAACAATTAAATGACAAGAAACAAAAAAGTAATGATTTACAGCAAACGATTCGATCTAAACAACAGGACAAAGACGATTTTAATGAAAAATATCAAATGGTAAAAGAAGGCTATCAATCTTTACAGGCTCGTTTTTCAAATATCAATGATCAATTAGCTGTCTATGATCAGGAAAATAGCCAATACAATGAAGAAATCAATCAATTAAAACAAGAGCTTGAGACGATTACTCGAAAATTAGAGGGTCAGGATGAACAAGCTGACAAACATAAACATGAAATTGATCATCTAACCTCTAATCAGTCTAATTTTAAAGAAACCGTTGAAAAGCATAAAGAACGTTTAAACCATATGCAAATTCGTTTAGCTGAGCAAGAGAGTGACGTTCGAAATCAAAAGGAACGTCTAGAGCAAGTTCAAGGAGATTTAAATGAAGCTCGTGGCGTTAAAACGCAGTTAGAAGAAGAACTTCAAAAGCTCGAAGAATCACATCAAAATTCAAAAACAATTGATGAGCTTTCTCAAGAGATTACAGATACTCGAACGACTTTAACGCACATCAATGATCAATTAGAGCAAAACAAAGAAAAGCGGAATAACCTTGCTCAATCACGCGAGGACTTAGAACGGGAATTAAAAGAAAGAAATAGATTGTATGAACAACAAAGTAATCACCTTCAACAACTAGAAGTAAAAGCAAACCGACTAGACGTCGATCTTGAAAATAGATTGAATCGTCTAAGTGAAGAATATATGTTAACCTTTGAAAAGGCGAAAGCCGATTACGGTTTAACCGAAGAAATTGATGAAGCGCGTGAAAATGTTAAATTAATTAAACGCTCTATTGATGAACTCGGTACGGTTAACCTAGGTTCGATTGAAGAGTATGAACGAATTCAAGAGCGTCATCAGTTTTTAAGTGAACAACAAGAGGACTTACTCGAGGCTAAGGCGACACTCCATTCGATTATTCAAGAAATGGACGATGAAATGATTCGCAAATTCAGCGAAACCTTTGAACAGATTCAAAAGCAGTTTTCTATAGTATTTAAGGAATTATTCGGTGGAGGACGAGCTGAATTGAAATTAACGAATCCCGACGATTTACTTGAAACAGGTGTCGATATTATCGCGCAGCCACCAGGGAAAAAACTCCAAAATTTAAGCCTATTATCTGGTGGTGAACGTGCCCTGACTGCCATAGCACTACTATTTGCGATTTTAAGGGTAAGACCTGTACCATTTTGTGTCTTAGATGAGGTAGAGGCGGCTCTTGATGAAGCCAATGTCATTCGCTTCGGAAAATATCTTAAGGAATTTTCAGAGCATACCCAATTCATCGTGATTACTCACCGCAAAGGGACCATGGAAAATGCTGATGTCCTATACGGTATTACGATGCAAGAGTCTGGTGTCTCTAAGCTCGTTTCCGTTAAATTGGAAGAGACAGAAGAAATGGTGTTTAACTAGATGATTGAAAGGAAGAGTCAGTTTTATGGGTTTTTTTCAAAAGTTAAAAGATAAAATTAGTAACCAAACCGATCAAGTAACCGATAAATTTAAAGATGGTATGTCCAAAACACGTGATTCATTTACTTCAAAAGTGAATGATTTAGTTGCACGTTATCGTAAAGTTGATGAAGAATTTTTTGAAGACTTAGAGGAAGTTTTAATTTCAGCTGATGTAGGTGTCGAAACAGTTATGACACTTATTGAAGAATTGGAAATGGAA
This sequence comes from Tenuibacillus multivorans, assembly GCF_900103915.1. Lineage (GTDB taxonomy): Bacteria > Bacillota > Bacilli > Bacillales > Alkalibacillaceae > Tenuibacillus > Tenuibacillus multivorans. The sequence goes on along the minus strand of NZ_FNIG01000002.1, from coordinate 125,362 downwards.
GTGAAAAGACGTAATATTCAAGAGCCTGAAGCGGTTAAAGAAGTGATTTCCGAGAAGCTTGTTGATATCTATTATGATGACGATGATGAATCGATAGAGACCCTTAATTTAAATGAGGATGGTTTATCTGTTATTTTAACCGTCGGGGTAAACGGAGTTGGAAAAACAACTACGATTGGAAAGCTTGCCCATCGTTTAAAGCAAGAAGGAAAATCGGTCTTACTAGCTGCTGGCGATACATTTCGCGCAGGTGCGATTGATCAATTGGACGTTTGGGGCGAGCGAACAGGTATTGACGTGATAAAACACAATGAAGGCAGTGACCCAGCCGCTGTCATTTATGATGGGATTCAGGCTGCTAAATCACGTGATGTCGATGTCTTAATTTGTGATACAGCTGGACGTTTACAAAACAAGGTTAATTTAATGAATGAATTGGCAAAGGTTAAAAAGGTCATCTCACGCGAAATTGATGGTGCTCCGCATGAAACATTACTTGTATTAGATGCGACAACAGGTCAAAATGCGTTAAGCCAGGCGAAAACGTTTAAGGATGCGACAGATGTCTCGGGTATTGTGTTAACGAAACTGGATGGGACAGCACGAGGCGGTATCGTACTAGCGATTCGCCATGAATTAGATATCCCAGTTAAATTTGTCGGATTAGGTGAGCAAGTGGAAGATTTGCAACCTTTTGACGCGCATCAATTCGTATATGGCTTATTTGGTGATTTAATCAAAAATGATTCACATGAATAATTGAGGAGGGCTGCTTGTGTTAGAAAAAACCACACGTATTAATTATCTGTTCGATTTCTATCAAGAGCTACTCACTCCGAAACAAAAAAATTATATGGAATTATATTATCTGGAAGATTATTCCCTTGGCGAGATTTCGGAAACTTATGATGTAAGTCGACAAGCAGTTTATGATAATATTAAACGTACAGAGGCTATGTTAGAAGAATATGAAGACAAATTAAGATTATATAGACGCTATCAAAAGCAAAGCAACGTGATCCAGGAGATGAAGGACGCCATAGCTCAAAAAGATTTCAATCAAGTTAAACATTTGATAGATCAACTGGAAAACCTAGATTAGGAGGCCGGTCATATGGCATTTGAAGGATTAGCCGACCGATTACAAGGTACGATCAAGAAAATAACCGGTAAGGGTAAAGTATCCGAACAAGATGTTAAAGAGATGACGCGTGAAGTGCGCTTAGCTTTACTCGAAGCCGATGTTAACTTTAAAGTCGTAAAAGATTTAATTAAGAGAATCAAAGAAAGAGCCATTGGCCAGGATGTTTTAGAAGGATTAAACCCTGGACAACAAGTCATTAAAGTGGTTAAAGAAGAGTTAACCGATTTAATGGGTGGCGAACAAAGTAAAATTGCTGTTGCGAACAAGCCACCAACGGTTATTATGATGGTCGGTTTACAGGGGGCAGGTAAGACGACGACAACTGGTAAACTGGCTAACAATTTAAGAAAAAATTATAATCGAAATCCAATGCTAGTAGCTGCAGACGTCTATCGTCCAGCTGCGATTAATCAATTAGAAACGCTTGGTAAACAGCTAGATATGCCTGTTTTTTCACAGGGAACGGATGCTAATCCTGTTGATATTGCTAAACAGGCGATTGAACAAGCTAAAGAAGACCATCGTGATTACGTTATTATCGATACGGCTGGGCGTTTGCATGTAGATGAGGGGTTAATGGATGAACTACAACAAATAAAAGATACCGTTAACCCAGATGAGATTTTCTTAGTTGTCGATGCGATGACAGGTCAAGACGCAGTTAACGTAGCTGAAAGCTTCGATGATCAGCTTGATATTTCTGGTGTTGTTTTAACCAAGCTTGATGGTGATACTCGTGGGGGTGCAGCCCTCTCGATAAAAGCTGTTACAGGTAAGCCGATTAAATTTGCGGGTATGGGAGAAAAACTCGATCAGTTAGAAGCGTTCCACCCTGATCGTATGGCATCACGTATTCTCGGTATGGGAGATGTTCTTAGCTTAATTGAAAAAGCAGAGACACAGGTTGATGAGAAGAAAGCTAAAGAGATGGAACAAAAAATGCGTGATATGTCCTTTACCTTTGAAGACTTCTTAGAGCAAATGAGTCAGGTTCGTAATATGGGACCACTAGATGAGATTATGAACATGATGCCAGGTGCGAACAAGATGAAAGGCATGAAAAACATGCAGCTCGACGAAAAACAAATTGACCATGTCGAGGCGATTATTCAATCGATGACTAAGGAAGAAAGAGTCGATCCTAATATCATGAACGCAAGTCGTAAAAAACGGATTGCGAAAGGATCCGGTACCTCAGTCGCTCAAGTAAACCGTTTACTAAAACAATTCAATGAAATGAAGAAAATGATGAAGCAAATGATGGGCGGCAAAAAAGGCAAGAAAAAAGGCGGATTAAATTTACCGTTCATGTAATGGAATACTCTTGATCTGAAACAAGGCATTAAAAACTTCTAAAATAATGATAAAGTGCTTTTCCGTGATAGGAGAAGCGCTTTGATGATAGCTATTAGAAAATAAGAGCACGGAGCGTCATACATTATGGAATATTAAAAAAATCTATTCATGTAATGGAAAAATACTTTACACACCTTTTGAACTCTGTTAGAATTTTATCTTGTGAGAAGGAATTTTGATGGAGGTGTAAAACATGGCAGTAAAAATTCGTATGAAAAGAATGGGTTCTAAAAGAAAACCATTTTACCGTTTAGTTGTTGCTGATTCACGTTCTCCTCGTAATGGACGTATTATTGAACAAATTGGCACATATAATCCATTAAGTGAAACGCCAGAAGTTTCAATTGATGAAGATAAAGCATTAGACTGGTTAACAAAAGGTGCTAAGCCTAGCGATACAGTTCGCAACCTATTCTCAAAAGAAGGCATCATGAAGAAATTTCACGATTCAAAAGCTAAATAGTAAAGGTTAGTGATATCATGAAAGCCTTAATAGAAACAATTGTACAACCACTCGTTGATTATCCTGAAGAGGTTAACGTCTCGGTTGAAGAAACCGATGAAAAAATTCGTTATCATCTGACGGTCAATGAGAATGATGTTGGCAAAGTAATCGGTAAGAACGGTCGAATTGCTAAAGCGATTCGTACGGTCGTTCATGCCGCAGGATCTGATATTAATAAGAAAATATTTGTTGATATTATGTAGAATGGGAGAGGGGTAACCTTTCCCATTTTTAACATTTAAAATCTTTTATGACGGACTTTTAAGGTGAGAGAAATGAAGATAGTTCGGAAGACTACCGTTAAACAAATCGTAACCGATCAAAGTCGAGATAACCTGAAGTCGAAATTTCAGCAAAAAATTGGACAGACTAAAAAGGAGCTCGAACAACTTCAATTTGAAAAAAAGAAGATGATCTATCAAAAGCGATTCAATCAATCGAAGGTAGAAGAGCGATTTGCGATTGAAGAAAATAAACGAAAACAACAGGTTGATTGGTACGAATATCAACTGCAGCAATTAGATGACATTCCAAATGGTAGTGAAATCATTGAAGGGGAAGTTGATGAAATCGTTGAAGTCGACATCGGGGATGATTGGCAAACGATTTCGGGCGAGCGCTCGATTACGATAAAAGATGGAAAAATTATAGATATAAATTAGGGTGAAATAGGATGCAACGTTTTTTTAATGTCGGTAAAATTGTCAATACTCATGGTGTAAAAGGTGAAGTCAGAGTCATTCCGATTACTGATTTTGATGAACGGTTTGCACCTGGTAATTTGTTATACTTTTTTGCGGATGATCAGGCGATAGACCCTCAGGAGTTGATCGTGAAATCTCACCGAAAACATAAACAATTTGACCTATTAACATTTGAATCATTTGAGACCATCGATGATGTTGAACATTTTAAAGGTGGGGTATTAAAAATCCCTGAATCGGAACTACATGAGCTTAACGAAGGGGAATTTTACTACTATGAAATTATCGGTTGTGAGGTTTATAAAGACGATGGAGACTTCGTTGGAACGATTAAAGAAATTTTACAGCCAGGGGCTAACGACGTTTGGGTTGTAGAACGTAAAGGCTTAAGTGATGCTTTAATTCCGTATATCGATTCCGTTGTTAAAAAGGTGGATGTTGAGAATAAACAGGTCATAATCGAAGAGATGGAAGGGTTGCTAGATTGATGAAGGTCGATATTTTGACGTTATTTCCTGATATGTTTACAGGTGTTTTTGAATCATCTATTTTAAAACGAGCTCAAGAAGTAGGCGCTTTCAAATATAACCTCGTGGACTTTCGCGATTATACAATCGATAAACATCGTAAAGTGGATGATTATCCGTATGGCGGTGGTGCCGGTATGGTTTTAAAACCACAGCCGATTTTTGATGCTGTTGATGACTTAGTACAACAAGATGAATCAAAACCTCGTATTATTTTAATGTGTCCTCAAGGTGAAACGTTTAATCAGCGAAAAGCTGAAGAATTGGCTCAGGAGGATCATCTCATTTTGATTTGCGGCCATTACGAAGGCTATGATGAACGAATCAGAGAACATCTCGTTACCGATGAGATCTCAATTGGGGATTATGTTTTAACGGGTGGCGAACTCGGTGCTATGGTTGTGACCGATAGTATTGTACGCTTGCAGTCCGATGTATTAGGCAATCAAGATTCAGCAGCCCATGACTCATTCTCCAATCAATTGCTCGAACACCCGCATTATACGCGACCCCATAATTTTCGTGATATGACGGTTCCCGAGGTATTAACATCGGGAAATCATCAAAAGATTGAAGATTGGCGGACCTATCAATCTTTAAAACGGACTTATATCAGACGACCAGATTTATTGGAACAAATAACGTTAAGTGATGAACAACAACAAATGCTTGAAGACATAAAAGTTAATCATGATGTTGCAACAGAGGGTTGATTATGGTATATTAATTGAGTGCTTATATGTAGGTTAAGCTGAAAACGATGTTCCGCTGTGCGTGATACAAGAGCATTAGTTGGAAGGAGTGAATAAGATGCAAGAACTTCTAAAGCAGGTTACAGAAGATCAATTACGTACTGATTTACCTGAATTTAGCGCAGGTGATACGGTAAAAGTTCACGTTAAAGTTGTTGAAGGTAACCGTGAGCGTATTCAGGTATTCGAAGGTGTTGTCATCAAACGTCGTGGTGGCGGCATTAGCGAAACTTTCACTGTACGTAAGGTATCATATGGTGTAGGTATTGAACGTACATTCCCTGTACATTCTCCACGAGTTGATAAGATTGAAGTATCTCGTCGTGGTAAAGTACGCCGTGCTAAACTTTACTACTTACGTCATTTACGTGGTAAAGCTGCGAGAATTAAAGAAATTCGTTAATGAAAAAATAAGAGGGGAGCTTGGCCGTGGGTCAGGCTCCTTTTTATATAGTCTATACATAATAAAAAAGTAGGTGGAAAACATGACGATTCAATGGTTTCCAGGGCATATGGCAAAGGCAAAACGTGAGGTGCAAGAGAAACTTAAGCTAGTTGATTTCGTAATTGAACTTGTTGATGCGAGGGCACCTCAATCCTCACAAAATCCGATGCTTCACGAGGTCTTAGGACAAAAGAACAAATTGATTGTCTTAATGAAAAAAGATCTAGCTGATCAATCATTAACTGTTCAATGGTTAGATTATTTTAGACAACAAGGACATGCTGCATTAGCGGTCGATGTCAGTCAAAAACATGATATTCAATCGATTGTGAAGCAAGCCAAGCAAATGGGTCAATCGATTAATGAAAAACGAAAGGAAAAAGGCATCAAACCTCGTTCTTTAAGAGCGATGATTTTAGGCATCCCGAACGTCGGAAAATCAACGCTTATTAATCGCTTAGCGAACAAAAAGCGAGCACAAACAGGTGATAAGCCTGGTGTTACGAAGCAACAGCAATGGATAAAAATTCAGGGGCAATTTGAATTACTCGATACACCTGGTATATTATGGCCTAAATTTGAAGATGAAGAAGTTGGCTATAAGCTAGCAGCTATTGGTTCGATTAAAGATCAAATACTTCCTTTAGATGATATAGCCGTCTATATATTACGCTTCTTAAAAGAGCATTATCCGGCTATTTTAGTTGATAGATATGGTCTGCAATTGGATGATGAGGATATCGTGGTTTGGTTTGATACTATCGGAAAGAAAAGAGGGTGCTTAGAATCTGGTGGCGTCGTAGATTATGAAAAAACGTCCGATGTCATTATTCAGGATTTACGAAGCGGTAAATTAGGTGGCATTACATTTGATCAGCCAAAAAATTGAATATAAAAATTTGAAAAAATACCGATAAACAAAATAGGTGGGAATATCGTGAGTAAACAAGAAACGATTACGGTTATAAAGAAGAAGCTTGAACAAAAAGAATTCTCCAATAAATGGTTAGAACAGCTTAAAACGGATGAACGAAAAGGCGTACAAAAGCTTTTAAAACAATATAACCAAAAGCAAGAAAAAGCATTACAATTACATGAGCAATTTATTCATATGACGAAAATCGAAACAGAACTATACGAAACAGGAATCGATTTAATCGCGGGAGTCGATGAGGTTGGACGTGGCCCATTAGCTGGTCCCGTCGTTGCAGCAGCCGTTATTTTACCGAAGGACTTTTATTTACCAGGTTTAAATGATTCTAAGCAGCTCACTATAGAGCAACGTGACCATTTTTATGAGACGATCTATAAACAAGCCATGGCGATTGGGATTGGTCAAGCAGATGCAAAGGAAATCGATTACTATAATATTTATCAATCTAGCAAGCTCGCTATGAAACGGGCAGTTGATTCGCTAAAACAACAGCCAAACTATTTGTTAGTTGATGCGATGAAAATTGACAGTTTACTCATTGAGCAGCAATCAATTGTAAAAGGTGATGCCAAAAGTATTTCGATTGCTGCAGCAAGTGTGATTGCAAAAGTGACACGAGATCGATTAATGGCTGAGATTGGTGAGGTCTATCCGATGTATCAATTTGAGCGTAATGTGGGATATGGTACGAAAGCACATTTGAACGCTTTAAGAAAACATGGTCCTACGCCATATCATCGTCGTTCCTTTCAACCCGTTCGTCAATATACATAAGCAGGTGAATGTTGGATGAAACAAATCAGTCGCATGATTCCGACAACTAAACAAGATCAACGCCTCTCGAATGTATTAACCCTTCGAGATGGACAACTGCTTACTGGGAAAGTGAAAAAGTTTTTCCCAGGGAATAAAGCGTTGATACAATTATCGGGTCATCAATTGGTAGCCCAACTAGATGCCTCATTACAAGCGAATCAAAATTACTTAATGCAGGTTAAAGGAACATCCCCTTCCATTCAATTACAAGTGATGCAGCAACAGGCCGTTCATTCCTTTGATGATGCGGCTCTAATGCTGCTTAACTTGACAGGAGAAAAGTCTACTCAGGCGAATCAAACCCTATTAGCTGATATGCTTAAAGCGCAACTCCCATTACAACCGCAACGGGTACCATCGCTCATTCAGTTAGCCAAAAACAATCATGTACCTAATCGGCAACAAATTCTATCGGAAATGGTTCAACGTCAACTGCCGTTAAACCAAGACGTTTTTAATGCGATTCATCAACGCATTAATCAACCGATTTCTTTTACAAATACCATTGGACAAGTCCAATCGCAGTTGAACCAAGCCAGACCTACTATAGAATCAATTCAACTGAATAAACAGTTAGATTTATTATCTTCAAAGTCTGTTAGTAGCCAAAATCTATTAGATACATTGGTTGTCCAAGTTTTAAAAGAGGTCGGACGTGGTTCAAGCACAACCTTTCAGTTATTGCAAAAAGCTGGACTATTCCAGAATGTGACTTTTCAAGAATGGTCTAATACGTGGTCCAATTGGGCGTCACAACATAATATTCAGTTCTCAACATCATCTAGTCCAACTTCTTTACCACCTTTACCTTATAATATGACAGTTGATAATCTGACGAATGCTATGACACAGTTAGGAAAACAGCAAATTCCATTACAAGAAAGATCGCTTCAAAGCTTAAATGTTTTAATGCAACATTTAAATACGCTAGTTCATTCAGCTCCAAATCAACATCAACAAAGCTTATTAATTAATGGTATTCAATCAGATACTTGGTCACGAATTGGGGAAGGGCTACCGAATCAAATGAAGTCGGCCTTTCAACAATTACAATCATTGCTGACGAATCAAAGCTGGAATCAAGCCCAACAATTTTTGCAAACAACAGAAGGGCAGCAGTTACTCAACCAATTAAATTCAATTTTAAGCAGTCAACTAACGACGAGCGAGCAGCGAGGATTATCCTTTTGGCAAACCATGATCGGACAACATTCAACTAATCAGCAACATTTTAGTGTTGAGCAGATGAAACACTTTATTCAAATGACACAGGTTGATTCGGGTGTGAACCGAGACTATCCAACACTACAGTCTTTAATACATTCCGTACAAAGTCAGATGAATTCTCCTGGTCTAAATGAATCGTTACAACAACTGAATCAAATGATTCATGCCATGCATTTATCACAGGTCGATTCACCTAACAGAGATTGGATATCATTTACGGTTCAATTTCCTAAGGATTTATTAGGGCTAAACCAGGATTTATTTATGGAGTTTGAAGGCAAGAAACAAGAGGATGGGTCGGTACATCCGAAACAGTGTCGCGTGTTATTTTATTTAGAATTACCACATTTAAAGGAAACGATTATTGATATGCATGTTCAAAATGGGCATGTTGATTTGACGGTGTTTCATGCTTTTCCTGATCAGCTAAAAAAATTGGCGTCACCCTTCGTATCAACTTTAAGTGACAATTTAACGAATCAGGACTATACATCAGTACAGGTTCAGTTTAAACCCATTCATAACCAGGCTACTCAAACGCAGACGGAATCTAATCCAACAAGTTATGAATGGCGGCAGGGAGTTGACTTTCGCATATGAAAAGGTTTGAAAAACAACGCAAAGAAGTTATCGCATTAGGTTATAATAGTCAAGATGACGAGGCGCCAAAGGTTGTGGCTAAGGGGAAGGGCTTAATTGCTGAAGAAATTTTAGAAATAGCCGATCAAGCAGATGTACCTATTTATGAGGACGAGACACTTATGCAACTGATGGACGAGATTAATATAAATGAGAAGATACCCGAGGATCTTTACCAAGCTGTTGCAGAAGTTTTTGCATTTATTTATCAAACAGACAAAAAATATGAATAAATTCGACCTAAAATGATCAGTTTCTTTTGTATATAACAATTTTTATGTATAATAAAAACAGTGTGGTTTTATTATAAGCCAAATATCATTTTAAATGTAGTTACAGATTGATGGGAGGATGTAACATGAACATTCATGAGTACCAAGCGAAAGAAATTTTCCGCAAGTACAACGTTGCTGTTCCTAACAGTAAGGTCGCTTTCTCTGTTGATGAAGCGGTCAACGCTGCTGAAGAATTAGGTTCAGATGTATCCGTTGTTAAAGCTCAAATCCACGCTGGTGGGCGCGGTAAGGCTGGCGGTGTCAAAATTGCTAAGAATCTAGATGATGTCCGTGAATATGCTGATGAGATTTTAGGTAAACAGTTAGTCACACACCAAACTGGTCCTGAAGGTAAAGAAGTTAAACGCCTTCTTATCGAAGAAGGATGTGACATCCAGAAGGAATATTATATTGGTGTTGTATTAGATCGCGCGACATCACGCGTTGTTATGATGGGTTCTGAAGAAGGTGGAACTGAAATTGAAGAGGTTGCCGCTGAAACCCCTGAAAAGATCTTTAAAGAGGTTATTGATCCCGTAACAGGATTAATGCCATACCAAGCTAGACGTCTAGCTTTTAATATTAATATACCTGATGAACTTTTAGGTAAGGCAGTTAAATTCATGATGAGCCTTTATAATGTTTTTGTCGAAAAAGATTGTTCAATCGCTGAAATCAATCCACTTGTAACAACAGGTGACGGTGAAGTATTAGCTTTAGATGCTAAATTAAACTTCGATGATAATGCGTTATTCCGTCAGAAAGACCTTCTAGAGTATCGTGATTTAGATGAAGAAGACGAAAAAGAGATAGAAGCATCTAAATATGACTTGAGCTACATAGCTCTAGATGGAAATATCGGTTGTATGGTTAACGGCGCAGGTTTAGCGATGTCAACGATGGATATTATTAAATATTACGGTGGCGAGCCTGCTAACTTCTTAGACGTTGGTGGCGGTGCAACAACTGAAAAAGTTACCGAAGCGTTTAAGATCATTTTATCCGATGATCATGTAAAAGGCATTTTAGTTAATATTTTTGGTGGAATTATGAAATGTGATGTCATTGCTGAAGGTGTCGTTGAAGCAACGAAACAAGTCGGCTTAGAAATACCTTTAGTTGTTCGTCTCGAAGGCACAAATGTAGAACAAGGTAAGAAAATCTTAGATGAATCAGGTCTAAACATCACATCTGCTGAATCAATGGCAGATGGTGCTGAGAAGATCGTATCACTAGTTAAATAAGAAAGGACGGGCGAAAATGAGCGTTTTTGTTGATAAAGATACAAAAGTATTAGTTCAAGGTATCACTGGCGGTACTGCAAAATTCCATACGAAACAAATGCTTGAATATGGAACCAACATTGTAGCTGGTGTCACTCCGAAAAAAGGCGGTACAGAAGTTGAAGGTGTACCAGTGTATAACACAGTTCAAGACGCGGTAGATGCAACAGGTGCTAATGCGTCTGTTATCTATGTACCAGCTCCATTCGCAGCAGATGCGATTATTGAAGCAGTTGACGCTGAAATGGACCTCGTTATTTGTATTACGGAGCATATTCCTGTCATTGACATGGTTAAAGTTAAACGATATATGCAAGGTAAGAAAACTCGCTTAGTTGGACCTAACTGCCCAGGCGTTATTACACCTGAAGAAAGTAAAATTGGTATTATGCCTGGATATATTCATAAAAAAGGCCACATCGGCGTAGTGTCGCGCTCTGGTACTCTAACTTACGAGGCTGTACATCAGCTTTCAGAAGAAGGTTTTGGTCAATCCACTGCAGTAGGTATCGGTGGTGACCCAGTTAATGGTACAGACTTCATTGACACATTAAAAGCATTTAACGAAGACCCAGATACTCATGCGGTTATGATGATCGGTGAGATTGGTGGTACGGCAGAAGAAGAAGCGGCAGAATGGGTTAAAGCTAATATGACTAAACCTGTTGTCGGCTTCATTGGTGGTGCAACAGCTCCTCCAGGAAAACGTATGGGTCACGCAGGTGCGATTATCTCAGGTGGTAAAGGTACTGCTGATGAGAAACAGCGTATAATGAGAGAATCTGGAATCAAAGTAGCTGAAACACCTGCTGTTATGGGCGAAACCATGATTGATGTATTAAAAGAAAACGATCTATATGACAAATGTAAAACTCATTAATGTACACACCCGGATTTAGATTGTTTTCTGAATCCGGGTTTTATTTAAGAATAATAAGGGAGAGATGTTTTATTGAATTCAGATGCTTCTTTTAAACTTTTTCACCTCATGCAATTTCATGGCATGACACGAAGAAAACTTCAAAACTATCTTCAGAAGGATTTCTACCTTAATCAAATAGAAGATCATTCCCCAAACGATCTTCAAAAGATTTTCAACTTCCATAAAGATAAAGCCAAGTCACTTCATGCATACTTAAACCACTTTGAGCTAAAGAATAAAAATTACCAATTATTTAACCAGTACAAACCCCTAACCATTTTTGATGACGAATTTCCAGATGCTTTACGAAACATACCTGATCCACCTTTATTATTGTATTGGCAAGGTAATAAAAAATTGTTAAAGACTCCTAAACTTTCGGTCATTGGAACAAGAAAACCGTCACAATTTGCACGTAAAAAGGTTGATAGATTTTTAAAACCGCTAGTTAACCGACAAGTTACCATTGTTAGTGGTTTGGCATATGGTATTGATGCGATGGGGCACCAATTTGCACTAGATCATGGAGGGCAGACGATTGCTATTTTAGGATTTGGCTTTAATCATTTATATCCTGCTAAACACCGAGTATTATTCCAACAAATTATTGAACATGGTTTAATTTTGTCAGAATATCATCCCGATACACGTCCACAAAAGTGGCATTTTCCTGAACGAAATCGTATAATTAGTGGTATTTCATTAGCCACTTTAATTATTGAAGCGTCAGAGCGAAGTGGGACGATTATTACAGCCGATCAAGCCCTTGAACAAGGGAAAGATGTATTTGCAATACCTGATTCCATTTTTCTAGATCAGGCACAAGGATGTTTAAAATTAATTCAGGAAGGTGCTATACCCTTGATAAAACCTGAAGAGATTGAGGATTGGCTCGATACAAATTCTAACTAAAAAAGCAATTTGTCGATAATTGAGGTTTGACAAACCACATAAAATTATTTAATAATGAAACAGATTTAATTTAAGCAAAATACCTCGTAGGAGGATTCGTTCATGTCTGATTATTTAGTTATCGTTGAATCACCAGCTAAAGCTAAAACAATAGAACGCTACTTAGGTAAAAAATATAGTGTAAAGGCATCAATGGGGCATGTGATTGATTTACCCAAGAGTCAAACAGGTGTTGATGTCGACAATAATTTTGAACCAAGATATATCACCATACGGGGTAAAGGCCCGGTTTTAAATGATTTGAAAAAAGCCGCAAAAAAAGCTAAAAGAGTTTATCTAGCAGCCGACCCCGACCGTGAAGGTGAAGCGATTGCGTGGCACCTAGCACATTCTTTAAACATAGAACAGGACGAAGAATGTCGTGTCGTATTTAATGAGATTACAAAAGATGCAGTAAAATCATCCTTTAAGCATCCGAGAACAGTGGATATGAATTTAGTAAATGCTCAACAAGCAAGGCGTGTTCTTGACCGATTAGTCGGTTATAATATCAGTCCACTATTATGGAAGAAAATCAAAAAAGGATTGAGTGCTGGTCGTGTCCAATCGGTTGCAGTTAAATTGATTATTGATCGAGAAAATGAAATCAATAATTTCAAGCCAGAAGAATACTGGTCGATTACAGGTTACTTTCAAAAAGGTAAAAAAGACTTTGAAGCTAAGTTCTATGGTATAAATGGTAAGAAAACACCACTTAAGTCTAAAGATGATGTGGATCAGATTTTAAATGGAATGGATGGGAAGAAATTTACGGTCGGTAAAGTTAACAAAAAGGAAAGAAAACGAAACCCAGCTCTACCTTTTACAACATCATCGTTACAGCAAGAAGCGTTTAGAAAATTGAATTTCCGAGCCAAGAAGACGATGATGGTCGCCCAACAATTATATGAAGGGATTAATCTAGGCGGCAGAGAAGGGACTTCTGGTTTGATTACTTATATGCGTACAGACTCGACTCGCATTTCCAATACGGCTAAAGATGAAGCGAGTGCATTTATCAATGAGAATTATGGTCAGAAATTTTTAGGTCCAAAGCGCAAAGCTAAAAACAGTGAAGGTGCTCAGGATGCCCACGAGGCGATTCGTCCAACTTCTCCAAAGCGAGAACCTTCTGCCATAAAAGATAAATTATCGCGTGATCAATATCGATTATATAAACTAATTTGGGAACGCTTTATGGCTAGCCAAATGGCACCTGCTGTAATGGACACCGTGACAGCTCACCTTATGAACAATGATGCAGAATTTCGTGCATCAGGTTCTCAAATTAAATTTAAAGGTTTTATGAAGTTGTATGTTGAAGGTACTGACGATTCAAAAAAAGATGATAACAAGGTCTTACCACCACTTAATGAAGGCGACACGGTAGAGGCGGAACAGATTAAACCTGATCAACATTTTACACAGCCGCCACCACGTTATACGGAAGCGCGTTTAGTAAAAACGTTAGAAGAGAAGGGAATCGGACGTCCATCAACGTATGCACCAACGTTGGATACGATTCAACGTCGTGGTTACGTCACATTAGATAATCGTCGTTTTGTTCCGACTGAATTAGGAACGATTGTGATTGACATGTTAAAAGAATATTTTCCAAAAATCATTGATGTTCAATTTACAGCTAAAATGGAAAATGATTTAGACGATGTTGAGGAAGGCTCTAAGCCGTGGCGTGACATCATTGGGGATTTCTATCATGACTTTGAAAAACGCCTGAAAAAGGCGGAAGAAGAAATAGAGAAGATCGAAGTAAGAGATGAACCAGCTGGCATTGACTGTGAAAAGTGTGGTCATGAAATGGTTTATAAAATGGGTCGTTACGGAAAGTTTCTAGCCTGCTCAAACTTCCCTGACTGTCGTAATACAAAGCCGATTCTTAAGAAAATTGGTGTTACGTGTCCGAAGTGTAAAGAGGGTGACGTTGTAGAACGTAAGAGTAAGAAGAATCGCACCTTCTATGGATGCGATCGTTTCCCAGAGTGCGATTTTGTATCCTGGGATAAACCAATTGACCGACCTTGTCCGAAGTGTCAGTCCTTGTTAGTTGAAAAGAAAAAGAAAAAAGGTACACAAATTGTTTGTACAGAATGTGATTACAAAGAGGACGTACAACAATAGGTGAAAGTTAGAGAATAGCGAATTAATTTCGCTATTCTTTTTTTAATTTTCACAAATAATTTATCAATAAATTGAATATTTTGCATCTATATTGTGAAAGATGTGTGTAGTTGAGTTTTTTAAATTGACACACAATTTGGGTTGCTTTAAAATGTTCGATTGGTGATGCCTTTTAAAATGAATTAAATGTCTTATTTTTTGACAAGTCTGTGATAATTATTGAAATACTTTGAAAAGTTTGATAAAATTTAAGTCGTTTTGAAAGGTGGAGCTATAATTTGACCAACTCAACAACAATAGAGGCATTTGAGGACTTTTTAAAAATCGAAAAAAATGCTTCTCCTTTAACGATTAAACATTATATTCAGGATTTAAGACAGTTTCATAGCTTTTTAAGGAAGGAACTCATTGATGACCTTTCTGATGTAACGCATTCCGTTGTTCGTTTATATTTAACGGAACTGTATGATTCGAAGCTGTCGAGACGGTCAGTTTCCAGAAAACTATCGAGCTTACGTTCCTATTATACATACTTGGAAAGAGAATCGATTGTAGAGCAAAATCCTGTACAGTTTGTATCTAGACCAAAAATGCAAAAGAATATCCCGGAATTTTTTTATGAGGAAGAACTTGAGCGCTTATTCGAAGCGGAAGATGTCACAACCCCACTGGGACAACGTAATCAGGCCATACTCGAATTGTTGTATTCAACTGGAATTCGTGTCAGCGAATTAGTGAAACTCCAACAATTGGATATTGATTTTTCCATTAATACAATTCTAGTGACTGGGAAAGGAAATAAGGAAAGATACATACCGTTTGGATCTTTTGCAAGTCATGCGTTACAGGAATATTTGCAAGATGGTCGCGAAGAATTAATTCAAAAAAGCGATGCAGATTCAGAATTTGTATTTTTAAACAGTCGAGGTAAGGTGTTAACGGATCGAGGGGTTAGGTACGTTCTAAATCAAATGATTAAAAAAGCATCTCTAACATCAACCATACATCCCCATAAGCTTAGACACACATTTGCAACCCATTTATTAAATGCAGGTGCTGATTTAAGATCTGTACAAGAGATGCTCGGACACGAAAGTCTGTCTTCAACACAGGTTTATACTCATGTAACGAAGGACCATCTTCAAAGGATTTATAAGAATGCTCATCCAAGATCTTAAGAGTGGGAGAGATTTATTTTGGAACAACAATTTCATGCAACAACTATTTTCGCAGTCCTTCATCGTGGTAAAGCTGCCATGAGTGGTGATGGACAGGTGACGCTAGGCAATGCTGTCGTCATGAAGCATAAAGCTAGAAAGGTCCGCAAGCTTTTTAATGGAAAAGTGTTAGCTGGCTTTGCTGGTTCAGTTGCAGACGCCTTTACACTATTTGAGAAATTTGAATCTTATTTAGAAAAATATAGTGGTAACTTAACTCGAGCTGCTGTTGAATTGGCCAAAGAATGGCGCAGCGATAAAGTCTTACGTAAACTTGAAGCGATGCTGATTGTGATGAACCAGGAAACGATGTTATTAGTTTCTGGAACAGGGGAAGTAATCGAACCAGATGATCAAATTCTGGCCATCGGTTCGGGTGGGAACTATGCCTTAAGTGCTGGAAGAGCATTGAAAAGGTATAGTGAAGACCAATCAGCGAAACAGATTGCAAAAGCTTCCCTGGAAATTGCTAGTGAGATTTGTGTTTACACCAATGATCAAATTATCGTAGAAACTTTAGATGAAAAAGGAGAATAATGCGAATGAGCACTAAAGCCACTCCACGCCAGTTAGTGGAAAAGCTTGACCAATATGTGATCGGCCAAAACGATGCTAAAAGAGCTTTAGCTGTAGCACTTCGAAATAGATACCGTCGAATGCAAATGCCACAGGAAATTCGAGAAGAAATTGTTCCGAAAAACATCTTAATGATTGGACCAACAGGGGTTGGGAAAACGGAACTAGCACGACGTTTAGCTAAACTTGTTGGTGCACCTTTTGTAAAAGTCGAAGCGACCAAGTTTACTGAAGTTGGTTATGTTGGGCGTGATGTGGAATCAATGGTCCGCGATTTGGTTGATACAAGCGTCCGAATGGTCAAAGAGGAAAAAATGCTGGAAATACAAGATGAAGCAAGAAGAATGGCCAATAATCGGTTAGTTCAATTGCTTGTCCCATCTAAAAAGAAAAATAGCCAAATGAAAAACCCATTTGAAATGTTATTTAATAATCCGAATCAAGCACAACCAACTCAGGATGATCAAGAAGAATCGGAGGTTATGAATGAGCGTCAACGAATTAGTCATCAATTAGAAATGGGTGAACTAGAGGATCGAATGGTGACGATTGAAGTTGAAGAACAACAATCGTCAATGTTTGACATGCTTCAAGGTTCGGGTATAGAACAAATGGGTATGAACATGCAAGATGCATTTAATCAGTTAATGCCTAAAAAGAAGAAAAAACGTCGTCTGCCCGTGAGTGAAGCACGTGAAGTATTAACTCAAATTGAAGCCGAAAAGCTGATAGACCTTGATGAAATTAATCAAATTGCGATTGATCAAGCCGAACAATCTGGGATTATCTTTATCGATGAAATTGATAAAGTATGTGGTAAAGATGAAAGGCAAGCCAATGTTTCACGCGAAGGTGTTCAACGTGATATTCTCCCGATTGTAGAAGGTTCAACGGTGATGACGAAATATGGTGCCGTGAAAACGGACTATATGTTATTTATAACGGCTGGTGCTTTTCATATGGCTAAACCATCCGATTTAATCCCAGAGTTGCAAGGGAGATTTCCAATTCGGGTTGAGTTAGATAAATTAATGATTGAGGATTTTATCAATATCTTAACCGAACCTTCAAATGCAATTATTAAACAATATTCAGCTTTATTGGAGGCTGAAGGAATAGAATTAATTTTCAAAGATGATGCGATTAAACGTATTGCTGAAATTGCATTTGAAGTGAACCAGGATACAGACAATATCGGAGCCAGACGTCTTCATACCATTATGGAAAGATTGTTAGAAGACCTATCATTTGAAGCTCCAGATATCAACATGAAAGTGGTTGAAATTACAGAGCAGTATGTTGATGACAAACTATCTAATATTGTGAAAAATAGAGACTTGTCTCAATTTATCTTATAAAAACTTAATATAATATTAGGAGGATTTTAAAATGAATTTATTAGAAAAAACAAGAGTCATTAATGCCATGTTACAAAAAACAGGAGGAAATGCAGTTAACTTTAACGATATGTCAGCGACTATGCGTGATGTTATTACTGCCAACGTTTTCGTTTTGAGTCGTAAAGGGAAATTGCTAGGCTATGCGATTAACCAAGAAATCGAAAACGAACGTATGAAACAAATGCTAGAGGAACGTCGTTTTCCTGATGAGTATACTCAGCAATTGTTTAATATCAACGAAACGACAGCAAATGTTGACATTAACAGTGATTACACAGCATTTCCAGTGGAAAACAGAGATCTATTCAAAAACGGTTTAACGACATTGGTTCCAATCGTTGGTGGTGGTGAGCGTTTAGGAACACTCATATTAAGCCGATTGGAAGAACAATTTGAAGAAGATGACCTATTACTAGCAGAATATGCTGCAACAGTTGTCGGCATGGAAATCCTACATCAGAAATCAGAAGAAATTGAAGAGGAAGCCCGCAGCAAAGCTGTTGTTCAAATGGCGATTAACTCACTTTCTTACAGTGAATTAGAAGCTATTGAACATATCTTTGAAGAATTAGATGGTCATGAAGGGCTACTAGTCGCTAGTAAAATTGCTGACCGCGTAGGTATTACCCGTTCAGTGATTGTCAATGCATTAAGAAAGCTTGAAAGTGCTGGTGTGATTGAATCACGATCACTAGGTATGAAAGGAACATACATTAAAGTGTTGAACGACAAATTTTTATTGGAGTTAGAAAAGCACAGCATTAAATAGGACAACCTTCATACAATTAAATTTATATACAATTTACCGAGTAGTAAACACTGAAATACAATAGGTGTGATTGTAAATAGGAGACAAAAGGCTAGTTTTATTAACTAGTCTTTTTTTTTATTAAATTAGGTCTCATTCTTTGATATATACAAATATTCAATTGGTATTTAATACTAGGAATTTAAATATTTCGACAAAATTCACGAAAAATTCGCTCGAAGTCTATCATTAAAGGATAAATTATGTAATAATATACACATAAACTTGTAATATCTTTGTAAAATATGTTGAATATTACAGAATTTTTAGATATTTTATATATAACAAAGAATTGAGGTGAGGTAATCATGAAATTATTTGGCTCCACCATGAACAATCTTGAACAGGGTTTAAAATACGCATCGCTTAAAAACAAAACCATTGCTCATAATCTAGCTAATATTGATACACCTAACTATAAGGCTAAAGATGTTACGTTTAAAGAGCAGCTAGGTCAAGCTCAATCAAGGATTGAAGCTAAACGGACACATAGCAAACACATACCTTTTTCAACCTCTAATCAAGGAATAGAGATTACGTCTAGAGAGAATGTTACATATAACCATAATGGAAACAGTGTCGATATCGATAAAGAGATGACCGAGCTTGCTGAAAATCAAATCTATTACCAAGCATTAATTGATCGTGTAAATGGTAAGTTCAATTCTATAAAAACGATTTTAAGAGGGGGTAATTAGTCGTGAGTATTTTTGACGGTATGAATACAAGTGGAAGTGCATTAACAGCTAACCGATTTAAAATGGATGTTATTTCTTCAAATTTAGCGAATGCAGATACAACACGTGCGACATTAAATGAAGATGGTGAATGGGAACCATATCGTAGGAAAGTCGTCACACAAGAACCAAGAGAGGCAAATTTTAATTCCTTTTTACAGAAAGCGATGAACCGAACCGATTCACCAGGTACAGGTGTTAGAGTCCAATCTGTAGAGGCGGACCCAGCACCTTTTAAACAAGTTTTTAATCCCAATCACCCAGATGCGGACGAAAATGGCTATGTCGCTATGCCAAATGTGGACCCACTTAAAGAAATGGTTAATCTAATGAGTACCACACGTACTTATGAAGCCAATGTAACGGCATTAAATGCATCAAAAAGCATGTTAATGAAGGCTTTGGAAATTGGACGATAGGAGGGTTAAATAATGGAACCGATTAATCCATTATTTCTAAAGACAGATATAAAAGCTGTTGATCAAAATATGACGAATCAATTATCACCCAGTGATAGACAGCAACAATTTTCAACATTTTTAAAAGATGCAATTAATCAAGTGAATGAGGCTAAAAATGCGTCAGATCAAAAAACAAACGCCTTAATTAATGGCGAGGTTGATAACCTTCATGATGTGATGATTACAGCCCAAAAAGCAAGTATCCAATTACAAACAGCAAATCAGATTCAGAGTAAAGCAATTGAAGCTTACAAACAAGTCATGCGCATGCAACTATAACAAACATTAAAATGAAACAATATGAGTGAAGTTAGAATCGGAGGACTACGATGAATGAAACAGTACAATCTTATCGAAATAAAATCGTAGAATTTTGGGGCGGCCGCTCAAAGTCACAAAAATTTGGAATCATTGGTGGTTTTATCGGTGCCATTTTATTACTTGTATTATTAACGGTTATGCTAACGGCCAGTAATATGGTCCCGTTATATAGTAATTTGACTCATCAAGAAGCTGGTCAGTTAACGAGTGAACTGGACGATCGCGGTGTTCAATATGAGATTGCAGACGGTGGTACAACGATAATGGTACCTGAGTCAAAGTCCGACCAATTGATCGTGGAATTGGCTGCCCAAGGAATCCCTAATAGTGGGAATATCGATTATTCCTTTTTTAGTGAAAATGTGTCTTGGGGCATGACAGATGAAGAGAGACAAATCATCGAGTTAGATGCCATGCAAAGTGAACTTGGTAGTTTGATCAGTACGATTGATGGTATACAAAGTGCCAAGGTTTTAATCAACCGTCCAACAGAAACGGTTTTTGTCGGGGATCAGCCAGAGGCATCATCAGCCTCGATTGTTTTAAACACACAGTATGGCTATGATATTACGCAAAATCAAGTCCGCGGTCTATATCATTTAGTTTCTAAAGCTGTACCTAATTTACCGACGGAAAATATTGTGATCATGAACCAAAACTTTGAGTACTTCGACTTAGATGATTCCAATTCGATTGGAACTGGTAATACATATGCAGAGCAACAAAAAATTAAAGAGGATATTGAACGTGACTTACAGCGTCAGGTTCAGCGGCTATTAGGAACGATGATGGGACAAGGTAAGGTCGTTGTATCGGTTACAACGGACATTGACTTTACAAGTGAAAACCGAGTAGAAGAATTAGTCGAACCCGTTGATTTAGAAAACATGGAAGGCCTGCCGGTGAGTGTTGAACGAGTAACCGAAACGTATGCTGGAATTGATGGTTCGAATATTCCAGCTGATGTTACAGATATACCTGAATATTTAGCTGAAGGTGACACAGATCAACTTTCAGATTACGAACAAGTTCGTGAAACGATTAATAACGAATTTAATCGAGTCCGTCGAGAAATCGTGGAAAGTCCCTACGAAATTCGTGACCTCGGAATTCAAGTGGCGGTTGATAACACGATTGAAGAAAATGGTGAAGTCGTTACCTTATCAGCTGCAGAACAGCAATCTGTACAGGGTGATGTTGAACAAATTCTATCATCTATGATCGAAACATCTATTTCATCTGATGTTTCCAATGAACAAGATTTTGACCCGGCGCAAAAGGTTTCAATTGCGTTTCAGCCATTCTCTGATGGACCAAGTGCTCAACAAACGGAAGCGACTATTCCGACGTGGGTTTATGTTGTTGGTGGAATCTTAATATTATCTATTATTCTATTAATATATTTAATGATGCGTCGAAGAAATGATGAAGAAGAATGGGTTGAATTTGAAGAAACAAGTCAGGATGTTTCAGAAGAAGTACCGCCAATTGAAGAAAATCTAACAGAATCAGATGCAAGGAAAAAACAATTAGAGAAAATGGCAAAAGAAAAACCGGAAGAATTTGCGAAATTATTACGCACTTGGATTTCGGAAGATTAGGAGGCATTCTTAATGGCGACTAAAAGAAAAGAGCTTACAGGAAAACAGAAAGCAGCGGTTCTATTAATTTCTCTTGGTCCGGATGTCTCTGCGCAAGTTTATAAGCATTTAACTGAAGAGGAAATTGAACAATTAACATTAGAAATTTCATCAGTAAAAAAAGTCGACGGTGGTCAAAAAGAAGAGATATTGGATCAATTTCATCAAATTGCGTTAGCACAGGATTATATCTCACAAGGTGGTATTAACTACGCCAAAACTGTTTTAGAAAAAGCTCTAGGCGAAAGTCAAGCTAACCAGATCATTGGTCGTCTTACATCATCATTACAAGTTAGACCATTTGACTTTGCTAGACAATCAGATCCAACACAAATTTATAATTTTATCCAAAATGAACATCCGCAAACGATTGCTTTAATTTTATCCTATTTGGATTCAGAGCAAGCAGCACAAATTCTTTCTGAACTGCCCGAGGAAACACAATCGGATATCGCAAGACGAATCGCTGTTATGGACTCGGCCTCACCTGATGTTGTCAGTGAAGTCGAGGAATTACTTGAAAAGAAACTGTCAACTACTGTTACACATGATTACACCGAAACCGGTGGTGTTGAATCAATCGTTCAGATCTTAAACGGTGTTGATCGATCAACTGAGCGAACGATTTTAGATGATTTAGAAACGAAGGATCCAGAATTAGCTGAAGAGATTAAGAAACGGATGTTTGTATTTGAGGATATTGTCACCCTTGATAATCGTGCCATTCAACGTGTTATTCGTGACGTTGAGAACGAGGACTTAATTTTAGCCTTAAAAGTTGCGAGTGAAGAGGTTCAAGATGTGCTTTATCAAAACATGTCCACTCGTATGGGTGAAACGATTAAGGATGAGATTGAATTTATGGGACCTGTCAGACTTAAAGATGTTGAAGAGTCACAGACGCGTATTGTTGCAACGATTCGTAAGCTAGAGGAGATGGGCGAGATTGTCATCGCTCGTGGTGGAGGTGATGACATCATTGTCTAATGTCTATCGTCTGACCGAGAATCAAGTGAACTCTGGAAAGGTTATTCAAGTTAAACCTGTCAAATCTGTCCAACCAACACAGCCAGAACACACGCAAGAGGATAAGGTAGAAACGTTACAACGGGAATCTGAAGAGCTGTTTAATCAAGCCAAAGACGAATTAGAACAAGCGAAGGCAGAAGCCGAGCGACTTATCCAAGAGGCAAATAACAAAATAGAAAAAGAATACGAAGCTTTAGAGCAACAATCTAAAGAGACTTTAGAACAATCAAAAGCTCAAGGTTATCAGGAAGGCTTTCAACAAGGTAAAGAAGAGGCTGAACAACAATACGACGTTGTATTAAATGAAATGCAACAGTTAACAGGAGCGATCAAAGATCAGTATCAGCAAAAGTTAAAGGATGCCGAATTCGATATTCTTCAAATTGCTTTAGCTTCCGCTGAAAAAATAATACAGCAGCAGCTAACTGATGACTCAACGAAATTTTTAAACATTGTCAAACACAGTTTAGAAGAAGTAGTTGATCAACCCGAGGTGGTTTTAAATATAAACCCTGAAGATTATTCTCAAGTTCATCAGTATCGCCAAGAGCTTGAACAGCTTTTTCCTGATAAAAGTATATTGACGATTTATCCGAACAAAGAAATTACGAAATTTGGATGCCGAATTGAATCACCTTTTGGCATGATTGATTCGAGTCTTGATTCACAGCTCGAACAATTAAAGCAACATCTTACCGATTTAATTAAGGGAGAGAAACCATTTGGAAGCGAAGAAGATCATTAATCAGATTAAAAATTTAGATCTTCAAAAACGTTACGGAAAGGTCTATCGTAGCGTTGGCCTCTTAGTTGAATCGAAAGGCCCTGAGGTTAATATTGGTGATGTTTGTTTCATCCATGACACGAAACATTCCCGTCAAATCAAAGCGGAAGTCGTCGGATTCCAAAGTGAACACGTGTTATTAATGCCTTATGAAAAGACGAATCAAATTGGTCCTGGTTGCTTAGTTGAATCGTCCAACCGATCATTGACCGTCAAAGTAGGAGATTCATTAATTGGCCGTGTACTAGATGGATTAGGCGAGCCGTTAAATGGGGAAAAACTGCCGCATGGATTAACCTTTTATGAAACAGACCGCCAACCTCCTAATCCATTAGACCGGCCACCCATTCATAAAACACTATCAACAGGTGTCAAAGCAATTGATAGCTCCATGACGGTTGGTAGAGGTCAACGGATAGGAATATTTGCTGGTAGCGGTGTGGGAAAAAGTACCTTACTCGGCATGTTAGCTCGAAATAGTGATGCGGATATAAACGTGTTCGCTCTATTAGGTGAGCGCGGCCGCGAGGTTCGTGAATTTATTGAACACGAATTAGGTGAAGAAGGGCTTAAAAAATCAATCGTGATTGCTGCAACGTCTGATCAACCTGCATTACAGAGGATAAAAGGGGCTTATACAGCGACAGCGATTAGCGAGTATTTTCGTGAGAAAGGCTATCACGTTAATTTAATGATGGACTCATTAACCCGAATTGCGATGGCACAAAGGGAAATTGGCTTAGCGAGTGGTGAACCGCCAACTACAAAAGGTTATACGCCGAGTGTTTTTGCAATGTTACCACAGCTTTTAGAGCGAACAGGTAACGATCACAACGGTAGCATTACAGCCTTTTATACCGTTTTAGTTGATGGTGATGACATGGATGAACCGATTGCTGATGCTGTACGGGGTCTGCTAGATGGTCACTTAGTCTTAGACCGATCCCTAGCTGAAAAAGGTCAGTACCCAGCTATCAATATTCTTAAATCAGTCAGCCGCTTGATGCAAAAGATTATTTCTCAAGAGCATCTCCAGGCGAATTACTGGCTGAGAAATATGCTCTCCGTCTATGAAGAGAATAAGGAGTTAATCCAAATCGGGGCTTATAAAAAGGGCTCTTCAGCTAGCATTGATGAGGCTATTTATTATCACCCCAGAATTATGGAATATCTCTATCAATCAATGGATGAATCGATTAGTGCTGAGGAGTCTATTCAACAATTAATAGAATTAGTTGGTGATCAGTCATGAACACAGTTTATTCATTAGAAAAATTATATGACATAAAAGAAAATGATTTTAACAAGGCGCAATCGCAGTATAACCGTTCGATTGAGCATTTCGAACAAGTTGGTCAGCAGCTTTACGAATTATTAAAGCATAAGGAAGAGCTTGAAACTAAATTAGGGAACATGGTCAACCAACGAATTAAGGTAATCAGTCTTTCAAGCTATCATCAACATTTAGAACGATTAAAATATCAAGAGAATGCCATACAGGTTAAAGTCCATCAGGCAAGATTAAATATGGAAAATAAACAACAACTAATGACGAACGCTCATCAAGAAGTTAAAAAGCTAGAGAAATTGATTGAAAAAAGACATTCTAAACAAAAACAAATAACTAAAAAAGCCGAAAATCAATTTTTAGATGACATATCGGTCCAGCAATACATAAGAGCAAATGGGTGATTAAATGGCTAGTATTAATCAAGAAACAAAACAAACAAATAAATTTCAATGGTTTTTCTTTGTCGTCATTATTCCAATTTTATTTGCGACTACGCTAGCTTTAGTTATCTCAACGATTGCAGGCGTTAACCCATTCCAAAAGGTACAAGAATTTGGCAGTCAAGTTCCTTTTTTATCAGGTGTAGTCGATGACCCAGAAGAGGAAGAAGAGGAACAAAACATTGCCAAGTATGAAGCACTTGTCAAGGACCAAGAAGCAAAAATTGAAAATCTAGAAGCGCAAATTTCTGAAAAGGATCAAAACATAGAGGAGTTACAACAACAAATTTCAGAATTCGAAGACCTGCTAGCAGAACAAGAAGATAATCGCATTAAGGAAGAAGAAGCTGTTTCGAAATTATCTAGTTCATTTGCCGAAATGGAAGCAACACAAGCGGCTAATATCTTAATAGAAATGGACCATTCATTAGCGATAAAAGTGTTAGTGGCAATGCCTAATGAAGTTCGTGGTGAAATCCTTAGCTCAATGGAAGCAGAGGATGCTGCGTTATTCTCAAATGATTTATTTAGTAATTCCAATTAATATATTTTTTTATTAATACTTGAAAGGAGGTGAGATAAGTGAACGCGACCGTTTTGACTGCCTTATTGATGAATGGGATGCCGATGACTCAAAATAAAAGCCAAGCGTCAACAAACCAATCAAACGCTTTTCAACAGTTGTTTAGCCAATTATCAATCAATGGTGAGAAACATTTGGTGCAGACAGAGCAAAGTACGGACATTTTGGCACAGTTAAAGGAGTTACTGGGTAAGGACTTAGCTAAATTATTATCGGATCTGGAAAATGGTGAAGTTGAACAATTGCCTGATGAGTTTTCCAACCAATTGATCCAGCAATTAAGTCAGTTATCTAATCTAACCGGAGAACAATTTACCGAAGCATTAGATGAAATTGTGCAGAATGTTTTGGACAATCATGATTTATTACATCAACAAGATTCAATAAAGAACGATGATTCATTAAAGAACCATGATTTATTAAAGAACGATGATTTATTAAAGAATCATGATTTATTTCATAATCAAGAACAGTTACTACAATTCATCGGAGCATTCATTTTGCAACACATTGATCAATCGTATTCACAAAATCAAGAATCACTAATACAACCGAATGCGAAGAATATTCAACAAGGTGAAGCATTACTAGCTAAAATCTTAAGTGCTTTAGGTCAATTGAATGAACAGACACAAAACCAACAAAATTTAGCTAATAACCTAAAAGATTCGATGATCCCAAAAGAATGGACACAAAAATGGCAAGAACTGTTGACGAGATTACAAACTCATAAAAACAATCAGCAGATGACACAGTCATCGAATAACCAACAGTCGATTCAAATGAGCACGAGTCAGATGAGCAAACAAGCAGAAGTAGTGGCAACAAAACTTGTCGACTCGATTCAACAATTGTTGCAAGGCTCCAAAAAAACGATGGACCAATCAAATTTGAATTTTTTTGTCAGACAAGTCTCTGATCAAAGCCAACCATCTCAAAAAGTGTTACCGCTAGAGACGATGCAATTAAATTCTCATATGACGCGACAGGAACAGCTCATGATTCATCACACACGACCAAGTCAACATGTCATTCAAAGCTCTAATCAGCAACAAATGATTGATCAACTACAAGAGCTAATTCAAACGACAAGGTTTGGTAAGGTTGGTGGGAAAAATCAACTCTCGATTCAATTAAAGCCATCAAATCTAGGTGAAATGATGATTAGATTTACGCAAATTGATGGTCAAATGACGGTTAAGATTTCTGTTATGGCCCAAGGTGCTAAGGAAATGTTAGAACAAAACCTTCACCAATTAAGACACATGTTTTCTCCAAACCAGGTCGTGATTGAGCGACAGGTTGAACAGGCCAATACAGATTACACGCAGCAATTTATGGATGATGATCAATCACAACAAGAAGAAAATCAGCAAGAACAAGACCATGACCCATCTGATTCATCCGATGATCAACAGGACAAATCATTTAAAGATTATTTATTTGAAGAGGAGGTGTAACGGTTGAAGGTTGAAGACAGCTCATTGTACTTATCTAATCAAAACCAAGTACGAGAGGGAGGATCTAGCCTTAATAAAGACGCCTTCTTAAAAATTCTCATGACACAGCTTCAAAACCAAGATCCTTTATCACCAATGGATAATAAAGCATTTGTCAATCAGATGGCATCTTTCTCTCAACTTGAGCAATTGACTAATCTTTCAAGTAATTTTGAAAAGATGTTTCAGCAGCAAAATAACACGAACTTCCTACAATATTCGAATTTGATTGGGAAAGAAGTGAGTTATGTTCTAGAAAATGAAGAAGGAGAGATTGAGGAGAGTCAATCGCAAGTTGTTTCCGTAAAACGAGAGGGTCAGAACATTTTTTTAAGCATGGAAAATGGTGACTTGGTTAATGCCCTTAACGCTTACCAAGTAACGGAAGCGTCAGAGGGTGCAACGGAAGAATCATCAACAACTGAGGAAACTGAGGTGGGTACAGATGAACAACAAAATTAATCCAATACATCAGCCTTTACCCTTAAATCCGAAGCCTGTTACGAAAAATGAAGCACCGACAAAGTCGTTTAAAAGCTTTCTAGAACAAGCTAGTCAAGACATTAAAGTTAGTAAGCATGCTCAACAGCGCTTGAATGAACGAAGTATTCAAATTGATGAGCAAAAATGGCAACAAATCACAAGTAAAATGAATGAAGCAAAACAAAAAGGTGTTACAGATTCAGTGATCGTATTACGCGATGCTGTATTAGTCGCAAGTACGAAGAACAATACGATTATTACAGCGATGGACCGAAATGAAGCTGAAGATCAATTAGTAACCAATGTGAATGGAACGATTATTTTACAAGATTAAGGCTGGACCAAATTGGAGGCCTTCGTACTGCTGACCGATGGATGCAGTACACAACTTATAAAATGAGAGGAGAAATGTTTAAATGCTACGTTCAATGTATACCGGAATCTCTGGAATGGGAGGATTCCAAACGAAATTAGATGTTGTATCAAATAATATTGCCAATGTTAATACGTTCGGATATAAAAAGGGTCGATTAACGTTTTCGGATTTAATGAGCCAAACTATGCAAGCAGCGACTGCACCGGTTCAAGATGATGGAGAAACTATTTTAGGGGGTCGTAACCCCATGCAGGTTGGTTTAGGTGTATCAACGGGAAGTATTGATAATATTCATACGCAAGGGAACCGTCAAACAACGAATCGTCCGTTAGATCTTGCGATAGAAGGTGATGGCATGTTTGTCGTTGCTGAGAAAACGAGTGGTGGAACTACTGATTCTATAGACCTTGAAGATGATAATGTTAGCTTTACACGTGCTGGGAACTTTTATTTAGATGATGATGGTTATATTGTTAATCCAAATGGACAATATTTAGTAGGTGATTATGATGAAGAAATAGATAGTAGTACTGGACAAGCAGAAGAATTAAGTGAGTTAGCTGATGAAACAGGCCGGATCAAAATCCCCGAAGATGCTCAAAGCTTTAGCATCAGTGGTGATGGTGCAGTCAACTATGTTGATGCCGATGGACAGGCTAAAGTTGCTGGTCAAGTAATGCTCGCTAATTTTTCAAATCCAGGAGGTTTAGAAAAAGTAGGTAGCAATCTATATAAAATGACAAACAATGCAGGTGTTGTGACAGATGGAGATGGCAACTTTGATGAGTATGCTGACTTATACGCACCAGGTACTGAAGGTGTTGGCGGTGTTTTCGCAGGTGCATTAGAAATGTCCAACGTTGACTTAGCGGAGGAATTCACAGAAATGATCACAGCTCAACGTGGATTCCAAGCGAATACAAGAGTTATTACAACATCAGATGAAATCCTTCAAGAACTCGTCAACTTAAAACGATAAGTAAGGGAGGTATAGGGGCTGATATGGCAGCCCCTGTCCCATTATGATTTATGTAACTCGATTAAATAATCAACAGTTTGTCATCAATGCCTTATACATTGAAAAGATAGAATCTTTACCGGATACAACAATCACGTTAACAAATGGGAAAAAACACTTTGTTAAAGAATCAGTTCCGGAGGTTATCGATTTAGTCAATGCGTTTTATCAAAAAATAGGTTTAGTAAACCTAGTAAGGAAAGAAGTGATGGATGATGAGTAGACCAGTTAAAATCATGATGACTTCATTGATCACCTTAACTCTAGTTGGTGTTGTAGCCATTATCGCTCTCTTATATCTTGATTCGTCTAATGTTGAGGCTGCAGAACCATCAATTGATGAAAAAGTTGAAAACTCATTCGAAACAGAAGAGATAACCACCGATTTATCGGATGGCACATTTGTCAAAATAAGATTCCGAATCATTACGGACGAAGAAGATGCTATGGAATATTTACAAAAAGGCGAAAGTTTTCAACTCAAAAACGCGATAATAAAAACATTAACGGTTAAAGAAACAAATGATTTTCGTTCAGGATTAGAAAATGTTGAAGAATCTCTTAAACTAAAACTCAATCAAATATTAGAAGATGGTCTTGTTACTGATGTTGTGATCGTTGAAAAAGTATTACAGCCTTGATCAAGACTAACTCTCCGGTATGGGGGTGATTGATTTGTCAGAAGATGTTTTATCCCAAGGGGAAATAGACGCACTGCTCTCCGCCATTTCAAGTGGTGAAATGGATGCAGATGAATTAAAACAAGAAGAAACTGAACAAAAAGTAAAGGTTTATGATTTTAAAAGGGCCTTGAGGTTTTCTAAAGACCAAATTAGAGGCTTAACAAGAATACATGAAAACTTTGCTCGTTTAATGACATCGGCCTTATCGGCGCAGCTAAGGACATTTGTCAATATATCCTTAGTTTCGGTTGAACAAATTCCTTATGAAGAATTTATTCGCTCGGTTCCGAAACGAACGATTCTTAATATCTTTTCCGTATCTCCGTTAGAAGGAAGGCTATTATTTGAAGTTAATCCTAATATCGGTTATTCCATCCTCGACCGGACGTTGGGCGGAAAAGGGAACGGAATGAATAAGATTGAAAATTTAACGGAAATTGAATCTCGTATTATGAGTCGTACGTTTGAGAGCTTGATGCAATCTTTAGAAGAAGCTTGGGAATCAATGGTTGAAATTGATACAGCCCTTGAGGATTTAGAGGTTAACCCACAATTTGTTCAGCTAGTTTCACCAAACGAAACTGTAGTTGTAATTACGATGAATACAACGGTTGGTGAATCAACAGGGATGATTAATATTTGTATCCCACATATCGTTTTAGAACCGATTATTTCTAAGTTGTCTATGCATTATTGGATGCAAAATCAGATTAAAGAGATAAAACCAGAGCATTATGATCGGTTATCGAAAAATATTAAACATGTGGAACTGGATGCCAAAGTATTACTCGGCCAGTCTACTATTTCAATAGAAGAGTTTTTAAATCTCGCTCATAACGATGTCATTGCTTTAAATCAAAAAATTGATGATCCATTATTATTAATGGCCAATGAGGAACCGAAGTTTTATGTGCAGCCGGGTAAGCGTAAGCAAAGCTTAGCGGTTCAAATAATCGATGAATTTAGGGGGGAAGATGATGAGCAATAAAGACGATATGCTGTCCCAAGAAGAAATAGATGCCTTATTAAGTGGAGGACAGGGCGATGATTCAGCAGAATCTGAATCAAGTGCATCGAATCAATCCGTACAAACAGACAGTCCCCCATTGGAAGATCACTTTTCGACAATGGAAGTGGATGCCATCGGTGAATTAGGGAATATTTCGTTTGGAAGTTCAGCCACGACCTTATCAACGTTATTGAATCAGAAGGTAGAAATTACAACACCGACTGTTGGTATGGTTGGTAACCATAACCTAACAGATGAATTCCCAACGCCGCATGTAGCCGTGATCGTTGATTACACGGATGGGTTCGAAGGATTTAATCTATTTATTATTAAAAACCATGATGCAGCGATTATTGCTGATCTTATGTTAGGTGGGGATGGAACCAATCCTAACGAAGAATTGGGAGAAATACAGTTAAGTGCTGTCCAGGAAGCGATGAACCAAATGATGGGCTCTGCAGCCACTAGTATGTCATCTGTTTTTAACAAAAAAGTCGATATCTCACCTCCTAAAACATTAGTTTTTGATGTTAAAACAGGTGAGGGAATGGATTACATTCCAAACGAGGATCATTTTGTTAAGGCTTCTTTCCAGCTAAAGGTTGGAGACTTAATTGATTCTAGCATTATGCAATTAATGCCAATTGACTTTACAAAAGACTATGTTAAACAAATTCTTACAGCAGATTCTCAAGAATTTGCAGATTCTGTTGACGATCAGGGTGAAGCGAGTGAACCTGCACCTGCTAAACAACAAGAAGCAGTTGAACCACAATTACAGCAAAGTGAGGCTCAAGCATTGGGTAGTCATAAAGAACAACAAGATACCTTAGATTCAGTTGAATCCGCTCAATTTTCTGAGTTTCCAAGAGATGCTTCTCATGTGACATCAAAAGAGCATCGAAACCTGGAATTATTGATGGATATTCCATTAAATATTTCAGTAGAACTTGGAAGAACGAGAAAGTCGATTAAAGAGATTTTAGAACTAAATACAGGTTCGATTTTAGAGCTTGATAAATTAGCTGGGGAGCCGGTTGATATTCTGATCAATAATCAGTTAATCGCTAAAGGTGAAGTAGTCGTCATTGATGAAAACTTTGGTGTTAGAGTGACAGATATTTTAAACCAGAGCGATCGATTAAAAAAATTAAGATAATAGAGGGGGATCATAATGGGAGAGAAAATTTTAGTTGTAGATGATGCTGCATTTATGCGCATGATGATTAAAGATATTTTGGAAAAGAATGGATTTGAGATTGTAGGAGAAGCAGAAGATGGCGTACAAGCTCTAGAAAAATATAATGAGCTAAACCCAGACCTGGTCACACTCGATATCACGATGCCTGAAAAGGATGGCATTACCGCCTTAAAGGAAATCGTTAGCGATGACCCTGAGGCAAAAGTGGTCATGTGCTCGGCTATGGGTCAACAAGCTATGGTTATCGATGCCATTCAAGCCGGTGCAAAAGACTTTATTGTCAAGCCATTTCAGGCCGATCGTGTCCTTGAAGCTATTAAAAAGGTACTAGAATAAACGCAGTTAGGGTAGGTTCGCATGAAAAAGTTACTTAAAGCAATCATACTTATGCTTGTCATCACGTTATGTCACTCCAGTTGGATGTTAACTTCCAATGCGATGACGGATAATGGCGACAATGTTGATGAGTGGTTTAATCAACAAGATAATCAAGAAGAGCCGGTGTCAGATGAAGGCTCTAGAGAAAACCCTTCTGATGAAACTGAAGGAGTAGGAGAAGAGGAGCCTGCTAGTGAAGGAAACACCGATGATAATGAATCCGCTCCAATTGTACAAGAAGATCGTTCATTATTTTTAGATTTTCTCAAAATGATTGTTGCGCTCATATTTGTATTAGCTTTAATTTACTTCTTACTAAAGTTTATACAAAAACGAAGTCGAATCTATCAACAGAGTCGCTCTTTAGAGAATATTGGTGGTTTAGGGCTTGGTTCTAATAAATCAGTTCAAATAATTCGTGTCGGTAATCAGTACTATTTAATCGGGGTAGGCGAAGATGTTCAATTAATAACTGAAATCGATGATCCTAGTACGATTGAGGATATTACATCGACTTATGATGTTAACAAACAGGATTCGATGTCTTTTCAAAAAATATTAAAAAACTTTCAAAACCGTCATAAGAATCCGTATCAAGAGCAGGAAACAAAACGTCAGTTTCAATCTGAATTACAATCGATGAAAAACACGCGAGAAAGAATGTTAAAACGTTATCAAAATAGAAATGAGGATCACGATGGCTGATTTTGTCTCTCTTTTTTCCAATAATGATCCTGAAAACATATCAACAGCTGTACAATTATTACTCTTATTAACCGTTCTGACGTTAGCGCCTAGTCTATTAATCTTGTTAACGAGTTTTACAAGAATAGTCATTGTACTAGGATTTGTACGAACATCTTTGGCGACACAGCAAATGCCACCGAACCAAGTTTTAATTGCTTTAGCCTTGTTCTTAACATTTTTTATTATGGCACCGACATTCGGGGAAGTTTACGATGAAGCATTAGAGCCGATGTTCAATGAAGAAATTTCATTGGACGAAGCTTATGAACGTGCGGCCTTACCTTTTAAAGAGTTTATGTCGAAGCATACGAGGCAAAAGGATTTGGCACTATTTTTAGATTATTCAGGGGCTGAGCGTCCTGAAAGTGTAAATGATATACCATTAACTTCTCTAATTCCAGCCTTTGCGATTAGTGAATTAAAAACAGCCTTTCAAATGGGATTTATGATATTTATACCTTTTCTAGTAATTGATATGGCTGTTGCGAGTGTATTAATGTCGATGGGTATGATGATGTTACCGCCTGTTATGATTTCGTTACCATTTAAAATTTTGTTATTCGTCATCGTAGACGGTTGGTATTTAATTACCCATTCATTATTAGAAAGCTTTTCATAGAAAGTAGGTAAATGATGAGTGCAGATACAGTTATAGCTTTAGCAGAACAAGGGGTTTATACGATTTTAATCGTGGTAGGTCCACTCCTATTACTAGCACTGGCTGTCGGTCTGTTAGTTAGTATTTTTCAAGCGACGACACAGATTCAAGAACAAACCTTAGCCTTTATACCAAAAATTATAGCTGTATTTGTTGGAATCGTCTTTTTTGGGCCTTGGATGCTGCAACGAATGATTGAGTTTACGATTAGTATTTTTAACAACATAAGTCGAGTAGTGGGTTAACATGATTGAAGCTTTAGATTTAACTAGATTACCCGGAATCCTATTAATATTTGCTAGATTATCTGGATTTTTTATGATGGTTCCGTTTTTTTCATATCGATCGATTCCGATGAACCACCGAGTTGCGTTTGTCATTCTTTTAACATGGGTTATGTATTTCGTTGTTGATATACCGGTGCTCATATTCGATGGATTTTTTGTCATTTTGCTACTAAAAGAAATTACAGTTGGCCTATTCATTGGGTTATTGGCTTATATTATTCTTTCAGCTGTTCAGATTGCGGGTGGCTTTATTGATTTCCAAATGGGGTTTGCAATTGCCAATATCGTAGACCCACAAACCGGTGTACAAAGCCCGATCATTGGTCAGTATTTTTATATTTTTACCTTGTTATTGTTAGTGGCTACAGATGCTCATCATTTGTTATTAGATGGGATTTATTATAGCTATCAATTTATCGAGATTAATGAACTCATTAATATTTCAAGTGAATCGTTCCCGGAATTTATTATGAAGACATTTGGGCAAATGTTCGCGATTGCCTTTCAAATGTCGATTCCAATCGTTGGGATGCTGTTTTTAGTCGATATTGCCCTGGGTATGATCGCAAGAACTGTCCCACAGGTTAACGTATTTGTCGTTGGCTTACCATTAAAAATACTAGTTAGTTTTGCGGTTTTATTAATCTTTTTTAGTTTCTTTTACGTTTTAATCACGAATTTGTTTGACTATATGCTAGTTGCTATGAGAGATCTAATGCGGATTTTGGGTGGGTCATAAATAATGAAGCCATTGCGTTTAGATTTACAATTTTTTAATCAAGAAAAAACTGAAAAAGCGACTCCAAAGAAACGTCAAGACTCTAGAAAAAAGGGCCAAGTAGCAAAAAGTCAAGACGTCAATACGTCGGTTATGCTTTTTATAGTCTTCATGTTTTTGATCGTTTTTGGATCTTTTATGGGTGAGATTCTAACGGGCATGTATACATATAGCTTTACAGAATTTATTCATTGGGAATTAACAGCTTCTAATATTGAATCCATCATGTTCCAAATGACTGTTGAGGCTGTTAAACTCGTACTCCCAATTATGGCAGTCGCTATTGTGGCAGCTTTTTTAGCTAATTACATACAAATTGGATTTTTATTTTCGACTGAGGCGATTAAATTTGATTTAAAAAAGGTCGACCCGATTAAAGGTTTTAAACGAATTTTTTCAGCTCGGGCTTTAGTAGAGTTTTTAAAGTCGATGCTTAAAATCTTAGCTATAGGTGCCGTTTGTTTTACAATTATTTGGATTAATAAAGATGATATGATGCTTCTCTCGATGAAAAGTGTCAATGAATCTATTGCATTCTTTGGTCAGTTAACGGTATGGATGGGGATTGCCTCATCATTAGTTTTAATGTTTTTAGCTATTCCTGATTATTTATACCAACGTTATGATTACGAAAAAAACATTCGTATGTCTAAGCAGGATGTAAAAGATGAACATAAAAACATTGAAGGGGATCCATTAATTAAGTCGAGAATAAAAGAACAACAAAGGCAAATGGCGCAGCAACGAATGATGAGTGAGGTTCCTGAGGCGGACGTTGTCATCACGAACCCAACTCATTTTGCGGTTGCGATTAAATATGAAGAGGCCAAGTCGGATACACCATTTGTTGTGGCAAAGGGTGTTGATTATATCGCTTTTAAGATCAAGGAAATTGCCAAAGCCCATGATGTGATAACCTTGGAAAATCGGTCTTTGGCACGGGGTTTATATCAAGCTGTTGAATTGGGTGATGAAATCCCAGAGGAATTTTTCCAGGCTGTAGCAGAGGTTTTAGCTTATGTCTACAGTGTGCAGCGTAAAGCGTAGTAGTGAAGCGAGGTAATGTTATGTCAGCGAGAGACTTATCTGTATTAATAGGTGTCATACTAATAGTTATCATGTTAGTTATTCCGCTACCAGGTGGTTTATTAAGCTTTCTTATTCTAATGAACATTTCATTAGCCTTAATTGTAATCCTGGTTGCGATGAATACGAAAGAACCTTTAGATTTTGCTATTTTTCCATCATTACTATTATTATTAACGTTATTTCGATTAGGATTAAACGTTTCAACGACAAGATCAATTTTATCAAATGCCGAAGCCGGTGGGGTTATCGATACATTTGGTAACTTTGTAACGGGTGGTAGTACGTTTGTCGGTTTCGTTATCTTTTTGATTTTAGTTGTCATTCAATTTATCGTGATCACTAAAGGTGCTGAACGTGTATCAGAAGTGGCGGCTCGTTTTACATTAGATGCGATGCCAGGTAAACAGATGAGTATTGATGCTGACTTAAACGCAGGCTTAATTACAGAACAACAGGCGAAAGAACGACGTGAAAAGATAGAGAATGAAGCTGATTTTTATGGTGCGATGGATGGTGCTAGTAAGTTCGTAAAAGGGGATGCGATTGCTGGTATCGTCATTGTTCTTGTTAACATAATATTTGGTTTTATAATCGGGATGACGCAATTTGGCTATTCGTTTACTCAAACGGTCGATGTCTTTATGCGTTTGACCGTAGGGGATGGATTAGTTTCACAAATCCCTGCTTTATTAATTGCGACAGCGACCGGCATAATCGTAACACGTGTTGCAGCGGAGGGTAATTTATCTTATGATGTCACGGCGCAATTATTTAGATATCCTAAATTATTATATGTAGCAGCTGGAGCTATCTTTTTACTCGGACTAACACCAATTAATTTTGGCCTTACCACGTCGATTGCTGCCGCATTAGGTATTGGTGGCTTTTATTTAGATTCAGCTCAGCAGCGTCAGGAAGAAGTAGATGATTTTGTTGATGACGAAGAAGAAACCTCTCAAGAAATGTCATCACCAGAAAGTGTGGTTCAACTATTAAATACTGATCCGATTGAGTTTGAGTTTGGTTATGCTTTGATTCCAATTGCTGATACAAACCAAGGCGGAGATTTATTAGATCGAATTGTCATGATTAGACGTCAGCTCGCACTAGAGCTGGGTATGGTAATTCCAGTTGTCAGAATTCGAGATAATATTCAACTCAATCCGAATGAATACCAATTAAAAATTAAAGGAAATGAAGTAGCTAAGGGTGAATTGTACTTAAATCATTATTTAGCGATGAGTCCAGATATTGAGGACGATACAATCGATGGGATCGATACGCTTGAACCCGCGTTCGGCTTACCTGCTAAGTGGATTAATGAAGAGGTGAAGGATGAAGCCGAATTATCGGGCTACACGGTGGTTGATCCACCGTCAGTCGTCTCGACGCACATT
This sequence comes from Tenuibacillus multivorans, assembly GCF_900103915.1. GTDB lineage: Bacteria > Bacillota > Bacilli > Bacillales > Alkalibacillaceae > Tenuibacillus > Tenuibacillus multivorans. Next base: position 87,853 of record NZ_FNIG01000002.1, on the reverse strand, counting down.
ACCGAAGTGATTAAAAAGCATGCCAGCCAATTATTAGGCCGGGAAGAAACAAAACAATTAATCGATCACCTAAAAGAGAGTCATCCAATACTGGTTGAAGAAGTAACCCCAGAACCATTATCGATTGGGGATATTCAAAAAATACTTGGTAAATTGTTGGATGAACAAGTGGCTATCCGTAATTTACCTACTATCTTTGAAACATTGGCTGATTACGGAAAACTCACCAATGACACAGACTTATTAGCTGAATATAGTCGACAATCCTTATCGGTTCAGATTACCAAACAGTATATGAACGACGATCGCATCATGAAGGTTGTAACGTTGTCACCACATCTAGAAAAATTAATCGTTGATAACATTCAACAAACAGAACACGGCAATTTTTTAAACCTTGACCCAGAACAACAGCAGGCGATGATTGAAGCTATTAACCAAGAAACCAATCGTGCATTCGTTCAAGAATCTGCCGCAATCGTTCTATGCTCACCAGCTGTTCGAATGTATGTGAAACAATTAATTAGCCGTTTTCTACCAGAAGTTGTTGTCCTATCATATAATGAATTAGAACCGGATGCTGATGTCGAGAGTGCAGGGGTGGTGAATGTATCATGAAGGTGAAAAAATATACAGCACCAACAATGCCTGAAGCCATGAAGGTGGTTCGTCAAGATTTAGGGCAATCCGCTGTTATTTTAAACTCACGCGAACAACGAACAAGAGGTTTCTTAGGGTTGTTTCGAAAAAAGTATATTGAGGTCTTTGCAGCGGTGGATCCTAATCCTGGCATTGAACCGCAAACTAACAGGATTAAAAGGCCGATTAAAGAAACGTTTGAGGTTCGACAACCGGTTAACAATGCTAGAGAATCCAATGATGACATCTTAAAAGAAATTAAAGCATTAAAAACGCAATTAAATCAACAAGAAACCAAAAAAACTATGCTGCCTTTGCCGATACAAAACATACATAGTCAACTAGAGAATCAAGAATTAAACCATTCTGTCATTAACGAGGTCGTACCGATTTTATTAGAGCAATATTATTCAAAACATAATGATGATCCGCAATCGCTTATGACTTACGTTAAACATTACTTTTTAACAAAACTAAAAGATGATAATGCTTTTTCAAAACATGACAGCAAAGCAAGATGGATATACTTATTGGGAGCTACAGGGGTCGGTAAAACGACAACAATTGCTAAGCTTGCGGCATCGTCTTCAATTGCTAGTGGTAAGCGTATTGCTTTTATAACGTTAGATACATATCGAATAGCTGCCATTGATCAATTGAAAACCTATGCCAAGATTTTAAATGTACCAGTTGAGGTTGCTTATAATCTACAAGATTTTGAAAAAGCAAAAGAGAAATTTAAAGATTACGATATCGTTTTTATCGACTCTGCTGGACGAAATTATCTTAAAGACGAATATATAAACCGAATTCAAGACTTTGTGACCTTTGGCGAAAATGAGGAAATTTATTGTGTTTTATCTTTAACTTCGAAACAGAAAGACTTAGATCAAATTTTTCAAAGGTTTTCCAAGCTAAACATCGATCGCGTTATTTTTACTAAGGCGGATGAGACATCACAGTTCGGTACGATTTATAATTTATGGAAGAAATACAAATTTAAAATATCTTATATTACTTTTGGACAAAGTGTACCAGACGACATTCAAGAAGCGACACCTGAGTTAATCGCTGACTTGATAGTAGGTGAAAAGGAATGGTAAAGGATCAAGCTTATGAGTTAAGGAAAAAAGTAAATCGAGAACATGGGGAAAAACAGCAGGCTCATACGATAGCTGTTTTTAGTGGGAAGGGTGGTGTAGGAAAGTCAAGCTTCGCACTAAATTTCGCCATTTGTCTAAGTAAGCAAGGGAAAAAGGTATTAATTTTTGACTTAGACATTGGCATGGGCAATATTGATATTTTACTAGGAATGTATCCTAAGCATACGTTGACATCTTTGCTAGAAGAAAGATTAAATATCGAGGATATCATCGAACATGGACCTACTAATTTATCTTATATTGCGGCCGGTACAGGTTTAACGGATTTCTTTCACTTAAATATTGAACGATTTGAATACTTTTTAGAACAGTTAGGGACCGTTACAGAGACCTATGATTATATCATTTTTGATTTGGGTGCAGGTATGTCAGAGGAGCATATGGCTTTTATATCTGCCGCAGATGAATGTTTTGTCGTGACAACGACGGAACCGACGTCGATAACAGATGCCTATGCCGCGATTAAACATATAGTTCTTGACCGCGAGCAGGTTAATATTTCTTTATTGGTTAATCGCGTTTCTAATATAAATGAAGCGTTTCTAGTTTATGAGCGGCTTCGAGCAGCAGTTAACAATTTTCTATCCTATGAAATAAAATTACTTGGAAGCTTACCAGATGATCCTGCTGTGATTAAGGCGGTTAAGGATCAAATGCCATATTATCTTATTAACAGCCGATCTAGAGTCAGTAAAATGATGGCCAAACTAGTTCTTGATTATTTGAAGGAAAAAAATGAATTAATTGATTCAACTAATTCAAATGACATGATGTTTGTTAGTAAATTAAAGTCACTTTTTAAAAGAAAGGTAGAATAGAACATGAACAACATACGGGTACTCGTCGTCGATGATTCAGCATTCATGAGAAAAATGATATCCGATATGATTAACGAAGCTGACGGCCTGGAAGTGGTAGATACAGCACGTAATGGTGAAGTTGCGATCAAGAAGATTAAACAGTTTAACCCGGATGTTGTGACACTAGATGTCGAAATGCCGGTGATGGACGGGCTTACAGCATTAAAACAAATCATGCGTGATATTCCAGTTCCCGTAATTATGTTATCAAGCCTAACCGTTGAAGGTGCGAATAGCACGATTCAGTCTATTGAATTCGGTGCAGTAGATTTCTTGTCTAAACCATCAGGGCCTATTTCATTAGATATAGAAAATGTACAGCAAGAGCTTGTCCAAAAAATTAAAGCAGCTTCACAAGCCAATATTTATAAATATCAGCTTGATGAAAAAGTAGAACTCAAACAAACAACACCGAACTTTAAATATCAACAATTCATCGTGTCAATCGGCGTATCAACAGGGGGACCCAAAGCTTTACAAACCCTTTTACAAGACATTCCAAAAAACTTTCCAGCACCGATTTTAATCGTACAACACATGCCACCAAGATTCACAAAGTCTCTAGCTGATCGTTTAAACCGTATATCGAATATAACGGTAAAGGAAGCAACGAGCGGAGAATTGTTAAAAGAGGGGTTTGCTTATGTAGCGCCAGGTGGCTACCATCTGAGAGTAGAAAATAAAAACTCATCATTAGTAACTGTATTAGATCAAACGAAAACGATAAGCAGTCACTGCCCATCTGTTAATGAACTATTTCAATCGCTAGCCAATATATCAGGATTTAATCACATTGGGTTAGTTTTAACGGGTATGGGGAACGATGGAACAATAGGAGCAAAGGAACTGAAAGAAAAAACGGATTCGAATTACCTCATGGCTGAATCTGAAAAAACGGCTGTTATTTATGGCATGCCTCGATCAATCGTTGAAAAGGTTGGAGCAGACTCTATTTTACCAATTGATCAAATGGCAATTGCTTTAACTAGATTAGTAAAATGACTAAGGGGGAATACACTGATGGATACGAATCAATATTTAGAAGTATTTATCGATGAAAGTACGGAAAACTTACAGGTTGTAAATGACCGACTACTTGATTTAGAGAAAAATGCTGATGATTTATCTATTGTGAATGATATCTTTAGAGCAGCTCATACCTTAAAAGGTATGTCAGCAACAATGGGGTTTGAGGATTTAGCCGATTTAACACATAAACTTGAAAACGTACTTGATGCTATTCGAAATGAACAAATTAATGTGTCGACGTCAATCTTAGATGTCCTCTTTGATTCTGTTGAGGCATTGGAGGATATGATTTCTGATATTTCTAACGGTGGCGATGGAAAAAAAGATGTCCAAGCCATTGTTGGTCAGCTAAAGGCTATTGAATCGGGTGAAGCGGTTGGAGAAAACGAATCACCTAAAAGTGAAACAGCAACCCAATTATCAAGCGATATTTCATTGGATGAATTCGAGCAGACTGTTTTAGAAGAAGCACTATCTCAAGGTCAACATGTCTATCACATCAGTGTCTCCCTAGCGGAAGATTGTTTACTAAAGGCAGCTAGAGTGTATATGGTATTTGAAGTCCTTGAACAATCAGGTGAAGTCATAAAATCCATTCCAACCGTTGAACAATTAGAGGATGAACAATTTGATGAAACCTTTGACATCATTGTTGTATCAGAGCAAGATGATGAGGCAATTAAGGCAAAAATCTATAAGGTATCAGAAGTGAAAGATGTTCAAATTAAAGCTTTTGACTCTAGTCGTATCCGTTCTGAAGAAGAAGGTACAACTGAAGAAGAGGTTTCAGCAACAACTGAAGCTAAACCTGAGAAAGAGTCGGAGGAAACAGATAGTCCGAAACGACAAAAAGCTGTTTCAAATAAGACAATACGAGTTAATATTGAACGCTTAGATACGTTGATGAATCTATTTGAAGAAATGATTATTGATCGTGGGCGTCTCGAACAAATCTCACGAGAAATTGAACATCAAGACTTTCGTGAAACAGTTGAACGGATGACTCGTATTTCAAGCGATTTACAAAATGTCATTTTAACGATGCGAATGGTACCGATTGAACAGGTGTTTAACCGTTTCCCACGCATGGTAAGGAATTTAGCTCGGGATTTAGGTAAGAAGATTGATTTTCAAATTGAGGGTGCCGAAACAGAACTCGATCGAACGGTTATTGATGAAATCGGTGATCCATTAGTTCACTTAATACGTAATGCGGTGGACCATGGGATTGAAACACCTGAAAAAAGAGCTGCCTCAGGAAAATCTGAAACAGGTCGATTAATTTTAAAGGCTTATCACAGTGGAAACCATGTCTTTGTAGAAATTAAAGATGATGGTGGAGGTATTAACCAAGATAAGGTCTTACAAAAGGCGTTAAAGAATGACATCATAACTAATGAACAAGCTTCCAACTTAAATGATCGTCAAATATTTGAACTAATTATGGCAAGCGGATTTTCAACAGCAGATCAAATATCGGATATTTCAGGACGAGGTGTTGGACTTGATGTCGTTAAAAACACGATTGAATCACTCGGTGGAACAATTGAAATAGATTCGGAGTATGGAGAAGGCACAACCTTTTCTATTAAACTACCATTAACCTTATCGATTATTTCAGTTTTATTAGTCGTATTGAAGGATGAAACATTTGCAGTACCGCTATCATCCATTATTGAAACAGCTGTTATTCATAAAAAAGAAATCTACAAAGCTCGTGGACGAGAAGTTATCGATTTCAGAGGAAACATCGTGCCATTAGTCCATTTGAAAGAAGTGTTTGCGGTCGAACAAGATCAGGATAATGCGGATGATTACTATTCAGTCGTCATTGTACGAAAAGGTGATCAGATGGCTGGGTTAGTTGTTGATTCCTTTATCGGACAAAAAGAGATCGTGCTTAAAAATTTAGGACAATACTTAAAGGATGTTTTTGCTATATCTGGTGCTACCATTTTAGGAGATGGAGAAGTTGCCTTAATAGTTGATACAAACGCTTTAATTAAATAGGGGGATTTTCATGTTAGAAACTACGTCAAATCAATCGAAAATGATCGTATTTCAGTTAAAAGATGAGTATTATGGAGTTCCAGTTGATACAGTCGGTTCCATCGAAAGGGTCCAACAAATCACACGAGTACCTAATACGCAAAGCTTTATAAAAGGTGTTATTAATCTACGTGGTGTTGTGACACCCATTATAGATTTAAGGGAACGTTTTCAGATGGATGCTGCTGAATTCACAGATCAGACACGTATTATTATCGTACATTTTGATGGTAAGGATGTTGGATTAATTGTAGATAGTGCCAAGGATGTCGTTGATTTACCTGAAGATTCGATTGAACCTCCTCCTGAAGTCATTGGATCTGTCGAGGTTGATTATATTCGAGGTGTGGCTAAGGACAACAATCGTTTATTAATCTTACTAAATTTAGAAAAAGTTTTATCAATGGATGAAAAAGAGTCTTTATCTACTGTTGATTAAAATCTAAGAAAGGGACTAACGATGACCGAATTATCAAAATTTAGCCAAATACATTTAGATTTGCTGAAAGAAATCGGTAATATTGGGGCTGGAAATGCAACGACTGCTTTATCGAATCTGTTGAACACGCCGATTCATATGAATGTACCGGTCGTTAACATTGTCTCATTTGACGACGCTATGAATTTAGCGGGCGGAGCAGAAGAAGTTCAAGCTGCGCTTTTAGTAGAATTTGAAGGTGAATTTTCGGGCAATGTTTTTTTCTTAATCTCACCAGAAAACGCGGATCAATTTGTCCAAATGTTAACACAAGACCCTAACCAATCATTATTATCAGATGATAATGATATCGCGATATCAGCGTTTTTAGAGCTTGGTAATATCTTAACAGGTTCATACTTACGAGCATTATCCGACTTTATTAGTGCCAACTTATATCAATTAGTTCCTAATGCCGCAATCGACATGGTTGGAGCCTTGATATCACAAGGCTTAATCGAAACATCAACTGTATCAGATCAAGTAATTCTAATTGAAACCGTACTTAGCTCAGATCAGCTTGATGACGAGATTAAAGGGCATTTCTTTTTATTACCTGATCCAGGTGCGTTTCATAGAATATTTGAATTATTAGGAGTTCAATAAAACATGGAACATGTAATGGATAAAGTAAAAGTTGGTATTGCAGATCTAAATGTAGTAAGGCAGCCGCAAAAGATATCGACCTCAGGCTTAGGCTCGTGTGTAGGACTTGTATTGTATGATGAACAGCAGGTATTAGCAGGGTTAGTTCATGTTATGCTACCAGATTCGTCCTTATCACGTACTGAGGTAACTAAACCTGGTAAATTTGCAGACACGGGAATAAATGCGTTAATTAAGTTGATGGAGGAAAAAGGTAGCATTAAATGTAACCTAAAAGCTAAGATGGCGGGTGGAGCACAAATGTTCAACCTTGCATCAAAAAATGAAAATATGCGCATCGGTCACAAAAATATCGTCGCTATTGAAAAGATATTAACGCACGAATCTATACCGATTTTGTCTAAAGATGTTGGTGGTCATAAAGGCCGCTCAATCGAATTTGATACGGATACCAATCTGTTAAAAATTCGTACTGTTTATGAAGGCGTCACTTATATTTAATCTGTAAGGTTCAACAAGAATGTTATCGCGGGGGTACTTAGTATGAAACAAACTTCCTTATCTGTAGATTCACTTTGGGAAAAATGGCAAAAGAAGAAAGATCAAGAAGCGGGTAACCTGTTAGTTGAACATTATATGCCTATTGTTGATTATCAGGTTAACCGAATGTTTGCGCATTTACCTAAAAATGTTGACAAACAAGATGTCAAAAGCCTGGCTTTTATGGGGTTAGTTGACGCGTTAGAAAAGTTTGATACGAGTCGAGATCTAAAGTTTGATACATATGCATCCTTCCGTATTCGTGGTGCCATTATAGACGGCCTCAGAAAAGAAGACTGGCTTCCGCGATCTGTTAGAGATAAATCGAAGTTAATCGAGCAAACCTATGAGGAGTTAGAACAAGCCTTGTACCGAACCCCAACAATAGAAGAAGTAGCAAAACAGGTAAATATGAGTAAGGATGAAGTGGCACATATTTTAAAAGATACGCTTTTTGCTAACTTACTATCGATAGAAGATAAAACGACAGAATCGGATGATGAACAGAGAGAGAATTTAAGAAATACAATCCCAGATCAAGAAGGTCATTCTCCGCATGAAACGTTGGAGAAGAAGGAAAACATAGAGGAATTAACTGAAAAGATTACAGAGTTGAATGAAAAGGAACAGCTCGTCATCAGTTTATTTTACAAGGAAGAATTAACGTTTACCGAAATTGGCGAAGTATTAAGCCTGTCGACATCGAGAATTTCTCAAATACATAGTCAATCCATTGTCAAATTACGAAAACAGTTATCGATAAATTAGTTATGTAAACTCGGTATAACATAAAATTTGGGAGCAGGAGTGGATACCGTGGATTTAAGTAGAGTTTTTACTATCAATGTTTCAAGCAGTAAAATGCTTGCCACGCTTGATTTGGAAAATGATTATATGAATGAATTAGATCTAGCATTATTAAATAAAGAAACCATTATTGATTTTATCCATGACCAGCATATTGTGTTTGGCATTAAAGAAGTAGAAATTGGAGACATGATTAACCAATTTCAAGAAAATCTTTTTCCAGTCGTTATTGCAGAAGGTTTAGAGCCTGTTAAAGGGCAGGACGGTTATATGGAATTTCATGTTGACCTTGATGTAAAAATGATGATAAATGGTCAACATTCGGTTGATTTTAAAGAGATTATGAAAATACCTAAGGTTGAAACAGGGAACCGATTAGCAACCGCCATCAATCCAACAGAAGGGGTACCGGGAAAAAATATATTCGGCGAAGCATTAGCCCCACAACCAGGGAAACCCGTCCATATAAAAGCAGGGGAAAATACGACGTTCAAAGAGAGTGATCAATCGTTTTATGCGACTGACGATGGCAAAGTTTCGGTTACTCAGAAAGACATTCGCGTCTTACCATTATATGAAGTGTCTCAATCATTAGATTTACACACAGGTAACGTTGATTTTAATGGTTCAATTTTAATTAAAGGTGATGTGCCGGAGGGCTTTTCAGTAAAGGCCAGAGGGGATATAACCGTATATGGTTTAGTTGAAGCTGCTTCATTAGAGGCGGGTGGTTCTGTTTTTGTTCGAGAAGCATTGGTAGGATTAGGGGAAGGTTCTATCCAAGCAGGGCTAGATATACATATTAAAAATGTTAATCAAGGTAATTTAAATGCAGGTAGAAATATTATCGTTGATCAGTCAATTTTTCATAGCACTGTGACAGCTAGAGAAACAGTTCATTGTCAACGAGGTAACATCGTGGGAGGATCTGTGTCGGCTGGCCAGAAGGTGATTTGTCGTGATGTTGGCAATCGAATGAATACGAAAACGAGAATCTATCTTGGCGAAAATAAACAAGAAATAGAAAAACGTCAACAAATGGAGCAAGAGATAGAAGGTTTTAAAGAACAAATAACTAAGCTTGAGAAACTCGGTGATCAGCTAAGAATGATACAAAAACAGAAAGGATTATCGCCTAAAGAGGAAAAGATGTTAGAGAAGCAGAAATACTCCTTAGAAAAATTGAAATTAAACTTAACAGATTTGGAAAGTGAATACAATAACGAACAATCTTATATTTCTGAAGAAAACAATTTAGATTTTATTAAATTGACGGCTAATGGTATAATTTACCCGAATGTCGAAATTGTTTCAGGTAAATACTCCAAACGTTTTACAATAGAGGAAAAGTATATCTCAGTTGTATTTAAGGATAATGATTTTTCAATTTCTGCAATTTAACATTTGAAAGGATGTTTGTTCATGAGCTGGAAGGCTGTAGAGTTACAGGTGGCTTTACCCCGTACTCAGGATGCTAGTCAATTGCAGGATCAGATGAATCAGCGGGGACAATTAACTCAAGAACAACTAGCTCAGTCACAAATAAAACAAGCAGAATTAAAAAGGAAACGGGTATTAGAGACGAAAAACAAAGATAAAATTAGACATGATGAAGATTCTGACCATGGATCTAATCAAGAGTCGTTTACTTCTAATAAGAAAAATCAGCCAGAGGATGAACCAAGTGAAAAGCATCCTTACCTTGGTAAAATAATTGACTATTCTGGATAGCGTTAAGGAAGGGAATTATGGAGAGTATTTTATTATTGTTTAGTTTAATATTACATGGCATCACGTTTGTAGTAATTTTTTTATTATATCAAAAAATAAAACAAGCTTCTGAAGGTGAACGGAATTTTGAGCAACGTGTTCAGGAAATCGAGGATTTATTTAGCTCATATTTATTAGAAATAAAGGATGAGAACAAAGCTTTTGTCGAAAAGGTTTCTGAAATTGATCAGAACCCTAAAGTTCATAAAACACTTCAGTTTCAAGGGGATTCGGCAACGGAAAACCAGGATACCGTTCAATTGTCACAAAACTACACTAAGCCACATAAGCAATCATTATTCCAGCCCGAATTAGTTAAAGTCAAAGACCATGTTGAACAACCTTCTTTACATTCCAAAATTATGCACCTTTATGAAAATGGGTATACAACTGAAGATATTGCGAAAAAATTAAATAAAGGAAAGACCGAAGTTGAATTGATTGTAAAATTTAATCAAAAAATGCACCATTAGTTCTTGCTTGTCGAGAAAGGTTATGATATATTAACTTTTGGTGTGAATACACACGTTCGTGGAAATTGATCAATGGTGCTTATTTAATATAAGTTTTGATCCATTTATGAAACGAGCGGAGGATAAAAACCAAAATAGGAGGAATTAAGTTATGTCTGTTATTTCAATGAAACAGCTACTTGAAGCAGGTGTTCATTTTGGACACCAAACACGCCGTTGGAACCCGAAAATGAAAAAATACATTTTCACTGAGCGTAACGGCATTTACATCATCGACCTACAAAAAACTGTTAAGAAGGTTGATGAAGCTTATAAGTTTATTAGAGATCTTGCTGAGGATGGCGGAAGCGTGTTATTCGTTGGTACGAAAAAACAAGCACAAGACACGGTTAAAGAAGAAGCTATCCGTTCAGGAATGTATTACGTTAACCAACGTTGGTTAGGCGGTACTTTAACGAACTTTAAAACCATTCAAAAACGCGTTAATCGCCTTAAAGATATTGAACGTATGGAAGAAGACGGTACTTTCGACGTACTTCCTAAAAAAGAAGTTGTCATGATTCTTAAAGAAAAAGAACGTTTAGAGAAGTTCCTAGGCGGGGTTAAAAATATGGATGAACTACCTGATGCATTATTCATCGTTGACCCTCGTAAAGAACGCATTGCTGTTGCTGAGGCACATAAATTAAATATTCCGATCGTAGCAATGGTTGACACAAACTGTGACCCAGATGAAGTTGATTATGTCATTCCAGCTAACGATGATGCAATTCGTGCCGTAAAACTAATTGCAGCCAAAATGGCAGATGCAATCTTAGAAGTTAAACAAGGTGAAACAACTCAAGACACTGAAGATGCACCTGAAGAAGCTTCTGAAAAAGAAGAAACAGAAACTGTGCAAGAGTAAAAGGTGAAGGTGATAAGAGGGGATGCCTTTTATCACCTTTTTTTAACATTGTATACAAACATAAAGCAAGTAGTTCACAAAGCTATTTATTCTCATAATGATGATTAAGTAGATGAAATTAAGGAGGATTTATATGGCTATTACAGCACAAATGGTAAAAGAATTACGTGAAAAAACTGGTGCAGGCATGATGGATTGTAAAAAAGCACTTCAAGAAACTGATGGTGACTTAGACCAAGCTGTAGACTTTCTACGTGAAAAAGGAATGGCTAAAGCAGCTAAGAAGGCTGATCGTATTGCTGCTGAGGGTTCTGCGCACATTGTAACTGAAGGAAACAAGGCTGTTATTATCGAAGTAAATAGTGAAACAGACTTCGTTGCTAAAAACGATCAATTTAAAACATTATTAAACGAAATCGCAACACATTTACTTAACCAAAATCCTGCTTCATTAGAAGAGGCTATGGGTCAAAAGCTTCACGGTGAAGGCGATACACTTGAAACATATATTAATGAAGCGATCGCTAAAATCGGAGAAAAAATCTCATTACGCCGTTTTGAAATTGTAGAAAAGAGTGATCAAGATGCCTTTGGTGCTTACCTTCACATGGGGGGACGTATCGGCGTTTTAACTCTTTTAGAAGGAACAACAGATGAGGTAGTCGCTAAAGATGTTGCCATGCATATCGCTGCAGTTAACCCACGCTACGTTTCGCGTGATGAAGTGCCTGAGGAAGAAGTGAACAAAGAACGTGACGTACTTAAACAACAAGCACTTAATGAAGGTAAACCTGAAAATATCGTTGAAAAAATGGTGGAAGGCCGCTTAAGAAAATTCTTTGAAGAAATTTGTTTAGTAGATCAAGAATTTGTTAAAGATCCAGATCAAAAAGTTAAACAATATGTAGAATCAAAAGGAGCAACCGTTAAATCATTCGTTCGCTATGAAGTTGGCGAAGGTATGGAAAAACGTGATGACAACTTTGTTGACGAAGTTATGAACCAAGTAAATAAGTAAATTCAATTTCCATTGAACGTGAATAGGGGACACTATGTGTTCCCTATTTTTCAAGCAAACTTATAAAATTTGCAAACATATCGGAGGTAACTATGTCGACAGCAAAATATAAAAGAATTGTTCTTAAATTAAGCGGTGAGGCATTAAGTGGAGATAAAGGTTATGGGATTGACCCGAAGTTTATTAAATCAATTGCTAAGCAAATAAAAGAAGTTCACAAATTAGGTGTAGAAATTGCAATTGTTGTTGGCGGAGGAAACCTTTGGCGTGGTAAAATAGGTAGTGAAGTCGGTATGGATCGCGCTAATGCTGACTACATGGGGATGTTAGCTACAGTTATGAACTCATTAGCATTACAGGATGGTTTAGAAAACTTAGATATACCAACACGAGTGCAAACATCTATTGAAATGAGACAGGTAGCTGAACCATATATCCGCAGAAGGGCCATTCGTCATCTAGAGAAAAAGCGTGTCGTCATTTTCGCTGGCGGAACGGGAAATCCATATTTCTCAACAGATACAACAGCAGCTTTACGAGCGGCAGAGACGGAAGCAGATGTAATTTTAATGGGGAAAAATAATGTGGATGGCGTTTATAATGATGACCCACAAATTAATTCAAATGCGATGAAATACGAAGAGCTCTCATACTTAGATTTATTAAATGAAGGTTTAGGCGTTATGGATTCAACGGCTTCATCGTTATGTATGGACAATAATATTGCTTTAATTGTATTCTCAATACTAGATAAAGACAATATTAGACGTGTCGTAACTGGCGAAAATATTGGAACAATTATTAGGAGGAAGGATTACCATGAGTGATTCAGTAGTCAAAGAGTGCCGTGAAAAAATGACAAAAGCAACCCAAGCTTTTTCGAGACAGCTATCAACTGTTCGTGCCGGAAGAGCTAACCCAACAATTCTAGATAATGTGTACGTTGATTATTATGGAGCAAACACACCATTAAACCAACTGTCAACGGTATCAGCACCTGAACCGCGATTATTAGTCATTACACCTTTTGATAAATCAGCTATTGAAAATATTGAAAAAGGGATTTTAAAAGCTGATTTAGGTCTAACGCCTAATAATGACGGTAATGTTATTCGAATTAGCATTCCTGCATTAACTGAGGAACGCCGTAGAGATCTTGTGAAAGTAACGAAAAAATATGCGGAAGACGCGCGTGTTCAAGTACGTAATATCCGTCGTGACTCGAATGACCAGTTAAAAAAATTAGAAAAAGACGGGGACATTACGGAAGATGAATTAAGAGCTTATCAAGATGATGTGCAAAAAGAAACCGATCAACATATTGATGAGATTGACCAAATGTTAGAGGAAAAAGAAAAAGAAATTACAGAAGTATAAAAAATGAAATACATTTGAATATTTCATGATATAATGATAGTAGCTTTCGCGTATGATGCGAAAGCTAAATTTTTCTAAAGTATTTGGCGGGGGATTATTATGAAGTTTCGAACAAAAAATGATCAGGCGATTACAGCGGTTGATCTGCAAAATGTCCCTGAGCACGTAGCCATTATTATGGATGGTAATGGACGTTGGGCTAAAAAAAGAGGTTTACCGCGAGTGGCAGGCCATCGGGAAGGTATGAAAACAATCAAAAAAATTGTCGAGCGTGCCGTTAATTTAAATTTAAAAGCCTTAACGCTTTACGCCTTTTCAACTGAAAACTGGAAACGACCTCCAAAAGAAATTGAATTTATTATGAAATTACCATCCCAGTTTCTTGATACATATTTACCAGATTTGAAGAAAAATAATGTAAAAGTAACCACAATTGGTGATTACGAAGGGTTACCAGAAGCCACGAAAAAAGCGGTTCAATACTCAGTCGATCAAACTAAAAAAAACACAGGATTAGTATTGAATTTTGCTTTAAATTACGGAAGTCGTTCTGAAATTGTTGAAGCCGTTAAACATATATGTCATGATGTTAAAGACCATGATTTGAAAATTGAAGACATTAATGAGTCAATAATATCTCAGTATTTATATACGAATCAGCTAAATGATCCGGATTTGGTCATTCGTACGAGTGGCGAACAACGATTAAGTAATTATCTGTTATGGCAAGTCGCCTACTCTGAATTTTATTTTACTCAAAAGCTTTGGCCAGAATTTGACGAGAAGGCTTTAGATGAAGCAATAATCGAATACCAAAACCGAAAAAGAAGGTTTGGTGGGTTGTAAGGTGTGATGAATGATGAAGACACGTATCATAACTGCAATTATAGGTTTAGCCATATTCCTACCTTTTGTCTTATACGGTAAATGGCCTTTTACGGTATTTATATATTTAATCGCCACAATTGGATTATTAGAAATGTTGAAAATGAAAAGAATACCGTTTTTTTCATTTCCGACATTAATCGGAATAGCCCTGTTGTGGATGTTTTTATTGAATGAGGAATTATATACTCTGATTAACAAAATACCTTTGAATAATTTAGAAATCCTATATTGTTTTGTACTTATCCTTCTATCTTATACAGTATTCGTAAAAAATCGTTTTTCATTTGATGATGTATCATTTGTTTTACTGTCCATTTTTTATGTAGGTATTGGGTTTAGCTATTTGATTGAGACAAGACAGGCTGGTTTGGAGTATATTTTATTTGCCTTACTCATTATATGGTTCACAGATTCAGGGGCTTATTTTGTTGGACGAGCTATGGGTAAACGTAAGCTTTGGCCCATTATAAGTCCGAAAAAAACAATTGAAGGCTTTATAGGCGGTGTTTTATCAGCTATCGTTATAGCGATTTTCCTACAATGGATCTATCCAATAGATGCCAGTTTACTAATTATTATCTTCGTGGCTATTATCGCTTCCGTTCTAGCACAAATTGGAGATTTAGTTCAGTCTGCCTTTAAACGAATTTATGATATAAAGGATTCTGGAAACATACTTCCTGGACACGGAGGTATTTTGGATCGATTTGATAGTCTAATATTTATGGTTCCTTTTTTACATTTTATTCAATTTATAACATAGTGAATGAGGGTTTACGATGAAAAAGATTGCATTATTAGGTGGAACAGGGTCAATAGGCGTACAAACGATTGATGTCATCAAAGAACATCCTGAACAGTTTGAATTATATGCTTTTGCTTTTGGCTCAAACATTGAACAAGCACTTCCTATAATAGAAAATCTGAAACCGAAATTCATTGTTGTTAAAAATCATGCAATAAAGGATAAGCTAAGTAATAAAATGAGTTATAACGCTAGTATTTCATATGGCGTTGAAGCTATAAATGAAATGGTATCGTTGCCTGAAATCGATATTGTTGTTAATGCTGTGCTTGGTAGTGTCGGTTTGCAACCGACTTTACAAGCTATTCGCTCTGGCAAATCAATTGCTTTTGCTAATAAAGAAACATTAGTGACAGCTGGACATCTCGTCATGAAGGAAGCTAATGCACACCAAGTTGAATTGCTACCAGTCGATAGTGAACATGCAGCAATTCATCAAAGCTTAAAAGGAGAACAGCGTAACGAAATAAAACGAATTCTTTTAACAGCTTCCGGTGGTAGTTTTCGAGATAAAACACGTAATGAATTAGTCGGTGTGACGAAACAAGATGCGTTAAAACATCCAAATTGGAGTATGGGTGCTAAAATTACGATAGATTCTGCCACGATGATGAATAAAGGGTTAGAAGTTATTGAAGCCCATTGGTTATTCGATGTTCCTTATGACAAAATCGAAGTCATCATGCATGAAGAGAGTGTTATACACTCTATGGTTGAGTATCTCGATCGAAGTGTGATGGCTCAGCTCGGTACACCGGATATGCGAATACCGATTCAATATGCGTTAACTTATCCGAATCGCTTTCCGTATCAATTAAGTGATTCGTTAGATTTAGCTGAAATTGGAACGCTTCATTTTAGGGAAATGAGCTTTGAGCGTTATCCATGTCTAAAGATGGCCTATGAAGCTGGCCGGATTGGTGGTTCACTACCAACCGTATTAAACGCAGCGAATGAAGAAGCAGTTGCATTGTTTTTAGATGATCAAATCACATTTCTTGAGATTGAGCAATTAATCGAACTACAATTAGAAAAACATGAAACTGTAAAAGATCCAGATTTAGAAACGATTATAACAATTGACGAAGAAATTAGAAGAAATGTAAGACGTGACGTGTTAAAAAGGTAGGTGCTCTTGTTGAATTTTGATACCATTATTGCTTTTATTTTCATGTTCGGGTTATTAGTCTTTATACATGAGTTAGGTCACCTTATTTTTGCTAAACGCGCTGGTATGTTAGCGAGGGAGTTTGCTATAGGCTTCGGACCTAAAATATTTTCTTATCGTAAGAATGAAACATTATATACGGTTCGTCTGTTACCGATCGGCGGTTATGTAAGGGTGGCTGGAGAAGACCCAGAGATTATAGAGCTAAAACCTGGTTATCATATCGGTTTAGAATTTAATGAACAGGATAAAGTGAGTAAAATAATCGTTAACAATAAATCTAAATATCCCAATGCCAAATTAGTCGAGGTTGAACGGATTGATTTAGACCATAACCTTGAGATTGATTGTTATGACCTTGATTCTGATGACCGTTATCAATTCTCTGTTGATCGCAAGGCATTATTTGTCATGGATGAAAAAGAAACCTTAATTGCCCCGTATGACCGCCAATTTGCATCTAAAACAGTTGGTAAAAAAGCGATGCAGGTTTTTGCAGGTCCAATGATGAATTTCTTATTAGCCATTGCGATATTTATTGGACTCGGATTAATTCAAGGGGTTCCTGATGAAGAGGCCGTGATCGGCGGAGTTCAGGACGGAGCGCCTGCTGATGATGCTGGATTAATGGCTGGAGATGAGGTTTTAAAAGTTGATGGTGAGTCCATGGATGGTTGGGTTGATTTTGTTTACTATATACAAGACCGTCCAAATGAAGAGGTCAATCTCACCATAGATCGTAATGGAGATATCATTGAACAATCGTTAACCACTCGATCCGTTGAAGGTAATAATGGTGAAAATGTCGGCCAATTAGGTGTGGCACGTCATTATGTTGAAGAACCGACAGAGGCTTTAAAGTTTGGTTTTACACAGACTTATGAAGTCGGTGTTTTAATTTTAGATGCTGTTGGCCAACTTGTAACTGGACAATTATCGATCGATGCATTAGCCGGACCGGTTGGTATTTATGATGCGACAGATGAATTTGTTCAAGCTGGATTTTTAACCTTCATGACTTGGACTGCGATGTTGAGCATAAATCTTGGGATTATCAACTTACTTCCTTTACCGGCACTTGATGGTGGTCGTCTAATGTTTATCTTTCTTGAAGGTTTACGTGGAAAGCCTATTGACCCAGAAAAAGAAGGGTTCGTACATTTCATTGGTTTTGCCTTACTTATGCTATTAATGATCGTTGTGACATGGAACGATATTGAACGCTTATTTATGTAAATGATAAAATTAACGAATAAAGAGGTGTAGAATCTATGAGACAAAGTAACGTATTGATACCAACTTTGCGAGAAGACCCAGCAGAAGCAGATTTAAAAAGTCATCAGTTATTGTTAAAAGCCGGATTTATTCGACAATTAGCATCAGGGGTCTACAACTTTCTACCATTAGGACGAAGAGTATTAAGAAAAGTTGAAAACATCGTGCGTGAAGAAATGGACCGTGCCAGTGCTCAAGAAATTCAAATGCCTTCTTTACAGCCAGCAGAATTGTGGCAAACAACAGGGCGTTGGGAAACCATGGGTGAAGAGTTAATGCGATTAAAGGATCGTCATGAACGTGACTTTGCCTTAGGAGCAACGCACGAAGAGGTGGTCACAGCCTTAGTTCGCGATGAAGTGAATTCTTATAAAAAATTGCCATTTACACTCTATCAAATACAAGCTAAATTTAGAGATGAAAAGCGTCCGCGTTTTGGTCTATTACGCGGTCGTGAATTTTTAATGAAGGATGCTTATTCCTTTCATGAAGATTTTGAATCGCTAGATGAAACCTATGAAATTATTTTTAATGCTTATAAACGTATCTTTGAACGTTGCGGTCTTAACTTCCGTGCTGTCATAGCCGATTCAGGAACCATGGGTGGTAAGGATACACATGAATTTATGGTCTTATCAGATGTTGGTGAAGATACGATTGCTTATTCAAATGAGTCTGATTTCGCAGCCAACATTGAGATGGCGCCAGTTGTAACAAATTATACGAAGATAGATGAATCCAAGCTGCCATTAGAAAAAGTCGATACACCTCACGTAAAAACCATGCAAGAGGTTGCTGATTATCTCGGTCATACATTAGACCAAGGGATGAAAGCGATTATGTTTAAAGTGGACGATCAGTTTGTGATGATCGTAACACGTGGTGATCATGAGGTTAACGATGTCAAACTTAAAAATTTATATGAGGCTGATATTGTTGAATTAGCAACGGAAGATGAAACAAGAGACATCATGGGAGCTGGATTTGGTTCACTTGGACCGATTAATGTACCAGATTCAGTCGATGTGGTAGCCGACCATGCCGTTAAATATTTAGTCAATGCGACTTGTGGTGCGAATGAGGATGGCTACCATTACAAAAATGTTAATCCAGAACGTGATTTTGAGATCAACCAATACGCTGATTTACGTTTTATCCAAGAAGGCGATCCGTCACCAGATGGTCAAGGTGTCATTGAGTTTGCTAGAGGTATTGAAGTGGGTCACGTCTTTAAACTTGGGTCGAAATACACAGATGCTTTAAATGCTACATTCTTGAATAAAGACGGCCGAGCGCAAACATATATAATGGGGTGTTATGGCATCGGTGTATCACGTACCTTAGCAGCTATTGTTGAACAATACCATGATGATAATGGTATGCTATGGCCTAAACAGCTTGCTCCATTTCATGTTCACCTTGTCAACTTGAACGTTAAGAAGGAAGAGCAAATTGAATTAGCCGATCAATTATATAATCAATTACAACAAGCAGGCATTGATGTTTTATATGATGATCGTAATGAACGAGCAGGCGTTAAGTTTAACGATAGTGATTTAATTGGAATTCCTTATCGTGTCGTTGTTGGTAAACGAGCAGGCGAAGGGTATGTTGAATTTAAACATCGTGAGTCAGGTGAACAAGAGGATGTCCATATAGAGAATCTAATACAGCATATACAATCTATGTAAAACAAGATAGAGGTATAGACACAGCCCTTGTCGTAGAATAGACAAGGGTTTATTCACTCATTATTTAGGTTAAACGGGGGAAGAATTATGGACCTAACAAAAAAAGAGAAGCTAGATTTGTTATTAAAACAAATTGGTATGCCTCAGGATATTGTTGATCAGGAGTTTCAAGAGGCTTATCTAAATAAATTAATGGTCTTAAAAAATGAAAAGCTTTGGCAGTTTTATATACATAACACGAAACCTTTTAACAGCGAGGCTTTGGAAGTGTTCATTGCTAGAATTGAAGAAGCTTTCCGTCATATTGCAAACGTGGACATTATCGTTACGACAGATGAAAAAGAAATCGATGAAAAAACTTTAAAATCATACTGGAAGTTTTTCATTCATTCCGTTAATGATTTATTTCCTGCTTATCGAGATTTCATTTATAGTCAAGTCCCAGAGATAAATGGTGCTCAACTTAAAATTTACGCTCGAAATGAGACGGAAGCTAACGCAATGAAAAAGAAAATCGATCCGTTATTTACTGCATTCTGTCAAAAAAGAGGATTGAAAAATTATCAAATCCAATTCGAAATCTCCCGTAATGATGAGGAAATTCAACAATTTCAAAAGCAAAAACAAGAAGAAGAGAAACATTACATCGAAAGAGCCATTAAAGAAAAAGAAGAGCGTGCAAAACAAGAAAAAGAAAATGTCGCAACGAATCAGCCAGTGAAAATTGGTAAAGACATTCAAGATGAAACAGAACAGATTCAAAACATTCTAGAAGAAGAAAAACGGATGGCCATTCAAGGCTATGTCTTTGACGTTGATATTCGAAATTTAAGATCTGGTCGAGATTTATTAATTGTGAGCGTGACAGATTATTCTGATTCGATTCAAGTTAAAATGTTCTCAAAAGGTGATGAACAAAAAGTCTTATTCCAAAATGTTAAGGAAGGCATGTGGATTAAAGCACGTGGAAGTATTCAAACGGATACCTTTACAAATGAATTAATGATGATGGGAAACGACTTACATGAAATAGCCCCCAAAGAACGTTTAGATCAAACGGATGAGAAACGCGTCGAATTACATGCACACACGACCATGAGTCAAATGGACGCTACTGTCTCAGCTTCAAATCTTATTGAACGGGCTGCTAAGTGGGGACATAAAGCGGTTGCGATTACGGATCATGCTGTTGTCCAAGCTTTCCCAGAAGCACACGGAGCTGGTGAGAAGCACGGCGTTAAAGTATTATACGGTCTTGAGGCAAACTTAGTCGATGATGGTATTCCAATCGCCTACAATGAACAGGATGTTGATTTGAACGAAGCTAATTATATCGTCTTTGACGTTGAAACAACGGGTCTTTCTGCTTCCTACGATAAAATAATTGAATTGGCGGCGGTTAAAGTCTACCAGGGTGAAATTATCGATCGTTTTGAACGTTTCGCTAATCCACATCAGAGATTAAGTCAAACGACGATCGACTTAACGGGTATTACAGATGATATGGTTAAAGATGCACCGGAGATTGAAGAGGTCATGCAGGATTTTTATGATTGGATGGGGCAAAACGTTCTCGTTGCCCATAATGCAAGTTTCGATATTGGATTCATTAATGCTGCATTTCAACGAATGGGAATAGAAAAGGTAACCAATCCTGTTATTGATACACTAGAATTAGCACGATTCTTATATCCGGAGTTAAAAAACCATCGATTAAACACACTTTGTAAGCAATTAAATATTGAACTCACACAGCACCACCGAGCTATTTATGATGCGGAAGCAACCGGTTATTTACTTTGGAGCTTGGTTAAATCTGCGATGGAAAAAGAACTCATGAACCACCAGGAACTTAACCGCCATGTTGGTGAAGGCGATGCTTTCAAACGCTCACGACCATCACATGTTATTTTATTAGCCCAAACACAAGAAGGATTAAAAAACCTTTTCAAACTCGTGTCATTAGCACATGTCGATTATTTTTACCGTGTTCCAAGAATTCCACGATCCAAATTAGTCAAGCATCGTGAAGGTCTTTTAGTCGGATCTGGGTGTGATCAGGGAGAGCTGTTTGACACGATCGCTTTAAAATCAGAAGAGGAGGCTGAAAAGGTAGCCGAGTTCTATGATTATATTGAAGTCCAACCAACAATGAACTACTATCATTTAATTGAAAAGGAACAAGCTCAATCATTAGAACATATTAAACAATTGATTAAAAAACTAGTTAAAATTGGTGATAAACTAGGGAAAAAGGTAGTAGCAACCGGAAACACCCATTATTTAGATTCACACGAAAAAATTTATCGTCAGGTTTTAATCGCATCGCAAAGTGGTAATCCACTCAATCGACAAACGATTCCAGATGTTTATTTCAAAACGACTCATGAAATGCTAGACGAGTTCGCATTTTTAGGGGAAGAAAGAGCGAAGGAAATCGTTGTGACGAATACGAATTGGGTTGCTGATCAAATAGAAGATGTTAAACCGATTAAAGACGACCTTTATACACCGAATATTGAAGGTGCAGATGATGAAATTCGCGAGACCTGCTATAACCGAGCGATATCAATTTATGGCGAAGAACTTCCAGACATCGTTGTTAACCGTCTTGAAAAAGAGCTCAAAAGTATTATAGAAAATGGTTTCTCTGTTATTTATTTAATATCTGAAAAACTGGTTAAAAAGTCGTTAAGTGACGGTTACTTAGTAGGGTCACGTGGTTCAGTCGGGTCATCATTTGTTGCCACCATGCTAGATATTACTGAAGTCAATCCATTACCACCGCATTATGTATGTGATACGTGTAGCTTTTATGAATTCTATAATGATGGGTCAGTCGGTTCCGGATTTGACCTACCGGAAAAAGAGTGTCCGAATTGTGGTCAACATTTAATACGTGATGGTCAGGATATACCATTCGAAACGTTCTTAGGTTTTAAAGGTGATAAAGTTCCGGATATTGATTTGAACTTCTCTGGTGAATATCAGCCGCAGGCCCACCATTATACAAAAGTGTTATTTGGTGAGGATAATGTTTATCGCGCAGGAACAATCGGTACCGTCGCGGAGAAAACAGCATTTGGTTATGTGAAAGGATATGCTCAGGACAAGCAATTAATGTTCCGACAGGCTGAAATTTCTCGGCTCGTTAAAGGTTGTACAGGTGTCAAACGAACAACTGGGCAACACCCTGGTGGGATTATCGTTGTCCCTGATGACCAGGAGATCTATGATTTTACACCGGTACAATACCCAGCAGACGATCGAAATTCAGAATGGAAAACAACGCACTTTGACTTCCATTCGATTGATGCTAACCTTTTGAAATTAGATATACTTGGACACGATGATCCGACTGTTATTCGGATGTTACAGGACTTGACGGGGATTGACCCTTATGATGTACCTACGAATGATCCTGACGTGATGAAGATTTTTGAAGGGCCAGAGCCTTTAGGCGTGACACCAGATCAAATCATGTGTAAAACGGGTACACTTGGCGTTCCGGAATTCGGTACACGATTTGTTCGTCAAATGTTAGAGGATACTAAACCGTCCACATTTGCTGAGCTTGTGATTATTTCCGGTTTATCTCACGGGACTGATGTTTGGTTAGGAAATGCACAAGAACTCATTAATGATGGTATTTGTGAAATTGGTGATGTTATCGGTTGTCGTGATGACATTATGGTTTACTTAATGCATAAAGGATTAGAGGCCTCACTCGCTTTTACGATCATGGAGCATGTTCGTAAAGGTAAAGGCTTATCGGATGAATGGATCGAGGAAATGAAAAAACATGGTGTTCCAGATTGGTATATTGATTCATGCTTAAAAATTAAATATATGTTCCCGAAAGCACACGCTGCCGCATATGTTTTAATGGCGGTCCGTATTGCTTATTTCAAAGTGCATTATCCGATTGAGTTCTATGCTGCTTACTTTACGGTTAGAGCGAGTGACTTTGAGCTTGATACGATGATCCATGGATCAGAAACGATTCGCGCACGAATTGAGGAAATCCAAGAGAAGGGGAATGACGCTTCCCCTAAAGAGAAGAGTTTATTAACCGTACTGGAAATTGCGCTTGAGATGTGTGAACGCGGTTATACGTTCCAAAAGGTAGATTTATACCGTTCTACCGCAACAGAATTCATCGTCGATGGCAATACATTAATTCCACCGTTTAATGCTGTTGATGGATTAGGGACAAATGCAGCCATTAACATTGTGAAAGCTAAAGAAGACGGCGAATTTCTATCTAAACAAGATTTAAGGGAAAGAAGTAAAATATCTAAAACGGTTTTAGAGTACCTTGATCAACATGGATGTCTCGAAGGTTTACCTGATCAAAACCAGTTGTCATTATTTTAGTACCAAAACACCGTTCATTACCATTTTCAGTTGCATTTAAGCTGCAATTATGGTATATTTTCAATTGGTTACGCAAAAGATACGGTAAAGTATGAAAAGAGTGGGATTTCCCACTCTTTCGTTTTTATCTTTTCCCTGCTGGCATCAGCAGGGAAATTTATTGTATCTGTTTGTTAAAGGAGGCATTCAGTTGAGTAAAAAGATTGTTGCTTTAACGGAGGAACTCGTGCAACCTATTGTCGATGAGCTGAACCTAGAATTGGTTGAGGTCGAATTTGTGAAGGAAGGAAAGAATCACTTCCTTCGTGTATATGTTGATAAAGAGGGTGGAATCGACATTGAGGAGTGTGGTAAGGTAAGCGAGCGTTTAAGTGAAAAATTGGATGAAGCCGATCCAATTGAGCAAGCTTATTTTCTTGAAGTATCATCTCCAGGTGTCGAACGCAGGTTGAAAACCCGTTCAGACTTTGAGCGTTTTATTGGGTCTCATATTTATGTTAAAACGTATGAGCCCATTCATGGTGATAAAGAGTTTTATGGCGACTTATTTGCTTTTGAAGAAGATGAAATCACACTAACAGTTAAAGAAAAAACAAGAGAAAAAGATATTAAAATACCATTTGATAAAATTGCAAAAGCAAATATTGCTGTGACATTTTAATAAGAGGAGGTAAGTCTGTTGAGTTCGGAACTTTATCAAGCCATTGAGTATTTATCTGAAGAGAAGGGGATTGACAGAGAGGTTTTACTAGAAGCTTTAGATGTAGCTTTAGTTTCGGCGTATAAGAAGAATTTCAATTCCAGAACAAATGTAAGAGTAGAGTTGAATGAAGCGGAAGGTATGAAGGTATTTGCACGACTTGAAGTGGTGGATGAAGTAGAAGATGATCAGCTTGAAATATCACTAGATGATGCCAAGGAAATAGATCCATCCTATGAGACTGGCGAAGTAGTTGAAAAAGAGGTTACACCACGAGATTTTGGAAGAATTGCAGCCCAGGCTGCTAAACAAGTCGTGACACAACGTGTAAGGGAAGCAGAGCGTGGTGTCATTTACGATGATTTTATCGATCGTGTTGAAGACATCATGACAGGGAAAGTTCAGCGAATGGACCAACGCTTCTTATACGTTCATTTAGGTAAGATTGAAGGTAAACTTCCAGTTAATGAGGTTATGCCAAATGAGTCATACCAAATCCACGACCGTATTAAAGTCTATGTCACACGAGTTGAGAAAACGAGTAAAGGTCCACAAGTATTTGTTTCTCGTACTCATCCAGGATTATTAAAACGATTATTTGAAATGGAAGTACCAGAGATATATGAAGGAATCGTCGAAATTCGGTCAGTTGCACGTGAAGCGGGCGATCGTTCTAAAATTAGTGTGTATGCTGAAGACCCAGAAATCGACCCAGTTGGAGCTTGTGTGGGTCAGCGTGGTCAGCGGGTTCAAACAATTGTTGATGAACTCCGTGGCGAGAAGATCGATATTGTCCAGTGGTCAGAGGATCCAGTTGTTTATATTTCCAATGCATTAAGTCCATCACAGGTCATTGAAGTACTAGTGGATGAAGAAGATAATGCTACAACAGTTATTGTACCAGATCATCAGCTATCATTAGCTATTGGCAAACGCGGACAAAACGCAAGACTTGCAGCGAAACTCACAGGCTGGAAGATTGATATTAAAAGTGAATCTGAAGCTAGAGAAGATGGTTTATTAGATGGAGAAGAAGATAATGATTTATTGAATCTTGAGTAAGGAGGGAGTAGCTGTGGCAAAGAAGAAAGAACCATTACGCAAATGTGTGGTTACGCAAGAAATGCTCCCAAAAAAGCAGCTCATTCGTATCGTCCGAAATAAAGATGGCGAAGTCTTTATCGATGATACAGGCAAGAAGAATGGGAGAGGTGCTTACTTAAGCAAAGATAAAGAAGTTATTGAAAAGGCCAAAAAAACGAATATTTTACAAAGACACCTTAACACAACGATTGAGTCTACTTTATATGATGAATTATTAGAAGAAGTGAGTAAATCTTGGGAAAATACTTAAATTTAATCGGTTTAGCTTACAGAGCACGAAAGGTGTCCTTAGGAGAGGATTCCATTTTACAGGATATTCGTTCAAGGAAGGCAACGTTAGTTTTAATTGCAAATGACGCTTCAGGCAATACTAGAAAAAGATTGACAGATAAATGCAATAGTTATGATATACCCTACCGCATTGTTGGGAGTCGGCAAGAATTGTCTCATGCACTGGGAAAAGAAGATCGAGTAGCAGTATCAGTAAAGGATGAAGGATTCGCAAAGAAGTTAATGCAATTGATTAACGATTAATCTCGGGGGTGAATGTATGAAGAAAATGCGAGTATATGAATATGCTAAGCAAAGTAATTTAACAAGTAAAGAGGTCATTAATCATTTAAAGGATCTAGATATAGAAGTATCTAATCACATGTCAACGATTAATGAAAATGCCATCCGACAGCTTAATAATAAGCTTAATGATAATAAATCCAATGAAACGAAACAATCCACGAAAGAACAAAGCAAAACCAATTCTAATCAAGGTAAAAAACCAAATAACAACTCCAAGAAAAATAATCAAGCTAAACAACAAGAGAAAAAATCAAAACATCGGGCGAAGCAACAAAAAGGTAAACATAACAAAAACAATAACCAAAAACAAAATCAGCAACAACCAACTAAGACAGATGAATCGAAGAAAACACCAGAGAAAATTACCTATCAAGATACATTAACAGTTGGTGAGCTTGCTGAAAAATTAAATAAAGATAGCTCAGAAATCATCAAAAAATTAATGATGTTAGGCGTTATGACCACTATTAATCAAACTCTTGAACCAGAATCAATTGAATTAATTTGTGAAGATTATGGGGTAGAAGTTGAAAAAGAAGAGATTATAGAGGAAACGGATTTAAGTATATATATTGAAGAAGACGACCCTAAAGATCTAGCGGAAAGACCAGCAGTTGTGACGATCATGGGGCACGTTGACCATGGTAAAACAACGTTATTAGACTCCATCCGCCATACGAAAGTTACAGAAGGAGAAGCTGGAGGTATCACACAGCATATTGGTGCCTACCAAATCGAAACAGATGGTAAAAAAGTGACATTCCTTGATACCCCTGGTCACGCAGCTTTTACTAGCATGCGTTCACGCGGTGCGCAAGTAACAGATATCGCTGTTCTTGTCGTTGCTGCAGATGATGGTGTTATGCCTCAGACAGCAGAGGCAATCAACCACGCGAAGGCTGCTGAAGTACCGATTATCGTTGCGGTTAACAAAATGGATAAAGAAGGTGCAGACCCTAATCGTGTCATGCAAGAGCTAATGGAGTATGAGCTCGTACCAGAAGATTGGGGTGGAGATACGATTTTCGTTCCATTATCGGCGCTAAAAGGTGACGGCATCGACGACCTATTAGAAATGCTTAAATTAGTGTCAGAGGTTGAGGAATTAAAATCAAATGCAGACCGTTTAGCAGATGGTACAGTGATTGAGGCTGAACTTGACAAAGGTCGTGGGCCGGTTGCCACCTTCCTAGTACAGAATGGGACGTTAAAAGTAGGTGATCCATTAGTTGTCGGAAACACATATGGTAAAGTACGTGCAATGACTAATGATATTGGTAAACGTGTAAAAGAAGCAGGACCGTCTATGCCAGTTGAGGTAATTGGTTTACAGGATGTTCCACAAGCTGGTGATCGTTTTGTTGTCTTTGGTGATGAAAAAGATGCTAAACGAATTGCTGAACTCAGAAAAGAAAAAGAAATTGAATCACAGCGTGAAGAATCAGGTAAAGTTAATCTAGATGAATTGTTTAAGCACATTCAGGAAGGCGACATTAAAGAAATTAATGTTATCCTCAAAGCAGACGTACAAGGTACAGTAGAGGCGTTGGCTTCATCTCTACAAAAAATTGAAGTTGAAGGTGCCAAGATTAAAATCATTCACACAGGTGTCGGTGCGATTACAGAATCAGACATCATTTTAGCATCCGCTTCAAATGCTATTATTATTGGTTTTAACGTACGTCCAGATGCCAATGCTAAACGCACAGCTGAAGCTGAAAACATTGATATCCGTCTTCATCGTATTATTTACAAAGTTATTGAAGAGATGGAAGCAGCGATGAAAGGTGTACTCGATCCTGAATATGAGGAGAAAGTCATCGGGCAGGCGGAAGTACGTGAAACCTTTAAAGTATCAAAAGTTGGAACCATTGCCGGTTCTTATGTCACTGATGGTAAAATCACACGTCATTCTGGGGTTCGTGTCATTCGGGATAGTGTTGTTCAGTTTGAAGGAGAAATTGACTCATTAAAACGTTATAAAGATGATGTAAAAGAAGTTCAACAAGGTTATGAATGTGGGATTACTGTGGTAAACTATAATGACATTAAAGTTGGTGACATCATTGAAGCGTTTGTCATGGAGGAAATTGAACGTTAATGATTGGCTATGTCTATGTTGAGTGTATGCTTTATGATGTACATTCATTGAAAGAAAAGCGATCCATTATCAAACAGGTGATTCATCAAACGAGAAATCGATTTAATGTAAGCATTACTGAGATGGATTATCAGGACCTATGGCAGCGCTGTGCCTTTGGTATCGCTACTGTATCTAGTCGTCAAGTTATCAATGAAAAAACATTACAAGAGGTTGTACGTTGGATTGATCAACGTACGGATTTAGAAGTCACAGTCATTGAATATGAGTGGCTTTAACCTCTACGTTTGAGGTGATCATCTTGAGTAATATTCGAGCTAATCGCGTAGGAGAACAAATGAAAAAAGAGCTTGGAGATATTTTATCAAGAAAAATTAAAGATCCAAGAGTTGGTTTTGTAACGGTGACAGCTGTAGAAGTATCAGGTGATTTACAGCAGGCAAAAGTATTTATTTCGATATTTGGTGATGAAAATAAAAAGGAAGAAACATTAGTTGGATTAGCCAAATCTAAAGGATTCATTCGTTCAGAAATCGGTAATCGAATTCGATTGCGCAAAGTGCCAGAGTTAACATTTGAAATTGATGAAGCCATTGAATACGGTAATAAAATCGAACGAATTATTCATGATTTAAATGAGGAACAGTAAGTGTCACAGAAACGGTCACTAGTGTAGTGATATTTTGATTGAATCGAAAGGATAGACGGCCGTCTATCCTTTCCTAATGTACATAACAGATAAAATTAGGAGGAGCCCTATGAACGGTGTAATCCCCCTTTGTAAACCTAAAGGGCTAACATCACATGATTGTGTTGTACAGATTCGAAAAATTTTAAAAACAAAAAAGGTCGGACATACGGGAACATTAGATCCTGAAGCTGAAGGTGTTTTACCGATATGTGTTGGAAAGGCAACTAAAATAGCTTCTTTATTAACTGAGCAAGAAAAGGAATACGATGCCGAAATCTCACTTGGAAAACAAACAACGACAGAAGATCAAGTGGGAGAAGTCGTGTTAGAAGAATCAGTTAATACAAGTTTAACACTCACCGATTGCCAGCATGCCTTGACTATGTTTCAAGGTACAATAGAGCAAACGCCTCCTATGTATTCCGCTGTAAAGGTTAATGGAAAGAAACTCTATGAATATGCTAGAGAGGGACAAGTGATCGACCGTCCAAGTAGGAAAGTCAATATACATGACATTTCAATGTTATCAGACAAATTATCTTGGTATAATCATGATGATGTCAGATTCTCGTTTAAAGTATTATGCTCAAGCGGTACCTATATTCGGACTTTATGCGTCGATATAGGGAAGTATCTAGGCTACCCAGCCCATATGACTCATTTAATCCGTACACGAGCCGGTTCCTTCCATCTATCAGATACAGTTTCCTTATCTGAGCTAGAATACATAGAAGCAGACGAGGTTCATACGAAGATTAAAACGATGTCTGAAGCCCTACAGCTTCCGGTATACACGGTGAGTCCGGATGTAGAATATAGATTCAAACATGGACAAGTTCTAGATATACCTACCGATTTAAACACTGCATCTATGGTTAAAGTATTAAATCAATCAGATGAACTGATAGCCATTTATCAAATGCATCCAACTAAAGATGGGAAAATGAAGCCGTTTAAAGTATTTCAATAAGAAAGTAGGTGATGTTTAATGCAGATCTTTGAGTTAACCTATCCAAACCACCTTGTAAAAGATATTGAAGAAACAAGCATGGCTGTCGGCTATTTTGACGGCGTACATAAAGGTCATCAGCAAGTTATTCAAACAGCGATTGATGTAGCGAATGATCGTGGGTTTAAAAGTGCCGTTATGACCTTTCATCCACATCCGTTATCTGTGTTAAAACAAACACAGCTAGAAGATTTCTTAATTACAAGTTTAGAAGAAAAGAAGAAGTACTTAGAAAGTATGAATGTTGATTATATGTTTATTGTGACTTTTAATAAAGAGTTGGCTCAATTATCACCGGAGGATTTTGTGCAAAAGTTTTTTATAGAGCAAAATGTTCAACATGTCGTAGGCGGATATGATTTTTCCTTTGGTCATAAAGGAGCAGGAAAAATTCAAAACATGAAGCAGTATGCTGGTGAACAACTCACATATTCAGTCGTAGATAAGGTCACTTATAAACAAGAGAAAGTCAGTTCAACTCGGATAAGGGAAACTTTAGACCAAGGAGATATGACCTTAGTTGAAAATTTGTTAGGTCACCCATATCTAATATCTGCAGAAGTTGTTAAAGGCGAACAAAGAGGACGGACGATTGGATATCCGACAGCGAATTTAGCTGTCCCTCTTGAACATAAACTTCCCAAAGTAGGCGTATATGCTGTTCAGGCATTGGTTAATAATAAATACTATTATGGAATGGCTAACGTTGGTTATAATCCGACTTTCACAGATGATGTTCCACGCCCGCTTGTTGAAGTGAATCTGTTCGATTTTAATGAGGATATCTATGGTATCATGATAGATGTTGAATTCCGTTATTATGTTCGTGACGAGGAAAAATTTGACAATGCAGAACAACTCATTAGTCGAATGAAAGAAGATGAAGTCGAAACGAAAAATTTCTTTCAAATTCAGACATAAAATCACTTGCATTTTCAGTTAAAAGAATGTATCGTAATAATGTGTTTAAATAACCTTTTTCTTGGCATTACGATTCACCGACGGGTGCGAGGAACAAGGGGATTAAAAATAGGAGGTGAAAAGGGATGGCCATTTCACAAGAACGTAAACTAGAGCTTATTAAAGAATTCAAAACTCACGAAAATGATACAGGTTCACCAGAAGTTCAAGTAGCTATCCTTACTGAGCAAATTAATACGCTAAATGAACACTTAAGTGAGCATAATAAAGATCATCACTCTCGTCGTGGATTGATGAAAATGGTTGGTAAACGACGTCATTTATTAAACTATTTACGTAATAAAGACGTCCAACGCTATCGTGATTTGATTAACAAATTAGGACTACGTAGATAATAACGGAAAAGCGGGGGATACACCCGCTTTTTCTTTACGTTTACATAGTTTTACAGTTTTGAGAGGAGTATTCAATCAATGTCCAATGAAATGAAATCTTTTTCGATTGATGTAGCAGGTAGAACCTTAACGTTCGAAGTAGGCGAAGTAGCCAAGCAAGCTAATGGCTCATGTATGGTACGTTATGGCGATACATCTGTATTAGTAGCTGCAACAGCTTCAAATGAACCAAAGGACCTTCCGTTTTTCCCGTTAACAATTAATTATGAAGAAAGATTATATGCTGTTGGTAAAATACCGGGTGGATTCATTAAACGAGAAGGTAAACCGAGTGAGAAAGCGGTATTAGCATCACGTTTAATTGACCGTCCAATTCGACCATTGTTTGCTGACGGTTTCCGTAATGAAGTTCAAGTGATTAGTACAGTTATGAGTGTTGATCAAGACTGTTCTTCAGAAATTGCGGCCATGATTGGATCTTCGTTAGCCCTTTCCATTTCAGATATTCCATTTGAAGGTCCGATTGCTGGGGTAAACGTTGGTCGAATTAATGGTGAATTTGTTATTAATCCAACTATTGAACAAGCGAAAGAAAGCGATATCGATTTAACCGTTGCGGGTACGAAAGATGCCATTAATATGGTTGAAGCAGGTGCCCAAGAGGTTCCAGAAGATATCATGCTTGAGGCTATCATGTTTGGACACGAGGAAATTAAAAGACTTGTCGCATTTCAGGAAGAGGTTGCACAAGAGGTTGGTAAAGAAAAAATGGAAGTAGAATTATTCACACCCGATGAGGAAGTTATCATGGAAGTGAATGAAGTAGCTAAAGATAAGCTTATAGCTGCTATTCAGACACATGATAAAAAGGCTCGAGAAGAAGCCATTGATACGGTTAAAGGTGAGATTGTTGAACATTATGAAGCGTCTGAGGCAGAAGAAGAAAAAATTTCTCAAGTTAAAGCCGTGTTGGATCAAATGGTTAAAGCAGAAGTGAGACGTTTAATCACAGAGGAAAAAATTCGCCCTGATGGAAGACAGGTTGATGAAATTCGTCCATTATCATCTCGTACAAGTGTATTACCGCGCACTCATGGTTCATCCATGTTTACTCGTGGTCAAACTCAAGCTTTAAGTGTTTGTACTTTAGGTGCATTAGGTGATGTACAAGTACTTGATGGACTTGATTTAGAAGAAGAAAAACGTTTCATGCATCATTACAACTTCCCACAATATAGTGTTGGAGAAACAGGGCCAATCAGAGGTCCAGGTCGTCGTGAAATTGGACATGGTGCATTAGGTGAAAGAGCTTTAGATCCTATTATTCCAGATGAAAGTGAATTTCCATATACATTGCGTGTTGTATCTGAGATTCTCGAATCAAATGGTTCAACCTCTCAGGCGAGTATTTGTGCTGGTACAATGGCAATGATGGATGCCGGTGTTCCGATTAAGGCACCAGTAGCAGGGATTGCTATGGGATTAGTGAAATCTGGTGAACATTACACCATTTTAACAGACATTCAAGGCATGGAAGATGCACTTGGCGACATGGATTTCAAGGTTGCAGGTACATCTCAAGGAGTTACAGCTCTACAAATGGATATTAAAGTAGAAGGATTATCTAGAGAAATCCTAGAAGAAGCTTTAACCCAAGCGAAAAAAGGTCGTATGGATATACTAGATCACATGCTAAGCACGATTGAAGAACCGAGAGAAGAATTATCTGAATACGCGCCAAAAATTGAGTCTATGTCTATTAAACCAGATAAAATCCGTGATGTTATTGGTCCTAGCGGTAAGCAAATTAATAAAATTATTGAAGAAACTGACGTCAAAATTGACATTGAACAAGATGGTACGATTTATATTTCTTCACCACACCGAGAAAAAATCGAACAAGCTATTAAAATTATTCAAGATTTAGTACGTGAGGTAGAAGTCGGGCAAATTTACCTTGGTAAGGTTAAACGTATCGAAAAATTCGGTGCATTTGTTGAATTGTTTAGTGGAAAAGATGGATTAGTCCATATTAGCGAATTGGACGAAAAGCACGTAAAAAACGTAACCGATGTAGCCAAAATTGGCGATGAAATGTTAGTCAAAGTTAAGGAAATTGACCAACAAGGTCGTGTTAATTTGTCACGTAAA
Source organism: Tenuibacillus multivorans (assembly GCF_900103915.1). Taxonomy (GTDB): domain Bacteria; phylum Bacillota; class Bacilli; order Bacillales; family Alkalibacillaceae; genus Tenuibacillus; species Tenuibacillus multivorans. Next base: position 54,285 of record NZ_FNIG01000002.1, on the reverse strand, counting down.
GCTGCATTAAAGGATCAACAAGAAACTGAAGATAGCTCGAAATAACATCGATTCATTCAAAAAATGAAAGAAAATGCTTCAGTCGACTCGCCTAAAGGCGAGTTTCTTAATGAGTGGGGGGAGAAAGTTGATAAACAGATATCAATTATCAAACGGGGTACGTGTCGTTGAGGAACCAATGCCATCAATACGCTCTACTTCGATTGGCATATGGATATTATCTGGTTCAAGAAATGAGACAAACCGCAATAATGGTATTTCACATCTGATTGAACATATGTTGTTTAAAGGAACTCCAACACGTTCAGCACGAAATATTGCCGAATCGTTTGATACCATCGGTGGTCACGCTAATGCGTTCACATCTAAAGAATACACGTGTTTATATGCTAAGGTTTTGGATCAAAACGCGCATGAAGTATTAGACCTTATGTTTGATATGTTTTTTAATTCAAGTTTTAATGAGGAAGAATTAGAAAGAGAAAAGAATGTTATTTATGAAGAAATTGCGATGACTGAAGATACACCCGATGATATCATTCATGATTATTTACATAACGTTAGTTTTGGAAATCACCCTTTATCCTTCCCTATACTCGGTGATGAGGAAGCTCTAAAACAAATAGACAGGGATAAAATTCTAAGCTATAAAGACCAATATTATTCTTCAGATCGAATTGTTATTTCGGTTGCAGGCAGTATTCCAGAAGGCTTTGATAATAAAATTGATAAGCTATTTTCAACTATTCCAGATAAGTCATCATCGAATGATTTGCTTACGACAAGCTATTCTAATGAAACACTATTAAAAAAGAAAGAAACATCACAGGCTCATTTATGCTTAGGTTATCCCGGTGTTCATATCGGTGATCATTCGATTTATGCTTTAACGGTACTCAATAATGTGTTTGGCGGAAGCATGAGTTCGCGTCTTTTTCAAAAAATACGCGAGGAAATGGGTTTAACCTATTCCATTTTTTCTTATCATAGTTCGTTTCGTGATAATGGCTTATTAACGATTTATGGTGCGACAACAACAGAGCAATTGGATTTATTAGAAGATGAAATATATAAAATCATTGAAGATATAAAACAGCATGGAATAACGCGTAAGGAATTAGATAAAACATTACAGCAATTAAATGGACAAATTGTTCTTGGAATGGAGAATCCAAATAGTCGTATGCATCATAATGGTAGAAATGAATTACTTGAGCAGTCTCATCTGACTGTTAATGAGTTAATTCAAGCTTTTGAAAACGTAACGTTAAATGAAATACAAAAAATAGCTGATTATATATTTAAAAATCAACCTTCAAAGGCATGTATTTTACCTTCTAACGTATAATGTAGTAATACGTCATAGTGAAGGTGATGTTATGCGATACAAGGATTTAACGGGAAAAGAATTAATTGATGCCTATAAAGGAGAGCGACTTGGAATTTTAGGGCATACAGATCTTGAAATTAATCCCACAAATGGTCGTATTGAATCGATTGTTATTCAAGATTTTTCAATGTTAGGTCTTAAAAAAGGTGAATCAAGAGCAAAAATTAAATGGAAGGATATTGAGGTAATTGGTGATGATATGATAATTGTTAAGCCAAATACCCTTTCAGACTGACTCTCATTAAAATATGTGAGTCAGTTTTTTCACTTTTTTAGGGTTATGTCATAGGATATATTGGGCTGAATGACGCTGGTGAGGTGATAAAATTGTTAACGGGTAAAACAGTTGTCGTGATTGGTGGAGATGCGCGCTATATTGAGATGATGCATCAATTAGTGGAAAAGGATGCATCGGTGTATGTAATTGGATTTGATGAAGTTGAAGATGACTTAAATGGGATCTATGTATCTGATTTAGATAGTATTCCACAAGAAAAAATCGATGCGATTATTTTGCCTATTACGGGATTGGATCAGGAAGGCTATGCGGAAGCGCATTTTACAGAAGAATCTCCATTAATCACAGAAGAGTGGCTCAATCAATTTCCGGAAGATTGCTTGTTATTTACAGGAATTATGACGCCATATTTAAGTGAATTAAAGGAATTCGAGAACCGGATCATTAAATTATTTGATCGAAATGATGTTGCCATTTATAACTCTATTCCAACGGCAGAAGGAACATTGATGTTTGCGATTCAGCATACTGACTTTACGATTCATAACTCCAATGTTACGATTCTTGGCTTAGGTCGAGTCGGTAAAACGCTGGTTCACACGTTTCAAGGAGTAGGAGCCAATGTTTCTGTCTATTCAAAACACGCAGATGAACTAGCACGAATTTATGAATATCAAGCAACACCAATTGCCGAAGAGGATCTTCAGGAATCCATGAAACATTGTGATATCTTAATTAATACCATTCCTGCGTTAGTGGTAACACCATCCATTATTAGTGCATTACCGAAAAATAGTCTAATCATTGACATCGCATCAAAACCAGGTGGAGTCGATTTTCGATTTGCTAAAAAGCGAGGAATCAAGGCATTTTTAGCACCCAGTTTACCTGGTTTAGTGGCATCTAACACAGCTGGGAAGATCTTAGCCCGCGTCATTCATAACATCATTTTAGAGAATGCGTAAGAAAGGGGCATGATCTCATTGAATCTAGAAGGAAAAAGAATTGGTTTTGGTTTAACAGGCTCACATTGCACATATGATGATGTTTTTCCTCAGATGCAACGATTAATGGATTTAGGTGCAGACGTTGTGCCAATCGTATCGTATACCGTTCAATCAACGGATTCGAAATTTGGTGAAGCAGCTGAACATTTAAACCGAATTCAAGAGATAACTGATAAAAATTTAATTTCTAGTATTCCTGAAGCAGAACCGTTAGGACCCAAAGAGCCATTAGATTGTATGGTTATTGCACCATTAACGGGAAATTCACTTAGTAAGTTTGCGAATGCATTAACGGATTCACCCGTCCTAATGGCTGCTAAAGCGACGTTAAGAAATCGTAATCCTGTTGTTCTAGCCATATCAACAAATGATGCTTTAGCATTAAATGGCGCCAATTTAGCGAAGCTATTAGTGGCCAAAAATGTTTATTTTGTACCTTTTGGTCAGGATAATCCAATTAAAAAAGCCACATCTCTCGTCTCTCATATGGATCTGTTACCAGAGACTATCGACCAGGCAATTGACGGGGAACAACTTCAACCCATCTTAAGGGAATATCGATAAAACCCTTTAAAGAACTAGAGAATATGATAAAATGACGTTAGTTCGAGGGAGGAGATTATTGTGGCAAATCAAAAACAATATGATGTAGCAGTTGTCGGTGTAACTGGTGCAGTGGGTCAAAAAATATTAGAAATGATGGAAGAAATCGACTTTCCAATCAAACAGTTACATCCATTAGCTTCTAAACGTTCAGCAGGAAAAAATGTTGTATTTAAAGGAGAAGAAGTTGAAATAAAAGAAGCCAAACCTGAAGCTTTTGAAGGAGTTGAAATTGCCTTATTTTCTGCTGGAGGCTCTGTTTCACGTCAATTAGCACATGAAGCGGTTGAACGTGGGGCAGTCGTTATTGATAATACGAGTGCATTCCGAATGGATGAGAATGTACCATTAGTTGTCCCAGAGGTAAATAAAGAGGATATAAATGAAAATAACGGAATTATTGCAAATCCAAACTGTTCTACAATTCAGATGGTCGTTGCATTAGAGCCACTTCGTGAAAAGTTTGGTTTAAATCGCGTGATTGTTTCAACCTATCAGTCTGTTTCTGGATCGGGTAATGCTGCGGTAGAAGAACTAAAAGATCAATCAAGAAAAATGTTAGATGGTCAAGAGCCTGAAGCCAGTATTTTACCGGTTAAGTCTGAAGAAAAGCATTATCCAATCGCATTTAATGCACTGCCTCAAATCGATGTATTTGAAGATAATCACTACACATTTGAGGAAATGAAAATGATTAATGAAACGAAAAAAATCATGCATCAGCCTGAGCTAAAAGTGGCTGCAACATGTGTACGTCTACCATTTTTCTATTCACATGCCGAAAGTGTTTATATCGAAGTTGATGGTGATGATGTCTCAATTGAAAATTTACAAGATGCATTAAGAGATCAACCGGGAATCGTATTAGAGGATGATATCGCTAATCAGGTTTATCCAACCCCATTATCATCAGAAGGAAAAACGGATGTCTTTGTCGGAAGAATTCGAAAAGACTTAGATGTTCCAAATGGTTTTCATTTTTGGGTTGTATCAGATAATTTATTAAAAGGAGCAGCTTGGAATTCAGTGCAGATCGCACAGGCATTTATTCAACAAGACTAATAACATCATAGAGGTGTGAAATGACAGTTTTAGTACAAAAATTCGGCGGAACATCGGTCCGGAATTCAGAAGTAAGAAGTCATGCGATCGAGCATGTCAAAAACGCTGTGGAGGAAGGACACCAAATTGTCGCTGTTGTTTCAGCTATGGGTCGAAAAGATGAACCCTATGCAACGGATACATTACTTGGATTGGTTAATTATCCAAATAACCATGTGACCAATAGAGAATTGGATTTACTCATGTCATGTGGAGAGGTTATTTCATCTGTCATTTTTACGAATGAACTCATTCAACACGGTATCTCAGCCGCGTCCATTACAGGTGCTCAGGCGGGAATACTGACAACAAATGATTTCACTGATGCACGAATCAATAAAATAAACACAGAACTTATCGAAACGTTACTTCAAACAAATCAGGTCATTGTGGTAGCCGGTTTTCAAGGGCAAGATCAATTTGGCAATATAACAACGTTAGGGCGTGGAGGGTCAGATACTTCTGCGATTGCATTAGGCGCTGCCCTTGAAGCGAAGTATGTTGATATATTTACAGATGTTGACGGCATAAAAACAGCTGATCCTGTTTTAGTAAAGCATGCCAAAACATTGAAAGCCATGACCTATAATGAAATCGTACATTTAGCTTACCAAGGATCTAAAGTTATTCATCCGCGTGCTGTTGAAATAGCGATGCAAGAAAAAATACCAATACGCGTTCGTTCAACTTACTCAGAAAATGCTGGAACCTTAGTTACATCAAAGGTCAATAATACGATTGATCGAGATATTCAAGAGAGACTCGTAACAGGTATTGCCCAAGTATCAGGATTAATTCAAATCAATATTGAAGCTACAGATCAGCTCATTCAATTTCATGATGACGTGTTTCAAAAATTGGCTGAAGCAAATATATCGGTTGATTTTTTCAACATATCAACTAATGGTATAACCTTTACCATTCCAAAGGATAAATGGTCATTAACTCAGTCTATAATTGAATCGATGGAATTGAGTTATAATATTGTTAAGGATTGTGCTAAGGTGTCCACAGTCGGTGCAGCTATTCAAGGTGTACCAGGAGTGGCCTCAAAAATTGTGACTGCTTTGGCAACAAACCATATCCAAATTTTACAGTCTGCAGATAGTCACACAACGATTTGGGTATTAATTAAAGAAAAAGACTTGGAAAAAGCGGTCAACGCCCTTCATGATAGCTTTTTGAGTAAGAAAGGAGTCTAGACATCATGACTTTCGGGAATGTTTTAACAGCAATGGTGACTCCCTTTGATGATCAGAATGAATTAGATTTAGAACGAACAGAAATTTTAGTTGAACATTTGCTAAAAAACGGTACGGATGGTTTAGTGGTAGGTGGTACGACTGGTGAATCGCCTACCTTAACAAATGCCGAAAAATTAACGTTATATAAACGGGTTGTCGAAATTGCTGATGGTCGAATTCCGGTAATCGCTGGAACTGGAAGTAATAATACTTTTGCGTCGATTGAATTTACGAAACAAGTTGAGCGCTTAGGTGTTGATGGTGTTTTAACGGTTGCGCCGTATTATAATAAACCTAATCAAGAAGGTATATATCAACATTTTAAGGCCATTGCAGAATCAACCACGTTGCCAATCATGCTATATAATATTCCTGGTCGTTCAGTCATTAATGTTGAACCCGAAACAACCATTGCTTTATCCAAAATCCCTAATATCGTTGCTGTTAAAGAGTCTAGTCAAGATTTATTTATGATGACTAAAATTATTGATCAAACGGATGACGATTTTATGCTATATAGTGGTGATGATGGATTTACGTTGCCGGTATTATCAGTTGGAGGGAAGGGAATTGTATCAGTTTCCTCGCATTTATTGGGTAATGAAATGCAAGAAATGGTTAAGGCCTATTTCCAAGGGGATGTTGGAAAGGCCGCGGCCATGCATCGATATTTATTACCTAAAATGGAAGCGTTCTTTAAAGCCCCTTCACCGTCACCTGTTAAAACGGCATTGAATAAAGCAGGTATTTTAGTTGGTTCAGTCAGATTACCATTAGTGCCTTTATCGGCTGAGGAAGAAAAACAGCTGTATCAGGATGTAGGATTATAAAAGAAAAGGGTTCCATTCTTACGATGAGAATGGGCTCTTTTTGTATGAAGATAAATCATTTGTTAAACACTAGGGGAAAAGGTAGGTGTTTAACATGTCAGATCAAGATAAGAAACAAGATCAACAAAATGATGATCAACAAAATGATCAAAATAATCAAGATGGATCCAATTCATTAGTTGATAAGATTAAACAGTTAGGTCAAACTAATGTGCCACAAGCTCCAGAATCCAATATTCATGTGATGCCAATTATTGGGCAAATAGAAGGTCACCTTCAATTACCACAAAAGAATAAAACAACAAAGTATGAGCATATCATACCGCAAATCATAGCCATTGAACAAAACCCAAAAATTGAAGGTGTAATTTTATTATTAAATACTGTTGGTGGAGATGTTGAAGCAGGCTTAGCTATTTCAGAAATGATTTCATCGATTTCTAAACCAACTGTTTCTATTGTGTTAGGTGGAGGACATTCAATCGGTGTTCCTATCGCCGTATCGGCTAACCACTCATTTATTACAGAAACAGCCACGATGACGATTCATCCAATTCGTCTAACTGGGTTAGTTATTGGTGTTCCGCAAACATTTGAATATTTAGACAAAATGCAAGACCGTGTTATCAATTTTGTAACTAAGAATTCAAATATAAGTGAAGATGACTTTAAAGAGTTAATGTTTGCTAAAGGAAATTTAACACGTGATATTGGAACAAATGTAGTTGGGAAGACTGCTGTAGATTCTGGATTGATTGACGATGTCGGAGGCGTTCATGAAGCTATCGTTAAGCTTAATGAATTAATTGAGTCTAATAAAGGGGAGCAGGTGATACAATGATTTTATATACACCATTGCATGAAGAAGAAATTTTTGAAGATGAAGATGATGGGGTCTATCAATTTGTTAATCTAAATCATGCGACAGTTAAATTAAAAAGAGATCCAGATTTAAACGGATACCAAATTGTACACATGGTATCAACGGATCCAGCTGATTATTTAAACAAAGATTTACAGCCTGGAACGACATTTTACTTATAAAGACTTATCCAAATCACTGGATATCTATGGTATAATAATTAACACATCCAAGCAGCCACTACCGGCTGCTTCCTTATTTTTATAAAAAAGATAAGCCATGTTTTTCTATTGAGGTGGTTATGATGGCAAAACGAAAAAAGAAAAAACAGACAAAAAGAAAAAAACGTAATGTTTTGCAGTTTGAACTCATTGGTTTAGTGCTTATTTTATTCGCTATTTTTTCAAGCGGTATTAGTACGATAGGTGAAGGTGTCATTCCTCACGTCTTTACAACGTTGTTTAAATGGTTGTTTGGCTTCTGGTACATTGCTGTTAGTTTATTTCTATTAATCTTAGGAATCTATTTAATGACAAAACGTAAATGGCCAGAATTTTCAGCACCAAGATGGATAGGTTTTTATATCATGTTTGCTGCTGTTTTATTATTTACACACGTACAATCATTTGAACCCATAATTAATCAAATACCTCATCAAAATATTTTTGGTTTAACATGGGACTATTTTGAAGCCTACCAAGAAGGTCAGGTGTCTTATGGATACATAGGTGCAGGTATGGCTGGAGCCCTACTATTTGCTTCAAGTTATTATTTATTATCCGCTGCTGGAGCAAAAGTTTTAGCTGTATTTGGTGTTCTTATTGGATTTATGTTATTAACAGAACAATCGATCTCTGATTTATTTAAGAAAGTGTTTAAGAGACTTGGTGCGGTTTTCCAAAAGGCTTCTACTAATCGTAAAGAAAAGAAGCAAGCTAAACAAGAAGCCAAGGAACAGGATGAAAAGCTTGAGACAACTTACAGTATCGAAAACGATGAAATTAAACCGACAGAATCCCAACCCGTGATTGAAGATTTTCAGCAATATGTTGAAAATGATGGTCAACAAGAACTAGAAACGAAGCAATGGACAGAGCAACTAAAACAAGAGGATAACGAACAATCATCAGAGGAGATGGAGGATCTGCCGTTAACAGAGGTAGAAAATGAATCTTATAAACTACCATCTATACAACTATTAAAAAATCCAGTCGCTCATTCACAACAGCATGAAAAATCGCAAATTCAATCGACCGTGAACAAATTAGAGCGTACCTTTCATAGCTTTGGAGTTAAAGCCAAAGTTACCAAAGTTCATGTTGGACCAGCTGTCACGAAATATGAAGTTTATCCAGACGTAGGGGTTAAAGTAAGTAAAATTGTTAATTTGCATGATGATTTAGCCCTAGCACTTGCAGCTAAAGACATTCGTATAGAAGCACCAATTCCAGGTAAATCAGCAATAGGGATTGAAGTGCCGAATACGGAGGTTGCTCAAGTATCTTTACGTGAAGTCGTTCAAAACGCACAGAACCATCCTTCCAAATTATTATTTGGTTTAGGCCGAGATATTGCAGGTGAAGCGGTGACGTCTGAGCTAAATAAGATGCCGCACTTATTAATTGCTGGTGCAACGGGTAGCGGTAAAAGTGTGTGTGTCAACGGCATTATTACAAGTATCTTATTAAGAGCCAAGCCACACGAGGTCAAAATGATGATGATTGACCCGAAGAAGGTTGAACTAAACGTTTATAATGGTATTCCGCACTTATTAGCACCTGTTGTAACAGATCCGAAGAAGGCTTCTCAAGCGCTTAAGAAAATTGTCTCTGAAATGGAGAGACGATATGATTTATTCTCTGAAACAGGTACACGGAATATCGAAGGCTATAACGAATATGTCGATAAAATTAATGAACAAGAGGATGAAAATCATCCGCATCTACCGTATGTTGTGGTGTTAATCGATGAGCTTGCCGATTTAATGATGGTAGCTTCTAATGAAGTTGAAGATTCGATTACGCGACTAGCGCAAATGGCTCGTGCAGCAGGAATTCACCTCATTATCGCGACACAACGGCCTTCCGTTGACGTTATTACGGGTGTTATTAAAGCGAATATTCCATCACGAATTGCCTTTAGTGTTTCATCTCAAACCGATTCTAGAACGATCTTAGACGGTGGCGGAGCTGAGAAACTTCTAGGAAAAGGGGACATGCTCTTTATTCCAGTTGGTGCTTCTAAACCAACAAGAATACAGGGTGCGTTTTTATCAGATGCAGAAGTTGAACGAATCGTTGATTTCTGTATTGAACAACAGAAGGCACAATATCAAGAGGACATGATTCCAGATGAAACGAATGAGGTTGTGAATGATGTCGATGATGATTTATATGAAGATGCTGTTCATTTAATTGTTGAGATGCAAAGTGCTAGTGTATCCATGCTACAACGAAAATTCCGTGTTGGATATACGCGTGCCGCAAGATTAATAGATGCCATGGAAGAACGCGGGATTGTAGGTCCTTATGAAGGTAGTAAGCCTAGAAAAGTGCTAGTCAGCAATTACCAACAGGAGGAACAAACGACGACTAGTTCATAATTTTAAAAATTAATTTAATATTTCCATTTGTGGGTTATCCATGATATAGTATTTGAGGAGGTAGAAGATTCATGTCGAAGTACATAGAAATGCCTTCTCAATTTTTTATATCAAGGGGGAATCTTAGGTGAAAAAGCGTAATTTTCTAGTAACTTTATTCCTATCATTTACGTTGATTCTAGCTGCATGTGGAACTTCAGATGAAGGAAACGCAGATGGAGACAGTGGTGAAGAGAAAAACTGTGAACCATCAGACGATGCGATTAACGTTGCAATGGTTACTGACGTTGGTGGTGTAGATGATAAATCCTTTAACCAATCAGCTTGGGAAGGATTACAAGCTTATGGTGAGGAGTATTGCTTAGAAGAGGATGAGCATTATGACTACGCTCAATCTACTCAAGACGCTGACTATGAACCAAACCTTAACCGTTTAACAGGTCAAGACTATGAACTTGTATATGGTATTGGTTATAAGTTAACTGAGGCAATCGAAAAAGTAGCTGGGCAAAACCCTGATACGAACTATGCTTTAGTAGACGAAGTAGCATCGGAAATGGATAATCTTACGAGTATCACGTTTAAAGAACATCAAGGTTCATTCTTAGTTGGTGTAGCGGCTGCACTTAAAACTGAATCTAATCAAGTAGGATTTGTTGGTGGTGTTGATAGCCCACTCATTAACAAATTTGAAGTTGGTTTTGAAGCAGGTGTTAAATCTATTGATCCATCAATTGAGGTAGACGTGCGTTATGCGGAAAGCTTTGACGATGCCGGTAAAGGTCGTCAAATCGCTAATAGTATGTACAACAGTGGTGTAGATATTATTTATCATGCTGCTGGTGGCGCTGGAAATGGTGTCTTCAGTGAAGCAAAAGATATTAAAACAAACGATCCTGAATCATATGTTTGGGTAATCGGAGTTGACCGTGACCAATATGATGAAGGCACTGTTACAGTAGACGGTACAGATTATAATGTGACGTTTACGTCAATGGTTAAACGAGTTGACATTGCGGTACAAGACGTTGCAGAACGTATGATGGAGGGAGACTTTCCAGGCGGCGAAAACATTGAATATGGTTTATCAGATGAAGGTGTAAGCGTTGCTGATACTAATGAAGAAGCTTACACTGAAGAAATCGCAACAGCCGTTAGTGAATGGGAACAAAAAATTATCGATGGGGAATTAGATATTCCATCAACACACGATGAACTAGAAGAATTTCTAAACAATTTATAAGAGATAGACAGGTAGATTTCATATTTGTCTGAAAGAAAAGGCTAGTCTATCTAGCCTTTTCTATATTTTTTGTTATTAAAAACGGTTACATAATTTGATATAAATATACGTTTCATTTGAGTAATTTTCAATTAGATGAGTAAGGGGTGAGAATATGGACTATGTTATAGAAATGCTAGATATTAGAAAAGAATTCCCAGGTATTGTCGCTAATAACAATATTAATTTACAGGTAAAAAAAGGTGAGATTCACGCGTTATTAGGTGAGAATGGTGCCGGAAAATCAACCTTGATGAATGTGCTATTTGGAATCTATCAGCCTGAACGCGGGCAAATCCGTGTCCAAGGTCAGGATGTAAATATAACAAGCCCAAATATAGCAAATGACTTAGGAATTGGTATGGTTCACCAACATTTTATGTTAGTGGATACGTTTACCGTCACAGAAAATATAGTATTAGGATCTGAACCAAAAAAAGGTTTGAAAGTTGATATTGCCGAGGCAGAAAAAGAAGTCCAAAGAATTTCTGATCAATATGGCCTTAAAGTTGATCCGAAAGCTTTAGTCCGTGATATTTCAGTTGGGATGCAACAACGCGTAGAGATTTTAAAAATGCTATATCGGAAAGCTGACATTTTAATTCTTGACGAACCAACAGCTGTTTTAACACCTCAAGAGATTGATGAACTCATTAGCATCATGAAATCACTCGTTGAAGAGGGAAAATCAATTATTTTAATTACACATAAATTAAATGAAATTATGGCTGTGGCTGATCGTTGTACAGTTATACGTCGTGGTGAAGGCATAGGCACTGTTAATGTTAATGAAACATCCACAAACGAACTTGCCTCCATGATGGTCGGACGCGAAGTAAGCTTTAAAACTGAAAAGCAACCAGCAGCTCCAAAAGATGTTGTATTAGATATTAAGAACCTTGTTGCCAAAGATAACCGCGATGTTGATATGGTTAGAGGACTTGACCTTCAAGTAAAACAAGGAGAAATTGTTGGTATCGCTGGTGTTGATGGAAATGGTCAATCGGAATTAGTCGAAGCCATTACGGGTCTAAGGCCATCAGAAGACGGTGAAATTCTATTAAATAATCAATCTATTACAAATATGAAACCACGGAAAATCTATGAGCATGGTGTAGCTCATATACCACAGGATCGTCATAAATATGGACTTGTACTTGATTACTCGATTGGTGAAAACATGGTTTTACAGACTTATTATCAACCACCTTTTACAACGTATGGCCGATTAAACTTTAATGAAATTTATAATTACGCTGAACGAATTATTGAGGAATACGACGTCCGTACACCAAATTCATTAACAATGGCTCGCTCGCTATCGGGCGGCAACCAACAAAAAGCTATTATTGGTCGTGAGGTTGATCGTTCTCCTGATTTACTCATTGCTGCTCAACCGACACGTGGATTAGATGTTGGGGCGATTGAATTTATTCATAAAAAGTTAATCGAAGAACGTGATAAAGGACGAGCTGTGTTACTTGTTTCTTTTGAATTAGATGAAGTTATGAATTTAAGTGATCGTATTGCCGTTATTTATGAAGGTAAAATCGTGGCTAACGTGGAACCAGATGAAACAGATGATCAAGAATTAGGTCTGTTGATGGCTGGTAGTCAGCGGCAGAAAGTTGGTGAACCACAATGATTTTACAAAAATTAAAAGGTACATGGATACCTCTGGTTGCCATAGGCTTTGGTCTTTTAGCCGGTGCGATTATCATGCTTTTATTTGGTTATAATCCGATACAAGGTTATATTGCTTTGTGGAATGGAGCGTTTGAAAATCCCTATTTTACTGGTGAAACGATTCGTTTAATGACGCCGTATATATTATCTGGATTAGCCGTAGCCTTTGCTTTCCGATCGGGTTTATTAAATATTGGAGTTGAAGGACAAGTCTTTGTAGGCTGGTTAGCGGCTGTTTGGGTAGGTACTGCATTTTCGCTTCCTGCTTTTATCCATTTACCATTAGCGATTTTAGCAGCAGCTGTTGCCGGTGGATTATGGGGGTTTGTTCCAGGTTATTTAAAAGCAAAATATCAAGTTCATGAAGTTATTATTACGATTATGATGAATTATATCGCCCTTTATTCAACGAATGCGATAATCCGTAATGTACTCACAGATCAAGGTGAACGCACTGATTACATCGCAGAATCAGCTTCACTGAAATCAGCCTGGTTAACGGAGCTTATGGAATTTTCTAATATACACTTTGGTATAATATTAGCTATCTTTTCAGCCTTATTTTATTGGTATTTTATCGAAAAGACAAAGTATGGCTTTGAATTGAAAGCAGTTGGTTTTAATCGTGATGCGTCTAAATATGCCGGGATGAGTGTTAAACGTAGCATTATTATGTCCATGGTGATTTCAGGCGGGTTTGCTGGGTTAGCAGGCGCAATGGAAGGACTCGGTACTTTCGGTTATATGTCATTACAGAACTCGTTTACGAATATTGGATTTGATGGTATTGCGATTGCATTACTAGGTGGAAATACAGCTATTGGCGTTATATTAGCCTCTGGTTTATTTGGTGTGTTAAAGAATGGCGCACTCAATATGCCAACAAGTGCTGGTGTACCCCATGAATTAGTCGATATTATCACAGCCCTAATCATTTTCTTTGTTGCAGCAAGTTATATGATTATTCTATTTAGAGAGCAAATTATATCGATGTATCACAAGTTAAAGCATAAGCTTTCTAATATAAGTAGTAAGGAGGGGAAATAAATGAGTGTACTTCAAGAGATTATACCGTCAGCGTTTTTATTTGCTGCCCCTCTTATTTTTACAGCATTAGGCGGTGTACTAAGTGAACGATCAGGTATTATTAACATCGGTCTAGAAGGTTTAATGGTCATGGGGGCATTTGTCGGAATTGTCGTTAACTTAGAATTAGCTCCGTTCATGATGGAAAACTTCGGGAGTACCGGTAAATTACTAACCCCTTGGATTTCGATATTAGTAGCAGCGATTGTAAGTGCTCTCTTTGCATCCTTACATGCTATTGCAACCGTAACATTTAGAGCCGATCAAGTGGTAACAGGTGTCGCGATTAACTTTCTAGCATTAGGAGTTGGGTTGTTTCTAATTAAACAAATTTATGGAAAAGGTCAAACCGATATGGTTGATGCACCACTTAATTCAACGGACATTCCGTTATTAAGTGATATTCCGTTTATTGGTCCTATCTTTTTTGAAGGAACATATTACACGAACTGGTTAGCTGTTATCCTAGCCTTTGTCGTTTGGTACGTTATTTTTAAAACACCGTTTGGCTTACGTCTGCGTTCCGTTGGTGAACACCCAATTGCGGCGGACACAGTCGGTATAAATGTTAATAAAATGCGCTACATTGCCGTCATGCTTTCTGGATTTTTCGGTGGAATCGGTGGCTCTGTATTCGCATTAACCTTTGCTCAAAATTTCTCACACGGAACGATAAGTGGACAAGGCTTTATCGCCTTAGCTGCTGTTGTATTCGGAAAATGGCACCCATTAGGTGCATTAGGAGCTGCGATTTTCTTTGGTGTGGCCCAAAGTCTCAGTGTAATCGGTAGTGGTATTCCGTTATTAGAAAATATTCCTTCTGTTTACTTACAAATCGCACCTTATGTATTAACGATTTTAGCTTTAGTTGGTTTAGTTGGTCGTGCTGAATCACCAAAAGCTTTAGGTACACCTTTTATTAAAGGTTCCAGATAATACAATTCCCCTTTAGGTTTTTGACAAACCTTAAAGGGGGATTTTTCGTATTGATTGGTTATTTAGGGTAGAATATAAGATAAAGTAGGTGAAGGAGGTAAATTATGCAAAAGCTCACCAATCGTGAATACAAACAAGATGAATATCATTTACATTTAATTGAGACAAAAAAATTTAAAACAAACTTAGTCGCTTTAAAATTTGCAAAACCATTAGATCGAGAATCGATAACAAAGCGTGCACTATTGCCGTTTGTTTTGCAAAAAGGGACTAAGACATATCCAACAGAGAAGGAATTACGCTTAAAGTTAGATGCGCTTTATGGCTCAAAATTTTCGATTAACTCAGGTAAAAAAGGTGAAAATCACGTCATCACATTTGTGCTTGATTTTCCTAATGACAAGTTTATCCCTAATGCTCATAACCTCGTTAAAGACTGCTTAACCTTTTTGTATGATGTGGCAGCCAATCCCAATGTTGAAAATCGGGCTTTTGATGAGAATGTCGTAGACAAAGAAAAAGAGACGTTGACCAATAAAATTAAATCAATCGTTGATGAAAAAATGCAATATGCCAATATGCGTTTAATTGATGAGATGTGTAAGGATGAAAAATACAGCGTCCATGCACATGGCTACTTAGAAGACATGGATCAAATTGATGCACAAAGCTTATATGAAACATATGAACAAATGATCAATGAAGATGCATTAGATATCTTTTTCGTTGGTGATTTTGAACAAGATCAAGTTAAACAGGTGATTGAAGATGTCTTTACATTCAATCGCCAGCCAAAAACAGAGATTTTCCGTTCAGAACCGAAGCAAGTGAATGAGGTTGAGGATGTGACGGAAAAGCAGAAAGTCCAACAAGCGAAATTGCACATGGGCTATAGAACAGGTATAACTTACAGCGACCAAGATTACCCTGCTTTACAGCTGTTTAACGGGATATTTGGTGGTTTTCCACATTCTAAGCTATTTTTAAATGTGCGAGAGAAGCATTCCTTAGCTTATTATGCAGCATCGCGAATTGAAAGTAATAAAGGTTTAATGTTAGTTTTTAGTGGTATTGCGCCTGATAAATATGATCAAGCAAGAGAAATCATCATCCAGCAACATGAAGATATGAAAGCGGGTAACATCACAGATGAAGAAATCGATCAAACCAAAAAGGCCATTATACACCAAATAAAAGAAAACATTGATCGTGCTGGTGGTATGGTTGAATTCTTCTATCAACAAGTCATCGCAGATCATCGTGTTGATACGCAAGATATGCTAGAAGAAATTGAAAGCATAACGAAAGAAGACGTCGTTCGTGTTGCTAATCGAGTTGAATTAGACACCGTTTATTTCTTAACTGCTGAAGACGGAGGTGAGGCAAGTGAATAAAATTGAAATCCCTCGCGTTAATGAAACGATGTATCACGAAAAATTAGATAATGGTTTAGATGTTTTTCTATATCCGAAGAAAGAGGTCGAGAAAACATTTACTATTTTTGCAACGAAGTATGGTTCGATTGATCAAACATTCACGCCTCTTGGGAAAACCGATAAGGTAACGGTTCCGGATGGTATTGCTCATTTTTTAGAGCACAAAATGTTTGAAAAAGAAGATGGTGATGTATTTCAATATTTTTCAGAGCGTGGTGCTTCAGCCAACGCCTTTACATCTTTTACACAAACAGCTTATCTTTTTTCGAGTACAAACTCTGAGGAAGACAACGTTGAAACGTTACTTAATTTTGTTCAGGATCCTTATTTCACTGAACAAACGGTAGAAAAGGAAAAAGGTATTATTGAACAAGAAATCAAAATGTACGATGATCAAGCGGATTGGCGTTTGTTTTTTGGAACAATTGGTTCACTATATGAGAATCATCCAGTTCGAATTGATATAGCTGGGACGGTTGACTCTATCTATAAAATTACACATGAGGACCTTTATACGTGCTATGAAACGTTCTATCATCCATCTAACATGTCCATATTTGTTGTTGGAAACTTTGATTTAGACAGCATGGCAAATTTAATTCGCGAAAACCAACAACAAAAATCATTTGAAAAACCAAATGGTATAGATCGTTTTTATGGTGATGAAAAGGATACGGTCTATAAATCGGTTGAAAAAATTAAGATGCCCGTCAGTACACCAAAATGTATGGTCGCGGTTAAAGAAAAGCAAGACCAATTAGATAAGGATCATATACTGAAAAACGAGCTCGTACGTGATATGATTTTAGATCTTTATTTCTCAAAGAGTGGATCTTATTATGAAGAGCTTTATCAACAAGGTTTAGTTATTGATAAACTACGAATTGAATTATATCTAGAGGAGTCATTTGGATTTACCGCTATAGGTGGAAGTACGACGAAACCTGAACAATTTGGCGAACGGGTAAAAGAAATGTTTATGTCAATTAAAACTGGGAACATCGATCAGGATGACTTTGAACGTGCAAGGAATAAAAAATATGGTGAACTCATTCGAGAGTTTAACGAATTAGAAGGAACGGCTAATACGTTTATTCACTTTCATCATTTAGGGATTGATTACCGTGATGTATTTGACGTGCTTGAACGGATAACCCTTGATGAAGTTAGTCAGATTGTAGATGAATGGATCGATGAAGATCGAATGACCATGTTTATGATCTTACCAGAGGATGAGTAAGATTTGGAACGAAGAGAAACCGTGTTAGTTATAGGTGCAAGTGGGGAAATAGGCTCCGAAGTCGTTTGCGAATTAGCGAATTCACCTTATCATTTTGTTTTACATTATTTTAAAAATGAAAACACAATACACAATCTTGTAAATGTATTAGCTTCAGATCAAGTGTTAATGACAGCGCAAGCGGATCTGTCACATGAAAAAGGTATTCAGAATTTGATTGATTCGATTCCATTTAATATCGACATTATCATCTTTGCTCAAGGTCAAGCCTATTATCAATTACTACAGGATACAGATCCGTATAAAATGGATGAACTATATCATACTCATGTCAAATCGACCATGCTAATATCAAAGGCATTTTTACCAGAAATGATTCAACAAAGAAACGGCAAAATCGTTATTATATCGTCGATTTGGGGAGAGGTTGGTGCAAGCCATGAAGTGGTTTATTCTACGATGAAAGGAGCCCAACTCTCGTTTATGAAAGCTTTAGCCAAAGAAATTGGTTCATCAGGTGTACTTGTAAATGCGGTTAGTCCTGGCTTAATTGATACACACATGAATGATGTGCTTGAGCCTGAAGATCGGGATGCATTCGTAGAATCTATTCCGCTTAAACGTATTGGAACAGCTAAGGACGTAGCAAATTCAGTCCGATTTCTTTGTTCTCATGATAATCAATACGTTCACGGACAAGTGTTTAGGGTGAACGGTGGCCAGCTTTAAAAAGAATGTATAATGTTTCATCTACCGTTAAAAATAAGAATTGAAAGTAAGTAAAGGAGGATGAATCATGTCCGTGTTAGATAATTTTGACCAATGGAAGAATTTCCTGAGTGACCGATTAAATCAAGCTCAAGACAGTGGCGTACCGAATGAGACGATTAATCAACTCGCTTATGAAGTTGGTGAACACTTAGCGTCTCAAGTTGATGCCAAAAATGATGAGGAAGCGATTCTACGTGATTTATGGAATGTGGCTTCTGAGGATGAGCGCCACGCGATTGCAGGTTTAATGGTAAAATTAGTACAAAATGAGGGCAATCGTTAAAACCAACTCCCGAAAGGTGTCAAACATCTTTCGGGATTTTCTTTACACTTTTAAGAAAGATTAATTTCTTTAAAGGATAAAAGTATAAGGGCAATTAGGCCTCTGTCTTAGCCTTAAGGCTCGCCACTCGGCAAGTTTTCTTTACAAAATTAAACTTTTCTATGTAAAATATGACAAACATCCTTTTATTATAGCGAAAAATAATTTATGATATAAATAACATCATATTTTGGCTGATGCGTATAATAGAACTTGGTTGGAGGGCAAAAAACGATGGATGAGCGCAAGGACTGGTATTTAGAATATAAAATTCTTTATAACCGACCAGGTTTGTTAGGCGACATTTCATCATTGCTAGGTATGCTGTCGATTAACATTATCATGATTAACGGTGTCGAAGATGATCATCGTGTCATGTTATTATTATGCAAAGAAGACCGACAGATGAAGCGATTGATTACAATCTTGGATACGATGGGAACCATTCAGGTTAAAAAAATACGTCGCCCAAAATTAAGGGATAAATTAGCCGTTATGCACGGCAGATACATAAAAAGTGATACGGATGATAAAAAGACATTTCGATTTGTACGTGATGAATTAGGTATTTTAGTTGATTTTATGGCTGAATTATTTAATAAAGATGGTCACGTATTAATTGGAATACGTGGAATGCCACGTGTCGGTAAGACAGAATCTGTAGTGGCAGCTAGCGTATGTGCAAATAAGAGATGGCTTTTCTTATCGAGTACATTATTGAAGCAAACCATAAGAAGTAAACTGATTAAACATGAATACCACAATGATAATTTATATATTGTTGATGGCATTGTATCTGTTAAAAGGTCGAATGAGGAACATTGGCAGGTTATAAGAGAAGTGATGCAGCTACCAGCTGTGAAAGTCGTTGAACACCCAGATGTTTTCGTACAACACACCGAGTATTCACTTGATGATTTTGACTATATTATTGAATTACGGAATAATGTAGATGAAGAGATCACGTATGAGGAAATCAATCAACCACAGTTTGATGAAGAAGATGGATTTTCAATGTTTGATTTTTAAAATTGGACGGTGTTATGAATGGAATTAGGTGAAAAGCTAAGAGAAGCAAGATTAGAGAAGGATTTAGCGATTGAAGATATCAAAAATGAAACTAAAATTCAGAAAAGGTATTTAGAGTCTATTGAACAAAATGACTGGTCTTCAATTCCAGGCAGTTTTTACGTGCGCGCTTTTATACGTGAGTATGCAGCTGTCGTTGGTTTAGATGGGGACTCCCTGTTAGAAGAACATGCCAATGAATTACCATCCACGGTTGACACCCAGTATGAATATGTGGCGCCTTCTCGAGCAAGTCGTCATGCTTCTAGTGGATCCAGTCCAATTTTTAAATTTTTACCAAAGTTATTAGTGGTTATTCTAGTTATTGCGATTGCTTTTGGGATTTATTATGGCATCATTAGTTTATTTGAGCCTAATTCGTCAGACGATGAGTCACCCAATAATAACGATATTGTAACAGCACCAGATGAAGATGAAGAGGAAAATAACACAGAAGAAGAACCTCAGGAAGAGACTCCCGAAGAACCTGAGTCTGAGGAAACTGAGGAAGAGCCTGTCCCGACTTTAGAAGTTGTATCATCAGATGAAAATCAAGCATTGACACATTATCAATTAACAAACGCCGATCATTTAAACCTTGTAATTGAATCGAGCGGTAAGAGTTGGTTAGATGTAGATGGTGCTAATCAAGGTCAAAAAGAAACTAATTACTTTTCAGGCTTTGCTGAAACCGGTAACTCTCCTTTAGAATATAGTATTGAAGAGAGTCAAGTGCTTTTAAATATCGGTCGGGCTCAAGACTTAACCATTACAGTGAATGGAAATACCTTAGAATATACGTTGGTACCGAACCTTGATACCGGGCAGTATATTTCTCAAGATATTTTAATAGAATTAAAGACAGAATAATTATAGAATCCTTTGCAATGCTAAACGCAAAGGATTTATTTCGTGGCAGGTAGTAAAAAAATTATTTTACCTGCATTAGCGCAACTACGTCTCTGACTTCGCCTAAAAAAGCTTGTCAATCGACGAGTTTTCTTTACTAAATGGAGGTCTACAAATGAATATACCAAACAAAATCACGATTTCTCGCATCTGTTTAATCCCAATATTTATTGTACTATTAGCGGTACCATTTGATTGGGGTACTTATTCGATTGGCGAATATGAATTACCCGTTCACCATATGGTGGCGGCTATATTGTTTTTAGTCGCATCGTTAACCGACTGGGTAGATGGACGCTATGCCAGAAAATATAATCTTGTTACAAATCTAGGCAAGTTTCTCGATCCATTAGCCGATAAGTTATTAGTCTCCGCTGCTTTAATCTGTTTGGTTGAGATCGGATTAGCACCTGCTTGGCTTGTCATCATTATTATCAGTCGTGAATTTGCCGTGACAGGATTACGTTTAGTCGCAGCTGGCGAAGGCATTGTTTTGGCAGCTGGTCAAATGGGAAAATTAAAAACGACCTTACAAATAGCAGCAGCAGGTTTTTTACTATTACATCACTTTCCGTTTTCTTATATGAGCATACCGATTGGTACGATTTTGTTATATTTAGCGGCACTTATTACGGTAATTTCCGGATTAGATTACTTTGTGAAAAACTGGCATGTTATGAGGGATTCTAAATGATTGAGGATACAAAGTGTGAAATTATTACAGTTGGCACCGAGTTATTACTTGGCCAAATCAATGATACGAATTCAACTTGGTTATCGAACAAATTAGCGGAAGCTGGAATTAACGTGTATTATAAACAGACTGTAGGCGATAATTTTAATCGCCTTTTTTCTGTGTTTGAAAAGGCACAAGAAAGGTCCAATATCATTTTTGTAACAGGTGGATTAGGCCCGACTGATGATGACTTAACAAAAGAAGTAGCAGCCAAACTATTTAATTGTGAACTAGACATACATCAGCCAACCTTAAATAAGATTGAATCTTTTTTCAAACGTCGTCAACAGATTATGACTGAAAACAACCGAAAACAGGCTCAATGTTTTCCTAGTGGACGTGTTTTCGAAAATGAGGTTGGTATGGCGCCAGGATTACATATGAAACATGAGGGTGCTTCGTGGTTCTTCTTACCAGGAGTTCCTAAGGAAATGAAATGGATTATTGATGAGCAGATTTTACCTTATTTAAAAGATGAAGGGCTATTAACAAAACAACTTTATAGTCGGGTGTTGAGCTTTCAAGGTATTGGAGAATCTGCACTTGAGACTGAATTACAAGATATTATTCGAGCCCAAACGAACCCAACGATTGCTCCTCTTGCGGGAAATGGTTATGTAACCCTACGTATAACGGCAAGAGCTATTACGAGGGACGAAGGCGAGCAATTAATAAGTGATTTGGAAGAATCCATTTTAAATCGTGTCGGCTCATATTTCGTCGGCTATGGACAAATCTCTTTAGAGGTTGGTTTAATGCAATTATTAAAGGAAAAGCAGCTAACATTGTCATCATGTGAGAGTGTGACAGGTGGATTATTCGCCTCAACCATTATTCAGCATGATGGCGCTTCATCTATTTTTAATGGCTCGATTGTTTCCTACACAAATAAGGTAAAGCAACACGCCGTTGGAGTACCTGAACATATTTTACGAGAATACGGTGCTGTAAGTGAGCCATGTGCGGATGCCATGGCCGAACATACAAGAAAACAATTGCAGAGTGATATCGCGATTAGCTTTACTGGTATAGCAGGAACAGAACCGGTGAATGGTTATCCACCGGGAACGGTTTTTATCGGTATAAGTAACCTAAACCAAACAATTGTCAGACGGGTTCAGTTAAAAGGAAATCGAAATGCTATCCGTGAAGAAGCTGTAACTGAAGGAATTAAACATTTAATTCGTTTTATAAAAAATTTTAATTGATAAGAAAAAAAGTTTTTCTCTAGGAGGAAATTGATTTTTCCTTTAGGGAAAAACGCATTTTCCATCACATATAAACAGAACAAATATTCGCTTTTTTGTTGGCAAAGTGATAAAATCATAGTATGATAGAAGTACTTAAGTCGAAGGGGGATTTTTTATAATGAGTGATCGAAAACAAGCGTTAGATATGGCCCTAAAGCAAATAGAAAAGCAATTTGGTAAAGGCTCTATTATGAAGCTCGGTGAACAGGAAGGACAGACCGTATCAACCGTTTCTAGTGGTTCATTATCATTAGATGTTGCATTAGGAGTAGGTGGTTATCCACGTGGACGTGTGGTTGAAATATATGGTCCTGAATCTTCTGGTAAAACGACTGTTGCACTGCATGCGATTGCAGAGGCACAAAAGCAGGGTGGTCAAGCTGCGTTTATCGATGCAGAGCATGCTCTTGATCCTGTTTATGCTAGAAAACTAGGTGTTGATATTGATGAGTTATTACTTTCACAGCCGGATACGGGAGAACAAGCATTGGAGATTGCCGAAGCCCTTGTTAGAAGTGGAGCAGTCGATATTATTGTTGTTGACTCAGTAGCTGCCTTAGTTCCAAAAGCAGAGATTGAAGGTGAAATGGGAGACTCACATGTCGGTTTACAGGCACGTTTAATGTCCCAAGCACTTCGTAAGCTATCGGGTGCGATTAATAAATCAAAATCAACTGCTGTTTTTATTAACCAAATTCGTGAAAAAGTTGGGGTTATGTTCGGTAATCCAGAAACGACACCTGGTGGGCGTGCATTGAAATTCTATTCTTCAGTTCGACTTGAAGTCCGTCGTGCTGAAACATTAAAGCAAGGTAATGATATGGTAGGTAATAAAACAAGAATTAAAGTTGTGAAGAACAAAGTCGCACCTCCGTTCAAAAAAGCCGAGGTGGACATCATGTATGGAGAAGGTATTTCTAAAGAAGGCGAATTAATAGATGTTGGTGCAGACTTAGATATTATACAGAAAAGTGGAGCCTGGTTCTCTTATGAAGGTGAGAAGCTTGGTCAAGGTCGAGAAAATGCTAAGCAATTCTTAAAAGATAATCCCGATGTGTATGAAAAGGTTAATGGTGAGATCCGCTCACACTTTAATATTGATGAGGATGCAGAGGAAGTTGCAGAGGGGCAAGAGGAACTAGAATTAGATTAATATTGCTATATTGATTCTCTCAGTTAATAGTCGTTAGCTGAGAGAGTTTTTTAATATGTGAAAAGAATTTGTCAAATAAAAGGGCATAAGCATGAAAAGTTTCACATATTTTTTGGACAGAATAACTGGCAAACACTGAAATAGTGTGACCATTCCTTGACATGAGGTATAGACAAGCTTAAAATTAAATTGTATAATTTTCATTTTTGCTTATAAAAATGATGAAATGAATGATTGTACATTACCGACTGAAATGAATGAAAGAAAAAGAAATTTGGAATAGCAAGAGGAGGTGAAGGTATGGATCCTACGGCAATACTCATCTCCATTTTGCTCGCAGTTGTCGGTATTGTTGTTGGTTATATGATTCGAAAATCGATCGCTGAAGCAAAGATCTCCAGCGCAGAAGAACTTGCAAAACAGATTGTCGAAGAAGGTAGAAGAAATGCAGAGTCGGCAAAGCGTGAAGCTCTTTTAGAAGCGAAGGATGAAAATCATCGATTACGTCAAGAGCAAGAAAACGAGTTGAGAGAAAGACGAACTGAAGCTCAAAAACAAGAAAATCGACTCTTACAAAGAGAAGAAACGCTTGATCGAAAAAGTGAAACATTAGATAAACGTGAGCTAATGTTGGAAAAGAAAGAGGAATCGTTGAATGAAAAACAACAACAACTAAATGAAACCGAAAGCAAAGTGGATGAGTTATTAGAGTCACAGCAAGCTGAACTTGAACGCATTTCAGGCTTGACAACAGATCAAGCAAAACAGGTGATTATTGATCGTGTTGAAAAAGAAATGGAGCACGAAACGGCTCTTATGATTAAAGAAGCAGAAAATCGTGCGAAAGAAGAAGCAGATAAGAAAGCGAAACACGTATTATCACTTGCGATACAGCGTTGTGCAGCTGAGCATGTGTCTGAAACTACCGTATCAGTAGTTAATTTACCGAATGACGAAATGAAGGGTCGTATTATCGGTAGAGAAGGTCGTAATATCCGTACGTTAGAGACGTTAACTGGTATTGATCTCATCATAGATGATACTCCAGAGGCCGTTATTTTATCTGGTTTTGATCCAATCCGTCGAGAGATTGCAAGAATAGCTTTAGAGAATCTTGTGCAAGATGGACGTATTCACCCAGCTAGAATTGAAGAAATGGTTGAAAAATCTCGTCGTGAAGTTGATGAGTATATTCGCGAAGTTGGTGAAGAAGCGACATTTGATATTGGATCACATGGCATTCATCCAGACTTAATCAAAATTATCGGTCGATTAAAATATCGCACGAGTTACGGTCAAAATGTTTTAAAACACTCGTTAGAAGTAGCCTACCTATCCGGATTATTAGCAGGCGAACTTGGTGAAGATGAGAACTTAGCAAGACGTGCTGGCTTATTACACGATATCGGTAAAGCAGTCGACCATGAAGTTGAAGGTAGTCACGTTGAAATCGGTAAGGAATTAGCACAAAAGTACAAAGAGCATGAGGTTGTTATTAATGCGATAGCCTCACACCATGGTGATGAAGAACCAACTAGTATTATATCCGTACTAGTTGCTGCAGCGGATGCCCTTTCAGCTGCTCGACCAGGTGCTAGAAGTGAGTCACTTGAAAACTATATTAAACGTCTTGAAAAGCTTGAAGAAATTGCTGATACTTATGAAGGTGTTGAAAAATCATTTGCGATTCAGGCAGGACGTGAAGTTCGTATCATGGTTCGACCTGATGACATTGATGATGCAAAGGCGACACAATTAGCAAGAGATATTCGTAAGAAAATAGAAGATGGACTAGACTATCCAGGACATATTAAAGTGACAGTCATTCGTGAAACAAGAGCAGTTGAATATGCGAAATAAAAACGGCCAATAGTAGGCCGTTTTTATTTTGACTTCAAAATGAGTTTATGTAACGATTTAAGTAAATTCATAATTAGGAAGGAAACAAAGTATGAATATTCTATTTATAGGTGATATTGTAGGTAAACCAGGGCGGGTTGCTTTAGAGCAGCACATCCATCAACTTAAAGAACAGCATCGTGCTGATCTAACAATTGTAAATGGTGAAAACGCAGCGCACGGAAAAGGGTTAACGAAGAAGTTTTATCACCAATTCTTAGAATTGGGTGCAGATATCATAACGTTAGGTAATCACGCTTGGGATAAAAAAGAAATCTTTGATTTTATTGATGATGCTGAAAAACTAGTAAGGCCCGCAAATTATCCAAAAGGGACACCTGGTATAGGCATGCAATTTGTTAATGTAAATCAGATAACAGTTGCTGTTATTAATCTTCAAGGCCGTACCTTCATGAACCCTTTAGATGATCCATTTCAAGTCATTGATTATTTAATTAAAAATGCAAAGAAAAAAACGGATATCATTTTTGTTGATTTTCATGCCGAAACGACGAGTGAGAAGCAGGCGATGGGGTGGTATTTAGACGGTAAAGTTACAGCGGTAGTAGGTACCCATACTCATATCCAAACTTCTGATGAACGTATTTTATCTAATGGAACTGGTTATATTACAGATGTTGGGATGACAGGTGCCTATGATAGTATTTTAGGAATGGAGAAGGATTCCATTATTCGAAAATTTAAGACCGGATTACCTGTTAAATTTGAAATTCCTGAAACTGAACGAACTGTTTTAAGTGGTATAACCGTTTCAGTTGATGATAAAACGGGTAAAACTAAGAGTATTAAACGTATTTTAATTAATCCGGATCATATAAATTTTGAATAAACCTTATTGAATATTTGAATTTTTCGGAAAACTAGTTCATAATAAAAGGAATAGAACAATAGAATGCTGAATAAATTAGTTATGAAAATCATAATAGTCAATTAAGGAGGAACTAGTAATGGAAATATTAAAAGTTTCAGCAAAGTCAAATCCAAACTCTGTAGCTGGAGCGTTAGCGAACGTTTTAAGAGAACGCGGATCGGCAGAAATTCAAGCAATTGGTGCGGGTGCGCTAAACCAAGCTGTTAAAGCAGTAGCGATTGCAAGAGGATTTGTTGCTCCTAGTGGTGTTGACTTAATTTGTATTCCAGCATTTACAGATATCATGATTGACCAAGAAGAAAGAACGGCCATTAAACTCATTGTTGAACCAAGATAGGGAACAATCATGAATGTATACGTTCAAACTTTTAGCATATAGGTTTGGACGTTTTTTTATTAATGCCTATGAAATTAAAAATTGTTGGTATGTTGACATTTAATTTTACTCGTTAGTCACATCCAGCTCCAGCGCCCAGCGACTAGTGAGACTTCCCTCGCCTCCGTATGATAAGTCAACATCGACTCGTATCCTCGTCGTGTTTCCTTTATCTCCTGCGACTCAGTCCAGTCCATACGTCGCTAAACGGGTGCTTGAGCTTTTGTTCTTTAAATGTGTATGAACGATGACATTTAGAGGTGAAATCTTTGTAATCCGTTGTCTTGTATTGTTAAAATCATGGATAGGATTTATACTGTAATAATGTATACATGTGTTTTTTATTTTGTATGAAAGGAGTTTAAATAAATGAACGAAGAGCAACGGAAAGAGCAGAGCCAAATTAAGCAAGTTGATCCAGCGGACGTAAAATCCGACCAGGGTAACTTGGAGCGTTTGAAAAAGAAATCTTCTGATGATTTTGTAAAATACTTTGAAGCAACCTATGAACCACCAAATATGAAAAAAGCTAAAAAGCGTTTGCGAAAAGAAGTTCAATACCACGATGATTTTGAAATTCCAGAGCAAATGCAAGGCTTAGGTAAAGGTAAGAAATTTTTAATCCGTACTTATGGCTGTCAGATGAACGAACACGATACAGAAGTTATGTCTGGTATTTTATCCGAAATGGGCTATGAATCGACAATCGATCAAAAGGAAGCTGACATTATTCTGTTAAACACGTGTGCGATTCGTGAAAACGCGGAAAATAAAGTGTTCGGTGAAATCGGTCATTTAAAAGCTCTTAAGCGTGAAAACCCTGACTTAATTATTGGGGTTTGTGGTTGTATGTCGCAGGAAGAGTCGGTTGTTAATAAAATATTGAAGAAATATCAATATGTTGACTTAATCTTCGGTACACATAATATTCACCGACTACCAAATCTCGTTTACAACGCACTTATGAGTAAAGAGATGGTCGTAGAAGTTTGGTCTAAAGAAGGCGACATTATTGAGAACCTACCAAAACGTCGTGAAGGTCGCATAAAAGCATGGGTTAATATTATGTACGGTTGCGACAAGTTCTGTACATACTGCATCGTGCCATACACGCGTGGTAAAGAACGTAGTCGTCGCCCTGAAGATATTATTCAAGAAATCCGTCATTTAGCGGCAAAAGGGTATAAAGAAGTTACATTATTAGGCCAAAACGTCAATGCTTACGGTAAAGACTTAGATATTGATTACGGCTTAGGTGACCTAATGGATGAAATTCGTAAAATTGATATTCCACGTGTTAAGTTTACGACTTCACACCCTAGAGACTTTGATGATCGTTTAATCGAAGTC
Source organism: Tenuibacillus multivorans (assembly GCF_900103915.1). GTDB lineage: Bacteria > Bacillota > Bacilli > Bacillales > Alkalibacillaceae > Tenuibacillus > Tenuibacillus multivorans. The sequence goes on along the minus strand of NZ_FNIG01000002.1, from coordinate 26,016 downwards.
TTAGCAAAAGGCGGCAACCTTATGCCATACATTCATTTACCGGTTCAGTCTGGTAGCTCTGAAGTATTACGAGTTATGGCACGTCGTTACACACGTGAAAGCTATTTAGAATTAGTTCGAAAAATTAAAGAACAAATTCCAAATGCTGCGTTAACAACAGATATCATTGTAGGTTTCCCAAATGAAACTGATGAGCAATTTGAAGAGACATTAACGTTATACCATGAAGTTGGTTTTGAAGGCGCCTATACATTTATTTTCTCACCACGTGACGGTACACCAGCTGCCCGCATTGAGGATAACGTATCTATGGATGTTAAGAAAGAACGTCTTCAGCGATTAAATAAAGTGGTTAACGACTATTCTAAAAAGGCAATGGAACAATACCAAGGCAAAACGGTTAAGGTCTTAGTAGAAGGTACAAGTAAAAACAATGAAGAAAAACTTGCAGGCTATACTGAAAGAGGTAAGCTTGTTAACTTCGTCGGACCGAAATCAGTCATTGGTGATATTGTGAATGTTAAAATTACAGATACAAAAACATGGACATTAGACGGCAAAATGGTCGATGAAGCTGTCACAGAGCCAGCAGAGGTGATTTAAATGGCTGAATATACACGACAACAAATTGTAGCAGAAGCAAAAGACTTAGCTAAAAAACTAGCTAATATTGATGAAATAGAACGTTTTAAGCAACTTGAAGCCAAAATAAATGATAATAATAAGGTGCAAAGCTATATTACAAAAATTAAAGCTCTCCAAAAACAAGCTGTTAATTTACAGCATTACGGTAAGGGCGAAGCTTTAAAACGAGTAGAGGAAGAATTAGATCGGTTCCAACAGGAGTTAGATGCAATTCCGATTGTACAAGAATTTAAAGATTCACAGGTTGTGGTTAACGATATCTTACAACGAATTACGAATACGATTGCTAATGAAGTCACGGATGAAATTATCCGCTCCACCGGTGGAGACGTGTTAAAAGGTGAAACCGGCTCAAAAGTGAAACGATATCAATAACATTAACGAAGTCCCATGGGTATACCATGGGGCTTTTTCTGAATAAATTCAGCTCATCACATCATTTTTATAAATATAACCTTCTTTATTAACACATTTATGGGCATTGACATATGAATGAGTATAAAACATAAATCATCGCGGCATTGAATCACAACAAATACCTAATTCGCATAAAATAAAATGGCTAATAAAGGAGGAGGATTAGGCATGTTCGACCGCGATTATCGCGAAATTATTACGAAAGCGGTTTGTGGTAAAGGTAAAAAATTTACCGAAACACTTCATATGGTTTCACCTAATCATAAATCAACAAGCATATTAGGGTGCTGGGTGATTAACCATCAATATGAAGCGAAGAAAAAAGGGAATGTTGTAGAGGTGTCAGGAGCATATGACATCAACGTATGGTACTCATATAATGACAATACCAAGACAGAAGTTGTGACTGAAAGAAAACAATATGTCGATAAAGTACCTGTCGTCATGAAGGATGAAAAATGTATCTCTAACAAATTTGACGTGGTAGCTCGTGCAACTCAACAACCTAATACGCTTGAATGCACGATTGATGATAATGGTAGAATCAAAGTTGAGCTAGAGCGCGAATTTGTCGTTGACATCATTGGAGAAACAAAAGTATGGGCAAAAGTTGAGCCAAATGGTTTCGATGAAGATGATGTGGACTTTGATGAACTCGAAGCAGAATTTCAAGAGATTGAAGTCGATGAAAAAGATTAGAAGAAGGGCTGAAAATTTTCAGCCTTTTTTCTTTTGCCTTATCACGATGAATGATCATCTGCTTATGAAAAATAATGGTTATCTATGCTATAATGACGATGAGATACAGGATAATTGGGGGATTACATACATGGCTAAATACACGCCAATGATGGAACAATATATACAGATTAAACAAGCCAACCAAGATGTATTTTTATTTTTCCGACTCGGTGACTTTTATGAATTATTTTTCGATGATGCCTTAAAAGCATCAAAAGAATTAGAAATTACGCTGACACAACGTGATGGCGGAAAAGAAAAAATTCCGATGTGCGGCGTCCCATACCATTCAGCTGAGCGATATATTAAAACATTAATTGAAAAAGGCTATAAAGTAGCAATCTGTGAACAGGTTGAGGATCCTAAAGTAGCTAAAGGTGTTGTGAAACGTGAAGTTGTACAAGTTATAACACCTGGGACAATAATGGAAGGAAGCATGCTAACAGAAGACGAAAATAACTTCATCGCTTCGATTACGCCTATTCAACAAGATTATGTGATTGCTTATATTGATTTATCTACGGGCGAGAGCTTTGTTAGTTTAATTGAAAACGAGTTTAAAGATGTTTTAAGTGAGTTATATAATCGCCCTGTTAAAGAAATTGTCATTCCTGAGGCTTTTGATTCTGAAGCAAAAGAACAGCTGTCTCACTACTTAAATGTGACGATTTCAATCGAAGACGGGGAAGACGTTATGGAAGATTATCAATATTTACTCGGCAATCTAACGGACAAACGGCTAATACGTGGTTTTGGTCGTGTGTTTCAATATATCTATCATTCACAAAAGCGTTTCTTATCTCACATCCAACAAGTCCAATATATTGAACTCACACAATATATGAAACTTGACTTGTATTCTAAGCGAAACTTAGAGTTAATGGAATCCATTCGCGACCAAAGTAGGAAAGGAACCTTATTAACCGTTTTAGATAAAACATCTACCGCGATGGGGGCGAGACGTCTTAAAAAATGGTTAGACCGCCCATTACTATCTAAATTAAGTATTGAAGAGCGACACAAGCAGGTACAGGCTTTGATCGATCACTTTTTTGAACGGGACGAACTAAAAGAGGCATTAAAGGATATTTACGACATTGAGCGTCTAGCGGGTCGTATTTCATATGGAAATGTTAATGCTCGTGATTTATTACAGCTAAAACGTTCGCTAAGTAGTCTGCCAAACATTAAACGGATTATCGAAACGATTGATCATCCATCGATTCAAGCCTTATTACCTGATTTAAAGCCGTATGAAGAAATCTATCAATTATTAGAAGAAGGAATCGCGGAAGAGCCACCGATATCGATTATGGAAGGCGGTATTATTAAAGATGGCTATCATGAAAAATTAGACCAATACCGTGAAGCATCACGTAACGGTAGACAATGGGTAGCGAATTTAGAGGCAGAAGAACGAGAAAAAACCGGAGTAAAATCACTAAAGGTCGGTTATAACAAAGTATTCGGCTACTATATTGAGGTAACGAAAGCTAATCTTGCGAATGTAGATTTATCGCGTTATGAACGAAAACAAACCTTAACGAATGCCGAGCGATTTATCACACCAGAATTGATAGAAAAGGAACGCTTAATTTTAGAAGCCAATGATCAAAGCATGGCATTAGAATACAATCTGTTTATCGATATTAGAGAGAAAATGAAAGCGTACATTCCGGCACTTCAACTATTGGCAGAAAAAATCAGTCAAATTGATGTTTTATTAAGCTTTGCGATTATTAGTGAAGAAAATAATTATGTTCAACCTGAAATGGCTAACAGACATGTCGTTCAAATAGAAGATGCACGGCACCCAGTGGTCGAAAAAGTAATGCAAGAAGAGTTTGTACCGAATCATTTTAACTTAGATGAAGAAACAGATATACTTCTCATCACTGGACCAAACATGGCGGGTAAAAGTACATATATGAGACAGCTCGGTTTAATTGTGATTATGGCTCAAATCGGATGCTTTGTCCCAGCTAAAGCAGCTCAATTACCGGTATTTGATCAAATTTTCACCCGTATTGGTGCAGCCGATGACTTAGTTTCTGGACAAAGTACTTTTATGGTGGAAATGTTAGAAGCTGAGCATGCGGTTCAAAACGCTACTGAAAATAGTCTAATTTTATTTGATGAAATTGGTCGAGGGACAAGTACGTACGATGGCATGGCTTTAGCCCAATCAATCGTTGAATATATACACCATCATATTGGCGCTAAGACGTTATTCTCCACCCACTATCATGAATTAACCTCATTAGAAGATTCATTGACGCATTTAAAAAATGTCCATGTTGAGGTTGACGAACACGAAGGAGAAGTCGTGTTTTTACACAACATAAAACCAGGTAAGGCAGATAAAAGCTATGGTGTCCACGTAGCTAAGCTGGCAAATCTACCGGATGACATTATTAGCCGAGCTAACTACTTATTAGAAACATTTGAAGCTACGAGTTCGATACGCGAGCAAGAATCTACAGAAGAACAATTAACACTTTTTGAAGAGCAACGTGACATCCAATTAACGAAAGATATCGAGGTATTAACCCAAATAAAAGATTGCGATTTACTGAATATGACACCAATGGACGCGATGAACCTTCTATATGAAATTAAGAAAAAGCTGGACTAAAGGGGGATAATCAATGGGTAAAATCGTTCAATTACCAGATGAATTATCAAATAAAATAGCAGCCGGGGAAGTTGTAGAACGTCCAGCATCTGTTGTTAAAGAGCTTTTAGAAAATAGTGTAGATGCGAATAGTCAGTGGATTAAAATTGAACTTGAAGAAGCGGGGCTTCGCTCAATTAAAATTATTGATGATGGTGATGGCATTGACCCTGATGATTGTGAGACGGCCTTCTTCCGCCATGCGACGAGTAAAATAGAAGATGAATTTGATTTGTTTCGGGTCAAAACGCTAGGGTTTAGAGGCGAGGCGCTCGCTAGTATTTCATCCGTTAGCCAATTAACATTAAGAACATCAACAGGTGACCAATCCGGAAATGAGTTGGTCGTACATGGGGGCGACATTAAAGACAAGCAAAAGCACACGAAACGAAAAGGGACAGAAATTATAGTCGAGAATCTATTTTATAATACACCTGCTCGTTTAAAATATTTAAAAACGATTCATACTGAGCTTGGGCACGTGACAGATACGATCAATAAAATGGCTTTATCCCATCCTGATATTCGTTTTGAATGTTATCACAACGGTAAACGAATCTTTTTTTCGCCGGGTAACGGGAATTTACTGCAGGTGATTCAACAAATCTATGGCAAAAAGATAGCCCAAAATATGTTGCAACTAGAAGATGATTCATTAGATTATAAGGTTTCGGGTTATATCTGTAAACCTGAAGTGACGCGATCCAATCGCAATTTTATTTCGCTTATTGTTAATGGGCGTTTTATAAAAAATCCTGTCATTAACAAAGCGATTTTTGATGGGTACCATACCTTTCTACCAATTGGACGCTATCCCATTGTTATATTGCAAATTGAAATGGATCCATACTTAGTCGATGTCAACGTTCATCCAGCAAAAACCGAGGTCCGTTTTAGTAAGGAAAAAGAATTATTTGATGTGGTGAAGCAGTCGATTTATGATGTCCTACATAAACAACGATTAATTCCATCAGGTGCTAAAAAGGAAAAGCCTAAATCGACACAAACAACATTATCATTTGATCCGATGACACGCCAAGATAAAACACATGATGAGAAAGAACAGTTAGAGGATATTGGCCATGGTTTTCATATACAGGAATCTTTTACGAGTCACTTTGATGATGCTGACAATCATCCAGTAGAAAATGGTCAGAAACCACCTTATCCTAACGATATAGGATCAGAGAGTGAAGAACTAGATGAAGAAACGGAACGCATGCCTCTTATGTATCCAATCGGTCAACTGCATGGCACTTATATTTTAGCTCAGAATGAAAAAGGGCTTTATATGATTGATCAACATGCAGCACAAGAACGGATCAAATATGAGTTTTTTAAGAAGAAGCTTGGTGATCCGCCGAATGAAGTTCAGGCATTATCCGTACCGATTTCATTTGAGTTCACAGGTAAAGAGGCTATTATCATCGAAGAACATAAAGAGGCATTCGAACGGGTAGGTTTATTTTTGGAACCATTTGGAGATTATAGTTATATTGTAAGATCTTATCCAAGTTGGTTCCCAAATGGCGAAGAGGAACAAATCATTCGAGATATGGTTGAAGATTTAATTCAAAACCGTTCGATTGATATTGAAAAAATTAGAGAAGAAGCGGCAATTTTAATGTCTTGTAAACGTTCCATTAAAGCAAACCACTATTTGAATCATCAAGAAATGGAATACTTATTGAGTGAGCTCCGGACTTGCCATGACCCATTTACATGTCCGCATGGTAGACCGATTGTGATTCATTTTAGTGAATATGAATTACAACGCATGTTTAAACGAATTATGTAACCTGAGGAGTTTATCATGGATCAACCAATTGTAATCAGTATTATTGGACCGACAGCTGTTGGAAAAACAAAACTAGGGATTGAATTAAGCAAACGCATAAATGGAGAAGTTATAAATGCGGATTCGATGCAGTTTTTTAAAGGCTTTGATATCGGTTCAGCTAAAGTAACGGAAGATGAAGCAGATGGCATTCCACATCATTTAATCGACCATTTAGATCCTCTCGATGAATACTCTGCTGCTGAATTTAAGTCAGATCTATATGACAAAGTACAGGAACTAACCCAAAGGTCAAAGCAACCTTTAATTGTAGGTGGTACAGGCTTTTACGTCCATTCTGCTTTATTTGATTTTCAATTTTCAGATGTCAAGCGGGATTCTGATTATGTTGAAAAAGCCCTTCAAGAAATCAAAATAAATGGAATTGAGCCATATTATGAGAAGTTGAAACAAGTGGACCCTATACAAGCCGAGAAAGTTCATCCGCATAATATTAGAAGAGTCATTCGTGCGCTAGAGGTTTATGCGACATCTGGTCAAACTTTATCCGAAATCGAAAGTAACCAGAAGGAAGGGTCAGCATACCAACCGATCATCATCGGTTTAAATATGGAACGAGAAACGTTATACGAACGAATTAATAAGCGTGTCGATCAATTGGTTGAACAAGGCTTAATTGAAGAGGTTCGGGAATTATATTCACGTTATGGTGGAGACGTTCAACCAATGCAAGGTATTGGTTATAAAGAATGGATTCCTTTCTTTGAAGATGAATATTCAAAAGAAGAAGCTATCCGACTCATTAAGCGAAATACGAGGCGGTTTGCTAAACGACAGTTGACGTATTATCGCAATAAAATCCCTGATGTCTATTGGTACAATATTGACCCAGATTACTATATGGATACATTTGAAAATATTTTTCAAAAAGTAGAAGGAATGATTGATTGTTTATCGAATAGGTATTAGTAGCAGAGATAGAGGAGGAGTTTGTAATGGCTAATTCAACAAATGTACAGGATACGTATCTGAACAAATTGCGGAAGGAAAAGGTACCTTTAACTGTCTTTTTAACGAATGGTTTCCAATTACGCGGTGTACTCAAGTCATTTGATAATTTTACAATTTTAATTG
>NZ_FNIG01000002.1:0-18597 GCF_900103915.1 Tenuibacillus multivorans | reverse complement strand
AAAATAATTCGCATACAAGAAACAGCTATGAAATTAGAAGTTCCAATGCTATATTTAGTAGATTCGGCAGGTGCACGTATAACAGACCAAATTGAGCGGAAGGAAAAGGTACCTTTAACTGTCTTTTTAACGAATGGTTTCCAATTACGCGGTGTACTCAAGTCATTTGATAATTTTACAATTTTAATTGAAACTGAAGGAAGACAACAATTAATTTTTAAACATGCGATTTCGACCTTTGCTCCTTCAAAAAACATTGATTTGGAATCATAAATGTGATTTTAGTACCTTCAATTTTTTAGACATTAACGTGTCCATAAGTCTAACTCGACTGAAGAGTTAGACTTATTTTTGTGTACTATAGAAGATTTTCGAATAGATGCTATAAGTTATTGGACAAGCTATATCGTAAACATGACACAAAGCGAAGGAGTACAAAAATGGGTGAAAAGGCAATATTAGTAGGATGTCAAACACAAATAGAAGATGACCGCACCTTTCATTCGACTATGGAAGAGCTTCGAGCATTAGCAGAAACCGTTGAAGCCGATGTTATTGAGGTATTTACACAAAAACGCGAAAAAGTTCACTCGTCTTATTATATTGGCACAGGAAAAACAGATGAAATTAAGCATTTTATTGAAGAAGCAGACATTGATATTGTAATTATGAATAGCGAATTAACTCCATCACAGTCGAGAAATTTATCAAATGTTTGGGAAACGAAACTTATTGACCGAACGCAGTTGATTTTAGATATCTTTGCAATGCGCGCCCAAACAAAAGAAGGTAAATTACAGGTTGAATTAGCGCAGCTTGAATATATGCTCCCTCGTTTACAGGGGATTGGGACTGAACTTTCACGCCTAGGTGGGGGAATCGGAACAAGAGGACCAGGTGAGACAAAGCTAGAAACAGACCGGAGACATATTCGTAATCGAATAACTGACATTAAACAGTCGTTACAACAGGTGGTCAAGCATCGGAATCAATACCGAGAGAATCGAAAACGACGTTCAGCTTTTCAAATATCGATTGTTGGTTATACGAATGCAGGAAAATCCACGTTGTTTAACCAATTAACGAGTGAATCTTCCTTAGAAGAGAATAAGCTCTTTGCAACATTAGATCCCTTAACACGGAAATTATCACTACCAAGTGGTTTTCATGCTTTAATTTCTGATACGGTTGGGTTTATTCAAAAATTACCGACGACGTTAATTGCGGCCTTCAGATCAACGTTAGAGGAAGTGACCGAGGCGGACTTTATTTTGCACGTCGTCGATTGTTCGGATGAGGATGCGACTCAGCACGAGCAAACCGTAAACGATATTTTAAAAGAGCTCCATGCAGATCACATTCCATCGCTTACCGTTTACAATAAAGTTGACTTATTAGAAAAGGAATTTTTCCCTTTTTCAAAACCAAGTGTTTTATTAAGTGCATTAAACAGTCAAGATCTTGATTTATTAAAACAAAAAATAGAAGATGTTTTAAAAGAACATTGGGAAAAATATAATGTCATGATTCCTTCGAATGATGGACGGTTGTTAAATCGGTTGAAACATGAAACAATAGTTGAGGCTGAAGAGTTTGCAGAAGATCAAGATGCATTTTATGTGATGGGTTATATTGAATCTGAGATGCCATTATACAACCAATTAACGAAGTGAGGAATCATCATGTATAGAGAAAGCCTAGAATTAATTCATCATACAGAGGAGAAACTGACGAAACGATTTCACGAGATATCAGATATTGTAACCTACAATCAACATAAAGTGCTCGAATCTTATCGAAATATGCAGGTTGGTGATTTCCATTTTAACCCAACGACAGGTTATGGCTATGACGATGTTGGGCGAGAAAAACTAGAGGAAGTTTATGCAGATGTTTTTCGAGGGGAAGATGCTTTAGTCAGACCACAAATGGTGTCTGGAACTCATGCGATCACAACGGCATTGTTCGGTAATTTAAGACCAGGCGATCACCTTCTATCCATTACCGGAAGACCCTATGATACCCTAGAACAGGTGATTGGTATTCAAGAACAAACAGATGGGTCTTTGCGTGATTTTGGTATTAAATACGACGAGGTTGATTTATTAGCGGATGGGAAAATTAATTATGACGCAGTTGAGAATCAGATTAATGAAGAGACCAAAATGATTGCTATCCAGCGATCAAAAGGCTACGCAGACCGTCCGTCATTTACAATCAATGAGATTAAAGAAATGATTCAATTTGTAAAACATATTAAACCTAATGTGATAGTTTTTGTCGATAATTGTTATGGTGAATTTGTTGAGAAAATGGAACCAACAGAGGTTGGCGCTGATATAATAGCAGGTTCGCTTATAAAAAATCCAGGAGCGGGAATTGTTAAGACAGGTGGTTACTTAGTAGGGAAAAAAGAATTGATTGAACGAAGTGCTAATTTCTTAGTGGCGCCTGGCTTAGGAAAAGAAACAGGGGCTAGTTTGTATAGCTTACAGGAAATGTACCAGGGCTTATTTTTAGCTCCACATGTTGTTGGTGAAGCGCTAAAAGGTGCAGTTTTTACATCAAAACTATTACGTGATCATGGTTTTTCAACAACACCTGGACCGAACGATTTTAGAACTGACCTTATACAATCAATTACGTTTAACTCAAAAAATGACATGGTTCAATTTGCGCAAGTAGTACAACAGCAATCACCGATTAATTCACATGTTACACCGTACCCAAGCTATATGCCGGGATATGAACATGATGTCATTATGGCTGCTGGTACCTTTATTCAAGGTGCGAGCTTAGAACTAACAGCTGATGGACCGATTCGTGAACCATATACCCTATACGTACAAGGCGGATTAACCTATGAACATGTCAAACTAGCCATTACACAAGGGTTATTATCAATAAAAGATGAATATCAAGAAGTTTAAAGCATAACAGACAGTACGCTCAGTACGCTGTTATGCTTTTCTTTTTATGTTAAATTTCCTTACATCACTTGACAGTAATAATTCCAACACATATAATAAGTTTTATATTGGGGGTGTCAAAATGGAATATAAAGATCGAAAAGCTATGCCATTATTTCCGATTAGTATTGTTTCCGAGCTGACAGAACTCAGTGCGAGGCAAATTCGCTACTATGAGGAGAAAAGTTTAGTGACACCACTACGTTCCGAGGGGAATCGTAGACTGTATAGCTTCTATGATGTTGATCGTCTGATAGAAATCAAACGATTAATCGATGAAGGCGTTAATCTGGCAGGAATTAAGCAAGTTCTAAAATTAAAAGAAATCCAAATTCAAGAAAAACAAGTGACAGAACAACAGAAGCCAAAAGAGCAAAAGAGAGATTTAACTGAAAAAGAGCTTCACGAACTATTACGTCGCGAATTACTTGAATCTGGTTATCTCAATAATTCATCCATTATTCAAGGTGAGCTATCGAGGTTCTATCATTAAATAATGGAACAATTAATTAGGAGGAAATTGAATGAGCAACATTACAAGAGAAGAGATTTACAAACGAATCGATGAAGAGAATGTAAGATTTATACGACTACAATTTACAGATTTACTTGGTACGATTAAAAACGTAGAAATTCCGTTAAGCCAATTAGACAAAGCATTAGATAACAAAATGATGTTTGATGGTTCTTCAATTGAAGGTTTTGTACGGATTGAAGAATCAGACATGCGACTTCATCCAGACTTAGATACCTTTGTGGTCTTTCCTTGGACATCAGACAAAGGTAAAGTCGCACGTATCATTTGCGATATTTATAACCCAGATGATACACCTTTTGAAGGATGCCCACGTTATAATTTAAAAAGAAATCTCGAAAGAATGGAGAAATTAGGCTTCACAGCATTTAACATCGGAACTGAACCAGAATTTTTCTTATTCAAATTAGATGAGGTTGGCGAACCGACGATGACCTTGAATGATAAAGGTGGTTACTTTGATTTAGCCCCTACGGATTTAGGTGAAAATTGCCGCCGAGACATCGTATTAGAATTAGAAGAAATGGGATTCGAAATCGAAGCCTCTCACCATGAGGTTGCACCAGGTCAGCATGAAATTGATTTTAAATATTCAGATGCGATCAAACACTGTGACGATATTCAAACCTTTAAATTAGTTGTTAAAACCATTGCACGTAAACACGGTTTACACGCAACCTTTATGCCTAAACCACTATTCGGTGTTAACGGATCAGGTATGCATTCTAATATGTCGTTATTTAAAGGTAAAGAAAATGCGTTCTTCGATCCAAATGGTGAAGAACAGCTAAGCGAAACCGCTTATCAATTTACAGCGGGAATTATTAAGCACGCCGTTCATTTCACAGCTGTAACGAATCCAACCGTAAACTCTTATAAGCGTCTAGTACCAGGTTATGAAGCACCTTGTTACGTGGCTTGGTCAGGTCAGAACCGTAGCCCATTAGTACGCGTACCATCTGCACGTGGGCTTAGCACACGTATCGAAGCACGAAGCGTTGACCCAGCTGCAAACCCATATATGGCGATGTCTGTCATGTTAGCAGCAGGGTTAGATGGTATTGAAAACAAGCTACAAGCACCGAAACCCGTTGATCGCAATATCTATGTTATGAATAAACAAGAGCGTATCGAAAATGGTGTTCAAGACTTACCTGCAACTTTATATGATGCTTTAGTAGAGCTACAAAAAGATGACATCATTAAAGGAGCACTAGGTGAGCACTTACTTGAACACTTCATCGAATCAAAACAAATTGAATGGGATATGTTCAGAACCCAAGTACACCCTTGGGAGCGTGAGCAGTATTTAAGTAGTTATTAATTTGGAAACCCCTATTATATCAACATTTTAAACAAAAATATCTGTGGTCAGTTTGGTAGAGGAATAATCCAAAACACCTTTTGACCACAGATTGACCACAAAATTTGATAAAAAAATTTAATTTAATCTATATTTTTTGCAAAGTTTTCGAGATTGTCCATAGACTTTTGCTCAAGTCGTTTACTAACGTGGCTATAAACATCAGCGGTAATCTGATAACTACCATGTCCTAATCTTTCTTGGATAACTTTCATATCATCTCCCTGTTCTAAAGCCAAGACAGCGTGTGTATGTCTTAGAGCATGAATGGGGAGTTTTTCTATGTCTGCTTTTTTACATATGCGATTAAGAGCATTGAATAATGTGGATTTAGGAATAATGTTTCCATCTTGTCTACAAAAAACTAAATCAAGATCATGACGGTAAATATCATTGAATGTGATTCTGTTATCGTTTAACCAATCCATATGTTTAATTAAATCTTTTCTAAGACTTTCGTTAATTTTGATTGTACGCTCTGAATGGTATGTCTTGGTATCGCCAAACAATTCATCTTCATTTCTTGCTTGAAAGTCTAATGATTTATTTATACTAATATATCCATTCTTTAAGTCAATATCTTTTCTTTGGAGGGCGGCAGCTTCTCCTTTTCTCATTCCTGTAAATATGAGTGTTTTAAAGAAGATCCAGTAAAGGTAATTATCTCTTTTGGCCATTGTTAAAAATTTTGGAATATCTTCAGAATCAATATATTGAAGTGATCCTTTTTTCTTTTCAGTTTTCTTTGGAATCGTAACACCTTCGCATGGATTGTCTACAATCTTTCTTAAAGGTTTTACTGCTGTCTTCATAGCATCAAACATAGTGCCATGAACAATCTCAATTGTTCTTTTGCTATAATCTTTATCAGCTAAATAATTTAAAAACTTTTGATATTGCTGTGAAGTTACATTCTTTAATTTAATGTCTTTGAAGTAAGGAATAATGTGTTTGTCTACATTTCTTTCATGTAATATATAAGTGTTTTTTCTGACATTATCCTTTTTGAAGTCTTTGAGCCATTCCTTTAGATAGTATTTCAGTAACTCATCATTACTAACTACAGCCTGTCCACTTAGTAATTTAGCTTCATGTTCAATGGCAGCATGTTTTGCTTCAGGTTTTGAATCAAATCCACCTTTTGAAACCTCAGTACGTTTATTTGTGATTGGATCTGTATACATTATACGATACTGCCATTTGTTACCCCTTTTACGAAAATAGGCCATGAATTATTTCAACTCCTTTATTTGATTTTTTATTGTTGGTTCGCCCCAAGCAGTATTTTGTTCTTCAACTCGATTCATTTCTTCATATAAAGTGTTAATCACTTTAACCATTCCTTTTTCATCTAATAAATCTAAATTATTGTCAAATAGCCTTTGTATAAATATAAACAGATGCTTATTCTTTTGCATATCGGTTAAAGTTGTTTCTATGTTTTTCACCATATTAAAGCCTTTACCTGATTTATCATAAGATAAGGATTGAAGAGTAGAGGTTATGTTTTTTAAATACTCACCTATAATTTCAGTGATTAATTGATCGTTTGAATTCAAAAATTCTTCTGGGTGATCAACTCTTACTTGTTTTTCAGAATCCAAATACTGTTGATATTCTTCATCTGTAACCTCATATTTTTTTAATTCTTGCTGAATTAATTGTTCTTCACGTTCAGGTGATATGTAGCCAAAACTTTCAAGATAATCCTCTATGCGTTCTTCATCAATCCCTAATTTTTCAAAAATAGAGTAGAGAATATCGAAGTCAGGTTTGTTATTACGATTATTTTCGATCTGACTAATATAGGCATCACCTTTACCTAATTCTCGTGATAAATCTCTAGCTTTGATTTTCTGCTTTTTTCTATGTAGTTTGATAAATTCACCAATTGTACCGTCAAAGTTTAAATGGTATTTAGTTGTCATTCATACACCTCCATAAATATCATGACTTATCATAAGTATATAAAACATTCATGATAATTTCAATCAAAAGATTGTAATATTGTTGATTTAAGGATGATATTAAAGAAAATAAAAATTATCACAATCACTATTGACATGATAACACATGATAAGTATAATGTAAACCATGATAACTAATGATAATTAATAAAGGAAGGATGAGGAGAGAGTTGTTAGAAATCAAAATTGATGAAGAGGAGATTAAAGAATTGTACAAGGAGGAGGTAGATAAGCATTTGAAAAAGTTGGACAATGAAATGTTGTTCTGGGACACAGCAACGTTATGCAAAATGACTAACTTATCTATTAATACAATTAAGGATTTATTTTTTTATGATCCTGACTTTCCAAAGAAAAAAATAGGGAATAAGTGGATATACCCAGCTAAAGAGACAAAAGAATTCTTACTTGAATGGATAAAAGAACAATAATTACATAATACATATTATATTAATGCTTGATTTTGGCACATAAAAAATTATACCGCCATTTTAGGCGGTATTTTCTGTTTATAATTACTTTGACTTACGAGAATTGCATGTAAAAGCATTAAATCATTAATTAGGGTTTTTATACTCGTTTGATTATAAAGTTGCTGTATCAGGCTATATTTAAGCCAGATTGTTACCTATTCTTCAATTACTTCTATTAGTTCATCCATACTTTTTAATTCAAGGGTGTTATAAATCATTTCCAAGTGATTCTTATTAATAGATTTACGCTGGTTATTGTATATCTCGCTGATTGTGGCAGTTCTGAATTTATCCTCACCGTTGTAGTATTTTTTATCAATCATTTTTTTAAGTTCTTTTTGTGAGATGCCTTTATTTGAGAGTATTTCTTTTAATTTAATTCTAATTACCATATTTATCCCCTCCCACAGTTAATACTATTATATAAAAATTTAAAAAATTACGCAATTTCGTTAAAAAGGGTTGCACTTTTTGAAAAGTTTGAATATAATGAAATTACGAAAAGGCGTAATTGAGTAAATAAACTTCATGAAACCTCACCTTATGCCAAATAATTAATAAGGGAGAGTTAAATAATGTTTGAAATTGAAAACAAAAAGAAGGTTGAGCAATTAGTAAAATTCATGTGTGGTGAATTAAATCGAGTGATTGACGAATACGATATTGACGAACGAAAACTTTATTACAATGAAAAACAAATTAATGAATTAAGCGAAGTATTTGAGGTAGGCAATACTGAAGATGAATTACTGTTTGAAGAAGCTATTGCAGGAGCAAATAGTATTAATTGGGCAATTAAGTATTTTAAAGCCAAAAAGGGTATTTATGACCCACTAACAAAAAAAGAAAGAGAAGATGCAGAAGTATTATTATTATCAGATTTAAGTTAAGGGGTCGCATAGCGATCCTTTTTATTATACTCGCATTAGTATAAAAACGAACTATTTAACTGTTCTTTAAAATAATGTGCAGATAAAGTTCAAATCATTAAGATTAATGAAGAGTTGAAAGATTATTTAGGATTAACAGGTGAGGTTATTGATTCGTTTAAAGAAGATGATAAAACCATATACGAAGTATCTATAGATGGTATAAGTGATGATATTTATGCTCAAAGGGATCAATTGAGAATTATTAATTTTGCATAGCAGAAAAAGAAAACACAAATAACCTTGACAAAAATCAAGGTTTGTAGTATAATATACCCGTATGGCTATAAGTCTATTTGCTTATAGTCTAACTTTTTTATTGTCTTTTTTAAATATTAGTAAATATTTCGTCTGATTATAGTATAAAGGGGGGTGATACGAAAAGTCAAGTAGAAATTCAAAATTTATTTTGAAAGGTGGTGATCCCGTGAAATATTGGTTCGACAGTAGTTAGCAATATCTATTTAATTACAAACTTAACAAATATTTTAACAAATAAGGAGAGTATCAAATGACTGTTAGAAATGAAGACCTATTTTATTGTTATTCAAAAAAGTTGGCTGACTACATATATCATCAAAGTGAGATTGTACCTTTGACTGTAGCAATTGAGCCAAAGTCAGGTAACGTTTTTTCACTATTCTCAAGATCAAAGAAGTTAGAGCAAGTGCTTGAGCAATATAGTAAGCGATACGATAATTAAATAATTTTATATAAATTGATAGGAGGATATATTTGAAAAGAGTTAGTGATGAAATAACAAATGAAGAAATTGAAAAATGGAAACCAGGTGACATTATCACAATAAAAGCTGGTGTCGGGGCAGGAAAAAGCCATTTTATAAAAACAAGGCTTTTCTTACATGCCAAAGACAATAATAAAAAAATTTTAATGTTAGTACATAGGATAAATTGTTTAGATCAATTCCAATATGAAATTCAAAGAGATAAAAGGGATCAAGTTATTGATTTAAAAACATATCAGTCCATTGAATCTGAAGCAAAAACACATAGGGAATTTGATTTTAGTTCATACGATTATATTGTTTGTGATGAATTCCATTATTTTATGTCAGATGCAGGATTTAATAAATACACAGATTTATCGCTTAAACAAATACTTAGTCAAAATAGTAAAATTAGAATTCTTATGAGTGCTACTGGTGATTATATGAAACGGTATTTAGAAGAAATTAAAGGTTTAAATCCTATATCATATCCGTTGCCAATTAATTTTGACTTTATACATAAACTCAATTTCTTTTACCATAATGAAACACTTGAGCAATTAGCTAATCAATTTATAGAGAATGGTCAGAAGGCGATATTTTTTATTGAGTCTGCTAAAAGGGCATATGAATTACATAGCAAGTTTGAACAACATTCATTATTCAACTGTTCTAAATCAAATAAAAATGGTTATGCAAAGTTTGTTGATAAAGAAAAAGTGAGTCAACTCCTTAAAAAAGAAAAGTTTGAAGAATTGTTGTTAATAACAACTACAACATTAGATGCTGGAGTTAATATTCACGATTCTGAACTAAATAATATTGTTGTTGATGTAAAAGATACAGGAACGCTTATTCAATGTATTGGTCGCAAACGTCTTAATGAGAAAGATAAGAATGATCATGTTGAATTATACATAAAAGCAGTTAATAATCGTTCATTAGGTCAAAGAGAAAAGTATTTAAAGGATAGTTTAGAGAAGGCTCAATATGTTCGTAAACATGGCACTCAAGCTTATGTTGAAAAGTATCTAAAAAATACAGAAGATAAATCGCATATCGTCTATGATAATCCAGTTGTAAAAGATAATAAAGTTGTTAAAGAAATTAACGAAATGATCTACTTTAAGACAAAAGTTGATATATCAGAAATAAAAGAAATGAGGAAAAAAGATTATGGTTATTGCAGGTACATAGCTAAGTTATTTGGTTTTTATATACCTGAAATTAATTATTACGATTATAAAGTTGTCGAAGAAGAAAAAGAAAAAGTAACTCTAGAGGACTATTTAGATAGTCTTATAGGTAAAAAGTTATTAAAAAATGATAGAAATGAATTGATTGACAAAATAGGACTGAAAGATGCTCGTGGTCGCAAACAAAAAGGAATCAATTTATTGAATGTCTACTTAATGAATAATCATATTCCTTACATAATTCAAAAGCCGCCTAGAAAGAGTTATAGAGATTCTAATGGAATGGTTAAAAAAGAAGAAACTTATTGGACTGTAGGAAAAATAAAATACAAATTGTAGACAGAAATGTGGAGTATTTCCTTTAAGGAATTTATCCATAAATGTGTCTACAAAATTAATGAATTTAGTTAAAGAATACATAATTTTGCGTCGGGGTTTCAGGGGTGGGCGCATATTTAGACTTTGAGCGATAGCGAAAAGTTTAAATACTCATAAACCCCTGACAATATAAGAAATTTAAATCAACAAAAATTAGGAGGATATTTTAATTTGAACGAAATGAAAAATTTTATGGATATACGAGAGGAAATTAATGAGTGTGGTGCTGAATACATAACAGAGTGTGTTGAAGATATTATGGAATGTGAAGCCATTGATGAAGTTATATTATCACTTCAGGCTCAATTTGATGGTCGAATTGTAGATGATTCAATTTATCAGTTTGTTAAGGAATACATAGAAGATGATGAAGAAAATGTGTTTGTGGCTGTAGAAGAGTTTGAGGATGAAGATGAACTAATTGATCAAATAAAAGTAGATTTAGAGCAAATTATATTACAAAAAATTAGAGATCAAAAAGAGGGTAATGAAAAATTAAATGTGGATGATGTTATTGATCCTGTTGATTCTAATATTAAACATGCCTTAGATAAGCCATTAGAAAAATTTGAGAGGTATACGAGTGATAAAGAAAAAAGAAATTATAAGGCTTATGAAAACTATTTTGAATACATATCAAGTCCTAATATTCGCAAACAGTTAGGTAATAAGAAAAAGACAGATAAACGTTCTGATGAAATATTTATGTGGCGAAAATTAAGTTGGCTTACAGATAATATTATTCAAGTTTATAATAGTGAAAAGGATGAATTTAAGGATTATACAACTGTTAAACCAGAATATATGGATCAGAAAATATATGAAGATCGATTGAACAAAAAGCAGTTATCTATAAATGAGTCGGCTGAAGATACTGTTGAAAAGGCTCATTCGCAATATGAAATACATATAAATAATTTTAATCAATATCAGTCTCAAGCAGAAATAAAGCAAATATCTAAAAGGGAGATGCTTAGAAAGAGAAAGAAACTTGTTAAAGAGATTGTTAATGAACATAAAACTCAACCTAATTTTAAGTTATTCAAACAGATGTTTGATGAATATACATATATGGGTCTCAAATACGGTTTTTCAATGTCTGAGTACACTAAAGAAGAACGTAAAGAAATTCAGGAACATTGGCTAAAACAGTTCTCAAAAGAAAGGCATAATCTTACTCCAAAAAAACGAATGTTTGAATTAAAGAAGCATTATAATCAGATGGGGATGGAAATTGAAAATGTTTTAATTAGTTGGGGCAGTAATGTTAAGCATCAATCGCTGGATAATTACATAGATATGATTGATTATAAATTTGAGAAAATTGATTTAGGCAATCCAGAGCATGTATTCAAGTTGTTGTTGAAGATTGATTATAAACCAGACAAACATAATAATGACAGAAATTACTTACCGTTTTATACGGTGCTGTGGGAATCTTATAAAGATAGACCAGATACAAGCGTACATAATAAATTGACTGAAGTTTATAATGCTATGATACAAGCTGACTTAGACAATATGCAGCGTGACATGGTGAAATTAATTATAAATATACATAATGATTTTAATATTTATCTTGATGGTATCGAGACTGATCCATATAAGCGAATGGCGAAATACATAAATGAATCATATAGACGCAATAGTCCTAAATTGGCATATATTAAAATGCTTGAAGGTAAAATTGCTAAAACTATAGCTAAGACATATACATATATAATTGATGGTGTAGAGAAAAAGAAATGTACTAAATGTGAAATTAAAAAGTTTGCGGTTAAAGAAGTATTTGGTGAAGATAAACGTAACAAGGATAATTTGAAGAGTATTTGTAAACTATGCCAGAGAAAATGATAATTTTTATTGACTTTATTACTTTATTATAGTATAATAAATTATTTACACTATTTTATTCATGTTTTTAGTGGTATGCACTTAACAATAGTGTAGGGAAGATAGTCGATAGAGTAATCGGGCGAAAGCCCTTGTAATATGTACAGGTTACTCTAATACCTAAATTTTCTGCTATTTGCAAATGGTAGAAGGCAAAGCCCATCTTCTTTGAGAGGGAGAAGATGGGTATTTATTTTTGTTTAAATTGAAATTAATTGACGTAAATAAATTTTATTAAAATGAGGAGGGGAGAGTGATGTTATCAAATAAAGAGATAGCAAACTTATTCGCTGAAAAGAAGTTAAAACGGATCACAAATAAACAACTTGCAACCGATCTAGGCATAACTGAATCGACTGTTAGCAGGTGGTTTAATTATAAGCTGAAACTCTCTAAACAAAGAGAGAATGAAATTATTGAGTATATTAATAATCATAATGATGCTTGTGAAAGGTGTGGTCATTAGGCCACTCTTTCTTTTTATAATCTTTAATCTGTCCGCACTAGCATACTTGCTCTATGCTACCCAGTTAATCACGGACAATAAATATATGGTTAGCTATAAAAATAATACCATCTGTAATGATGGCATTATTTCCTCCTTATAAGCACCAACTTTATCAAGATTGAACATTTATTATTGCTCCGATGGCATGAGCTTTTCGTTCGTGCCATTCCTAGTACATTGGTCATTTGATCTTTGTATACACGACACATAAGCATTGGCGTGGCTAATAGTGGTCACGTCTTTTTGCTTGTGCAAAAACAAAAATGAAGGGGTTTTGTTAATGAAAAAACATAAGCGTAAACCTAAAACATTTGAAGATAAATTAAATGAGTTTTTAAAAATTAGTGGTCAAAAACAAAAGGAAATAAAGAAAAATCGTAAACGGTATTTAGAGGGTAAAAAGCCTTCTTTTTATAAATTTAAAAACTAAAGGAGATGGAGAGTATGAGCGATAAAGCAAAAGAGTTATTGCAGAAGATGGAGAGTAGGAATAAAGTACAAGAGAGAAACAAACAAAGGGTTATAACAGACCAAGACTTGCAGGATATTGACGATATTGTTTTTTACAAAACTAAAAAGACAAACGATATTTTGTTTGGTGGAATATTACCTTATTTTAATCAAATTAATGATGATCATGAGCGTATGATGCAAGATTTAGAAGACATTAAAGTATTGTTAAAGGCTATGATTAACAATGAATAAATTAGATGTTGAACAATTTAAGCAGTTGCTGCAGATCGATGAAATGGATTATCAAGAGCAGACTAATCAGTATTTAACTGATATTTATAACATGCTTAAAGCTGATAATTATTCAGAAATAGAAAAAGCTGAGATTACAAGTGCTATACGAAATCATTTGAAAGGTGTTCAGATAATCAATCAAAATGCTATAGATGTTATTGAGACGTTGTTAGAAGAGACAGAAGGTGAAATTCATTGAATGATGAAATTAAAGATGTCTTAGAGGCATCATTTGAACATATAGATAGCAAATTTGATGAAATACATAAGCGTGATCAAAAAGAGTTATTGAAAATGATTAAGCCTGAAGTACATAAAATTGTTCAGACTGAATTAAATAAGAAATTCGATGAGCTGTATGAGGTATTAGGTAGTATATACGAAAATTTAAAGGAAAATGATAAGTAAATTAAGGAGATGAAGAATTTTTATGAGTGAGAAGAAAATTTATGTGTTATTAGTTGATTGTGGTGAGCCAAGTGAAGTAAAAGCTGTTATAGCTGAAAATGAAGATGAAGCAATAAAGAAAATTATTGATAAAGAAGACTATTTTGAAGTTGAAGATATGACATTGCGTGAAATTATTAGATCTCTGGATCAACAGAATAAAACTGAAAAGATGTTTAGTTTATTAGTGAATGGTAAAAGAGAAGAATTTGAATTAAATATGTCTAAGGATTTATATATAAAAGATTTATATAATATCAAAGGATATGATTATAACTCTAATCGTACATATTATTTATGCGTTGATGAATTTTTTAATGGTTTTGATTCAATTCAAATTATTAGTTTACCTGAAAGTATCGGGAATTCAGTCCAAGAAGTAAAAAGACGATTGGCAACTAATATGGCATATGAAGATGATTTTAGATCATATGTTAATCACTTACAAGGTGACGGTACTTTAACAAATAGTCGTTTTTTATTGGATGAAGATGAATACTGGAAAGCTAAGGATCAAAATGAAATTAATGAAACAATTAAAAATAAAATCTTTAAATATTTTGGTCACAACCGTGACTATGCGGTCTCTTTTTATAAATACTTTTTGAATGGTGAGGTTAAAGAGAAACCGTTTAGTGATAAAATGTATGAGTATATTGCTATTCGTGAGTATATGGACTATGGCTGGGGTAAATATTATATCACTAAAATTAAGGAAAGCCAGTAAAGGCATTTTTATTTTTGTTTAATGGAGATGATTAAATGGCAAGAGGAAATTCAAATAGAATAAACTTAAGAACTAATCCATACGGTAGTTTTGATCAAAATTTATTTAATGCCATTAAAAGGCTTGTCTATAAAATTTTAAAAAATGAAGATTTATTAGCTGGAGAATGGCGATTTGGAGAAGTAGAATCTGTTGTTAATGATACAAGGTTAATGGTTAAAGTGAATGGTTTTGATCCTGCAATTGAAATACCTTGTAATCCCGATGCTACTTTTAATGTAGGGGATCGAGTATTTGTGCATTATGTGAACAGAAATCCGTCTGACAGATTTGTGCCATATAGGTGTGGGTGATTAAATGAAGAATATTGTGATTGAGTCAGGTTATTGGTGTAAGCAGTGTAAACATTTCTTTAATGAAGAAGTATTTTTAGATAGTGAATTTGGTTGCGGTGAATGTAAAGGAATGGATAATTTTAGATTTGCTGAACAATCAATTAATGTATATGGAGATGAAGAATAGATCGGAGGTAAAGAAATGAATAATGAATATCTATTTTCATACAGTAAAAATCTAAGTTCTTATTTGATGGATCAAGGCTTTAAATATATCACAAAAGCCAGAAGAATTGATAATCCCGACAGTGTCTTTTGGTTGTTTAAAAAGTCAGACGCAATAATTTCAGCATTAGAAGAATACGACAAGTTAAAACAAGATAATGTAGAATTCTAATATTTACTGTATAATCACTTTTGAAAAGGAGTGATTATATGGAAGATAAAGGAATTGCGTTTTTAGACGAACCTTATTACGTAAAGACTATATATGGTGATGAGGTTAAGGTTATTGGTCAAATTCGAGAAGATAACTACATTATTAATACTTCTCAAAATTATAAACCTAAATTCAATAAACAGTTTTATGATGAATATGCTCGTATATTGATTAACGCAGCTATGAGAGGAGACCTTCAATATGAAAAGTAATCAATGGAAAATTAGAAACGTCAATATAGTTCATAAAGGCGAGTTTAAATTTGAAGATTATTTAGAGCGAAAGCTTAAACGAATGATCGCTGAAGAGAGTAGAAGGTTAGGAATTACTAAAAATTAGCAGGAAATTCCCTAATTATGTAGAAATATGTAATTAGGGGAGGTAGACTTTATTATGAAATTTCTTGATAAATTAGGTGATATTTACACCAAAATTTTCGGGATGATTTTTGTATTAATTCTGCTACTAATTTTCTTATGGAAACCCTTAGGTTTTGTTGCAAAAATACTAAAAAATTTCTTTGGAATGTAAATGTTGTGAGCATATTGGACATGAAATAGGTATTTGGAGCTTAGCATTATTCGAGAATGAAACTCCTGAGAGAGTTGAAAATGCCAAACGTAAGATTGAAGAGTACAATAAGTGCAAAATAATTTTGATAAGTCATCTGATTAAATCAGGTGTCTTTTTATTGAGATAGAAGGAATTCCTCCTTTATTGTCGAATAATGATGATTAGGAGGGATAAGCATGAAAAAGAAAATTACTAATTGGTTTATTAAAACTGTTTGGCCATTTATTTTAAAATTATTGATTAGGTATGCAGAAGAAATTGTCAGGTTTATAGTTCATAAAATTAAAAAGATAATTAAAGATTATCAATTAAATAAAAGAAAAGCTTATGATAAGGAAATCTCAGATAAAGAAGTTGAGCTTTCAGAAACTTCAAATGAAAGTATTAAAGCAAGGCTAAGAAATGAAATAAAAGAATTAAATTTAAAACGTGATGCGTATATAGAATCTCTAGATGATATTAATGAAATCATCAAGGATGCTGAAGATAAATTAATTACCGATGTTCATAATAATACTAAAGATTTAAAAGCAGAGGACTTTATTAATAAACAAAATAATCAATTAGAGTTGGATGAATCAAAACAATTATTTTTAGAAAATGATGTCGAAACACAAAAATAAATAAGCAGGAATATATTCCCTTTTGTCGAAGTAAGTAGATGAAAGGGGATGATAAAATGAAAGAATTCACTAGAATGGATAATGTAAAATGTTTAATTTGTAACCACACATATAATTGGGAAGCACCTTTAAATTCTAATTATAATGTTTCTGAAGATGCAGTAAGGGCAGAGGCAATAGTTGATACTGTACCAGATAATCATAAGAGAATAAATACTCCAATATTTATTCATGTTAAATGTCCTGATTGTGGTGTTAAGCACGAATATAAAGTATTAGAAAATTTTTATAATAACTAGATGTACTTAGGTCATCCATTAGGATGGCTTTTTATTTTTGCTTAAAAAGGAGAAAATGAAAATGAGTACCGAATTTTATTTGAAAGATAAGTTATTAGATGAGTAAGTAATAGAGTCACCAATTGCTAAAAAATTTTCATCTATACCCTCAGTTAGAGTTGGTCAGATTGCATTAGGATTTAAGGGTATGTTGATTAGAAATAATCTTCTTTATAAAATCTTCGATGAATTAGAGGAGTTAATTTTAAATAACCTAGATCGATTAAAGATCATTGATGAAAACGAAAATGAAGTTAGTTGGTGGCAATTTAAAGAACTTGTTGTATATAACGAGGGTGCAGCAAGAGGATATATTGATCGTAAAGGTTATTGCTGGGATAAAGGACAATAGAATTGTTCGCTAAAGATAGTCATCTGAATATTAGATGGCTTTTTTATATGGGAAAATTTAAGGAGATGAAGAAGAGTGAAATTATATGGAATTATTTTGGATAATGATCAGTGGGTACACATTATTGCAGATGAAATTTCTTATGATGAAGAGAAAATCACGTTCAAAAAAAGTAGTTTTGAAATTGCTCAATTTAATACAAATAATGTGAAAAAATTTCGAGATTATAATATGGATAATGAAATGGAGAGTGAAGATAGTGAGTAAGTATATGATTATGCTTGATAATGATAGATGTATATTCGTTAGTGGGGTAAATAGGGTTGTGAAATCTGATGAGTGGGTAGATTTTTACGACAATGATGATGTATTAGTCAACATAACTAAACTGGAGTCATTAAAAGTTTTATTTAGGGTGAGTGAGCCTGATACACAAGATATTTCTAAAATGTCAAGAGAAGAGTTTTTAGAGTATCATGGTAAGACATTTGATTTAGATAAAGGTGTGAATAAATAATGGAGAATAAAGGTTTTGTGCAATACCTACAAGACAAAATGCTGTTAACTGAAGATGAGATTTTAAATATGAAGAAAAATCGTATAATAGAGTTGTGCAACGCCCACTTACAAAAGGATTTACAGGAGATTGATGGAGTAACCTCAGTTTTCTCATTCCTTTTGAAAAAAGAAATAGATGGGATAATTGAAAATGAAGAAATCATTAAGGGTTTGTCAAATAAAGTGTGTAAGTAGTTTCCTATATAAAAAGCAGCCACTTGATTATTAGAGTACGAGAACGTCTCAGACAACTTTAGGTTCAGCCACAGCTTTGCTGCTTGCCATTGACCGTAGCGCCCGATTCTTAGTGTTCGGTGGTTGGGGTAACGGGGCCCCAGCCGTCCGAATACTTAGAATCGATTTGTCCGTGTTATACTTTCTTTCAGATAAGCCTTCAGGCTTTATTTTTGGGCTTACCTGCATTGTAACCACAACACGGACAAAAGCGAAGGTCAATGGTGGCGTACCTGAGACGAGCTCTATTTCAGCTGTGATTATAAGCTATACTTTTGTACTCGAC
>NZ_FNIG01000010.1 GCF_900103915.1 Tenuibacillus multivorans | reverse complement strand
CTGAGTATAGAACCACCATCCATTCAGATCAAGGGTGGCATTATCAACATCGTAAATGGGTAAAAACCTTGAAGAAGAACAAAATTTTTCAAAGTATGTCTAGGAAAGCGACCTGTGCAGATAATGCCGTGATGGAGAACTTCTTTGGCCTTATGAAGCAAGAAATGTATTACGGGGAACCCTTGGTTTCTTATACTGAATTAAAGAAGGATATCGAGAGGTACATCGATTATTACAATCACGAACGCATAAAAGAAAAATTGGCTGGTTTAAGTCCAGTGGAATACCGAACTCAAACCAGCCACACAGTTGCATAATCAAAACTCTAACTTTTGGGGTTCACTACCAAAAGCCCCCTTATTTAATGACAGGTAAGAGAAAGATTTGAATTTCTCTTACCTGCATGCTTCAAAATTAACTATGAGGTTATTGATTAGTTGGTTACTGAGTTCCACCTAGTTGTTGTTCTGCCAATTGTACTAGGCGTTTAGTGATTTCACCACCAACAGAACCGTTGGCGCGTGAAGGTGTGTCTGGTCCAAGCTGAACACCAAATTCTTGTGCGATTTCAGTTTTCATTTGGTCTAAAGCTTGAGCAACACCAGGTACTACTAATTGGTTTGAGTTGTTGTTGTTTTGTTGTGCCATTTGTATCTCACCTCCTGTGTATCCATATTTTCTACAGGAGTGAGAAAGTTATTAACGGTAATTTTTTCATATATTTTTATTTGGCATTTGGTTTTGTCATTTCTTTTGGATCAACAAGTTTATCAAATTCCTCACCTGAAAGAATACCAGTTGCTTCACTAGCTTCACGTAATGTTAAATTATGCTCATGCGCATATTTCGCAATTTTGGCTGCATTTTCATAACCGATGTGTGGATTTAATGCTGTAACTAACATAAGTGAGTCGTTAAGGAATTTTTCGATTTTTTCTTCGTCTGGTTCTAACCCAGCTAAACTACGGTCTGTAAATGATTTCATACTGTCACCAAGTAATTGACACGTTTGTAAGAAGTTATAAGCAATCATTGGTTTAAACACGTTTAATTCAAAGTTACCTTGGCTCGCTGCAAATCCAATCGCCGCATCATTACCCATGACATGAGCCGCGACCATTGTAATAGCTTCACTTTGAGTTGGATTAACTTTACCTGGCATAATTGAGCTTCCAGGTTCATTTGCTGGAATTGTAATTTCACCAATACCGCAACGCGGGCCACTTGCTAACCAACGAACATCATTCGCAATTTTCATAACATCAGCAGCTAGGCCTTTTAACGCACCATGTGTATGCACTAATTCGTCATGACTTGTTAA
Source organism: Tenuibacillus multivorans (assembly GCF_900103915.1). Classification (GTDB taxonomy): domain Bacteria; phylum Bacillota; class Bacilli; order Bacillales; family Alkalibacillaceae; genus Tenuibacillus; species Tenuibacillus multivorans. The sequence goes on along the minus strand of NZ_FNIG01000010.1, from coordinate 106,965 downwards.
GGCATGAAATTTATTCGGTGCAGAGACGAATGAGCCATTCGTTTCTTCGTTAATCGTCTTGGCTACTGTTTCGGCAAAATCAGGGTGAGCATTAATTCCAGTGCCAACTGCTGTACCACCTAACGCAATTTCACGCACGTATTTTAAAGAGTCCTTGATCATGGATTCCGTTTTTTCAAGCATTCGCTGCCAACCACTAATTTCTTGTCCAAGTGTTAATGGTGTAGCATCTTGTAAATGGGTGCGTCCAATTTTCACGATATCCATATAAGCTTCGGATTTTTCTTTTAATGTTTGTTTCATTTTGTTTAAAGCAGGTAAGACGTGCTCTTCTACTTTTTTCACAGATGCAATATGTAATGCTGTTGGGAACGTATCGTTTGAACTTTGTGATTTGTTGACATCATCGTTTGGATGTAAACGCACTTCTTTTCCTTGTTCTTCAAGCCATTCATTTCCAACATAAGCAATCACTTCATTCACATTCATGTTGGATTGAGTTCCACTACCCGTTTGCCAAACGACTAGCGGAAAATGGTCAAATAGCTTTCCTGCTAGAATTTCATCAGCTGCATGTCCAATGGCATCCGCTTTATCTGTTTCTAATAAACCTAACGATTCATTTGCTCTAGCAGCACTTTTCTTAAGGATTGCAAAACCTTCGATAATTTCTTTAGGCATTTTCTCATTCCCAATCGGGAAGTTTTGTTTACTACGTTGTGTTTGTGCTGCCCAATATTTATCACTTGGGACTTTGATTTCACCAAGTGTATCTCTTTCAATACGATAATCCATCAGAATTCCTCCTTAAGCATGTATAATCATCATTTATCATCATATCAAAAAATGCGCTCAAACACGAATATCAACGCATGTAAAAAGATAAACTGATCATGAATTTTCCTTAAAAGAATAACTAATGTCTAATTTAAATGCCCAAAAAATGAATCCCCAATCCCCTGCTGAAACACCCACATCTGTGGCATAAAAAATTGGAGGCCCATCATTTGACCTCCAACCTAATTACTCAACAAACCCATAATACTCTTCAACTGTTACACCTGATTCATAGATGTCAGTAGCTGTTTCGACACCAAAATATCTTAAGTGCCAAGGCTCATAACTGTAACCAGTTATATCGCTTTTACCTTTTGGATAACGGATAACAAAACCATACTCATGAGCGTGCTCTTCCACCCATTGACCTGGCTCTGTCTCTCCAAACGCTTCAACTAATTCCATCGCAACAACATCAGAGGTAATATCCATTGTTAAACCGGTATGATGTTCACTATGACCCGGAACTGCAGAATATTGATCGACCCAATCTTGACCATAATTTTCGACATACCAATTATATAATTCAATCTGACGCTCAATGGATCGATATCCAGATTGCGCCACTAGATCAAAGCCTTCTTCTTTAGCTGCTGCAAATAACTCTTCTAAAGCATTGGCAGCTTCTTCTCGTAACAGACGTTTAGGGTTACCTTCACTAGCATTAAAAGGCACTTGTGGTTCAACTAAATTTTTTGGAACAAAACCCTTTGGCAAACGCCGTACTTTATTAACGACAACATCTAAGGCATGTGGATCCTCAACAATAATAGCGTTGTCTTCTGGTTCGTTTCTTTCACTTGATTCATCAGTCGGATTGTTTTCTTGCTCCTCTTCATTCATATCTGTTTCATTATCCTCAAGCTGATTAGTCTGAAGTGTTTCTTTACCCTCTACCACAAGATCAGCTTGAGTTAAAAAATCACTTTTTAATGTTTCAGCTGTATCTTGGTTACAACCAGTCATAATTAATACACTTGATGCTATGATGATTAATCGTTTCATGTCTCTGTATCCCCATTCATCTCTTAGTTCTATCATTATGGTAACACGGATATAAAATACTGACCAAAGACATTTTTCCTGTTTTTATGACTTTTTTCTTTTAATCTTACAGAAAAAGCTACCTCTTAAAGAGGCAGCTTTATCGGCTCAATTATTTTAGATATTTTGTGTATTCTTTACTTAATTTGTCAAATGCTTGATAATCTTCTTCATCTATTGCTTTATTTATTTTCTTTTCCAAAGTATTTTTATTCCATTTGAAAACTAATTCATCTAACACTAAGCGTGCAGCAAGTTTAATTTCATATGGTATTTCCCTTTTAGCTTTAATGGCTACCCGTTTTGGAAATTGATATTTAATGAGCACATAAGAGGTTACTTGTTTTTTCATCTTTTCTTCCCCCTTACTCCCTTTTTTCTATTATAATAAAAAAACCAACATAATTGCAATAATATTCAGAAATTTTTACTAAAAAAATTCCCCGACATGCTTTTACATGTCAGGGATAAGCCTCTTGTTGGGAGAGAGGTGTATATGAACTTCGCTAAGAAGCGAAGAGTTCAACATAATTAGTGATTAGGGCCTTTTCCATGACCTTTGCCCTTAGCTTTTCCATTGTTGCCTTTTCCGTTGTTTCCTTTATCTTTCGCTTTGTTTTTACCGAAAGATGGTTTAGATTTTCCATTTTGAGAAGGATGAACATTAAAGTTCTCTTCGCGATCAATTTCTACGCGAACTTCTTCATCTTTATCTGCATTTTCATCTTCAGTTGATTCTTCTTCATCAGAATCTTCATCTGAACTTTCGTCATCAGAAGACTCTTCTTCGGTTGTATCTTCTTCAGTATTTTCATCAGAATTTTCTTCTGAATCTTCATCTTCTTCAACAGTAAATTCATCCGTAATTTCATTTAATCTTTCATATAATGCGGATAAATCGTCATATTTTACTTCTAATCGAGCTAATGAACGCTCAATATTTCGTTTTAATGCTGCTTTAGCAACTGGGTTTTTCACTTTTTCCATATTTATAGCAAGTGAAATGACATTTTGACCGACGACCTTTGTTTCTTCTTCAGCTTCATCTCTTTCTTCTTGTTCCTCGTCGTCAGATTCTTCCTCATCTGAATTTTCTTCGTCAACGGAAGACTCATCTTCATTATTTTCCTCTTCGTCAGACGATTCCTCGTTTTCTTCTTCCTCTGAATCCTCTTCGTCCGTTCCATCAGAAGATTCAGCTTCCTCCATAACTGTTAAAGCTTCTTCTAGAATCTCATCAGCTTGCTCTACATGACCTTCATCATAAAGAGCTTGAGCTTCTTCAATTTGTTGTAGTGACCAATCTAACAATAATTCCAAACGCTCCGAGTCTTCTTCCTCTAAAGCTAATGACAACTGGTCAGAAACTTTAACGTAATAAGAAAATAATTTTGCTTCTAAGGTCGTTTCCTCTTCAACTTCTACATCTTGTTGTTGATCTTCTTCGTCTTCATGTTCATCAGCAGTAATACTTAGTGGGGCTAATACCAATGATGTTGTTAATGTACCTGCTGTCAATAAATGAAAAAATTTATTGCGCTTCACCTAATCACCTCTTTTACTAAATTCACTCATAAACTACGAGCAAGAGGATATCATTTTTGGGGGTTATTTTAAAAAAATAAAAATTTTGTCTAAATTTACGATCAGAACCTCTTGTTATAGGGGCTTCAGCTTTAATCAACATAAAAAAATGCACTGGTTATTCCAGTGCCAGTGTTTTTACCTTTTCTTGATTTTATACATTTCTTCTTCTAATTCAAAAACTTTATCTTTTAGAAATGTTATTTGATTGCTATGATGCTCAATGATTGCATTACTAGTTTGTTTAGTCAGTAAATCAAGCTTCTCATCAATTCGTTTAATATCATGTTTAACTTCCCTAAATTCTGACCTTACTTCTTCTCTGAATTGTTTTTGGTCAGTTCGAAGTTCCGTCAATTCTTCTCTGAACTGCTTTTGTTCATTCCGAATTCCCGTCAATTCTTCTCTGAACTGCTTTTGTTCATCCCGAATTCCCGTCAATTCTTCCCTGAACTGCTTTTGTTCATCCCGAATTCCCGTCAATTCTTCCCTGAACTGCTTTTGTTCATCCCTAAATTGTTTCTGTTCAGTCTGAATTTCCTTGAGAACCTTTAGAATTTGTTGTTCCATGGGCCCACTCTCCTATGAGTATTATATAGCAATTCGATGATGATTACCATATAATAGCCGAGTGTCAATTCATATGTTTGGATTTTTCTAGTGAATAGCCACTTATGGTCATAAAGGCAGTGTGGTAAGCAACCTTGCTGTATATAATTGCTATTGTTTTTATTATACCAAACATGCGTTCCTTTTTCTATTGACTTTTTTAAAAAATTCACTTGATACGTCAGCCGTTCCGAAGATGGATCGGACCTTTTGGTTAAGGTAAGGGATTTAACAACGTCTTTAACCAGTAGGCAGTAACCCTTTTTCCAAGATAATATCCTAATTTATGTCGGGTTCAAGTTCAACATATTGTTTAGGTCACCTAACCTCAAGACTCAAGGTTCCCAACCAACATTAATGACCCCCTAAAATTTTTATTTAGGCAACTCCATTAATTGGTCCGCTAATGTTTGTATGTTCGACCAACCATAGGCCGTTTCTTCATAAGTGCCGTGTCCAATCGTAACATTTTCAGCCTCTACTTTTTGAGCACCGAATCGAACGTAAAACTGACCGTATGGATTGTTAGTCAAAATCCAAACTAATAAGGACTTATAACCATCCTTTAAACATTGTCTAACAAACTCTTCTAGTAGCCTTTGACCAACGCTTTGTTTCTGATATTCCTTTAAAACATAAATATCATATATCTCCACTTCATAATCAAAGTTTTTTGTTCGCTCTAAGCCACCAGAAATAAAGCCAACCAACTTACCATCATCTTCTTCTGCTACAAAAACATATTGATTAACCTTGTTAGAAGACAACATCGTTTCCCACATAACCCTTCGATGATCCAATGTCATGACTTGCTTCAAATCCTCATCATCTATAAGTGATTCATATGTTAGTCGCCACGTCTGGTCGTGAATGTTGGCAATTTGTTCTGCATCATCTCTTGTAGCCTCTCTAATAAAAAGCATCACATATCCCACTTTCTTTTACATTGTCAATAAATAAACGGTCAAGATTGAACCAATCACAGCAAAAATAACATTCACATTAAATAGTGCAATAACTGCTGCCACGACTCCTCCCAAAATACCAATTAATGGTCTGTCATCAATGACATACATAATTCCTGGGAAGATTAAAGCGCCTAAAGCAGCAAAAGGAATAGCATTTAGCCATCTATTCACCCATGGTTTAAGTGTTAAGCCATTCATGATAAAAGCTGGGAGAAAACGAGGAACCATGGTGACAATAGCCATACCAATAATGGTTGCGATAATCATGATTCATCATCCTCCTTCAGTAAGAAAATACCTAATAAACTTCCGATAATGGTCGAAATAACAATAGCCCAGCCTTCCTGTTGATCCTTAAAACCTAGAGGCTCGTATAATATATAATTAATCAACATGCTAAAAGCTGCAATGATCCCTATTCGCCATTCCTTTTTTACTGAAGGAGCAAGTAGCCCAATAAACATCGCATATAAGGCTATCCCCATACTTTGACTTATAGCCGTAGGGATAATGTCACCTAATAACGCTCCTGCTAAACTTCCGAGGATCCAGCCAATATATGCGAATAAAATTAAAGCTAAGTAAAATAAGGTCCCATATTTATGTTTGGCTTTACCTCCATGCAAAGATGACACGGCAAATGTCTCATCGGTTAAGCCGAGTGATAAAAGGAATTTCCACCGAACAGGAAAGTCCTTAGCCTTATTCATAAATGACATGCTCATAATAAAATGTCTAAAATTCAAAACAAACGTAGCTATGACGATTTCGACAAACATGGCACCACTTGCAAATAATCCAGCGGCCATTAATTGAGAGGCTCCAGCAAATACGAGCACACTCATCATCGTGGTTTCCATAGTCGATAAGCCCGATTCTTTTGCTAAAACACCGTATGCTATAGCAATTGGTAAATAACCTAAAAAGATCGGAAATCCTGCGACTAATCCTTTTTTAATCGCTGTCTGTTTACTGAATTCTTCTTCTGTTAACGTTTGAACATGCTCCATCTTGTATGACCTTCTCTCTAGCTTGAATTATGATTTGGAAAATATGTCGGATGTAACAGATAGGCCAATTTTTTTAACCCTTCTAAAAGTCTTGGTGACGGCCGACAATACAAGTACTCTTCTAAAACATGAACATCATCATACTGGATCGCTTTAATTTTTTCTGAATCCTCGCGTTTTCGTATTAGTTCTGGATTCATTTTCTTTTCTTGTACACCAACCCAGACCATACAAATTTCATCTGGATTACGATCAATGACTTCTTTCCACTCCGTTTGAACACTAGCTTGATTGATATCCGAAAAAATGTTTTCAGCACCTGCTAATTCACTAATGTAAGTCAACCAATTTTGACCTCCGGGTGTAAAAATGGGCTTGGGCCACCATTCCCAATATATTCGTTTTTTCTTCGGAATCTGTTCAGCCAGTTTTTTATATGAATTTAATGTCTGGTAATACTTATCATAAACCGTCTTGGCATGATTTTCTTGGTGGGTATACTTTCCAACCGTTAATATATCATCTGCAATTTCATCTAATGAATTTGGATTTAAAATAATATATGGCAATTGATGAGCGTCTAATTTTTCAATATTCTTCTCCATGCCCGGAACACTTAAGGAGGCTAAAATCAAATCAGGCTCTAGTTCTATGACCTTTTCGATATCAATATTCAAATCTCGCCCAACCTTTGGAATATCTTTAACAGCATCAGGCCAGTCTGAATCATTATCGACACCTACAACCTGATCCATTAAATCTAAATAGGCTAAAATTTCGGTATTACTTGGGCATAAAGAAACAATTCTCATATGATCTGATCACCCCTATTATTTCTATTATTTTAAAAAGGACTGCCCAAATCAAGCAGTCCTTTTTATTTTACCATAATTATATTTTGAATTGTTTGACTTGCCCATTCAATTTTTCAGCTAGTTGAGATAATTCTTCTGCAGCTTTGGATACTTCCTCCATTGAGCTATTGGCCTCTTCAACCGTTGCTGCTGTCTCTTCAATACCTGCAGCTGATTCTTCAGAAATAGAGGCAATCTCTTCAACTGATTGATTCGTCCTAACACTGTCATCAAGTACGTCCTTCATGTTAGCGGAAATCTCCTGTACTTTACTTGTTACCTGATTAACGGATTCATTAATTTGGTCAAATGTAGACTGAGTACTCTCCAATTGATCTGCACCTTGTTCGACTTCTTCATAACCAGATTCTAATGAGTTGGTTACCTGAGCTGACTCGGATTGAATGTTTCTCACAATCTTGGTAATATCTCCAACTGAATCCGCTACTTGTTCAGCAAGTTTCCTTACTTCATCTGCAACTACTGCAAAGCCTTTTCCATGCTCACCCGCTCGAGCCGCTTCAATAGCTGCGTTTAAGGCTAATAGGTTCGTTTGTTCCGCGATATCTTGAATAACTTCCACTAGTTTAGAAATTTCTTGTGATTGCTCATCTAAGCCTTTAACCTTCGACACGGCATCTTCAACAATGGCATGGATTCGCTTCATTTGTTCCGTTGAGGCCATCATTTTGTCGCGACCTTCTTCTGTTAAAGCTAAAACAGAATCAGACTCTTGCGCCACGTGATCACCATTTTTATATGAACGCTCTACCTTTTGTAAAAAGCTTTCCATCATTTCAGAAATATTCGAAGCACTCTGTGCCTGATTATCTGAACCAGATGAAAGCTCCTGCATGGTTGAAGCGATTTGTTCGCTACCCTCTCGTACTTCAGTTGAAGATTGGGTTAACTGATAACTTTGACTAGAGACTGATTCTGAAGCCTCCGTCACATCATTAATAATATGGGTTAAGTTCTCTTTCATAGCGTTTAAGGATTGAGATAATTGCCCGATTTCATCTTTACCTTTGTAATCTAAAGTTTTGACAGCCAAATGACCTTGCGCTATTTCATCAGCCATTGACACGGCTTGCTTAATGTTCCTTCTAACATTACGACTAATGAACCATAATAAAATAATGGATATAATAGCCGCGACTAATATTCCACTACCAAGCGCAATTGTAACCTGCACGAAGGTTTGCTTCGTATTATTATAGGCTTCATTATAATCATCAACAATCGTTTGACGTAATGTACTTAATAATTCCTGAGTATCAGATCGAACAACTGCAAATTGAGAACGTGCAGACAATGCAGCATTATCATCTCTTGCTGATACAGCTGGGACAACTTCCTCAGTAAAGATTTGATTAACCTCGTCGTTATTGGCTGAAATCTGATTCATTAGATCAACCTGTCCACCATCTAAACGCGGTTTGACCTGATTCACTAAATCCGAAAACTCCTGTTCGAGTGTCTCATATTGATTTCGATAATCGTTGGACTTATAGTTCACATAGTCAATAACAACTAAGTCCTTTTGTAAAAACAACGCATTCATTTCATCAACCATAATTGCTCGTTCGCTACGGCGATCCTGCGCGTCAACCTGATCATTAGCTATTTGTAAACTCCAATAAATAGCTCCTGAAACCATCAAAAATAATAAAATCGTAATAACCGATACTAGTCCATACTTTTTCCCAATACTAATATTGTGCCACCATGACTGTTTCTCTTTTTTTGTTTTAACGATTTTCTCTTTCTTTTTGTTGCGAAAAAGCTTCTTCAAGTTTTCCCCCACCTTTTATGTATATATAGATAAAAAGTACCATTAATTTTGACAATTCGCAACACAAGTTATTTAAATTTTGTCACATTTTAATATATTTTGTAGAAAATAAAAAGACCTCGAATGATAATCGAGGTCATGACATTATGTCATTACTGAATGATGTACTCATGAAGAGCCTGTTTTAATGTCGCTAGAGTCTTAGCTTGATCAAAGGTAATGCCTGATTTTGCTATATCTTGGACAATTTCTTTTCTAATTCCAGTAATAACAGTCTTACATCCCATTAAAGAGATGCTATCTATAATTTTCATGATTTCAATAACAACATTGGACTCCATATTTGCCATTCCTGATAAATCCATAATCAATGTCTCGATTCGTGAGATACCTACTTCTGAAAGGACTCTTTCTTCAATGATCTCCGCACGATACGAGTCAACTGAGCCAATAATCGGCAATATACTAATCGATTCGTTGATCGGAATAATAGGAACGGAAAGCTTATCAACTAACTCTTTTTGTTGTTTTAGCAGTGAATCCTTGTATTTGGAATAACTTATAAAGTACTCATCTAGAAACACATCAACCCGACTATTTATCTTTTGCTCCATTAGAAAAAAGTCATCTGACTGATCTACATTCCTATGTTCATAATAACTTTTAATAAATATCCATAATGTTCGACGAATGGCTTGAATCCATTCTAATTTAAACGTCTGGCTATTTAACTGCGTATCTAGCAAATAATCTATCGCCAGAGTAATGTATATAAAATTTAACGTAAATAATGTAATTTTGTTAGGAGGAATATTTGATTTTAAATTTGAACCTATAAATATAGAAGGGTTTTTATAGAACAGATTTGTTAAAACAAATCCTTCTCATTAAATTACTATAAACTGTATAACATAGCCTCCTACAACACCTAATATAACAATTAGCCACACAGGGAATTTCCAAATATTTAGCAAACCGAATAATATGACACCTAAGGCAAAGTCTGCTGTACTAAAGATAGAGCTATTAAGAACAGGATCGTAAAATGCTGCTAATAAAATACCTACTACACTTGCATTGACCCCCATTAAGACACCCTGAAATGTTGCTCTTTTCCGTAATTCATTTAGAAATGGTAAAGCCGCTATGATGAGTAAGAATGAAGGTAAAAATATTGCAATTGTTGCGACAATAGCTCCCATAATACCTTCCATCATTGTGCCGAGGTAACTAGAAAACGTAAATAAAGGTCCTGGGACGGCCTGTGCCATGCCATATCCAGCTAAAAAATCATTAGCAGATAATAAGCCATTTGGAACAACTTCCCGCTCAATCATGGGTAGTACGACATGTCCCCCACCAAAGACTAGAGACCCAACTCTAAAAAAGATATCAAATATATTTAGTAGAGGATGATCAGATACTTTATTTAAGATTGGTAGTAAAATGAGTAAACTAATCAAAATACCTAAGGAAGTAATACCAAGCTTTTTTGAAATATTAATGGAAAATGGCTGAACCTTGGATTCCGCTTTATCTTTAAATAATTTTAACCCGATTAAACCTGCCCCTATAATCATTAAAATCTGCATCCATGCGGACGGATACAATAACATAATCGTAGCAGCAGCCAATGCCATTGCTAATCGTGGTTTATCTGGAGTTAGCTTTTTACCTAATCCGATTAAAGCATGTAAAACTACAGCTGCAGCTACAATCTTTAAACTGTGTATAAAACCTGCATCTTCCAAGCTAAAGGTTTGATACATCATCGCAAACACGATTAATACAATAATTGATGGTACCGTGAACCCGAACCACGATATTAGTCCACCCAACAATCCGCCTCGCATCATCCCAATCGATATGCCTACCTGACTACTTGCTGGACCCGGTAAAAACTGACAAAGCGCAATAATGTCGGCGTACGTTTTGTCATCGAGCCATTTACGGCGATCGATATATTCATCCTTAAAATAAGCTAAATGCGCCACTGGACCTCCAAATGAAGTCAAACCTAATTTTGTAGACGTCAACAATATTTCCAAAAGATTTTGAAATTTTTTCTGCTTTGACACGGTTTCTCCTCCTTCTATTTTATTTCTTTAAACAATTCATAAGCTTTAGCCCTCGCTTCAATGAGAACCTCTTTGCCTTTACTTGTGATCCGATAATACTTTCTAATTTTGCCATTTACATTCACTTCATGTTTATCCAATAGTCCATCATTTTCCATACTATGAAGAATTGGATAAAGTGTACCGGCACTGATTTCGTAACCGTGTTCCTGTAATTCTTCTAGCATCCAGGACCCGTAAATGGCATGTTCTTTTGCGTGATATAAAATATGGATGTGAATAAAGCCTAAAAACAATTTTCGTAATACCTTATTGTCCAAGTAACCACCCCCTTCTAAATCGAAATCCAATATCGAATTTCGATATTAATTGTACATGTCACCGGAAAATATTGCAATGAAGTTCTTGGAAATTAGTATTAGCCTCATAATAGTTTTCGAAAATTTCTGTTTATTTATCAGACAATTTATGGTAATATTTGGTCAATAGGATGGGAAGGAGGAGATAAATGATGAGAAAGCTACTAGTAATCAGCACAATTGGAGTTGCATTGGTATTATCAGTTAGCGGTAGTGTCAGTTAGCGGTAGTGTCAGTGCAGTGGATATTTCTGATTGTATGGATCCAGCAATGCATTAAATAAGCCCGAAACCATAATCTCGATTAGGTTTCGGACTTTACGCATGATAAAAAAACTGTCCATAGCATGGCAGTTTATTATTAGATATTATTAGAACCTTTTTTAACCCATTCAGCAACCTCAACAGTACGTTTCGCTTGATGCTTAACGGCACCTTCAACATCCTCAATCATTTTACCGTCTTGATCGACTGATACACTTGTTCCATATGGGTTCCCACCTGCACCAAATAAAACTGGATCCGTGTAACCGGGGGCTGCTATAATTGCACCCCAATGCATCATAGAGGTATATAAGGATAATATGGTTGCTTCCTGACCACCATGTGGGTTTTGAGCAGAAGTCATCGCACTTACTACTTTATTTATCGTCTTACCATTAGCCCAGAGTCCACCTTGAGTATCAAGGAATTGTTTCATTTGAGATGACATCACACCAAAACGTGTTGGAGTACTGAAAATAAGTGCATCCGCCCACTCTACATCATCCGAAGTAACCACCGGAACGTCTTTTGTTGCATCCACTGTTGCTTTCCACACTTCATTCTCTTGTATAGCTGATTCAGGTGCTAATTCTTCCACTTTAAGTATTTTAACCTCAGCACCCGCTTCCTCTGCACTTTCTTTAGCCCATTTAGATAGTTGATAATTCGTGCCACCCATACTGTAAAAGATAATCGCTAAATTAATGTTGGCCATGTTTTCCATCTCCTTTGAATAAGATTGTTTGCCTGGTTTACCAAATAATTTGTATAATAGTCCCTTTAACTAATCTCCCTTCTTATATAAATCTTTATAAGTACCCACCTCCATTAAACATATTTCTTATGTTTTACTGTTCTTCTTATACCCAGTTATGAATGAAAATATTATATAATATCTTAGCTTCTAATAAACTTACATTACTCAGATTTGAATGGCTTTATGTAAATGGCCTGTTTTAGAATCTGTTCTAATTCCATTTTCATTTTTTTTATTTGCTGGACATCAACTTGATATGGGGAGTTTTGATAACGGAGTGTCAAATAACCGGTTTCATCGGTAACATCTTGATCAATATATATTTTCAGCGTCTGAAATTTGAAATAAAGAAGTAGTTGTTCTTTAACTTCCTTGTAATCTTTAAAAACGTTATGATTTTCCACAACAGAAATATTCTCTTTCTTATGCACCGCTTCTGTATAATACTTTTTAATGAAAGATGTGTCTTCAAACTCTCTTATGACTTTCATTTGATCTTCCTCAGACACTTCTTCCCACAATGCTTTACCTAATGAGTAGTAATTCAGTCCTTCTTCAGGTTTAAAATGCAACCGCGCCTCTAACTGAGCGATCTCGAGTTTTTCTACCACAGTCAAACCCAATTCTTGTAACACTTTGTCTTGGTTATAAACTGCCCAGCCTTCATTCATTAACTTCGTCTTTTGAATGGCATTAAAATAATCCGCTTCGTATTGAATTTCTTTTAGCAATTTGAACTGCCACGGATCAAACCAATTACGTTGTTTCAAAAAGTAAGTTATTGGGGCAATATATCTGTTTTTTAATGTCGTAGCCATAGAAAGTTTTCGCATGATACCTAAAAACTGATCAAGAAATGTCTGTTCAGTATAGTCTAATAAAGGTTCAATAAGTTGATGGGTCAATCGGGGTTTTCTTAAATTTATTAAAAACAAATTGTGATAAACAAAATCCAGGTGCCCCGCGCTATGTGCTAGTATGTACAAATTCTCAATTGGTTTATTACCCCTATTTAAATAAATGATATGAGGGCTCCCTACTTCAATTTGTTCAGGGACATGTTTTTCCATCTTTACATTTTGAGGCATGTACCGCTTATGGTAGCCTTTTGCATATAACATTGCAATTTCTTCTGGAGTGGCACAAACAATTTCATATGGACTCATAGACAATCCCAAACTCGAAGCTATTTTAAAAACGTCATTCGTAAGCATATTCATCTCCCCCTTCTTCATATATTATGCAAAAGAAAAACTCAGATGAAGAGCGCTAACTTCATCTGAGTTTATATTCGATTACCGTTCTAAATTAGGGAAGATACGGTCTACCATGTTATTAAATTCTTCAAAGAAACCTTCTACTGGATCTCCGTTTTGAGCGTCGTTAGCATAATTTTCAATCATATCGAAGAACTGAGGGTTCGCTGAGACATAAACATTTTCAATGTCGTTGTTTCCAGAGCGTATAACCTCAGATACGCGTTCTTTAATACGATCGTCTACTTCACCGTTTGTATTATCATTATTGGCGCCATTGTTTGTGTTATTGTTGTTACCATTGTTATTCCCGTTGTTGTTGCCATTGTTATTGTTGTTGGCCATAACAACTGCGACATATGCATTATTATCTCCCGCTATCACATATGCATCTTCAATTTCATTAATTTGATTTGCTACCTTATCTGCCGCTTCTTCTGCTACGTCATAATTATTGTTGTTACCATTCATACCGTTATTTCCATTATTATCATTGACATTGTTACGGTATTGCTGCTGGTTTTGATCACGATCGTTTTCCATCATGTCAAAACCATTATTGTTTCTACCATTGTTTCCATTATTATTTAACGTACCGCCATTGTTATTGTCATCGTACCTAACCTGGTTTAAACCATTATCGTTTCCATTATCGTTTAATCCCTCATCTGCTCCTTGACAAGCAGTCATAATCATTAAAATAGCGGCAAAGCTTATCCAAACCGAAAAGCGCATACTCGTTTCCTCCTTTCTTTAGAATTTAGTCATAGTATGAAATAAGAAGGCTACGAATATGCAATGGAAAAGATTGCTACTTAGTATCTAAGAACTTAACTCCAAATAATGCAGCTTGCGTTCGATCTTGGACCTCTAATTTAGATAAAATATTCGAAATATGTGTCTTTACTGTTTTCTCAGTTACAAATAAGGATTGAGCAATTGCTTTATTGGACTTACCGTTCATAATTTCTTGTAAAACATCTAATTCACGGTTTGTCAGTTCATCAAGTCGTTTTTCTTCTTCTGATTTAGCATTATTTTTCTTAATATGCTTAAATAAATGAACGGCTGCTTTTTCATCAATCATCTCTTGATTGAGATAAACATTTTCAATAGCTTGGCATAATTTTTCTGGATCCGAATCCTTTAATAAATAACCACTTGCCCCGTTTTGTATGGCTTGTACGACATATTCATCATTTAAAAAGCTCGTCAAGACTAAAACATGAATATGAGGATAATCACGTTTCAAAATTTTAGTGGTGTCAATACCATTTAAATGAGGCATTTGGATATCTAAAACACAAACATCAACCTCATTTGATTCAAGAAATTTAAGTGCTTCTTCACCATTTGAGGCTTCACCAACGACTTCTATATGTTCCTTTGTATTTAAAAAGTAAATTAACCCTTTTCGAACGACCTCATGATCGTCAACTAATAACACCTTTATATTCATGCTATATCAACCTCTTTCAATCGGAAGGATTATCGTTAATCGAACACCTTCACCTTTGTTGGAATCAATGTTTAATATCCCATTTAAATATTGGATACGCTCTTCAATCCCTTTTAAACCAAATTGTTTTGGCTGAATAGATTGATTCATGCCCACACCTTGATCTGAAATGATAAAGACTAATTGATTCTCTTGTCCTTCAAGCCTAATGTTAGCTTCATTTACAAATGCATGTTTATAAACGTTATGAATCGCTTCACGACCAATTTTATAAAGCGCTTCTTCGATATAGGGAGGGATTGATGTCGTGCCAGTAGATTCAATATCTAACCTAATATTCAAGCTCTCGGCATACTGTCGAAGAGCTGATAAAAGACCGTGTGTCAACATATGTGATTTTTTATTTTCAATAATCTCCCGCATTTCTTGTAGTGCTTGATTAGATAATTGCTTAAGGTCAAGGAGTGGATCAGACAATTTTGGATCCTCATTCATTGCCTCTAATGCACTCGAAGTAGCCGTCATTGAGTACAACAATTGATTAACCGTGTCATGTAAGTCTTGAGCCAATGTTTCTCTTTCCTGTAGCTGAATCATTTCCTTTTCACGTCGTCTGATTAACATTTCTCTTATTGTTAATCCAATATGCTGACTAGCCAGGGATAGGATTTCTTGATCAACGGCCGACAACGGGTGTTCTGTAAAATAAATAACGTGACCAGATACCTGATTTAATGGGATTTTATATAAATTTTCTGTCTCTTCACCAATACGAAGATCTTTCCATTCAGACTCAATTTGACAGCCATTAATGGGAAAACCATCAATGAGTTTATGATTAATAACATTGCAAAAATCATCGATGTGATCCATAGTTCGAAGCTGTGCTGAAAAAGTATGTAGCATTTGGAGATACTGGCCTCGCTTTTCTTCCTGTTCAAACAGCTCAACACGTACAAGGGCGTGGGTTATTTGATCAGCAATCGATTGCAGTAGCTCTAATTCCTCCGAATGAAATTCATTACGCTGTGGTGCCGTTACGTTAAAAACACCAAAGCGTTTATGTTCATTTTGTAATGGCACGGTTGCATGATGGGTAAACCCACCCGTATCATAGGTTCCACTGGCTATGGCATCCTCTAACCGTTTACACGTAATAATATTAATGGCATCGTTCAGACGATGATTTTCATAACGTGATAAACAATGGCACGACTTACTCCCACACATCGGTCGCTTATCGTCTACTGTTAAAGCCTCTGGTAAGCCAGCATCCGCAACCAGTGATAGCTTTTGGTCGCCTAAGAAAATCCATCCCGCTTCAAAATGAGTGATAGCTAAAAATGATTCTAAAACTTGTTGTAGCATGGATTGACGTTCGTACGATTGATTTAAAACCTCTGTAATTGTCTTTAATGTTTTCATTTTATTTAAATCTTGTTCCATAAGCTCACCTTTGTAAATTAACGTCCAACATTTTTTGTAATGATCTAGATCCATTAGTTAGTGACTGTCTAGATAACGAAAGAAGATCTGTTTTAGCTAATAACCTTCCCTCATCCAAGATCCACAGAATTGGGTCTAAATGATGAACAACATCCCAGTCATGCGTAATAAAGACAATCGTCATTCCCTGGCTATTTAACCTTTTCAGCCATGCCAACATGTCATATTTAGCAGCCAAATCAACCCCAACAAATGCCTCGTCTAATAGGAGTATCTCAGGCTGATGAATTAACCCGACTGCTAAATTAACTTTACGTTTCATGCCACCACTAAGCCGCTCGACACGCTTTCCTAATATATTTTGAAGGCCTAAATATTGAATCATTTCATCTACAAATTCACTTGATTTCTGTTTAGTTAGCTTTTGATAATAGGTTAATTGATCACGAACAATCAGTCCTTCCATTATCGCGATTTGCTGAGGAACATAACCTATGGGATTTTTAGCCTTAGCCTCTAAAATACGTTGTCCGGATGTTGGACGACTTAAACCAGCCATAATTTTAATTAAAGTTGATTTACCAGCTCCGTTCGGGCCAAATAACGTGATACAATCACCTTGCTCAATTGTTCCACTTACATTAGACAGTAGCGTTTTTCGATTCTTTCGATAATCAACCTCTTTTAGCGTCAGCACAAAAAATCCCCCTATTTAGACCAGAATCCAGCTTGGTATGAATAAAAAAGTCCACCAACTTATATTAATGATATTAAACTGTATTAGAAAAAATATTAATGACGATAAAAAGCCATAGCTAAACGTAATGGCCCACATTGTTTCCTTCTTTTTCAGGACAAAGGATAAAATAAAGAAAATCATAATAGAACATAACGTCATGAGTAAATCTGAAACGCTTGCCTCTAAGTCAAAACCTACCGGCTGTAAAATGATATAAGCACAGATGGTCAATAAAACCCCAATCCCCATAGTAATGAAACTAGTTATACCTAACCATGATAATCGTAGTGGCATTGAACTTGAAATCGCATTTAATCGATTAAAAATCTCAAGCTCCTTCCACTTTAAAAGTATTTTAGTTAAATAAGCAAGGACAATCCAAATATAGATCCATATCATCCATCTAAATAAGTGAAAAGAATCACTTTCAGCTGTAGCCGAAAACTTTTCACCAATAGTCTCAAACTGCATTTGAAAAATCGGCTCGGGTTCTAAATATTTTAAACCATAGGAATAAATCTCTTCCCAATCCGCCTCACTTTGATAATGTTGAACGACATTGGCAGCTTCCCCTCGAATCGCTCGTGTCATAATGGCTGATGCTAATTGTTCTTTAAATAACCCATCAAATAAACTGCGATCATTTCGATACCATTGTATCGCGTTTTCTAAATCTGCCTGTTTAATTTTTTCCTTCAAGTTGTTAGGCAAGACAAAAACAGCCTCGACTTCCCCTCGTTCGAGCGCGTATTTTGGAATCGATGTTGTCCGAATAATATCAAAGGATTCGCTTTCTTTCATATCACTTAACAGTTTATCGGTAATCGTTTGTTCATAAGCGTCGACTAATACAATCGGAACTTCAACCTTATCGACAGTCGAATCAAAAAAATTAATTAAAGAAAAAATCAATAATAAAGGCAAAATTAATACCATAACAAAGGATGTCCACTTCTTCATCATTGATTTTAAAACGATTACCACGATGATCCCACCCTTCGCATACTGAAGAACACCACACTGAGGACCACTAAAATTAACAATGTGACCTGTAACCAATTAACCAAAGGCATTTGATGGTCAATCCAAATTTCAGCGAATCCTTCATAGGCCTGATTCAAGAGTTGAAAGGATCCTGGCAAATAAGTTGGCGGAATCAATAGCCCGCTTGCCAGCAACAAGACTCCACTAAGTATTAACGATAATAGGTTGCTGATTGTTTTTTGCGCAAAAATACTTCTCATTACAAAACTAATTAAACATATGACAATTCCGACTAATAGCCACTGTATGAAAATAAGAACATTAAACGTGACGGATGGATACACAAACTGATGTAATAACCACAGTAGAGCTAACAGATAAAATGCTGTAAACGAGACTTGATGGAAGAATATCGCCAATGTTTGATGGACACGTTTAACCGAAATTAAGCTTAAACGCTGTTGAGTAATGTGTTGATGTTTTGGTTGAAAAATTAGCGTCATTAATAAATAAGTCATGAAAAATAAAATCACAACGGTCATGAGATATAAATGAGTTGTCCAGCTTAATAACCCTTGTTCTGTACTGTCATCTTCGGCGAAAAAACTATTTCGATTTAAAGCGTAATATGTAAAATGTAAGGTCATTTGCTGAATCCATGTTTGACGTTCATCGGCTTGTTCTAAATTTTGAATATGAAAATGATGGACCGTATTAACCCCCGTTTGAGCAGCCGATATATAGTCTTGTCCACTTTCTAATAATAAGTAAGCTAAATTGGATGCAAAGGGTAAGCTGTCATTTAGATAGACATTTATTTTTTCATTCACGCCACTTCGAAGTTGTTCTGTAAACCCTTCTGGAACCTCGACAATTGCGGCATATTGATCAGGATTTTCAAGGTAGTAAGGTAACGCATGGTCACCTTGTATAAAGTTGATATCTCCTTCAATGGTTTCATCACTTTGTAATTGTTCTACTAATGCGTTGGTCTCAAAGGTCTGATCCTGATCTAAAACGACGATATTGACTGATTCTAATTCGTCTTGTGCCAATGAATAGATGAGTAAACCAATGATACCGAGTACAGCGATTGGGAAAATGAGTACAAATAAAAAAAGGCCAGGATGCTTGAACATTCGTTTCCATTCGTATAACCATAGATGAAAAATCACAAACCTGACCTCCTTATATCAACTTAAATGTTAATGACTATCAATTAAACGGATTGAATTGTTTTATGAGTTGTTCTATATAATCTTGAGCTGATTTTTTAATGTTTTGTATTAATTGACGATTTTCACCTTCTGTCAACTTGTGAAGATATAAGACATCTTGGGCTGATATTTTGTTTAGTTCAACCGATTCCTTAAAATCAATTGATCTTTCAATACCCCATGCGACTTGCCATTGATTAACGTTAATTGACCAATCATAGCTTTGTTGACCTTGATTACTATTAATATTCGTCTCTCGTACTAATTCTCCTTCAATTGTTGGTAATAAGCTCGGCCAATGAAGCTGAAAATTAATTTTTTCTTCTTGATCTTGATAAAGCGTATCCCACTGTAACCGAATTTGTTCAAGATTCTTTTGATTAATTAAAACAGACCGATTAACGGAGTAATTTTCCTGCGCTGGCTGGCCCCGTGATTGATAAATAAGTTCTAACGGTTGCTTACCTTTTACTAATAATTCAGCATTTAAACTATAAACATCTTCATCTAACTGTGTTTCAACATTAAGTACAAAGTCATTTCTAGAGTTGTTATGTTTAACCTGACCTGACAATTCACGGTAAGCTACCGATTCATCAGTATAGTAAGCTTTATAGATTAAACCGTTAGGGAAGCTTAATTCGTCTAGTTTACTTAAATATTTATACGTCATTGATGATTCCTGTTCATTTTCACTCACAAAGCTTATGAGATTTTGAATAAATTCGTTTACTTGATTTTCAGACATTTTTAATGAAAAACGTTGAAATGTTTCACCTTTATAGTCAACGTTTTCTTCAACTTTTGTTTCGTATTGAACGACATCTCCTAACAAATCAATATAATCTTCAAGACTAAATGACATTTTCTGTTGTAAATCAACTGTTTGAGGGACATCCGACATAACAGTTTCATATCCATTTCGATTTAACCATTGTCCTAACCGGTCATTTTTGATCCCGATAGCTTGATGGTAGAAAGGTAGCTTTAAAGCTGTATATGTATGATTTTGATAGTAATTCGCCTTTAACAAGCTTGTCCGCTGTAGTTGAACGTTGACTTGCGCTGATGTTTCCATCGTTGCAGGGTTAGATTGTGAATGAATGATCAGTCTCGAATTGGCTAAAATACCTCGAGCCAGCATTGCTGTTTGACTAAATTCATTTAAATCGACATTACCCGACACAATGATC
This sequence comes from Tenuibacillus multivorans, assembly GCF_900103915.1. Taxonomy (GTDB): domain Bacteria; phylum Bacillota; class Bacilli; order Bacillales; family Alkalibacillaceae; genus Tenuibacillus; species Tenuibacillus multivorans. Next base: position 86,513 of record NZ_FNIG01000010.1, on the reverse strand, counting down.
TCTTGGGTATGCGGTTCTTGAGCTAATCGTTTATGTAATTCCTCATCATCCTGTTGGTATGCTTCGGTTTGACCGACAATACGTTCAATTGTATTTCTTTCCACATCAACATACTGTACGATTGGATGATAAATAAAAATTCGATATACCACTACCCCTATCATAACAAATATCAGTATAAACATAATAATTTTTTGTTGCCATAATCGCATAAAAAATTCCTTCATTTTTATTCCTCACCACTTTTGACCTGATGGTATTATACTATTTAACAGCCAGTGCGTTAAGAAGAATAAAATATATTATTATTCAGTAATGGATTGCTTATTAGCTAATTCGATTACTGAATCACCTACTCTTAACCCCCCATTAATCTATTAATTACCCAATAAGGTCTTTGAGTCCCCAATGAACTAACCTGATTCCCCAGTGAACCACTCTGAATCCCCAATCAACCTCAATAATTGCCCAATAAACAGAGATAATTCCCCAATGATACACGATGAGTGCCCCATGACACGCAATAATTCCCCTATCAAGACATGCGATTGCCCAATCTTTAAATCCCCAGCTATCAAAATAATTGCAAAAAGCTTTTTTTACTCCGAACAGAAATGTATTTTACGTGAAAATATTTATGCATTCCCTGCCAGAACAAAAGCGCAGAGCGCCGGTTAAAAACGTAGCGACTGAAGCGAATCAACTGAGATAAAGGAATCACGGTGAGCTTTCGAACCGATGATGACTTATCGTAGGGCGATTCGTGAAGCCGCCTAGTTTTTGGCGCTCGGAGGTCAATGGCAACGCCACGTCCTGTGGAGCCATTGACACTAGCACGTCCTATACCTCGCTGGACGTGGCTATAGAAAATTAATAAAGTTTTCCACAATCCTAAATTTTATACTTTCCTAAACAATAAAAAATGTTTCCAGCTTAAACTGGAAACATTCAACTGATACCTGAAGATTTGTACTAGCAACACAGTCCATATGTAAGTCATTAATTTTTATTGTTATGATTTTGTCTACCGGGATGATCGTCTTCTTTATTATCTAACCCTGGAGGTAGAGAGGTTTCATCTGCTCTTTGAGAATCTTCCTCTTCTTCGTCTTCATCATCTCTTTCCCATCTGTCATGTTTAAACCAATCGTCATCATTTTCTTCATCGTATTCATGAATCTCATGGTCTCGTCCGTCCTTTTTACCCAAACCAGGAGGCGTCCAATCTTCACCTTTCTTATCTGATGGACCACCTCCTTGGTTATTTCCATTACCTTTACCAGGATTATGCTTAGGTCCCTTACCTTTAGACGGATGGTCGTCATTCTTATCCTTACCATGACCTCTTTCATTTCCTCTGTTATTGGAAGGGTGATCATCATCTTTATCTTTTCCAATATGATTCCCAGAATCTTTTTGAACGGGTTCGTCATCTTCTTGACTTTTGTATTTGTCAAGCTTTTTCTTAAGACCTGGAGGAATCTGATCTTTATCTTGTCTTTGAATAAATTTTTCAATCACTTGGATATTTTTATTTTGCGTTTCTGAGTCTTGTTGTTCTACCTGGTTCTCTTCCTCATCTTGATCTTGATTAGCTACAGACTGTACGTTACTCTCACTTTCATTCTTAGCCTCTTCCTCTTCAAGAACCTCAGAAGCATACATTAAATTAACCGATGTATTTTGTTCCTTTGCTTCCTCTCGAACATTTAATGGAACTTCAAAGGAGGCTACACTAATCGATTGAAACTCTGACTCCATCTCGGTTGGTATACTTTGAACAAATGAATGATCGTTGGTTCCCACTTGATCAACAAAGCTGAATCCTAATAAAATCTGGTGGTCATCTTGGATATATCCTAAGCTGTCACTTAGGGTTAAAATATTGGAAGAAACGGTCTGAAACGGTTGATTCTTCCAATCCGATAATTGTTCAACGAGTAGACGCCCATCATCGTTCAAGCCTTGAATATCTAATACTTTATAATCGTTATTAAGTGAGAGTTCGACACTTGGGTTTATATCTATATTGACGTAAGCATGAACATCATCCTCACCTAACCATGAATAAAACGGTAAGATAAGTAATAATACCATAAGGGTAGCAATGGCTGTTCTTCCTTGTGGTCGTTTCATCCATTGAAGTAAGCTTTCAAGTGAAAAACCTCGGTTCTTTATCGGCTCAAAGGATGTCTCTTCACCTATAGTCCCATCCATTTTACTTGTTTTATAAAAAGAGCCATCTGAGGTCATCATGATGGTATGTTTTCGTTTCTGCTCGACGATGATCCCTTTCTGCAACGCCTACACCCCCTTTATATAGTCCTTTAAGTAAATAAAATCCTCATTCAATAGAATAAAAACAGCTAAAATATATTTTCGGTTACGCTCAATTGTCTTTTTGCTAACATCCACTAGAGGTAATATTTTTTTAATAGGTAATCTTTTTTTATTCAATATATAGTCCTTGATTTCCTCATGATTAAAAATCATATGAGCGATTTCTTGAGACGTTTTCTTAGCGTCCTGATGCTTAGGAGATACCCTTGCTAGTTCTGTGAAAGATAATTTATATTCTTTTAGTTTTTGATTAAATTCCTCAATCTCAACTTGCCGGTACCAGGCGAGCTCGTTTTCACGAAAATTCTCCTTTGCAGCATTCGATAATTGCCAATTCGAGAAACTTTGACCTTTTTCATCTTCATCGTTTTGATCTAATGAAACAAACATCACGTCTTTATGTTCAGAACGTATGTAGTCAATGACTTTTCGTGTAATCACTAAACGCGCAAAAGATAGAAATGTACTACCTTTTTTAGTTGAATAAGCATCAATCGCCTCATTAAAAGCAAGTAATCCGATACTGAATTCATCATCTTTTTCTGGATTGATATATCTTTTGCAAACCTTTGACACGCAGGTTGCAATAAATGGCTGATAATCTTTCAGTAGATGATGACGGGTCTCCTCATCCCCTGATTGAACAGTGAGTACGTGTTCTTCGAGGGATACGTCTTCTTCTATCTTAGGACGTTTTAACACCCCTCATCACCCCCAACTCATTAATATTGTTCGTAAACGAAGCACACTTTATGGGTGTTGTTGCCCAACAAATCAATTATTGTTGATATTTATCATAAAATGCATCACTCGGAATGGCTAAACCGACTTTCCCAAAGTCATCCGTTTGACGTGTGGCATATATTATACCTATGACTTGTCCATCTTGATTAATGACTGGACTACCACTATTACCTTTATAAACAGGAGCCTGTAGCATTAAGACATCACTTTCAATATTAGAAGACTCCGTACGACCAATAATGGTTCCTTCATTCGCGATACCACTAAACCTTAAGGGATTCCCAATGAAATAAAAATGTTCATCAGTATCAAAGGTAGTTTGACTAGCTAAGTCTAAGTAAGGAAAATCTTCACCTTCAATCTTGAGTAACGCTAAATCGATCTCGGGATAGGTTTGTTCAACCTCAGCTTCATACGGCCCATCATCCGGAAAATAGATCCAGAGTCGTTCACGTTCATCGATGACGTGTTCATTCGTTAAAATATACCCATCTGGCGAAATAGAAAAACCTGTTCCTTTGCCTGACCCTGTATCAACGAGTACAACAGATTTTTTATATTCTTGAATGTCGTCATTCATCATGAGTTGTGCTGACGTTTTAACAAAATCAATTGCAGGGAGTGAAAAAATACTTGGGATGGCAGCTCCAATATTTATCACCATAAACAAGGCAATAAGCCAAAATACCCATTTCGGAAACGGGCGTTTTGGCTTACTCCTGTCTGATTTTTTCGATTCTTTTAATTCTTTCTTTTTTTCTTGTAAAATGTCATACATTTCTTCTTCATCTAGATTTTCATATAAATCTTCATCCATAGTTTCAGGACGCTTATCGTCAGTCATTTCGCTCACCCTTAAAATTATGAGACATTCACTTGTTTTCGACCAAGCTGCATTTCATACATCTTAAAATATTCTCCGCGGTCTTTCAAGAGACTTTCGTGGGTTCCATTCTCTATCATTTTACCATGTTTTAAGACAAAAATTTGGTCAGCTTGCTTAATCGTTGATAGACGGTGAGCTATCACAAGTGTTGTTCGTCCTTTTTTCAAAACTTGTAGCGCCTCTTGGATGTATCCCTCTGTCTCAGTATCAATATTTGCCGTTGCCTCATCTAAGATTAAAATGGCTGGATCAAACGCAAGTGCTCGCGCAAATGAGAGCAACTGACGTTGACCAGTCGAAAATTCATTCCCTTTCTCTTTTACGGGTTCATCATATTGATTCGAAAGTTTTTCGATAAAACGATCAGCCCCAACGGCCTTTAATGCTTCAACCGCTTTATCACGACTAATAGAAGGATCATTCATGGTAATATTCGATATAATTGTCCCGGTAAAAATAAATGGGTCCTGTAGTACAATTCCGATATGCTGTCTAACCTGTTGCTTGGCCAAGCCTTTGGTGTCCTTTCCATCGATTAAAATTCTACCGTGCGTTGGGTCGTAGAATCTGAATAATAGGTTCATAATCGTGCTTTTCCCTGAACCTGTATGACCGACAAATGCTGCCGTTTCACCTGGTTTAACATCAAATGAAATATGATTTAAGACATAACCATCCTTTTCATAAGCAAATGACACATCATCAAACATGACATGGCCGTGATAACGCTGTAAAGGGGTATGATCACGATCTTCAACTTCTTCATCCATTAATTCAAATACACGCCCTCCCGCTACTCTAGACTGCTCGAGTTGAGCGAGTTGACTGATAATTTGTTCAATCGGTTCAAATAAGCGTGTTAATAAGTCAACGAAGGCATATAATAATCCCGCTGTCACAATGGATGAACCATTTAAAGCAGCACCACCAAAATACATAAGAAACACAACGAACCCTACATTTCGTAATACATCAACTAAATTAAACGATGTTAAAGCCGTAAAAGTATTCATTTTGATTTGATATGCATAATGTTTTTCATTTAATGTCTCAAATTCTTTTGTCATGCGTTCGGTTTGACCATAAGCCTGAATAATAGACATACCTTGAATCGACTCATTAATATTCGCATTAATGTTACTATTTGTCTCACGGATGGTACGATTATATTTTCCACCGACCTTTTTATAAACCTTCATCCAAACGACCAATAACGGTAATAGGACTAGACAAATGGTTGCTAATTTAGCATCAAGTATAAATAAAGCGATAAAAATACCAATCATATAAACAATACCAGATGCAAATACCTCTAATACTTTCACATATAGTTCGCGAATCGCTTCCGTATCATTAGTGACACGCGCAACGATTTTACCTGCTGGCTGATCAACGAAATATTTAATCGGCAATCGTTGAATATGTCCAAAGACGTCGCGACGCATCTTTTGAATAATTCGGTTTGATGCAAATTGTAATAGATAGGTTTTGTAATAAGAGAAAAAGGAAGCGATCAGAATTAACCCTATATATAAGGCTAATAGACGAATAATCGAGCCGATTTCACCTTCAAAAAAGACGAATACCTCGCTCGTTGATATTTGACTTCCTTCAACCGTTAACGTTTCATCTTGTGATTCTAAAACAAAGCTGTTTTCACCTTCACTAACTAAGGTTGCATTTAATGGTACTTGTTCGTTAAACAGATAGAAGGATAATCCGTCCTGATATAACGTTACGATTTGATCTGAATCTGAGTTAGTCCGATCTATTCGTTGATACGTTTCGCCATTGAAATATACGCCATCGCTATTTTCACTCACTACATAATGATTTGCGACACCAACAATGTGTTGATCGATTAAGTTTTTCGCGATAAATGGACCGGTAAGCTCTAAAGCAACAGCGAACATTAAACAAATAATACCGATGATAATCGTTCGCTTGAAATGCCAAGCGTACCGGAATAAACGTTTTTCTGTTGAACGTTTCTTCATGACGCTATTCTCCTCCTTCCATCTGTTGAATATTAAATTGACTGTAATACCAGCCACGAAGTCGCATGAGATCTTCATGAGATCCGTGTTCAACGACGTCACCATTGTCTAAAACTATAATTTGATCAGCATGCTTCACCGCAGATAAACGATGTGCTGCAATAAAAGTCGTTTTATTAGCACGTTCTCGTTTTAAGTGTTCAATAATTTTGGATTCTGTTTGACCATCAACAGCCGATAACGAATCATCTAATATCAATATCTCAGGATCCTTAATTAAAGCTCTTGCTAAGGATACACGTTGTTTTTGTCCGCCTGATAGAGTTACCCCGCTTTCGCCAACGAGTGTATCAAGGCCATCAGGTAAATTTTCAATATCCTCAAGTAATGAGGCCGTCTCTAAAATACGATAAATCGTTTGATATGAAGCCTTAACATGACCAAACAATATGTTTTCGCGAACAGTTTTAGAAAACAAAATATGATCCTGAGGCACATAACCAATCCAGTTTCGTGTTCGCTCTAATGCTAATTCTTGAATCGGTACACCATTAATGAGCAATCGGCCTTTTTCAGCAGGTGGATATTCACGTAATAATTGCCTAAATAGCGTTGTTTTACCTGATCCTGTCATACCAACAACACCAATTGTCTCTCCAGACTTAATGTCTAAATCAATAGCCTTTAAATCATATTGATCGACGCTTGGATATTTAAACGACAATTGATCGAACTGAATATGAGTAGGCTGCTTAATATCTTTTGGCTGTTTAGGATCTTTAACGTCCGATTGATGTGATAAAATTTCATCGGTTCTATCTAACGAAGCATTTCCCCGCTGCATGACATTAATCAGCTCACCAACCGCAAACATCGGCCAGATTAACATCCCTAAGTAAACGTTAAACGAGACGAGTTGACCAATCGTAATCTCACCGCGTATGACTAAGTAAGAACCATACCCAAGACCAATCGTATAAGCTAGCCCAACAAGTGTTTTAATCGTTGGTTCGAATAATGCATCTAATTTCGCTACAGCGATATTTTTTTGAAACACAACCTCTGTTTTATCATTAAATCGGGCTTCATCCTGATTTTCTTGAACAAATGCCCTGATAACCCGTACCCCTTGAATCGATTCCAACGTATCATTATTTAAATCACTAAATGATGACTGAGCCTTCATAAAACGTTCATGAATCGCCCGACCATATTTCTGCATCGTAATCGCCATAATCGGAAGTGGAATTAAGGCTGCCAATGTGAGCTTCCAATTAATTGTCACAAACATAATCGCAACAATAAAAAACATAAAGACAGTGGCATCAACAAGTGTTAAAATTCCAAATCCAGCTGTCACCATAATCGCCTTTAAATCATTGGTTGCTCGTGCCATAAGATCTCCCGTACGATAGCGACTAAAAAACGATGGAGTCATAAACATAAAATGATTCATTAGCTTCGAGCGCATTTTTCTTTCTAATAAAATAGCTCGACCAAATAATGTATAATCCCAGAAAAACGAAATGAAATAATATAAAATAACCAATCCGATAAGGAATACAATTAAATCCTTAAAGCGATCAGCGGTTAACGTATTATATTGAATGGCGTCTATAACTTCACCTATAACCATGGGTGGGATAACGACTAAGACATTTGCGATAATGAGAGCTGTTACCGCTAACGTATAGCGCACCCACTGTTCTTTAAAATACCAAGATAATTTCCTAAATACACTAATCATTTACGATTCCCCCTCTTGATTGACTTTTTGTTTTAGCTAACCGTCATCTAGCCGATTCTTTCGATTAAATAAATGAAATTCAATGTTAATTCTTTTACGGATTCCATGTGTTACAAATTCAAATGAAATCTTAAACATGTTTGTCAACTCCCCTTTTAACGAAATAAAAAGCACATCCAGCGTATGCCAAATGTGCATAAAATAAAAAAACGCCGCGATTAAATCAATCTATAATCGCGACGTTGCTCTCCTGTTTTTAACAATAAAAATAAAGACAACTATACAGTGATAATAAAGCCACTGCAGGTATACATAGGCATGGTCACGATATTTGAGTTATTAATTTGCTTAGGATCTTGCACTTGTTGATGAGAAATAAAAATTAAGTTATTCATTTGACGTGACCTCCTTTACCTATTTTTTCTAATTACTTATCAGATTATATACTGTAATTTTTAAAAATGCAACACTATTTATAAAATTTGTTCAAATTCGATTTAAATACCTACTAAAACAATCACAAACAAAATTAATGTAATGAATATGATAAAAATTAATGAAAAAATCCTAGACACACTAATCATCGTTTCGTCTTTCCACTTTTCTGGTCGAATTCCACTTACAAAAAATATAATGACGGCACTAATAACAATACACGAAATATTCGTCATCACTAAAAGGAATGACCAATACGTATCATGCCATAACGTTTGACCAATCGACATCCCAAAAGCAATAACAGGCGGGAGTAGTGCAACGGCAACCATGACACCGACTAAGTTGCTTGACATACGATTGAGAATCGATAATGCTCCAGCTGCGCCTGCTGCTAAAGCTAAAAAGAAATCAGCTATTGTGACTGATGTACGAGATACATATTGAGAAGATTCCATCCCTTCATCAAAAAAATAACTGAACACACTTGCGATAAGCACAATGATGAAAACACCTGTAAATAAGGTAGCAACAGCCTTCCCAAGATGTCGCAAATCACCTAATACGGTGGCAAAGGCAATTGATATAGCAGGTCCTATTAAAGGTGCAATCGCCATAGCTCCAATAACGACCGCTGTATCATCTTTTATAAAGCCCGCCGTTGCAACAATAGCTGAAAAAATGATCAATAACATATAGTTAATGCTAAATTCACTTTTTTCTTCTATGGTGTTTGTTAATTCGTGACGACTTGCTCTTAGAAATTTCCTTTTGTCTTCTTCGTCATCTTGATCTTCTTCAGAGAATTCTTTTTCATCTATATTCTGCTCCTCCTCTTCAATCGATTGATGCGAAAAATAAGTATGAACAGGATATAGAATCGTTTCAAATCCTTCAGTTGCACGGGAAATGGTTTCTAAATAATTAAGTACCTCTTCAACATAATCTGAAGATATAATCATTCGGACCAACATTCGTTCTTCTTGCTGCTCTTCCTTCCATGTTCCCTCACGTGAGAAACTTCGTAGTTTTTCTACGACGAAATGATAATTCTCATTTGGTATATACACTTCGACTAATTGCAAATTCATTATGCCGACACCTACAATCACACTAGATTTCATGAGTAGTATTTACATATTTTTTAGCAACAATCACATACTATGCGTAAACCATTAAGAGGAGATTAATATGAGAAGAAGATTTAGGAGAAATGCGAGCTACTTTCCATGTAAAATCGATCAATTAGAGACTGATCTTAAAGATGGTTTTTTTAATTCTTTACCCAATTTTGTAGCAAAGAAGTTTAAACAAGACAGCCAAAAATATATCGTCATGTATATTAGTTACATGGTTGAAGAAGAGCAAATTTATAAATATGTCATCGACAATATTCAACGTTCACAAAAGAAATGGGATACAAATACGCTCATAAATGAAATATCTTTAAAAGATGGTGAAAAGAGAACAAATATAAAAGATATCGGGAATGATATTCTTCAAGGCTCCGTTGCAATATATATCGATGGGGAAGATTCTTGTGTTACATATCCAGTACCAAAGCTAATTAAAAGACCACCTGAAAAAGCCGAGACAGAGTCCTTGATCTTCGGACCTAAAATCGCTTTTTCTGAATCGTTGACGACTAATTTAAATATTGTCCATTGGCGTATGGACAACTCTAATTTGAAATCGGAAAAATTCATTATTGGTAATGAATTGCCTTCAGAAATTCGGTTAATCTACTTATCGGACATTGCCGAGCCAGATATTGTTAAAGAAATGCGTCGGAGACTAAATAAATTAGAAACGGACGATGTTTTGGAAAGCTCTGTCTTAACACAATATATTGAAGACAATTCTTATTCCCTTTTTCCTCAGCTACACGTAACAGAACTCCCGGACCGTTTCTGTTATGAACTTAAAGAGGGGAAAGTTGGTTTACTTATTGATAAGAGTCCGAGTGGGGTAATTGCACCTACAACTTTTTTAAGTTTTTTTGAATCAACTGAAGATTTGTATACCAGATGGAATATGGGGACCTTTATTCGCCTCATGCGACTAATCGGCATGTTTTTATCGATTACGTTAACACCATTTTATGTAGCGGCATTAACGTTTCATTACGAAATTATTCCGACGGCATTACTCGTTTCATTAGGACATTCCCGGTCTCGGGTTCCATTTCCTCCTGTATTAGAGGCCCTTATTTTAGAGTTCTTTCTGGAATTGATACGTGAGGCAGGGGCCAGGTTGCCGACTAAAGTCGGTCAGACAATGGGTATTGTTGGCGGTATCGTAGTCGGACAGGCCATTGTACAAGCTGGTTTTACGAGTAATATTCTTATTATTATCGCTGCACTCAGTGCCTTAGCTTCCTTTACGATTCCAAGTTATCTCATGAGTTCTGCAGTACGGATTTTACGTTTTCCTTTAATCATTATGTCGGGATTATGGGGATTTATGGGACTATTCTTTTGCTATGCTTTTCTGCTCATACACCTATTAAAGCAGCAATCAATGAAACGCCCTTATTTGACACCGATTTTCCCGTTTCGACCTAGAGATTTAGATAACTCAATCATCCGTTTGCCGTTCTTACAAAGTAATTTTCGAGCTTACTCCAATTCACCTAAGGATACAAAGAGGTTTAAGGAACCCCCTAAAACCAACAAAACAGATATTGAAGAATAGAGGGTAGCTTATGAAAAATCAACTATCTATTTCAGAAGATAAAAAATTCAAAGCTGCTTATCTAATACTAGCTCTTCACACATTACAAATCGGGGTTGGGATTGCGGGGTTTCCTCGCTTAGTATATATGGAAGCTAAGCACGATGCTTGGATTTCTATTCTTATTGCTGGTGTCATTTTACATTTAACCGTAGCTTGTATTGTTTTTGTGTTAAGAAGCTATGAAACTGATTTACATGGCATTTTAAACATGGCATTTGGGAAAGTGATCGGTAAGTTTTTTAGCACGCTTTTCGTTTTATATTTTGCTGTTATGTTCTTTAGCGTCCTAGTAAACTATATTGAATTTGTCCAAGTCTTTATCTTTCCCAAAATGTCGTCTTTTTTTGTTGCAATTCTTATTTTAATGTTAGTGTGGTATGCCGTATATGGTGGTATTCGGGTTGCGATCGGGGTTAGTTTTTTATTTTTCTTTTCTTCTGTTTGGATGGTGTTACTTTTATCCAAACCGTTAACGATGATTGAGCCCATGAATTATTTACCTATATTTGAGTCTGATATGAAGGAAATATTCTCGGGTGTCTTAATTTCATCATACTCATTGTTAGGTTTTGAATTACTGTGGGTTGTATTTCCTTTTATTTATGATAAGAAAAAAGTTGGGCTTCATAGTCAAATTAGTATGGGATTCACTATATTTATGGTATTAGGTCTAACGCTCATTAGCATTGGTTATTTTAGTCCAAGGCAACTCGAGGAAAAGGTATGGCCATTACTATCGATGTTCAAAATTATATCAATCCCAGCCTTTGAGAGATTTGATATCTTAGCGGTCGCCTTATGGCTACTCGTTATACTTCCAAATGCTATATTATTGGGTTGGATGGTCTCCTATAGCTGTAAGCGCGCACATGGCTTAAAGCAAAAGCATTGTCTAGTGGTTCTCATCATTATAGCGCTATTATTGGCATCTATATTCGATGATCGACAATTTGTCAATCGATTCACAGACTTCACGGGATATCTAGGCATGTTTTTTGGTTTCGGGTTTCCTTTTTTATTACTTCCTTTTGCTATAATACACCGGATGAAAGGGAAGAAACAAAATGATAAAAAATAAAAAGCTTTTAATAGGTTTGATGATGTCGTTAACCTTACTAGCTGGTTGTTTAGAACAAAATATCATTGAAGATTTAGGGATTGTGACCGTTTACGGTGTTGATCAGGGGGAAGATGTAGGCTCCATTAAAGGTACAACTGTCATTTTTCAATTTAACCCTGATATTACAGACGCTTCACAGATTATTAGCAGTCAAGGTCAAACGTTTAGAGAAATGAAAAAAAATGCGAATAAAAAGTCAGCCTACAAAATTGTTTCTGGTCAATTGAGATCCATTTTGTTTGGCCCAGAGGTTGCCAAGGACGGTATTTTTCCATATCTTGATCCATTAGATCGCGATGCTGCTTTGTCTGATTTAATTTTTGTAGCTATTGCCAATGAACCGGCAGCAGAAGTATTATCAGCTCAAAATTACGAACAAGCACCTAATGTCGGTACCTATATACAAGAATTATTGGGTGCTGCTGTTAGAAGCGAAAGAATCGTCAGTAGTACACTACACGAATTCATTCGAAACTATTTCATCGTGGGTCAAGAACCATTGGTACCCATTCTGTCAAAAAAGAATAATAAAGTTGCGATTGACAGTATCGCTATTATGAAGTCAGATCAACAAGTCGGTACCCTTTCTCTTGATGAAATCTTTTATGTTAGGTTATTCCTAAAAGATTTTAAAGCTGCTGAATTCCAACTAGAACTTCCAATAGAAGTGTTTAAGGATTATTTAGAAGACTACGAGGTCATCAATAGAGATGAACTATATGTCGTGATGGATAAGATTTATAGTAATACAAAAATTAAGTTAGTCGACCCCGATGCTTTAAAATTCAAGGTGACTGTTGACATGGCCGGTAGAATTGTTGAACTAACCGAACGTTTAAACCTGCAAAACAAAGATGTTGTAAAACTGATGGAAGAAAACATCCAAAAAAGTATTAAAGAAAATATTCAAAACGTCATTAATAAAACACAGGAACTACAAGCAGATGTATACGGATTCGGAAAAATTTATAATTCAAATATCAAAGATGAAACGCTATCTCACGAAAAGTGGCGCGATATGTATCCTAATATTGATGTGGATGTCAGTGTTAACATGAAAATCAGAAGCTATGGAACGGTTGAGTAAAAAGATGGCTCAAAGAGGGTGTATACCCTTTTGAGCCTTTTATGGATTCATCGTATTTTTAATCAACTGTATGACCTCATCTTTTACTTCCTCTGGTTGATAAGTACTCATCTTTTTGTGGTAGTCAACACGTTTATTATATAAATTCCTAACCTTAGAAAACAGTTGTTCACGTGTTAGTTCTTCCTCTTCTATTACCTCAGCAAAGCCTTGTTTTTCAAATGATTGAGCATTTAAAATTTGGTCACCTCGGCTTGACTGTTTTGATAAAGGAATAAGAAGCATTGGAATTCTTAAGGCCAAAAATTCAAAAATGGCGTTTGAGCCAGCGCGTGAGACCACCACATCTGTAATGGTTAATAGATCCTTTAATTCATCAGATATGTATTCATATTGAACATAGCCTGATTGTTTTTTACTTGGGTCAATTTTTCCTTTACCACATAAATGGATTACTTGAAAGTCTTTTAGTAATACAGGTAGTGCGTTTCTAATATTTTCATTTATCTTTTGCGCTCCTGCACTTCCACCCATCACTAATACGGTTGGTTTGTCAGGATTTAAGCCTGTAAATTGATAGGCTTTTTCAGCATCTCCTTGAAAAAGCTCCTCACGAATAATCGCTCCGATATGTTTTGCCTTCTCTTTTGGTAAGTGTTTAGTTGTTTCCGGAAACGTCGTTAGTATGAATGGACTAAACTTCGTTGCTATTTTATTTGCCAGTCCAGGAGTAAAATCCGACTCATGGATGATGGACGGAATGCCAACCATTTTCGATGCCATAACGACTGGTACTGACACAAAACCACCTTTTGAAAATACCACATCTGGATTAATCTTTTTTAACAGTTGTCTCGCTTGGAAAATACCTTTTAATACACGAAAAGGATCTTTCAAATTTTCTAAGGATATGTATCTTCTAAGCTTGCCAGTTGTGATACCGTGATACGTCACCCCATCTAGCTGCTCGATAAGATCCTTCTCAATTCCTTGATATGAACCAATATAATGAACATCATAGTTTTCTTTTAAAAATTCAGGTATAAGCGCTAAATTAACGACAACATGTCCTGCTGTACCTCCACCCGTAAATACGATTGATTTCCGCTTCATTTTCATAGTCGCCCTTTCTATTCATTTCAGAAAAAATCAAGTATAATGACATATTAGCAAATGTCGTAAGGTTTGGATAGGAGAGAAAATCCGCTTTATGTACGAAACACAGTCCATCTATGAAAAGGTAATTTTATTTATCAAAATCTTGCTTCCGATACTGGTTACGCAAGTTGGTTTATATATGATGAACTTTTTTGATACAGTTATGGCTGGCCGTGCTGGTGCAGACGACTTAGCTGGTGTTGCGATTGGTTCATCTATATGGGTTCCTGTTTTAACTGGTGTAACGGGAATCTTGATGGCCATACCGCCTATCGTATCACAGCTACTTGGAGCTAATGCACAAGATAAAATCACACATGTTGTGCGACAAGGCGTTTATTTATCGATTGCTATCGCGATTGTTATTTTTATCATTGGAATAGTGGTGCTCACTCCAATACTCGAAGCATTATCATTAGAACCCGAAGTACGCCGTATTGCTAAATATTATTTAGTTAGCCTCGGTGTAGGGATGGTTCCCTTATTTGTTTTTAACCTTTTGCGTTCTTTTATTGACGCCCTAGGTCAAACGAAAATCTCTATGCTTATTATATTACTCGCCTTACCCTTAAATGTTTTCTTTAATTATATCTTTATATTCGGAAACTTCGGCGTGCCGAGCTATGGCGGTATTGGAGCAGGAATCGCTTCAGCGGTTACCTATTTCATCTTGAGTTTAATTACGATTGTTTTGATTCAAAAGCTTGCACCTTTTAAAGGTTATATAATATTTAATCAGTGGGAAAAAACTGACTTTAAGGCTTGGAAAGAACAACTTAAAATTGGGATTCCCATTGGCTTTACGATCTTTTTTGAAACGAGTATTTTTGCCGCTGTCACCCTATTAATCAGTGTATATGATACGGAAACCATCGCTGCACACCAATCGGCTATTAACTTTGCTACTCTGTTTTATATGCTGCCATTAGCTATTGCCATGGCGTTGACTATCGCAGTTGGATTTGAGGTCGGAGCCAAGCGTTTTCGAGAAGCGACGACGTATACAAAGATTGGAATTAGTTCAGGAATTTTGCTTGCATTGTTTAGCGGGATTTTAATTTTTTTATTTCGAGAGAATGTCGCCTCACTATATAGTAATGACCCTAAGGTGAATAGCCTCATGCAGCACTTTTTAATTTATGCGATCTTTTACCAGCTGTCAGATGGCATCGGAACGCCAATTCAAGGGGTACTGAGAGGATACAAGGATGTGAATGCTACATCGTTCATTGCACTTGTTTCCTTTTGGGTCATTGGCCTGCCAACAGGTTATATAACGGCTAATTTTACAGCACTTGGACCATATGGCTATTGGGTTGGACTGATTTCCGGGCTAGGCTTTGGTGCTATAGCCTTGTCGATTAGATTAAAAATGATTACGAAACGCACGCATCGAGCGGGTGCTGAGCATATTTCGTCGATTGGCGAGTGATTTATGCGCCTTGCCGAGCGAATTATCCTCCCTGCCGAGCGAATTATAATAAAAGAACTCGCCCAGTACGGCGAGTTCTTTTATTTACATTAAATAAACAATCCCGCAATGGTTGCTGAAAGTAGTGATGCCATGGTTGTACCAACTAATAATTTCATCCCGAAGCGTGACACTATTTTACCTTTTTCGTTGTTGATACCTGCTACCGTACCAGCGATAATACCAATGGATGAAAAGTTAGCGAAGCTCGTTAAGAATACAGATATAACACCAATTGTTTTTTCGGATAGGCCAGCCATTGCTTCGTTTAATTGTCCCATGGCTACGAATTCATTTGTAATGACCTTTAAGCCCATAATGGAACCCGCGTCCGAAATTTCACCCGCTGGAACGCCCATTAAGAAAGCAAGTGGGGAGAAAATCCAACCTAAAATACCTTCTAGAGTTACTCCGGGGATTACAGCTCCAATAATAAAGTTTATTAATTCAAGTGAAGCTAAAAAGGCAATTAACATGGTTGCCACGATTAAGGCAATTTTACCACCGTCAAGGGCACCATTGGCCATCGCTTCAAAAACACTTTTTGAATCCGTCACCTCATCTATATCGACGTCATCATCTTCATCTTCCACACTTACTGGCGCAATGATTGAAGCTAAGATTAGACCACTAAACATATTTAGCGGAATAGCTACTAAAACGTATTGTTCAGGGATCATCTGCAAATAGGCACCCACAATTGAGGCTGATACCGATCCCATTGCTGATGCGCTAACGATATAAAGACGGTTTTCAGTTACACGATGGAACTGAGATTTGATTGCCAAGAGAGCTTCAGATTGTCCGAAAAACATACTGTTAACCGCGTTAAATGATTCAATTTTCGGTAAACCTGTAATTTTTGAAATAAACCCACCTAAATATTTAATGATGATTGGCAGTATTTTTAAATATGTTAAAACAGATAAAATGGTTGCAAAGAATATAATAATTAAGAGTACATCAAAAAAGAATACACTTGGATCATCAGGGTCCAAGAAGGCTAGTCCACCTACGACGAAGTCTACACCTGAACGTCCGAATTCAATCAGCTTATTAAACGCAGCTGATATGCCTTCAATAATAAGCTTACCTATTTCTGTATTAAACATAAACCAAGTGATGATGAGTTGGGCAATCAACATGAAAGCGATTCCTTTATATGGTATATTTTGCCTATCATTTGACATAAACCAGGCGATCGAAAAGATAATCGCGATCGCTGCAATTGCTAATATAATATCGAGTATAATTCCCAAGATGCTGTCCTCCCTTAAATCAAATAAAAAAACTGACCACAATTTTCGATTTTTACCCGAAAAAATTCTTGTATAATCATATATTAAGAAAACTGCATGAATTCAAACTTTTCTTCCATAAACTAACGTCCTCTGTTGTTTATTATCCTTTCCGAAAGTGTGGTTTTTATGTTTTAAAATACGCTGGCATAATTAACTCATATTCTGAGCTGCCGTGGTCAATTTTTTTTATTATTTGATATGTCTCAAGTTGGTCACGGTTAGATATTTCCGCATCAGAAATATGCTCTATCTGTAGAACAACACCTAGGTCCTCACTAACTTGATGTATCCTCTTTAGTGGCTTAGCGTGGGAGGTACCGCCAATAAATTTGATTTTAGAAGGCTTTTTGAAGCTATAATCATGAAGATCAACATCATGATAAAACATAATATGGTATGTGCTTTTTTCGATAATATTTAATATATCGTCTAATGCGGCTTTCATAGAAAATGATGAATCAATAAGCAACACCTTGATGAACGGCTTCTGGGGAAAAATATCTAATTCTCGGTAGGTTAAAGACTCCTCAAAATTCAGCCCGTAAGAGACGTGCTTTAATAATGATTGTTTAAGGTTCAGCTTTTTGTAAGGTAAATTTGGTTCCTTGGTTGACAATTCACGAAAAATGCTCCACAAAATACGCTCATTTAACGGGGATTTCGGACTTTTTATGTGATGAGCTAATACTTCTGTTTCATGATTGTTACGTTCTATCTTTGGTTTGCGTCCATGAAAAAACTTCGGTAAAGAAAAGAAATCCAAGTCGCATCACCTCAAACAGAATTATTCATTTTAAATGTATATGCCCAGGGTAATTGAATAAGCACTAGTAAAACATAAGAAACCCCGTTCAACTTAATGAACGGGGTTTCTTAGATTGAATTAACCTTCTAATAATAAATCATAAGGATCTTCAATCATTTGTTTAACACGATCTAAGAACTGTACCGCTTCACGACCATCAATGATACGGTGGTCATATGACATGGCAATGTACATCATTGGACGAACTTGAATACTGTCGTCTGGCATAACTTTCGGACGTTTTTCAATCTTGTGCATACCTAAAATACCAACTTGTGGTGCATTGATAATTGGTGTTGATAGTAGTGATCCGAAAATACCACCATTTGTAATCGTGAACGATCCACCTTGAAGATCATTTAATCCTAGTTTTCCGTCACGAGCTTTTTTAGCTAACTGACCGATTTCATCTTCAACGCCTGCGAAGCTTAAACGATCCGCATCACGAACAACTGGTACAACAAGGCCTTCTTCTGTTGATACCGCAACACCGATATCATAGAATTTCTTCATGACAATTTCTTTGCCTTGAATTTCAGCATTAACTAATGGGAATTCCTTAAGAGCACCAATTACGGCTTTTGTAAAGAATGACATGAAGCCAAGTTTGACGCCATGTTTCTTTTCAAACTCCTCTTTTCGCTGTTTACGAAGTTCCATAACGTTCGTCATATCTACTTCGTTAAATGTTGTAAGCATTGCTGCATTATGTTGTGCTTCAACTAATTTATTAGCAATTGTTTGACGACGACGTGACATTTTCACGCGCTCAACTGGTTTATCAAATTCCGTTTTTTCTGCTGATTGATCATCTTTCTTAGAATTTTTAGCAGCGTCTACTTTTGTTTTAGCAGCAGCTTCTACATCTTCTTTAGAAATACGACCAACTGGATCTTTAGGTTTAATTTCGTTTAAATCAATACCAAGTTCACGTGCACGTTTGCGCGTAGCTGGTGAAGCAACTGGCTGATCGGCTTTATTGTCATCCTGTGTTTGTGGTTGCTCTTCCTTAGCCTCTGGTTTTTCTTCTTGTTTAGGCTCTTCTTTTGGTTCTTCTTTAGGTGCTGCATCACCTGAGTCAGCTGATCCTGCTGCTTCTCCACTTTCATCTACCTTAGCAATGACATCACCTACTTCTACGTCGTCTTCTTCTCCGACTAAGATTTCAGCGATAACACCCGAGAAGTCTGAGTTAACCTCAACGTTAACTTTATCTGTTTCTAATTCGACGACTGGATCACCTTTTTCGACTTTGTCTCCTTTTTGTACTAACCATTCAGCGACCGTACCTTCTGTAATGGATTCGGCCAATTCAGGAACTACGATTTCCTTCACTTTGATTTCCTCCTTTAATCAAGCGTTAATGCTTCATTGACAATACGATTTTGCTCTGATTTATGAATGTTAGGATCACCAACAGCAGGTGATGAACGATAAGGGCGTCCAACATAGTTAAGTTTTTGTTTAACCTTCTTAATAGACTGAATTCGTTCTTTTACAAAGTCCCAACTACCCATGTTCTTAGGCTCTTCTTGTACCCAAACAATCTCTTCAATATTTTTATATTTTTTCAAGATGCGTTGTAGCTCTTTTTCAGGGAATGGGTATATCTGTTCTAAACGGACCACATGAACGTTATCATTCGGCTCGCGGTCCTCTAGTTCCTCTTCAATATCGACCATTACTTTACCGCTTCCGATAACTAAACGTTTAACACTGTCAGGATTTTCCCCTAATCCTTCTTGTTCTAACACCGTGTTAAACTTACCAGTAGATAATTGTTTATGATCGACCGCGACGTGTTGGTTACGGATTAAGCTCTTCGGTGTCATAAGAACTAATGGACGAGCGGCAACTGTACCAACAATAGCTGCTTGGCGTCTTAATAAATGGAAGTACTGACCAGCTGTTGTTACATTAGCTACTGTCCAGTTGTTTTCAGCCGATAGCTGTAAGAAACGTTCTAGACGTGCACTTGAATGCTCCGGTCCTTGGCCTTCATAACCATGAGGTAAAAGCATAACCATACTAGCGATTTGCCCCCATTTTGCACGACCAGCAGCAATAAACTGATCGAAAATCACTTGTGCTGTATTGGCAAAATCACCATACTGTGCTTCCCATAGTACCAACGTATCAGTCGATTGAACACTATAACCATATTCAAAACCTAATACGCCAGCTTCAGATAAAGGACTATTATAAATACTAAATGATGACTCAACACCTTCTATACCATGGAAAGGGCTATATGACCCTGGTTCGTTGACATCATGTAATACCGCATGGCGGTGTGCAAATGTACCACGTTCCGTATCCTGACCAGACATACGGATTGGTGTACCATCTTTTAAGATTGAGGCAAAGGCTAGTGCTTCACCTAAAGCCCAATCAATTTTTTCGCCCTCATCAAAGGCTTTCTCACGACGTTTTAGGATTTTTTCAAGCTTTTTAAATCCGGTAAATCCCTCTGGCCGTTTAAGCATATCCTCATTAAGCTTCTGTAAAGTTTCCTCTGCAACAGCTGTTTCAATTTTATCCAGACCATTCACGACTTCCTTAGGTAAGTCCGGTACTGAAGGGTCTTTTGTTTCGCTTTCTTTCATATTGTCGTATATGTCACGAAGATTTTTCTTCACATCGTCTTTCCACTCTTTAGCTTCTTCTTCTGTTACCGCATTTTCAGAAACTAAACGGTCGGCAAAGACGTCGTATGCTGTCCCATGATTATCGATATCTTGATACAAGATTGGCTGCGTTCCACGAGGTTCATCCATTTCATTGTGTCCATATCTTCTGTAGCCAACCAGGTCGATTAACACATCTTTTTTGAATTGCTTGCGGTATTGGTATGCAAACTCAACAGCTGTTAAGCAAGCTATTGGATCATCAGCATTGACGTGAATGACTGGTATTTCAAATCCTTTGGCTAAGTCACTTGCATATTGTGTCGAACGTCCGTCTTCATGATTTGTTGTAAAACCTACAAGGTTATTCGCAATGATATGAACAGCACCACCTGTTTCATATCCACGTAATTGTGATAAGTTTAAGGTCTCGGCAATGATTCCTTCTCCGATAAACGCTGCATCACCATGGATTTGAATATTAAATGCCTTACTCACATCATTTTCGGCATAACCTTTTTCATTTCGATTATCTTGAACGGCACGTGTATAACCTTCAACAATTGGGTTAACAAATTCAAGATGCGAAGGGTTATGTGCTAACGTAATCTTAGTTTTACTTTTATCGGTTGTAAATTCATGATCTGCACCAAAGTGATATTTAACATCACCTGTCCAACCGTAATTAATGCCTGTTGATCCCTCTGAAGGAACTAGCGTTTTATCAGGTGCATGAGCAAACTCAGAGAAAATTAAATCGTATGGTTTACCTAGTACGTGTGCCAATACATTTAATCGACCACGGTGAGCCATGCCCATCATGATATGCTCAACCTCGTCCTGATGCGCATTTGTAACCATGTGATCAAGCATTGGAACCATCACATCAAGACCTTCTATTGAAAAACGTTTTTGTGCAACGAAGGTTTTAGCTAAAAACTGTTCAAAGCCTTCTACATCCGCCAAACGTTTCAAGACTTTCTTTTTATCTTCATTATTTAATGAAACATCAAAAGCGCCAGTTTCTACTTTACTGTAGAGCCACTCGCGTTCGTCATCGTCGGGAATGTGATTGAATTCAAATGAAATACTCCCTGAATATTTCTGTTTTAGATGCTGTACGAACTCCCAAGCATTTCGTACATTTTTCGGTACATCAGGTGTTAATAACGTTGCATCAAGTTGTTTTAAATCACCTTCTGATAAACCATATTTTTTCGGATCGACTGACGGTGAATACCGTTCGTCCTGTTCTCCAACCGGAAAAATATCCGCTTCTAAATGTCCGTGTCGACGGATGGCATCGACTAATTTCATCGCAGACGTTATTTTTTGTAAATCTGCTGTGGATGCTGTTCCTTGACTGGAATCAGTTTCGCCAGTCGTCGACATCCATGTCGGTGCTCCGTGCTCCTCAAACATATGACGCAGTGATTCGTCAACTGCATCAGGGTCATCTAGATATAATTCATACTGCTCTTCAATGTAGCCCATGTTCGGACCATGAAAAGCATCCCAAACATTGTCGTTAGACCCTTTCATTGCCACTTTTACTACCCCCATCAATTATCACATAAGTTCATCTTATGCTATTAGTGTATAACAGTTATTCGAGTAATTTCTACCAAGTTGTTTTTACCCTCTATAAAGTATTCTCAAACAACTCAAAAAAAATAAACTGAAACACTCGATTCATCTTCAAAATTAGTATATATGAAAAAATGCATATAGAAAAGGCAAACACAACAAAAATTGTCGGATTAAAGCATTATAGTCTCTAAATAGTTTTGTATGATACCCAAAACCCTTTGTTTAAGCCTTTCTGTTATAACATAGTTTTGCTTTAACAGCACTGGTTTAACATCTGTTATAAACCAGCTTTCTAAATGATCTTGATGTTTTAAAAAAAATAAATCGATAAATGCATCTTGATATCTTTCAGGTAACTCAGAAAATGAAATACTTTCTTCCTTTTTAAGCAGTAAGTTCCGCATGTTTTGATAATGATCAATATTGGTTTCATCAATCCCTAGTAAATGATGTACTTGGTTTGAAAGCGTTGAATCAGTGCCTTTTTCGTATCGTTCTACCCATTGATTAAGTTGATGTATTTGGGTATCTTTTAAAATGGCTCTAATCTGTTTCATCCATTGTTTTTGATACTTGCTTCTTGCTAGTTGTATGGCGTGTCTATATTGATCGATTTGAGGACGAATCAGTCTAAAATCCTCGTTTATTAATTGGTCCAACTCGTCTATTAAATCATCTGCTTCGATTGATTTCAAAGGTTCAGCACAGACAATCGATAAAACTTGAAACGCATATCTCGGATCTAACCCAAACATCCCTTCATCTAAAAACTCACGTTGACGTTTTTCCTCTTGATAGCATTCAAGTTTTTCCAATAGGGTGATGGACTGATTAGAGCGTTTTAATCGAGTAAGAATCATAGCTGCAGCTAAGGTTTCTAAAGTTTGATAGCCGAGACGCTCCTTATCTTTATCTAAAATTTTTTGATGATACATCGAGACTTCACGATTCAAGTCTAAATTGTAAGGCGTTCGAATAAACACCATTCGATTTAACAAAGCTTGTTGGTTCTTAGATTGAATGACGTTCTGTAAATCCTCTTCATTTGTATGGCCAATGATAACCTCATCTGCCGATATTAGAGCTTGCCGTGACACTTTATAAACCTTTTCCTCAGCCAAAGATAAAAATGGGAGTAGCAGGCGTCGATCACACTTAAACACTTCCTGTAGTTCAAGAAGCCCGCGGTTGGCAGCTTGAAGTTCCCCATCGTAGCGATAAGCTCTTGGGTCAGCTTGAGTACCATAAGTCGTAATCTTCGCATAATCCACGGTGCCAATTAAATCAGAAATATCCTGTGAATATGGATCTGATGGAAAAAAACTCCCGATACCAGTTCGTTTAGCTTCAGACATATAAATACGTTCAACCGGTATTTGGCGCCAATCATGATTCCATTCCTGTTCTAATCTTAATCGATTTAAAGGCGATAGTTCACCTTCAATTTCAAACGATAATTTAGACCGTTCATTATTGGGCAGAGCTAAAAGTGGGTCCTCTTGCATCGGACAAGATTGAATGCGATATATAGCACCTTGATCAGTCTTAGAATATGCTTCTAATGCCAACTTTAAAGAACGTACAATACTTGACTTCCCACTTCCTGGCGGTCCGACTAAAATTAACATTCGTTTTTTGATGTCATATCCTTGGCTAGCTGGTAAAAAATATTGGTGTATGAGTTTGGTCATAGTCTGTTGATCAATCAAATGATCCAAAAGGTTTTGTTTTTTTGCATATAAAATGGCATGATACATTCGCTTATGAGCAGATAAGGGATAAAATTCACCCGTTTTAATCGCATTAACATATTCCTCTAACGACATTCTTTGTTTCATGAGCAGGCCCCCTGCTCTTATGTGTATTCATATTTATGACAACATTGAGTTAAATTTTCTTTGAACAGATTATGACATGAGTTCACATGAATGGAATTTTTGGTTATAATATAAACTAATGACTGTGAATAGGGGTGGATTGACATGAAATTAGCTATTATTTTAGGCGTATGTGTAACATTTTTAGTATCCATGTTTACAGCTGGCTACGATGTGAAACCAGGACAACCTAAAAAATAACGATTAAAAAAAGTGGCAGGTTCTCATTTACCTGCCACTTTTTATTTTACGTTTGGAAAGCCTTGTTGCCTCAGGGCTTCATACACAACAATTGCCGCTGTATTCGATAAATTTAAGGACCTGATCTGATCTGTCATATGAATCCGTAAACAACGATCTTCTTTTCCCTTTAATAGCTCCTCCGGTATTCCATCTGTTTCCCGACCAAAAACAAAGAAAATATCTTCGTTACGATTACTATAATCATAATCGGTATAATACTTAGTACCGAAGTTTTCAATATAATAAAAACTGCCGCCTGGGTATTTATCGTACAGTTCTTGAATTGAATCATAATATATAATATTGACATTATGCCAATAATCTAAGCCAGCGCGACGTAACATTTTATCATCCGTTGAAAATCCTAATGGACGAATTAAATGTAACGTCGTATTAGTTCCTAAAACGGTACGGGCAATATTCCCGGTATTCGCTGGGATTTCTGGTTGATATAACACAACATGTATACCCAATTTCTACACCTCTTTAAGACGTTAATAAACGAGATGTATTATATCACAAATCAGCTCGTTAAGTGTAACCAATCCTTGGATTTTGTTTCATGATGGAGTAAAAAGCGTTTATTATTGAGTCCGCTTGCATAGCCTGTTAAAGTACCGTCACTACCTATTACACGGTGACAAGGGATTGCGATTGAAATCGGGTTTTTGTTAATGGCACCACCAACAGCACGAATCGCTTTCGGTTGTTTGATCGCTTCAGCAATATCTTTATATGTCCATGTTTCACCATATGGTATGTTGATTAACTCCTGCCAAACACGCTTTTGAAAATCTGTTCCTAACAGCTCAGTTTGAAACGAGAATTGTGATAACTCATCATTAAAATAAGCTTGAAGCTCATCCTTTGCTTGTTGAAAGGCACTCGGGTCATGAACTGTCTTATCTATTTTGTGTTTAGACATCCACTTTTCTACCCACTCATCCCGTGAACCAAATTTAATAAAAAATACCTTTTCATCCTGTCCGCCTATCATGATGTCACCTATTGGGGAGTTATAGCTCGTTAACATTAAAGGTTTCATAAAATATTCTCCTTATAATAATTAATAATTGGCAGAATAATTCGCTCGGCAATCATCATTTTTCGCTCGGCAGCTTGCGGAATTCGCTCGCCAATCACCATTTTTCGCTCGGCAATCAAGCCTTTTCGTTCACTATATATGCTGACTGAGAAACTCCAACCCTTTTTCCATTTCATACAGCACATCTTCGTCTTCTTCATGTTCTTTTGCTTGCCCAATCATTTCGTGAGCGTCTTCTCGCCCGATTTTTCCGATGGCCCAAGCTGCTGTTCCACGAATGACAGTGCGAGGATCATTCACCATCAAATCAGCTAACGTATCAACGGCAGTCTCATCTTTATAATGGGCTAATGCTACAATCGTATTGCGTTGAATCGGTTTCTTACCGCGCCACGAACCCGCCATGTATCCGAATCTCTCTTTAAATTCACGGTTAGAGATTGTTAATAACGGAACGAGCTTAGGCTTAGCCAGCTCTGGATCTGGTTCCATTTCAGGATGTAAATGAAAGTCCATTCCTTTATTTTTTGGACAAACGAGCTGACACGTATCACAGCCGTATAGTCGATTCCCTAATTTTGTACGGAATTCATCGGGTAAAAAACTTTTCGTAATCGATTGATAGGCGATACAGCGCTGAGCATTCAACTGACCACCTTGAACTAGGGCTCCTGTAGGACAGGCATCCACACAAATATTACAATCACCGCAACCTTCTTCAATCGGCTCATCGGGTTCGAATGGAAGGTTCGTGACCAGCTCGCCTAGATACACCCAGGATCCATACTCCTCTGTGATTAATGCACAGTTTTTACCGACAAAACCTACACCCGCACGTTCAGCAACAGCTCGATCTGACAATTCCCCCGTATCAACCATGGCTTTATAAGCTACGCCATCCATCTTTTCTTGTAAAAATTCACCGAGCAAATTGAGTTTTTCACGTAGAACATCGTGATAGTCTTTACCCCATGATGCCCTTGCAAAAATACCTCGACGGTCACTTTTTTTACTTTTAGGCGCGTCCTTCATTCGTGACGGATAGGCTAATGCAATCGAAATAATTGACTGTGCTTTAGGCATTAATTGTGTTGGGGTCGTGCGTTCATCAATCGATCCCTTTTCAAAACCAGATTGAAACTTTAGTGACTGTTGAACAACTAGACGTTGCTTTAACGTTTCAAATGTATCTGTTGATGCAAAACCGATTTTTTGAATGCCGATTTCTTTGCTGTATGCGATTAATTCTTCCTTTAGTTGCTGGACATTCATGCACGCCCCTCCTTTCTAGTTAGTCTATTTTTATTTGACGCAGGCGATTGATGGCTGCCGCCACCTCATATCGACGTGGCTTCGCTAAATCACCTGGATGTTGTTCATTATTTTTTTGAGTAAAGCCTAAACCATTTTCGTCAATTTCTTTCTCAAAATGATTTAACCATTCCGTGATGGATAAATCATACTTAAATGGTGCATGCATCGCCATATATTTTAACATATTTGCAATCATTCTTGTTTGGGAAGTATCGACAATTTGTTCAACTAATGATAAGTCAATGGTATCACGACCAATCATAATTGAATGCCTACCTTTTGCTTGAACCTTCGCCTTTTGCCCTAGCTTTTGCTTGATAGACTGACGAATGACTGTACGATTAGTCCATTCCCCAAAGCTTGTGGATGACTCTGGCCATTCAACCGGATTACCTTGTGCAATTTGTCGAGCCCGATCGGTGACATTGATCGGCACATATTGGTCCATCATAATCACCTGATCGGCAATGTCAAAGTAATCTCCAGAACCACCCATGACTAGAACCGTTGAAACATCAAATTCATCACGTAATTGTTTAACCTTCTGAACAAACGGAGTGATTGGCTCTTTTTCCTTCTTGACCAACTGCTGCATCCGCTCATCACGTATCATAAAATTGGTCGCACTCGTATCCTCGTCAATCAATAAAGTAGTGGCACCTGCTTCTAACGCTTCCATAACATTGGCTGCCTGTGATGTACTGCCACTAGCATTCTCCGTTGTAAACTGATTCGTATCAGATCCATTTGGAAGATCATTAATAAATGGTGAAATATTAACCTTTGCAATACTTCGTCCGTCCTCAGCGCGAACTTTTACCGCAGACGGATTAGTTAAAACATATTCCCGCCCATCTCCAGCAATATGTTCATAAACGCCTTGTTCTAGAGCTTCAAGCAACGTACTCTTTCCGTGAAATCCACCACCAACTATAAGTGAAATACCTTGCTTAATCGCCATCCCTGTAATCGGTTGATCGCGATGTGGAATGTCGAATGACACTTCATTTTCTTCAGGGCTCTGAAAAGGAATGGCATTAGAAAGTGGCTTTGTGCTTATACCACTCTGACGTGGCAAAATGGACCCATTAGCAATAAAAGCAATCCAATTTTCCTCATTCATTTTTTGGCGTATCGCATCATGTTGGTCTGCCAAATGCAACACTTGCTTTAATTGATCCACTTTTAAAGAAAAAATGGAGTTCTTTAATATTGAAGGAAGAGCTTGCATCAATAATTTCTCTGCTTCTTTCCCATTTATTCGACGACCATTGGCAGGTAAACCAATGGATAAACAAATCGTAACCTTTTCATGAGTCACAGAAACTGCAGAACGTTTTAATATCGCTTGATCAGGCGCATCAATGGCAATCAAACCACTTTTTCCGCTGCCACCAATTTTAGTTTTCTCGTTTAAAACGGCTTTGTGCACACTGCGCGCAATGTGATCTTCTATATAGGTTTGGCGCCTCTTTGTAGTTAACCATTCTGGAGCAATATCTTGTGAACGCTTATATATCACTAAACGAATCTTTGAAGGCGATGCAAACGGGTCACCTTGTACATAATCCATGAATAAATCAAAAATCGGGAAAGTAAATTTACCTTGTAAACTTTTATATCCCTTATAACCCTTACGATCGATTTGCTGTAATTGTTGCTGTAATTTTTTCATGTTATCCCTCCGTTGTTATTTTCAGTATCGACTTATTCGATTCGTTTCATAATATTTGATTTCCAAATTATTGGTCCTACGACCACAATTAAATATAAAACACCTACCCATATCATAGTACTTTTATCACTCTCTACTAAACTAGCACCCATTAAGTTATATATCAATGTTCCCGGAATAATTCCAATTACTGTTGCTTTAACAAAATCTTTGAGGCTTACTTTTGACAACCCCGCACCATAACTGATTAAATCGAAGTTCACGACGGGTAAAAACCTTAAGAGTAAAACGTAATAAAATCCTTTCGTTTCGAATTTGTTCATCAACTCTAGAACCTTTTTATGTTTAAAATTATCTTCCCCAAAACGACGAGATATTAAAAAGGCAACTATTGCCCCACCAGTTGCCCCAATCAACGCCAAAACCGATCCCATTATAGCTCCAAAAGCTAACCCGCCAACAATTGAAAATATAGATGCTGGAAAAAGGACTAGTGGACGTAACAAATATAAGAAGATATAAAAAAGCGGCGCAAACCAACCGGCTGTATAAATCAATGTTCGAATGTCTTCCGGGGAAATATCAAATAACCTCTGATGAAATGAAAAAAGGACAATCACAAAAGCGATGATGCTCACAATTTTCAAGTAATGTCCCGATTGTACCACTCAATCACCCTTTTTCTCTGTTTCATACAGCATTATATTCCCGGAATGAAAAAGGTTTAATCAATATGTAACTTTATTCACTTTTTAACGTCATAAATATAAAGAAATTAGGGGGTCACAATGTGAAAAAACTATTATTATTGACTAGCTTTTTGTTAGTGATAGGCCTTTATGCCTGTAGCAACGAAGGGGAAGATAGTGAAATAGCAGACCTAGCAGAAAGTAATGAAGAAAAAGCTGCAAGTGATGATGCTGGCTTTTCCGAATCTGAGGACCGTGATATGTCTGGAAATCAAAATGAAGCAGATGGTGAAGATACTGCAGTAGATAACCAAGCGACTAACCAGATGATTATTAAAACAGGACGAATTAGTATTGAAGTTAGCAACTTTAATCAGGCAACTGAAAAAATCCGTGATGAACTCGATCATATGAACGGATATGTCGTTCAATCCTCTAGTCACAAACGTGGTGAAGAGGAAAACATGTATGGTGAAATTATTGTACGCGTTCCTCAAGAACACTTCACATCATTTATGAACAACATTGAATCTGAAAATGCACGCGTACTAAGTAAGAGTGAAGAAGGCGAAGATGTGACAGAAGAATACGTCGATTTAGAGGCCAGATTAAAGGCTAAAGAAGCCGTAGAGACACGTCTTCTATCATTTATGGAAGACGCAGAAAAAACAGAAGATCTACTAAAAATTTCCGATGACTTATCAAGTGTTCAGTCTGAAATTGAACAAATTAAAGGCCGAATGAATTACCTAGAAAATCATGTTGCTTACTCCACTGTTACCATTACCATCCAAGAAAAAGCTATATCAGTTCCAGAAGTTCAATCACAATCCGAACTCAATACATTTGCCAAGGCACAAAAACTTTTCATGGACTCGTTAAACTTTTTATTAAATATTGGATCAGGAGTCGTTGTCGCGATTGTCGGTCTCTCTCCTGTTTTAATACCACTTTTGATCATTGGATTAATCGTGTTTTTCCGAATACGACGAACGAAAAACGATTAATTACAAGTAGCAGCTTATTTAGTATGGATTGGAACAGAAATATCAGACTAGTGCTTTTGGGCGAGCGGATCGAGTCTCTATTTTGGCGGATCGGGCCCTTCTTGGCGGATCAGCGCTCATGAGTTTGGTGCTGATCCTTTTATTCATCACCATTGCACATTAACGTTTCTGAATGTGGGTGATCATTACTTTCGAGTTGAATGGTCACATGACCGATTCCTTTATGCTCCAAATGATGTTCAACATCTCGCAGCAACAACTGACAATCTTCTATCGACTTATCACCATCTACTACCGCATGACATGATAGGGCATTTTGACCACTCGTAATACTCCATACATGTAAATCATGAATACTATTGATACCCTCAATACTCTCAACAGCCTTTATAATTTCTTCTAAATCCAGATTTTTAGGTACGCCTTCCATCAAGACATGAATCGAATCTTTCGTGACACGCCAACCACTAATTAAAACAAGACCTGCGACGATGACACTAGCAAGTGGATCAGCCCAACCCCAGTCAAAAAAGATGATGAGTAAAGCGGCGACAATAGCACCGACCGATCCAAGTAAATCACCTAAAACATGTAAGAATACAGCTCTCAAGTTTAAATTATGATTGGTATCCCCGCGCATTAAGACCCAGGCTACAACTAGATTAACGATTAATCCGATTGAAGCAATGACGAGCATCCATGTTGACGTTACTTCTGGCGGATTTTGAAAGCGATGAAACGCCTCATAAAATATATAAATCGCAATCAAGATGAGTGTTACCCCATTAAAAACAGCTGCCAAAATTTCAAAACGTTTATACCCATATGTTTTGTTATAATCAGCGACTTTTTCACCCATTTTAAAGGCTAACAATCCAACACCGAGGGATACGGCATCACTTAACATATGACCAGCATCTGAAATTAAAGCTAGACTATTGGTCATAATCCCACCAATAGCCTCAACAATCATGAATATCGTAATGATGATAAAACTAAACATTAATGCTTTTTTATTTGAACCATGAGAATGATCATGATGGTGTCCCAAAATGCCCCCTCCAAGCTAAAAGTTTACCATTTATTTTACCCGTCTATTATTAAATCATAAATTCTACTTACTCTTCATTTATATGCTGTTTTAAAAATTGATTGAGGACGTTAATATATTCCTCTCTATAAATCGCAAACGCTTCACCATGACTTGATTCATCAAAGGTTTTTATCGTTGCATCGCTATTCGTATTGTTGTACAGTTCTTTTGCCATTCGTGTTGGAACAAAATCATCGTTACGACCATGGAAATATAGGATTGGTAATTCAGCTTTTTTCACTTGATCTAATGCAGATGCTTCTTTCAAGGAAAAGTCAGATTTTGCTTGCGTCACTAAACTTGTCGTCGGCAAAATTGGAAAAGATGGTAGATTAAACATACGTGACATTTGGTAATCAAATAAATCATACACACTTGTATATGAACTATCTGCAACAATCGCTTGCACTTGATCAGGGAGATCTTCACCACTAGTCATTAAGACCGTTGCTGCACCCATTGAAAGCCCATGAAGCACAATTTCAGAGTCCTTACCTTGCTCTTCAATGACACGCTCGATCCAATCCAGCATATCGAGGCGGCTATGCCAGCCAAAACCGATATAATCCCCTTCACTTTGGCCATGCCCACGCAGGTCGACTGTCAACATGTTATAGCCTAAATCTTCATAATAATGCTGTCCGTAAAGCCCCATATCCCTCGCTCGTCCAAGGTAACCATGTGCAAAAATGACGGTTTTATCAGTCGGTTTTTCTGCTTCAAGATAATACCCTTGAAGTCTTAAGTCATCAAACGATTGCATTTCCCAATATTCAAAATCCTGGTTATCAATCCACTCACGCCAACCACCTCTAAGAAATACATCCATGGCATCTGTTGAAACAACCAAGTCATCATTATCTTGTAAAAAATCCTTTTGTTCCCGTTTAATCGCTAAATCATAAAAATAAAAACTAGCAATTATATTTATGATTAATAGAGTCACTAGAAACCCTATACCAATTTTCATCCATCTCTTTTTCTTCAGCATAAAGACCCCTCTCCTCTATGATGTCTACTTCCATTATACAGAAAATTCGGGAATATTTCTTGTGTCATTTGCTGGTAATCTGTTTGTAACAATTTGTTATATGCTTAATAAAAAATGGATCGATGTATTAAATCATCCCGTCTAATAGGTTGGAGGTGGTATGTAACGATAGCCATTGTCCTATTGGGTATCGGAAATAGTAATACAAAAAATCTCAATCAAATAAATTAGAAAAAGACCGCACTCTAAATGCGGTCTTCTATCATTCTTACTAAGCTGTTGCCCAACGCCCAACAGCATCAATGGCAGAAGCCTGAGGGAAAATTTCCTTATAGATTTTATAGTACAAAGCTTCTTGTTTACTTCGAAGATCAATTGGTGCATCTAAGTTTAACTTTTTAAACGCCTCGTCTGTGATGGTGTTATTTGCGTGTTGTTCTAAAATTTCTAAAGCACCACTTCCAGCTGAAAATTCTTCTTTTTTACGCCATAAAATTTGATCAGGCAGTAAACCATCAAACGATTTTCTTAAAATCCATTTTTCCATTCGCTCTTCTGTATGAAGTTTATGTTTGGCTGGAATTTTTAAAGCATGTTCAATTAGCTCTAAATCTAAAAACGGTACACGAAGCTCTAATGAGTGTGCCATACTCATACGATCTGCACGCTGTAAATTAATATTATGAAGTGAATTAATAATACGAATCACTTCATGGTTTAAGCATTGGTCATCTTTAAATTCTCTTAAATAGTCATATCCAGCAAAAAGTTCATCGGCACCCTCACCGGATAAAATAACTTTGACATGTTGAGCAGCTAATTTAGATACAAAATAATTCGGTAACGCACTACGCACAAGTGATGGTTCAAATGATTCTAGATGATATATAACTTTTGGTAATACATCAATTAATTCTTGTTTGGTATAGATGTATTCATGGTGCTCAGTTCCAATTGCTTCTGCAACTTCCCTTGCCCGTACTAAGTCTTCACTGTCTTCTGAACCAACACAAAAGGACTTAACAGGTTGACCACTTTCATTTAAATTGGCTATGATGGCTGAAATTAGACTACTATCTAGTCCACCACTTAATAATACACCTACTTCTACATCAGCCAATAGACGTTTTTTAACCGCACTTGTTAATTCTTCGTTAATTTGCATTGTAATCTTGTCTAATGATTGCTGATCATAAATATCCGCATTTACCGGACTTTCAATTTTTCGGTAACAAACAAAACCGGTCTCCGGTGTATAATAATGACCTGCTGGGAATTCGTGTACATCATCCGTCACTAAATATAACGTTTTCAGTTCAGATGAGAACAATAATTGACCTGTCTTATCTCGACCGTAATAAAGTGGCTTAATCCCCAAGGTATCCCTTGCAGCCAAAAATGTGTTATTCTCATCATCTGCTATGAAAAAGGCAAACATTCCATCTAGCTTACGAACACCTTCTATTCCTTCTTCTTCGTAAATTTTCAGTACGACTTCACTATCCGATTCCGTCAAAAAGTCTACATTATTCTTAATTTCTTTTTTTAAAGTCAAATAATTATATATTTCACCATTACAAACAATCCACTTAGACTTATCTTCATTATGAATCGGCTGAATTCCATCATGAAGCCCTATAATAGATAATCGTCTATGCCCTAAATGAAAATTGTCTAATTTTATATCTTTACCTTCATCTGGACCTCGGTGATGCATACTTTGTAAAACATCATTCACTAATGTCTCAGCCATGTTTCCTGTTGTTGCGAATATACCGCACATATAGTTTTATTCCACCTCTAATGTTTAATTTCTTCTTCCTTAGTGCATAACCATCATCTTAGTTGATAATAGTCGATCGCTCAACATTCATTCACATTGATTTTCCCTTAAATACTTTTATATTTTCCTGAAAACAAGACAACATCTATCTAAAGGTTAGAAATTAATCAATAGACTTATATAACTAAGGCGTTTGCTCACAGTACTCACTTTATACACATTAATATAGGGTTCGAATACATTATGATAAAACACAAATTGACTCTAAAGCTTGAAATGAGGGGTTGTATGATTACCGTATCTGGAGTGGATTTTAATCAAAATGACATTTGGCCATCTGGAAGTATTGAAAGTATAATTGTTCAACAAATTCATGAAGATCCAAATGTTCATCAGTACCGATCGATTGATGAATTATCATTTGAAGTTAATTTAAGAAAAAACATCGTTGATAGTTCAAAAGCACTGAATCAAAGTCAATTAGAATTTGAAATCTTTGAGAATGCTCGTTGTAATCCTCAGTACTGGGAACTGACATCTACAGGAGGATTTAAATTAAAACCAGATGCTTTACCATCTGAAGCCATTAAAGATATTTATATAAACAGCTTAGAGTATGCAACAGAATGTGCAACAGCGATATTAATCATTTACTACCATGCTGTGTTAAATAGTATTGATGAAGACTTATTCGATCACTTATTCCAAGATTTATATTTGTACAGTTGGCATTATGACACCGACCTTAGACTCCAAAGTATTCAAACCGATCACCTGTTGCCTGGTGATGTCGTCTACTTTAAAAATCCTGACGTTAGTTCGAGAACACCTTGGTTAAGAGGAGAAAATGCGGTTGTTTTAGAAGACGGTAGATTTTTCGGGCACGGACTAGGTATTAGGTCATCTGAGCAAATCATTGCTATATTGAATAAAAACCGGGAAGCAGATAGCGAAAGATCAGCCTTCCAAGAAAACACCGTCATTAGGCCATCCTTCAGATATTTAGCAAGACTTACACAATTACCACGCCGCTATAAAGTTCAACACACCGTTATTCACCATAATCAGACTTCCATTTCATGTAATCAATACCTGTATTATTTAAATCAATTATATAGTCAAAAAATATAAACCACGAATGGGTTATCTACTTCATTTATGTGATAAGCAAAAAACGTTGCCCTCACAAAAGAGCAACGTTTTTTATTATTATGTCTTTTTCCTGGCCAATTCACCTCGATCTAATGCCCGAGGCGGTTCTTCCATCCAACCATTCTTAATCATCACTCGCGTACCCTCATCTGAATACTTCATTAATTCAGCTATAAGCCTACTATATGTTACACCAATATCTCTTCTTGGGCTCATCGACAAGCTTGAACCGTAGTAGGCAATGCTTAATGCAATGAGGGATAATGTGTAGAACATCATTTTACGGTCAGAAAATACATAAGTCGTTACATCCGTCACTTCAGATCCCCATGCCATTGGGCTTGGTAAATCATTTTTCCTAAGATAGGAACCGAATATTTCACAATGCTTTTTGGCTATGTCTTTCCCTTTCACAAAAAATTGAGCCACTTCCTCGTCTTTTGCTACTTGGCTATACCCCATCAAGGTGGCTGCGCCCAAGGCATTCCTTTGGAAATTACCATAAAAGTTGGATATTTCCGAGCCGATTAAGGGTCTTTTATCACCAAAATATCCCGCTAAAAAATGACCATCCTTAACAAAATCGTACGTTTCTGGATGTGGTAAGTAAGGTGATCTCACAAATATACCCTTTGACAATAGTACTTCATTAGATTCTTTAGTAATTAAATCGGCATCGCGTAGAGACTGACTAAAGAAATGATAAACATCATCACGAACTGAGGCCGCTAAAGCGACACTAAAGTTATTCAGTCCAATTTTTCCTAACTGATTGGCCGTATTTAAAAAATAAATGTCCGAAAATAACCTTGGGGCCGTGATATCAACATCTTCATCAACTTTAAATCCATGTGGTATTGGATAATTATCTTTGTAAAAAATTTCTTCAATCATTTGCATCCGGGATTGCGACATGGATAACGCATTCTGTAGTACTGGCTTAATATCCTCATCTTCAACCTTATTGAGTTGATACTGTAAATGGCAAACAACACCACTATCATTCATATAGGTACTCCATAAACTTGATATTTCAGCTGATGTCAATTTTACATTCCTCTTATCCGTTTCCATACAAAACCCCTCTTAACATAAAAAAGTTTTACTTCAGGCATATTTTACCCGAAAATCAAATTAATATTATTCAGTTTCACAAATTGTATAAATGAGTACACATCCAACTTTTTACCAAGGTTGGATTTGCCCTTTTTCATCCTTATATACGACATGTTCCCGTTTGAATTTCGTTGGCGAATCAAGGCCTGATGCTGCAGCAACACGATAAAGACCCTTTCGCATTGAAATAATGTAGTTAGCTACCCGCCACTTTTTTTCATTGATGACAAGTGCTTTTTGTAAATCTGGGTCCGTTGTCGCTACACCAACAGGACACGCGTTTGATGCACATTTCAGAGTTTGAATGCATCCTACTGTTATCATTAAACTACGTGCCACATTAACAAGGTCTGCGCCCATTCCCAATGCAATCGCAACACGATCTGGTGCAAACAATTTACCTGAGGCAATGATTTTTACTTGATCTCTAACCCCATATTTCCTTAAGGCCTCATCAACGAGTGGTAGTGCTGATCTAATAGGTAGTCCTACACTATCCGCTAATTCTTGATATGATGCACCCGTACCACCTTCCCCACCATCAATTGTAATAAAATCAGGGCCAGTACCTAAATCACGAATATGTTGTGCCAATTCATCAGCTTCATATGGGCTACCGATTACAATCTTCATCCCTACCGGTACACCAGTATGTTCTCTAATTTGATTAATAAAACCAAACAATGATGGGATATCTTCATACTCTGAAAAACGATTGGGACTGTCTATTGATTTAAATGGTTCTACACGGCGGATCCTTGCTATTTCCTTCGTCACTTTTTCGGCATCAACGTGACCACCTCGGATTTTGGCTCCTTGTGCTAATTTAATCTCAAAAGCTTTTAACTGTGGAATTTTGCTTTTTTCTAACAGCTCATCCCAATCAAAATTTCCCTCTTTATCCCTGACGCCAAAAAGACCAGGGCCAATCTGCATAATGAGATCAACATCGCCCTTTAAATGATAATCGGACAGTCCACCCTCTCCAGTATTCATCCATGTACCTTCAGCTATGCCTAGCCCTTCTGAAAGTGCCGTTATAGCACGGTCACCAAGAGAGCCATAGCTCATTGCCGACATACCAATCTGACCTCTAATAACAAACGGATGTTCCGTCTGTTCACCAATAACAATAGCATCCTCCTCAGGTAACAGGTAGGCTTCTGATTCTTCCTTTTCCAATACTTCCTCTCGTTGTGTAAATAAAGGATCCTTAATGAGTAAATAACGCTGAGTCGCTACTGTTGTATCTTGATCCTTTCTCAGTTCTTCAGTTAATTTTGGAAACATCGAATTTCGAATATAATAGCCAGCACCTTCGAAGTCTCGTTGCGACCCAAAGCCGATTACATCCCTTTTATATTTTGCCTTGCGGACAATATGCTGAAATTCTCTTCTAGAAAAAGGCTTTCCTTCGTTATCACTATTGAAAAAATATTGTCTAAGTTCAGGGCCGATTTTTTCAAAAAAATACCTCACCCTTCCGAGCAAAGGATAATTCCTAAGTACTGGGTGCTGTTTTTGAGTTCGATCAATAAAATACTCGTATATACCAAATCCGATTAATAGGAGCAAAATGATGCCTAAAACGGAAAAAGCGATAACCGTCATAATGTCTGCCAAATTCATTTCAACAATCACCCTCATCTAAATGGTTCGTATATAATTAGAATGCAACATTTAGATGAAAAATATCCAAAATGCCTTATGTTCACCAAAGGCTATTTGAAATAAATGAAAGTATATACAAGGTGACCTGACATAACAAATCAAGATCATCCCATTAGCTTAGCTTTTTTTCTCGTGAACCTAATATTGAAATAATAAAATGATAAATATCATCCGGATCCTGAAAATCTAAAGTATCTAAATAAAGCTTTTGTGAACGTTTATATTTATCCATTTTTTCCTTACTGTTTAATACCTCGAGAATTTGTTCCGTAATTGGAGCTTCTTTATCAATCGTAAATACAAGTCCTTGTTCTAAAAGGTGTGCCAAATTTATCTCCTCCTGACCAGGGAGTACAGAATGGACAAAGATCGGAACCCTCTTCTTTACAGCTTCACTAACTGTGACACCACCTGGTTTGGTAATGATAGCATCGGCCAAACTGTATAATTCATTGATCTTTTGACGCGATGAAATGTACGG
Source organism: Tenuibacillus multivorans (assembly GCF_900103915.1). Classification (GTDB taxonomy): domain Bacteria; phylum Bacillota; class Bacilli; order Bacillales; family Alkalibacillaceae; genus Tenuibacillus; species Tenuibacillus multivorans. The sequence continues at coordinate 48,332 of NZ_FNIG01000010.1, read as the reverse complement.
AAGTGGATGGATATGTTCTGCCTTCATATTTCTAATGTCTTTATAGAGACGCTCATTGTTGCCACACAAAATATAATAGTTTACCTGTTTATATGGATTAGTATGTCGAATACATTCCATAATCGACCCAAGTCCTGCACTACCACCTGAGACAATAATGTTTAATTTATCATTACTTCTTTGGTTTAGGGTTGCTTGTTTAATACTCTCATCTACAGGAATCCCTGTTACAAATATATTTTTATTAGGTATATGATGATTGTTTTTTAAGCTATATTTCATACCGACATTTGAAACAAAGTGATAATCCACCATGTCTTCTCCCCACACATCATTAATGAAAAAATCTGTATATACATTCAACGTAGGAATTTGACATTCGCCAAGCCTTTTAAGTCTATTAACAAGATACGACGGAAAAGCATGCGTACAAACGATTAAATCAGGATTTTCATCATCAAGAATGTCCTTCATTTTTCTCTGAAACATCCACTCGTAATGTTTATAAGTTCGTTGATTATCAGGTTGATATACAAACTTCCGATAAGCTCGTGCATAGGATTTTGGATTCTTTTGAATCCACCATAAATACGTTTTGGTGAGCATGGATTCAAAAGCTGGATTCCACCTACTCATTATGTCGATTTTTTTACACTTAATATCGTTTGATCGATTATAGACATATTCAGAGATCGTATTAGCGACTTGATGATGTCCCGAAGGTAAACTATCTAATAGCGGTAGTAACAAAATCTTCTTCATGTAGAAGCACCTCTTCAGTTACTCTAAATAAATTGACCGGTATAAATTTCATCTTAAACGTCTATTATTAGATTGTTTAAAACTAACGTATCAATTCATATTTACTTAAGAAAAATTATCAATTGGTGGATAAAATTCTTGTTGGAAATTTATCATTAGTATGGTTAAAATACTAAAAAGGCAGTGTGAGTAATTTTTTAAGAAAAGAGAGGTACTTGTATGCCAAACAAACTTATCTTAGCATCATCGTCTCCAAGAAGGCGGGAGCTCTTAAGTCAAGTTAAAATTCCCTATTCAATCCAAAAGCCTAACATTGATGAATCTCAAGTCAACACGAGTGACCCGGTAAAAAAAGTTAAGCAGGTAGCTACACTAAAAGGTCAGAACGTTACAATCGAGCATGAGAATGAAGTCATATTATCGTCTGATACAGTCGTTTCCTTCAACCAACATATTTTTGAAAAACCTAAAGACAAGGAAGAGGCATCAAAAATGATTGCTTCTTTAAGTGGAGATGTCCACGAAGTATTTACCGGTGTTATGATACGTTCAGCAGATTATGAGACTGTATTTGTTGAAGGAACAAAGGTTGAATTTTGGCCGATGTCAAAAGAAGAAATTGATTGGTACATATCCACGAATGACCCTTATGACAAAGCCGGGGCATATGGAATTCAGAGTTTGGGAGCGATGTTTGTAAAGCAGATTGTCGGAGATTACAACAATGTCGTCGGTTTACCCATCTCACGTGTTGTCAGAGAGCTTAGGAATTTTTCTGTTTACCCGGAAATGGAAAATTGACGCGACGTTCGTCATGCACCATCATGGCTCAGATTTATGATAAAATGAACATCAAATTGGTATGAGAAAGGGTGTTTTCGATGTATACTTCTCCAAAAGTAATTGACTATGCTAAAACATCTAGAGGAGAAATTCAATTACAACAACGTGGTGATGAATACGAAGTCATTAGCAATGGAACATTCTTAATGGCTACTTATAATGGAGAATCTGAAAAATTACTTGTCCAGGCAGCTATCGAAGAGGCGACACACCCTGAACGTGTATTGATCGGAGGATTAGGAGTAGGTTTTTCCCTCGCTGAAGCACTCTCATATTCAAATATCAAAGAGGTTACGGTGATTGAAATTGAAAAATGTATCATCGAATGGAATAAAACGTATTTAGCTGAATATTCATCAAATAGTTTACAAGACCCTCGCACAAATATCGTACACGCTGATTTTACAAAATGGATGTATGAGACCCAAGAAAAATTTGATGTCATCTGTCTGGATATTGATAACGGACCTGATTGGACAGTAGTCGAATCTAATAACACCCTTTATCAGGAAGATAGCCTTCATGTACTAGCTTCCCTTTTAAACGAACAAGGGGTGATCTCGTTTTGGAGTGCCTCTTCTGCACCACATTTTGTAGCAAGGTTAAAGCAAATCTTTAAACATGTTACCGAGTTATCAGTTCCAGTAGATCGTGGTGAACCTGATTATATTTATTTAGTCAAAGCAGGTAAAAGTATATAAAAACTACAACCAAATGTTAAACTTCTACATGTGTGCAGTTTAATTCCTGACTCATCTACTATTGTCATCTGAGTATACTTTAAGAAAGTCCTTTTCTACTTCCTCAATCCTCGTGTAAGGTTCTTCTAATCGTAATAACCGTTTATAAAAATAAACCTGATCATATGATAAATCAAGTTCTTCATACCAAGGCCCCTTCTTTCTTTGTTTCCCATTAAACGACGAATAATGAAGGTACATTAAAAAATCTCCGAAGTATGAAAAGTCTTGATCGTACGTTATATGGTTATGTCCTGCCCAATCAGCTAGGCCAAAATCAACAAGCGAAACACGGTTATTATCATCAATTAAAACATTGGGTATTCGAATATCCCCGTGTACAATACCCCGCTCATGTAAATACTTCAAGATTTGAATAAGCTGATAGCCAATAATTCTAATTTCCGTTTCAGAAAATGAATATTTATGTCTGAACAACAATGAATCAACAGTTTCACCAGGCATTAACTCTAATACAAAACCGTAAAATTTATCCTGATTAATAATCCCAAGCAGTTCAGGTATGCTTGGGTGATTCATTTGTGAAAGGATCACTGCTTCATCTTCTATTTGAAAGTCGTTTTTCTTGATCACCTTTCTCTTAAATCGCTTAATGACAACCTTTTTGTTTTGATCGTTTATAGCTAAATAGGTGACAGAAAACCTTCCCTCACCAATACGCTTAATCATTCTATAATTTTTAATACTTTTCCCTGGCAATTTTGTCAACATTCTTGATGCCTCTTATATTTTAGTTCCACAATTCGAACAAAACTTTGCACCCGCTGGTAATTTTTCACCGCAACCTGTGCAAAATGATGATGTATTGACCTTTTCACCACATTGTAAACAGAATTTAGATCCAGCCGGTATTTGTGACTGACAATTGTGACATGTTTGAGTCTGTGTGTTCGTTGTTCCCTGTTGAGGTGGATTATGATGGTGTGGACGTGGATAATATCTATGACCTGAATGACTTCTAGATTGCATTGAATGAAGGAATTTCCCTAATAACCCTTTCTTTTTATAATGGTGACTTCCATGATATCCATATTTATAAGATTTACGCTTTGACGACATTGAAAAGAAACCCATAGCTAACCTCTCCTCTAATCAAATTATATTGATAATTCAATCTTAATGAGAAAATAGATTAGTTGCAAATGATTTAAATTGTCTTTTTCATGACTAATTTAACGTACTTAGGCAATAAGTAATACCTTGTTATGACTACTTTAAAAATACATAAATTAAATTGGGAAAACCCAAAAGATGGGAAGCGGAAGTGACAAATTCCACCGTTGCACCTTTTTCTGAAAAACTGATGCTATTTCATACTGAAGCAATTGTTTCTACTGCGATAGGCTTCTATGGAGTTGGGTTGTCTGTAGCCCAACGGAGAGATATTGCGGGTCATTATTCAAAGCTTATAGCTGAAATGGGATTGTACGCTGAATTAATTTTTTAATAAAACATGGCTGGTTTGAGAAACCACCTATGGCTGATGACCGGAAAGAATTAGCTAATAAAAATAACTAATAACCGACTAATTTAAAGAAACGTTAAGATTAAGCATAGAATACACCAATAGACTGTCAAATTAACGGTCTATTGGTGTTCTTTGGGTGATAAATACTGAAAAAACACCTTGCATCTCACAAATGTAAATCATTTTAACCTTCTTTTTCTCTTGTTAATTTTTTTCGATCTTTTAAGCCAGGTGGCTGTTCAAGCCAATTATGTGTAATCATAATATCTGCCCCACTCTTAGCAAGTCGACTAACTTCTAATGACAATCGTTCGTAGTTAATCATTAAATCACTTCGCTGACTTGCCGCTCCTGCCGTAGCATAGTTCCCTATCCCAGCTGAAATGATAAGAGACATATGAAACATCATCAATTTATCGGAAAACGTTTGCGTTGTCGAGTCACTAACACCCACATCAGGTAAATGTGGCGATTCAACATCGTCCTCAAGGAGTTTATCACTAAATATTTTCATATGTTTCTTTGAAATATTTTTACCCCTTAACATATAGTCCTGCACCTCTTTATAAGGTGACGTTTGACCGAAGGCAATGCACAGTTTCATACCGACTGAGTTGGTTACGATGTTTTGATACAAATGTGAAATTTCAACAGCGTTTAGTGGCCGTTTGTTACTCAAAGGGTTTAAACCACTTAAATATTTTTTACTGTCCACATAATCCGTTTCTTTCGGAACTTCGATATACGGATGTCTAATATTGATCCCTTTAGACATTGCGACTTCCATTGATAAATTATAAAGATTAGCGGTCTCAGTTAACGCTTGTGTGAAATAATCTCGCATATCCTTGCGCGCACACATGGAAACAAATCCGCTGTACGTAATCATACCGACTTTTGCCATGTGATTCACATAAGTTAAACAGAATAAATCAGAGAAAAGCCAAGGTGCGTTTTCATTTACATCTTCTTTGGTAAATGCATTCGGTTTGGCGTATTGCTCATTTTGGAAAATGTCCTCCAATTGTTTTAAGTGACTATCAGAAATATCGTAAGCATGCTGAACAACTGGTTTAATTTCCTTATCTTTAATATGTTTAAGCATATAACTTAGGACGTACTTTGACATACTATCGTTCATATACCCTGTCCAAAGTGACGCAATTTCACTTGATGTTAAATATATTTTCTTTCCACTTTCATTCATTGTTTGTATGCCTCCTATACAAGTCTAAATCTCTTCTAAACCAATCTTGTCGAGTTAAATTATTGTAGATGCTCCGGCGGATTTTGGGCGTGCTCGTTTTGGCTAACTTCTGTGAACATATTATCTTGATTAATTTTACTTAGCTGCTGATTTAATTGAGCAAGTTGTGTTTGGTTGGCTGACATATCTTGTAAAAGCTGCTGAAATTCCTTTTTTGTCACCGGTTGAGCATCTTCTTTCAACGTATACCCTATTTGTCCATTAGGTTCAATCGTGGCATACTGTACATCACTAATATTGGTTACATTTTTTTGCCGAAGGTTCATTTCAAGTTGATCAACCGTCATTCTTACTTTAGCTAAATTTTTCTCATTTATCGTCCCGTTTTCAATTAGCACCTTTGATTTACCTGTAATTAATGTCTCAGCTCCATCGGATTTCAGTTGTACGTATTCTAATACAATGAGTGTGGCAACCAATATTCCTCCTACAAATAACGTCATCCAGATATTTCTACCTGAGATAGGTTGTATGAGTAATGAGCCAATAGCAATCATAAGAACCGTTTCGGCTAACGTCATTTGGGATATCGTTTTTCTACCTGCTATTCTTAAAAGGATAGTACCACCAAGCACAATTAAAATCGCTTTCCATATAAAATCCCATTCCATCAAAAGTATTCTCCCTTCAATAAAATCCTCAAAGGTAGTTTATCCAATAATCGTCATACTAAAAGAATTTTTACAGTAATAATATTTGCTACTAGTGTCGAAAATATCGATTAAAAAAACTCATAAAAGTTGAATGACAACATTTATGAGTTAGTTTCACCATTACTTGTGCTTATTCATTTTTCATTACTCCGCAAGGTACGAATCAATACAACTTAATCATCGAAACCGTACTCTTCCTTTAAGAGCCAACAGTATTATTTTCTTTAAAGATATCTTTTCACTCATATAGAATGCGTAGCTATATACGTTGACAACCCCTTTAAATATCATTATTAAATAAACGATTGAAATAAAGATAGCAGCATATGCTAATATCGTAAAACCCTCTAGAAATACGTACATCAGTATAAAAATTGGTGAAAACAAAGGTATAAAACTCATAATGGATGAAATTGATATCCATAAATCACTATTACCAGTTGGAAGGAAAATTAATAAACCAAAGAGTAAAAAATATGGCGTTAATACTAAAAGTGATACAGGGAAAGCATCTACAGCGCTATTAGCTTTTATAGATGTCCCAAGCGCAAATAAAATAGAAGTAATTAACATTAAATGACCTATGCCTACACACCCAAACATAAACATCACATTTTCGAAATTTAAAGATGTTATAAGTGGTTTTACAATATCGGTATAAATCTTAAAATCATATGGATTAAAAATAGCAAAGACAATCCCAGCTATCAAAAAAGCTATAGCGGTACTTATAATAGTTACTGAAATTAAAACGAATGAAGACACTAATTTACCAACTAAATAATGATTCTCATAAATACTCGTATTTATAATCTCAGACACTTTACTATCTCGGTCATCAATAACACTTTGCATCATTGTGGCAACATTACCAAAAAGAAAAAAGACGACCATTATGGCAATGATATTAAGCAAGCCTATCGAACTTCCAAATTCAGGGATTCTGTTAGCAAGGGCGTTTGACATGAAATCCGGTTGAAAAATTATCATATACAATGAAGCAATCAGCGCTATGATTAGATTAAATATAAATCCAAATAGCAGAGACTTATTTAAAATTAATGTTTTTATAGAAAGATAAGAATATGCGAAATACTTATTTTTCATAATTAACCTCCATGACTGTTGATTTGCTTAAAGATTTCTTCAACACTTATTTGCTCAATGACAAACATTTCCGAAAACTTATTCGGTAATAACTCTGCTATTTCTTCCGCTTGATGTCTATTATCTAATACTATCTCATAGATACCATTTTGCTTTTCAAAGGAATACCCATGTTCCAATAATGTTTGATCAGTTATGGAATCATTCTTAATTTTAAACGATAACCATATTGCTCTTTAATATTCTCCAGATAGTCAAGATAGATTTTCTTTCCACCTTTTATAAACAGTAATCGATCAGATAAATGTTCAATACTATCTAATTGATGGCTGGAATAAATAATGGAACATCCTTCTTCTTTCATATAATCAATCGCGTCAATAAACAAATCAACATTGATGGGGTCTAATCCACTAAACGGTTCATCTAATATTAATAACTTAGGATTATGTATAACGGCTGTCATAAACTGTATTTTTTGTTGATTCCCCTTAGACAAATTCGCGACTATTTCACGCTTATAGTCTTCAACACTAAAAAAATCCAACCAAAACTCAATATTTGGTTGGAGATCTTCCTTACTTTTACCTTTTAAATAACCAAATGCAAGTAATTGCGAATAAACATCAGTCTTTGCAAATAATCCTCTTTGCTCTGGTAAATAACCTACATCATTTTTAAGATCAAATGATTCATCATTAATTTTGATCTCACCAGAATCGGGCGTATACATTTGTAGAATCAGCTTAAAAAGCGTTGTCTTGCCAGCACCATTGTGACCGATTACACCTAGCACTTCATTCCTCTTTAAATCCATTGAGAAATGATCCAAGACGTTTTTGTCACTAAACGCCTTTGATAATTCACTAACTTCTATATATGACATTCATACACTCCTCTACCAATACAATTTATTTCTTTTAAACGAACATAACGGAATGTTTATTTGTAGGTCTAATCAATTGGGGGAAATACTCTACGGGATTGAAAATTTTAAAAATTCAGTCATTATCATATTATCATGTCATATTTACAAGTCAACCATATTTTAACAAAAGTAATAATAACAGATAATTTTTATATCATATAAACAAATAAATGGCATGGAAGACCTCATGCCATTTAAAGAGTGCGATACCGATGAAGGAAAATCAAAAATAGAAACGATTAGTATTACTGGTTCTTTCTTTTTGGTTTTTATATGCTGCTACTGTATTCATTTTATGTTTACGAACCTCATGTTCAATCATTTCAAAGTCGACCTTTTGATTGAGTAACTCAATAATTCTTTCATGTTCTTCGATAGATGATTGGGCACGTTTTGGATGAAAAGTCGAACCTGTAACTCTGATTGAGTCGAGCTTTCTCGATGTTTCCCTTACGGTATCAACTAAATGTTTATTAGGACAAAATTGATATATCTTATCGTGGAATTTTCGATTTAATGCACCAAATTCAGTGAAATCAAATTCATCTAAAGCGAGCATCATATCATGATTAATATTTTTTAGGTTTGATAATTCCTGTGCAGGCAGATGGTCTTTACTTAAGGCTGTTGCATAACCTTCTAATATGGCTAAAACGGTTAATGTTTCAATATATTGGCTCTCGTCGATTGGTGTTACGACCGGGCCAATATTGTCTTGATATTCTATTAGCCCTTCCGCTTCTAATTGGCGAACCGCTTCACGAATCGGAATGGCACTTGTTTCCAATTCCTTTACTAACTGATTAATGACGATTCGTTGGCCTGGAACGTATAATCCTTCAATGATTTTTGACTTCATATAATTGTAAGCTTTTTGTTTTTTATTCATTTTGATACCTCAACTACATTTGTACTAATTCTAATGTCTATAAGATTATATCATATATTATTTATTCATCATGTCTGGAAGGATGGTAACTAATTCAGGAATAGCAATAAGTATAATAATACATAAAACCATGGCAAAAATCATTGGAATAACACCCTTAAAGATAGCTTGTATCGGAATATGTGGTGCAGCTCCTTTTATGACATACACACTAATACCTATCGGTGGTGTTAATGAACCAATATTAATCGCCATAACCATAATTATGCCAAACCAAACACCATTAAAACCTAATTCTGTCACAATTGGATATACGATTGGCAATGTTAATACAATTAAAGATAACCCTTCAACAAAACACCCCAGTAGGAATAATGCTAATAACATCAAGGCCAGAATTACGTAAGCATTCAAATCAAGATTTCCTACATATGTTGTTAATTTAAATGGAATGCGACTGATCGTTATAAATTGACCAAAAAGAGTCGCACCAATTAAAATTAAGAATATATATGCAGTCAGGCGAACAGACTCATTAAAAGATGCTAATAGTTTTTGCCAATCTAGCTTTCTACTAATTATAGAAACTACTATAGAACTTACAGCACCCACACCTGCAGCTTCGGTTGGTGTAAAGACGCCTAAATAAATACCTCCTATACTGATTAAGAAAAGTAATAAAAATGGCCAGACATCTTTTAGTGATTTAATTTTTTCAATCAATTTTACTTTTTCAGTTCTTGCTGGAGCAAGTGATGGATCGCGACGAACTAATATGGCAATTGTCGCAATAAATAAGAGAACTTGGATAAGACCGGGAATAATTCCTGCAATTAAAAGATCACCAATAGGCTCTCTTGTTAAAATACCATACAAGATTAGAATAACACTCGGAGGGATTAGAATTCCCAATGTTCCACCAGCCGCAACACAGGCAGTAGAAAGACTGGATTTATAATTGAATTTTTCCATTTCTGGTAGGGATATTTTTGAAACAGTTGCGGTAGTCGCATTTAAAGAACCTGATATAGCCGAAAAAATACTTGCTGTTCCTACAGTTGCCATAGCTAATCCACCACGAAGGTGACCAATCCAACTATCAACAGCTTTATACAAATCACTACCAAGACCCGTATAAGATAAAACCATACCCATTAGTATAAAAAGCGGGATGACACTTAATGAATATGACGCTGCCGTATCAAATGGTGTTCTACCTAACTGTGAAAATGCTATATCCCATCCCCTTATAATAGATGTTCCCAAGACGCCAACAATAATTAAAGCGATACCTACAGGAATTTTCAGCATAAATAAAACGAGTAATAATACGATTCCTATTACACCAACTATCTCAGGACTCATCCTTTTTGACCACCTTTTGTCCATATTTAAATATGAAGATAATAGAAACTAATGCAAAAAGTACTGTTCCAATTACTGCAAAGAACGCAAAGATATGTAGTGGTAATCTTATATCACCTGTAACTGTATTTGATTCCATCAATCTTATGGCATTTCCCCACAGACTCCAAGATATTAACAACATCACGACTGTAATACATAGATTAATAAACATCTCTATAATAGACTGAATTCTTTTGGGGAATTTTTCAACCACAAAGTCAACCGTAATATGTTCTTCTTTTAAATGGGTAAAAGCCAAACTAGCAAATATTACAATGATTAGTCCAACTTCAACGATATCTACAGTCCCAATGATTGGAGATTTAAATAGCCAACGTCCTAGGACGTCAAGCGTGACCATTATGGCCATAATAAATAAAACAAATTGGGCCACATATTGTAGCCCTAAGCATAAATGACGAACAAGCCTTTCCATTCCAATCACTACTTTCTGTCTGTATTACTCTCTAACCTCTTCTTTAATCTCCATAGCTCGATCATATATCTCTTGCCCGGGTATTCCTTCAGCTTCCATTTCATCAATCCAGCTTTGAGTTACACTTTCTAAAGCATCTTTCCATGGTTTGAGTTGCTCATCTGTAAGTTCAATAAATTCGGCACCATTTTCTTCTGCTAGCTTACGTCCTTCTTGTCCATCAATATCAAAAACACGTCCAGCTTCAGCAGATCTTTCAGTACCAACTAAACTTTTAAGAAGTTCTTGGTCCTCTTCAGACATACTATTAAATGTATCTTTATTCATGACAGAAAAGAATGGCGTTGCTGAGAAATTACCCACTGTAATGTATTCAGCAATTTCATGGAAGTTGTAGTTATACAACGTTTCAAGCGGGACCATTGCAGCGTCTACAGTACCACGCTCTAAAGCCTCATATACATCGCCCATTGGCATAGAAACTGGAGCTGCACCTAATTCTTCTAAGATTTGATTTCCAAGCGGGGACGGTGATCGTACGCGTAAACCTTCTAAATCGTCTGGCGACTCGATTTTATAATCTTTACTAATTAACTGAGCAGGTTCTGCAGTAAATAAGAATAACGGTTCTGTATCACTATGTTCATCTTGAATTTCAGGGAACTCTTCATATAATTTCCATATAATTTTTGAACCATGTTCTGCTGATTCAGCCAAAAATGGTAACTCTAAGACTGATACAGATGGGAACCTACCTGGTGTATAACCATATACACTAAGGGCGATATCCGCTTCACCAGTCACCGCCATATCATAATGTGACCCGGCATCCCCTAAAGCATTAGCAGGATATAATTCATAAGTGATACGTCCATCAGTTTGAGATTCAAGTTCTGATCCAATACCTTCAAAGACTTGTGTTTGTATTGGGTGTTGCCCTGGTAAAAAGTGTGAAATAATTAGATTATGAGATTTTCCATCCTCTGAACCACTAGATTGGGAATCGCCCGATCCATCACCTGAACTATTACAAGCAGTCAAAAATACTACCATCAGTACACATATAAAGAAGACGATTGATTTCCTCATATTACTTCCCCCATATCTTGTTAATTATTATTTTAAAACGCAATAAAGCGCTTAATCTAAGATAAAACAGAGGTATTTTTCTTTGATTGGTATCGCTTACATTTTAATTAATTATTATTATATATAAAATCATATACAATTTCAATCAATATTTTAAAAATTATAATTATTTAATCTATTCTAAAAAAGTGTTTTGAAGAGGTGTTAAGCACACCTCTTAGACCTAAACCATTTGATAACTACCATATTGACCACCATAAAATGCTAAGGGGTTACCATCTGTTAATTCTATGTCTAGTACTCTTCCAATGAATAATGTGTGATCCCCTACCTCATTATATTCTTCCACATCACAAACAACTGCAGCTAAAGCATCTTTTATAATGGGGACACCACTGATTTTATCGAACTGAACGCTACTAAAACTCTCTTTTTGACCAGCAAAATGCATGGAAATATCTTGTTGTTCATCTTTTAGTATACTGACTGCAAATTGCCCGGATTGCTTTATAAAATCTAGCATTCTAGCTTTATGGTCAATAGATATCGTGATTAGTTTCGGATCTAGTGAAACCGACATAAAAGCATTTGCTGTCATACCGTGTATCTCACCTTCAACTTGGGTTGTTATGATTGTCACACCTGTCGCAAAACGTCCCATTGCATTTCTGAAAATGTAATTATCCATTCAGGAAATACCTCCCTTTCATTTTAGAACACTAAGATCTTCATTAGGGTTATACCAAGTATCATTTGTCCACCCATGAAGGTCATAATCGCTTAGTGCTTGATCTACAAATTCTTTGTATTTAGCCATTTGACCAGTAGATTCAGCAATTTTCAAGGTATCTAATCGAATAACATCCTGATTTCCTGCATAATTGATTTCATAAAGCTCATTCCGCCCACCAAATTCAGTACCAATGGCATCCCATACAAGTTTTAATAATTTAACCCGTTCTTCTGCCGTAACTCCTCCCGATCCTTTATAATATTGATCTAAATATTGACGTATTTCAGGATTCAAGAAATCTTTAGAACTGGATGGTAATTGAATCAATCCACCTGCCACGACCTGTTCAAATATTTCCTTTACTTTTGGCCATACCATAGGAGCAAAAGTACGATAAGCTGTCGCATAGGTTTTATTTGGGAGAACATACCCATTTGGTGCTTCTTCAGGGTCCAGCGCCATCGCAGTTGAGATTGACCAGAATAGGTTTCGCCAAGCAATAACTTCACCAATAGCAGCTTGAACACCCCTAAAATTGTTTGAACCCGCAGCTTCTGTTGCTTTCATTAATAAACCAACCATGAAGTCTAACTTCACAGCAAAACGTGTACAACCTTGGAATGTATAACGGTTTAACCATCCTGTTTTTGGTCTAAATCCATTTGTGATCTGAATATTTTTATACGTTAATACATCTTCCCAAGGAATGAAGACATTATCTAATACGATGACAGCATCATTTTCATCGAAACGACTAGATAATGGATAATCAAATGGTGAGCCCGCTTTTGCTGCAATTTCTTCATAAGATTGTCGGCTTATAATTTTAAGTCCAGGAGCATTCATTGGAACGAAGAATATTAAAGCATGACTATCATCTCCGGGTATTAGGGGAGCGAAGTTTGCTACAAAGTTATAGTGAGTTAGAGCAGCGGATGTCCCGACCATTTTAGCCCCACTCACAATGACACCATCATCCCTTTCTTCTACAGCTCGAACAAATACATCCTTATTCTTTTCTAATGGCTGATCACGATCTAACTGTGGATTAACAATCGTATGGTTACAAAATGGAACTTCTATTTGTCCTTTCTTGTACCATCGCATGGCATTATCTTCAAATCCTTCATAAAAATCAGCAAAAGGACCTAAAGACCCTAAGAACGCAGCTTTATAATCTGGTGTTCTCCCCATAAACCCATAACTCAGCTTCGTCCATTCAGCCATCGCATTTCTCGCCTCTAAAAGTTCTTCTGCACTACGAGAGGCTTTAAAAAACTTATGCGTCCTTGACCCAAATTCTGATTCAGTTGTTAGAATATCCTTTTTTTCTGAATCATGTAGTGCATCATATAGTAATGAAACAGATTTAGCTGCATTTCGATAAGCAGGATGAGTTGTAACATCATCGATTTTCTCTCCGTTTAAATAAATCGTCCGCCCGTCTTTCAAACTCTCTAAATATTCCTTGCCAGTATACACAAGATTACCTCCTCGGAATTAAATAATTTTTACATATTATTTTGAAAATTCTTACCTTTCAATTAAAAGTTTACAAAATTCCTTAGACGTAATCTAGAACATTTTTTGACTAATTAAAGCGGTTTCATTAAACAAAAAATGTTGATACAGTACTATTTTAATTCAAGTTTTCCTTCACTTATTAAAAAGTGTAAAGTCAAAAGTAATTGATAGGTTATATTGGGGTCTCGAAGATTATGCTCTGTCAATGTCTCGATACGTTTAATTCTATAACGCAACCCACTCATGGATAGAGCTAGGTCATCCATCGTTTTTTCAAGCTTCCCACCATTCGATAAAAACACATATAATGTCTTTAAAAACTCTTGGGCATTTTCATCTTCCTGATATAGCGGCCCCAATAATTGCTTGGCTTTTAAATACATCGCATCTTGGTCTTTAGAATGAAGTAAAATACCTACAACCCCTAATTCTTCAAACAACGTAATAGGTCCGTGTACATTCGACATTTGTAAAGAAATACTAGCCTCGTGATATAATTGCGGAGCTAGTTGAATGTCCTCCCCTGATGTACTAACACCTATCGAGAATTGTTGACCTAGGTATTCTTCTTCTAAATGGCCAATTAGTGCCCGAAACACTTCCTTAATATGACTGAGATTCTTCGGTGCTTGCATAAGAAATACAAGTTGGCCTCCTTTTTGACCAATTAATACATTAGAGTTGCCTTTAAAATAATTTCGAACAGACTCTACTAGTTTTTCAAAAAATAATAAATCACTTTTCTCGTTAATAGATTGATGATCATATTTCATAACAGCAATATAATGAGGTTTTTCTAGATCAATATTAATAAATGTTCCGCGTTTTAAAATATCTTGCTTGGAAAGCAACTGTCCATGTATGATTTGCTCCAAAAATTGTCCCTTCATACGTTCTGTTGCTTCAAAAGCATTTTTCTCATTCAACATGTAAAGCGAACAAACTGTGGCAGTACGTTCAATAATCATCTGATCAACCTTCGAAAATTGATCGGTAACGCCCTTTATGAATGAACAATAGCCTAAAAGTTGTTGATTTAAAAATATAGGTGTTATTAAACGCACACACAAATCCACTTCTATTACTTCTGTCTGTTTAAGTTCTTGTCCCTGTTTTAATGCTTCCTGAATTTCATAAACGCGTTGAGGTGTCATTCCGGAGCTGGCTATCGGGTTAAAATGGGCATCTTCGATTAATACAGGAAGGTCTGTTTCTTCAAAAACAACATCAGCAATGGACTTTAAATCATTCCCCTTAGCTAATTCGTCTGTTAAGCGTTTATGTATTTGAAAGGTATGAGAAATATTATTTCTTTCTTCTAATAATTGTTCATACGTTCGCTCTAATTCTTTGACAATGGTTTGATTTTCATAGTATAAAAGCTCTTCATCCATTTCCCCATTCCACTGATCCAAATCTTTACCGACATAATAACACTGCTCAGAACCCATAGACTTACATGATGTTTCCTTAAAATATATAGGCCGCTGACATATTTCTGAATAGTAACCACTTGCATATCCAACTAACGTATGACATACAGGTGCATTGGATTGACTAAACTGTTTTACATATCCCTCTGCTTCATATGAATTTTTCCAAATACCTTCTACATGTATAGATTTTAATGATTGATCCGGATGGTACGATATTTCAAAGTGAGTTCTCTCTACTTCCGTATAGCCCCGCATCATATGTAAAACTGGTCCGTGCTTAAGAAGTTCTTCAAAACTGGAGGATTTTTCTTTTAAAATCTTTCTAGCATCATTTACACCTAAATTCCAACCATAACGAATCATAAATCCTTTCATCCGTTCCTCCGAAAGGTTATTTACGAGATCTTTAATTAACGTACCGAATACAGATGGTGACGTTAAAATCATGCGTTCACCATCAACTGTTATGTAACCTTTTTGATTGGATATGCTTTCAAATAATTGATTATCCATAACATCACCATCCATTTAATTACACATCTTGATTTTTTAATCGACTAAAACTCTTAACATTAGATTGAACAATCAATAATGCTACAATAATTAGCATCAAAAATGATGTCGCCCCAAACATAACTGAGAAACTTGTTTGATCAGCTAACCATCCTAGGGCCACCGATCCAAACGCCATACCTAAATCCATACCTGTTAGGAACATCATATTTGCCGTACCCCTTTTATACGTTTGGACACGACTAACAGCAAAGGCTTGTAATGTCGGGTGCATCATACCGTAAGATACCCCATAAAAAATACCTGATAGAATTAGCAAAGTCATAACATTTGATAAGGATAAAACTTGCAATCCTATAAAACCAATTAAGGCCGAACCATAGATTAGGAGATTCATATTGCCTCGATCAAATAAATACCCTGAAAATATTCTGGTTAAGGCGACAAAAAGAACAAACGCCACAAAGAATAAAGAGCTTCTTGAATCAAAAGTTTTTTCTTCACCTAAACCATCTATAAAATTAAATACACTGCTAAATGATATACAGAGGATAAACATTAAAACACATGGAAATAATGCACGGCGATCAAATATTAAATCCGTAACAGACGACCAGATTGACCTTCCTTGACGCTGATGCCCATTCTCTTCTCCCTGTGATAACTCAATCGTTATATGCCTTGTTAAAAAAAGTAGTAAAACGACTAAAATAATAGTGAAAAATAATAATAAATTGAACGAACTAACATGAATAACGATAAGTGCCACTCCTGGAGCCATGCTTGCACCTAGTGTGGTAGCTAATGCAAAATAACTAAACCCTTCCCCCATTCTTGAAGTTGGAATTATCATTGAAGCCTTTGTCGCTAGAATGGTAGAAATAACGCCGAAACAGATTCCTTCCAAAACCCGTGTTAACAACAAGAAATAAATATTATGGTTACTGAAGGTTATTAGGAAAGTAAATAATAACAAAAACAATATAAATAAGATGACTCGGTTAAGATTAAGTTTTGGCATGTATATCGTAAATATTGGGCGAGTTATAATCGCGGATAACATAAATGCTGTAAGCATACTCCCAGCAATCGTCGGTTGATCTAAATAACTTAAAATAAAAATCGGAAATCCAGAATTTATGACGTGAATGGTAAAGAAGAAAATGAACGTGACAAGAATGGTTAGAAGATACTGTAAAGTCCATAGTTTTGGCCTTTCTTTTGTAGACATATGGATCTTCTCTTTCTTTATTAGTTTAGTTAGCGTTTATAGAAAAGAAGTGAACCAGAAATTCACTTCTTCCCTAAATACCAACAGAAATATATTTTGTTTCTAAATACTCTTCTATCCCATAATAACCACCTTCTCGACCTAGACCACTCTCTTTAAAGCCACCAAATGGTGCTTGTGGCGTTGACGGCGCACCATCATTCAGGCCAATAATACCGTATTCAAGACCCTCACTAAGTCGAATGGCTCTACCTATATTTTCAGTAAATATATATGATGCCAGACCATAGGGTGTATGGTTTGCTCGTTGAACAACCTCATCTTCACTTGAGAACGTAGTTACTGGGATTAAAGGACCGAAAGTTTCTTCATTCATACAGATCATATCATCTGTCACATTTGAAATGACCGTGGGTTGGTAATAATGGCCTTGACCTACTTCAACCCTCTGACCTCCAAATTGTAATTTTGCTCCTTGTTTTAAAGCATCACTGACATGATGTTCTACTTTTTCGATTGCATATCGATCGATTAAAGGGCCAATATCTATTCCTTCTTCTAAACCGTTACCCACTTTAAGTTTCTTAACTTCATCATTTAATTGATGGATAAATTCTTGTTCAATAGATTCATGAACATAGACTCTATTAGCACAAATACAAGTTTGACCAGCATTCCTGAATTTGGACTGTATAACGCCATTAACAGCTTTATTTATATCTGCATCATCCATAACAATGACAGGGGCATGGCCGCCTAATTCTAGCGAAATCTTTTTCATTGTTTCAGCTGCATCACGCATGAGTATTTTTCCAACTTCTGTTGACCCTGTAAACGTCAGTTTTCTCACACGAGAGTCCTCAGACCAAGTCTTTCCTATTTCACTTGAACTACCCGTTATAATATTAATAACACCTTTAGGAATACCAGCTTTATCAGCTAGCTCAACTAGTTTTATAGCTGTTAGAGGTGTTTGTGTTGCTGGTTTTAGGACGACGGTACATCCAGCTGCAAGAGCTGGTGCAACCTTTCGAGTAATCATAGCAGCCGGGAAGTTCCAAGGTGTAATAGCAGCCACGACACCAACGGGTTGATGTTGCACAAATATACGCTTATCAGGATGAGATGATGGAATGATATCTCCGTAAATTCTTTTGCCTTCTTCGGCATACCAATCTATAAATCCATTAGCATAATTCACTTCACCGATAGTTTCTTTTAACGGTTTACCCTGCTCCTTAGTCATAAGCTTCCCAATGAGCTCCGCTTCATCTTCAATCAAATCATGCCACTTTTCTAATAACTTACCGCGTTTTTGGGCTGTGAAACTCGACCAAGTGGATAAGGCTTGATGAGCAGAATCAACAGCTTTTGCCGCTTCAACACGACCTACTTTAGGGACTTGTGCCATTACTTCTTGAGTCGCTGGGTTTAATACGTCAATATGATCATATCTTTTTCCAATCCATTCTCCGTTAATTAGTAGCTCATAGGTTTTAACCATGGTCATCCTCCCCCTTTCAAATAAATCATCACTCATTTTTATATCGCTCGTGTATATTATTTTTCTTATAAGTTGGATTCATAAATTCATATAACTCTAGCGAAAGTGCTAAATACCGTTTTTCGAATAACCCTGAGAATTGCTCCGAAATCGTCTCAAATAAATCATCACATATAAGCTTTTTTTGTTCATCTGTACGACCGCTTCCAAGCTTTAGCGTTACATGAACAAAAGCATCATCCTGCGTTCCATCAGCAACTAAATAATCCGTAAGCTCTACGGCTCGTGACCTTAAACCACCTATCGGAATAATATCACGGTGTTGAAGTAACGTATCATGTATGTTTCTTAATAGATCTGAAATATGAATATCTTGTTTAAGGTTGTCAGTATACTCTAATGTTAAGTGTGGCAAGATGGCCCTCCTCCTCACCGAAAATTAAAAGTCATTACTCACCAACAATCGTATTGTGCAGACTTCCGATGCCTTTGATTTCGGTAATCACTTCATCTCCAACCTTCGTATCAACCGAACCCTTTGGCGTACCGGTTAAAATCATATCTCCTGGATTTAAAGTCATAAATCCACTTAAATACTCGATTAATTCAGCAACCCCTAAAATCATATCTCCCGTCGAACCTTCCTGAGTGATTTCACCATTAATATAAGTACGTAATGTGAGATTCATAGGGTCTTCAACATCTTCGGCATCAACTAACCATGGACCAACCGGTGTACAATCATCTCTATTCTTAACACGCAAATTAGGTCTAAAGTAGTTTTCAAGATAATCACGAATAGCATAGTCATTAGCGATGGTATAGCCTCTGACGTATTCCAAGGCATCTTCTTTTTTGACACTTTTGGCTGACTTCCCAATCACAACAGCTAATTCGCATTCATAATGCATAAACTCGACATCATGAGGTCGAACCGTTGTCCCCCGATGACCAATTATCGTATTTTTACCTTTAAAAAATACGAGTGGTTCTGGTAGTGGGCTTGTAAATGATAATTCTTTAGCATGGTCCGCATAATTTAATCCGAGAGTAAATACTGTTTTCGGTTCAATCGGAGGTAACCATTCCACTTCATGCTCATCTAGTAATCTCCCATCCTGTAACTGTACTTTTCCATTTACCTCTGTTACATCATGTATAGCTGCCTCATATACAACACGACCTTGCTTCATTTACTTCACCTCACTAACATAAAAATCTTCTTCATCGACAATATAATTGTTTAGTTGCCCGATTTGTTCGATTTCAATACTGATTCGATCACCTTTTTGAGCGAGTGGCTGATTTTCTGGAACCCCGACTAAAAGAACATCACCCTCATATAACGTCATAAAATCCGTGACATCTTTGACTAATTGTGGGATACGCCTTATTAAATTTTTTGTATTATTTTCTTGTCTAACCACTCCGTTTATGAAAACTTTGATATCTAAATGATGTGGGTCATAAACATCGTTCTGGTTAACAATCCATGGACCAATTGGGCAAAAACCATCACGCGCCTTTTGCTTAATAGGCGGTCGATAAACACTGTTGTATGGTAAACTAACATCATTAACAATCGTATAACCCTCGATATAGTCAAAAACTTCATCTTCTTTAACTTGTTTAGCTGTCTTACCTATTACAACCCCTAAAGCAGCGCCAATTTGAACCTCTTTTTCACCGGACGGTAATGGAACAGGCATGTCTTGACTTGAAAAAGTATTAATTGGTTTAATATAAAGAATAGGTGCTTGTGGAGGGGCTTTATAAGGATCTTCATTCATTTCCGATTCCAAAGCTTCATACTCACCTTGATAATTTAAAACCGTACCGTATAAAGTTCCGGATATCGGGTTATCAAAATTCAACTGACTTAAATTTAATTTTTCATTATTTAGCTCAACCTCTTGCTGATTCAAATAACCTTCTTTTAACTGTTCAATTCCTTTTAGTTTCATTTTGATTTTTGACACGTATTGTTCACCTCTATCGCATTAACCAGTTATGTTAGAAGCCGGTTAATTAAATAACCGGCTTATGCGCGTCTTCTAATAGTTTATAATCAACTAATGTGTCACGAATCTCTTTTTGTAACGCTTCAGATGGTAGATCCATTGGCAAACGTAATACAGGCTCAATTTTACCCATCATGCCTAATGCTGCTTTAACTGGAGCCGGATTCGTATCTTTAAATAACACATCGTTGAGATTCATAAGCTCGTAATGAAGCTCCTGCGCTCGTTTAATGTCACCATCAAACCATGCATTATGCATTTCAGCAACCTTCTTCGGTTCGACATTAGCTGTTGCACTGATAGAACCAGCTCCACCAATGGCCAACATCGGATAACAAAGCAGTTCAATACCAGAATACAATAAGAAGTCACGTCCGCAGTTTAGAAGGACACGGTTCACGTGTTCGAAGTCTTTGTTTGACTCTTTGACACCAACAATATTCGGACAATCCTCCACTAAACGTGCAAGCGTTTCGACCTCTAGGTTTTTAGCCGTACGTCCAGGGATGTTATAAACAATAATAGGTATATCTACAGCATCCGCAATTGTTTTAAAATGTTTATACAATGCCTGTTGATTTGGCTTATTATAATAAGGCACAATAACCATGGCTGCATCTGCACCCATTTCCTCTGCTTTTTTCGTTAAGTACATCGTCTCATCATGATTGGTGGATCCTGTACCTGGCGCAAAGGGTACTCTTCCATTAATTGTTTTATAGGCATTCTCCATTACCTTGACACGCTCTTCAATGGTTAATGAACTTGGTTCACCAGAGGTTCCAGTAACTGAAATGGCATGTGTACCATTTTCTAATTGGTATTCAATGAGCTCTGACTGTTTCTCATAATCGACCTCAAAGTTAGATTTGAAAGGGGTAATGACTGGTGTGATCGACCCTCTTAAACTTTGCTTAATGTCATCATATTTTTTTGACATACAAACAATCCTCCTTTTAAATGATGGCTGTTTTCGTATACTTTGTTATCTTGCTAAAAACAACAATCTTTTAGAAAACAGCCTAAATAATAAACTGTGGCTTTTTCTTTTTAAGTTTTGGTTCACTAGTTTCCATCCGTTCATTCGTATACACATTAAGGACCGTAGTTGCTTCATCAAACCAACTGTCTGGTGCTTCGTGTCCCCAGAATGTTTGGCGTAGTGGATCATCTAAATCCCATTTAATCGGTTTAAAATCGGGGTCACTTGTTAAATAATCCCCATTATAAAGTTCAATACGATGACCATCCGGATCTCTTAAGTATAAGAAAAATGCATTGGACAGCCCGTGTCGTCCAGGGCCACGCTCAATGTGTGGGGCAAAACCCATGGAAGCTAGCACGTCGCAGCCATCAATTAAACTCATTGGGTCTTTTAACCAAAAACCAATATGGTGTAGACGCGGACCAACCCCATTCATAAAGGCCACATCATGGACACTTGGCTTACGGTGTAACCACGCTGCCCAAATTTTATCTTTATCGTCAATCGTATACTCTGAACAAGCAAAACCTAGTTCGTTAATGTAGTAATCATAGCTTTTTTGAACATCTGTAACCGCACAGTTAAAGTGATCAATCCGCTGAACCTTGGCCCCTTTATATAAGTCATATCGCTGTAACAGTCGATCAACGGTCTTCATCTCAGCATAAAATTCAATCGGCAACCCTGATGTGTCTTGAATTCTAAACGCACGCCCCAGAGCTTTTTGAGTTCCTTTTTCTAACCATTTCACCTCAGTGCCTTCTGTTTCAAAATGATTAGCTAATACATCTAAATCCGTATCGGAATAAACCTTATAGCTCATCACTTCTAAAGCCGGTTCATCTTTTTTCTTAAGCCAAATACTGTGGTGGTTATGCTCTTCTAACCCTCTAAAGAAAACGTTTTCAGAATCAGATTCAGTTTCAATAAACCCGAGTGCTTCATAAAACGCCTTTGACTTCTCTAAATTTGTAACGTGTAAAACAGCACGGCCACAACGAATGATATTAAAATCCACTATTAATCATCCTCCTTTTTACTTACCAAACTGTGGAATGTGGTGGTCTTTAACCGACACATGAATAATTTGTGTTTCGGTATAAAATTCAAAGGCATAGAATCCACCTTCACGCCCAATCCCACTATGTTTAGAACCCCCAAATGGCGTACGTAAATCGCGTACATTTTGTGAATTCACCCAAAGCATACCAGCATCAATGGCCTGAGCGACGCGGTGTCCGCGCTTAATATCCTTCGTCCAAACATAGCCAGCGAGCCCATAGCGCACATCATTAGCTAACTCAATCACTTCGTCTTCATCTTTAAACGTCATCACGGCAATCACCGGTCCGAAAATCTCCTCTTGTACCACACGCATTCGGTTATCCGCATTTAATAACAATGTAGGTGCAACGTAGTTCCCTTTATTGAACGCTTCAGGAACATGACCGCTGTAAACCTCGCAACCTTCTTTTTCGGCAAGCTCAATATAACCTTTGACATTATCATAATGATCGCGATGAACTAAAGGTCCAACCTGAGTGTTAGGTTCCATTGGATCTCCAACACGAATGTTATCTACACGTTGTTTCAATTGTTCAATAAACTTATCCGCAATATCCTCATGTAAGTACACTCTTGAATTCGCCGTACAGCGCTCACCATTAAATGAGAAAACACCCCATGTACAAGCATCTAAAGCACGCTCCATATCCGCATCATCGAAAATAATGATGGGTGACTTACCGCCTAACTCCATTGAAAAACGTTTTAAAGCATCGGCTCCATTTTTCATAATCTCAGAACCTGTTGTTGTCTCACCTGTAAAAGAAATTAACGGGACATCTGGATGTTTAACGAGTGCTGCTCCAGCTGTTTCGCCATAACCATGAACTACATTAAACACACCATCTGGAAGGCCTGCTTTATCAATTACTTCTGCAATACGGTTCGCAGATAAAGGCGACCATTCAGCTGGTTTTAGTACGACTGTATTACCTGTCGCTAAGGCAGGCGCAATTTTCCAGGTTTCAAGCATAAATGGAGCATTCCAAGGGGTAATTAATCCTGCTACGCCGACCGGTTTACGAACGGAATAATTAATAAATTCATCATCCACTTGATAAGCTTCGCCATATAAATGACTTTTGACCATATCAGCGTAGAATCTAAAGTTCTTGGCTGAACGTGCTATCATTTTTCGTGTTTGACTAATAGGTAAACCCGTATCATAGGATTCAAGCATCGCAATTTCTTCACTATGCGCTTCAATGAGATCTCCAATTTTGTAAACATAATTAAGACGTTCATCAAGTTTTAATTGTCCCCATTCACCTTGAAATGCCTTTTTTGCTGCAGCGACTGCTTTATCAATGTCTGATGAATCACCAGAAGCTACCACATTAATCTTCTCATTGGTAAATGGACTTAGGTTTTCAAATGTCTCCTTACCTTCCGCATCTACAAATTTACCATTAATATACAACGAGATATTCTTCAGTTTCTTTTGTGCAGGTGCTTGAAATTGCGTCACACAAACCTCTCCTTTTTGATCAATATAATAGGCAATAAATTTTTAGATAATTCGTAATCTTGTTGATAATTATATTATATATAAAATAATATATGATTTCAACGAAGATTTATTTTTACACAAACAAATGAGGTGTCTCAAAAACACCTCATTTGTTAGACAGGCTGATAGCTCCCATACTTACCTTCAAAGAAAGCTAGTGGGTTACCTTCTGTTAATTTAATCTCAAGTACTTTTCCAATGAATAACGTATGATCGCCTACTTCAAATGATTGTTCAACGTCGCATACGACAGCTGCAAGTGCGTTATTTATAATAGGCACGCCACTTATATATTCAAATTGCACCGCATCAGGACAGTCTTTCTGATTAGCAAAATGCATCGATACATCCATTTGTTCTTCGGATAAAATACTGACAGCAAATTGCTGCGATTGATTAATTTGCTCTAACATTTTAGCTTTGTGATCAATGGAAATCGTCACTAATTTTGGATCTAAAGAAACAGACATAAACGCATTCGCAGTCATACCATGTGTCTCCCGGCCAACTTCTGTGGTTACGATCGTTACACCAGTTGCAAACCGCCCCATAGCATTGCGAAACGTACGACTATCCATTTATCTCCCCTCCTCACATAAGAAGTAAAACTTATACATTCATTTCACGGCTTAATGAATTCGGCTTAGAAATATTTTCTCTGTTTATGAATTCTTTCACCATATCTTTATACTTTTCTTTATCATACTGATCGAAATAAGCCATTCCCATTTTGACTGGATCACCAAAGAAGTAGTACTCATAGTGCGTTTGACGACTACCAAATGCACTCATCGTTAAATCCCAAGCCAAACGGAAAATCTGGACTCTTTCAAACCCTTCAACATTTTTACCTTGCATAGCACGGTGTAAGATTGGTCCAATTTCTTCTGAATTAAAGTCTTCGTACGATGGTATACCCATTAAGCCAGATGCACCAAGAATTCGTAATATTTCAGCTAAACGCGGATAAACCCTTGGGTACCAATTTCGTGCAGCGTTTAACGCTTTGAAATCTGGCGTCATCATACCCCAGCGATCGATCTTCGCATTATGTTCTGCCCGAAATAAGTGTGATTTCATATTTTCTAACGTCAACATGATTTCCGTGCCTTTATCTTTAACATGCTGGAAACCATCGATGCCAATTGAATCCATTAAGGTTAAAACAACACCTAATAAGAATTCCGTTTTAGCAACATCCTTCGCGACCACTTGATGTGTCATGTGAGCAACAGCGTTCGTTTCAGCAAAGGCTTTATTACAAATAGTGGAGTCTTCTAAAATGAAGATACGATCCCATGGCACTAATACATTATCAAAAGCTACAATTGTATCGCCCTCTTCAAATTTTGATCCTAATGGATGATCATAGCTGTTTTTGTTGTAATCAAATGATTCACGACTTAAAAACTTCAGTCCAGGCGTATTATTAGGTAATGCAAAGGCTAATGAATAAGGGTCATCTTTCTCCCCTGATTTTTTAACGGTAGATGGGAAGACGAGAATCTCATCCGTAATGCCACCTTGTGTGGCTAGCAAGCGTATCCCGTCGACAATAACACCATCATCATTTTTTTCGACAACATGTAGCGCAACATTGGCATCTTTTTGCTCGGCTTGAATTTTGGCACGATTAACTTGTGGGTGAATTAACGTGTGGGTTAAACTTAAGTCATTTTCCCTTGCATATTCTGCATACTTTCGTGCGTTTTCAGCAAACAACGGATTATCTTGACCATAGAAATCATAGGCTGCTTCCATCGTCATGACTTCAGCATTCAAATAATCTGGTGTACGCCCCATTAAACCTTTAGAATAATCTAGCCACTCCATCATCGCCTCACGACGTTCGATTAAATCATCAATCGTAGTTGGGAGCATAAACGTTTTACTAACTTGGTCACCTGTCGTTGGTGATTGATATAACATTTTTTCAGGCTTTTCGTACTGGATATCATATAATCTTGACATTGACTGAACGACATTCTTAAACGCGGGATGTGTCGTTACATCGTCCACTCTCTTTCCATCAATATAAACGTTATTATTCGCTTTTTTTAATCGCTCGATATACTGTTTTCCCGTCTTAGCTGGCATTTTAATACCCTCCTTAATAGTTAATGAAAGCGCTTTACCTTATATTTTGAATATTATCACAAAATTTTGTATACTTAAAATATTAATATTATTGTTAATACATATAAAAAATATATACATGGAGGTCTAGACCATGGATTTAAAGCGCCTGCATTACTTTTACACGATTGCAAAGGAAGGACAAATAACAAAAGCAGCCAAGAAATTACACATTAACCAACCACCCCTAAGCAAAAGTTTAAAAGACCTAGAAATTGAACTTGGCGTTACATTACTGGATCGGAACCATAGGAGACTTCACTTAACTGAAGCAGGAGAAGTATTATTTAAAAAGGTAGAAACGCTCTTTTCACATATCGATGATACCGTTTTAGAAGTTAAGGATACGGGTGAAGGTTATCAAGGAAAGCTTGCAATAGGCTGTGTTAAAACTTGCTTTTCTAACATACCTGAGCGACTTAAGCAATTTCGGATAAATTACCCCGACATCTCGTTTAAATTAAAAGAAGGTGATTCATATATTTTGGCTGAACACCTTATTAATCGCGATATTGATCTTGCCATCGTTCGATTACCGTTAGATTTAGAACCTTTTGAATCGGTTCATTTACCAGATGAGAATTATGTAGCCGTATTACCTAGTGATTGGAAAAATGAAAGTAAAGGCAATGCGATTTCTATGGACGAACTCTCCAAGCATCCATTAATGTTATTACACCGTATTAGTGGGGTGGGACAATATGAGGTCATTTTAGAAAAGTTCAAACGTCATGGATTAGAACCCAATATTATTTTAGAATGTCCTGATGTCGACATGATATTGGATCTAGTGAATGCTGGTGTCGGAGGGTCTATCATTCCCCAGTCTACATTATCAAATAACAAACTAAGAAATATAAAAACTTTGAATATCAATGATGAAGAAATCCAGTCACAATCAGCTATTATTTGGGATAAAAATCGTTACTTAACCAAAAGTGCTAAACGTTTCATTGAAATGTTTCAGTAGGCATGTGTGTAACACAAAAATAAACCTCACATACAATATTTCTAGACATATGGTATGGAGGCGTTTGTATGAATGAACCTGTTAACCAAATTATAAATAATTGGGAAAACAAACCCCAAGAGACTGCCAGAAAACTTATTGACAAGTATGGATATCCACAAGAAGCAACGATGAGTAAACTTATATGGTACAATAACGGACCATGGAAACGGACCATCATTCACCGCGATACGATTCCACATAACTTTCCTCACCCACATCCTGATTTTTTAGAACAAACGATTGATTATGAAGTGCCACTACACTTATATGATAATCTTGCGGTATTTGATGGGAGTCTGACCATAGACCGTACAAAAGGTGAAGTGACCTCAATGTGTGACCAAGAAGCTATGAATATGTTATCCATAAATGTTCTAAACGACATAGTGAATGGTCGTCGTGATGTCCAAGTCGCCAAGATGTTTCTAGCACAAACAGCTTATATGTATATTAATATGGGTGTCACCTCACCATATACAGAAGGTTTTACTTTTCCAAAGCAACACAATACTCAAGACCCTGGTATCATGTATTTTGAATAGATCTCTCTTTTATGGCTAGTTTGTGTTATTACTCAAATAAGCAACAATAATCAAAGGACAGGAATCTATAATCCCTGTCCTTTCTTTACGCCACTCAAAGCTAATTCTATTTGACCTGTTCACTATATCAAACCGTATACTGGTGATATAAAATCGTTTGGGCAACACCTATAAAATACTCCGACTCAACAATGATATGATTTAAAACAACTTTAGCTGTATTATTGGTACTAATAGGTTCACTTTCTTCCATTAGTGTACGACAGAAATTTATAAACTCCTCACTCTGCTGTAAACAAAAAGAAATAAGTTGCATCGTATCCTGGTAGAGTGTTTGAGAAACTTGTCCATTTGAGCGATTGACTGTTTCGATATACCTTATGACTCGTTGATGTGCCTTAGCAAATTCTTTTTCCCATTCCTTTAATGCTTCCACATATTTCTGTTCAAGATTGCTTACAAGTTCTCTAATCACAACCGTATGTTCTTCTTCTTGATGTTTCCAAAACTCCGCTTCATCAAGCACTCGTAAAGGCATCTGGTGACCATAATAATACTGCATGATAAAACCTCCAATATATGTATTTTATACTTAATATATTCGAAGGTTTTAAAATAAGAACTTTAATTGTAATTCTAAGTAATTCCACTAATTTTTCTCTAGACTAGGTTATATACTTTTAAAATCTTCCATTTCCATAAAGTTGTGTTGATAAATCATTCTTTAAATCTATTGAATACAGTTTTTTCAAAGTTATAACAATTAAATTATACTTTTATTTTTTCAATCGCTTCTTGCTGGGCACTCAGCACGATTCGTTGGGGATTCAAATCGATTGAGTTGGGCTATAGAATATTTTTTATATTTCTCATGGCCATCACATTATTTCAAGAGTTAGTCTGATTGATCTTCACCTTTTTTGAATAAAGCCTCGGGAATCATTTCAAAACCTTCAATGACCGTATTTTCTTCTACTTCAATCATCAAGCTAAGCTTTCCGTTCAGTTGGACTTGGCGTACATACTTTAGGTCTTGTGGACTAATCGAAATATCCGCTACTTTCGTTTTTATTTTAATAGACTTTGAATTATATTTCGGTACAATATTACTCGCTTTAAACTCATAAGCCTCATCATCAACCACATTCTTAAATGCCGTTTCTACCTTTTCATTATTGATATCTTCTATTCCACTGCTTTTTAAGACTTGTTCTACATCTTTGTTATCTAATTTCGGTATATCCTCTTCCTCATTGTCCTCTACAACACGATGGATTTCATCGTAAACATTCCAAAGTGTGGAAGTGTTGATTTGACTACCAGCTACGTTTTTGACAATTTCCTCAAACACCATTTTATCCTCTTGAGCCGTCATGATCTCTTCTGCGTTTAATACTTCTTCTATGAAATGATAATCCAATTCATTAGCCTTCCCTGTTGAATAAAGGACATGGTTAACATCAGAAGCATTGTCCGTTATACTTGGGAATAAAAATCCAGATATCGGTGCTTTCAGATTAATAATTGGATCAACAACAATATTATACTTAAACTCTTTTTCTACATAATCGAAAAGTAATTCCTTTTTCGGATCCTGGGTTTTATTCATGCTACATAGAATAAAAGGGTGAGAATAGACCGCATTTCGCTCACTTTGCTCCGCTTCATCATTGCGGCGCTTCATCGGTTTTCGATATTCTCCTCGAATAAAAGTAACGACAATATCCATTTCATATTGCTTATCCTTCAACATTTTTTCCACGATTTGAAGCATATGACTCGTCCATTCATTTGTACCTTGACTGAGTAGTCCCTGATGCAGTATGAGCTGACTGCTATTTTCCACATCACGTTGAAACTTTAATTCAAACAATTTTTCATCCAACTGACCTGATAGAACTTTTTTAAAGTTATCCATAAATAGCTCTTTCTGTTCCTCTTCTAGCAAATCAAATAATAGACTTTGATGATGATAGATTTCGCTCGATTCCTTCATGACGTACACGTTAAAAATCTCGCTAATATGTAAAAGATCATTATCTAATTTAAACTGTTTTCGAATGTTTGCGATGTCTTTTTTATTCAATGTTTTTCACTCCTAAGTTGTCCATTTAACACTGTTCATTTTATCATAAAAAACATGTAACGAGGTCTTTAACTAAAGAAAAACGCCTTCTACCAGGAAGACGTTTTCACACATATCAATAATATATTTTTCTTTAATTTTTAGTATTTCGAGCAGTTTATTTAGCTTTACCTCTTCTTTGCTCATCCGGCCGCTTACCCTCACCGTTTCGCTTTTTCTTATGTGCTTCTGAATCTTTAGTCATCTTTATGCCTCCCTGGATTTTGAATTATGATTATCTTCAACCAACCCAAGGGGATTATACAATACTTATAAATACTTCTTCATTTTAGCTCCTGATATAGCCGATATTATAATAACCAAGAATACTTAATGATACGTTAGGATATGGTTTCAAATTAAAAGTAACAATCAATCTGTTTGATGAACATATAAGGGTTGTAGCTTTTCCTGTTTTATATTATTGATAAGTTCCTCTAATAATAGTAATCGTTGACCACTATCAGCTAAAAATTGTTTTTGATTTCTTGAATAATCACCATAAGTCGAAAGATCTATTAAAATCATACTCGTATTCCTTACCTCAAATAAAATATTATCTAAAACCTCTATTTTTATATTTTCAGGATCCTTATTGACTAGCAATTTTTGGTCTATCAATTCAATAACAAATTGTGTTCGATTAAGCGCTGATTCCATTGTTTCATCGGTAGTTGGTTCATCTAAAACTTGTTCGTATGAACTCATATATTCTTTTAAATCATTATAATATTGATCTAAACTTATATGGTCAGGATTAGTAGAATAACTTTTCTGATCATCAAAAATCGAATAAGGATAAAACGGAAACAATAATAGAATAATTATTACTAATAATCCAGTTAATCCCTTACCGATATGTTCGGCCGTAATAAACACATTAATCCCTCCGCCCTCTACCAAATTAGTAATTAAATTTAGCTCAATGATTTTCTGTGCCAGTCCCTTATATTGATAATATTATCAGTAAAAACTCTTTCTTTTTCTTTAATTAGAACCTTTTTTTGTTTCTTTTGACCACGCGTTATAATAGATTGGAGCGACCTAGTATCAAACACCTACCAAATCAAAGAAGCAACCATTATTATATTTAATTTCAGCCATCTTCCACGGCAACGAAGAACGGGGTTTAAAAGGATAAACGATAGGAATAAGATCAGTTTTGAACTCTTCTAATGACTGTTTAATTTTAAGTGGATTTGGTAATGATAAACGGTATTCTGTGTAGAGGAAGGATGGAATACTCATAAAACGTTGGACATGGGGAAGTTGAGAAACAGGTGCTCTACTTTCTGGAATGAATAATTTGTAATCAATTTTAATTTCATAGAGATAATCTGTGTACCTTTTCAGAGTCTTTGCTACTCCATTTACTTTAGGTAAGAAGATATCAAAAAAATTAGCTATGCGCATATTAACAACTCCTTACTTCATTTTATCTCCCTGTTTTACTACAATTTTATCAGAGGAATCGCAATAATATTGTTTAGTATTCGTAAAGTTTAAAATAATAAAAATTTACATAAACCTTACTCTTTCTTTACATTTTTTCGATTATCTTATTAAAGAAAAAGACCAATGCTCTGAGATGTCTCAAAGCATTGGTCCTATAAAAGGGTATTTAGCTATTACTCACCAACAACAGTAAATCTTTTGTTTATATGTTTTGCATTCTCCGCTTCATCCACTACTGCAATAGCAAAGTCAGCGTAGCTAATATAGCTCTCACCTTCTGAATTTACAAGAAGGACATCACTACCTCCTTTATAAGTACCTGTTCTTTCACCTTCTGGATCAAATATAGCGGAAGGGCTAATAAATGTCCATGTTAAGTCTGTTGTCTCCTGTAACTCCTGTAAGTTTCGTGCTTGACCATTCGCAGTTGGTTTAAATGCATCCGGAAAATCAGGCGTATCAATTACTTGAACTTCTCTACTTTCATCAACAAAAAGGCTGCCTGCTCCTCCGACTACGATTAATCTTGTATCCGTTCCTTTTAGATTTTCGATTAATGCATGACCTGCATCCACGTGTGCTTGTTCTTCACCAAGTGGTGCTCCAAATGCATTAACGACTACATCAAATGGGTTAAGATCTGCTGCTTCAAGATCAAAAATATTTTTCTCAATGACTGGGACGTCTTGATTTTTTATTTTCGATGCATACCTTACGATTGATGTCACCTGATGACCTCGGTTAACGGCTTCCTTCAAAATTAAATTCCCTGCTTTCCCACTTGCTCCAATTACTGCAATTTTCATAACAATATTCCTCCTACTTTCATTTTTTATTCTTATGACTTGCACCTAGCAAATTATATGCCTACTTCAATTCCCTTCATTTATAGTAGACAATCCTATTTCTCCCCTCTTAAACCGTTAACTCAATACGATTCTCAGACGGGTCGTAAGTGATCAATCTTCCTTCTTCTTCTTTTACCGATACTCCAATTTTTTGCAAGCTATTAATTGTTTCTTTGATTGCTTCTTCATTAGGCAAATTGAGTGTGAAAGATTCCATACCAACACTATTTTCTGCTGGCTTTGGAGCCCCTACGCCATTCCAAGTGTTTACACCAATATGATGGTGATATTTTCCTGTTGAAAGGAATAATGCTTGCCCCCCAAAACGATTGACCACATCAAATCCAAGTCCTTTGACATAAAATTCTTCTGTTTTTATTAGTTCGGAAACATGTAAATGGATATGTCCCATGATTGTTCCTTCAGGCATTCCTGTCCAAAGCATTCCCGGTTCAACGCTTTTTAATAAACCTTTAAAATCCAGTGGATCAACAGTCATTGCGACCTCTTCTCCATTCCAAGTCCATTCAGACGGATCACGATCGATATATACTTCTATTTCATTTCCATCTGGATCATGTAAATATAAGGCCTCACTAACAAGATGGTCAGATGACCCGAAACGGACTCCCTTTTCAGATAAGTGAACAACGAAATTGGCTAAATCAGAACGTTTCGGTAATAGAAGTGCAAAGTGATACAAGCCTGTTGTTCTACCTTGTCTTGGTAACACATCTTCAGGTTGCTCTAGTGATAAGAAGCTTGTCTTTCCATCTGCTGTGAGTTTTGCTGCGTGCGATGTCTGCTCTAAAATATCTAATCCGATTATTTCTTGATAAAACTGTAAAGATCTTTTTAAATTCTCTACCTTTATGTTGACATGACCAACAAATGTTGTTGGTTTACTGTGAAATCCCATATTAGTCCTCCTGATTATTATAAATACTAGCCCATAAACTTACTTTATGTAACTTAATTTATTGTAGTAATTATATTTTGTCAAGAAAGTAGATTTATATTTATAAACAAGTAACATATTGTGGTATACTATATATGAAGAGAGGTGAATTAAATGTCACAACCAACTATTTGCCCAAAGTTTGAGAAAGCTATCTCAATACTAAGTCAAAAATGGACCGCATTAGTTATTTATCAATTGTTATTAGGTACACAACGCTTTAGTGAAATTCAGTCTACAATCGGCATAAGTGGAAAAGTATTAGCTGATCGCTTAAAAGATTTAGAAAATCAAGAAATAGTAAAACGAGAAGTCATTCCAGAAACACCCGTAATCATCGAGTACTCATTAACAGAAAAAGGAAAAACTATGGAACCCATCATCCGAGACATCGAAAAATGGTCACAGCTTTGGTTTGAAGAGGATACTGATGTACAATAACAACCAAAAGACAGGATTTTAGTTTATCCTGCCTTTTATTTTCGATAACAATACTTTTTGTATGCTTAAATTACCCGGTGGGCCCTTCAACTTACACACAAAAGAAATGGTTCACCACTTTGGTCTTTCCCTTAAAGTTAGTACTCAACCGTTCAATACAAAAAAGCCCACAAACCTTAATAGGCTTGCGAGCTCTTAAGTAGAGTTTTAAGGTTCATTCTTACCACGAAATCCTACCTTAAATTTATTTTCCTTTTCCGTTTTTAATTGCATAAATAACCCTGACTTCTTCCCATGTTTCATTCCCAAATGTATCCTTCGACCAGATCATGATGATATTTTCACCATCTTCTAGTTTAACATTTGTACGGAATGAACCATTTTTTACTTTCGTATCTTTTCCATTCACTCGTATAAATTCTAGGTTAGCTTCTGAGATTTGTCCTTCTACTTTCACCGATTTCTTGTGAGTCGTGTCACCATCTTCTGGTGATTCTATCGTGATTATAGGAGCAACCGAGTCAATATTGACTGTGATCGTTTGGACAGTTTCATTTCCAGCTTTATCCTTAGCCGTAACTGAAATACTATTTTCACCTTGTTCAAGGGTTATACCAGCTTCATAGTTACCGTTAACAAGGGCTGCTTCTGAACCATTGATGGTAACACCCTCCAGATTTTCTTCCTCCACTTGAGCCTGGACGGTCACCGATGTTGTATTAAACTGCTCTCCATCTTGCGGTGAGTTAATGGATACTATTGGAGATGCACTATCTAATATTACCTCCACCTGATTGGAAGGTCGTGTAAGACTCTCTCCTTGTGTAGCTCGAGCTGTAATAGCATTTGTACCTTCCGTTAAGGAAATTTCAGCACTAAAAGCCCCATCTTCCGTCGATGAAACCACCGCTACTTCTGATCCATTATTATATAGATGAATTTCTGTATTCGGATTGGCTTGACCCTCAACAGTAATCGTATTTTCAGCCGTATATAAATTGTTTAAAGGTGATGTGATCTCCGGCACGGCTTCATCATATGCTACCACAGCACGAATCATGTAGTTTCCATCGGAAGGTGAAGTCTGCTTCCAAACTCCATCAATATAAGAATAGTTTCTTTCCGAAGACTCAGAGCTTGTGTCCCTATTGATAGCTGGTGTATATGGATAGTCATCTTTTTGAATATAAGCAAGGTAAAAATCACCTTCAACAATAATTTCCTCACCACTTAAATCTATAAATGTCCAATCTGTATCAGAGCGGAGTGCTTCGGCTTCAAAAGGACCTGCAATTTTCTCACCAGGTAAACCATTTGGGCCGGTTGAGTCATACACTTCGACTAAAAATTCCGTTCCACCTGGATCCGGACGATTTCCACCATCGAATTTGTAGTAGCCTCCTGTTAAGACTGCTCGATTTTTCCCATCTTCAAGTGACATTTCCACTGCCCAGCCATTTCCTGCTGTATGCATATAGTTAAGGGATTCCGCGGTTCCATCATCATAAGCAATTGTCTCCGATGTACCAACAATTGGCGGTAAAGCTATATTTTGAACCGATTCTTCATTACCGACCACAGTCACTTCCGCAGTATTCGGATAATGCATTGGATCCGACACTTTTAACGTGTATGTTCCTTCAAAAGCAGTTAAACTGAAGGATCCATTAGCATTTGTTTCAACTGGTTCAATATTGGCATCTTCTACTAGATAGACTTTTGCTCCTTCAACTGGTTCTCCTGTTAATTCATCTGTGATAACACCCGTAATTGTTCCTCTCGCTTTCTCCTGAAGGGTGAAATTCGTCGTGACCTCTTCGTCATCTGCAATTTCAATCGTTTTCGTTTGGGAATGATAGCCATAGGACTCCGCAACTACATTAAATTCCCCGGCAGGATGGCGTAAAGCATAACTCCCATTTTGAGGGTTCGTTACGACTGACCTACCCGTTTCCATTACACTCACTTGCGCTTCAACCGGTAATAGTGATAAGCTGTTGTCCGTTTCCACTTCAGAATTTATATCGGCAAAGTCTGATGTATGGATTGTTGCTGGATCTGAACTTGTATTAACACTTTTCCCATTATTTGTAGCACTTAAAGCAACATCGTCAATATACCAACCTGGTTGTTCTGTACTAAAATCCGAATAGGTATAAAACGCGATAAAAATTCCTTGTCCGGCATACTCTGAAAGATCTACTGATGCATCAACCCAAGACCCGGAATCTCCTTTAACCATTGAAAGCTCCGTCCAATCCTGCCCATTCGTTGACACCATGACATATCCATAATCATAAGCCGTACCTGTATATGCTGACTGTTCAAAGCTATACCACTGATTAAATTGTAAGAAAGCCTGCCCATCAGGTAAGACGATTGGTGGCATGACGAGCATCTCTCTCATTCCGCTTGAATAATCTCCTGAAAGATTGGTCGCATATACTTTTTCACCGGATGCTGCGCCATTAGGACCTGAAGTTGGGGTTCCCCATTCCCAATTAGGATTTTCACCAACAATGGTCCAGCCCGCAGGTTCTGTTTCAAAATCTTCAGAGTAACCAATTGTTATGCTTTCTAATACCGTTACTAAATATTCTTCACTCATTACTGTATTTCCAGCATAGTCAGTAATAGTCCATTGATAGGTTAGCGTTCCAGCATCGGCAACACCTGCTGGAATAGTAGCGAGGTATTCTCCATTTAAATAATCTCCAGAAATGCGTTCTGCTGAAACATGGTTCCACTCCCCATCATTTAATTTATACGCTAACTCGACAGATTCAACACTGATATTATCACTTGCTTGAACTGTAAGATCGATTTGTAATCCTTCAGATACCTCAGAAATAGGCGTGTGCGTATAAACAGGATCTTCTGTGTCTTCACCTTCAATCGTTACATTCCCTGTCATCATTCCCATACCTTGTGTTTCTGACAATACGGCATCATAGGCGTTCAAAAGCCCATATCCATAACCGTGATTAGGAGACTCGGGAAAATCTTGATCAGTTAGGGGAGTAGCCGTTTCGATTAAAATTTGCTCCATTTCATCTACTGTTACATTGGCATTAGCCTGGCGTAGTAATGCAAGCGCTCCAGCAATGTGTGGTGCCGCCATTGAGGTACCACTCATGTCTTCATATCCACCATCTGGTAAGGTCGAGCGAATATTAACCCCGGGTGCTGTTAACTCAGGCTTAATTTCACCATATGGAGATGGCCCTTGGAACGAGAAATCGGCTAAAACATCGTCTTCATCCACTGCACCAACAGCAAAGGATTCTGGATAATTAGCCGGACTTGCAATAGTACCAGGTCCATTTGGATCTAGAATCGAAGCATTTCCTGCTGCAAATACCGGGAATATGCCATATGCTCTCCAAGTTTGAACGACCTCTAAAAACCACTCATTGATACCTGGTCCACCACTCCATGAATTGTTGACGACATCCGGAGCCATATCAACTCTACCCCCAGGTGCCATAATCCACTCTGCAGCCTCTAAAATATCAGAATCTGAACCACTCCCATTTGCATCAAATGCTTTCGCCGCAATCCACTTTGCCCCAGGAGCAACACCAATTTTGTTCGTTCCATCAGGCTCGCTTCCGACCATTGTTCCTGTTACATGGGTTCCATGCCCATTGTCATCATAGCTTTCTGCTTGTCCACTTACCGCATCAAAAAAACTATATTGATGATCAACTGTTCCGTCTGCTGCGTTATAGCCCCGATACTTTTCTTTTAGGGCTGGATGGTCCCATTGAACACCGGAATCAATGCTTGCAACAACAGCTCCTGTACCATCAATTCCTAACTCCCATGCTTGCGGTGCTAATACCTGATTGACATTCCATTGTACATTTTCATCGCTAGAAGCTGTCGTCAAGTCAGTGTCAGTTACCAAATTACGCTCTTCATCTAAATAAATTTTTTTCACTTCCTTAAAGGAAGCAATCTTTTCAATGACTTCCTTTGAGCCGGTGAAAGAAATGGCATTAATAACATGATAGGATTTGAATTTCTTAACTTTACCCTTTTGTTTTTCTTGGCTTAGTAGTTCTAGTAAAGGCGCTTGCGTTTGGTGTGCGTTTGCCTTTAATTCCGTCAAAATTTTAGAACGCACCATATGCTTCTTGTTTAACCCTAGTTCGTTTTTCTCAATTGCATTATTATTTGCCTGTTTCATAATGTTAGCAGCGTCGATTTGTTCATTTAATATAATGATTAGCGATAATTCCTCACTGCTATCCATCTGTTGTTTAACTTTGCTGTCAATTTTTTGACTTGATGTTTGCTGTAAACTGTCTTGAATCGTATTGTTTTGAGTTTCTGCTATAGCCGTCGTTGATAAAAAAGTACTCAAAACTAACATCACTGTCGAAATAAGAAATAAAATGCGTCGTAATCTTTGTTTCACTAAGACCCCTCCTGTATCGAAATTAATTTAAGATAGCTTATTCTAGTAAGCTATCAAATTAGTAATAGATTACAGGATACGACATAAAAATCTTGTCGTTATTTGCCTATATTTATGAGCAATATGTTCTAATCTTTCGACTTTTGAAATAAATTAATATTTAATCACCCATAGACGTTGTTTTTGCAACATTTGTGGATGTTTTGATGTTCTTGCATTGGTCATACTTTAGTACCAAACAGTGTAAATCACACACAAATCAGACGACATTTATAATGTTTTAGAGGTATTCCTTTTCCTTTTATTGCAAGGTCCTTAATGTTTTCATGTATTTGGAGGATCTCGACAAAAGAGTACACACTTCTCAAAAAGATAGGTCTAAAATAAGAAATTAGAATTGTTAATCTATAAATCTATGTTGCGAAGGAGGAAGTATGATGAAATTAATAACAAAAGTCCTGCTAGCAATTGTATTAATTGCTTTTGGTTTTGTGGCTGCGTCAATGACTCTACAAACTTTTGCAGAAAAAGATAAGCCAGATGTTAAAGTACTAGCTGACGGACAAGCTATCTCAGGACATACTGTTAACAGCACTACTTATGTTTCGGCTAGGGGGCTAGGTGAAGCGTTACATCGAAAGGTATCATGGAATGAGGAATCAAGAGAAGTATATGTTCATTCTCGACTAGATCAAATTCTAGAACGTGGATATATACGGGTTGGCACAACAGGTGATTATAAGCCATTTACATTTTTTAATGAAGAATCAAAACAATATGAAGGATATGATATTGATGCTGCTTTATTATTAGCTGAAGAGCTAGGTGTAGAGGTGAAATTTGTTCGTACATCATGGCCAACTCTCATGGAAGACTTATTAGCTGATAAATTCGATATTGCGATGGGTGGTATTACGAGGAAAATGAGTAGACAAATTGATGCTCAGTTTTCAACAGGATATATTCCTTTTGGTAAATCCCCACTAATTCGTGAAGAGGATAAGGAACGCTTTACAAGCCTAGAATCAATTGATCAGGAAGATGTAAAAATTGGCGTAAACCCAGGTGGGACTAATGAGAGTTTTGTAAATGAAAATATAAAGAACGCAGAAGTAGTGGTTGTTGAGAATAATCTAGATATTCCAGGAATGGTCGCTTCTGGTGAAGTTGATGTGATGATTACCGATAGTATTGAGGCCATTTACTACGCAAATGATGATGAACAATTATATGCAGCATTAGCAGATAATCCATGGAATCCAAGTCAGTTCGGGTACATGATGCATCACGGAGATCCAAAGTTTACGAATACAGTGAACTTCTGGATGGAGGAAATGGAACTAAAAGGGAAGTTTGAAGAATTAAGAGAGAAGTGGATTTATTAAAATAAGGTGTGGGAGAAAGTGCCCGTTCTATTTTGTAAGGAGTCATGGTGAGATAAATGACAAGGTACCTTTCCCTCGCAATTCCTGTTCCACTTTAATTGAAAAGGAAAAGGATTTTTCCTTGTCTTAATGTTTTATCTTTTACAATAATAATATTTAATTATTTGTGTGCTTAGATTAGATACCGGTGGTCGGGTTCGAACCGACACTCCCGAAGGAATGCGATTTTGAGTCGCACGCGTCTGCCAATTCCGCCACACCGGCATATAATAAATATTTTTTTCTAACGACAGATATTAATATAACACGCTTTTTCCCGTACTGTCAATGGTTCGAGACGCATAACTAGACCGAAATACACCTTATGAAATAGGCAGGCTTCATTGAAACCTGCCTAACTACACTATAGCTCATCAAATCCATTTGTGTCTGAAACCTTTGTATACTGACGGGATTTTTGTTCAAAGAAGTCAGACTTTCCTTCGTCAACATCTTTATAGGCTCTGATCCACTTCATAGGGTTCTCTGTTATTTCAGGATAGGGAGCTTCCACACCTAATAACTTACATCGCTTGTTCGCTGTATATTTAATGTACGCTTCAAGTTCATTCATGTTAATGCCATCAATTTTATTTCCGATAATATGCTCTCCCCATTTTACTTCGAGGTCTACAGCCTTCTTAAACGTATCAGTAACAAACTGCCTATTATCATCCGTGTTGAGCTCGGGATTTTCATTAATCGTTTCTTTAAAGATATGGGCAAATAAGTTCACATGAATTAATTCATCACGATTAATATAATTAATCATCGTACTCGTTGAAACCATCTTTTGATTGCGGGCTAAGTTATAGAAAAAGGCAAAGCCTGCATAAAAGAATAGGCCTTCTAAAACGACGTCATAGACAACAGATTCAATAAAAGCTTGTGGTGTTTTTTCATCTACAAATCGTTCATAGCCCTCAGCGATAAATTGATTACGTTCTAACAGGACTTCATCGTGCTTCCAATATTCAAAAATTTGATCCTGCTCTTGTTTATCTACTAGAGATGATAAAACATAGGAGTACGACTGATTATGAACGACTTCTTGAAAAGATAAGACCTGCATGAGTGCTGCTAAACTAGAGTCCGTTAAATAATCCGAGACTTTTGCTGAATAATCTGTTTGGACCGAATCCAAAAATGCTAGTAGGCCAATAACTTTTTTAAAAGTCTCTTGTTCAGCGTCTGTCAGTTCTGGCCACTGCTTGCGGTCGTTTGACATATTAATCTCAAATGGTGTCCAAAAGTTAGCTAACATGTTTTTATACATTGGATAGGCCCAATTAAATC
Source organism: Tenuibacillus multivorans (assembly GCF_900103915.1). Classification (GTDB taxonomy): domain Bacteria; phylum Bacillota; class Bacilli; order Bacillales; family Alkalibacillaceae; genus Tenuibacillus; species Tenuibacillus multivorans. The sequence continues at coordinate 7,540 of NZ_FNIG01000010.1, read as the reverse complement.
GGACATCATCCCAATTTAAAACATTTGAGCTTTCTCCATTAATAATACCTGTTGATGCGTTTGGTGCATTAATATCATATAGCTTTCTTTCTTTTATGATTTGACTCATTTGTATTTCCTCCCTTTACGATGCACAGCTTTCACAATCCTCAATATCAGATGACGTTGACCTTGTATAATACGTTGTCTTGAGCCCGGATTCCCAAGCATACAGATGTAAATCTAACAATTCCTTAGCTTTAATATCGTTTTTGACATAAAAATTAAACGAAATCGATTGATCAATATGTCTTTGACGTGCTGCATTTTGTTGAATGCTCCATGTATGGTCTATATCGTAAGCCGATTTATATAGCCAAAATGTTTGTGAATTTAAATCTGGGGCTGTTACAGGGATCTTGTAATTTTTCTTCTCTTCTGAGTAAAACTTTTTAAAAATCGGATCAATACTGGCGGTACTTCCAGCAATTAAACTCGTGCTGGAATTCGGCGCAATAGCCATTAGGTAACCATTACGAATTCCATAGGTTTGAACATCTTCCTTTAATTGTTGCCAATCTTGCGTTACATAGCCTCGATCTTCAAAATATTGCCCGTTATCCCATGATGAACCCTCAAAGTACGGATAGGATCCTTTTTCTTTGGCTAAATTCATACTCGCTTGAATGGTTAAATAAGCAATTTCTTCATAGAGCTGATCAGCAAACGCAACGGCTTCTTCAGACTCCCATTTAATTCCCTTTAAGGCGAGTAAATGATGATAGCCGAACGTACCTAAACCCACAGCTCGATAGTTTTGGTTGGTTAATTGTGCCTGTAATACCGGTATATTATTTAAATCAATCACATTATCGAGCATACGTACTTGGATAGGAATCAGGCGTTCTAAAACCTCATTCGGAACCGCTCGCCCTAAGTTAATACTCGATAAGTTACAAACGACAAAGTCGCCTGGGTTTTTCGTGATGACGATTTTTCCATCTTTAGTCGTTTGTTCCTCAACAGTTGTTGGGCTTTGATTTTGCATAATTTCGGTACAGAGGTTCGAACAATAGATCATACCTTTATGACTATTAGGATTTTGACGATTTGCCTCGTCGCGATAGAACATATAAGGTGTTCCCGTTTCTAATTGGCTGATCATCATTCGTTTCATAATGTCAATCGCAGGTACTTTCTCCTTCGTCAAATCTGGGTGGTTGACACATTCCTCGTATCTTTCTCGAAATGATCCGGAGCCCTGCCCTTCGTCATAATAATCCTCAAGGCTATAGCCCATGACCTGACGAACTTCATGGGGGTCAAATAAGTACCAATCTTCTCTGGCTTGAACTTTTTCCATAAATAAATCCGGAATGCACACACCCGTAAATAAATCATGTGTCCGTTGGCGTTCATCTCCATTGTTTAACTTTGCATCTAAAAACTTAAAGATATCTTGATGCCAAACATCCAAATAAACGGCAATTGCTCCCTGGCGCTGTCCTAACTGGTCAACACTGACTGCCGTATTATTAAGCTGTTTCATCCAGGGCATGACACCACTTGAAACACCTTTAAATCCTTTAATCGAACTGCCATGGGAACGAATTTTCCCTAAATAAACCCCAATTCCGCCACCATTTTTCGACAAATTAGCGATATCGGTATTAGAGTCATAAATACCTTGTAAGCTGTCATCAACTGTATCAATAAAACAGCTTGATAATTGGCCATATGATTTTCCGGCGTTAGCTAGTGTTGGGGTTGCGACCGTCATATACAAATGACTTAAAGCCCAGTAAGCTTCTTTCACGTAAGTTAACCGCTTCTCTTTAGGCTCGTTCACCATTAATGTCATAGCAATCGTTAAAAAGCGCTCCTGTGGTAGTTCATAAACCCGCCCTTTATGATCGCGGGCTAAATAACGATCAGCTAGTGTTCGAATGCCAATGTAATTAAATAACAAATCACGATCTGGTGAAATGATACCATCAAGCTCATCAAACTCAGCTTTTGAATAGTTGTTTAGTAAATGATTGCTATAAATATTCAGTTCACTCAGTTGAAGATGTAAGTCATAATAGCTCCCATACTTCTGATCATTGTTATACCCGCGATTTAGTGCCGCTTCTTTATACAACTGATCTAGAAAGATTCTTGAACACACATAGGTCCAATCGGGTTCTTCAGGACTGATATTCTCTAAGCCTCTTAACAGCATCTCATTGATGATTTGCTCAGTCGTTACCGATTCCTTCATCTCTAACGATTGAATAATTTTATCCTTGAATTCTTCGGTGTCTAAATGCGGATATTCCGATGTCATTCTATCGATGTATGTACTTAGTAGTTCTGGTTCAAATTTTTCTTCACCACCTCCCTTTAACACAACCGTTTTAGACTTTGTCTCAATAGTCATACAAGAAACCTCCTAAAATAAAAAATTCGCTTCTCGAGAAGAAGCGAATAAAACGAACTGTATCAGAATTTATAAAACGGTACTATGCTCGTACCATGTTTCATGACAGTCGTTTCATTCTCTTATCTCCCCGAAGAAAATGTAAACTTTGCTTATGTAGACAGGTCTCCTGACTCACGCTTCAGCCTACTTTGGACCTTCCCTTATAAGTAGCTTTAACAAACTTATAAAGTGGCAACCCATTTCGTCCACGCTTACAGTTGCGGGGGCAGTTTTGGATTTTCACCAAATTCCCTATTAAGCCTTGTGGCATCCACACAAACTGATTACTATATATAGTTTTTCCAAAAAGAAACAAACACTATATTTAGTGTTTGTTATATACATTATATATGAGTATGGGTTTAACAATCAAGGTTAATTTTATTATTATTCAGTTAACCTTTAAGAGCTCCTTCAGTCATACCTTGAGCAATACGACGTTGGAAAATCGAATACAAGATAATCACAGGAACAATTGCAATGACTAAGCTTGCAAACAGAACTCCCCATGCATTCGTATATTGAGCTTCATTACTAATAAAATCAATAGCCAATGCTAGCGTATAATTCCCTTCTGATTGAAGGAAAATGAGAGCCATAAAGTACTCGTTCCAAAATTGAATAGCGTTCATAATCGTTACGGTCATAATTCCCGATGTCGTAAGTGGCGCGACGATTTTCCAAAGGATACCATAAGGTGACATACCATCCATTGCGGCTGATTCTTCTAATGATTTAGGAATCGTACCCATAAAACTCGTTAAGACAAATATCGTAAATGGCAGTTGAGAAATCGCATATACGATGCTTAGCCCGAAAATATTGTCTAATAAATTAAACTGGGCTAGTAAAAAGAATAGTGGAATCCACCCGAGTACCATCGGAATCATCATGGCTGATATGTACAACGTAAATAACAAATGACTGCCTTTAAACCGCACTCTCTCAAGTGCATAGGCGGTCGGAATGGCTAAAACCAAACATAGAATTGCACCAACTACCGTTACGATTAAACTATTAAAAATACTTGAATCTAAACTATAATCCGTCCATGCAGATACAAAGTTTTGAAAGCTAAAAGATTCCGGGATACCCCATGGATTAGCATAAATTTCAGCGTTCGTTTTAAATGATCCTAAGAACATCCAAAAGATTGGGTATAGGACGGCTAATGACCATAAAATTAACGGCAGTCTAATACCTGATCTAACCAGCATTTCACCCACTGTGCGTTTCATTGACAATACCTCCCTTGTTTAGTACTCAACTTTTTCTCTTCTTAATAAGAATTGAAGTAACAATACCGTTATGAGTGACAAGACTAAAATCATAACACCTATCGTTGCACCATAACCAAAGTTATATTGGGTGAATGCTTGCTGATAAAGGTATGAACCCATCACATGTGTGGCATTATTAGGACCACCGCCAGTCATGACTTGAACAATGATAAAAGAACCATTTAATGTGGTGATGACTATATAAAGAATAGAAATTTTAATTTGAGGCCAAATCAATGGCAGTGTAATATGCCAAAATTGTTGCCATTCACTGGCACCGTCAATTCGTGCCGCTTCATAATTACTCTTTGAAATATTTGATATACCACCCATTAAAAGCAGCATAAATAAACCTATACCAGCCCAAATGGAAGGTAAAACAAGACTTGGTAAAGCCCATTTTTCATCACCAAGCCACGGTCTCGTCCATTCCTCAAGTCCGATTGCTTCTAATCCAGAATTGACTAGACCGAGACTAGGATTATAAATAAACATCCATAAAATCCCTATTACGACGACTGACATAATATTTGGGAAAAAGAAGATAATGCGATAAAATGGCGCCTCTTTTATTTTTAATTGCGTTAATGCGACTGCTATAAATAACGCCATAATCATAATTCCGATAACTTTTGTTACGACTAGAAAATAATCATGCCAAATCGTAGCTGGAATAATGTCATCTGTAAATAGCTTTACATAGTTTTCAAAGCCTACAAACTCTCTAGTATTGGAAGCACCTGACCATTCAAAGAAAGAGTAATACAGGCCACTGAATAGTGGATAAAGCGTAAAGATACTAAACATGATGAACGTTGGGATTAAACAAAATGCCAGGAAAAGATATTTCTGTTTTTTTGTCTGTACCATCTAATCACTCTTTTCGCCCAAATAGCATATGGAATGCAGAGAATCAATATCTCCACATTCCATATATGTTTTAATTATTGTTCACTTCTATATTCAGCCGCGGCATTTTCGGCTTCTTCTACAAATTCTTCTGCCGTCATATTACCTAACATAAGTGACACTAATGCATCACTAATTGGTGTCTCTAAATCCGCACTCATTGGATGTGGTTTGTGATAAATTTGTACTTGCTCAGGGTCATTGATCATCTCATTGGCTTCGATGAGATACTGAGGAACATTTTCATTTGCAGATAAGTCTACACCCTCAACATTCATAATCGCCCCTGTATGTTCTGAGAATAAGCTTGCGTACTCTTTTGTAAATACAAAATCAACAAAAGCCTTCGCTGCTTCTGGATTTTCTGCCTCTTCTGCAATCGCAAGTGGACGTAAATCCGGAACAATGGCCATTGGTTCTCCAGCCTCATTCATTGGTGAAGGGATAAAACCATATTGGAAATCTTCTGGTGTGTCACCTGACATCTCATTCGGTAACCAGAATCCAACTGGTATGAAAGCATTGTCATGTAATAAGAAATTCATTTGTGATTGCGTATGATTCAATGCACCAAAACCAGAATCTATATAGCCTTCTTCTTGCATTTTTTGGACATTTTGCATAACGGCTAATACCTCATCACTTGTCCATGCACCTTCTGCTCCAGTAATAACATCCTCAAGCAACTCATTGCCTCCAGCAGCACCAAACGCTGGGTATAGCATACCTCTTAAGAAATAGTAAGGATATTGACCGGTTGTTACAAATGGCTCTATATCCTCTGATTCTTTTATATCACCCATTGTGCTCATAAATGAATCAAAGTCTTTTGGTACTTCATATCCGCCTTCTTCAAACCAAGCCATATCATACCAAGTTCCCCACGTATCAAAAACTAATGGTAAACTATATAACTCACCATCGTAGGACGCTGGTTCCGCAATAAAGCTATCTAAGAGAGGCGAACCATCTTCGAGCTCAATTTCCTGTGCCCATTCTGTTAGATTCATTAATTGACCATCTTCTACCATTTGAGTTTCACTGGATCCCGCACCATCAATGTATACAACATCTGGTGGGTCGCCTTGTACCCAACGTGATCTCATCTCTTCATTAATGTTCGGACCAGCATGTTCGACAATCTCAACATTTGGATATTCCTCTTCAAAATCACTGATGACTTCTTTCCACCAAGAATCACCGTAGCCTCCAACAAAATATTGAATTTCTAGCTCACCGCTGATTTCACCTTCTTCAGAATTCGCATCATCAGATTCTGATTCTTGACTAGTTTCGTCATCTGATTCCTCACTGCCACCTTCTGACTCATTATCTTCTATTGGCGCTTCTTCCGGTGCGCAACCAACAGTAAAGATTAGAAAGAGGATTGCAGCGAATACCGTTACCCATTTCCAACTAAAATATTTACTCACTTCTTTTCCCCCTAAATCATGAATAATTATTTGAAACACATAAATAGCTTTTATCCTACTTATGTGTAATCAGACCTTTGTAATATTTATATTCTTTAATATAGGTTGTATAATCACGAATTTATTTTAAATGAAGCGCTTACAATATACGCTTATAATAATAGATACAGCTGATTTCGATTAGCGACTTATGTATCACATATTTGTTCTGAAAATTTAGTTTAATTATAATTCTTTTGATATTTTATGTCAAACTTATTTGAAAAATATCGTAATAAAATTTCAATCAACAATAAAAAAGCTGGAAAACAGATTTTACTGTTTTCCAGCTTTATTTATGTATTCTTTCTGATGAAGGCGGCAACCGGATTCGAACCGGTGATAAAGGTTTTGCAGACCTCTGCCTTACCACTTGGCTATGCCGCCACATAAAAAAATGGAGCGGAAGACGGGATTCGAACCCGCGACCCCCACCTTGGCAAGGTGGTGTTCTACCACTGAACTACTTCCGCATGTTATTTATAATGGTGCGGGTGGAGGGAGTCGAACCCCCACGTCGTAAGACACTAGATCCTAAGTCTAGCGCGTCTGCCAATTCCGCCACCCCGGCAGGACTTAATGGAGCGGAAGACGGGATTCGAACCCGCGACCCCCACCTTGGCAAGGTGGTGTTCTACCACTGAACTACTTCCGCTTATGGCTGGGCCAGCTGGATTCGAACCAGCGCATGACGGTACCAAAAACCGTTGCCTTACCGCTTGGCTATGGCCCAACGGAGGGCGATCGGTGGGAATCGAACCCACGAATGCCGGAGCCACAATCCGGTGCGTTAACCACTTCGCCACGACCGCCATATTAAAAATGGCAGGGGCAGTAGGAATCGAACCCACATTGGCGGTTTTGGAGACCGCTGTTCTACCGTTGAACTATGCCCCTACTTTTGTAATAAAAATATGAATGGTGGAGGGGGAGAGATTCGAACTCCCGAACCCTGAGGGAGCGGATTTACAGTCCGCCGCGTTTAGCCACTTCGCTACCCCTCCATATAAATGGTGGCTCGGGACGGAATCGAACCGCCGACACACGGATTTTCAGTCCGTTGCTCTACCGACTGAGCTACCGAGCCATGGTTGTTTAAAAATATAAATATATTTTAATGGCGGTCCGGACGGGACTCGAACCCGCGACCTCCTGCGTGACAGGCAGGCATTCTAACCAACTGAACTACCGGACCATTTTAATTTTGGTTGAACTCTTACGAGTACTACGATTTCATCTCGCATAGAAGATTACTCGACGTAGTATCGATGATTAAATTGGTTGCGGGGGTAGGATTTGAACCTACGACCTCCGGGTTATGAGCCCGACGAGCTACCAGACTGCTCCACCCCGCGATATTGACATGAATTCCATTTATTTGGAACCCAGACTATAATGATATTAAATTCCGACTGCTCGTCGTGTTGCATGTTATT
>NZ_FNIG01000015.1 GCF_900103915.1 Tenuibacillus multivorans | reverse complement strand
GCTTATAATCACAGCTGAAATAGAGCTCGTCTCAGGTACGCCACCATTGACCTTCGCTTTTGTCCGTGTTGTGGTTACAATGCAGGTAAGCCCAAAAATAAAGCCTGAAGGCTTATCTGAAAGAAAGTATAACACGGACAAATCGATTCTAAGTATTCGGACGGCTGGGGCCCCGTTACCCCAACCACCGAACACTAAGAATCGGGCGCTACGGTCAATGGCAAGCAGCAAAGCTGTGGCTGAACCTAAAGTTGTCTGAGACGTTCTCGTACTCTAATAATCAAGTGGCTGCTTTTTATATAGGAAACTACTTACACACTTTATTTGACAAACCCAATCGAATCATAAAAATAAACCCAAACGCTTAACACAAAAGCGTTTGGGTTAATTCTTTTTATCAATAAAACTGCCGTCAGTACCGTAAACATTAGCGTATGGGTTTATGTACTTCTTGTTGGATTGGCGTTTTTTCTTTAAGTAAGCTAGGTCAGATTTAAACGATTTGAAGAATTGATTAACCTTTAACTGTAGTTGCTGATCAAGTTCAACTAATGTCTTTCCTACCTTTTTTTCACCGTCACTATAAGGTGGTTGAATTTCCTTTAACAGCTTATCTCGCTTGGAAACATAATCATCAAAGAGATTAACGATTTCTTCGCGACTCTTTTTAGATTGTTCTAAGTGCTCTATCATCTGTTCAGTTAAAACATATAGTTCATTTAACGCCGGCATTAATTAATCCCACTTACTTTTTGTTGTTTATTTAACTTCAGGACTTCCTTCCAAGTATCACGAAACTCAACAACTAATCCCTCAACTTCATCTAAGACCTCAACGTCGTTTTTCAAATTAGCCTGAACCAATTGATGGCCAATATAATCATACAATGGCATCATTTGGTGAGAAATCTCATAATCCATATTTAATGTCACCATTAGTTCATTGATAATATTTTGAGCTTTTTGAATGTTTGTATTTTTAGTTTCTATATCCTCGTTTTCTATACCTCGTTTTGCAAGTTTAATAAACTTAATACATCCATTATAAAGCATTAACGTTAATTCCCCTGGTGTAGCAGTTTGAATAGAATTCTGTTGATAAGCTTGATGTGGTTGATTGTAAGACATAATTTTCACTCCTCATATCAATTACTGACCGCCACCAAATTGTTGCATTAAATAGGCAGACTGTTGATTCATCTGTTGAATGGCTTTCTCCATTTGAGTAAATTGATCCCAATAACGGGATTCAACCTGCTGTAAACGACGCTCGAATTCTGATATTTGTTTCTCCATCGATATTAATTCGCGCCCCATTGAATACTGCTGTTCTGTACGTAACTCTGTACCTGCCTTTTCAGAAACAAAATCCATCGTATTTTTTAAAGAATCCTCGACTCTGTTAATGAGGCCACGATCATCGCCGTCAGAACTATTTGATAATAGGTTCCTCACTGCATCTGGATTATTTTCAATGGCTTCGCGAAATTTACCTTCATTGAAAACCAGTTTACCATTATCTCGATAATTAGAACTTGTCGTTATACCTAAATCAGCTAAGCGATTATAATCTTCATTCCCGGTGTCAACTGTTTCATACCAGGCTGACCTCATATCCGAAAGTCCACTTTGGAGAATATTATCGTTTCGTAATACCCCACTCACGGCCTTTTCTTCCCAAAGCTCAATTTCACGTTCTGTCATTTCTTCTTTTTGGGCATCAGTCAAAGGCGGATAATCACGGTGACGTTCTTCTGAAGTTTTTTCTGTTATCGTTTCGATAATTTCATTATATTTGTCAACAAATTCTGTAATTTTATCAACTGTAGCGTTTTTATCATTTGAAACATCGATAAACGCTGTACCTTCAGTTGTATTCGTCAATTTAAAATTAACATCATTTAACGTGTATTCATTAGTAAAGGACTCTAATTGAAGTCCGTTATAATTAAACTCAGCATTTGTACCGCCAACTTCATTCGGTTCCCACTGACCCGATTGATTGTTATATGTTCCGTTTTTAATTTGAAGTGTGTCTGTTAAAAAGCTAGAATTTGTCTGACCATCGAAACCAATTTCAGACCCTAAATAGCGTGATTCATCTGTATTAAAATCACCGGATTTCGTTCGTTCTAAAAAAACTTTATCTGAATTAGCATCATAAAATGCACGGACTTCACCATCTGAATTTTCGCTAATGCGGTTTAAAACATCATTTAACGAATCTTGGGTAACATCAACATTAACTGAATGGACCGTTTCATTTCCATTTTCGTCAAAAGTAGAAAATTCCAAAGTACCAGATTGAGGAGCATTTTTAAATGATTGAGTCTCTAATACAGCATCTGGATCAATTTTTGTGTCTCCATCAGATATACCTTGTTGACTAACATTCATAGCTTTTGAAGCCAATTCTGTTACTTCAATGGAATAAGTCCCTTCTTGAGCCCCATTCGTCGCTATAGCAGTCACAGCCCCTTCTTGCGAAGAGATTGTTGTCTTTGATTGATAAGCATGTGAAAGCTTCATATCCATGAACATATTTTGAAACTCAGATAATTTAGTGTTGATTTCACGGTAAGCATCCCGTTGCCACGTTAACCAAGTTTGATCTTGTTTCATCTTATCTAATGGAATACGTTCAGCCTTCATTAAATCATTAACAAGACTATCAATATCCATCCCGGAGGCTAAGCCACCAATTCTCATGTTGTTACTCATCATACCCATATCTACACCACCCTTTAAATTTTCTCATCAACAATTAATCCCATAAACTCTGCCATTGCTGCATAAACATCTAGTAGTTTCTTAGGAGGTATTTCTTTTATAACTTCATCCGTGTTCTGATCAACAACCGTCACATAATAACGGTCTAATTTATCATGTAACTCATACTTCAAAGACGTATCTACTGGTTCCAAGAATTCATTTAATCCCTCTACTAATTCACTTGCTCGTTCCTTCGTTATCTCTTCACCAGATTCTCGTTTTGAAGCACCCTCTTCTTGAATCGCCTGCAATTTCGGTTTTGTCTTTGTATGCTCAACACCGTGTCGTCCTTTCGTTCCCGATTCCTGCAGGAGTTGAAAATTTGCTAAAATAGAATCTATTTTCATATTAACAACTCCTATTCCGTCCTTTTAGTCATTATATCGGTATAATCAAGTTAAACTTTACTTTTTCTATTAAATATGTAGTGTAAATCGAGTAGAGGAGAAAATTAAATAATTTTCTGCCCCTCTCACACCACCGTACGTACGGTTCCGTATACGGCGGTTCAATTTATATCACAGTGTGTACTTTTAAGTAGTATTCATAGGCAAAGGGGGTACCCCTTTGCCTTAATCGTTTGTTAGATAGCGCTCTTTGCACAACCTTCGATCGTGCAATAAAACGATATCCCTTCAGACAGTAAGTTAAGCCTTTTGCTTCCTCTTTGGGTATACCAAGTTTGACAAGCGATTTTATTCTCTTCTTACTACTCTTCCATTGTTTCCAGATGATAACTCGCAGTCTAGAACGAAGTTTTTCGTCTATTCTTCCGAGCACCTTCTTCATATTAGCTATCTTGAAGTAGTTGACCCAGCCAAAAATAACCTGTTTCAGTTTAACGATTCTCATGTCTAGAGAAATACTCCAGCTTCGTTTCGTTAATTGGCGTAACTTCCTTTGGAATTTCTGTACTGATTCTCTATGCGGTCTAGGTTGGAATTTCTGTTTATTTGAGTCATAATAGAAACCAAATCCTAGGAATTTTGTTTGACGAGGTCGGGAAATTCTACTCTTTTCCGTATTTACTTTCAACCCTAATTTCTTCTCAATGAATTTCGTGATGGAGGTCAGCACTCTATTCGCAGCCTTTTCACTTCTAACGAAAATAAGGCTATCATCTGCGTATCTAACGAATCGCAGTCCTCTTGCTTCCAATTCCTTGTCCAACTCATTCAACATAATGTTACTTAAGAGTGGACTGAGATTACCTCCTTGTGGTGTTTTTGGTATATTTTCATATTTTCCGTTGACCATCACACCACTTACAAGGTATTTCCGTATAAGTGAGATGACGTCTCCATCTTTTATTGTATGAGAGATAATCCTCATCAGCTTGTCGTGATGTACCGTATCAAAGAACCGCTCTAAGTCAATATCTACTAGCCAATCATATCCGTCATTTAAATATTCTAGTGCTTGAACAATGGCCATTTCACAGCTTCTCCCCGGTCGGAAACCGAAGCTGTATTCACTGAATTGTTCTTCGAATATGGGGCTGAGTTTCTGACTAATTGCCTGTTAGACCACTCTGTCGACAACCGTTGGGATACCTAGCTTACGTATCTTTCTATTTCCTTTCGGGATTTCTACTCGCACCGCTGGTGCGGGTCGGTAATTCCTTTTTCGGATTTGGGCACGCAGTTCGTCTTTGTGCTCTATTAAGTGTGCCTTTAGCTCTTTTATAGTCACACCATCAACTCCACTTGCACCCTTGTTGCGATAAACACGTTTATAAGCCCGGTTCATGTTTTGGTTGCTTAAAATTTCTTCTAAAAGTTCCACACTCGTTTCTCCCTTTTCTTTCATGTGACGATAAGACACTTCGCTTTTGAGTATCCTCTGAGATACGCTCATACTTTCCTCATTAACACATTCTGAAGTATATCTTTCGTGCAATCATGGCGTAGAAACACTATAAATTGTTCAGCCCTTCATGATAGAAATCGCTACTATGGCTTCGGCTGACTTCTCACGATGAACCTTTTTCGACCAGCTTTCTTTATAGGGGACTCCTCAGCTGTCCGTGAGACCTCCCAGGGTAAGACAACTACCTTTCCTCTTTTACTCGCCTGATTTACTCTGTAGGATTACGCACATCTTTTGGACTTTGACTTGACATGGAGCCTTATCCGCCTACTAAAGCCTTGGTATCAGATTTCTGTTCGTCGAGTCAAGATTTTGATACACGCTTCCTTCAGCGCTAACCTCGCGATTAGCGCCTTGCGCTTCTCTAGTGGTTGGTTGATGTGTGCCCCCAAAGTGGACTTTCACCACCTAGATAGTCGCCATGCCTGGCGCACATAGTAAAAGGCCACCCTAATGGGTAGCCTTTGGAAATCTGTATTATTGTAGTAATTGTAATACACCCTGAGGTTGTTGATTGGCTTGCGCGAGCATTGATTGAGACGCTTGAGATAGGATGTTGTTCTTAGTGAACTCCATCATTTCTGCCGCCATCGTGCGACCATTCACTTTCATGAATGACTAGACTATATCTTCACCCTCAACTTAACTTGTTAGGGGCCGGGCACTTCGGATTAACAAATTGCGTCTAATTTGTTTCACCTACGGGTTTCATCACCTTAGCTTTCGCCTTAGATGGTTTACCCTAGTCGTTGAACCTTCTCCAAACTTTCGTTACAGGAGCTTGGCTGCTGATTGCCCAACTTTTCTTTTTTTGACCATCACGGTTGTTGTTTCCAACTACGTTGTGGTAAGAAAAGCTTTAGGGTTTCCCAGCAATTCACCCGATCATACTCTCTAACCGTTACCAGTTAGGACGACTATGCCTTTCACTGCTTATGCAGCTTCAGCATGATCAACGTCACGGATACGTGATTCTGCAGCAGTTAGGTTTTCTGATGCTGTGCTTAAGTTATTAATTGTGTGTTCAAGACGGTTTTGAACAGCACCAAGTTCAGATCTCTGTGTTGATACCGCTTCAATAGCGTCATCTATTTCACCTATAGCTGTATCTGCATTTTCATAACTACTTAAGTCAATTGCATCAACACCACTTTCACCCAATTCAGAAGCTTCCATATCACCGATTTCGACAACCAATTCTTGATCTTCGTTAGCACCAATTTGTAGTGTTAGTTCACCAAGTTCGCCACCCTCATCTAAATCACCATTTATTAAATTCATACCGTTAAATTCTGTAGTATCAGCAATTCGATCAATTTCCTCTACTAACTGATCAACCTCTTCTTGTAATGCATCGCGATCCACAGTATCATTTGTATCGTTCGCAGCTTGTACTGATAGCTCACGCATACGCTGTAAGATAGAGTGAGTTTCGTTTAGCGCACCTTCGGCAGTTTGAATTAATGAAATACCATCTTGTGCGTTTTTCGTAGCCATGTCTAAACCACGGATTTGTCCGCGCATCTTCTCGGAAATCGCTAGACCTGCAGCATCGTCGCCAGCACGGTTAATTTGAAGACCTGAAGATAATTTTTCTAAAGAGCTTTGTACGTTGTTCGTGTTGTTTGTTAGTTGGTTGTGCGTGTTTAACGCAGCAATATTGTGATTAATACGCATGTGAAAGTTCCTCCCTGAATTTTAATTTTTAGCCACATCCTTGTGACTTTGTTAATGAAACTTTAGTCGGCCGACATATGTTTCATTTTCTAATACTTATATCGTCAGGGATTATACGATGTTTAGTCTTTTTTGAGATTTTTTAGCAATTCAATTGTATGTTCTGTTTGGGAAGCTTGGCGGTTAGCTTCAAGGATTTGTTGATAGATTTCAGTACGGTGTATATCAACATGTCGGGGAGCATCAATGCCGATCTTGATTTGATCACCCTCCACTGCAACAACTTCGATCGAGATGTCCTCACCAATTTGAATCGATTCGCCGACTTTACGTGTTAAAACGAGCATCCTACTCCCCTCCTTTGATTTGTATTGGGTGCTTTGTGTGGTACTGTTCTTCTTTTACGACGATTTGTTTGGCAATCATCTTTTCTTTATTAAAAATAACGGGAGCTTTTAAGTTTATCGTCGATTCTTCAAAAGGTTTATTTACCGTAATCATACAGCGAATAATAAGCTGTTCGTTAGTCTCCAAATCTAGTTGTTCAATGACTTGCTCATCCAAGTCAAATTCATAGTTTTTATAAATAAGGAATGGATCTGTCACAACAAAGGCTAGTTCTTGATTATCAATCGACTGCAGGGCTTGAAACATCGGATTGCCTTCAATATCGATTAAAGCAAATTCCTTTTGTTCAGAAAATCCCGGTATACCACTTTCAAATGTAATAACCTTTGATTCATCAATTTCAATTTCACCAAAATAGGTGGTATTTAATTTCATATTCATCCGTCCTTTTATTAAATTTCAACATCTATTTGTAATTCATTCTGTTGTCTTAAATAGATTTCAATATCTCCACGTTGGTAATTTATGATTGGACTCTGTGTTTGCGCATTTATAATCGGTTCATTTCTTTGCACGCGGATATTGATTTCACCTGGTTCATAGCTCGTTTTGACGGCAAAATGTGAAGGAATCCAACCAACATTAAATTCCTTCATCGGTTCATAGGCGTTATTTTTTCCAATAGAAGCAATAGCGTTCCCACCGTTTTCAATTTTCATCAATTGGTCACCTTCTTGAGACTCCTTAGCCAAAGACTGTAGCCACGCTTGCTTACCCTCTTGTGCATTCCGTTCAGCAGCTTCTATTGGTCCATATAACCCCATATCGCTCCAAGCCTGAGATTGGTCAATATCGAGTTTAGGTGGTCTTCGATCAATTTGAACATCCGCCTTTGGCTGCTGAATCGATAATTGTGCCTTCGGTTGTTCGATGGTTTGCTGACCTTGTGTCGTATTTATCCCTATTAATGCCATTTGTGATTGCATGCGTATTTGAGGAAACTGCATATGTCTTCAACACCTTTGATTAAATGCTAAAAAGACTATCTGCTTAAACAGATAGTCCCTGTTCCCATATTATCTTAAGAAATCCATTAAAGTTGGCTGAATGATTCTTGAGCCTGCTGCTAATGAGGCGCGGTGCACACTTTCCTGCATCTTTAAGTTCATAATGACTTCTTCAATATCTGCATCCTCATTATCTGATAAAAGTTTCGTTGTGGAGACCTTTTGCTGTCCTAAACGATTTTCAACCATTTCTACTCGGTTCATCCGTGCTCCGAGATCGGCGCGTTCATTAATTAAACCTTGGGAGAATCCATCTATGTCTGAAAGGTAGTTATCAAGGTCTTCTCCAGTTGTATTTGGATCTTCCAAAGCTTGAGTGATTTCATCCAATTTATCAAACATATCCTTACTAAATACATTATCAGGATTAACATTTGCCTGTAATTTCACGCCATCAGAGACTTCAATCATCACTGCTTCATTATTCGGTGGATCTACCTTTAGTGTCCCATCGTCGTTAAATCTTTTCTCTGTTGTATTGGTTCCATTAAAAATATATTTATTATTCACTTTCGTATTAGCCAAATCGTATAGATGTTCTTTAAGCTGTTCGACCTCTTCCCCAATATTATTCCGTTGGTTATCCTCATACGTATCATTACTTGCTTGAATAATAAGTTCACGAGTTCGTTGTAAAGCTTGATTTGCTTCATCCATCGTTTCATCGGAATTATCCATCCAGTTATGAACCTCAGAAATATTTCGTTCAAACTGCTCGACTTTCGTTAAGGCTGAACGATAACTAACACCCTTCATCGCGACAACAGGATCATCCGATGGGCGATTAATTTTTTTGCCTGACGATAATTGATCCATGTATTGATCCATATTAGAGTAGCTATTACTGATGTTACGTAGCATATTGTTATTCAACATTGACTGTGTCACGCGCATTATCATTCACCTACCTTCCAACGATACCCATTTGATTAATAATCCGGTCGAGCATTTCATCGACCGTTGTCATGTTCCGAGCAGCAGCATTATAAGCGTGCTGGAATTTAATCATATTGGCCATCTCTTCGTCCAAGGAAACACCGCTAACGGATTCGCGGTTGTTTTGAACGGATTGACGTAGCATTTGACTGTTATCCGCCATTCGATTGGCTTCTTGAGCTTGTACGCCTAGTTCTCCAATCATACCTTCATAAAATTTCTGAACTGATTTGTCTTCTAAGTCTGCTATTGGTTCTTCTCTTACATCGGCTAATTCTATCGCATTTTCGCCGTTACCGGGTTCATCTGCCCGTGATGAAGCTGCGATTAAGCTGGCGTCATCTTTAATGTCCTGATTGACTCGAATAGTCGCTGCGGAATTTTGATTGGTATCAACCTCAAAAAAGGCTCTTCCTGCATCACCATTTAAATCAAATCCTGCCTGATGCTGAGTATTAAATGCCTCAACCATTTCAGTCGCTACAAGATTTAAATCCTTAATCTTCTCTGAATAAATCCCAGTTGCTTCGCCAGCAGCATTTTCATAGCCATTCGCTTCCATCATCCCGCGTAACGAGCCAGTTGATGTAAACTGTTCGGGCCCTAAATTGAATTCGACGTTGTCTACATTACCTTCATCATCAACGTTACCAAAGTTAAAACCTGTCACAACGTTTTGCCCTTCAACCTGGCCAAACTCTACATCAATACCAGTCATTTCATTACTGGCGTTAATTAAATCAATGGGGTTACCGCCGTTTTGGATTGGATCTCCATTTTCATCAGCCAAGGTTACAACCGCTTTACCCATCGCTGTGTCTTTTGAATTTCCGCCGCTATCAACATAATCTACTGAAACATTGACCAAACCTGACAGTTGATCGATTAAATTATCACGTTTATCATACAAATCGTTCGGTAAATAGCCATTCGGTTCCACACGTCCAATTTGATCATTAACCTTTTGAATTTCAGTTAATAACGAATTAATGTCATTGCCAGCCGTATCCATTTGACTTTCGAATTCGCCTTGGACTTCGGTTAACTTTTGGTTTAAATAATTAAATGAATCAGCTAAGGCGACACCACGTTGTTGTGCCACTCTTCTTGCACCCTCGTCCTCTGGGTTAGTCGCCACATCTTGAAGACCTTCCCAAAACTGGTTCATAGCCGCTCCAAGCCCTTGATCAGTCGGTTCATTCATAATATCTTCCATCCGACTCAAGGCTTCCGCACGCGAACCCCAGTACCCGTTTTTATTGTTTTCATTTCGGTACTGGAAATCTAAAAATTCATCGCGTATACGCTCAACTTGTCCAGCTTGAACCCCTGTACCAATCTGCCCCGGAATTTCCGGACGATTTCGACCTGGTGCTGGGAACGGGCTTGTCTGTTCAAAAACGACACGTTGTCTTGAATACCCTTCCGTATTCGCGTTGGCAATATTATGTCCCGTTGTATGTAAAGCTGATTGTTGTGTGAATAACGCTCGTCTTGCAACTTCTAATCCATGAAATGTTGAAGGCATATAATCTCGCTCCTCTATGCTTTTGAATCAAATACGGATGTATTAGGTTTCTGATTGGGTTGATCTTTTGTTTTATCGTAATTTATATTTTTGGATTGGGGTTGGAACATCTCCATTGAGAGTTCGATAAATTGTAGTGATTGCTGTATTAAATCCTGGTTTAATGCTTCTTGTTGCTTCAAATCTGCTAAGTTATAAATCAATTTCTCGTAAACCTCTTGTAGTTGTCCCTTCAATGCTTCGTCTTCTAACAACTCAATTAACTGGCTGATAGTCTGCTCCGACTCATTCGGTGCATGCTGCTGAAACCATTCATCCGTTAGTTTGACTCGTTTAGATTCAACTTGCTCAATCGCTTGTGCATGCTTTCGTTCTTTCATTAACAATTCATTGAACTCATCAATTTGGCTCTTCTTAACGAGCTCCGTTTTTTGCTTCGACAAAGTTAGCAAACTCTCATTTAACTGATACAATTTCTCTAGATGTTCTACAATAGTTTGAATAGACAAAGGAATACTCTCCTTTATACCCGTCGATTATTCCAGAATTCAATCATTTTCTCAGCTGTCTTCTTCGGGTCGATTTGATAATCTCCGTTTTCTACCTGTTGTTTAAGCTCTTTCACTTTTTCCTGACGAGCCTCAACGATTTCGTTTCCGTCCTGTAGTTTTTTCGCCTGATTTGAGATTTCTAATTTATCTTGGGGTTGTTGGGTGTTTTTGACATTGTCTTGTTTCTGCATTTGTTTGAGATATGGATTTAAATTCGTATTGTTTAATGGATTTATTTTCATCAGTTTTCACCTCTTTTTAGCCGATCTGTTCACTAGTCATAATATCGGTTCACTTGATGAAAAGTTTAGTTTTCCTTCTCATTTTCTTGCGCAAGATTGACGTAGGCACGTTCTCTGTCTTTTTCCGCTTCTTGTTCCGCAATTGTCTTCGGTTGATCGTCTGTAATACCTGCCTTTAGCTCACTTACACAGTTTTTACATAACTTGCCCTCATAGATTGGATTGCCACAACGTTCGCATCCATACGATAAATTCGGGAATTGTGTTGGACGAAGCCTCCTCTGCTTCACCCATTTCATGATAAGTTTTTCCCTAACGCCTGTTGCTTCCGACACCTCTAACACGGTCGCCATGCGATTTTTCTTTTGGCGTATAAACTGGTACACCGTTTCAAACTTTTCCTCTTCCTCTTTATAACAATTATTACAGACATCTATACGGCCTTTCACGAATAAATTACCGCATCTTGGGCAATTGGCTAACTCTCCCATTTTGAATCCTCCCCCGGCAAATCTTTCTATCTATTATATCGGTAGAAGGACTCAATCACAAAGTCTTCTTCGGAAAATTTTTGTTATGTAATTCGGAAAAACCCCGAGTTACATTCCTCTGTAACTCGGGGCTTCCAGAAGCTATGCTTTCGCCTACAGCTTCTTTAACGTCTTGATAAAGGTACCCACCTTCATGTTTGTTTAATGTTTGATCAAAATTTACGCAATGTTTATTCACATTACAAAGCGAGATTTAAAACATATTACATTAAACAAATCATTGTGGGACTTAATATTATACTTCTGTCCTTTTTATGTTTTTTCTACATTTTCTTTTTAATAATTACAAAACCTACAACTGTAAGATAGGTGATGATTAAATGGATGAACAGGAACGAGAAGAATGGTCGATTCATTTCCTGAACGAATCTCCCAGATAAATAACTGCACTTTATTTATCACATGATGTTCGTCGCCTATTATGGTGATAAATTTCAGCAAAAATTCGGTAAGTAAGATGATATCGATCACCCTTGGAACTGAAGGTGTTATTCACCTTCAGTTTTTTATTATAGACTAATAATCTTTGTAAATGCCAGCAAAATTCATTTCTAGAAGATAATTAAGTCTCAATTGACGTAAATGAAAAATTGTTTTATGTTTAGACAAATACTTATTTTGCAAATAAGCACGAAGGTGATTAAAATGGATAGGTTACATAGTAGCGATGATATTTTAACAAAGTTAAATATACTTGACCATATTTGTCAAACTCGTGGAATAGTTGCTGAATTAGCTATTTTAGGTGGTTCCGGAATTTTATTATACATGGAGAATATCGGACAATCATTTCGCCCAACTCAAGACATTGACGTTAATCTAATTAACACCAATGATATTCAAAAGTTAACCGAAGCTTTATCAGAAGCGGGTATCGATTTAATTGGAGGAATTAGTGAAGTACCACCATTAGAGGATTATACAAATATTGACTTTCTTTATGAAATCAATGCGGAGTTTGACAACCTTCGAATATTTGTCCCTGACATCGAGCTACTAGCCTGTTTTAAAATTTTCTCTTCTCGAGAAAAAGACCTCATTGATTTAAAAGAAACTGATATTTTGAAACAATGCAATAAAGAGAAATTAATAGGATTAGTTGATGAGTATAAACAGTATATATTAAAACTTGATAATCCAGATTTAAATTTACACCAACTATTTCACATTTTAAAGGAAAAAGGTATATAGTATAATAATAAAGGTTATTCTACTGAAAGGAGGTTTTAACGGTGAATACACTTCGTCATAACCCAAGAAAAGTAAAAAAGGAAACGTTAATCGACGCTTTAAATAAAGAAGTTAAATTCCATAAAGCTGGTGGAACGAGTTATCGTAAAGATACTGCAAATTTATCACTTCATGTTGCTAAAAACGTTGATGATGTCTCACTCTTTTTAAATCCAAGGTCTTCACGTCAATTAGTTAAAAATTTATTATCAGCCTATGATAAGTATCGTCAACAGGACGTCACTAAAATGTTACATGTCACCGCCAAGAACCTCTATTTAAATCATAACCTTTCTGATGAAATGAAAGCTCATTTAAAACGTAAAATGAGAACAAGGAATTCCAAACAACCTTTACTGGTTAAATCACGATACAAACGCTAAAAAATAATTTATAAATTCTAAAGCCATCTATAATATTGAGATGGCTTACTCTATGAAAAATTTACATTCTACAGCGAAGTTGTTTGTACATAATAAGTATAGTCTTGGTTTAACTTCAATTGTATTCTTTGCATATAGAATGGCTAATTGATTATATTTCTCCTTTAGATTCTGAATTGTTGTTTCATATTTACCTACCTCTCATGTTCTTGGACTATTTGATGGCTCTCCTTATCTAAGGTTCTCAAGTAATTACAGATTTTCTTCACCAAAGTTATATCAAAGGTCACAGTCCCAGATTTCTCTTTTCAAAATTTGTTTGTTTTTTACTCTACAATGTAATGACACTTTATGATAAACCATTTTTTTACTTAACCAAGTTCCTATATTATAAAATTCCGTCATTTCAACTTATCCCCCAACATTTCTTAATTAATATCATAGCCCTAAAAAATCGTCATAATAACAAGAAAATTATCCAATACTAATTTAAGTTGACAAGTACTAATTAATTAATCAACTACGAATTAATGTTATTGAAAAAACTTCCTGTGCACCAGCCGAACGTAGCACTTCAGCTGCTTGTCTTAACGTTGTGCCGGTGGTGTAGATGTCATCGACGAGCAAAATTTGGTGTGGTGAATTCTTGCGAGTATGAAATGGGTTTTGGGAGAGAATTCGTTCTAGTTTTGTCTTTTTTGATTGTTTTTCTGAATGGGTTCGGATTAATAGGTTTTGGATGGGGTGTCCGATGAGTTGGGCGAGGGCTTCTGCTTGGTTAAAGCCTCTTTCTCTTAAGCGTTTGTCGCTTAAAGGAATGGGAACGACTGTGAGTTTTTGATTGCCAAAATGTTTATCGTAAGTCTCCGTGATGGCCTCTTTCCAAACATAGACGAGCTCGTAGTCCCCGCGATATTTGAACTGCGCCATTATGTCTTTCATATAATCATTGTATGTGAAAGCTGAAATGTTACGAGTAAGTGGATCCTCTTCCAGTCTTCCCTGCCAAGCATGGCAGTCCCCGCATAATGTTTCATGTTGCGAAATGATTTTCATGCACTTCTCACAATGATGGTCGACCTGATCGATTCGTTCAAATTTTTCTAAACAACTACTACAAACGGGACGGTCCTCTGCATCAAACATTGTCGCCCAAGTGGTGGACGGTTCAGTCGATTCATAGCAAATTAAACAATGCATTAAACAAGCATCCCCTTTGCTTCTTTATTTTTGATCAACGTATATTGATGCGCCTTGACCATCGCATTCGTTTTGGCTTCGTAGAAAAAAGTGACATCACCAGTTGGGTCTTGAGCACTCCGCCCGGCCCGACCAGCTATTTGAACCAATGCTGCTTCATCAAACACATGATGGTCAGCCTGTACGACAGCAACATCAATCGAAGGGAATGTCACACCGCGTTCTAATATGGTTGTGGTGATTAAGGCTTCGATGTTTTGGTTGCGAAATTGCTGGATGAAGTCCTTTCGGTTCGGGCTATCGGCGTGTACGTAGGGAATGTCTAGTAGCTGAGATAATGTTTTGGCGGAATCAATCGTCGGAGCGAATAGTAAGTAGCGTCTGCCGTTTCGCTGTTTAATCCATTGATTGATTGGTTCTGGTAGTTGGTTGGAATTTATTTTTGTGCTTAGTTTGCGGATGCGTTGTAAGGTCGGAATGGGTAACGGGTGACCGTGGTAGCGCATCGGGATTGAGACGGTCGGGAGAAGCTTGAGTTGAGTTTTGATTTTGAGTTCTGTTCGTGGAGTGGCGGTCAGGTAGATGAGTGCATGCTCTGGTCTCGCAGCACGCTGGACGGCCTTCGGTAAAGATTTATCGCGGTGAAAAGGAAAAGCATCTACCTCGTCTACAATTATGACATCAAACGCCTCCTGGTATCGTAGTAGCTGATGGGTTGTGGCAATGACAAGGTTTGCAGCAAGATCTTTTTCAGTAGAATCACCGAAAAGCGCTGCGGATTCGATTTCAGGAAAATCCCGCCGGAACCGAGGGGCTAATTCTCGAACAACGTCGGTTCTGGGTGTTGCGATGCAAACACGTTTTCCACTTTCAATCGCCTTCGCAATTCCTGCATACAGCATCTCTGTTTTCCCTGCACCGCAAACAGCATAAATAAGGAGATGGTCTTTTCGATTAATAGTATCGATCATAGAATTGGATGCTTTTTGTTGAAGAGGTGTGAGCTCGCCTTTCCAGTGACAAGCATCCGTAATCGGTTTTCGCTTTGGCTTGGGCCCTGTCCAAACATAAAGTGACTCCACTTCACTCACCCGCCCCATCATGATACATTTTCTACAATACACGATTTCACGCTTACCATAAGGCATTTTTCCAAAATATTTTTTCTGATAATTAAAACAGCGCTCGCACATCGTTAGTCCCATCTGTTTGCGTATTCCTCGTATTTCTTTAATGAATTGTTCCTGCATCAGAATTTGAAAGGTTGGTTCATCAAGTTGAAGCTCTTGTTTGAGGAGGAGTTTTCCTTGATATTGCGAGGCTAAATATTCGAGGTATAAGTTATTCAATTGTATCTCTCCTATCTGAAAATGTGGATTTATTTTGACGTAGTGTGGATTTTCCAATAATGAGTCTGGATTTATTTCGCAGGAGTGTAGATTCTTTTAAGCTGAGTCTGGATTTATGTGGCCAGAATGTGGATTTTCTAGTGGCGAGTGTGGATTCTAGTTTCGAAAGTCTAGATTCCCGACGCCCCACTATGCTAAATAAACAGACAGGTAGAGCACCTGCCTGTTTTAAAATAATCGTATAAGTCCGAATTACTTAACCTTGTACCAGCAAAGGCCAATACCGCCTTCACCTAAATGGGTGCCAATGACAGGTCCAAAATAGCTAATTGTAAAATTAACGTTTGGATATTTCGACTGTAGCTCGTCCTTCCAGTCGTTCGCAATATCCTCGCGCTGTGCATGAATAATACAGGCTTCAACAAGTTGCGCGTCATCCGCTGTTTCTCTTAATAGCTGCTCCATGCGCTTGAACGCTTTTTTACTCGTGCGAATTTTTTCAAATGGTACGATCTTCCTATCTTCAAAATGAAGCAGTGGTTTCACTTGAAGTAGGCTCCCTACCATCGCTTGTGCACCGCTCAAACGACCGCCGCGCGACAGGTGACTTAAATCATCCACCATGAAATACGCCCGCATCTCTTTCTTGATTGCTTCAAGCTCATTCATAATTTCTTCTGGATTTTCTCCCTGCTTGGCCAACTCAGCGGCACGTAAAACGTAATACCCTTGCGCCATACAACTTATTTCTGAATCAAACGGATACACCTTCACACTTTCGACCGTTTGTCCTGCTGATACCGCCGCTTGATACGTTCCACTAATCCCGCTCGATAAGTGAATCGACACAATCGCATCATAATCTTTCGCAAGCTCTTCGTATTTCTCCAACACCTCACCAATCGACGGCTGCGACGTCTTCGGCAGCTCCTTTGCCTGACGCACTTTTTCATAAAACTCATCCGTTGTAATATCAAACAACTCTCGATATGACTCATCGCCAAACGTCACACTTAGCGGTACAATGTGAATGTTCAATGCTTCCAACTGCTCTTCCGGTATGTAGGATGTACTGTCCGTCACAATCACAGTCTTCATTCCCTTAACCTCCCTTTTTTCTTAATCATATTTTACTATATTATAGTTGGAAATGCGACGGGTTAAAAACTGAAAAATTTGAACTTGGACAATTAGATGGGAAACTCGGACACTTACAGAGTAAACTCGGACAAATAGAGAAGTAACTTGGACAAATAAAATCCAAACTTGGACACTCAGTCAGCCAACTTGGACACTTACTAAATTAAATCAATAAAATCATCTGGAAATTTATAATCGAGTACATGGGTTAATTGATTCGTATGGCCTTCCGTAGCCAGATTTTCATTTAATAGTAAATGTTTCGCTGTTCGCTCAACGTCTAACTGTGTAAACCACATAAAATCTTTTCTAGTAATCTGCTTTCTTATTAGTAAAGAGTAGTCTTTTAACGCTGGAATATGTGCATATCTTGACCGACTTTTGCAACTCCAGCATTCCCACTTGCGCGCACTCCACTTCATAGGTAATGCTCCACAATTAGGGCAATGTACCCCGGTTAGAAATTCTTCTTTTTTAATACCTAATTGTTTTAACAAATCTGACATAGCTGGTTCATGTTGGTCAACCATTTTTTGAGCAAGTTGGATAAGTTCAGAATATGAAACTATATCACTGTTATAGCTTGAATAAATATCTCTAATCTTTTGTGCTAATACATGGATTGGAATTATTTTTTTCCGATGTGAATGTAATTGTGGATCTATATTTAAGATTGTTTCCTGATGGGCCATAACGACCAAATGTTCAATAGGGAATTCGGCAAAACTGAAGGGTAACCCGTCTTTCAATTGAAACTGCTGTTCTTGAACCTGGATGAGCGGATCATCAAAGTAATCGGTCACACCATTATAGGTACGAATCATTTTATTAGAGGTTTGATCGAAGGAAGTAATACCAGGAATGTTTTTAACTTCTATGATAAGTAAAAAACGTGGAGTGAATAAAAGCGTGTCCATTTGGAAGTGATGTTGATAAAACGGGAGACGTAAGTCGTGGCATATGGCATTCTTAAAGCCGAGCTTACTTAAAGGATAATCAACCTTTTTTTCTCCGTAATATCCTGCTCTTTCTTTGTAACAAATCCTCTCAACTTTTGGATAGGAAACATGCGAACGAGGTAGACGTTTTTTTAAAGATTCAGCAACGAGTAGTTTATGAGGGGGTTCGTGGCTTTTTAAAATCATAATTTGATCCTCCATATTTAATTGTTATGTTATGAGGAAAACCTAAAAGAGGTTAATTCACTGATATTATATATAAAATTAATATTAAAAGAAAGCTTAATTTATAAGAAACTTGGACAATTAGGGAGGCAACTTGGACAAACAAAATCCAAACTCGGACACTCAGACGGCCAACTTGGACAAATAAATCATAAACTTGGACACTTACACAGCTAACTCAGACACTCACACCTTTTTAAACTAAAACCGCCGGACTCATCCGGCGGTTTCCTTCCTAAAATTAATTAACCATCTCAACCCAGCCATTTTTAATCGACGTGACGACGGCCTGGGTACGGTCGTTTACGTTCATTTTTTGTAGTATGTTCGATACGTGGTTTTTAACGGTTTTTTCGCTAATGTATAGAGTTTCAGAAATACCGCGGTTGCTCTTCCCGTCAGCCATGAGCTGCAACACTTCGCATTCGCGTCGTGTTAATAGATGTAGTGGCTTGCGGTACTCAACTTGTTGAAAGCCAGTGCCGCCACCGACCGCTTCTGCATGGCTTTGGTTTGACATGCGGTGATAATCTTTAATTAAATTATGTGTCACTTTTGGATGAACGTATGAGCCACCTTCGCTTACGATCTTGATCGCATTAACAAGCTCATCGGTATCCATTTCTTTTAGCATATAACCGAGTGCGCCTGATTTCAAAGCGTGTGTCACATATGATTCATCATCGTGTATGGATAAAATTATGACGCGTAAATCGTCAAATTGGTCGATTAGTTCACGCGTGGCTTGCACACCGTTTATGTTAGGCATATTAATATCCATAATGACGATATCGGGGTTTGTTTCTTCAACGATTTGCACCGCTTCTGAGCCGTCGTTACCTTCCGCAACAACCTCGAAGCCTTCTTCAAATTCTAGTATTCGTTTAACGCCTTCACGAAATAATTTATGATCATCTATTAATACAATTCTTGTGCCCATGCTTTGATTTACCTCCCAGATTTAGAACATTTCCATCCTACATTATAACTAAAAACAACCTTAGTTTAACTCTCGTAAACATTTGGTAATGAAATCTTAACTTTTGTACCATTTCCTAACTCTGTATCCACTTTTAGGTCGCCGTCCAACATTTCTATTCGTTCACGCATTCCAATCAGTCCAAATGATTGGTCTTTCTTTTCGTTTTTATCAAAACCTATTCCATCATCCACAATATGAATATTGAGCTGATAATTCGTTGCTTCAAAAAGCACTCGAATGAGCTTCGCCTGCGAATGTTTCACCGCGTTTTGCACGGCTTCCTGCACCAGGCGAAAGACAGCGGCTTCAAATTTCTGTCCATAACGCATTTCCTTACCTTTAGCCACAAAATCAATTTTCATATCATGATAATCTTCAGTTGTTGACAAATATTTGCGTAAAGTCGGTACTAAACCTAAGTCGTCCAAAGCCATAGGTCTTAAATCGTAGATGATGCGACGTACTTCATACAGTGCACTCCGCACCATTTCTTTCATTTCTTTTATCTCTTTTATAGCTTCATCGACCCCGCGCTGCTTAATTGTTTTATCGACAATATCAGAACGAATTAAAACATTCGCTAGCATTTGCGCTGGGCCGTCATGAATCTCCCTAGAAAGCTTACGGCGCTCTTCTTCCTGCGCTTCGATGATTTGAAGTCCAAATGCATGTTTTTCTTTTGCTGATTCAAGCGCTTCGTTCACATCTTTAAAATCTTCCTGTAAATATGTCAAAATCACATTGATTTTACTCATTAATTTTTCCGCACGTTCAACACTATTAGCCAAAGCTTTAATTCGTTTCTCTAGTTCATCGCGGCGCTTGATTAAAGCGACTTCCTTTTGACGATGAACGGCAAGTTGTGTTTGTAATTCATGCGTACTATTATATATTTTACGTACTTCCTCTTCGGAATATTGTTCAAAATTTTTGCTGACTTCAGACAAACGAACGCGAGAAGCCTTTAATTTTCGATCCAATTGATCGCTCTCACTTATTATCTTCTTCACTTCTACCTTAATTTCCTGCACTTCATCATCTAAAGCTGATTGTTGTTTACGAGCTTCTTCACCAATTTCAAAAACTTCTTGCTTACTATTAGCGACAACGCTAGTCATTTCCTCTATGATTTGATCTAATGCTTTATCACTGTCTTTGGTCACCCGCATCAAAAATTCCTCCAATATATCTATACATTTCGGAAATAAGACTTTATTCATGGGGGTCCTTAGTCATATTTTATCACTTACCCCGTAAAAATACATCTTTTGCCCATCAATTGTAACTTCCTTATAATAGTAATCGAGAGGAGCCGATGATATGTTGGAAAACTATTTAACAATCAAAGAAGCAGGATCTCATGAAATTGTTATTCAAAAATCACGTTTTATTGGTTATGTTAAACGTACAGAAACTGAAGAAGAAGCGCAAGAGTTTATTCAAAATATTAAGAAAAAACATAAGGATGCCACGCATAATTGCTCGGCATATATGATTGGTGAACAAAATTTAATTCAAAAAGCTCAGGATGATGGTGAACCGAGTGGCACAGCAGGCATTCCGATGCTTGAAGTGTTGAAAAAAATGGATTTAAAAGATACAGCCGTTGTCGTGACGAGATATTTTGGTGGTATCAAGCTTGGGGCAGGTGGCTTAATCCGTGCTTATTCCAGCGCGACTTCCGAAGCCATCAAACACATAGGTGTCGTCGAACGCTCACTTATGCAAGAAGTTTTAATTGAGGCTGATTACGGATTGATTGGAAAATTAGAAAATGAACTGCGTGGAAGCTCGTATATGTTAGATAACATCGATTACTTAGATAAGGTCACCTTCCACGTTTTTGTACCCATCGCTGAACGCGACAGCTTCAAGAGTTGGATTATCGATTTAACGAGCGATCAAGTCAACGTAAAACCTGGCGAAGAAAAATATGTTGAAAAGGATTATGTGGTTAAATAACAAAAACGCCTGGCATGTTGTTATGCCAGACGTTTTATTTTTGGCTGTTTTCTAAAAGCTTGTTGTTTTTAAACAGATCTTTTTATATGGATTAGATTATACCAAGCAGTTGAAATACACGGAGACTCCTGCGGGGAAAGCAACAGCTGAAGACCCCACAGTGAGCGCTAGCCCACGAGGAGGCTGAAGTGTTGCCCGCGGAAAGCGAAGTGTATTTCAACTGCGTTGGCTATAGCAACAAATTTTGGGAAAACAGCCTTTTTAATATCGCCGTATATCAAAGCCTTTTTTGACAAAGTTTAATAATGGCCGGTAGTTTTTGCTTATTAATCCAGTTAATTCTACGACTAATTCAATAATCAAGAACAATACTAGAGTTAACAGCAATGAACCCCACATCGTTGCTTTCGTAAATAACACAGCAGCCAGGCTAAAGATACCGCTTAATACATAAATCAACAAAACAGTTAACGGATGACTAAAGCCGATTTGCAATAAACGATGGTGCAAATGACTTTTATCAGGTGCTGAAATCGGCTTTCCTTGAAGCTTGCGACGAATCATCGCAAAGATCGTATCCGAAATCGGTACACCTAAAATGACGATTGGAATAATAAATGAAAATACAGTAACGTTTTTAAACCCGAGTAGGGAAAAGACACCAATCATATAACCTAAAAATAATGCGCCGGTATCACCCATAAAAATTTTCGCAGGGTAAAAGTTATAAAATAAAAATGCAACTGTACTTCCAAGGAGCATGAAGCCCATGACCATCACAAGATCATTACCCATAATGATGGACATACTGGAAATGGTAAGTAGCGCAATCGATGAAACACCTGCGGCTAAACCATCCAAGCCATCAATTAAGTTAATCGCATTCGTAATCGCAACAATCCAAATGATGGTAATCGGTATGCTAAACATCCCAAAGTATAACTGTCCACCGAATGGTAAGTTAATGAATTCAACCTGTACTGAACCTAAAACAACAACAGCGGCTAAAATTTGACCTAATAACTTCCATTTTGGTGAAAGCTCGTATAAATCATCTAACATTCCCGTAATGACAATAATCGTACCACCGATTAAGATCGGAATGGTATAAACCGAGTCGGGATAGAAAAAAATCATACCAATCATAAAGCTTAAATATATCGCCAAACCACCTAAACGTGGCATCACTTTCTGATGAACCTTACGTCCGGAGGGTTGATCAACCGCACCAATTTTTATGGCCAACTTTTTTATAAGTGGCGTGATGATTAACGCAACGATAAACGTTAGGATTAAGGACTCAAATTCCATGCAAAGCCCTCCTTATCTATTAGAATAGCCAATATAACGATTTTAAATCGTACAATTTGCACCAGTATAATTTATTAATTTCAGGACATACTAAAACAAAATTATAGCATGAAATTGGATTTAAGTCACCGTTAATTTGCACTCTTTTCCCATATTAGACGTAACGGGTTAAAAAAAGTTTCACATAAATATCATTCGTAGGCTTAATTGTTTTTTTGACCATTCACTATAAAATTTTCTTACCTTTTAAAATAATCGATAATCCCTTGTGTAATGGCATCTGCAAATAAATAACGATAGTCACTGCTCATAAGTTTTTCATAATCAGATGGATTGGACATAAAGCCCAACTCAAGAAGCGCTGCTGGTGATTCATTTTTATAAATCACACGGAAATCTTTTTCTTTGACTCCACGGTCGTGCATTTCCGCTAATTCGGCCATTTGTTCTTGAATGTCTTGCGCTAAGTAGTAACCTTGCTCGACATTACTTCCCTTCTCGTCACTATAATATGTTTCCGCTCCATAAGCATTCTCATTGGAAAAAATGTTCGCATGAATGCTGACGAATAAATCATTGTAATAGCTTCGAGAAAGGGCCACTCGTTGATCAAGCGATAAAAACTTGTCTTCATCACGGGTTAATATCACATTCGCACCGAGACGTTCTAATCGTTCACCGACGTTTAACGTAACGGGTAGTAAAATATCTTTTTCATTAGAACCGTTTTCACTAGCTCCAGGATCGGAACCGCCATGCCCTGCATCGATCACGATATTTAAACCTTCCAACAGCTTTCCACTAACGTGACGTAATTTTAAATAGTCTTTATGTAAATAAGCTGTTTGGCCTTCATACTCTGACTCAACCCAAAAGCCTTCCACATCATATACTGGAATCACTTCGCCTTTGTAGACACGTCCTAAAATTTCTGAATCGGTATTGGACTCTGCACGGACTCTCAACACTTCTGTCGTAACCGTACCAAAATATTCAGCATCAGGGTCGTTTGGCAGGTTATCAGGCTTTTCTTCTTTCGGGTCTACTGTAAATTCTAGCTTGTACCCTTTTTTCATCGCATAACCTTGCTGTGATTTAACATCTGATTTGATATAAAGTGTATAGCTTTCACCTGGATTATAGTAATCTGCAGGTGGTTCAACTGTTAATTGCTTTCTATCATCGCTTAAATAGGTTGATAGAAACAGTCTTTCCCCATTTTCATCGATAACATACACGGAATCACTATGTAACGTTCCACGGTCCATCGGTTCACTAAACGTAATCGCCCATTCCTTATCGATCGAAACATCTTCCTTTTCGCCAGAATCAATCCAATCTGAACCTTCTGCTGCTAGTACGTGATGGCTTGAAAACAAGACAATCCCTAACGCCAACCATACGAATAACATTTTTTTCATGAATAACCACCCACCTATTGTCGACATTTTTTGCTTTAACCTTATTTTACACCGAAATGGGCTTCGACAAAATAGTACATTATATACATATATGGAAAGGCGTTTAAATTAACGCCATGGTGTAGTATAATAACACTTGTGAAACTGTAAGAATCTATCAAACAGGAATCTACTTTTTAGGAGCGTTTAACTATGTTTAGTAATATTAGAAGATTTGTTAACGACGCGTCTTATCGACAGTTAAAAAGCTATAAAAAAATCGTTAAGCAAATAAATGAACTTGAAGATCAATATAGCCAGTATTCTGACGAAGAGTTACAGAATATGACGAACTCTTTTAAAGATCAGCTTGAACAAGGGAAAACGATCTATGACATTCAGGCTGATGCCTTTGCAGTCGTTCGTGAAGTATCGAAACGCGTACTCGGAATGCGTCATTTCGACGTACAGCTCATTGGTGGGCTCGTGCTTTTAGAAGGACATATCGCGGAAATGGCTACGGGTGAAGGTAAAACATTAGTCGCCTCCCTCCCTGCCTACCTTCGTGCGTTAGAAGGAAAAGGCGTCCACATTATAACGGTGAACGAATACTTAGCAAAACGGGATAAGGATTTAATCGGCCAAATCCACGAGTTTCTAGGTCTAACAGTCGGGTTAAATGTCCCTGGTTTAGCACCTTCAGCGAAAAAGAAAGCCTATCAAGCGGACATTACTTATGGACTAGGAACAGAGTTTGGTTTTGACTTTTTACGCGATAACATGGTGCAAGACGGCAGTCAAAAGGTCCAGCGTCCTTATCATTATGCGATTATTGATGAGATTGATAGTGTCCTAGTCGACGAAGCGAAGACACCTCTCATTATTGCCGGTAAAACAAAAGGTAGTGACAAGCTGCAGCGTGTTTGTTCGCAGCTTGCCAAAACCTTTAGGCAGGATGATGACTATTTATTCGACCCAGAAACGAAGGCGACGAGCTTAATAGATTCTGGGATTACGAAGGTTGAAAAAGCCTTTGGAATTGAGAATCTTTTTGATATTGAGCACCAAACGTTATACCATTACATGATTCAAGCGGTCCGTGCACATGTCATGTTTGAAAAAGACGTCGATTATATTGTGCAAGATGGTGAAATTATGCTTGTCGATATGTTTACAGGCCGTATTATGGAAGGCCGTACGCTTTCAGATGGCTTACACCAAGCGATTGAAGCTAAAGAAGGCTTAACCATTACCGATGAAAATAAAACACAAGCTAACATTACGATTCAAAACTACTTCCGCATGTACCCAACTCTATCAGGTATGACGGGTACCGCTAAGACGGAAGAAAAAGAATTCCAGCACGTTTATGGCATGAATGTAGTTCAAGTCCCAACAAACAAACCAATCGAACGAGTTGACCATCCAGATGTCGTTTATATTAACAAGGAACAGAAATATGTCTCGCTCGTTAATGAAGTACGCGAGCGTCATATTAAAGGCCAACCTGTTTTAATTGGTACGACTTCTATTATTCAGTCTGAGCAAGTTGCTGACTATCTAGATGAAGCCGGATTAGAATATGAAATTTTAAATGCCAAAAGTGTTGAGCAAGAAGTTCGTCTTATTTCTTTAGCTGGACAAAAAGGGCAGATTACGGTCGCGACAAATATGGCCGGCCGCGGTACGGACATTATGCTCGGTGAAGGGGTTAAAGAACTCGGAGGACTTTGCGTCATCGGAACAGAACGCCACGGGGCACGCCGTGTTGATAACCAGTTAAAAGGTCGTGCTGGTCGTCAAGGTGACCCAGGTGAAACCCGCTTTATCATTTCATTAGAGGATGAAATCATTAACCGTTATGCTAAAGAGGAAAAAGAGAAAAAACTTGAGGATATTCAAATGGACCGATCTGGTCGTGTAATCAATAAAGATATCCATAAATTTGTTGATACGACGCAGAAAATTTCAGAGGGAAGTAATTTTAATATCCGTGAGTTTAACTTAAAACTCGATGATGTTATTAATGATCAACGCAAAATTATTTATCAATTCCGTGATCAATTACTCGAAACGGACAATGCGATGGATATCGTTCTTGAACATATTCCGAAATTCATTTACAGCTTAGTGGAAAAATATTGTCCCGAAACGATTGTGCCTGAGGAATGGCCGATTAAACGCTTAGAGCAACAGCTTACTCGCTTCTTCCCTGGTATAACCGTTCAACTTTCGGATCAAGACTATGAAGATATTGAAGAATTACAAGAAAGAGTTTCGCAAATTGTAAATGAATATACAGAATTCATTGATCAATATCGTAGCGATGAAACGATACAGCAAAAAATAAAACAGCTCAGCATCGCAACTCTTGATCATCATTGGGTTAAGCACTTAGAACGCATGAACCGTTTACGCGAAGGCGTCGGTTTAAGACAATATCAGCAGGAAGATCCAATTCGCTTATATCAGGACGATGGTTTTGACTTATTTGAGCATTCGTTTAATGAAATGAATCAAAGTATGACGGAACAGCTTGCGCGCTTAGTTCGTGCCGTTTTACAAAAAGAAAAAGAAGAACGCCAAAAAGTTAAGAACTAGGAGGCTATCACATGTTAAACCCTTTTAAAAGACGACAAGACTCGAAAGTAAAAGGAAAAGATACATCCATCGATGCCGACCAACTCGTTGATGAAGTCGATGAAGACTCGGGTGAACAGGAGGTTTCTCCAGAGCTATCGATACATCCACAATGGAAAATCGAGGAAGAAGATTTATACGTTTATCGTTTTCAAAACAATGGTCTAGAACCTTTAAAGCCTAACCAGCTTTCACTGGCTGGTTTTGAATTAAATATTGTCGATGATAAACGTGTCGTCGTTGGCGCATTCGTACGCCACTCACTCTCAAAAACAATCAAACTCGATGAAACATCCATCGTGTTACTTGATCATGACGGTAAAAAGCTCGGTCGTAAATCATTTAATTTATCCAAGCTAGGAGATCTTCCAGCACAATCAAGCCGTCCGTGGATCTTTGAATTTAAGGAAAAAGATTTATTTGTAAACGTGAGTGATATCCCAACAGAAGATTTCCAGCTCGCTTTTGAATTGAAGAAAAAACGAAAAGAGCATCAGCTAGAACTAGCGGATTCATGGAAAAATTCATTAGCTAGCAAAGACGTCCAAAAACTTGAAGAGATTACGAAAAGCGTCAACCCACCTAAACCAGGTGAAGTTAACTTCATGGGACTCGACTGTAAATTCCTAGATAGCGGAAATTTACAAGTAACCCTTCTCATCCGAAACGGTAGTGAAAAAGAAATCAATTTAGAGCAAATCCCATTAGTTGTGGAGGACAAAGCTGGCGATACCGTCGCTAAAGGTGGATTTAAAATGGAAGATTTTAAAGTTACAGCCAACACGAGTAAGCCGTGGAACTTCATCTTCCCTGAAGATTTAATTATGAAGCCTGATGCCGACTTATCTCAATGGAAGGCTTACCCGCCTCAAAACTAAATAAACCCCACTTGCGTTAAGTAAGTGGGGTTTATTTATGTCTGTCTGCATGTCTCGATCATTAGCTTTCGATTCGGGATTTTTTGTTCATGAGTCTGGATTATTGATTCCCGACTCTGGAATAGTTAGTCATGAGTCTGGATTACCTGACTTAGACTCTGGATTCTTTGTACATGAGTCTGGATATTCACTAAACAATAGTTTTAATTCTGGCAAGTGCTTATGAATGAACGACATTATTTAAATAAAAGGCTCTGTTAGCGTTTAGTGTTGATATTTGTGAAACAGTACTAAGTTGTTGTATGGGTGATGAGCGAAGGTGGAGACTCCTGGTCGGCTAAAGGCGGCCACGTCCTGCGCCTGCGGTTACTCGGCGCAAACTTACGCAAGGATGTAACGCAAGTAGCATTTGTGGCCAACGCCGACACTAGCACGTCGTGTGCGTCGCGGGAAATGCACGAGTCTCAAGACCCCACAGGCAGTGACTTTTTGCCGAGGAGGCTGAGCCGTGCCCGCGGAAAGCGTCCACCGAAAGCTTATCACCATAACAACAGCAGACTTTAATTGAGCCAAATAAAAAAGCCAACTCCCATTTCTAAGAGTCGGCCAGTCCCATCTATTTTAATAATCCTTTTGTGATCCGATATTATTTTTTAACAGCTCATAAACATTAACATTACGACCAATTAATTGTTCATTGGACTCAAGCTGGTGTAAAAAATAACTAGTAGCAAAGGAAACAAACGAACTCTTTGGTATTCCTAATCGTTTCGCACGTAGCTCTACTTCTTTGTACACTTCAGCATCTAAGGAAATACTCAACTTCTTTTTTGACATTTGAAAATAACCTCCTAGAAATATCATAAAACGAGGACAACCTATTGTAAAGTTCTTCTTATTATATAATAATTCTAATATAAAGTATTGTAATTTGTCGAATAACGGAGGGAATATTATGAAACACGTGTTTCGAATGATGACGGCCTTTATTGTTTTAGTATTAACTTTCACAGCGACGATTATGTCGGTTGAGGCTGTTACAACAGAAGATGTTGAACCTTACATCGAAGAATACTATTTTGAAGATGTTAATGATGCGATTTTTGAAAACTCAGTTGATGACGTCTTTGAAGAGCTCGATCCTTATAGTACATATTATACGGCAGAAGAATATGAGCAGTTTATGAGTAATATCGACCAATCCTTTGTTGGAATTGGGATTTCCTTTGAACTTGTCGAAGAAGGTGTTTTTGTCCGCAATGTCTTTGAGGATTCACCAGCTGAAGAAGCCGGCATAAAACCTGGCGATATCATAACATACGTTGACGACGTTGCATTAGAAGAAAAGTCGAGTGAAGAAATCGCATCTCTAATCGGTGGGCCTGAAGATACATCCGTCAAAATAACACTTGATCGAAATGGATTAATCATAACATTAGATGTGACGCGCCAAGAAATTCAAGTTCCAATTGTGACATCACAAAAACTAGCTGGAAATATTGGCTACATTCAATTTCAATCATTTCCACA
Organism: Tenuibacillus multivorans; assembly: GCF_900103915.1. Lineage (GTDB taxonomy): Bacteria > Bacillota > Bacilli > Bacillales > Alkalibacillaceae > Tenuibacillus > Tenuibacillus multivorans. The sequence goes on along the minus strand of NZ_FNIG01000015.1, from coordinate 10,918 downwards.
AAATTTAACCGAACTGATCCAAGAACATAAACAGCAATTGGGCGATGTCGACAGTTGGATCCTAGATGTACGTTTTAATGGTGGCGGATATTTACAGGCTGCTCAACAACTGCTTGGCATGTTTCCTGGTATTGAAAACTCAATGATTGCCAATTACAAAAATCATCAAGAAGTTTATAAAACGATTGAGCAGGAAGAAACATTCAATAAACCTATTAATCTATTAATCAATCCTTATAGTGCCAGTGCATCTGAAATTTTTGCAGCGGCCTTAAAGGACTATGATAAAGCGACATTATATGGTGAAACTACGTTTGGTAAAGGTCGTATGCAAAGCTTAATCCAACTACCCGAAGAGGATGGCATCCTTAAGCTTACCGTCGCGACCTTCCTATCTCCGCTAGGAAATGCAATCGATGAGGTCGGTGTGAATCCAGATATCGAAACAAAGACACCACTAGCAGATGCCCACTGGAATGAATTAAATGAAAAATTCGATTATCAGGTTTTAAATCATTTAAAGGATATTGCACCTGATCACCAATTTACGATTACATTAAATCGTGAGGCAGACCTCGAATCATTTGAGGAAAAAGTTAAACTCGCAACACTCGGCGGCGAGCAAATCGATTTTGATGTTAAATATCTCGGAGAGAAGCAATATCAAGTGACACCAACATCACCTCTCCAACCTGGGGGAGAATATGCGATGTATATTCAACCCGGCTGGACGGATCAAGATAGACAGCGTGCCACATCAGGCGTCATCGTAAGAATAAGTGTTAAATCAAAATAAAGTCTAGAGCTGTATCTCAAATGAGGTACAGCTTTTTTTGGCATTTTAAAACCCAAGTACACCACTCGGAAAAAGCAAAAAAAAAAGACCTCCCACCCACTGTGAGAGGCCAAATAAAAAGATAGCGTCTAAATAACCCTTATGATCGAGGTCACTATTATTTTATTATATTTGTATAATGAAAACAATGGTTAAAGCTTGATAAATAATCATTATTTATTTACTTAAAATTGAACTTTTCATACATATTTTTTCAAAAAAATAAAATTAATATCATTTAATAATTATTATTAAATACATAGGTAATATGACTCAAAATTGAAATGGAGCAATAGTTTGAAGGAAATTAGACTCATAAAAAAGAAGATAATAGTTGCACTATTAAAAATATTTAGGAGGTAATGGAATGCGAATTCTTGTTTCAATGATTGCTACACTAGCAATCGCACTATTCTCGTTTACGACTTTTGGACAAGCCGAAACTGAAGATACTTACTCGGTTGTACTAAAAAACAATGGTAAAGTCGAACAATTCAAAGAAGATCTGGCCTTAACAGATGCAGAAATTGTTTATGAAGTACCTGAAATTGGTTTCTACCAAGTGAAAGGTAGCTTCGAAGACTTAAACCAAATTCAAGGACTTAATTCTGTTCAAGCAGCAACCCCTTCTCTTACATGGAATCTTCCAGAATCAGAGCGAATCGAATTTAATGGCGAGCTTTCTGGTGATTTAGAGGGAGACTTATCTGGTGATTTACTTGATGAGACCGGTTTAGAGCAAACGCCACAATTTTGGCCAATTCAATGGGATATGCACCGCATCACTCAAGATGGTGCCAGCTACGCTGAACATACTGGTTCTCATGATACCGTTGTAGCCGTGATTGATACGGGTATCAATCCTGATCACATTGACTTAGCCCCTAACCTACTTCCAGGTTCAAAAAACTTTGTTCCAGAAGGTGGTTTCCAAGGTCAAGAGCCTAATGAAACAGGAGATCCCAATGACTTTATTGATAAGCATGGTCATGGAAGTCACGTCTCAGGCTCAATCGCAGGTGCCGGTAATGGAATGTTAGGTGTAGCTCCTGATTTAGGCATTCGTGCTTATCGTGTATTCGGTACAGGTTCTGCAGAGTCTGCTTGGATTTACAAAGCAATGATTGCAGCTGCTGATGACGGTTCTGATGTATTATCTATGAGCCTTGGCGGATGGGATATGTTTGGACAAACATTTGTTAAAAACCCTGAAACTGGCAAATGGGAAAACGCAGGAAATGATGTAGCCGACTTCATTGCTTATAAACGTGCAGCACAATATGCAGCAGATAAAGGTTCAATGATCGTTGTGGCTGCTGGTAACGACGCACTTAACCTAAGCAACAACAATCAAGTGATGGAATATTTAAACGAAGCATACGGAGATGAAAACGTCCAATTCCGTGGAACAGCCAAAACAGTTCCTGCTCAACTGTCTAACGTGATTAACGTTTCCGCAACTGGTCCAGAGGATGTATTAGCTGTATACTCTAATTACGGTGCAGGTCAAATTGATATCGCGACTGTAGGTGGAGATACTCGTTTATATGATCAATATGCCGCGGAAGGTCGTTTAGATGAGTACCTAGATAACTTAATGCACTACTGGGAGTTTAACTTAAGTGCAGATAGTGCATCTAATACAGGCTACTACTTCAGTGTCGGAACTTCAATGGCAACGCCTAAAGTTTCTGCTGTTGCAGGTCTAATCATCGACCAGCACAATGGAAATATAAAACCTTCCCAAGTGAAGCACGCACTTCTTAAAGATGGCGTCGATAAAGTAAAAGGCCAAGAACGTAAGAAATTTGGTAACGGCCACTTAAACGCTGTAAAAGCATTACAATAAGTATGATAAAACTCTCGCGAATTCCTCGCGAGAGTTTTTTACTTCTAAAGAAAACTCGTCGATTGACGAGCCTTTTAGGCAAAGTCAAAGACGTAGTTGCACTTATGCAGGTAAGTTAAAATTTATACTACCTTACCTGCCTAAAAAGACGGAATGCCTTAAGCATCCCGCCTTCTAATTTAAATATTAATTATTTTCTTCACCTAATTTAAACTTCTTTTTACCTAAAATTAAGTAAGCCAAGTCTTCACGATCGTAGCTTTGTAATTCTCTTCTTCTAACCATGTAGAAAATAAATCCTAGTACAACCCAAACCACTAAAGCGATAAACGATTCCATTCCTAAAACGGCTGGTGAACCTGGGATTAGTAATAATCCTAGGAATCCAACACTTGATAGCATACCAAGTACTGCAACCACTTTCTTTCCAGGCGACACAATGTGTAATGTATTGTCATATTTAGGATCGTTTTCACTCCATTTAAGCATTTTGAATGCCGTGAAGCATGTGTAGAAATAGGCAATCGATACACCTACTGACGACATATCTACAACCCAACCTAATACGTTACGACCAAAGAACGGTGCAATGACAGCAACTGAGGCTGCGAAAATAATGGCAAAGTATGGTGTGTTGTGTTTCGGATGTAATCTAGCAAAAGATTCCGGTAACACCTTCCCACGAGCCATCGCGAATAAAACACGGCTTGCGGAAATTAAGAAACCATTTAAGCCAGTGAAAATACCCATTGATAGGGCAATGACTAAAATCACCATACCGCCAGTACCTAAGACCTCTGTTACAACATCCCCTGTTCCCCATAGGGCTCCTGCACTTGAAGTTTGTTGCCATGGCGTTGCAACAGCTGTCGTAACAATCATTAATGAATAAATTAAGGCACCAAATACCAATGCCAACATAATTAACGTTAAGGCTTTCTTAGCAGAGAACTTAAACTCTTCCGCTGCTTGTGGCACATTGTCAAAGCCAACATAAGCGAACGGTGCAATCGCAACGATTGTCAAAATAGCCGCAATTGGTGTTGTCCCAGGATCAAAGGCTGGTGTCATATTACTAAAGGATGTTGCTTCGTTTGTTGTCATTAAACCCGTTAAAGTAAAGACTCCTAATAATAAAACTAAACAGAAGAAAAATTGCATGCGTCCAGATAATCCAGAGCCTTTTATGTTTAACCAAGTAAATACTCCAACAATTAACGTCACAAAAATAACTTCAGTAAAATAAACATCCCATCCAGCTACTTCATACATCTTCATATTTTCAATGAAGTCTGGAAATACGAATTTTAACATTAAAGCGAATGCCGTTGCGTTCACAGCAACAATACAAATATAACCTAGTGTCAGGAACCATCCACTAATGTAAGCATGGACTCTGTTCAAGCTTAAAAAGGCATAAGCAAATTCCCCACCTGATACAGGGTAATTTTTAATAAGTACACCATAACTAATTGCAATGATTGCCATTAACGCTGCACCGATTGTTAAGCCTAAAATAACGCCCATTGGTCCGACACCTTGCATCCAATCCGCTGGGAGGACAAAGGATCCCCAACCGATAGATGAACCTAAGGCAATCGCCCAGACCCAATGTGGCTTAAGCGTTTTACTTAATTTTTTTCTAGTAAAGTCCCTATTACCAGAACTCAAAATAAAAACCCCTTTATTCTTTTTTCTAATCAATATTTTTAAAGAAAACTCGTCGATTGACGAGCCTTTTAGGCGAATTCATAGACGTAGTTGCACTTATGCAGGTAAGATCTCTAAATTGCCAAAAAATATTAAAAATATCGACAAGATTTATTTTATCACTTAAAGTCATCACCATTAAAATTGACAATTGCACATTAAGTTGGCGTATTTCAAAGGGTTATTCAGTTATAAACCTTTTTTATGAATGACATTCCAATACAGTAAAAATTTTGACTTGATTTGTCATAATTTCGAATACCGAATATTATTTTTCCCAAAAAACTCTGTATAAATCCATATTTTTTTGACGAAAATGTTGAGGACATTATAAACAACCGTTTTACCGTTCAAGGTAGGGTGAATTTTAGTACCTTCTACCGACCAAGTGAAAGGCAGATGAACCCCAATGCGTATGATATTACTGGCCCTTGTGATCATAGCTTATGTTGTTGTGACCAGTGGACTCTCATATTTTGACCGCCTTGTAAAAAATGAGGTTGAGCAAGATCTTGAAGAACATGTCCCACAAGAAGAAAACGATAGTAGAAAATGGGTTGACGAAGCTCTATACATAGACGAATTGGAACAACCCACAAAACCTAAACTAACCGACATCACTTCAAAATATGAATCGAAATTCGAAAACCTCAAACAAGAAACCATTGACCATATTGAACAACTTAAACAAGATGTATTAAATGAAGTGAATGAAGATTCCAATCCACTAACATTAGGTGTTACGATTATCAAATACGAAAAAAAGGCCGATGAGTTAGAACGACAAATCGACGAAAAGTTTAATGAGCTATTTCAGACCTATTTATCTGAACTAAAACAATTCGGTTATACCACCAATCCTGTTAAACAACTAGAAAGAAAATATTCAAGAACCAAAAGAAGTATTAAAAATGATCTCGTTCAAGAAGCCAATGCGTGGATAGAAGATCAGAAACGATTTTAATCGACAAATCCGTTATAATTAACCTAAATTACTTGAAAAAATAGTAAAATAATCGTACATTTTTTGGATGAAAAGGGGGTAACTTTTTTACTATATAACTTATACAATTAAAATAGATATTTGATTTCGATGCAGAAAATGGCAAACCTCTTGAAAAAGAGCGACGCAAAGCGTGTGGTCTAAGGGTTTTCCTATGATAGCACAGCTGCCTCATCTAGCTTGGGGGAGAGGAAGTATGGTAACCATGGTTCACCAGCAAAAGAAATCAGAGAATCAATTAGATCGGGATTGGGTTACACTGATCAAGAAAGCAAAAGAACTTGGCATGAGTAAAAGAGATATAAGAACTTTTCTTGAACATCAACGTACAATTTAATTGAACTCGCATCGTAATCAAACGTCATAGGTCCGTGAATCATTTGCATTCACGGACCTTTTTTGTTTAGGTTTAAAATATGTTCACATGGAAATAATAGATACATAGCTTTATTGTAGACTAGCAAAATTTACTATATTACAATGATACATAGATGTTAATTTTCAGAAAGTTGGTGGACTAGTGCCGAATGGAAAATGGTTTCGAATAGGTTATGCAGTTATCATCATCATGGTCATCATCTATTTATCAACCAAAATTGACTTTATCTTTCATCCAATCTTTGTTTTAATTCAAACGATTTTCACGCCGTTAATTATTGCGGGTATTTTATACTATTTAACGCGGCCACTTGTCGATTTATTAGATAAAAAAATGCCACGATCAGTCGCGACGTTATTAGTGTTTTTAACAGGTATCGGGCTTTTAGCAGCACTAATTACCATCATTGCACCCGAGCTACAAAGCCAAATTGAAAAGCTGGCAAATGACATACCGGACTACATTGATGAAGTGAATGAATTTTTACTGGCGGTTCAAAGTAGTGATTGGTTTGCAACCTTTTCACCTGAACAGGATGCGATTACGAATTGGTTAGGGCAACTTGAGGGTCAGCTAACAGAAATACTATCAAATATTGCTAGCCATATCACCACTTATATAGGTGTCGTTGCCAATATTTTAATCGTTATGATTGTCGTTCCGTTTGTTCTTTTTTACTTATTAAAGGATGGCGAACGTTTACCGAAAAGAATTTTAGGCTTTTTACCTAAAAAGTATCAAGATGAAGTTGGTGGAATTTTAGATGAGATGGATGATGCCTTAAGTTCCTACATTCAAGGCCAAATTATCGTGAGCGTCTGTGTCGGGATTTTAATCTATATTGGATATCTCATCATTGATTTGCGATTTGCTTTAATTTTAGCTTTTGTTGCTTTAATTACGAACTTTATCCCATTTCTTGGGCCGTGGATTGGTACGGCACCTGGGGTTATCGTCGGTCTACTTGAATCGCCGTTTCAGGCATTACTCGTTGTGATCGTTGCCGTTGTCGCACAGCAAATCGAGAGTAATTTAATTTCGCCGCAGGTTATGGGACGTAAATTAAAAATCCATCCGATTACTATTATTTTCTTACTATTATTTGCTGGTAAATTTGGAGGTATCGTTGCGATGATTATAGCTGTTCCAACGTATGCAGTTGGTAAAGTCATCGTCAGTCATATTTACCGCATCATTAAATTACGGAATAAAGAGATGTTTGATTAACAAAAGGAACTTGGAATTAAGCCAAGTTCCTCTTTTATCGTTTTTACTATTCAAATTCCATATTTCAACTTAACGTTCAACATAAAAAGGATGAAAACTTTCAAGGTATATTCAATTCTTTTTTTGAAGTTATTCAATTTAACCATTTCTAAAGCTTCATGAATTGGAAAGAAACCTACTTCTAGACTTTCTGGACTAGTAGTTGGCTCTCCTCCTATGGCTTTTCCCGAAAACATGGTATTACATATTGAACCACTGACATTTTGAAAACCCCACAAAATTTTTCTATTTCAATATCAATACCCGATTCTTCCTTTGTTTCTCTATTGGCAGCACCCTTTCATGATTCACCTTCTTCAACTTGTCCACCTGGCATTTCCCATCATCTTCTAGGTCCTTTAATCAATAAGATTTCATTTTGATCGTTTAAAACAATCGTAGCAGCTGAAATGATATGTTTCAGCGGCGCCATTTAACCCACTCCTTTTAAATCAACGCTTCCTTAATTTAAACTGATTCTTATATAGATTCTAACATAATATTCCAAAAAATATCATGAATTATATTTTCATTTTAGAGTAAAAAAATATTATATTCCAGACTCGTGTAGGCATATAAAGAATAACAAACAATAAGAATATAACAAGAAACTTAATTCCAGTATTAGGAGTGTTCTCGATCAAATATAACAAATATTTAAAACTGTATATGGAAGAAAAAAAGAAACGGATTCTAAATAATGAAACTTATCTTCAATATTGATTTCTTTGTTCCTTAAAATTTCATATAATATACCTTCGTAATTATCCACAATGCTAGATATAAATGCTACTCGCCTTCTTAAACTCAACGTTTTATGTTCTAATTCGTTATTCATTTCAATCTCTAACCGATCAAACTTAATCCGTTTAGGAATTGAGAATGGAACCACAATAATTATAGCTCCCAAAATAATTATGGAGACAGCTAATATAAGTGACAAGATCAAAGGTGTATTAAAAACATCAGAAGTTTGCACAATGTCAAATTTGTCATTGTTTTTGTTTAATTGATAATAGTAATCGATGCTAATTGCTAACGAAAATAATAGAAGTATGGACATCCACACAAAATAAATTCTTCTCTGATTGGATTCTAAAGATGTTATACGATCATCTATCCATCGAACAAATCTATTCCGGTACACCTTTTTTCACTTCCTTTTCCATTAATTGTCATAAATGCCATACCATTTATTTAAACTGAATGAAATATAAGGAAGTGTTTTTTAATAAAAAGTTTATTTACTAGGATAAAATTAAATACGATTTTAAGAGTCTCCAAATCCGCAAAAAACACGTGAATTCAAGTATGAACTCACGTGTGTAAAACAGACCCATTACTTCCCTCGAGCTTTTTTTCGCTACATCCTAAGCAAGCGCTTCGTTACCTTCCAGGAAAAGAACATGGCCACTAAAAACCCAATCCAATACACCATAATCTTTAAGCCTTCTCCAGAATTATATGGAATGACGCTAATGACGATTAAACCACCTAATAATGCACTGCATATTGGAATACCGACGGCGAACAGCGGATGTAATTGGCGGAACATTAAAAACTCGCCACTATGTTCGGATGGTGATCGTTGATAACAGAACCATGCTAATGCTGTAAAGATGATTCCAAATAATAATGGAATAACGATATTGGAATCCGTCATGATATTTAAATAACTGAACCAAAATAAATCCTCAAAAATAAAATCTAACTCAAAAATTTGAAGGTTTAATCCGTGTATTTCTGAGAACATCGATAATAAAACTAAAAATCCTTGTAGAAAAAACAAAAATATGATACTTAACAATATTTGAGACTTGATTTCACCTGCAATAGCCCCGATAAGCATCAAAAAGGAATAAATCACAAAATACCCCGCTAATGGTATAAAAAAGGCATCCGTTATGTTCACTAAATCTATTAAGTCACGAAACTCCGATTGGTAAATCACCAGATAGCCTAAAGTAAATGAGAGACTATATGATAAACTCATGACAATCAAACCGAAAGCATACTTGGTTGCGAAAATTTGGGTTCTCGAAAATGGTAAAGCCATCATAAAATCATGACGTTTCGTATTTTTTTCTAATCCGATTAAAAATCCAACAAGTAAGATCATCACACCGACCGCAATATATCCATAGAACCCAGGGGAAAATTGTTCATTAATCGCGTAGTAGGCTTGTTCTTCCCAGAAGCCTCCGCGTTGTTCTTTCATCATACGCCAGGAATCAATATTTAAACCAGCTGAGATAGGATAACCTAGCATAAAAACAACAAACAAGCCAAAACTCACAACCTTCGAGTGCTTCCATTCCTTCATCCATAAGGCTTTAGGAAACATAGAGATCACCTCCTAATTTAGCAACAAAAATATCTTCAAGGGATAGCGGTAATTCCTCGTATAAAATTGGTTCAGCATCCTCAATCATCTTCTTTGTTTCTTCGTCCTTACTACTGATTAACAAAACGGAGACTCGGCCCGTTTCACTCAGTACTTCTGAACGGTCGCGAATATGTTGAGGTAATTTACCCTCAAAGGCCACTTGAATTTTATGATATTGACTCTTTAACTCTTCCATTTCAAGCTCGGAATCAACCTTACCTTGCTTCAGAACGACAATATGGTCAGCCATTTTTTCTAATTCATCTAAACGATGTGATGAAATGACAACAGATACATCGCGTTCAGAAACCGCTTCTGCGATAAATTGCAAAATTTGCTTCTTAATAATGACATCTAACCCATCTGTCGGTTCATCTAGCAGCACGTATTTAGCATTCGTTGAGAAGGCTAGAATTAAAGAGAAAAGTGCCTTCTGTCCTTTAGAAAAATATTTAATTTTCCCTTGTTTCGTAAACTTAAATTTTTCTAGAAGTTGATAAAAATATTCCTGATCAAACGTGTCATAGATCTCTTCATAAAACTTGACGATCTCTTTAATCGAATAGGTTCTTAATGCATCTGTAGAATCTGGGACAAACACGACATTTTGCTTCACGTCAGGTTGTTTAAAAACATTTTGATCATTAACCGTGATTTCACCACTTGACGGATATAAAATCCCAGCAATTATTCGGAGAAGCGTCGTCTTCCCAGCACCATTACGACCAACAACACCTGTAATCGTTCCACTTCTAACTGAAAAATGGACATTCTTTAAAATCCTATTTTTATGGATGGATTTTGATACGCCACTCACTCGAATCATGCTTGCTCCCCCCTCCTTCTATCAAAACTTACATCAATCCAAAGTTTCATTTCTTCTTGTGTGATTCCAGCTCGTATTGCTGTTTCCACAAGATGCTGTACCTGTTCTTTCAACAGTTCCACTTCCTTATCCACGACTAATTGATGGACATCTTCACTAATAAACGTCCCTTTACCTCGGTATGACACAAAAATACCTTCCCGCTCTAGTTCTTTGTAAGCTTTCCCCACTGTATTAGGGTTAACCATGAGCTGTGATGACATTTCACGTACCGAGGGCACCTTATCCCCTGCCACAACCACCTTTTGCAGGATACGTAAACGCACCTGTTCAGTAATTTGTTCATATATAGGATTGCGATTGGTAGGGTCTAATTGAATGTGCAACCTCATCACCTCACTTTTGACTGACTCAAGTGTACTATATAAACTAATACACTTGCAAACACTTTATTATATAGAGTATAGATGTGGAGGCTGTCTTTGGATTGGCGGATTGACTTCATGTCAGGCGGATCGTTTCTTCGGGACAGCTGATCGAAACCTTGTGATGGCGAGTCGATTCTTGATTTTGGCGAATCGTTTCCCTGGAATGGCGGATCAAATCCTTTGATTGGCGACTCCAACTCCTTGATTGCGACTCCAACTCCTTGATTGCGACTCCA
>NZ_FNIG01000016.1 GCF_900103915.1 Tenuibacillus multivorans | reverse complement strand
CAGATCAAGGGTGGCATTATCAACATCGTAAATGGGTAAAAACCTTGAAGAAGAACAAAATTTTTCAAAGTATGTCTAGGAAAGCGACCTGTGCAGATAATGCCGTGATGGAGAACTTCTTTGGCCTTATGAAGCAAGAAATGTATTACGGGGAACCCTTGGTTTCTTATACTGAATTAAAGAAGGATATCGAGAGGTACATCGATTATTACAATCACGAACGCATAAAAGAAAAATTGGCTGGTTTAAGTCCAGTGGAATACCGAACTCAAACCAGCCACACAGTTGCATAATCAAAACTCTAACTTTTGGGGTTCACTACCATTGCACCTCTTTTTTATATTATTCTGGAATGTTCCCATTCGATCTCCTCTTTTGTTTATTAACGTTAATCAACATTGATTTACTTTAACCATTCCGTTTTTAATTGTTCTTTTATTTCACTTATTTGTTGTAAATATTGTTTTTTCTGATGTGTATCGATTTCTTGACTTCCATACCGAACATGACGGTATATTTGAATCGCTTCATGATCAACAACATGAGCTATACGATAACGACTTAGCCATTCTTCAATCGACTCATCGACAAACCGTCCTAATCCTTTTTTGGCAGCCCAATTCTCTAATTGATAAAAAGCTTTACGAATATCATCAGAAGGTTTATTACCTCGATTTCGATGATTTCTCCACCATTTTTTATCATGGATTTGTTTCGATTCAGTTATATATTGATTGTCATCTTCTACTTTTTGTCGTTTGACACCTTGTAAAAGCTTATGTCTAAATTTAAATAAAATCATAACGATGATAATGATAGCTATTGTTAAAAAGATGATTAACAAATGTTCACTAGTTATGACTTGCTCTGTATTTTCCATATTAACTGATTCCTGAGGTCTTGGTGGGAGTTCACCTGCTCCCTCATCGCCTTCCTCCATTTCGATTTCATTTTTCTCAAGACTTTCTAAATAATTAAAAATGGGATTTAATATGAATAATACACCACTCACAACGCCTTGAATGGTTGAATAATAGATTTGTCTAACGATTGGGGTTAATAGCAAAACTAAAAATGCACTACCAAAAATGACTGTCGCAATCCCTAAAATAGTGATCATTTTTTTATTTCGCTGATCAAGAATGCCGTCCTCATCTAATGTCAAGTGATAGAGCAATTTACCTAGCAGAAGGATGGCCAGCTGTATAATCAACATCAATAATATCCCATCCGCTTTTGGGTGGTCCTGATAAATACCGGTTACATGACCTACGAAAGCTGCAATGACAGAAAGACTTATAAACGTCGGTTCACTTTCTAGGTGGGGTTCATCCTCATGTCGAATGGCACGCCAAGCTAAAAACCCTGATAAAGCAACTGACAACAATGGACTAAACCCGACCAACCAAGCGACAACAACGAACAATGGCGTCATTAATAAAATATGAACGAATTTAAGGTTATGGTTTAAAACAGATTTTTGAATCCATAACATGATAAGAGATACGATCAACCAAATGAAAAAGCCAACTGTATGGGGTGTATAATCAGACAGAATATTATGGCCGTATAAGGCAATCCATACCGTCATTAATTCAACTAATAAACGTTGCCACGTTAATATTAAACTAGATAGTTGATTCATAGATTTGGTCTCCCTTCATATGAAGAGGAGTGATTTTTGCCTCTTGTGCTGATGTTTGTACGCTATAAACCGAATAGCCTTGATGCATCCATTGGTTAAACATCTTTAAATGTGATTCCTCTAACATACCTATATGAATAATGTGTGGTGGCTTATTTTGTCGGTCAACGTATTGCAGAGTACGGTCATATTGAGCTGTTATTCCAATTGGATTGACACGGGCTAATAATTCTAATGCATGCATATAATGATTCTTACCTTTACCTAAAGGCAGGTGAACATAAGGAACACCTTTTAATCCCCTAACATTAATGTATATCTCAAATGGGATTTGATGCTCTGTTGCATACCGGCACATATATGCTGTGTGTTCAAGATATTTTTCTATTTCACTGAATACATTAACGCCGTGCTGGACTTTAATATTAATTAAAAAGCACCAGGATAGTTGGTTAACCTTCTCAACAATTTTAGTTTGTAATTGTTGCTTGCGTGCTGTTAATTTCCAATGGATTCGGTTAAACGGATCACCACTAACATAATCCCGTGTTCCGATTTGAAGGATTGGCTGTTCATAAATGGAGTGTTTGACCTGCTGATCGCCATTGTTTTTAGGGTCTAATAAATCTAACCCTGCGACATTTTCCAGTTTCGGATAAACAACAACTTCTTGCTTATAAAGGCGATTATAATATAGGTCAATCCAACTAAATCCCATAAGGTTAGGGATGGATAGTTTAATCGTTCGGATTTTTCCAGCGCCTCTATGTTTTGATTGAACCGGTAATATTAAATTTTTCTTTTCAAAGCTTAATAACGTCATCGGTATTTCAACCGTTTCTGTATGCGGATGGTTTGTTTGATCAGAGAGCTTTGATTCCAAAACATGGTCATATGTAATCTCTAAGCGAGCGTTTAGAATGGGGAGTATGCCCTGCTGACTTAACGTAATCTCTAATTGCTCCTCTTCACCTGGATAGCTTCTAATTTTTCGAACTGGATTATCCATGACTAAATAATCGTCAACATGTTTTTCATAAAAACGGCTAAACCAGTAAATAAACAATAAAAGCGCACCTGCAAACATTAACATCGGATACGTACCAAAAGACTGAAAGAAACTAAAAAAGATAAATAGACCACCAGGAATCGTTAACCAAACATAGATATCGGAACTTTTGGTTTCCTTTCTAAACATTAGCGCTCGACTCCAAGTTCAACGGGGACTTCTACCGTTTTTAATACATCCTCCATGACTTCACGTTGACTTTTCTTAGTAGATGCTTCAAGCGTTAACACTAAACGGTGGGCTAACACGTATGGTGCCATTTTCTTAACATCTTCAGGAATGACATAATCCCTTCCGTCTATGGCTGCACATGCTTGAACAGCACGCATTAGCACGAGTGTTCCTCTTGGACTTACGCCGATTTGTGTATCATCACTTTCTCTCGTTGCATGAATGACTGATAGTAAATATTTTTCGATTTCATCAGATAGATATATATGTTTAACAGTCTTTTGGTATTGTATGATCTGCTCTTTAGAAATCATTGAGACTAACTCATCAATCGGATTAGCAGTTTTATAGGCCTTCATGATTGTTTGTTCTTCATTAAAAGTCGGGTAACCTAAATCAATTTTCATAAAAAAGCGATCCATTTGAGCTTCAGGTAAATCAAAGGTACCTTGTTGTGATTCAATGGGGTTTTGAGTTGCGATAACGATGAAAGGTTGCTCGATTGGAACTGTCGTCCCATCAATGGTTACTTGTTTTTCTTCCATAACTTCTAATAGGGAAGACTGAGTTCGTGGGGTTGCGCGATTAATTTCATCAGCTAAGAGGACGTTGGTTAATACAGGGCCGACACGTAGTTCAAATTGTTGATCTTTTGGATTAAAAAAATGAATACCTGTTACATCAGAAGGTAGCACATCAGGTGTGAACTGAATCCGCTTGAAGTCGCCATCTATTGATTTAGCTATGCTTTTAGCAAGCATGGTCTTTCCGGTTCCTGGGACACTTTCTAATAAAATATGCCCTTCATTGACTAAGGCATTAACGATAAGTTCGACAACATCCTCCTTTCCTATAATAACCTTCCCTATTTGTTCTTTTAATTGATTCGTAAATGCTTGTAAATCCATTCACATCCTCCTTTATTTTATTCAATGGTTGGTTTGTATAAAGATCGGTTGTTTAATGGGTATATACGTTCCGTAAACTCCCCGGGTTTCACTTTAGCTAATGCCCGATTCATCATATTCATCTTAGCATCCATTAAATCAATTAAATGCAAGACTTCTGCTTCTCTAATTTGTGGCGCTTTTGGGCTACCCCATTCAGCTTTACCGTGATGACTTAGAATCAGATGCTGTAATAGTAAAACTTCTTCCCCTTCTATGCCTAATTCTTCAGCAGCTGACGAAACCTCATCGACCATCATCGTGATATGACCTAATAGCTTACCTTCTAATGTATAAGTTGGGGACATTGGGCTCGACAACTCTTTGACCTTCCCAATATCATGCAAAATGATCCCAGCGTATAACAAATCTGCATTAATATCTGGGTATAATGACTTGATCTGGTCCGCCAGCTTCAACATTGACACAACGTGATGAGCTAGACCTGCCGCATATTCGTGGTGATTTTTAGTCGCTGCCGGATAAACGAAAAGGTCATGTTCATATTTTCGTACAAAATATCTGACAAGGCGTTGAATGTTAGGGTTTTGCATTTCAAAAATTTTCTTTGTGATGTACTCTTGTAACTCCTCTACAGGAACAGGCGCTTTTTCCATAAAGTCTTCAGGGCTAACGCCATCAGTTGGACTCGTCAATCTAATTTGGCGTATATTCAATTGTGGCTTACCTCGGAATTGTCGAATATCCCCATGCACATGAACGATTGACTCGGGTAAAAATACCTCTTCGTCTTCTTTAGATATTTCCCATAGCTTCGCATCAATCTCCCCTGAACGATCGCGAAAAATAATTGTTAAAAACGGCTTACCATTACTCGCAACACCTTTATCAGCCGATTTAATGAGGAGGAAACCCTCAAATTGTTCCCCCACAACTGCTTCTGCGATTCCTTTACTCACTTCTCATCTCCCCTTTTTCTAGTTAACAACAATTGAATCAGTTAGATCCATGTATTCAAACTGGTTTGAATGATTCGGTTCACAAGTCAGATAGATAATCTGTTGTTCACTGGATAATTCTCTTAAACGGTTTAACATATTTTCTTTTCGTTTATGATCAAAATGTACAAATGCATCATCTAATACAAATGGAGCTTTAATGACTTTTTTAAAAGAGTCATTTAATGCTAATCGTAATGACACATATAATTGATCAGCTGTTCCTTCTGATAATTGACCAATATGATACCAATCGCCTGTTGTCTTCTGTGCTAAAATAGTTTCTTCATCATTGACGAATTGAAGGTCTTTGTACTGACTATTTGTCAGTTCATTAAAATACGTCCTAGTTTGTTCCATAATATCAGGAAGGTAGACATTTTGATACCTATTTTTTGTTTCAATTATAAAAGCTTCAGCTGTTTTATAAACAGACCATTCCTTTGCTAATTGAGTGATCTCTGCTTCTAATAACGCCCTATTATGGACTAAATCAGATAAAACCCCTGTTTCTTCGATTTGTTTAATTTGAGCCTGTTTTTCTGAAATTTGATGACGAATTTCTTCTATTCGATTATTTGTTTCCTTAATGGACTTCTGTAACTTGTCAGACCGTTCACTTAATTCATTCCAATCATAGCTTTGTTTTGTGATGTTTTGCGCTTCATTCCCAAAAATTTCATAAATAAAAGTATAGGCCTCACTAAGTTGCTTTTTCTTTTCTACATACTGATTATAAGTCTCCGCCATAGCTAAAAACTCTTCCTCTGCTTGTACACCCAGACTAGAAAATAACTCTTCCATTTCCTGTTGATAAGGTTGATAGGCTGCAGAATAACTTTCATATTGATTGGTTAAATCTATCAGTCTATTGTCTAATTGCTTTTTATGATTAAGCCATTCTTTTTCTAATTCAATTTTTTCTTTAAATTTGTCCCAAAGTGTTTCCGAATAGGGCATTAAAAAATCAGGTTCATACAATTTCAAGACACTATAAGCTTTTTTGTTAAGTTCATTCAACTTGCTGTTATAGTCATGCATTTGTTCTTTAATATGGTCTAGGTTCTGAGCATAACTTTTAGCTGCTTCTAGGTTTTCATATACATTCGGCCATTGATATAGTTCATAATTTGATAGAAAAGGGAACTTTTCAATTTCATTCTCAATTTCCTTTTCTAATGTTCGTAATTCATCACTGACATGATCGTGTTCCACTTTTAGTTCATTTAAATTTGACTCGATGAATTGTTTTTTGACAATTACATCTTCAAGTTCCTTTTTTTGCTTTTCATAATGATCTAGTTTCTGGTTAATTTTCGACAATTGTTTTTCGCTCTCATCTAGGAAATTCTCATTCAAAGGCTTATAATTCGAATTTAGTGAACGTTTAAGATCTATATGCTGGCGATTAATGAATAATAAAACAACCATTGAAATAACAGCCATGGCAGCTAATATTCCGTAATCTGTCCAATTATTAGAGAATGTTGTGAATATATTGTAAAGCATGATAACACCTATAAATATCGGGGCAATCAATTTTGTCATACGTAGTGAACGTTCCATCTTTTTCATGGCTTTTTGTTGCGTTTTCATTTCAGCCTGAAGCTGTCTCTTCATAACTTGTTCTTGTTTAGCCATTTTAATTTGCTCATTTTGTTCTTTTAAATGTTTAACGTCATGCTCTTCCAACATATTGTGTTTGACCTGTTTTTCATATTGGACTTCAGCATCTAACTCCTCTTGTTTGGCTATTATTTTCCGTTTAATTTCTTTTTGACGTGTTTTCACATTCTCTAGTTGCTGAACTAAACGCTTCCAATTTTCATTTGTGTAGCTGTTTATTGCTAAGGAACTAAGATCATCAACAGAAAATTCCAGACCTAAATTCCTTAAGACTTGATGAAATTGGTAATGAAGCCCATTCTTTTGTTCAACTAAATGACTAATTTTGTGTTTTAGATCAGTGGCTTGCTGTATGATTCGCTCAGCTTCAGAAATTGACATTAACCATTGATTTAGTTTACTTTTGTATTCATAATCGTCCAATTCTTGTTCAACCTGCTGAATATTCGACTTCACCATATTAAGTTTATCAACATAGCCTCTGCTCTGTTCTTTTAATTTTTCAAATCTCTCTTTTGCATTAGAGGGAAATTGTTTAACTTCATTAAATTGCTGAATCTCCACATCTAAAATTTGATATTTAACAATTGAGTCCTTAACTTGGATTAATTTTTCTAATTGTTTCGCCTGATCAGATAATTGGTCATGAGAATGCTTTAGATCCGTTAATTCCTTCTGCCGTTTTCTAACTTGTTCATAAAGAGCCTGGTGCTGATTTTCACTACGTTCCACCTGTTCTATTTCTTGATCTAGCTTTTTAATTTGATTTAATTTTTCATTTAATGGCGGTCTTCTACCGTGTTTTTTAAACAACGATTCTGCATAACCCAAAAGTTTATTCTCTAATTCCGTTATTTGTTCTGATCCTGTCAGACCTAAATTAAATAACACTTTTCCTATATCCTCAGGTCTATATTTCCGAATGAACTGCAAATCGCGGTCTTGGAACGAAAAAATTGATTCAAATAAAAAACGGTTCAACCCTTTTAATGCAAGTTCAATATCTTCCTCAGAGACTTGGTTACCATTTATAAAACCAACTCTTTTGCCTCGATTACGATGTTCCAGGCGTTCAATGATCCATTCCTGATCATCTAATTCAACAACTAATCGTCCTCCTAATTGACCATCTACTTTAGATCTGTAGCGTTCACGCTCATAAGGCTTTAAGCCAAATAAAATATAAGTCATGAACATACGAATAGATGATTTACCAGCTTCATTAGGGCCATGAAAATAGTTAAATCCATCACGTAATGAAATTTTTTCTCTATTCCATTTTCCAAATGACACTATATCTAGTTCCTTAATCAGCATGATCGTCACCATTCTTCATTAATTCTTTGATAATCAGTCGTTCTGCTTCTTCTTTAATCTCATCTTTGACCTCGTCTAAATTCCAATGAATATGCTTTTTAAACGTATGATGCCTCAGAAGATCTTGGATATATTTCTCAACCTCTTTACCTTCATCAATCGTTTTAATAACTTCTCCTGCAAATTGGTTGGAATCTTTAAGCTCCACACGATTATAGGAAATGTCTTCGTTGACTTTCATATCCTGAATCCAAACCCAATATTTTTCCTCCTCTTCAGGACCATTAATCATATTTAATATTTCTTCAATTTGTTCAACGTTAACATCAATTTGACTCGTTTCATCTAATTGGATCGTTAACCGTAAAAATATTTTCTCATGTTCAGTTTTTAATAAATCTTTATATTGTTCAAGTGCATGAAGAAAGTCATCGATGGTGTTTACACCTTCTAACTCTAACTCTTTTTGTAGAAACATGACTTCCTGCAAAGGGAAAAAGGAGAGCTGTGTTTGATGAGGTGATAAATCCACAATGTAGCAGCCTTTTTTTCCCGTTTCCTTGATATGTCGACCTTGGATGTTGCCAGGGTAGACTGCATAAGGCCGATCCAATATAATTTGACGTTGATGTATATGTCCAAGAGCCCAATAGTCAACTTGCTTACCCTTTAAATCGTTTAATAAGAAAGGTGCGTAAGTGTCATGATCATTATTAGACTGAAGGCTTCCATGCAACATAGCAATATGATACAACGAATTATCTTTCGCATCATATTGTCCAACCATCTTCTCAGTTACATCTCTCTCCTCGTAACTGAACCCACTAATTTGTGCCAAGGGTTTACCATGTTTTTCGCAAACAAAGTGTGAGACGGATTGTGAAGTAAAAACGAACGTATTTGAAGGGAATGATAAGTCAGCTTTCTCCTGCATTCGATAATCATGATTTCCAAAGCTTATATAAACCTGAATATTATGTTCTTTAAGCTTTTCTAAACCATGCTTGAGAACCATTCTAGACTTAATTGAAGCAGAATATTGATCAAATAAGTCTCCGACAAATAAGACAAAATCAACACGTTGGTCAATTGCTAAATTGATTAAGCGGTTAAAAGCCATTAGAGTACTTTCTTTTATATCTTTAAAAATAGAATTTGGTAAATTCTTCATTCCTTTGTAAGGACTATCTAAATGTAAATCAGCAGCGTGTAAAAAACGAATAGATTTTAAATCTCGCATTCTATTCCTCCATACTATGTTATAAGGTTATTTTACCAAAAATAAAAAGCGAATGCACGTTCGGTTGTATTTTTCTCCAATATAATTGCTATTTACAAAAATCATTTAAATCAATATAGTTAAAGTTAGAGGAGGAATCAGAATGAAAACTTATTACTTAACGGTGTATGCCAACGACGGAGAAGCATTATTAGACGAGCAGTTTAAAGCAGAGAATGACGATGAAGCCAAGGCGTTAGGCACTCAAAAGCTAAAAGAATATAAATATGAGGACCAAACTCATCGCTGCGTTTCTCCGGATGGACGTTTACTACTTTTCCATAGGTAAAAAATCCAAGCTTCTATGAAAATTAAAGACAAGTGCATGTATGTTTTTATTATGATAATAGTAATTTGTCTTTAATGCCACACATTATATAAAAATAAGTACATCACTTATATATTAGTGGTGTACTTATTTATTAGATATATTTTGTGACCGCATTTACTATAAAACAAATATGAATGGTAAAAATTATACTGGGTCGAAGTTTTGATAATACAGAAAAAAACACACATAAAATCATCAAAAAAAGAACTTTTTAGATTGTTTAAAATAAGTAAAGAATTGAAAAACATTCATTACTTATTGCCTTTAATTTCACGTCTCGTATAATAAAAGTTATTGGAATAAAATAGCCAACCCCAATGATTTGGAGTTGGCACTAATTGAAGCGAGTGTTCACTTGTTACGAACCATTAAGACAACTAAAGAATATTTAATTGTACAAGTAAGGCTAGTAGGATTTGAACTAGAACTTGAAGGGAAACGGCAACGTCCGTATCTCTTGTTCTCACATCTACTGTTTCACTGCCTTCAATCACAATCTTTTGTTTGTTTACTTGATCAATTTCTGCACTTTGTAGTAACTCTTTTGTTACGAGCTCTGCACGGTTACTATCAGCAATAGAAATATTGACAGCTAAAGCAATAGCAACTTGAACTGCTGCCTGAATAGAAACAGCAACTTGCGTATCAGTAGATGTTACATTTACATCACATGAATCACGAATTTCAATTATATCAAATGAACCTTGGAAAATATCAGAATCTTGGGCATCCGCAGCAGTTATAGCGGAATTACTGTTATTACTGCAAAAAGTGAACTCATCAATACGATTAAAATTTCTTCTTCTACTTCTCCTACCCATTATTCTCATCCTCCCTCTCATTAGTTTTTTTCATTAATTTACGAAGGGGGCTTTCTACTGTCTGCAACTCCTCCGCAATATTGTTCGTTATCTCATCATTTTGAGAGACATAATCATTAACTATTGACTCTAAATTTTTAGCAATATCTCTTAACTCTTGTTTTTGCTCTTCCGACAATTCCACTAGACTTGCTTGATCCCCTGCAATATCGTGCTTCTTCAACACTCTAGCTACCGTCATTCCTGCTAAGTTCTTTGATAGCCTTGTTAGTTCTTGGTTCATATCACTCAATATTCTTTCACTCCTTTCTTTCTTCTTTGATATTACTATATTAACGATAATCACTCCTGTTTATGTTGTACCCTATTCTATTTTAAAAAAGGTGTATGACTTAGTAGATTAACCTTATTATTTAAAAAATGTACCCTTGATATAGGAACGAGTTCAGTTTATGTCTAAACATTAAATAAAAAAACAAGAAAGAGTTAATCAATTGCAGATTAATCATGTAGTTCAAACCACTTATGACAATTACTTAAACATCTGTCTATGAGTACATGTAAACAAAATGATAAAAGGTGCACCTTATTTATGTTTTGGAATATATACTGTAAATAAGAGGCCGTTAGTTGAACAATAAATAATTGCTTTAAATGAATCTATATATAGTACAAAAAAAGGATAGATGAAACAGGTATTCTCCCTGTTCATCTATCCTTTCCTTTTACTTATTAAATATTGACATTAAATCTAATCATTTTATTTTAAAGTGTTTTAATGATTATTCTTGACAATTTAATAAAATCTAATCGCTCGGGGTTGCACAGATATTACTGTTCTTGTCCTTCTTCGCCATAAAGTTCTTCTAATGGTTTCGTAATGATTTTACTAATGTCTGAAATTAATGTATTTAAACGTTGTTCTTCTTCCATCAGTTTTGAGATATCTTCCTGTTGTTGAACAAGTTCTACAACTTTTTTAGCTTGGTTGACTTCTTCTTCCGTGATTTCCTCTCCTTGCATTTGTTTTTGCTGCAGGTTCAGTTGAGTTTCACGAAAATCATCAAACATTTTCTTCGTTTGCGGGTCGTTCATCACTTTATCATAAGCTGCTTTTAAACCCTTAAATTCGTCACTTTCACGTAGGCCTTTTTCAAGATCATACGCTTGATCATAAATATTCGCCACAATATACCTCCTAATATTTCATTACTTTCCTACTGTAACAAAGAATAAACCGACTGTATAGTCATTTAAGATAGCCATAAAACGATTATACCTTGAACTAAACCAATCATACCTCCTAAACATGCACCTAGATATGTAATCATATTCATTTCTCTTTGTGTAATTTCTAGTACTAATCGCTCAATACGTGAGATATCGAATGATTGAACTTCTTTTTTAACCAATTCAAATAAGTTTAGCTCCTCTAAAAGATGACTCATCTGAGTTGAAAGTTTTTCTAATGCTAATTGAACGATAGATGGGACCCAATTCTCTTTGAAATTCTCTAATTTGTCACCTAAGCATTCATTTAATGGTTTGTGTAAATAGGCTTGAACTCCAAATCTATCCATAATGTAACGTGCAATCTGTCGTTCAAAATCATCATCTTGAATTATAGTTTGAAGATCCTTTTCTTTAAGCTTATCCCACTCTTTTCTCAACAGTTTTTCAACGGTTTGTTGTGTATCAGATGACTGTAAGAACATGTTTATGGCCGGTATAATTTTTTCAGCTAATCCATCTTCACCTAAATAGGATGACACCATATTACCAATGAAACCTTGGCTATTTAGAAACTTAGATGCGCTTTCAGAAATGTTACGTTTACCTTCTTCACTAGATAAGTATAGCTCAATTTGCTGGATCACATACGTTGAAAACTGAGGAATTCGTTGTTCAATCGTGTTAATCGTACCATTTGGCAATAACTGTTCTACAGTTGTTTGTTTATTTTCATTTATAATGACATTCTCAATTTCTTGTTCGATAGCATACGATGTTAAATTGGGATTTATCCTTTGTAAAAGATGAATCAAGGAATGATCTCGTTTTAACCATTCATCGATTTGTTCATTTATCATGACGACGATTTTTTGTTGAAAGTCACGATCTATAACTTTATCTTGCAATGAATCACTTGTTACTAAATATTCCGTTACAACCCGTCCTAATTGTTCAGCTAATTCTGCTCGACGTTTTGGAATTAATCCTGGGGTAAATGGGAGTCTCCATTTTACGAAATATATTGGCTCATAAGGTCGAAATAGCATTTTTATGGCTAAGTAATTCGTCATGCCACCAATTAATGCTCCGATTATAACCATCAAGCAAATGATTGTGACTGTTTCCATTTTTTCACCTTTCCATAATAATCATGATGATTACTATTTTAAACATGATTAACGATTTATTACCAGTATTGACTTTACATAGGCAGCACAAACTATAACCAAAGAAAGGAGGGGTCACTTTTGGCAAAGCCAGATCGACGGAATCAGGATAGCCGAAGTGAGTTTGATATTGATATTGACCGTATGTTAAACGAAGGATTAGCAGGAGGTTATGTGCGACCAACCTATAATCGCGCACAAATTGAAGGGGCTCATGAGATCAGAAAAAATGATGAGCCATTTAGTACACCGGATGAAACTCATAATGATTAACATATACTAACTTGACCCTCCACCTATTAGAGGGTCAAGTTTTTTAAAATGAAAAAGAGGGCCTTAAAAGGTACTGCACCCCAAAAGTTAGAGTAAAAAATCTAACTTTTGGGGTGTTTTTATATGGCAAAATATAGTAAAGAGTTCAAAATGAAAATTGTAAAAGAATACTTGGAAGGTCCATTGGGTTCCACTTCGCTGGCTAAAAAATATGGTGTTCCCAATCAGGAGCAAGTAAGAAGGTGGGTGAATGCTTATAAGGTTTTGGGTGAGGAAGGTTTAATGAGAAAGCGTTCAAAAACAGTTTACCCTGTTCAATTTAAGCTAAATGTATTAAACTTTATGAAACAAACGGGCGCTTCTTATCAAGACACGGCCACGGCTTTTAAGATGAACC
>NZ_FNIG01000006.1 GCF_900103915.1 Tenuibacillus multivorans | reverse complement strand
GAAGCTGAGTATAGAACCACCATCCATTCAGATCAAGGGTGGCATTATCAACATCGTAAATGGGTAAAAACCTTGAAGAAGAACAAAATTTTTCAAAGTATGTCTAGGAAAGCGACCTGTGCAGATAATGCCGTGATGGAGAACTTCTTTGGCCTTATGAAGCAAGAAATGTATTACGGGGAACCCTTGGTTTCTTATACTGAATTAAAGAAGGATATCGAGAGGTACATCGATTATTACAATCACGAACGCATAAAAGAAAAATTGGCTGGTTTAAGTCCAGTGGAATACCGAACTCAAACCAGCCACACAGTTGCATAATCAAAACTCTAACTTTTGGGGTTCACTACCGAATTGCAAATTGCCTAGCAACTCAATGCTCAATTAATAATGCATGATTATTTTTTTGCAAAACAGAACTATTTAAAGTCAATCTAGATTTCTTATTTAAAAAGTTTCTTTAGAATTTTTCGCCCGACTTTTGAGTTTGGGTAGCGGAATGCCAAATCAAAAGCGGTTGTTTGTTTTAAGACACTTTTTTCATGGGTAAAAGTATCAAAGCTATATTTTCCGTGATATTTTCCTATCCCGCTTGATCCAATGCCGCCGAATGGCAGTTGATTTGTGCCCAGGTGCATGACAGTGTCGTTAATACATCCACCGCCAAACGATATGTTTCTAGTGATCCATTCTTGTTTTCTTTCATTCTCAGAGAAATAATATAGTGCAAGTGGATTTCTTGAATGCTCGATATGATCATAAACCTCTTCAAGTTCCTGATACGTTAAGATTGGTAATATAGGTCCGAAAATTTCATCTTTCATCATTTTGGAATCCCAATCGACGGCATCCATTAATGTAGGGTTCATTAATCGATTATCTCGATCGGATTTCCCACCGTATAAAATATTGCCTTCCTCTAAGTACGCCATTAAGCGATCGAAGTGTCGTTCGTTAACGATTTTGGTAAATTCGTCGCTTTCCATTGGGTTAGGTGAATACATTTTTTCAATTTCTTTTTGTAGGTGCTGGACTAACTTTTCTTTTACGTTTTGATGAACCAGTAGATAATCTGGTGCGACACATGTTTGACCAGCGTTAAGGAATTTACCCCAAACAATCCGACGTGCTGCATATTCCAATTTCGCATCATGATCCACAATACAAGGGCTTTTACCTCCTAATTCAAGTGTGACGGGAATTAATTGCTGGCTTGCTTTCTCCATGACAATTTTTCCTACTGGTACACTTCCCGTAAAGAAAATATAGTCAAATGGCTGATCGAGTAAAGCCTGACTAATCTCCTGATCTCCCTGGATGACGGTAAGGTACTTCTTTTCAAATGTTTCTTCAATCATTTCTTCGATTAACTCACTCGTATAGGGTGTTAATTCAGATGGCTTAATAACCGCGGTATTTCCAGCTGCAATCGCCCCGATAAGTGGTGCGATGGCTAAGTGTAATGGATAGTTCCACGGGCTAATAATTAATACCACACCATATGGTTGTTTATAAATTAGACTTTTTGCCCCTTTATGAGAGGTGGGGGTTTTAACTTTCTTCGGCTGCATCCATTCTCGCAAATGTTTAATGGCATAGTTGATTTCTTGTTGAAGATAACCTAATTCAGTGGTTAACACTTCATAGCTCGATTTATTTAAGTCCTTGTGTAAGGATTCATAAATTCGAGGCTCATAACGTTCTAACATTTGCTTTAATTTTTGGAGCTGGTGGATGCGATAGGTGTATGTCATCGTTTTTCCGGCACGAAATAATGATTTTTGATGTTGAACGATTTCTTGAATTTCCGACATCGAATCACCTCTCTTATTTAATGGCATATGTGAAAAAGTCTTGCGCATACATGACATTTGGAAAGATATCTTTAAGATTTAATAATTCTTCATCTAAATCATTTGATTGATATCTTGATGAAATATGGTTTAGGATTAATTGTTTCACTTCAGCTTTTTGTGCGATTTGAGCGGCTTCTACACTGGTTGAGTGAAAATATTTTTTCGCTAAATCATTATCATCTTCTATAAAGGTTCCTTCATGGACAAACACATCGGCTTGGCGAATGTAAGGAATAATATCTTCAGTCGCGTGTGTGTCACCTAAAATCGCAACTTTACGACCTGGAATGGGTGGACCAGTGACATCATCACGATAAACCACAGTCCCATCAGATAAGGTTATGACTTCATTATTTTTAATATCCTGATAAATGGGGCCAGGTTTTACCCCTAGCGCCTTTAATTTATCTGGCAACAAGTGCCCAATGGATTCTTTTTCTTCAATGATAAAGCCATGCGACGGAACACCATGCTTTAAATTGATGCATTGAATCGATAATTGATCGTCTTCAAATATCATTTCCTGTTCAATAGGTCGAAAAACCACATCATATTGCAGGTGTGTTTGACTGACTTGTAGACTCATTTCAATAAATTCTTTTAGCCCAGTTGGTCCGTAAATTTCAACAGGTTTGGTTCCTTCTTGAAAAGACCGACTACTGAGTAATCCCGGTAACCCAAAGATGTGGTCGCCGTGTGAATGGGTGATAAAAATTTTAGCTATTTTTCTTGGCTTAATGGTTGAGTGTAGGATCTGATGCTGAGTGGCCTCGCCACAGTCAAACAACCAGACTTCATCTCGCTCTTGTAACATCGATAAAGCTAATGATGAAACATTTCGTTTTTTAGAAGGAACACCAGAACCGGTTCCTAAAAATATTAATTCCAACGTTCGTTCCTCCTAACCTTACAGTTCTACCAACCGCGTTCATATTGCTTTGGTCCAGTTAATTCGAATCCAAGTTCATCAGCTATTTGTTTTGGCCAGTATGGGTTGGCTAAGAACGCGCGAGCAACAAAAATCAGATCTGCTCGCTCGTTTTGTATGATTTCTTCTGCTTGAACACCTGTCTTAATTAATCCAACAGCACCTGTTTTAATACCAGCTTCATGTTTAATCGTATCAGCGAATCTAACTTGATAGCCTGGGAAGGTATTAATTTTAGCACGAACAACTCCGCCTGAACTACAGTCAATTAAATCTATGCCTTGCTTTTTCATTTCTTCAGCAAAATAAATAAAGTCAGACATTTGGTTTCCGTCTTCATGGTATTCGGACACTGAAATGCGTACAAAAATAGAGCCATCAAATTCTTGTTGTACGACTTTTATAATTTTTGATAAGAAACGATAGCGGTTTTCACGAGATCCGCCGTACTCATCTGTACGTTTATTGCTTAATGGTGAAAGAAATTCATTGATTAAATAACCGTGTGCCCCGTGGATTTCAACCATGTCAAAATTAGCTTGTTTAGCACGTTTGGCAGCATCGCGAAAGGCCTGTATCGTTTCATGTATATGTTCTTGCGTCATTTCGGTTGGTGTTTTGGCTTTTTCATTAAAAGGAATTGCACTTGGTGCAAAGATTTCTTCTTTTACCCTAGCTTTTCGTCCAGCATGGGCTAACTGAATCCCACTTTTTGCCCCATGCGCATGAATCCGTTCACTGAGATGTGTTAATCCTTCTATATGATCATCTGACCAGATTCCTAAATCCTCTGGTGAAATTCTCCCCTCTGGTTGAACAGCTGAAGCTTCTAATATGACTAATCCTGCTTGTCCAGCTGCGCGGCTTTCATAGTGTGTGATATGAAAGGGGGTCGCCTTACCATCTTGGTCAAAACATGAATACATACACATCGGAGACATGACAATTCGGTTTTTAAGTTCCATTCCGTTAATCGTGATTGGTTCGAATAATTTAACTGCTATTTTGCATTACTCCCTTTTTTACGATTTATTTATTTGCATAATATCTGGTATGTCTGTGAATATACCGTCTGCACCCATTGTGACACATTTTCGCATTAAGCTCACGCGATTGACCGTGTAAACCCGATACGGGATTTGTTCTTCTATCATAAATTTCACCATTTTAGATGATAATAATCGGGATCTAATATGAACAGCATTGGCGCCTATTTCACTTATAAAGTCCTGAATCCTTCTGACTTGAATTTTGGTTAACCAGGCTAATTCAATATCATGATCAAGCTCACGTACACGTTGAATCGTTTGTGGGTTAAAACTAGAGATAACCGTTCGACTAATTAAATCTAAATCATATAGCTGTTCAAGGACCCTTTTTTCAATCGTTGGATATTCAATGACGTTCGTTTTTAATTCTAAGTTTATAAGTAAGTTTTTATCTTTAACCCAATGTAAAAACTCATTTAGCGACATAATCGGTGTATTATAAAAACGCTTGGAAAACCAAAATCCAGCATCAAACTGCTGTAACTCTTCTAACGTATAGTTTTGAACAAACCCTGTCCCATTTGTCGTTCGTCTTATATTTTCATCATGCGTAATAACGGGAATGAGATCCTTAGTTAATTGAACATCTAATTCAATTCCATCAACACCTATTTCATGCGCCATTTCAAAAGCAGGCAATGTATTTTCGGGTGCATATCGGCTTGCTCCGCGATGAGCAAAGATTTGAGTTGAAATCGTGAACACCTCTTTCCATGCTTTATAAGCCCTTTTAATAATAATTAGAGTTAAACGTACTTAAATCCTGTTAATCTGTTATGATTGTGGTGTAAAGATTTTTAAAAGTCAATCATTAATGTTTAAGGTAGGTAGTGTAAAAAGTTCTATGAAAACTGAGTGAAAAGTAAATAATTGGATTTTAGGAAGACTTTAAGCTACCGCCATCGCTCTTGACAAACACGACAATGGTTTGTGTTAAGGATGACAAGGGCGAAGGGGACAAAAAGCAGGCAAGCTAAATAAGCCCTTGATTTTAACCATTTTAAACCATTGTCAAGTTCGGTTTGTCAAGAGTTCGCTTCGCCGAAGGCTAATTAAGGGCTCTGCAAAACAAAAAAGCTAGGCCCCTTGCTGCTCAACCAAGAAATCCTGAGCCATAGATATTAGTTTTGTCCATCTTTCGGGCATATTTGGTAATGCTTCAAGCTCTGGAATGGTAACAGGAACTTGGTTTTCCAGAGATGCATGTGGCCGTAGGAAATTAAAATAAGCAACAAATAAGGTCACGTGTGATACGGATCCCTCTTGGGATCCAAATCCAGTAGTGGCTCTGTAATTTCCTTTGAATGTCCGATTGAGACGTTCGATGATTTGCTTTAACGGTCGATATTCTTTTGACACTGGATCTTCATTGGTTAAACCTATGACTTTGTGAATGTCAAAATAAATCCCGTGTTGGGCAAAAAAGTGTTGGGCCAAAATGTAGATGGGATTGCCATCTACGACAAACATTAAGTCTTCAGGTATCGTATCGAATTTTTGTAGGACTTGATCAAGAGCCTTTATGGCTGAAAATGTATCTCTATTAGGAGATACAGGGTATGACAAAATAATCTTTTTGACAGCATCAAAGAAAAAGAATAGATAATGCCAACGACCTTTGACACGTATGTAAGTCTCGTCACCACAAAAACTATTCGATAGGTCATATGGATAATGATCCACGAAAGGTTTTGTTACTAGCGCTACGCTGTTCATGTAATTCAAAATGGTTTGATGAGTGATTTTAACATTATGAATATCATACAGGATGGCGGCTGTTTTACGGGCTGATAGCCCGTAGTTGACATGATAAGTTAATATAAGTCCTAATGTATGAGTCGATGCGTAAATACGTGAAAGATCCACCTTAGGGGGGGTTAACAGGTGATTCTTTAGATAAAGGCTTAAAATCAAAGTTAAATTTTCGGAAAATGTAACGTACTTTAAATGCCTGTGGATCTTTTTTAAAACGCTCTTTTTCTTCGCTTGTCATGTTTTTGATGTTCTTTTGATAGAAGGAACAAGCGTTATTTCGACATTTGAAAACGTCGAACTCTTTACGGGCCTTAATTTGTTCAAGGGCTTTAAAACAATGAGGACATTTCATCAGAGCTTCTTTTAGAAATCGATTTCGGTTACTAAATGTACAGCTGCATACTTTACATTTGTATTGTCCTCGTTGACCGTTATTGGCGTAGAGATATTCAGATGGTGCTGAACATTTAGGGCAAGTTAAGGTTGTTGGCACCGTAACCACACTATTCTGACGGCGTACAACAGGTTTTAATGGCTTGCCATGTTTTAATTCATAGTTAGTAAGTAAATCTTTATGATTCAGTTTCTCAAGTGTTTCAATAATGGGCATGTCATCAACTTGAAATTTGCGATAGGGTTTGTTGACAGGCTCATCATATTGAGCTCTAGCCACTGATTTTCCTAGCACAATACCAAGTAAAACTACAATAAGTTTTTCTTGGTACTTGATATATTGAAGTAAATAAGCAATAATTTGAGGTAACAACTTGTCACATCCTTTACTAGGTTTTTGAGTGTGTGGTTACCTCATTAATAACCTAAAGTCAGGGGGGTGGCAAGTTTTTTTGTATTTAAACGCATAAAATCAACAAAAACGTAAGTTTTTACTTAAGAAATTTTGACAATACGTTAAGGTAAAAGGGGGAGCTTGTACGATGAAATGGCAGACTAAAGATCAGTTAAAAGAATTGTTATGTAACTTATTGCAATATGAAAGTATTTCAGGACAAAAAGATGAGCGAGCCATTATCGAATACATATATCATTTGTTGAAGTCCGAGCAGTATTTTCAAGAACATCCACACCATTTACAAACAGACCCCTTAGAAGATGGACGACAATTATTAACCGCTTTAGTTAAGAAAAATACGAACACAAAAAAGACAATTATTTTACTCAGTCATATTGATGTCGTTGATATAGAAGACTATGGCTCGTTTAAAAATTTAGCCTTCCATCCTTTAGAGTTAACCGAAGAACTTACCGAGCAAAAAGATTTATTACCTCAAGAAGTACAAGATGATTTAAAGACAGGCGATTGGTTGTTTGGTCGTGGCTCCATGGACATGAAGGCTGGTACCACGTTGCATTTATCGATGTTAGAACGAGCAATGAACGATGAATGGGATGGAAATATTTTATTATTAGCTGTACCCGATGAAGAGGTTAATTCTGCTGGTATGATAAAGGCTATCTCGACACTAAATCGTATTCAAGAAGAAGAGGGTTTAGAATATACGCTCTGTTTAAACAGTGAGCCAATGTTCCGACAATACCCGAATGATAACAATATCTATATGTATACAGGATCACTCGGAAAAATTCTCCCGGGTTTCTTATGCTACGGAAAGGAAACACATGTGGGTGAGCCATTTCACGGGTTAAATGCGAATTTAATGATTAGTTATTTAAATACCCATTTAGAACTTAATGAAACGTTAATGGAAAAAGTGGGAGATGAAGTAACGCCACCGCCCATTAGTTTAATGAACCGTGACTTAAAAGACCATTACTCTGTACAAACGCCTGTGACAGCCGTTTCGATGTATAATGTTCTAATGATGGAACAGTCCGTTCATGAGATTTCTAAAAAACTTATTCGCATTATGGAAAAAACGAAGGATCAAATTGAAGACCATATGCGGAGGCAGGCTAGTTATTTTTCTAAGGCTATTGGGGAGGAAAAAGACTTTGCTAAGTTTAACGTGTCGATATTAGATTATGATTCTTTATATCAAGAAGCGGTAAAACGGCACGGAGAGGATGAAGTAGAGAGGCGTTTAAATTTATTATTTCATGAGAGAGAGCAAGGAGACCGTGATTTCAGTACATTATTAGTCCAAGATTTAGCGTACTTGTGTAAGGATTTAGCACCGATGATGGTGCTGTTTTATAGTCCGCCGTTTTATCCAGCTGTATCAAGTCGGTCAGACGCGATTGTGACAGATCTCTGTGATCATGTGACGCAATACATGAAGGATAAATATCAGTTAAACGCTAAGACGATGAATTATTTTAATGGTATTTCAGACTTAAGCTTTATCGGTCATGACCCACACAAATACGACAATATTAAGGAGCTTAGCCGTCATATGCCGTTTGAACAAATCGGCTCATCATTTTTAGATAGTTTAAAAACTGATTTAGAGGTCCCATCCGCTAATATCGGTCCACTTGGAAAGGATGCTCACCAATGGACGGAACGATTGGAGATGAATTTTTCATTCGGTCAGCTACCAGATATTCTTAGTGATGCGCTACACTATGCCTTCAACTATTCCGATTTATCTTAATGTTAAAAACGAATTTTTGTAGTATAATAAAAATGAATCACTATTCAGTTGCAGCTTGGAGGCATACAAATGACAAAACAGAATATACACCAAATTACGTTACCCACTCCTTATGCCGTAGGAGACGTTCATGTTTATGTCGTTAAAGGAGAGACTGTCACATTAATTGATGCTGGCGTTAATACTAAAGAAGCATGGGACATTTTTTGTGATGAGTTAAAGAATATTGATTTAAAACCGGAAGATATAGATCAAGTGGTCTTAACCCACCATCACCCGGATCATATTGGTTTTATTGGTAAGCTAGATCATGTCAATCGTGTTTACGGCCATGAATTAACGCAGTTATGGTTGACGCGTGATGAATCATACTTTGAACATTACCTTAATTTTTTCAATAAACTTTACGACCAATGGGGAGTACCAGAGCAATATCAGCACATTGAGAAAACGGTAAAACAATCATTCAAATTTACAACGACTAGTGAGCTAACACATGTCTTAACAGAGGGTGATAAAATACCCGGATTAGAATCGTTTATCACACTTGAAACACCAGGTCATGCAGAAAGTCACTTATCGTTCTACAATCCAGAAACTCAAGCGTTGTTGGCAGGTGATTTCTTATTGAAGCATATATCATCTAACCCGTTATTGGAGCCGCCTGTTAAGCCTGGATCAGAACGACCAAAGCCATTATTACACTACCGAGATTCAATGAGAAAGGTATTAGATTATCAATTTTCTAATATATACCCTGGGCACGGTGAGATTTTTACAGGTCACGAGCCACTAATAAAAGAACGCTTGGTTAAACAGGAAAAGCGGGCACATAAGGTATTAGATTTTATCCAAAAAGGACCTGCAACACCTTTTGAGATCTGTCAATTTTTATTTCCAAAACATTATCAATCGCAATTCGGCTTGACGATGTCCGAAACTGTTGGGCAATTGGATTATTTGATTGATACTGGTCAAATTACAGAAGTGATTGACCATGGTCATAGTCGGTTTATCGCAAACCACGCCGTAACAAACAATTGAATCAATTATACTTCGAGAGCACCTTAATTCATTGACTAATTAGGGTGCTTTTTTGATAGGGGATGGTGACATTGGATATCAAATTTAGGGTGGCAAGAGAACAAGATTTGGATCGGATTGTAGAGATGCTTGCGGATGATGAGTTAGGACGTAAGCGAGAACGTTTTGAGAAACCTCTTCCAGAAAGCTATCAAAAGGCATTCCAAGCCATTTCAGATGATCCTAATAACGAACTTATTGTAGCTTGTATGGGAAATAAAGTCATTGGGGTACAGCAATTGACATTTATCCCCTATATCACACATCAAGGTGGCTGGAGAGCCACAATCGAAGGAGTCAGAACGTCAACTACTGAACGTGGTCAAGGTATTGGAACCCTAATGATTGAATGGGCTATTCAGCGCGCGAAAGAAAGAGGCTGTCATTTGATTCAATTGACGACAGATAAGCAGCGACCAGATGCTTTGCGTTTTTATGAACAATTAGGGTTTAAAGCAACGCATGAAGGGTTAAAGATGAAGCTAGTGTAGAACGATGGACCAAGTATGTGATTAATAACCACTACAATAATGAAAAATGGAGGTTAATTTGTGGGTGAGATAGAAAAGCAGTATCTTTCGATGGTTATTCAACAATTTAAACACTTTAAACATCGAGCTGAACTTGGCATTCAGCAATTATCAAAAGAGGAATTGCACTGGAAACCCAATAATGAATCCAATAACATCGCCATAATCATTCAACACATTAGTGGAAATATGTACTCAAGATGGGTGGATTTTTTGACAACAGATGGAGAAAAAGCATACAGAGACAGAGACTATGAATTTGTTGATCAACATCTTACAAAGGAACAATTGATGCAAAAGTGGGAAGCTGGTTGGCGGTTACTTTTTAATACTTTAGAGAACCTTAAAGAAGAAGATTTACATAAGACTGTATTACTTAGGAATAAGCCTATAACCGTTCTTAAAGCCATTCAAACTGAAGTCGCGCATATCAGCTATCACTTAGGCCAAATCTTGTATATTGGAAAGCAAATAAAAGATAAGGAATGGGATATATTAAGTATTCCTTAGACCGATTTTTAAAAGCTCTGTAAAGGAGAATATAAGAAGATGAAAAGCTGGAAAGGGTTGAAGAAAAAAACGAGGATATATTTGGTCTGTTTGTTACTTCTTTTAATAGCCAGCTGCAACTTAGAAACAAAAACCCTTCCAGATTTTTATCAGAAACAATTAAGCAATGTGACTAAAATTGAAATTGTTGACGGGAATACAGGCTATCAAAAATCCATTACTAACCCTCAAACCATAGATGACTTTCTGAATAATATCAAAGATGTAAAGTTCATACCAGATAAAAATCAAGAAAAACGGGATGGCTTTAATTACTCGATTAGCCTTTATCAAGATGGGAATAAAACTTTTTCATTCTCATTAATCCAAGTAAATGGTAATTATTATCACACTGAACCAGATATATTACCTATTGTAGACCAATTTTATAAAAACTTAGATAATAAATATGATTAAAGAAGGAGGGAATTAAACTGTCACTGATCAAAGTCATATGGGAGAACATAGAACAATTTGGTTGTGAGCATTTTATACTAAAATATACCGAGAAAGAAATGATTGCTAAAGGTACAATAATTTCTTTAGAGAATCATAACCCGCATATCGTTAACTATCAAGTGCATTTAGACCAAAGTTGGATTACTAAGAAATTAGAAATAAAATCTGATGAAAATGAACCTCTCGAAATACACTCTGACGGGAATGGTCATTGGTTCAATAGGGAAGGGAATCAGCTAGGTAATCTATCTGGTTCGGTAGACATTGATATTTCTGCTACACCTTTTTCTAATTCTTTACCAATTAATAGATTTGACTGGAATCCTAATCAAAGAAGGGATTTTAATATGGTATATGTATCTGTTCCAACTTTAGAGTTAAAGAAGGTTCCACAAAGCTATACATATATTGAGCGAGATGGGGAAACTAGAGTCTTTTTATATCAATGTTATGATTTTAAGTCCTACATTTATGTCGATGATAATGGTTTGATTTTAAACTATCCGGAACTATTTAAAAGAAAGTATTAATTTAAAATATAATTTTGGATCAGGACTTTGAGAAATAGAATTGAAATGATTGGAAGGGGTAAGGTCCCATGGTTCCACAGAGAATAAGCCTGGTCACAATAGGCTGTATTGATTTACCAAGCCTACGCCAATTTTATAATGATTTAGGTTGGCAAGAAACGAATCACGGATATGTTGATTACGCCGTTTTTAAAACTGCAGGCGTTTTATTATCACTGTATTCAGTTGAAAAATTGGCCAATGATTCAGGTTTAGAGGTTCAAACAACAGAAAATGTGTTTAAAGGCGTGACGTTAGCAATTAATGTGGATAAGCCAGAACAAGTTAATTCGACGATTGAACAGGTTAAAATTGTTGGGGGAAGAATATTAAGCGAACCAAATGATGCTTTTGGGGGAGGACGATCTGCTTCATTTGCTGATCCTGAAAATAATATTTGGGAAGTTGTTTATAATCCAGATTCGACTTTCGATGAGAGAGGATCTATGCTTACGATTTAAATGAAGGAGGGATTAAAATTGAAATTGTATCGAGTCATTATTCCTGTTTCTGATATCGAAAAAGCGACTGAGTTTTATAATCAAGTGTTAGAGCTGAATGGGAAAAGAGTTTCAACCGGAAGACACTATTTTAACTGTGAAGGCACTATTTTAGCTTGTTTTGATCCGATCGCAGATGGTGATTACTTTGAATCTCAACCAAACCCTGATCATGTTTATCTTTCTGTTTCAAATCTTGAAAAAGTATATTCTGTCATAAAAGAATTGGATCCATCACTTTTACAAAAATCTATAAAAACACAACCATGGGGTGAAAGATCATTTTATGCTAAGGATCCTTTCGGCAACCCCATTTGTTTTGTTGACGAGAAGACTGTATTTTTAGGCTGAAGTGGTTACCTTATTGCATTTGAATCGCTTTCCTTGCTAGTTGATCAGCGTGCTTATTTTGTGAACTTGGAATCCACTTGATAAAAAAGTGTGGAAATGCACCTGATTTTTCTTGTATCTCTTCTAAGTATGGCTGGAACGTTTTATTTTTTGTATATTCATTTTCAATCACATCCACCACGATTTGAGAATCGGACCGAAAAGATAATATTTCATCCGGAAATGATTCTTGACATATTTCTAATGCCTTAATAACGGCTTTGAATTCTGCTTCATGGTTTGATTGTGTTCCTAACGGAAAAGAATATTCATGGTTTACGCCTTTTGTTTTGATATATATTCCAGCACCGCTTAAGCCAGGATTTCCCTTTGATGCACCATCTGTATAAACTTCAATCAACCTTTTTCACTCCTTCAAAGTTTTTGTCATTAATATATTATACATCATTATTATGACCATTTAGCTGCGGAAAAAATTGCACTTTGCTTTTATAATAAATGCGTGTTAATTTGATTAAGCACAATCTAATCATTTTAGTCAAATTCTAATAGTTATTCCTGCACCTGATAGATAGAGAGAAAAGGGAGGGTATAACAATGCGAATGAATCAATTTTTCGCTTACGGATTTGTAATTTTTGGCGCTTCTTTTTGGGGAGTGACAGGATTATTTGTTCAAAACTTATATGGTTTTGGACTAACACCGTGGCAAGTCGTGACCATACGACTAGCCATTTCTAGTCTAATCTTATTTGTCATGTTATTTATTCTTGCTAGAAAATATTTGAAAATCAAGTTGAAACATCTACCGTTTTTTATTGGCCTTGGTGTAATGAGTATAGCTCTATTTAATTGGTGTTACTTTGAAGTGATGGAAAGATCATCGCTATCCGTTGCTGTTATTTTTGTTTACACATCACCAGTTTTTGCAGCTATCATAGCTAAGGTCTTATATAATGAGAAGTTAACACGCCAAAAAATAATGGCTATATGCCTTACGGTTTTAGGATGTGGACTTGTCATTGGATTATTACCATTTGGAGGCGTACCACTATCAATAGAGACAATCGTTTTTGGTTTATTTGCTGGATTATTCTGTTGTTCATATAGCATTATCGGAAAATATGTCAGCAGATTTTATCATCCATTAACGATTACCATGTACTCTATGATTTGTGGTAGTTTGTTTATGGTTCCAACAAGTTCCATTTGGACGCAAAAAGAAGCTTTTATGAATAGTGATGTTTGGGTAAATATTTTAGGAATATCCATTATTTCAACGGTAATTGCCTACATTTTATATACGATGGGGTTATCTTATATTGAATCGAGTAAAGCCACCATCTTATCATCGGCTGAGATAGTCGTTGCAACATTGGTTGGTGTCCTTATATTTAACGAAGGAATAACCAGCTGGCAATTAGTCGGATTTATACTGGTTTTCTCATCATTATTTTTGACCGTTTTTTCTTTCCCGAGAAAAGTGGTCAAGCGAAGGATTTACCAATTTTTATTTCACACGTGAATTCAGATTGAATTCACGTGTTTTTTATAAGAAATTTTGATTTCAGGATTTGTTTTTGGAATATTATGTTAATATATACATAAGAAGAAGGAGAAGCTAATTTGGATGAACGTAGGAGAGTTCTCAATAGGAGTGATTAACGATTACAAAAATTTGTTTAGTTAGGCATGGTGAGACTGATTGGAATGCTAGTGGTAGGGTCCAAGGAAGAACCGATATACCTTTGAATAAAAATGGCGCCTTTCAGGCAAAGGAATGTGGGGAATATTTAAAAACATACCAATGGGATGTCATCATAACAAGCCCATTACAAAGAGCCAAACAAACAATCAAGTTTCTCATCTTTCTCAAAGGTCCTAACCTTAAAGTTGGTGTTCCTTGGCTCACTACACAATAGGATACTTTTTTATTTTGTGTTTACTTAAACTCCATCCAATTGTCTTTCAAAAGCTAAGTCACTCTATAACTCAAAAGGGAATAAGTTAAATTTTTTGATTTATTTCATTCATTCCCTTATTATTAATAAAGTAGGTTGGCTGTTATCTTGATTGCATTCTATTAATTTATATATTTTTGTTTCCTCTTTCCCTTCTATGTCAAGTGATTTGCAAGTCACTGTACTTGTTCCACCGCTACTATACTTGTCTCTTGAAAAGTCTAATTTTGATATAAATGCCTCTCCATTATAATTTACATCATGTAGTATCGGGTCGCCTTCATCGGTATAATTAACAATTCTTATTTTATCTTCCTTATCGTTTTTGACATTATCTATAAAATTTTGGAATGCTACTATATTTGTTACTTTTCCGTATTCATTGACTATATCATCTTTATCGGGAGAGTATCCACACCCTGAAACAACAAGTGTAAATAACAACAAAATCCATATAACTTTTTTCATTGCCGCTCCCCCTTAACTGTAAAGTCTAATCAACCAAAGAGCTTCAATCGTAAATTGCGTATCACTATTAGGGTAAATGCTTTTCCACATTCCATCATCGTCTTGTCTAGCTTTTAATTCTTCCAAATACATTTTGACAACTTGATTTTCTGTTGAAAGCCCGGCATTGTACCATAACATTAAAGGCCATACTAATTCCATAACATCGAACCAATCTTTATGCTTGTTTTCTAGAAAAAATTTTTTTGAAGCTTCCATGTGTTTTTCAAATTTTCCTCGATCACCGATAGTGAAGCTTAACGCTCCCATAGCATGTGTCGCATGAATGTATCCAGGGAGTTCTCCATTAGGTAACCTGTGTTTATAAACCCAATTTTTACCCTTTAAAACCTTTTCGTCATTGGTATATCCAATTGATGCTAGAGAAGCCAGGTTATTGGCTGTTTCCCATAAATCAACATCTAGATTATTAGGTAAATTCCATTCCGGCGGGGAATCTTTTAATTGGTTTGGATCCTCTCCCCATCTTCCATCGTGCTGCTGGTTTTCCCAAAGGTATTGGACGGTATTGTTAACCTCATCTCGATGTTCTAGGTTCCAAAAGATGAGTCTCATCAATGTGACTGAGGTTGTTCCCATATTAGATAAATCACTGGGCATTTCTTTACTGCGCCAACCTCCATCAGGGTTTTGTTTTTTTGACCAATCTTCTGGTAGAGTAGCTTCAGGGTTATCAAACTTTTCAGCAGCCCATCTCTCTATCGGCGTTCCATTGTTCATAACATAATCTAATGCGTTATCGGTTAACTTCTGCATTTTGTTATACTCCTTTTAAATATAATTTCAGTAGATTATATTGAATCTTCTAAATTTTAAGGGTATTGTAACATATTTTGTATTGAAATAATGCTTGCTTTGGAATATTACGTAATTTTATATTTTTTCTACCTGTACAAGATCACGAAAGTTAATCCATTCAATCTCTCCTGAATGTTGTTTTATTTTGATTCGTTTAGTTTGAGAATCCATTTTTTGGATGATTCCCGTTAAATTTTGATTGTCATAAGGGTCAAACAATGTCAATTTAACAGGGATTTGTTCATTCATAGCTTCATGTATTTGTTGCTCTAAGCATTCAACTTCCTGTTCATCGAAGCGTGGTTTTTCTTTACGAATAATCTCTTTCTGATGTTGTCGTAGTAATTCTTTATGTTCAGGCAACATCATGCGGCTTGATTCCCACATTAAATTATGTCCGTGTGTTAGTTTATTGGTTTTCATGCTGATCCTCCTTTATTTATAGTGTCCACCTATTTTCTTAGCACGATCAAAGACTTGCCCGGCTTCGTGTAATGAAGAAGCACGGACGATAGCGGTTTGCCCAAATTTCAAACGAATATCATCCATCGCTTGACTTAATTGATCCTTTTTAACAGATGGATCAAATAAGCTGAGCTGATAAACGTCAGCTGATTGTAGCTGAGAGAGTGTGACCCCAACACTTCGAACCGGTAATCCATCCCAATGCTTATTTAGAAGCTTTAAAGTGGCGTGAAATATATCCATGCCGTAGTTGGTCGGTGATGTGAGCTTAATTTGACGGTGAAATCCGGTCGGTTGGTCAAAGTTAGCACCACGAACCCCGAGTGATACGGTATGCCCGCGATAATGTTTACCACGTGCTCGTTTAGCGACTTCTTCACTGAGCTCTAATAGCACGATTTTGATATCTTCTAGTGACTCATAATCCCTTGGGAGCGTCATGTGGTGTCCGACGGCTTTTTGGGCATTATGTGTGTTGGTCGTGACAGGGGAGTAGTCAATCCCATTCGCAGTATTAGATAGTACTTCGCCATTGATTCCCCAGCGTTTTTTCAGATATTGTAGCGGATAGTTCGCCAATTCGCCAATCGTCTGAATACCCATTCGTTGCAGATGACGTTCCATGCGTCCGCCGACACCAAACATTTTTCCAACCGGGAGCTTCCACATGGTTTCTTGCATATTGTCGTGTGATAAGTAAAATATGCCATCTTCATTTTTCTTAGCAAAGGCGTCACAAGCAATTTTGGCTAAAATTTTGTTAGGTCCGATGCCAACACGCGCGTAAACCCCTAATTCTTCCTGGATTTCGCCTTGAACTTTTTTCGCTACGGCATACATGTCACCAAATAAGCGCTCAGTTCCGGTTAGATCCATAAATTGCTCATCCACGGAGAACACTTCTGTTTGATCGGTAAATCGTTCTAAAATTTGTGTGATTTGATATGATATATCGATATACAGCTTCATTCGTGGACGGACAATGACAAGTTCCGGGCATTTTTGTTTCGCTTCCCATAGTGCTTCAGCTGTTTTAACGCCGTATTGTTTAGCGATAGGGCAAGCCGCTAGAATAATCCCGCTTCTTCGTTCCGGATCTCCAGCGACGACGACAGGCTGATCTTTAAGCTTTGGATTAGCTGATTTTTCGATGGAAGCATAAAAGGATTGCATATCGACTAAAAAAATAACTTTATTCATAGGTATCCCTCTTCATAGAACTTATGTTCGTATTTCTTATTATATGCAAACAGGTGTTCTTTTATCAATGGGAATTTATGTTATTTAGCCGTTGTATTAAATTTGTGACACTAATTGGAAGTTGAAAGCAGATAATCCAGATTCGAGGATGAAGAATCCAGACTCAGGAGTAAGTAATCCAGACTAAGTGCCAAAGAATCGAGAAACCATTACCATTAATCCAGAAAATTTTCCTTCTGTATGAAAAATCCGTTACCCCCTGAAATAGGGTAACGGATCAATTTTGTTATTCACGATGGTTGTCATAAACATTCGCTTTCGTTAACTGCTTCAATTGTTGATATACATCATCTGAAAGGTCAGATTTTTCATAGGCTTTGACGTTTTCAAGTACTTGTTTAGGCTTGCTAGCCCCTAGAACGAGACTGCTAAGAGCAGGGTGTTTAAGCGCATAGCCGATCGCTAAGGACTGTGGTGAGACGCCAGATTCATTAGCTAAATCCTGTAAGGAGGTCACAACGTGTTTTAGTTGTGCTACGTCATAATCTAAAAATCCTTTTTGTCCTTTTTTATCCCATTGAGATTGCCCACGCTCGGTTAACATGCCTTTACCTAATGATCCACGAGCTACTACACCAACCTGATGATTGGATAATAAGTCTAACACCTCTTCTTCAGGCCGGCGGTCAATCAGGCTGTACTGCATCATGACACTTGCGATATTAGATTTCTCTAAAAAGGTTTTAATCACATTAGGACGGATGGATGAAATCCCGTAAGAACGAATGAGACCTTCTTGCTTTAGTTCCTCAAATAATTCGATCACTTCATCGGTCGGATCTTCAATCGTTCCGCCATGGAGCTGATACAAATCAATGTCATCTAACCCAAGGCGGAGGAGACTGTTTTTAAACGCTTCCTTTAAGTAAGCTTTAGAAGGATCCCAATACCATCCCTCTTGACCAGCTTCGAAATGGTTACCGCCTTTGGTTGCGATAATGACTTTGTCGCGCTTTCCTTTAATCGCCTGACCGACGATTTTTTCATTTTCACCAAAGTCGTATAAATCAGCTGTATCGAGGTAATTAATACCTTGGTCAATCGCTGTTTCAACAATGTTTTCTGCTTGCTTAGCATTGGTGCCCAAGCTCATACAGCCTAAGCTAATTTCTGAAACGTGCAGATCAGAATGGCCTAACTGCCGTTTTTTGATCATGTCAAACTCACTCCTTCTACTGCTATTTTAAATATAAGAAACAACGAAAAACAAATCATACATTTGAGTGTGCTACAATTAACGGAAGAAAGGGGATTATTATGTCGAATACGTTTGAAGAGAAAACGATTGCGAGTCAATCGATTTATAAAGGTAAAATTATAGATGTGCGCGTAGATGATGTCGAGCTACCGGATGGAAATAAGTCGAAACGGGAGCTTATTGACCATCCTGGAGCTGTTGGAATTATTCCTGTTACGGATGATCATAAAATCGTAATGGTGGAACAATATCGAAAAGCGTTAGAAAAAAGTATTATTGAAATACCTGCTGGCAAACTAGAGGTAGGTGAACAGCCTGAGGTCACAGCTAATCGTGAATTAGAAGAGGAAACTGGCTATCGGGCAGGTTCTTTAGATTATGTCGTTTCTTATTATACGTCTCCTGGGTTTGCGAATGAAAAGCTTTATATTTATGAAGCAAGAGATCTTACGAAAGTGGATGATGCTTTAAAGGGGGACGACGATGAGTTTGTGGAAATTATCGAAGTAACGATCGATGAAGCATTAGATTTAATCAAGAAAGAACACATTCATGATGCGAAAACGATCCATGCGATTTATTACCTTATGCAAAAAGAAGGAAGATCATAATGACGTTAAATAGCTACTACGGCGATTTACATGTCCATATCGGACGAACACTTCGTCATCACCCGGTTAAAATATCGGCCTCTAACAACTTAACCATAACCAATATTTTTCACTATGTTCGAGAGAAAAAAGGACTGGATCTTGTCGGGGTGATTGATGCCCACGTGCCAGAGGTAATTGAGGAAATCGAGCAATTAATTGAAACGGGCGATAGTTACGAGTTGGATGAAGGCGGGATCTCAAATGGTTTTGTTACCATGCTTCTAGGATCCGAAATTGAATTATATGATGAGTATTGTTCTGGCCCAATCCATGTGCTATGTTTTTTTCCTACATTAGACATTATGAAGGAATTTTCTAATTGGTATGCAAAACATGTGAAAAATCGGACGCTTAGTTCTCAGCGCATGTACATACAGGCTGTTGATCTTCAAAAGAAAGTACATGAATTAGATGGGTTATTTATCCCGGCCCATGTGTTCACACCGTTTAAAAGCTTATATGGAAAAGGGGTTCAGAAGAGTCTTCAAGAAGTATTTGACCCAAATATCATCAACGGGGTTGAATTAGGCTTAAGTTCGGATACATCTATGGCAGATACAATTCATGAATTGGAGCCGTACACGTTTTTAACGAATTCAGACGCTCATTCATTAGAAAAAATTGGACGTGAGTATCAGGAATTCGCTCTAGGGAAACCAACGTTTGCAGAATTTGAAAAGGCACTAAAATCAATAGACGGACGACATGTAAAAGCAAACTACGGAATGAACCCTAGGTTAGGTAAATACTATACGACGATTTGCCGTTCATGCGAAAGTCGTATTTCCTATGAAAAGGTATGTCCAAACTGTGGTTCGAAAAAAGTGATTAAAGGTGTAAGTGAACGCATTAAAGAGGTTAGTCAAACGGATGAACCATCTGATCGACAAAGACCGCCTTATATTCATCAAGTTCCACTTGAATATATACCAGGGCTTGGGCCAAAAACCTTAGAAAAGCTGAGAGAGAAGCTATATCACGATATGTACATTATTCATGATGCGACTGTTGAAGAGTTAATGAAGGTAAGTAATCGCCAAGTTACGGCGTATATTATTCAATTAAGAAACGGAGAATTAGACATTAATCCCGGTGGTGGCGGGACGTATGGCAGTGTTGCCGTCAAGCAACGTAAAAAATGAATCCATTCTTTAATCTAGTGGTTCTATATATGTTTCTACCGACATAGTATTTTACTAGAGTAGAAACGAATGGAGGAACCGCTATGAAA
Source organism: Tenuibacillus multivorans (assembly GCF_900103915.1). GTDB lineage: Bacteria > Bacillota > Bacilli > Bacillales > Alkalibacillaceae > Tenuibacillus > Tenuibacillus multivorans. Next base: position 195,279 of record NZ_FNIG01000006.1, on the reverse strand, counting down.
CATTGGCTAAAAGGATCATCTTATACATTAGAACCTTATATCAACCTATATATCTTTTTATTCGTCTTATTTGTGATTGGTGTTATATTCGGTGCAGGTATGGTTGGTAGTTTGAGCTTTTTACAAAAACAGGACTTATTATTTTTCGTTGAACAATACTTTCATTCCTTTACTGAACAATCCCGTCAATTGACGTTAGGTGAGTTATTCTCGGCATTTTGGGCACACGGAAAATATGTTACCTTCTTATTCCTATTCGGATTATCATTTATAGGACTACCGGTTGTCTGGTTTTTATTATTTATGAAAGGAATTGTTATTGGATTTACGGTAGGGTTTTTAATTAATCAATTAACTTGGCAAGGTTTTTTCATATCTTTAACATCTGTCGCGCCTCAAAATTTATTAATTGTACCGGGTTATTTACTAATTGTCGCTAGTAGCATGATTTTTTGTATTCACGTCATGAGAATGCTCTTTACAAAGGGAAAAAGCTACTATACCATTGGTCAGGCGATGTCGTTATATTTCAAAAGCTATTTAATTGCGCTTTTAATTATTTTGGGAGGTTCAATGATTGAAGCCTTCATTTCATCACAAGCGATGTATTTTGTTTTAAAATAATTATAAATAAATAATTGTTATAATAAATAAATTAAAATCATTATAATTTGACACGATCTTTTCTCTTACTTATAATAAAAATGAAAAGTAAGAGGGGGGATACGCGTGGAAAACCGCATAGAGAAAATTAAAAAACAACTTCATTCTCAAAGCTATAAACTAACCCCACAGAGAGAAGCGACTGTTCGGGTACTTTTAGAACATGAAGAAGATCATTTAAGTGCGGAAGATGTTTACCTCCTCGTGAAAGAGAAATCACCTGAAATAGGATTAGCAACTGTTTATCGTACATTAGAATTATTATCGGAGCTTAAAGTTGTCGATAAAATTAATTTTGGTGACGGGGTTTCTCGATACGACTTAAGAAAAGAAGGTGCCGAACATTTTCATCACCATTTAGTTTGTGTTGAATGTGGTTCAGTTAAAGAAATAGAAGAAGATTTACTAGGCCATGTTGAAAAAACAGTCGAATCACAATGGGAATTTCAAGTGAAGGATCATCGACTAACCTTTCACGGAATCTGTAAAAATTGTCAAAGTGAACATGATTAAGAAAGAATCAACCAAAACCTTTTTTCATCGGGAAAAAAGGTTTTTTTGTGCTTAGGAAGAAGACATAGTAAAATTATGTGTAAGAAGCTCTTTAGCAAAAGGGGATTGGAACAATGGATGATGCCGTACAAGATTTTCTTCATTTTTTAAAAATCGAAAAAGGATTAGCTGATAATTCGGTTGCCTCGTATCGCCGAGATCTCAAGCAATATACGAAGTACCTAAAAGAAGTAGAAGAATTAGAGGATGTACAAAAAATAGAAAGAGGCCATATCCGTGCCTTTCTAAAATTTTTATCAACCAATGGTAAAACGTCTTCAAGTATCACGCGAATGCTATCAACGATTCGGTCGTTCCACCGGTTTTTAATACAAGATTACGATGTTTCGCATGATGCGACGTTGCATATTCAAACACCGAAAAAAGAACGAAAACTACCAAAAGTGTTATCAAGTCAAGAGGTAGAGACCTTGCTAGATTTACCGGGAGATGAACCGCTCACCATAAGAAATCGGGCGATGCTGGAAATGCTTTATGCAACTGGATTACGAATATCTGAATTATTATCACTTCAAATTAATGATTTGCATTTACTAATGGGGTTCGTCAGAGTGATTGGTAAGGGAGGAAAAGAACGAATTGTTCCTCTTGGTAAGCATGCACAAAAGGCCGTAGAGGAATACGTTGAATTTGCACGATCAACGTTTATGAAGCAAAAGGCCACCGACGCCTTATTTGTGAATCATCGAGGCAGCCCAATGAGTCGCCAAGGATTTTGGAAGGTACTTAAAAAGATTGCACAAGAAAAGGGTATCAAAAAGGAATTAACACCACACACATTAAGGCATTCATTTGCGACTCACCTACTTGAAAATGGCGCGGATTTGCGTGCCGTTCAGGAGATGCTAGGACATTCCGATATTTCAACAACCCAGATTTACACACACATCTCAAAAACACGTATGAAAGACATTTATCAGAATTACCATCCTAGGGCATGATAATTGATATCACTTTTTTCTTTACTTAATAGAAGGTAAAATGGTTCTGACAACATATTGGAGGTATCCGCATGGAAGATTCATTTAAACGTGTATTTTTAATTGTATTGGATTCAGTTGGAATTGGTGAAGCACCTGATGCAAAGGAATTTAATGATGAAGGTGCCGATACGATTGGACATATAGCTGAACACTTGAATGGCTTAAATATGCCGAACATGGGAAAGCTTGGGTTAAGTAATATCCGAAAGCTTCCAGGTATTGAGATAGCAGATCAACCCAAGGCTCACTATACTAAAATGCAAGAGGCTTCTATTGGAAAAGACACGATGACAGGACATTGGGAAATTATGGGGTTGAGGATGAATAAACCATTCCGAACATTTCCCGAAGGCTTCCCAGATGATTTAGTCAACCAAATTGAAGAAAAGACGGGGCGTAAGGTGATTGGTAACAAACCAGCTTCCGGAACTAAAATTATTGAAGAATTAGGTCAAGAGCACATGGATACTGGTGCAATTATTGTCTATACATCTGCTGACCCCGTTTTACAAATTGCTGCTCATGAAGAGGTTGTTCCGCTAGAAGAACTATACGACATTTGTGAAACCGTTCGTGAGATGACGAAAGATGAGCCTTATATGATTGGACGTATTATTGCCAGGCCATTTGTTGGCGAACCAGGGGCCTTTAAGCGTACGGCTAATCGCCATGACTATGCGCTTAAGCCATTTGGTCGAACCGTCATGAATGCATTAAAAGATGATAATTATGACGTGATTGCATTAGGCAAGATTAACGATATTTATGATGGTGAAGGTGTTACAGAAGCTATCCGTACGAAAGACAACACGGATGGAATGGATAAAATATTAGAAAGCACTGAAAAGTCCTTCCATGGATTAACGTTTTTAAATTTAGTTGATTTCGATGCAAAATACGGACACCGTCGTGATCCACAAGGTTATGGCGAGGCGTTAGAAGAGTTCGATCGCCGTTTGCCGGAACTGTTAGAAAAAATAGGTGATGATGATTTATTAATTTTGACTGCTGATCACGGAAATGATCCAGTTCACCATGGCACTGATCACACACGTGAGTATGTTCCGTTACTGGTATACCATAACGATATTCAAAAAGGGCAGGAACTTTCGCTTCGTGACACATTTGCTGATATTGGTGCAACGATTGCCGATAACTTTAATGTGACATCCCCCCAATATGGTAAAAGCTTTTTAAAGGATATTAAATAAAGGAGTCACTCGTATGATGATGGAGCAAATTAATGAATCAAAAACATATATAGAAGAACAATTATCAACGACCAAGCCTGATATTGGTTTAATTTTAGGGTCCGGTTTAGGAATATTAGCCGATGAGATTGAGAATCCAAAAGTCATTCCGTATGCGGATATTCCACATTTTCCGACTTCAACCGTATCAGGTCATAAAGGACAGCTCGTAATCGGAACTCTACAAGGTCAACATGTCATAGCCATGCAAGGGCGCTTTCATTATTATGAGGGCTATAGCATGCAACAGGTGACTTTTCCGGTACGCGTCATGAAAGCTTTAGGTGTGGAACAGTTGTTAGTGACGAATGCAGCTGGCGGCATTAACGAATCCTTTAACCCGGGTGACTTAATGTTAATTAGCGATCATATCAATATGATGGGCGATAATCCATTAATTGGACCTAACGTCGATGAACTGGGACCGCGCTTCCCTGATATGTCTCAAGCATATAGTAATGAATTAATGAAAGTGGCCAAATCATGTGCTCAAGAGATTAATTTAAACCTACAAGAAGGGGTCTACGTAGGTAATACAGGTCCGACGTATGAAACGGGTAGTGAAATCAAATTGCTCCGGACCCTAGGTGGAGATGCTGTCGGAATGTCTACAGTGCCAGAGGTTATTGTAGCTAACCATGCCGGTATGAAGGTGCTAGGGATTTCTTGTATCTCTAATATGGCTGCAGGTATTTTAGATCAACCACTATCACATGATGAAGTCATCGAGACAACTGAAAAGGTTCGAGAAGATTTTATTAAATTAGTCAAAAACGTAATCAAGAAGATGGCATAGCAGGAGTGTTTAATGATGCGTATGTACGATATTATCGCGAAAAAACGCGATGGACATGAGTTATCCAAAGAGGAAATTGATTTTTTTATTGAAGGTTATACCAATGATGATATTCCAGATTATCAAGCCAGTGCTTTAGCGATGGCGATCTTCTTTCAGGATATGACGGAAGACGAGCGTGCAGCGTTAACGATGGCAATGGTTGAATCTGGTGATACGATTGATTTATCCGATATTGCTGGAACGAAAGTCGACAAGCACTCAACAGGTGGTGTAGGTGATACGACGACCTTAGTATTAGCACCACTTGTTGCTTCAGTTGGTGTACCAGTGGCGAAAATGAGCGGTCGAGGCCTCGGTCATACAGGTGGTACGATTGATAAGTTAGAATCAGTTCCAGGTTTTCACGTCGAGATTGATAGCAATGAATTTGTAAAGTTAGTTAATGAAAATAAAATAGCCATTATTGGTCAATCTGGTAATTTAACACCGGCCGATAAGAAATTATATGGATTGCGCGATGTAACGGCTACCGTTAACTCCATTCCGTTAATCGCAAGCTCAATTATGAGTAAGAAGATTGCATCAGGAGCTGATGCGATTGTTTTAGATGTTAAAACAGGCGCTGGAGCTTTTATGAAAACGGCTGAAGAAGCAGAAGAACTCGCCAAAGCAATGGTTGCGATTGGAAATAATGTTGGCCGACAAACGATGGCTGTTATTAGTGATATGAGTCAACCATTAGGCCGTGCAATTGGTAATGGTTTAGAGGTTGAAGAAGCCATTGATACGTTAAACGGTAATGGCCCTGAAGATTTAACAGAATTATCGTTAACATTAGGTAGTCAAATGGTAGTACTTGGTGGTCAGGCCAAATCCTTGGATGAAGCAAGACAACGACTAGAAGAAAATATTCAAAATGGTCAAGCGATTGAAAAATTCAAGGAATTTCTAGCCGCTCAAGGTGGCGATGCATCGGTTGTCGATAACCCTGAAAAGCTGCCACAGGCTTCGCAAACGATTGAATTAAAGGCGAAACAATCAGGATATATTCAAGAAATGGTTGCTGATGAATTAGGTCATGCCGCGATGATGTTAGGTGCCGGACGCCAAACGAAGGAATCGACGATTGATTTGTCAGTTGGATTACGGCTAAATAAAAAGGTCGGCGATTATGTTGAAGAGGACGAATCCATTTTGACATTTTACAGTAATCAATCTGACGTGGAGGCTATAAAAGAAAAACTATATCAGAACATTACGATACAACAAGAAAAAGTAGAGGTATATAAGTTAATTCACACGATCGTTAGTGAATAGATTGCATTATGGGATCCTGTTTTTTAGACAGGATCCTTTTTAAATGTTTTTTATTTATCCTTTAAGCGCCCGATCCTCAGCCAATTGCCTTAACTCGCGAACAGATTGTGACACCGATTGATTCGTGGTATCAATGACGAGATCGGGATTGTCTGGTTCATCGTAAGCTTGAGAGATGCCTGTGAAATTTTTGATCTCACCTGAACGAGCTTTGTGGTATAAACCTTTGGGGTCTCTCCGTTCACATTCTTCAAGAGAGCATTTAATATAAACTTCAACGAATTCTTCCCTTTTAAATAGCTTTTTTGCTTGCTCACGGTCAGCTTTTGAAGGTGATATGGCTGCAACTATTGTGACGATACCAGCATCTACAAAGAGCTTAGCACATTCTGCAATACGACGTATGTTTTCATGTCGATCTTGATAACTAAACCCTAAATTATTGTTTAGTCCATGACGTATATTATCGCCATCTAATAAATACGTGTGAACGCCTCGAATAAACAATTCTTTCTCTACCTGATTCGCAATTGTCGACTTTCCGGAACCAGACAATCCTGTTAACCATATAACGAAGCTTTTCTGTCCATTTAAATGTTGCCGATCCTCTTTAGACACTTGATGGTGATGCCATTTAATATCATTCGTCATCAAACTAACCTCCCCGTAGTATCCACAAATGTACTTGATTCTATTACTTTCCCCACACTAATAGATTTATGCAGCCACCATACTTTTGGTAAACCTATAAGTGAAAATGGGTTCCATTTTATTGGTTTAATGGTCACTCGTGGCTTACACACTATAACGAAATCTACTTATAATACATTAAAATCTACTTTTTGTTAGTTTTAGCTATAAAAAGAGGAAGGTGTACGCATGTGATTGTATTTGACAGTGAAGAGATAAAGAAAGATCAAGTGTGTTTTTTGCATATACCCAAGACTGGCGGGAAGACGTTATGGGATTTATTTGGAAGACAACAGGAAACGATTCACGTCTGGCATTCAAAATTTTTCAAACAGCTTTCACAACCGGAATTCTTAACGATGCTAAGGGATCCCGTCGATAGGGTGATATCCACCTATTACTATATTAAAAGGTATGAGCGAGACCCGCTTTATAAACAGTTCAGAAATATGAGTTTAGAACAATTTGTAGAATATATAAAAAATGACAAAATCCCAAATAAACGTTTTAAATCAAAAAAAGACCTTCGAAACCTTCGATACCGAACAGTCAATCTCGCGACTCGTTATTTATCGGGTGGCGATCCAAATAATATCAAACAGGCTAAGAACAATATCAAACGAAATATTTCATTGGTTGGTTTTACAGATATGTATTTTGAGTCATTATTTTTTATGAAAAAGCGTTTTAATTGGGATTTATCAGCTGTTAAAAAACAAAACCAAACTAAGAATCGTCCTAAAGTCAATGCGATTCCTAAAAGGCTAATTAAGACTATTGAAACGTATAATCAATATGATATTGAATTATATCGCTGGGCCAAAGCTAAATTCCTAAAAGATATCGATGCATTGGATTCTCAAACAAGAAATGAGATGGAAGTGTGGGTACGTGACATGCAAGGATAAGATAATTTTACTTTGTGGTGGAGTTAGCTCTGCCACTTTTTAAAAGCTGTTATTTTTAAGTATTTTATATGTAATAGATCATAACAAGCAGTTGAAATACACGAAGACTCCTGGTCGGCTAAAAGCGAAGTGTATTTCAACTGCGGTAGATAAAGAAACAAACATTTCGAAAACAGTTGTAAAAATAGACAAGTTTTATTTTTTTGTAATAAAAGCTTGAGAGCTTGGAAAAAATATGAAGCATGAAATGGAGGGAGTATAATGAAATATAAATTTTTGATTAGTGTTTTAGTTTTTACACTTTTATTACCGAGTCCTGCATTGTTAGCTGAACAACAGGAAGGTGGTGAACCGTCTGATTTAACTGAGTCTGCCAAATCAGCCCTACTAATGGAATTTGATACAGGCGAAATCATGTATAATGAAGAATCTTCAAAACGATTACCGCCAGCTTCTATGACCAAAATCATGACGATGTTATTAGTTATGGAGGCGTTAGATGAAGGTACGATTACATTAGATGAAAAGGTTCGAGTAAGTGAGCATGCAGCATCAATGGGCGGGACGCAAATATACTTAGAACCATTTGAGGAAATGACGGTTAAAGATCTTTTAAAAGCAGTAGCAGTCGCCTCAGCAAATGATGCTTCTGTCGCTTTAGCTGAGAGAATAGCTGCAACTGAAGAAGTATTTGTCGAAATGATGAATGAAAAAGCCAAATCCTTAGGGTTAAAGGATACGAATTTTGTTAATACCACTGGATTACCTGCTGAAAATCATTACTCTTCAGCTTATGATATGGCTGTCATGGCTAGAGAATTACTTAAACATGAAGAAATAACGGAATACACGAAAATTTATGAGGATTATCTTCGTAAAGGGACAGATGATGAGTTTTGGTTAGTGAACACTAATCGGTTAGTCAAGTTTTACCAAGGGGTAGATGGACTGAAAACAGGCTATACGTCAAAAGCGAAATATTCTTTAACCGCAACAGCTAAACGTGATGATATGCGTATGATTGCTGTTGTAATGGGAGCGGATACAGCGAAGGATCGTAATAAAGATATCACAAACATGCTTGATTATGCTTTTGGTCACTATGATGTTAAACGTCTGTTCAGTAAAGATGATAAGGTACATGAGTGGGAGCCATTAAAATCTAATAGTAAAATTTATGCCTCACCAAAATCGAATGTTTCCTTACTCGTTAAAAAAGGAGATTCTTTAGAGGACTATCAAACAAAGATTGAAACCAAATCTAACACATGGCCAGTCGAAAAAGGTGACGAAGTAGGTAAAATAAAAGTTGTTAAGGATGATGAGGTTGTTGCTGAATATCCATTAATTGTGATGAATGACGTAAAAGACGCTAATATATGGACGCTATGGAAAAGATCACTTAAATCCATCCATCGGGGTAAATAATTTCGTCGATTCTTAACTAGTTTTGTCAACCGGCAGGAATTTTTAAAGAAGAAAAAGAAAGACTCATATAGCTTAATTTCATTTGAAGGAGGAAAAAAGCGTTGAGTCTTATTTCAAATTTTGAAAAAAGAGAAGAAGTTTTGCTAGTAAGACTAATTGGAGAGCTTGATCATCACGAAGCAGAACGACTAAAAGAAGAGTGGAAACAGCAGTTAAGTGATCAAAGTATTAAACACGTTGTCGTTAACTTGGAAGAGTTAGCTTTTATGGACTCTTCAGGCTTGGGGGTATTTTTAGGCCGATATAAAGAAGTGAAACAATTAGATGGCGAGATGGTCATCTGTTCTTATAATCAATCTGTAAAACGATTATTCGAATTATCTGGTTTGTTTAAGCTCGTCCGTACTGCTAGTGATGAAGAAGCTGCCCTTGCACGCTTGGGGGTGGCATCATGAATAATTACATGAGAATTGAGTTTACAGCGAAAAGTGAGAATGAGTCATTTGCAAGAGTTTCTGTTGCATCATTTATTGCACAATTAGACCCAACTGTTGATGAGCTAACAGAAATTAAAACGGTTGTTTCTGAAGCTGTTACAAACGCTATTATCCATGGGTATGAAGATGATGAAGAAGGCATGGTGACGTTAGAATGCCATATTCGTGAAGGAGAAGTGGAAGTGAAAATTATGGATCATGGCCGTGGAATTGATAACGTTGATGAAGCCACACAACCGATGTTCACTTCGAAACCAGAACTCGAGCGATCGGGAATGGGCTTTACGATTATGGAAAATTTTATGGATGCGATAACGGTAGATTCACAAATGGGTTTTGGAACAACGGTCACGATGAGGAAAATGTTCAATCAAAATGAAACCGCAAACCGTAGGTGATGCCTATGAGTGGAAACGGTAAACTTAAAGATGAACAGCCATTGAAAAATGAACAAGTAAGGGAATTGATTGAACTTAGTCAGGCAGGCGATGAAGCAGCCCGAGATAAACTTGTTAAAAAGAACACTCGCCTTGTGTGGTCAGTTGTTCAGCGTTTTTTAAATAGAGGCTATGAACAGGAAGATCTCTTTCAGATCGGCTGTATTGGCCTTATAAAATCCATAGACAAATTTGATCTATCGTATGATGTTAAGTTTTCGACATATGCTGTACCGATGATAATAGGCGAGATTCAGCGTTTTATTAGAGATGATGGTTCCATTAAAGTGAGTCGTTCATTAAAGGAGTCAAACCATAAAATACGTGGTTATATGGAAGAATTCTCAAAAGAACATGGGAGGGCTCCTTCCATATCAGAAATTAGTGAAGCTTTAAATATTCCAAGCGAGGATATTATCATGGCCTTAGAGGCGAACCAAAATCCTCATTCGATTCATGAGACAGTGTTTGAGAATGAAGGTGATCCGATTACACTTATGGATCAAATCGCTGAGAAAGATTCAAGTTGGTTTGATCATATCGCTTTAAAGGAAGCGATTCGACAATTAGATTCGAGAGAACGATTAATTATTTATTTACGTTATTTTAAAGATCATACTCAATCAGAGGTGGCTAAACGATTAAACATTTCTCAAGTACAAGTATCAAGGCTGGAGAAAAATATATTAGAACAAATGGGTCACTTGCTTAATCAGTAAATAGAAAAAGGCATTTGCGGTTGAAATCGCAAATGCCTTTTTTAAATCCATAAGGAAAAAAGAATTCTGTGATTGTTGTCATACATGTTCATTAACCAAATGTACATAATAACCAATATAGAATGGTGTACGGTTAGTGAGTTCGTCATGAAATCACAACATGGAGTTGATGCACAATGGCACACGTTATTTATTTACGCTTAAAACCAAGACAAGTCGTAAAAAAAGGACAACAAATTCACCTGAAAGACATTGCTTACATTAGTACAAATAATGAGGAATTAAAAAAGAAGCTATCCACATTATATCTACACACTGTTTCCGAAAAGGACCATACTTATAAAGTTTTTGACTTATTTAAAATCATTGAGCGCATCAATAGTCTGTATCCAGAATATGAAGTTGAGTCCGTTGGAGCATCCCAATCCATTCTAGTTATATATCAACCAAAACCTAAAATATACCCCGTTTTTGTTGCCTTTATATGGTGTTTATTGTTCGTTGGAGCAGCAATGGCGATAATGAACTTCCATTTTGATGTCAACATGGAGGAAGTTCAAGGAACCCTTCATGACATGATTTCAGCAGAAAGTGAAGAGCGAAGCGTATTATGGCTACAAATTCCATATTCAATTGGGTTAGGTTTAGGTATGATTCTGTTTTTTAATCACTTCTTTAAAAAACGGATTAACGAGGAACCAAGCCCACTTGAAGTGGAAATGTTTAATTATGATCAAGATCTTCAACAATACGTGTCATTCAATGAAAACGAGTTGAATAAAGACGATGATCGTTAGCTATTTAATTGAAATGTTTGTAGGTTTAGCTGGTGGCCTAGCAGTTGGCTCAGGCTTTGTTGCCTTTATATCCGTTTTAGGGATTATTCCCCGACTCGTCCAATTAAGTAAATCCAAGCGTTTTTTACGGGCCTACGAATGGGCTGTTATTTTAGGCGCTTTATTTGGAATTTATCTATCCTTTACCAGTATATCCGTTCATATCCCAATCGCAATTGAAATGTTTTGGGGACTATTACATGGGATATTTATTGGAATGCTTGCAGCAGCCTTAACTGAAGTGTTAAATGTTTTCCCTATTTTAGCCAAACGAATAAAGCTTGAATACAAAATCGAGCTACTCGTTTTAGCAATAGTGTTTGGAAAAATTATGGGATCCATCTTTCAATGGGTCATCTACGTTAGATAAAGGAGTGTCACAGAATTGATTACAAAGGATAATTATGCAAAAGATATTAAGAAATATCAGCCTAAACCTAATTTAGTTAAAAATTGTATTAAAGCTTTTCTTGTTGGTGGGCTAATTTGTGTGATTGGACAAGGGTTGACGATTTTTTATATGGAAGTTTTCGACTTTACAGAAAAACAAGCGACTAATCCTACGATTTCTACCTTAATATTAATCGCAGCCTTGTTAACTGGTTTCGGTATTTACGATAAAATAGGGCAATTTGCTGGTGCAGGGTCTGCTGTTCCTGTTACAGGATTCGCGAACTCAGTTGCGAGTGCCGCATTAGAACATAAAAGTGAAGGTTTGGTTTTAGGCGTTGCAACGAATATGTTTAAACTGGCTGGTTCAGTCATTGTTTTTGGAACCGTGTCTGCTTATATCGTTGGTTTAATTCGATACTTAGTCGAACAGTTTTTATAGGTGAGGGTGAACATAATGAAAATTGGTAAACAATCATGGATGTTTAATCAAGGTGTATATATTCAATCATCAGCAACCGTAACGGGTCCTAAAGAGAAACAGGGTCCACTTGGACAAACGTATGATTATTCGTTTGATGAATTGCATTGTAATGAGGATAGTTGGGAAAAAGCAGAGCAAGCGCTATTGAAAAAGTCGATAAAGATTTGTATGGAAAATACGAACGTCCGTGAAGATGCAATTGACTTATTTATTAGTGGCGATTTATTGAATCAGAATGTGACATCAAACTATGTCGCTCGCGATCTTCCGAGTTCATTTTTATGTGTATTTGGTGCTTGTTCTACATCAATGGAAACGTTAGCGATTGGTTCATCTTTAATTGATAGTGGAAATTGCAAAAATGTACTAGCTAGCACAAGCAGCCATTATTCAACGGCGGAGCGACAATTCCGATATCCAACAGAATATGGTGGGCAAAAGCCGGATACCTCTACAACAACCGTGACAGGTGCAGGAACGGTACTGATAAATAATGAAGCATCTGAAGTACAGGTCGAAGGTGCCACGATCGGAAAGGTTATTGATTATGGAATGGATGACCCATTAGATATGGGGTCTGCCATGGCACCTGCAGCCGCTGATACCATCGTCCAACATTTAAAGGATTTTAATCGTAAGCCAGAGGACTACGATTTAATCTTAACTGGAGATTTATCGAGTGTTGGTACCCCAATTGTTAAGAAAATGACTGAACAATCGGGTTATGATATCGAGGGTATCCACCGCGATTGCGGGCTCATGGTTTACCACTCTAATCAACAAGTTTTTGCCGGTGGAAGCGGCTGTGCTAGTTCAGCCGTCGTGACCTATGGCTATATATTGCAACAATTAAAGGAAAATAAATTGAAAAAGGTATTAATCTGTGCAACAGGTACTTTGTTAAGTCCAACGATGACACAACAAAAAGAAACAATCCCTTGTATCGCGCATGGGGTTGTATTAAAAAGGGCGGATGCATAATGTTTATGGATTTCTTTTGGGCATTTGTGGTAGGTGGTCTAATATGTGTCGTAGGCCAGATATTGTTAGATGTATTTAAATTGACACCGGCACATGTCGTGTCTTCATTCGTCGTAGCAGGGGCAGTATTAGACGGGTTCAACTTATACGACAAATTAATCGAATTTGCAGGTGCTGGTGCGACTGTACCGATTACCAGCTTTGGTCATTCGCTTTTACACGGCGCGATGGCACAAGCTGAAGAGCATGGGTTTATTGGTGTTTCCATTGGGATCTTTCAATTAACTTCTGCTGGTATTGCTTCAGCGATTCTGTTTGGATTTATCGTCGCAATCATTTTTAAACCTAAAGGATGATGGATTTGAAGTTTGAAAATAGAGATGTGAAACTGAGCAAATCAATCAAAAAGAATCGTGAACTATTTAAAGATCTATTAGGTATTGGTGTTTCTTTTGATGTTGATTATCGAACGATTAATGTATTAGATACCGATGTAGATGTTTATTTTGTGACAGGGCTAAATGATAAAAGTCATGTCAATATGGTATTAAAAGAACTATTAGAGCTTAATGAAGTTGAACATTTTAACCGAAGTAAGCGTAAGGTACATGAAATAGTTGAAAACCGCATTGTTAATTATCAAGTCGAAGAAATGGATGTTGCCTACGATGCGGTTACCAATATTCTATCTGGTCTAATAGTCATTGTTGTTGATGGTTGTACAAAGGCGTTTGCGGTTGACGTACGGAGTTATCCTGACCGTTCACCAAGTGAACCTGACACTGAAAAGGTTGTAAGAGGTTCACGTGATGGGTATACAGAGAACATCATCATTAATACAGGTCTTACGCGTCGACGTGTTAGAGATGATAATTTACGTTATGAACTCATACGCATTGGAGAAAGGTCGAGAACAGATGTTGTTATAGCTTATATAAAAGACGTGGCTGACCCAGGGTTGGTTCAGACCGTACGTGGGAATATAAAAGATATTAACGTTGACGGGTTAGCGATGTCTGAGAAAAGTTTAGAAGAGTTTATCGTCGAACAAAAGTTCAATCCGTTTCCATTAGTCCGTTATACAGAAAGACCGGATGTTGCCTCAGCCCATCTTTTTGAAGGACATGTTCTTATTATGGTTGACACTTCACCTAGCGTCATTATTACACCGACAACATATTTTCATCATGTTCAACACGCTGAGGAGTTTAGACAATCACCAACAGTTGGAACATTTGTACGTTGGATTAGATTTTTAGGGATTATGTTTTCAATATTTTTGTTGCCTATGTGGCTTTTATTTGTGATGCAGCCTGAACTTCTACCAAAGGAATTAGCTTTTATTGGGCCAAATGAGGAAGGGAATATTCCAATCTTTATTCAAATTATATTGGCTGATATTGGGGTCGAATTTATGCGCGTTGCAGCCATCCATACGCCAACTGCTGTTTCCACCGCCATGGGTTTGATTGCGGCTGTTTTAATCGGTGAGATAGCTATACAGGTTGGTTTATTTGGCCCTGAAATCATTCTGTATGTCGCTTTAAGTGCGATGGGGACTTACTCCACTCCGAGTTATGAATTAAGTGTTGCCAATAAAATAACGAGAATTTTATTGGTCATCGCCACCGCTTTTTTTGGCGTGAAGGGTCTTGTGATCGGTTTCACTGTTTACATTTTGTTATTAGTTAGAACGATTTCACTAAACACACCATATTTTTGGCCTGTTATTCCGTTCAACGCTCGTGCGTTATATCATATATTATTCCGTTTAGCTGTTCCACTTCATAAAACTCGTCCAAGCATTGTTCACCCACAGGATGATAAACGCCGCTAGTGGTTAATAATCGTTGATAGATTGACAAGCATGTGATAAAGTTTATCCTATAATTCAATCCCTTTGGAAGATAATAGGTATACTTGTTATCTGGGATGGGTTGAGATTTCTGGATAACAAGTATTGTTTGTGCAGGGAGGGTAGGTGAACAACAATGATTCAAAATCACTTACATATTGGTGGGATAGATGCTGTCGATCTGATCAATCAATATGGAACACCATTATTCGTTTATGATGTTGAAAAAATAAGAGAAAATGCGAGACTGTTTACTCAAACCTTTGAAGAGAGGAATGTCAAGCATCAAGTGGCATATGCCAGTAAAGCCTTTTCTTCAATTGCCATTTTACAAGTGGCCAAGCAAGAGGGGTTAAGTCTTGATGTTGTCTCTGAAGGTGAACTTTATACAGCTATTCAAGCTGATTTTCCAGTTGAGAAAATTCATATGCACGGTAATAATAAAAACCGTGATGAATTAGATATGGCCATACGCCATCAAATTGGATGTATTGTCGTTGATAATTTTTATGAAATAGATTTGTTAGAAGAGCTATTAGAGAAACATCAACGTAAGATGAAGGTTTTATTAAGAGTCACACCTGGTATTGAGGCGCATACCCATGACTATATACTAACAGGTCAAGAAGACTCAAAATTCGGCTTTGATTTATCAAGTCATCAGGCCGGTCAGGCATTACAGAGACTCCTTCAAAATGAGCGGATCCATGTCCAAGGTGTACATTGCCATATTGGGTCGCAAATTTTTGAAACTCAAGGGTTTGTCATGGCAACGAAAAAGGTTTTTAGTATGTTAAAAGATTGGCACAATCAATTTGGTTATCAAGCTGAAGTTGTTAATTTAGGTGGTGGGTTTGGAATTCGTTATACAAATGATGACGAGCCATTACCTTTGAATGAATATGTTGTGGCATTAGTAGACGCTGTAACAGAACAGGCAAAAGAGTACCAATTAATGATGCCTGAGATTTGGATTGAACCTGGTCGTTCAATTGTTGGTGAAGCGGGTACAACTATCTATACGGTTGGCTCTGTCAAGGATATTCCGGATGTTCGGAAATACGTATCCGTAGACGGTGGCATGACCGATAATATTAGACCAGCCTTATACCAGGCAAAGTACGAAGCTGTTGTAGCTAATAAAATTAACCAACCCATAACCGAAACCGTATCAATTGCGGGAAAATGTTGTGAGTCAGGTGATATGTTAATTTGGGATTTAGAGGTACCTGCCATTGAAAACGGTGATTTATTGGCTGTTCAATCGACGGGTGCATATGGTTACTCGATGTCGAGTCATTATAATCGATTCCCGAATGCTGCTGTCGTTTTTGTCGAAAATGGCAAATCACAATTAGTTGTAAAACGCGAAACATACAAAGATTTAGTACAAAATGACTTATCATATGAATAAAATAAGGGGAGTATGAAGATGAAGAAAACAACGATACATTTTGAAAATGGAGAAAAAATTATAATAGATTTATTTGAAGAAGATGCACCGAACACAGTTGATAACTTTGTTAAACTAGCTGAAAGTGGATTTTATGATGGTTTAACTTTTCATCGCGTTATTCCAAACTTTGTAATACAAGGCGGTTGCCCGAACGGAGATGGTACTGGTGGGCCTGGTTATACGATCAAATGTGAAACAGAAGGTAATCCGAAAAAGCATGAGCGTGGATCATTATCGATGGCCCATGCCGGAAAAGACACAGGCGGAAGCCAATTTTTCATCTGTTTTGAACCACAACCACATTTAGATGGTGTACACACAGTTTTCGGAAAAGTAACAGAAGGCATAGATGTTGTGGACCGTGTACGAATGGGTGACGTTATGGAGAAGGTTGCGATTGAATAGTATTCGACTCTAGTTATCAAGCCAACTGACTTAACCGTGTTATTTGACAAATACAATAAAACAATTAAAGTATATATATGTAATAGAGATAATAGGTAAGTTCTATAAACTTGAATGTATCCGTTAAGAGGGGTTTTTATGCTTATTAAATTTAAGAAAAGCTTTGAAAAGATTGCGATGGGCTTGCTTTCTTTTATGCCTGAAGAAAAAGAAGTTAAAAAATTGCAGTCGACAATCAAAGAATATGAAACGAATGATAACTGGAGATTGTTTCTTTGGAAAGAAGAAGATATCTTAGGTGCAATTGGTGTTAGAATTGACGATGATAAGAAAATGATCGTTCAACACGTTAGTGTGACACCATCACATAGAAACCAAGGTATTGGTAAAAAGATGGTAAAAGCATTAAAAGACCAATTTTCTAATGATTATTTAATTTGTGGTAATGAAAAAACTGAGGATTTCTTTAATAATTGTCATGATTAGTCTAAACCCTGTTAGTATATATACTAACGGGGTTTATATTTTAATATTCCTTTTTCATTCAATTTTTGATAAGATTTGATTGTAATATGAAACGTACACTGAAATGAGTGAAGATTATGGGAAAAGCGGTGTATCAAGTAAAATTAGATACCTTTGAAGGTCCATTAGACTTATTGTTACATCTCGTTAACCAATATGAAATTGATATATACGATGTTCCATTACGCGAGATTACGGATCAGTACATGAACTACATACATACGATGCAGGATTTGCAGCTTGATATAGCTAGTGAATATTTAGTTATGGCTGCAACACTGCTTGCGATCAAAAGTCAAATGCTTTTACCTAAACAGGATTTGGATGTAGAGGATGAGTATGAAGAAGATCCGCGTGAAGAGTTGATACAGCGTTTAATTGAATATAGAAAATACAAACAAGCTTCACAAGAGTTAAAAGAACGTGAGATGGAATCGAATCAAATTTTTACACGTTCACCGGCCGACTTATCTGAATACGAAAGTACCGTAAAAGTGACGCAAAGCGAAGAACTTACAATTGTTGATTTAGCTCAAGCATTTCAAAAGGTCTTAAGACGTAAGAAACTTTTAGAGCCTTTGGAAACAACTATCCAACGCCAAGAAATATCGATAGACGATCGTATGGATCAGGTTGTTGACCAACTAAAGAAATCAAATGGTAAGAAAAAATTTGAAGATCTCTTTCAATACTCTGAGAAGTTTGAAATCGTAGCTACTTTTTTAGCTTTATTAGAATTAATGAAATCTGTCAAAATTACTTGCTATCAGACAAGCAATTTCGATGACATAATGGTGGAATTAATGGAGGCATAATATGGAGTTAAAACAGTTAAAAGGTGTTTTAGAAGGGCTTTTATTTGTTTCAGGTGACGAAGGCTTGTCAGTCAAACAGATTAAAGACGTATTATCTGTAGATACAGATGCAGTATATGTACTTTTGGATGAATTAAAGTATGATTATGAACATCAACAACGGGGACTATCTATACTAGAACAAAAGGGTATTTATTATTTAACAACAAAACCTGATCATGCTTTATATTATGAAAAGATGAAGGAAACAACTATATCATCACGATTATCTCAAGCAGCATTAGAAACATTGGCGATCATCGCTTATCAGCAACCGATTACAAAAGTGGAAGTAGAAGACATTAGAGGTGTAAAAAGTGATGGTCCAGTTCAAACATTAGTATCACGTTTTTTAATAGAGGAGTGTGGTCGTAAAGAAACTAGTGGGCGTCCAATTTTATATCAAACAACAAAGGAATTTTTAACCTTTTTCGGATTATCATCATTAGAAGAGTTACCACCATTACCAGATGACGATATGAATGAAGCCGTAAAAGAAGCCGATTTATTTTTTAATGATTTACAGGACGAAAATTAAGGATGGACTTCTAAGGAGGATATTTAAAGCCCGATGGATACTCATCTTCTTTCTCAAGCAGAATCAATTCAAGACCATTTACAATTGATTGAACATGAGCTTAGTGATTTTTTAGATTTTACAAGTGTAGATAAAATTTTAGATGAAAGTAAAGATGTTGAGATTAATTTTATACAGACGATTTTTAAAGAATTCCGTTATATCGCGGTATATAGTGGTGAAGGTAAAAAGGCGATAAATAGGATACTAATGGATCAACGAATTGAAGAAACATTAGTGGATAAAGTTTATAAGGGTATTTATTTTAAGTGTGTTAATGAATTTTTTTCACCTCATCATGAGGTTTGGTATGAGGATAGCCGAGCATCTTATCGAAATAAATTTTCGATTGATTTTTATACTAAGCCTGGCATGTTAATTGAAGATACGATTAAGAAAATCGAACCTTCTTTCCATCATATAAGGGATCAATTAGATTATTTAGATTTAAGTTAATGAGTTGAGTGCTTATGCGCTCAACTCTTTTTTTATTCATACTGTTAGGGCAAACTCATATATTGGTTATAGTAGTACAAGTTCATCGAGTGAGGAGATCGTTCATGAAAAAGACATTTTTAATTACCCTGATTATGGTCGTATTTTCTTTACCAACGTACAATTTCCAAGCTAATGCTTCACCAGACATATCAGCAACGAATGCCGTTGTTTTAGATATGGATACGAATGCCGTATTATTTGAAAAAGAATCGCACGTTGAACGAAATATTGCAAGTATAACCAAGATTATGACCGCGATTGTTGCCTTAGAGCACGGTGAGTTAGAGGATGATGTTAACATTAGCCGTAACGCCGCGACACAAGAAGGTTCATCAATCTACACAAAACTTGGGGATACGTATTCATTAAAGGATTTACTATACGGGTTAATGCTTCGCTCGGGCAACGATGCCGCAACAGCTATTGCAGAGCATATTGGTGGAAGTGAAAAGGGGTTTGCATTACTCATGAATGAGAAGGCAAACTGGATTGGGATGAATGATAGCTCCTTTCAAAATCCGCATGGGTTAGATGAGGATGGTCATTATTCAACCGCCTATGATATGGCTCTACTCACAAGTTATGCGATGAATTCTAATGACCAATTTGAAAAGATATTTAGTTCTGAAAAATATTTATCAAACAACATTGATTACCATTGGTATAACAAAAATAAAATGCTAATGACTAATGATTACTGTACCGGAGGCAAAACAGGCTTTACAAAAAGCGCTGGGCGAACATTAGTGACAACGGCAGAGAAAGATGGCAAACGTCTAGTGGTTGTCACATTGAATGCATCAGATGATTGGAATGATCACCGTGAACTATACGAGTATGGCTTCGAAGAAATTGACAATCGTTCTGATTTTATGAATGAAGAAGACATCGTGGATTTCTCTTCTTTATTTGAATCGTACTTCGATGTGTTAAATCAATTACACGGAGTGAAAGAATGGTCCACATAATTTGGGTTGGTATGGCAGCGATTGGAATTATTTATGCGATGTTTAATGGAACGATTGAAGAGGTCAATGAAGTCATATTTGAAAGTGCGAATGAAGCGGTATTCTTGGTCATTAGTCTGATCAGTATTTTAGTTTTTTGGTTAGGTTTAATGCGGATAGCAGAAGAATCAGGGCTACTCAATAAATTAGCTGATTTTTTTAAGCCGTTGATTACAAGATTATTTCCAGACATACCACCCAATCATCCTGCAATGGGGTATATTTTATCAAACTTTTCGGCCAACATTTTTGGACTTGGTAATGCTGCGACACCTTTAGGGATTAAGGCGATGAAGGAAATGAAAAAGCTAAATGGTGACAGTGATGAAGCGTCACGCTCTATGATTACCCTATTAGCTTTAAATACTTCTAGTGTCACGTTAATTCCGACAACGATTATTGCGATTCGAATGCAGTATGATTCGACAGGTCCAACTGACATCGTCATATCAACCATTTTTGCAACCATGATCTCAACAATCGGTGCTATTTTAGTTGATCGCTATTTTTACTACCGTAGGCAAGGGAGACTAGAATATGATTCTACAATTAAGTAATTATATCATTCCATTAATCATACTTAGTGTTTTATTGTATGGTACGTACAAAAAAGTTCCAACATATGAAAAGTTCGTAGAAGGGGGTAAGGAAGGGGTTTCACTAGCAATTTCCTTGCTCCCTTTCCTATTAGGGATGATTGTATCCATTAGTATTTTTAGGGCATCTGGTGCGATGGATGCCTTTGTTTCAATGGTTGAGCCAGTGCTTAGCTTGTTTCATATTCCGTCTGACATTGTGCCTTTAGCACTGACACGACCTATTTCAGGTACTGCTTCTTTAGGCGTTGCAACAGATATAATCAAAACGGAAGGTCCGGACTCATATTTAGGTCGTTTAGCATCAACTATGCAAGGCAGTACTGACACAACCATGTATGTCTTAACGGTTTATTTCGGAGCTGTCGGAATTAAAAAAATGGGAGATGCACTTAAAGTTGGACTGATAGCTGATTTTATTGGTATAATAGCATCATTAATCATATGTTATTTGATATTTGGATAGATAAAAAGGGGGAGCGTTAACTTCGAGTTAACGCTTTTATAATGTCAAGAAAAGGTGATTAAATGCATAAAAAAGAACGATTACAAAAAGTGATTGCACATAGTGGTTATACATCGAGACGAAAAGCAGAACAAATGATTACCGAAGGACGTGTCAAGGTTAATCAAAAAGTTGTAGCGGAGTTAGGCACAAAAGTAGGCCCGAATGATCAAGTTGAAGTTGATGATATTCCAATCGAAAAAGAAGAGCCCGTATATCTACTTCTTTATAAACCAAGGGGTATTATATCGAGTGTTAAGGACGATAAAGGACGAAAAGTCGTGACGGATTTAATCAGTGAAGAAATTGAGGAACGGTTATTTCCGGTCGGTCGTCTAGACTATGATACATCTGGGTTAATTTTGCTGACGAATGACGGTGAATTTTCCCAAAAGTTAATTCATCCTAAATTTAAAATCAATAAAGTATATGTCGCAAAGGTTAACGGGATACCGAGTAAGCAGGAGATTTATGAGCTTCAAAAAGGTGTTCATCAAGATGGGGAGTATTTGCGTTGCGTTAATAGTAGAATGTTAAAGATAGATAAGAAAAAAGGAAAAAGTATAATCGAGTTAACCCTAAGAGAAGGAAAAAACCGACAAGTCAGAAGGATGTTTGATTCATTAGGATACCGTGTAGAAAAATTAAAACGTGAACGATTCGGTTCTTTAACGTTAGGAAATTTAAACCCCGGGGAATATCGAGAACTAACACCGCATGAAGTTAAACAACTTCTTGATATTGCAGAAAAAAATGTTAAATAATGTTCAAACATCAATAATGCCGATTAATTAGCAGGTGTTATAATGGGCTTTGAAGGAGTGGTCCTGTTGTTGAATAAGAACAAAAGGTTGCGCTTGGTTTTTAGAACAATCGTATTAAGTATTTTGGTCGTTACAACTATCGCTGTGTTATATGTCAATTTTCAAAAAGATGATCCAATCTTAGAAGCAGGTGTTGAAGCTCCTAATTTTATCCTAGATCGTATGGACAGTAATGAGAAAATTGAATTAGATACACTTGAAGGAAAAGGTGTTATGGTTAATTTTTGGGCTACATATTGTGAGCCATGTAAGAAAGAGATGCCTTTTATGGAGGAATTATATCAAGAGTATCAAGATCAAGGTATAGAAATAATTGCTGTTAGCGTGGATAAAAATAGTATGGTTATTGAAAATTTCTATAATCAATTTAATCTGTCTTTCCCATTAGTTCATGATAAGAACGGTACTATTATGGAGGCGTATCAAGTACAACCATTACCAACGTCTTATTTCATCAATCCTGATGGGACAATCGAGCGTGTTGTAAAGGGTCCATTAACTTTAGAACGATTAGAATCTTATTTTAAAGAAATATTACCCAATAACAACCAAGTATAACTGAATTACCGTGAGGGATAAACATGAAAAATGTAAAATGTGAATGTGGGCACATCAATCACGAAGGAACTGTCTTATGTGAGGCTTGTGGTAAACCAATTGAAGGAAACCAGCATATTGACGGTAATGACGATAATAAAGTTCTTAATATGCGTTATGAGGGTAGTGCCCGTCGTTCGAGAACATATAAACGAACCATTATAGATAAAACGTGGAATTTTTTCTCCTCTGTAAAGGTTGGTGTTTGGTTAATCGCTTTAGCTTTAATTGCGGCAGCGATTGGTACGATCTATCCGCAAGAGGAATTTAAGAATTCAGTCTTACCTTCAAGTCAGTTCTATGAAGAACAGTATGGCCTTACGGGTAAGATATTCTACCAATTAGGCTTCCATAACTTATATAGTTCTTGGTGGTTTGTTACGCTTATTGCATTAATAGGTATTTCATTAGTGATTTGTTCAATAGACCGAGTTGTGCCTTTATATAGAGCCTTAAAAAATCAAAAGGCAAAACGACATGAGATTTTTGTGCGTAGGCAGCGTTTCTTTAGTGAAACTGAGCAGACATCAGATGAAGATCGTCAAACGTTTATGAACAATCTAAGAAAAAGACGTTATAAAATAACAGAAGACGACGGACATATTTTAGCAGAGAAAAACCGTTTTTCGCGTTGGGGACCATATGTGAATCACATTGGCTTAATCATTATTTTAATAGCTAGTATTTTAAGAATGTTTGACTTTATGCACACTGAAGGGTATGTATGGGTCCGCGAAGGTGAAACAAAAGTCGTTCCAACGACTGATCAAGAGTATTATATAAAAAATGAAAAATTCATATATGAAACTTATGATCGTAATGATGAAAGATTCCAAGAAGCATTAAAAAACGAAGAGTTTAATGTACCGAGTAACTTTCAGACGAACGTAGTTATTTATAAAGTTAAGGAGAAAGTGACGCTTGGACAAGAACCAGAGCTTGAGGAAGTGGCTCGTGGTGAAATTAGGTTAAATCAGCCACTTACTTTTGATGGATACAGTGCTTATCAATCTGGTACTCAGCTTAGAAGTGAATATAATCTAATTTCCTTCAATGTTGAAAACGGTGAAGGTCAACAAATCGGAATGTTTGAATTTAGACCGAATGATGATCAACGTACTTATGAATTAGGAAATGACTATAAGGCAGAGATTCAAGAGTACTATCCGCAATTTGAAATTACAGAAAACGGTCCATCTTCATTTTCTAAATTTCCTCGAAATCCTGGTATCATATTTGAAATAACAGGGCCGAATGTTGAGGGTGAGCGTTATTTCTATCTCAATGAAGATGTGGTTCCATTATCCGACGATAACGAGTTTCAGGTTTCATTAGAAGATACACAGTTAATTACTGCATCAGGTTTAATAATTAAGAAAGATTATTCTTTACCATTTTTCTTAATTGGAGCTACGATCTTTATGATTGGTGTAGCACAAGGGTTATATTGGCATCACCGCAGAGTTTGGTTACATCCAAAAGATGGGAAGCTATTAGTGGCTGGACATACTAATAAAAACTGGTTTGGACTGCAGAAGGATATTGAAGCATCGTTAAAAGATACGAATATTGAAATGGTGAAAGACCAGCAGGAGAAATTCTAATAAAAGGAGGGTGAATGATGGATTTAAATACGGTTAGCAGTAATGCCTTATATGCCGCCTTTATTCTATATCTCGTTGCCACCCTATTTTTTGGGGCAACGATTGGAAAGAATAAAGAAGACAAAACTAAATCTAAAGCTTCAAAAATAGCTATTACGTTGACAATTATAGGTTTTATCTCACAATTAACGTTCTTCTTTACACGTTGGTATCTAGCAGGTCATGCACCGGTTAGTAATATGTTTGAATTTATCGCATTCTTCGGTATGATGCTAGTGCTAGGTTTCATCATTATATACTTTATTTATCGTGAGACGATTATCGGCTTATTTGCTTTACCAATTACGATTTTAATTATTGGATATGGGAGTATGTTTCCAACTGAAATTTCTCCACTTATTCCATCGTTGCAATCGCATTGGTTATACATTCATGTCACAACTGCTGCATTAGGTGAAGCGATATTAGCGATGAGTTTTGTTGCTGGGTTGGTATATCTTATTGCTAAGGTGAATCAAACCGTTCGATCAAAGCAAACGTTTTGGCTTGAGGTTATATTATTCTTTGTCTTTGCGACTTCTGCATTTATTTTGATTACTTCTTCATTTGAAGGTGCAGGATACCAGGTTGAATTTACCCAAGAAGTAGATGGACAAACAAACACGATTGATTATCACTTACCAGCACTGGTAGAACCAGATGGAGCTGAATTAAGAACTGAAGGTGCTTTTACAACTGGGATTGAAGCCCCATCTTGGATGCATGGAGAGAATGCTGGCTCAAAATTTAATACATTAATTTGGTCCATTTTAGGTGGTTTAGTTTTATATGGTCTAACTAGATTAATTCTAAGAAAACGTGTAGCAGCCGCCATTCAACCCAAATTATCGCGTATTAATACCGATAAAGTAGATGAGATTATTTACCGCTCAGTGGCCATTGGTTTTCCGGTCTTTACATTAGGGGCTTTAATATTCGCTTCTATATGGGCTCAAGAAGCTTGGGGACGCTTTTGGGGCTGGGACCCTAAAGAGGTTTGGGCACTCGTTACTTGGTTGTTCTATGCTGTCTTTTTACACCTGCGTTTAGGTGCGGGTTGGCATGGAGAAAAATCGGCATGGTTGGCGGTTGTTGGTTTTACCATTATTATGACGAACTTGATTTTTGTTAACTTAGTCATAGCTGGCATGCATTCATATGCAGGATAATTATAGTAAAGGAGTTGTCTTACATGGCTGAACAAGCAAAAATTTTAGTGGTTGATGACGAAGAGCGTATTCGTCGCTTGTTAAAGTTATATTTAGAAAGGGAAGAATTTGAAATCAATGAAGCTGAGGATGGCCGTGAAGCCCTTCAAAAAGCTTTAGATCAAGACTATGATTTAATTTTATTAGATCTTATGTTACCTGAGATGGACGGAATAGAAGTATGCACACAACTTCGAGAACGTAAGGCAACACCAGTAATTATGTTAACTGCTAAGGGAGAAGAGTCAAACCGTGTACAAGGCTTTGAAGTTGGAGCAGATGATTATATCGTTAAACCATTCAGTCCAAGAGAAGTCGTGTTGAGAGTAAAAGCTTTATTAAGAAGATCTTCTTCAACAAAATATTTACGTACAGACACAGATACACATGATGTCATTGTTTACCCACATTTAACAATCGATAAGGACGCTCATCGAGTTCTCGCAGATGGCACTGAAGTTAACCTAACACCAAAAGAATATGAATTACTTTACTACTTAGCGAAAACACCAGATAAGGTCTTTGATCGAGAAGAGTTACTTAAAGAAGTTTGGGAATACGAATTTTTCGGTGATTTAAGGACTGTTGATACGCATGTGAAACGACTTCGCGAAAAATTAAGTAAAGTTTCTGAAGATGCAGCCAGTATGATTGTCACTGTGTGGGGAATCGGATATAAATTTGAGGTTATGGATGCATAATGCTCTGGCGTAGCGTCGTATTCAAATTATGGTTTACGATTATTTTGTTAGTTGCTTTTGTTTTAATGATTCTAACCATCTTTCTACTGGAATTTTTTGAGAACTTTTATGTTGAAGAAGCCGAGGAAAGCCTCATGAATGAAGCTGAGAATGTATCTTCCATTATTGAAGAACACGAGGATTTGTCATTAACACTCAATACGATCGATCAGCTACTTGCTCCGCAGACGCGTGTAACGGTGTTTTTTAACGAACATCAATACTGGCAAAATGATATAGAAACCAATACATTACCAAATATAGATCCGAGCTGGTTTGTAGGTAATATTGATATCAATCATGTATTTGGTGCCAATGAGTCAGTTAAGAAAATAACGGAAGTTCCAAATGGAAATGCTGAAATTATTATTGTCGGTATTCCAACGGCAGATCAAAATGGTGCCATTTATGTCTATCAATCTTTAGATGTTGTAGAAGAAACGACAACAAGAGCAACAAAACTAATATTAATTGCTGCTACGGTGGCCATTATATTAACAACGATCTTTGCCTTCTTCTTAACAAGCAGGATTACAGCACCATTAATGAAAATGCGTAAAGCAGCTGGCGAATTATCAAAAGGTGAGTTCCATACAAAGGTTCCAGTTTTAACGCATGATGAAATTGGAGAATTGGCAATTTCGTTTAATCGAATGAGAAGACAATTAAACTATCATATTACGGCTTTGAATCAAGAAAAATCACAGCTTTCAAGCATTTTAAGATCATTAGCTGACGGTGTTATTACGGTTAATAAACAATTAGGTGTCATGTTGATTAACCCTCCGGCAGAGCAATTTTTGGCTCAAATTAATTTCACAAAAGAAGAAGAGCCGCATTCCTTGCCGGTTGAATTACGCAATCATTTTCAAAAAGTTATTGAAGAAGAGAATGAATATACAAAAGAGATTGTGGCGGTTGGGCGCAATTTCGTGCTTATTATGACACCCCTTTATATTGAAGGTTCTGTACGTGGGGCCGTCGCTATTATTCGAGATATGACAGAGGAAAGACAGCTTGATAAGCTACGAAAAGATTTTCTTGCTAATGTGTCGCATGAATTAAGAACACCAATATCAATGATGCAAGGGTATGCTGAAGCGATTGTCGATGATATTGCTGAATCTAAAGAGGAAAAACAGGAGCTTGCCCAAATTATTTATGATGAATCATTACGTATGAACCGTTTAGTAAATGAATTATTAGATTTAGCACGAATGGAAGCAGGACATATTCAAATTAATCACGCGAAAGTCCCAGTTAAGCCATTTATCGATCGAGTCATAAAGAAATTTAGTTCACTTTTTGAGGAACAGGAAATCGAGCTACGGACGAATGTCCCTTCTGGTATCGAGTACTATTTTGATCCTGATCGTATCGAACAAGTCATGACGAATTTAATTGATAATGCTTTAAGGCATACCAATGAAGATGGAAAAATTACGATAGATGTAGAAGAACAGAAAAATGAATTAGTCATTCATATTAAAGATAATGGGTCAGGTATACCTGAGGAAGATTTACCATTTATTTTCGAGCGCTTTTATAAAAGTGACAAGTCGCGGACACGTAATGGTAAAAAGAAAGGTACCGGACTTGGGCTATCGATTGCGAAGCATATTATTGAAGCCCATAACGGGTCAATATATGCTAAAAGTAAAGAGAGTGAAGGTACTACCTTTACATTCACGATTCCTAAAAAAGAAGACTGATATAGTTGGCAGCGTTACGGATGAAAGCTTCATTACATCTATAATGCTGCTTTTCTTTATGATAAAATATATGAAGTTGTAACTTTTTATTATCATTTTCGACTAATAATATTGAGAACGGAGGCTCTGTGATGAGAGAGTCCTTTCAAGAATTGTATGATGAATTTCATCAGGACTTATATCAATTTATATTTTATATGGTAAAGGATAAACCTACGACTGAAGATTTAGTACAAGAAGTTTATATTAGAGTCCTGCAATCATACGATACGTTCGCAGGAAAAAGTAGTCAAAAAACCTGGTTGTTTTCAATTGCTCGCCATGTCACCATTGATTTTTTTAGAAAACAAGGTCGACGAAAAAAACGACATGCAGATGGTTTTGATTTTGAACAACATGGTAATTTATTAAAGGATAACAAACCAACTCCAGAAGAATTAGCTGAAAAAAGTGAAGAAGTCCAAATGATGTATCAGTGTCTTGATAAATGTTCAAACGATCAACGCATGGTCATTATTCTTAGATATATTCAACAAATGTCAATTAAAGAAACAGCTGATATCCTCAATTGGTCAACAAGTAAAGTTAAAACGACTCAACATCGAGCGATTAACGCTTTGAAGGATAGGATGCTTCAAAGAAAAGGAGGGCATGAAGAATGAAAAAACAGAATGATGAGATAGAGAAAACATTATCTGAAATGCCCAAAATTAACGATTCACGTTCATTTGATGACTATTATAATCAAATATCTAAGCAAGTGAATCAAAGAAAAATAAGGAAACATGCCAAGAGAGGTTGGATTATTCCAGCAATAACGTCAGCTGCTGCCTTAGTATTAGTATTTATTATTGGATTACAGTTTATCAATACAAATCAAACGGCAGATGAAATGAAAACTTATCAAAGTATAGAGGATTCGGTTGATCAAGCCGAAACAAATGAATCTGCAAATGAAAGTGCCTCCTCTGGAGATGCTGAAATGGCTGAAATAGAAGAGTATAATCAAGATGGCCAAGGTAATCAAGATATGGGGGGAGCATCAAATGATGATGAAAACCAACAGTTTAGTATGCAGGAGGTAGATGCTAATTCATCCATGGTTGTGACACAAGATGAGTCACAAGGTAAACAATTCGTCACGTTTATCATTCCCGATAACCAAGTGCAGTATTTTGCTCCAATTACAGTGGAAATGAATGATCAGGATCCTTATGAGTTTTTTAATCAGTCGCGCGAACTTATCATGGATGATGAATGGGGATTAAGTAGTGATGTATTGAGTTCTATTACGTTTATCGGTATGAACGATCAAAACATTCCTATTTTAGAAATGGATGAAACAGAGCTTCAAGATGGAACTGCCATAGAAAGGGTTGCGATGGAGGTCATCCGGTATTTTCAATATTTAGGTCACGAAAAAGTAGCCGTTCGTGATCCCAATGGAGATCCTGTTAGTTTGGCTCATGTCGGTGAGGTTGAAGAAGTAACTTTTGAAAATCAACTTAAAGCTTATAAACTGTACCAGCCACAATCAGATGAACTGTTTTGGATTGAAAAGGTTTTGATGAATGGTGCATCGATTGAAGAAGCTATAGAGGAATTAAAGGTTAGTGAAGAAGCATTTAATATCAAAGCACCAGTACCTAATAACGTTAATATAGAAATTGAGGGTCAGGACCCGGTACTAAACATTCGCTTTCTAAACCCAGAACAATTAGCTGAGTCAACTGAAATTCCTTATATAATTGAATCAATTCTTTTAACAGCCAAATCCTTTGGCTATGAACAAGTGGATTTTAATAATTTAGGGATGACTCAAGTTGGACCTTATCAATTAGATGAACCAGTCCAAGTACCTGCATACATTAATCCTCGATAAGAATTATAAAAATCTTGCATTTAACAAATTAAATTGAATAATCCTGTTTAGTCGTTGAAATACACGGAGACTCCTGGTTCGGCTAAAAGCGGCCACGTCCTGAGCCTGCGGAAAGCGAAGTGTATTTCAACTGCACTGAATAAAGAAAGTATACAAAAAACAAAGCCTGTTACCAGCGATTCTGGTAACAGGCTTATCTTTAATTATCTTTTATTTTGATAACGCTGGATACATTCATCAATTAGTTGGCTAGCCTCTTTAGGACCTTCCCATTCTCCAATTTCTGTTTTCTTACCTTGTAAGTCCTTATATGTTTGGAAAAAATGTGAGATCTCGTCTAATTTATGCTGTGGAACGTCATCTAATGTGTAAACATCTTTAAATCGTGGATCCTCAACAGGTACAGCAAGAAGCTTCTGATCTTCCTCACCACTATCAATCATGTTCAAGAATCCAATGACACGTGATTCAATGACACATCCCGGAAATGTAGGATTTGTTACTAAAACAAGAGCATCTAACGGATCATCATCTAATGCTAACGTTTCATCTAAGTAACCGTATTCTGCGGGATAAAACTGTGGTGAGAAAAGTACACGGTCTAGTTTAAAGACTCCTTTTTCTTTATCATATTCATATTTGTTTTGACTTCCTGTAGGAATTTCTACGAAAACATCTACAATTTTGTTTTCTGGCACGGTTAGTCCTCCTTTATTTGCATTCTTCGATTACTCATTATATCAATCTTTATATAGTAAGAAAAGCAAGATTAATGGTAAAATGATATATAATGACAAAACTGTGAGGGATCATAGTGAATGAACATGATTTACGTCAAATCCTATCAACAAAAATTAAAGTCGTTCGAACTGAATTTGATTATACTCAGGAGCAAATGTCTGATATTCTAGGTATTTCTAAAAAAACATTGTTGCAAATCGAGAAGGGAAGAATTGAAGCGAATTGGCCGGTTATCGTGACTTTTGCGTCAATCTTTCGTGATAGTTCTATTATTCAACAGGAGCTAGGTGAAAACGACGTCATATATTTATTACAAACGATTAGACGAAAGCATATAGCATATAACCATAATCGGGTTAGTCACCACACTTGGTGGAAAACGATAGAAGAACGTAATGGTTATATCCTACAACAAAATAGAGTTAGCCTATATTTTCGTATTGTTGATCAAATGGGCCTACGTTTATTTAGTAGTTTTTATAAAAAAGCGGCAGAACGTCATTTTAATCAAATAGTAGAAGAAAAATAGAACGATATTTAACTGTTAATATATCGACTGTTAAATGGTATTTTAGACAATTTGATGGATTCAGTTGGGCAGCCTTCATACGCATCTTCTAGATCATCATGTAAAGCCTTGGGAATGTTTAATGTTCCTTGATTGTTGTCTAGTAAATTATAAGCAACGCCCATTTCGTTATAATTAAAAATATCAGGGGCATTAGCACCACATGCTCCGCAGGCTATGCAAGTGTCCTGATTGACGAATGTGTAAAGAGTCATAAAGGATCCTCCTATGTTGAACTTTTACTATTTCATTGTATTACGATTTAACTTCGTATTCAATTAAAGGGGTGAGGAGATGATTCACTATCAAGACGTAATCTCACATATGTTATATAAATTAAATGGAGAACGTACGATTTCGTCGGCCTTCCATATTTTACGAGGGAAAAGGTCTTCACAAACACTACAGGACATTCATTTGTTTGGGCTACAACCCTATTATGGTATTTATCCAAAATTGCGATCAGCAACCTATCATAGATGGATCGATAGTTTTGTATCACAAAATCTGATTATCATAAGAGACGAAAGCTTTGAATGCACGGGAAAGATACATTTCCAAACAGGCAATCTTCGGGACAAGATTAATGGTTTTAAATATCACCGAGTAGATTTGGACTGGTTTTCAGCTATTCAGTTGGTGTGCCAAACTTTATCTAATATACATAAACAGAATAAACATTTTATTCCGGTTATTGATGATGTTGAGATTCAATATCAGGTTAAGCAACTAATGAAAAAATATCGACATCACGATCAACTCGTTCATTTATTTCACAATGAGCTCAAATCAGTCTTAGAGCAAATAGGGGAGCTAGAGGCAGAGTTAATGGTACAACAGTTTACTGGTGCGAATCGAATCGGATTGAGTAAAAAACAGTTAGCTGATGATTATCAAGTTTACGAAGAAGATATTCATTTGACCACGATGAGTGCTATTCATCAATTAATTCAAATCGTAGAGTATAATACGGAGGAGTATCCTATATTAAACCTATTCATATCTCAGAAACGTCATCAATCTATAACAGATTCAGCAGAAAAAACATACCGGTTTCTTAATAATGGATTGACACTTAAGGAAATAGAAAATATCCGTCAATTGCGCCCTAGCACCATTCGAGACCATGTTGTTGAAATAGCGACTCAGCTAGAACACTTCGATATTGACTCATTTGTTTCAAAAGATATAGAGGAAAAAATTATTCGTGTTATCGAAAAGGTAGAGACGAGAAGGTTAAAAGTAATAAAGGAACAATTAGATGATCACATCAGTTATTTTCAAATACGTTTGGTGCTAGCAAAATATAATCATTCTAAAGTGAGTGTCATGGCAAATGGATAAAGAAACAATCAAATTAGAGGATCAGTTAAAAAAACATTTTGGTTTTTCATCATTTCGAGAAGGGCAAAAGGAGATTATTGAGTCTGTTTTAGATAATCAGCATACTTTAGCAACATTACCTACAGGAAGTGGAAAGTCGATTTGTTATCAATTGCCTTCTTTAATCGTCGAGGGGATAACGATTGTCGTATCTCCATTGATATCGCTCATGGTAGATCAGGTTAAATTACTTCGTGCACAGGGTTATAAACGTGTCACAGCCCTTAATAGCTTATTAAGCTATGAGCAAAAATCTAAATTATTGAGTCATCTTAATCGATATCGTATGATCTATTGCTCTCCCGAGATGTTGCAGCAGGAATCATTCATCAATAGACTTAAGCAACTCAATGTGTTGCAGTTTGTCATTGATGAAGCCCATTGTATATCGCAATGGGGACATGAATTTAGACCTGACTATTTAAGGTTGAAGGATGTCATAGAAACACTAGGTGAACCAACTGTACTAGCTCTTAGTGCAACAGCTACACCTAAAATCCAGGATGATATTGTTAAGCAGTTATCGCTCAACATGAGGAAAATCATTTATCCGATGGACCGGGTAAATATTACTTATAGTGTATTAAAATCAGATAATCAGATAGAAAAGCAGGAGCAAATCATTCATTTATTAGAGCAAGCCAAGGCACCTACCATGATTTATTTTTCGAGCAGAGTGATGACAGAGCAATTGTACGGACTATTACAACAACAATTTCCTGAACGAAAAGTAGCCTATTACCATGGCGGTATGGAACAACAGGATCGGTTATTAATACAACAGCAGTTTATGCATGATCAATTGGATATTATCTGTTGTACTAGTGCTTTTGGAATGGGAGTCAATAAAGATAACATTCGACTCATTATACATTATCACTTGCCTACAAACTTAGAATCATTTATTCAGGAAACAGGGCGAGCAGGACGCGATGGCAAACAAAGTGTGAGTGTATTACTTTATACAAAAGGTGATGAAACCATTCCTTTTCAGATTATTGAATCGGAGTTACCAGATGATAGTGAGATAGAAAGGTATCTTCACGCGAAACAGGAAGGTATAAATATTGACATCGAATCTGAATTAAGTGAAACGAAACTACGATTTTTGAATTATCATACTCATAAACTAACCCAAACTCTAACACAGCAGTCAGAAATCGAAGAGGAACTAAAGTCTTTCCGCGATCATCGAAAACAGTTAAAAATAAATAGTGTAATTAATTTAGTTCGTTGGGTTAATGCTGAAGATTGTAGACGTGCTTTACTATTTCAACCTTATCAGGAGCATGTTCGGCCAGCCTTATTTGATTGTTGTGATCATTGTGGATTTAATATTCATAAATGGGAGATTGATTTAAACATTCACCATGATTATAAGCAGAATTGGCGTAACATTCTTGAGGAGATGTTTCAATGAAAAGACAATCACAAGCGGAAATCGTAAAACAATTATCAAATAAAGAATTACTCTTAAATGTTTATGCATCACAATTACTTTTTGTATTGTTAGCTTTTGGTTTGGCATGGTTATGGTTTGATGACTTTAATCATTTATTCGGTCTTTTTAAGTTAAACTGGAATGAACTATTGTTATTAGGTTTGATCCCCGGCGTCACCGTCGTCATGATTGATTTAATATTTATTAAATGGATACCAGAAAAATACTACGATGATGGTGGAATTAATAATCGGATTTTTACATCGTTATCTATACCGCAAATTTTCTTAATAGCACTTGTTGTTTCGTTTTCGGAAGAGTTATTGTTTAGGGGAGTTATACAGACGTCATTTGGATATGTCATAGCCAGTGTTTTATTCGCTTTAGTTCATTTTAGATATTTAAATAAAATAGTACTTCTAGTATCTGTATTAATCCTTTCATTTTTGCTAGGATATATTTACGAGATTACGAATAATCTATTGGTTCCGATTGTAGCGCATTTTATTATTGATTTTCTATTAGGGATTTACTATCGTTTATTCAGAGGTGACAATCATGAAAGAAAGCTCAGCCAAACGTTATCAAAATGATCGGGAAGTCGATGATGTATTGAATTTACCACCGAGAAGTAAGAAGCATCAGTCTCGATTTCGGAAAGAAAAGAATCAATTGCTAATCAGCCAAATCATTTTAAAAGGTTTAGTAACAATTTTTATTTTTTTAATCATATCTATTCCATTTATATATTATTTTTGGTTACAATAATGTAGGGATTTTTAATGATTCGATACCAATCAACCAAAAGTGGTTTATTGCCACTCTTTTTTATTTTATAATGTCATAGGGAAAAAGAGAGATTTTTGTCGAATTATAGCAGGAAATCCGATCAATTGAGTAGAAAAGATTATTAATAAATCTATCTAACAACTTTTGTCTGATATTTAATGTTTTATTAAAGTAAATGAAAAGTTTGAATAAGTTTTTAATAATACAGGCAATTTTCGTAGTGGATGATACATAAGATATTAGTGAGATGGTGGAGGTGGTTACGTGCGATTAGAACGAATTAGCGTTAACCAGTTTAAAATTTTCCTAACCTATGATGACCTCAACGAACGAGGCTATACAAAGGAAGATTTGTGGAATAATTTACCGAAAGCAAATCAGTTGTTTCAAGATATGTTGTATGAAGCTTGTGAGGAATTAAATATGGATTTAGATGGCATGTTGAAAGTTAAAGTTCACATGCTACAAGCCCAAGGCATGATTATCGTCGTGACTCAGAACGATAATGATCAATTGGAAAGTGAAGAATATATCGAATTAAAAGTGACAATGGATGAGAGTAAAGAAATGATATTTGTATTTAATGATTTTGAAGATGTGATTCAGTCGGCAAAGGCGATTATTAATCAATTTGATTTAAACGCAAGCCTGTATGCATATGACGATTTATATTATCTCAATATAAATGAAACGTCATTGACAGAGCGAATTAGAGGAGACTTGATTTCAATTATGTCAGAGTATGCCTCACCGAGTACAATGACTTCCTATATTCTAAACGAACACGGTAATGTGATTGCAGAGAATAATGCACTCCAAATCCTTGTACATTACTTCTAATGAGGTGAATTTGTTGAAAATTGCAGTATTATATGGTGGGACATCTAAGGAAAGAGAAGTGTCATTATCTTCAGGAAAAGGGATTATCCAAGCATTAAGTAAACGAGGTCATGACGTTGTGGATATTGATTTTAACCCTAAAGATTTAGAAGACGTCATGGAAAAAATTAAAACAGTTGATCTTGTATTTATTGGTTTACACGGGAAGCAAGGAGAGGATGGAACCGTCCAAGGCCTACTAGATTTAATGGGTGTTCCATATGTTGGTTCTGGTGTGTTAGCATCGTCTCTGGCAATGGATAAAACAAAGGCAAAACAAATTTTTTATATGAATGGCATTCCGATTGCCAAGGGTAACACATACGGTAAACATGAATCACAAGAAAATATTGTAGAAGATATCAACCAGCAATTTTCTTTGCCTATTGTGATTAAACCAAACCAAGAAGGTTCGACATTAGGGCTGACGATTGTGAGTGACGAAAGTCAAGTTAAACCTGCTGTCGAACTTGCTTTTGAACATGATTTTGAGATTTTAGTTGAGGAATACGTTAAAGGTCGAGAGATGACTTGTGCCGTTATAGGTAAACGAGGTCAAGAACAATCATTACCTATTATTGAAATTATACCTAAGAGTGAATATTACGATTATGAGTCTAAATATTCAGCAGGCGGTAGTGAACATATTTGTCCAGCAAAAATCGACGAGACCTTAACAACTAAAATTCAGGATTATGCGGTAAAGGCACACCAAATTCTAGGCTGCGAAACGTATTCACGTGTTGATTTTATACTCAAGGATAATGGTGATCCGATAATTTTAGAAGTCAATACCCTGCCAGGAATGACACCGACAAGTTTATATCCAGACGCTGCTAAAGCTGTCGATATGAATTATGAAGAGATGTTAGAACAATTTATTCAACTAACGATTAAGGCTTAAAATTGTCTTAGGTTAAGGCGGATGTTAGAGGTACTTATTATTGGGAATTTAAAGGTTTATTTATGTTGCATATTCGATACGAAAATGTATACTAGTCATTGAAAGCACTAATAATATTTTTCTTGTTATAATATAGGAGGTAAACACATGGTAGCCGATAATCAAGCAGATTCTCAAGACACCAATAATATTTTGACATCGACACAAGAAGTCATTAAAACAGCTTTAAATAAATTGGGATACCCTGAAGCGGCCTACGAGCTAATGAGGGAACCAGTTAGAATGATGATTGTGCGTATACCTGTACGCATGGATGATGGTAAAGTGAAAATATTCACCGGTTATCGTGCACAGCACAATGATGCTGTTGGCCCAACAAAAGGAGGCGTTCGTTTCCATCCAAATGTCACAGAAGATGAAGTTAGAGCTTTATCAATTTGGATGAGCTTAAAAGCTGGAATTGTCGATCTTCCATATGGTGGTGGTAAAGGTGGCATTATATGCGATCCTAGAAAAATGTCATTTCGTGAGCTTGAGGCATTAAGTCGCGGTTATGTACGCGCGATTTCTCAAATTGTAGGACCTACAAAGGATATTCCTGCACCAGATGTATTTACAAACTCACAAATCATGGCTTGGATGATGGATGAATATAGTCGTATTGACGAATTCAATAATCCAGGGTTTATAACGGGTAAACCGATTGTACTTGGAGGATCTCACGGTAGAGAATCTGCGACAGCTAAAGGGGTTACGATTTGCATAGAGGAAGCATGTAAGAAGCGGGGAATCGACATAAAAGGAGCTCGTGTTATTGTACAAGGCTTTGGAAATGCAGGTAGTTTCTTAGCAAAATTTATGTACGATATGGGAGCAAAAGTCATCGCTATTTCAGATGCAGAAGGCGCCCTTTACGATCCGAATGGTTTAGATATTGATTACTTATTAGACCGTCGAGATAGCTTTGGAACTGTAACGAATTTATTTGAAGACACGATTACGAATGACGAAATGTTTGAATTAGAAACGGATATTCTTGTACCCGCCGCGATTGAAAATCAAATTACAAAAGAAAACGCCCATCAAATTAATTCAAACATTGTCGTTGAGGCCGCTAATGGTCCGACGACACTAGAAGCGACTAAGATTTTAACGGAAAGAGATATTTTACTTGTACCTGATGTATTAGCATCAGCAGGTGGGGTAACTGTTTCCTACTTTGAATGGGTACAAAATAACCAAGGCTACTACTGGAAAGACGAAGAAGTTCAAGAAAAGTTACGAGAAGTATTAGTGAAAGCCTTTAATAATGTCTATACGACTTCACAAAATCGCCAAGTTGATATGCGTTTAGCTGCCTATATGGTTGGTGTTAGAAAAATGACTGAAGCTTCTCGTTTCCGTGGCTGGATATAAAAGTTGGACTTTCAATTTGATTATTTAAATACAATCTCCTATCATTATTTTGGTAGGAGATTTTTCTTTGCTTAGGAGTGGAGTCAATATGCAAACGGAAGAAGTGATCATCATAGGTGCAGGACCATGTGGTATGTCTGCTGCACTGGAGTTGCAAAAGCAAGGTATTGAACCGTTAATTATAGAAAAAGGGAATATCGCCAATGCTATTTATAATTACCCTACACATCAGACGTTTTTTAGCTCAAGTGAAAAACTAGAAATAGGTGATATTCCGTTTATTTCTGAACGTCAAAAACCGGTAAGAAACGAGGCGTTGACCTATTATAGGACTGT
The DNA here is from genome assembly GCF_900103915.1 of Tenuibacillus multivorans. Taxonomy (GTDB): domain Bacteria; phylum Bacillota; class Bacilli; order Bacillales; family Alkalibacillaceae; genus Tenuibacillus; species Tenuibacillus multivorans. The sequence continues at coordinate 156,983 of NZ_FNIG01000006.1, read as the reverse complement.
GGCAGAGCGAGGTCAATTAAGAATAAATAATTATGAAAAGGTCATCACTCTAAATACAAAAAATAATCAATTTATATTACAAACTCGAACCGAAAAAGGTAATGAACATCAGTATTTAGCAAAACATGTCATCATTGCGACAGGGTACTATGATCACCCTAACCGACTTGGCATTAAAGGTGAGCAATTACCTCATGTCACGCATTATTTTAAAGAGGGGCATCCTTATTTTAATAAGAAGGTTGTTGTAGTAGGCGGAAAGAACTCAGCAGTCGACGCAACTTTAGAATTGGAGAAAGCTGGCGCTGATGTATCAGTGCTCTATCGTGGAAGTGATTATTCTCCTAGTGTAAAACCGTGGATTTTGCCGTTATTTCAATCATTAGTTAAACATCATAAGATTAATATGTATTTTAATGCCCATATAAAGGAAATTAAAGATAAGGAATTAATAACCGAAATCAATGGTGAGGAGCTTACTATTGAGGCAGATTATGTGTTTGCGATGATTGGTTATCATCCAGATCAAAGTTTCCTTAAAAACATTGGGATCGAAATTGATGCTGATACTGGTCGACCAATGTTTGATGAGCACATGGAAACCAATATTAAAAACATATATATCGCCGGTGTCATTGCTGCTGGCTATAACAATAATGAAATTTTTATTGAGAATGGACGTCATCACGGGAAATTAATTGCTGATCGAATCATGAAAAAAAGGGACAATGGTGAATAGTTATGAAAAAAGTCGTATTAATTACTACTGGTGGAACGATTGCAAGTAAACCAAATGAAAATAGCGGTAAGCTAAAATCAGGTGCCATGACAGGTGAAGAATTAGCATCATTTTGCGATTTACCTGATGAAATCCAGATCCAAATTGATTCAGCCTTTCAAAAGCCTAGTGTTCATTTAAATTCACATGATTGGATTTTGCTAAAGAAAAAAGTTGATTTTTATTTTCAAGATGAGTCGGTTGACGGTGTCGTTATTACGCACGGAACGGATACACTTGAGGAAACAGCATATTTTTTAGATTTAACCATTAATGATTCGAGACCAGTTGTTGTGACAGGCTCACAACGCTCGATTTCTGAAATAGGTAGTGATGTCTACATTAATTTACGACACGCCATTTACACGGCATGTAGTGAGGATTTACATAAGTGTGGAACGGTTGTTGTATTTAATGAGCGAATTTTTGCTTCAAGGCATGTCAAAAAGGAGCATGCTAGTAATATTCAAGGTTTTAATGCATTTGGATTTGGTTATTTAGGTATTATTGATAATGATGAAGTACAGGTTTTTCAACGGCCTATTAAACATGACACCTATGAAATCAGTGACTATTTACCTAAGGTTGATATCGTTAAGTGTTATATTGATGCAGATGGTACTATATTAGATGCGATTAGAGAGACTAATGCTAAAGGTATCGTTATCGAAGGGGTCGGAAGGGGTCAAGTTCCCCCTAATATGATGCCAGCTATTAGAAGGTGTAAAGATGATGGTATCACAATGGTTATGACAACTGCATCAGAGGAAGGAGCTGTCTATCCCACCTATGATTATGAAGGCAGTGCCTATGATCTAATTAACCATGGTGTCATATTAGGGAGTGATTATGACAGTAAGAAAGCAAGGGTCAAGCTTTCAGTAATGCTTTCGGCAGATGTTGAATCGTTTAATTTTTAAATATAATAACTTGATATGAATTATGTTTGGCTGACAGTTTATCTGTCAGCTTTTTTTATTTTTATAAGAATATTAAACCTAAAAAAACAAATGATAATAGGGCATATATTGTTTGATACGAGGAGGAATCACAACATTGAGTAAGCTCAAATTATTAAGATTATTAGTATTAGCTGTCATATTGTTGTTTGGCATATCAACTACCGATGTTTCAACTAATGCTTTTACGGAGCAAGTGATTCAACAAGGTGCCACTGGAGATGATGTCATCGAATTGCAATCTAGATTGCAATATATAGGATTTTATAACGGAAAGATTGATGGCGTATTTGGGTGGGGGACCTATTGGGCTGTTAGGAATTTCCAAAATGAATTCGGTCTTGAAGTAGATGGACTTGTTGGTCAAAAAACGAAAGACATGTTAACTCGAGCTTCAGAATACGACGAGGGATGGGTAAAGGAACAGATTAGACAGGGCAGAGAATTTACACATTATGGTGGTCAAAAACGTCCATGGTCGGAGGCTCAACAATCACAAGGACAAAACCAAGGACAAGGTCAAGGCCAAGGCCAAGGTCAAGCTCAAGAAGGGACACCAGAAGAACCTACAGCAACAAATGTTCCTAAAGGTTATTCACAAAATGATATTCAGTTATTATCTCAGGCTGTGTATTCTGAAGCTAGAGGTGAGCCATATGTCGGACAAGTGGCTATAGCAGCAGTTATATTAAACCGTGTAGATGATTCTACTTTCCCTGATTCAATTTCAGGCGTCATTTTTGAACCACTTGCATTTACCGCAGTTGCTGATGGTCAGTTTTATATGGAGCCAAATAGCCAAGCAAAAGAAGCCGTTATTGATGCTCTAAATGGCTGGGACCCTTCAGGAGGTGCCACCTATTATTTTAATCCTGACACAGCTACGTCTGATTGGATTTGGTCTAGGCCACAAATAAAGAGGATTGGTAAACATGTTTTCTGTAAATAGGGAGGTTTTTGCGTGATGCGTTGGGTTTTATATATTGTACTATTGGTTGGGTTCATAGGTTCAATCATTTACGGCTACCAAGAACATCAAGAGAAGAACGCTATACTCATACAAGCTGAGAACAACTATCAACGTTCCTTTCACGACCTAACTTATCGAATTGATTTACTAAATGAAAAAATTGGTACAGTGTTGGCAATGAATACACCAGAAAATTTATCACCTCAATTGACAGAGATTTGGAAGATTTCCGCTGAGGCACAAGCTGATGTAGGACAGCTTCCGTTAACCTTATTACCTTTTAATAAGACTGAGGAATTTCTTACGAACATTGGTGAATTCTCATATCGTGTGGCTGTAAGAGGTCTAGAAGAAGAACCTTTAAATCAAGATGAAAAAGAATTACTTAATCAATTATACCAAAACTCGACTGAGATTAAGCGTGAATTGCGTTCTGTTCAACACGAAGTACTAGACGAAGGTTTGAGATGGATGGATGTAGAAGTCGCACTAGCAACAAATGAACCAGGTGACAATACGATCATTGATGGTTTACAAACCATTGAGAAAAATTCTGAACAATTTAATACGAGTGAAAATGAAGGAGCGTTCACATTAAATAGTGATGCAGGCGAAAAAGAAATTAAACTAACCGGCAAAAACTATAATGAACAAGAAATTGAAGATTTTGTTCATAAAAGGTTTGAATTAGATGGTGATATCGAATTACAAGTGACTGAAACTGGTGAAGGTTCAGATATTCCAATGTATAACGTATCCTTTGACACAGGAGAATTGCATGGATATGCTGAGGTAACAAAACAAGGGGCAAACATGGTCTCATATATGTTAACTCGAGATGTTGGAGAGAAAAAAATTAGTTTGAATGATGGAATGAAACAAGCTAAAGAATTATTAAATGATATCGGTTATGAACAAGTTGAAATGGTAGAAAGCTCACAATATGAAAGTGTCGGTGTTTTCCGATTCGTCAAAGTTGAAGATGATGTTTATTATTATCCAGACAGTCTTCAAGTTAAGGTTGCATTGGATAATGGTGATATAATCGGTTTGACAGCAAGAGATTATATTATTAATTCATCATCGGATGAAGAAACTGATTTCCAAGATAACTTATCTGAAGAAGAAGCAAAGACTTATGTTAATCCTAATATTGAAGTTAAACAAACAAGGAAAGCTGTTATTGAAAATGATTTAGGTGAAAAAGTCCTTTGTTATGAAATATTCGGTACGATGAACGATCAAACTTACCGAGTTTATATCAACGCAAACGACGGATTTGAAGAAAAGGTCGAGAAATTACAACAATCAGAGCAAATTTATGGGATGAGTTAGAAACTGTAGGGAAGGAAAAGACAATTAAGTCTTTTCCTTTTTCATTTTTTTTGCCATAATAAGGGTAGCAGAAAACGGGAGGGAATTCAATTATGTTGAAAATTGGAACACGTTTAACAATAGAGACCATAAAAAACGGTGAAGTAGAAGAACGTTTTCAGTGTAAAATTGCTGAGATTTCGAAAAAATATATTTATATTGACTATCCTATAAGTGAAAGAACGGGTCGGACGTCTTTATTTTTAGATGGCTCGGAATTTATGGTATCTTATGTTGGGCACGATGGTAACGTTTATAAGTTTTCAACTGAGGTTATAGGACGTAAAAAAATGAAAATCCCTGTACTTACGATTAAAATGCCAAATAAAGATGAATTTAGAAAAATACAACGTCGAGAATATGTTCGTGTTGAAGTTCCGTTGGATGTAGCGATCCATCCCAAACAAGAGGATCAATCGCCTTTAATCACGCGTACGATTGATATAAGTGGTGGAGGCATAGCTGTTGTCGGTTTAGGAAAAGAAAAGGAATATCAATCTGGGGATATAATGGATATTTCAATCGTCCTTCCATTTCAGTCTAATGATTATAGTTATTTCTTTTCTCAGGCTGAAGTGATCCGCACGATACGTGGCCATGATGCTTCATCATCCAAAATTACATATAAATTTGTCAACATAGATGAAAAAGAAAGAGAAAAAATGATTAAATTTTGCTTCGAAAAGCAGCTTGATAATCGAAGGAAAGTATTAAATCAATAATTAATTGGACAACCAGGAGGATTGCAAATGAGAATCGCAATAGATGGACCAGCAGCTGCAGGTAAGAGTACGGTCGCAAAAATGATCGCTAAACGATTAGGTTACGTATATATTGATACAGGCGCGATGTATCGAGCCTTAACTTTAGCTGCTTTGGAGTCAAATATCGACGTCGATGATGAACATTCATTAACTCAATTGGCTGAAGAAATTGCAATCACATTTAAAAATGACAAGGATGGCCAAGAGGTTTATATAAATGAACATGACGTGACCAAAAAAATTAGAGATAAAGACGTAACCAATAATGTATCAATGGTTGCCAAACATCAACTGGTAAGAGAAAAATTAGTCGACATGCAGCGTTCATTAGCTCGAGAAGGTAATGTTGTGATGGATGGACGCGATATAGGAACTTTTGTATTACCGAACGCTGAATTAAAGGTGTTTTTAATTGCTTCAGTTGAGGAAAGAGCTCTAAGGCGCCATAAGGAGAATCTTGAAAATGGCTTTGAATCAGATTTAGAACAGCTGAAAGAGGAAATTAGAAAAAGAGACCAATTAGATTCTGAACGTGAAGTAGCTCCACTCGTTAAAGCAGATGACGCTATAGAAATAGACACTACAAATAAAAGTATTGATGACGTAGCAGATACGATTTATTCACTTGCTCAATCAAGGAAATAAGGTGATATATCTTGTTCTATCAATTTGCAAAAACGGTTGTTAAACTCATATTTATCCTCATGTTTAGAATTAAGGTGATTGGTAAAGAAAATATACCGAAAAAAGGTCCTGTTATTATATGTTCTAACCATATTTCAAACTTTGATCCACCTCTTGTTGGTATAACGAGCCCAAGAGCTATAAAATTCATGGCAAAGGAAGAGTTGTTTAGAAAAAAGGGTTTAGGTCTGTTGTTAACGAATTTAAATGCTTTTCCAGTAAAGCGAGGAATGCGTGACCGGAATGCCTTAAGAACTGGTTTAAAACTTCTTTCTGAAGGTAAAACTTTAGGATTATTCCCTGAAGGTACACGGAGTAAAGATGGTGAAGTAAAAAAAGGACTTGCCGGAGCTGGCTTTTTTGCTATGCGTTCTGAAGCAACGGTCATTCCGTGTGCTATAATTGGTTCATATAAAAAGTTTTCAACACTTAAAGTCATCTATGGAAAACCAATTGATTTCAAAACATTACAGAAAGAGAAACCTGGGGCTCAGGAAGTGACAGATGAAATTATGGACAATATAAAGGCATTATTAGAAGAATATCGTTAATTCATGTTATTATGAAAATATTAGTAAACTAAACATCGATTAGAATATTAAATATATGATGAATTACTGCTTTTGACGGTATAGAAGGAGGAAATATGATGAGTGAACGTCAAGATAATCAAACATTAGAGGTTGGAGCTGAAGTAACTGGAAAAATATTAAAATTGGAAGAAAAACAAGTAGTTGTAGATATTGGTGAAAAATACGACGGGATTGTACCTATTTCTGAATTATCTCATTTACATGTGGTCCATCCTAACGAAGTATTATCTGAGGGCGATGAAGTATCATTTATCGTTACAAAAGTAGAAGATGAAGCCATTATCCTTTCTAAAAAATTAAAGGACCAGCAAATGGCTTGGACCGACCTTAAAGAAAAATTTGAACATAATGCTACGTTTAATGCAACGGTTATGGATATTGTTAATGGCGGCCTGGTACTTGATGTCGGCCTAAGAGCCTTTATGCCTGCTTCACAGGTTGAGTCATACTTTGTAGAAAACTTTGATTCTTATCAAGGTCAAATACTTCAAGTTAAAGTTATAGAGATGGATGAATCGAAAAATCGTGTCATTCTATCGCATCGAGCTGTGACTGAAGAAGAACAAAATGCAAAAAGAAAAGAAACAATCCAAAATATTGAATCAGGTCAAGTTGTTGAAGGTAAAGTCCAACGCATTACAAATTTTGGTGCCTTTATAGACTTAGGTGGCGTTGATGGCTTAGTTCATATCTCGCAATTATCACACGATCATGTCGATAAAGCTGAAGACGTTGTTAATGAGGGTGATACGATTAAAGTAAAGGTTTTATCCGTTGATCTTGATACGGAACGAATTGCACTATCGCTTAAAGACACGTTACCAGGACCGTGGGATGGAATAGAAGAAGAATTTAGTGCTGGCGATGTTGTTGAAGGTGTGGTTAGAAGGTTAGTAAACTTTGGAGCTTTTGTTGAGTTAAAACCAGGTGTTGAAGGCTTAGTTCACATTTCTCAGATATCCAAAGAACATATCGGTAACCCACAGGAAGTCCTACAAGAGGGACAAATGATTAAAGTTAAGATTCTTGATATCAGTGAAGGGAATAAACGTATTTCTTTAAGCATAAAGGAAGCGCAAGAAGAACAAGATAATGTTGAATTACAAAAGTATAAAAAAGAAGATGATGAGCATTCTTTCCAGCTTGGAGACATCATTGGTGACCGTTTAAAAGACATAAATAAATAAAGAATAATAGGTTAAACGGATCAGCTAAATACAACAGGATTGACTGTTGTCTTATTCAAGAGCCGCTGTCATCCGTCTGAAAGTGGCGTAAATGCCACTTTTTTATTGCTTAGAATTCATCTATTAGAAGGAATGAATGATATGAGGAAATCAGTTGTTGCCATTGTAGGTAGACCAAATGTAGGAAAATCAACTATTTTTAATCGATTAGTTGGCGAACGAATTTCAATTGTTGAAAATACGCCAGGCGTTACAAGAGACAGAATATATGCAGAAGCGGAATGGTTAAATACGATGTTTAATATCATTGATACGGGTGGTATTGACATCAGTGATGAACCATTAATCGTTCAAGTACGCGAACAAGCACAAATTGCGATAGAAGAATCTGATGTTATTGTCTTTCTCGTCAATGGTCGTGAAGGTATTACTGCAGCAGACGAAGAAGTTGCTAAGATCTTATATAAGTCGAATAAACCTGTTGTACTAGGTGTCAATAAGGTCGATAATTACGAGATGCAGGATTTGCTTTATGAATTTTATGCTCTCGGATTCGGACAACCCTTCCCCATTTCCGGGACTCATGGTTTAGGATTAGGGGACCTGCTGGATGAAGCCGTAAAGCATTTCCCTACAGAAGAACAACCTCCGGAAGACGATGATCGGATTAGGTTTTCGTTGATTGGAAGACCAAATGTAGGAAAATCTTCATTAGTTAATACGCTCTTAGGAGAAGAACGCGTTATCGTCAGTAATATTGCTGGAACAACGAAGGATGCAATTGATACAGACTTCGAAAAAGATGACCGTGAATTCACGATTATCGATACAGCTGGTATGAGAAAACGTGGAAAGGTTTATGAGTCGACAGAGAAATATAGTGTTTTACGTGCCTTAAAAGCAATCGAGCGTTCGGATGTTGTTTTAGTCGTACTCGATGCAGAAGAGGGTATCATTGAGCAAGATAAAAAAATTGCAGGTTATGCGCATGAAGCCGGTAAAGCCATCGTAATCGTAGTCAATAAATGGGATGCCGTTGAAAAGTCACAAGATACCATGCGTGAATTTGAGCAGGAAGTGAGACAGAAGTTCCAGTACTTATCATATGCTCCAATTATCTTTTTATCTGCGAAAACGAAAAAGCGCATTCATACATTATTACCAATCGTTATTGAAGTGGGTGAAAATCACGCAAAACGTGTTAAGACAAACCTGTTAAACGAAGTGATTGAAGATGCCTTAGCTATTAACCCAACCCCTTCGATAAAAGGACAGAAGTTAAAGATATTATATACGACTCAAGTAGCAACTAAACCACCGACTTTTGTCGTCTTTGTAAATGACCCAGAATTGATGCATTTTACTTTTGAACGGTTTTTAGAGAACAGAATACGTGAGGCATTTGGGTTTGTTGGAACGCCAATTAAAATTTATGCTCGTCAACGTAAATAATAGATGAGGTGAGATAATGAAAAAGGTAGCAGTCATTGGAGCTGGAAGTTGGGGGACAGCTTTATCCATTGTTTTAGCTGATCATAAGCATGAGGTTAATGTTTGGTCACATCGTCAGGAGCAAGTTAATGAAATAAATGAACGTAATACGAATCAGAGATATTTACCTAATATTCAATTATCAGAACACATCGTCGCCTATTCGAAAATGGAGGAGGCTGTGAAAGGAACTGATGCCGTATTACTAGTCGTTCCTACGAAAGCTATTCGAGAAGTTAGTCAACAGTTAAAACCATTTTTAGATCCGAATAAGATGATTATACATGCATCAAAAGGAATTGAACCGGAAACACATAAACGAATTTCTGAGATGTTAGAAGATGAGCTAGGTGAACAGGTTCACCAACAATTAGTTGTTTTATCGGGGCCAAGTCATGCGGAAGAGGTTGCACTCAGACAACCGACTACGATTACGGCTACTTCTTATAATTTAAAGATGGCTGAGCTGACCCAGGACTTATTTATGAATGAGAATTTTAGAGTTTATACAAATGAGGATGTCTTAGGAGTCGAAATTGGCGGTGCTCTTAAAAATATTATCGCCTTAGGTGCTGGGATATCAGATGGACTTGGTTATGGTGATAATGCGAAGTCTGCTCTAATTACTAGAGGTTTAGCAGAGATAGCACGTCTTGGGACGAGTTTGGATGCGAATCCTTTAACTTTTGCTGGTTTAGCCGGTGTCGGAGATTTAATTGTAACTTGCACAAGTAAACATAGTCGGAATTGGCGGGCAGGTAATATGCTAGGGAAAGGTTATGTCCTCCAAGATGTTTTAGATCAAATGGGAATGGTTGTAGAAGGCGTACGTACAACTAAAGCGGCTTATCAGCTTTCACGAAAATTAAATATCGATATGCCGATTACAGAAGGTTTATACGAGCTCTTGTTTGATGAAAAAGAACCTAAAAAAGTCGTGGATGAATTGATGAATCGAGGCAAAACCAAAGAATTAGAAGATTTATCATCTTTTTTATAAAATAGTCGTTAACACACACAACAGCTTCCTATTGGTTGCATATAGTATTACGAATGCAATGTTAGGGAGGAGCATCAAATGAGTCAAGATTTCCAACAATCAATATTTGAGCATTTAAAGAAAACGGCTAATATTTCCCCAGATGAAGTGATGGGTGTTGCTCAATCGGTACAAAACGCCAATTTTTCGGATGAAAAAACAGTCAGACAGCTCGTTCAGCAACTAGCGAATATGGCGGATCGTCCGCTTGGCAAACAGAAAGAAGATCGTATCGTAGAGTTAATTACTAAAAAGGGAGATCAATTAGACTATAGCGCATTACAACAAATATTCAAAAAATAAACCGTCGTATAGGCAAGAGAAGTTTCGTATGATCAACACATCGTCATATTATAAAATGCAACAGTCAAAATGAGCTACTTCATGTGAGGATTTAGTCAAAAAGAGGTGTGAGCCCCAACACCTCTTTTTTTATTTTTGTAACATTTTATCAATATTCAGAGTCTCATATGGATGATGATTTATGCTATAATACGGACGGTATATCATATAAAAGAAAGGGATGTTCACGTACATGTCTGAAGGTATGCTACGTATGTACATATCATTCGCAGGAATGGGTGCTTTAATATTATCAGCTTTATTAATATTATTTGCTAGACATAAATTAAAAGGTGTTATACGTTTTGTTGTTAGTTTGTTAGCGTATGGTTTATTAGTTATTGGTGGATTTATTATCATGTTTATCGTATTAAGTGGACCAACGGGTTAAGGTGGGATTAAGCTTGAAGCTAAAATTATTGTTTATTCTTGTTAGTACATTGTTATTATCTGCATGCTTATACCCAGATGAACAAAGGGTCGAGCAAATGCCAACAAATGAAGAACAATTGCAACAAGTACAAAATGCTGTTAATCAATATAAGGAACAAAATGGTGGACTATTACCCATTAAAAATAGTGATATGGATACTCCTATTTTTATAAAATATCAAATCGATTTTAATACATTAAAAAATGCTAATATTATGGGACAAGCCCCTGGTAACTCGTTTGAACGTGGCGGTGTATATTCTTATGTCATTATTAACCCAGAAGAGGAAACAGAGGTTAAGGTCTCCGATGTAAGAATTAATCAAAAATTACGATCTGTTAATTACGAAATTAATCTATACCGTAATGAACATTTATATCCGCCTTATGGTGAAACAATCGGAAGAAATTATTTTAAAATAGACACTGAACGAATGGATGTAGATGAACCATTTACCGTTAATAGTCCATATACAGGGCAAAAACTCGATATCATCATCAATGCGCAAGGCCGAGCATTAGTGGACTACCGACCTGACGTTTATCGGCTGTTAGAAGAAGAAAACATTACGGAATACGAAGGGGATCTAAGATACTTACTAACCGATCATTATCCCATGGTACCAGCCTATTCACCACCTATGAAATTAATAGATGGGAATGTTGAATTTAGTAGTCAAGATTCCGAAACTGAATAATATGATGTAATAAGGATTCTATTTAATTTATACTTTCGAAAGTATAAGAAAAACGATGGCTTTTCTATTAAGTCATCGTTTTTCTTTATCAGAATCTCTATTTTTTTTGGAATTAAGTCATAATTGAATAGGACAACATCATAAATTAATATTGCATCGAATAATAGGTGTACGATATTGTACAGGGTCGGAGGGATATAATGGAAAAATTTAACGTGTTTCATGACATATCGAAACGGACGAACGGAGACATTTACCTAGGCGTTGTAGGTGCCGTCCGGACAGGTAAGTCAACATTTATCAAAAAGTTTATGGATCAAGTTGTGATTCCTAACATCAACAGTGATGACGATCGAGAACGAGCAAAAGACGAACTACCACAAAGTGCAGCTGGTCGAACTATTATGACGACAGAACCTAAGTTCATCCCTAATCAGGCGGTAGAAATTTCAGTGGATGAAGGTCTGGATGTCAAAGTTAGAATGGTTGATTGTGTAGGTTATACGGTTGAAGGAGCCCAAGGATTTGAGGATGAAAATGGACCGAGAATGATTCATACACCGTGGTATGAAGAGGCTATTCCGTTCCATGATGCAGCTGAGATTGGTACAAGAAAGGTTATTCAAGAACATTCAACAATTGGAATTGTTGTAACGACTGATGGTTCGTTTGGGGATATCCCGCGTGAAGATTATGAAGAAGCAGAACGAGAAGTCATCGAAGAATTAAAAGAAGTCGGTAAGCCATTCATCATGGTTTTAAACTCCAGCCGACCACATGACTATGAAACAGTTGAATTAAGAAATACACTAGCTGAAGAATATGATATCCCAGTATTACCATTATCAGTTGAAAACCTACGAGAAGACGATATTTATAATGTTTTAAGAGAGGCATTATATGAATTCCCTGTTCTTGAGGTTAACGTAAACTTACCTAGCTGGGTTATGGCATTAAGAGATGACCATTGGTTACGCAAACAGTTCCAAGGAGCTATTCAAGACACCGTACAAAACATTAAACGATTACGCGATGTTGATCGTGTAGTAGGGGACTTTTATGACTACGAGTTTATTACAGATGCTCATTTATCAGGAATGGAAATGGGTGAAGGCGTAGCCGAAATCGATTTACATGCGTCAGACGACCTCTATGATCAAGTTCTTAAAGAAATTGTAGGCGTTGAAATTCGTGGAAAGGATCACCTGTTAGAGTTATTACAGGATTATTCCGATGCAAAACGCGAATACGATCAAGTATCTGAAGCTTTACAGATGGTTAAGCAGACCGGGTATGGTATAGCCACACCAGCTTTAGAGGATATGCGATTGGAAGAGCCCGAAATCATTCGACAAGGTTCTAGATTTGGTGTTCGACTAAAAGCTGTAGCACCATCCATTCATATGGTTCAAGTAGATGTTGAATCAGAATTTGCTCCAATTATCGGGACTGAAAAACAAAGCGAAGAGCTTGTTCGTTACTTAATGCAAGACTTTGAGGAAGATCCATTATCCATCTGGAAGTCAGATATTTTTGGTAGATCTTTAAGTTCTATTGTAAGAGAAGGTATTCATGCAAAATTAACGTTAATGCCAGAGCATGCAAGATATAAGTTAAAAGATACATTAGAGAGAATAATAAACGAAGGCAATGGCGGATTGATTGCCATTATTTTATAAAAGCGACAAAAAGTCGCTTTTTTTATTTGCTTTTATTAGTTTACTAAATGGAAAATATCCTAAAAAATATGATAAAATGAGCAAAAACCTCGATAAAATGCTAATTTGACGCGATTTTGTATTGAAATGCTATCCTTCTTTATGATAATATGCAGGTACACAATCTAGAAAATTATGCTAAACCTCTATTCTTTATGTAAAAGAATGTTCTTAATTGCAAGAATTTGTTGCAAAGTTTTCGTATTTTTGTTTAAATTGTGGTAACAATGGTATTATCTGATAATTTGCAACTTGAGAGGAGGTGAAACAAATGAACAAGACAGACTTAGTAAACTCTGTAGCTGAGCAAGCGGACTTATCAAAAAAGGATGCATCTAAAGCAGTTGACGCTGTATTAGAATCTATTTCAGGTTCTTTACAAAAAGAAGAAAAGGTACAATTAATTGGGTTTGGTAACTTCGAAGTACGCGAACGTTCTGCGCGTAAAGGCCGTAACCCACAAACTGGTAAAGAAATTGATATTCCAGCAAGTAAAGTACCTGCATTTAAACCAGGTAAAGCCCTTAAAGATGCTGTAAAATAAAAGCTGATACATAGGGCATAAAAAAGGAGGGTCTTAACCCTCCTTTTTTAATGTTAAAATATAATTAAAATCTATATATCAAGTTGATAGATAATGTTGTCATATCATGCTACAATACTTTATGTGTCATTCTTGTGTGTATATAAAATAATAGGTGATTAAATTGTATTTAAAAGAGAAGATAGAAAACATACGTCAAGATTTTATTAGTACATATAAACACCCCTATACTGAGCGTCAATTCTATGATGGCATTTTATCTTACGAGCAAATTTTATGTTTTAAAGACCTACTACTGAAGGTTGAGATTAATCAAAATCATAGGGAAAAGCTTTTTGTAGCCTTATTACATATGCAAATATCCTTAGATATTCATGATCAAGTAGACCTTGAGAATTATGAGCGTATTACAGATCATCGTAGTGTGAGAAACCAACTTAGGATACTTGTCGGTGACTATCATAGCTCTTATTTCTACAGTCTTTTGTCACAATACAATATGCTAGATGAGTTATATCATTTTATCGAAATGATTAAACATATTAATGAATCTAAAATGACTATTTTACATAATCAAGAACAATTGACCGTGGAATCATTATTAAAAGAGGTTGAAAATGTTCATTGTGGTCTTTATAATGCTTTAAGCTCATTGTATCGAATTTCCGATTATCAAACAGTTTGGAAACCTAAAATCGTTCATCAACTGGTTTATAATCGTGGGGAAAGTAAATGGTTAGACGTATTAAAAAATAACAATTCAATAATGATTGATAATGAAATTTCAAAAAGGGAAAAATTTTGGAGCCCTTCTGATATTATAGGAGACAATTAATATGGACGAACAATCGAAATCAGAAAAAGTACACTCTGTATTTGAAAAAATTTATAAACGCTATGATCGGATGAACTCCATTATATCTTTTCAACGTCATAAAGCTTGGCGTAAGGATGTCATGAATCAGATGGATGTTTATCAAGGGGCATATTGTTTAGATGTTTGCTGTGGAACGGGTGATTGGAGCTTTGCCCTCTCTGAAGCAGTTGGTGAGAAAGGGAAGGTCATTGGTTTAGATTTTAGTCAAAACATGCTTTCAGTAGGGAAAGAAAAACTCAAAAATCATCCGATCAGTAATGTTACTTTTGAACATGGAGATGCTATGAATTTACCATATCAAAATGATACATTTGATTATGTTACCATTGGATTTGGTTTGAGAAATACACCTGATTATGGGCAAGTGTTAAAAGAGATGCAGCGTGTGGTTAAACCTGGTGGACAAGTTGTCTGTTTAGATACATCTCAACCAACTTTGCCTGGATATAAGCAATTATATTTCTTCTATTTTGAGCATATCATGCCGATTTTTGGTAAGATTTTTGCAAAGAGCTACTATGAATACGTATGGCTTTATGAATCAACAAAAAACTTCCCAGATAAGAAAACGTTAAAAAGGATGTTTGAACAGGCTGGATTAGATCATGTTAAAGTTAAAAGCTATGCTTTAGGTGCAGCTGCCATGCATCGCGGAATTAAAGCAAATTAATGGGTAAAGGTGAATGTTATGAAATTAGCCTCAGCGTTTAAATATATGAATAAAGATATACAACAGGTTGAAAGACAGATTAGAGAAGTAACAAATGCTGAGAATTCGATGATTCAATCTGCTTCTAACCACTTACTGAATGCTGGTGGAAAACGAATTCGACCCATTTTTGTTCTTTTGTCTTCAAAGTTTGGTGATGTAAATCAGGATAAAATTATCAATGTTGCTGTTGCGTTGGAATTAATTCACATGGCCTCTTTAGTGCATGATGATGTGATTGACCATGCTATGGTTAGACGTGGCAAACCTACTGTTAATAAGCAATGGGATAATGGGACCGCTGTTTTTACAGGTGATTATATTTTTGCAAGAACGTTAGAATTACTAAAACCTTTTAAGAACAATCGTTTACATACTGTTTTATCAAATACCATACACGAGCTTTGTATAGGTGAAATTGAACAAATTCGAGATAAGTATGATGTTGAACAAAGCTTTTTAACGTATTTTAGAAGAATTAAACGTAAAACCGCATTATTAATAGCTTCGAGTACCCAAATGGGAGCAATTGCCGCTAATGTTGATCGTGCTACAGAAAATATGTTAAATCGATATGGGTATTTCATTGGTATGTCTTATCAAATTATTGATGATATTTTAGATTTTACATCATCGGAAAAAGAGCTAGGTAAACCTGTCGGCAGCGATTTACTTAATGGTCACATTACATTGCCTACTTTATTCGCATTAGAAAATTCGAATGTCAAACAAGCCATTAATGATTTCTTTCTATCTGATTACGCTGATACACAATACATTTACGATGTTATTCAAACTATCAAACATTCTCATGCCATTGAACGGGCTTACCAAGTTAGTCAACAATATTTGGAGAAAGCATTGGCTTTAGTTGATGGTTTACCTAATATAGAGGAAAAGAGGTTACTCAAACAGGTTGCGTTATATTTAGGAGAGCGCAAATTCTAATATTCCTGAACGAACCTGCCAAAAATAATTGTTTTTTGGCCTAAACTTTGATAAAATTTTTCACGGCTTACAAATTATCTATAGAGGTGAATAACATGGAAAAAACTTTTGTAATGGTCAAACCAGACGGTGTACAACGTAACCTTGTTGGTGATATTGTTTCACGTTTTGAAAGTAAAGGTTTCAAACTAGCTGGAGCAAAATTAATGCAAATTTCTCAAGAATTAGCCGAAGAGCATTATGGAGAACATAAGGACAAGCCATTCTTTGGTGAGTTAACAGACTTTATCACATCTGGACCTGTTTTCGCAATGGTTTGGGAAGGTGAAAATGTCATCGCAACAGCCCGTAAAATGATGGGGGCAACGAATCCTGCCGAATCAGATATTGGTACCATTCGTGGTGACTATGGTTTAACAGTTGGTAAAAACGTCATTCATGGTTCAGATTCACCTGAATCAGCGGAACGTGAAATTGGATTATTCTTTAATGAAGGAGATTTAATCTCATATAACAAAGATCAAGATCAATGGATTTATTAATGTAAGGAAAGAGAAGGCTAAACATTTCAATGCCTTCTCTTTTTATTTCAAATCGTGTTTTTAAAATATTAGCGCAAATGTAGTTGTTTTCTTATAATGTGGTTAAGAAAGATAATTGGGAGAGAGTTTAATGGCAGATGATTACATATCATTTATTGATTCTATAAAAAAGAAAACCGGAATTAACTTAGCTTTATATAAAGAAAAACAAATGAAAAGACGTTTAACCTCACTGAGGGAGAAAAGGGGATATCATTCGTTTAGTGAATATATTAGCGCTCTGGAAAAGGACGATGAATTATTCCACGAGATGCTCAATCGCATGACCATCAATGTGTCTGAATTTTACCGAAACCATAAACGTTGGGATATATTAAAAAAGGATATTATTCCGTTTTTAAAAGAAGATCGATCATCACTTAAAGTTTGGAGTGCAGCTTGTTCTACCGGTGAAGAACCCTATACGATAGCTATGCTGCTGAGTGATTTCTATGATTTAAATGATATTAAAATATTGGCAACTGATATCGATGAAAATGCGATACAGAGAGCTAAAATGGGTGTTTATCCTGAGCGATCATTAAAAGAAGCACCAAAAGATAAAATTGACCGTTACTTTGAAAAGAGCGGTGCAATGTTTAAAATATCGGATGAGATTAAAAACTGCATTACATATAAAAAACATAACTTATTGGCTGATTCGTATACAAAAGACTTTGATTTAATTGTCTGTCGGAACGTTTTAATTTACTTCACTGAAGAAGCTAAATCAACAGTTTACCAAAAATTTGCCGAGGCATTAAAGCCTAACGGTGTCTTATTTGTCGGTAGTACAGAGCAATTATTCAACCCTCAAGAACACGGCTTCGATGTCTTAAGTACATTTTTCTATCAAAAGAGGTGATCTTGTGAGATATTTAACTGCTGGAGAATCACATGGGAAACAATTAACAACGATTATTGAAGGTGTACCGGCTCAATTGAGGCTTTTAAGAGATGATATTAATGAATCTTTAATTCGTAGACAAGGTGGCTATGGTAGAGGTCGACGAATGAAAATTGAAAAGGATTTAGTAGAGATTACAAGTGGAGTCAGACATGGATATACATTGGGATCACCGATTAGTTTAGTGATTTCAAATGATGATTTTAAACATTGGACCCATATTATGGGTGAAGAACCGATTGATTCTGATACAGAAATTAAAAGGCAGATTACCAAGCCTCGACCTGGCCATGCTGATTTAAACGGCGCATTAAAATACAATCATCGTGACATGCGAAATGTATTAGAACGATCCTCAGCAAGAGAAACAGCGGCAAGAGTCGCGGCGGGGTCTATAGCGAAAATCATTTTAAAAGAATTAGGTATTGATATCGTCGGCTACGTTAAGCAAATTTATCAAATTGAAGCAGATGACCAATCGCATTTAAATATAAACGATAAAAAGAAACGCTCCAATGAGTCTCCAGTTCGAACGTTGGACCAAAAGCAAGAGCAAGCTATGATGGATGCGATTGATCAGGCAAAAAAAGACGGGGATTCCATAGGCGGAATCGTTGAAGTTCATGTCGAAGGCGTTCCAGCTGGACTTGGATCTCACGTCCATTATGATCGAAAACTCGATGGTCGAATTGCGGGCAGTGTGATGAGCATAAATGCCTTTAAAGGCGTCGAATTCGGTGTTGGATTTGATGCTGCTAGGAGGCGAGGAAGTCAAACACATGATGAAATTGGTTATGATGAAGATAGAGGTTACTATCGTGCGACCAATCGACTGGGAGGATTCGAAGGCGGTATGACAACTGGAATGCCGATTATTATAAAAGGCGTGATGAAGCCTATTCCAACATTATATAAACCTCTAAATAGTGTCGATATTGATTCCAAAGAGCCATTTCAAGCGAGTATTGAACGTTCAGATGCTTGTGCGGTACCAGCTGCATCGGTTGTTATGGAGCACATTGTCGCTTGGGAGGTTGCCGTTGCTATTTTGGATCAATTCACATCAGATACGATGGATCAATTAAAGGAAGCTGTTTCTAATTATCGAGAAAGGATTCGTTTATTTTAATGGAAGAATTACGTGTTCAATCAGCTAACCACAATTACCCGATATATGTTGGCCAACAGATACGTAAGCAGGCAACTAAGCTTATTTCTCTTGAAAAATATAGCCAAATCGTCATTATGACAGATGATCACGTTGAAAAGCTATATTTACAGGATTTATTGAACGACTTACAACAATATCTACAAGTCCATGTATTTGTTATACCGTCCGGAGAACAATCTAAATCGTTAACGGTATATGAAGATGTTCAAAAATTCCTTTTAAATAATAAACTTGATCGTTCCTCAGTCATCATTGCTTTAGGAGGCGGTGTCGTTGGCGATCTGGCAGGCTTTGTAGCCGCAACTTACATGCGTGGAATAAGCTTTATCCAAATGCCTTCGACGTTGCTTGCACAAGATAGTAGCATAGGCGGAAAGGTAGGCATTAATTTAGATCATACGAAAAACATCATCGGAAGCTTTTATCCTCCAGATTATGTGATTTATGATACCGAAATGCTCGAAACCTTAGATTTACAACAATTAAGATCTGGTTTTGCGGAGATGATAAAGCACGGATTTATTTCTGATCAAAACTTTTTATCACAATTAAGACAACACATGACCGATCAAATTGATACAAAGTCCAAAGATTTTAATGAACTGTTAATACAATCATTGAAAATTAAGAAAAATATCATTGAAATAGATGAGCAAGAAAGCCATATCAGACGATATTTGAACTTTGGTCATACATTAGGACATGCCATTGAAGTAACGAGTGACGAAACATTAACGCATGGTGAATGTGTGATGGTCGGGATGTTATTTGCGTTATATCTATCTAAAAAAAGGTATCAAACTAAAAGTGAGTTGTTAACAGCAGAATTTATTGAATGGATAAAACGATTAAATTATTCATTAGATTTAGTTTCAGAGCAGGATATTAGCAATCTAGTTACGAAAATGTTGAATGATAAAAAAAATAAGGATCAACAGATTAATTTTGTTTTATTGAAGGATATTGGAGAACCAGTGATTCAACCCTTATCAAAACGTGAAGTAGAAAATCATTTATACGAATTTATAGATTTTATAAAGGATGTTTAATTTGAAAAAAATCGATTTTAATGGTGCAGCATTAAAAGGAAACTTAAAGGTACCTGGTGACAAATCTATTTCACATCGTGCAGTTATGCTCGGTTCGTTGGCTAAAGGACATACACGAATACATAACTTTCTTCAATCAGAAGATAGTTTTAGAACAGTAGAGGCTTTTCGTTCATTAGGCGTCCAAATTGAGAAAGAGCAAGACGTTTTGGATATTTATAGTGATGGTTGGGGATTGTTTCAGGCCCCAACGTCTTCCTTAGATATGGGAAATTCGGGAACAACCGCACGATTAATAAGTGGGATCCTAGTAGCGTTACCATTTGAAACAACGTTAATCGGAGATGATTCCTTATGTCGACGACCGATGAATCGAATTATCACTCCACTAATACAAATGGGGGCGAATATTAAATCTCATAACAATCGATTGCCTATCACTATAAATGGAAGGAATTTGTTTCCAATCAACTATACGTTACCAGTTGATAGTGCACAGGTAAAATCAGCTGTTTTATTAGCGGGATTATTAACAGAGGGCAAAACTGCTGTAACTGAAAAGAATCCGACTAGAGATCACACAGAACGTATGTTACCGATGTTTGGTGGTGAAGTAAATAAACATGATCAGGTTTTATCGGTACACGGTAAACAACGTCTCCAGCATACCTCAATCTCTGTACCAGGTGACATTTCATCTGCATCATTTTGGATTGCTGCTGCATCGATTACGCCTGAGAGTCATTTAACGATAAAGGATGTAGGGTTAAATCCAA
Source organism: Tenuibacillus multivorans (assembly GCF_900103915.1). Taxonomy (GTDB): domain Bacteria; phylum Bacillota; class Bacilli; order Bacillales; family Alkalibacillaceae; genus Tenuibacillus; species Tenuibacillus multivorans. Next base: position 136,392 of record NZ_FNIG01000006.1, on the reverse strand, counting down.
CTAGAACGGGGTTTATTGATGTTTTAAAACGAATGGGTGCCAATATTAAAACAGATATTACACGCTATGAAGGGGAAGAACTGGTTGGAGATATACATGTTAAGTATTCACACTTAAAGCCTACAAGTATTTATCAGCATGAGGTTGCTTCTTTTATTGACGAAGTCCCGTTACTTGCCCTAGTGGCAACACAAGCTGAAGGTACAATGAAGATTAAGCACGTTGAAGAGTTAAAGTATAAGGAGTCAAATCGGCTCGAAGCAACATTTGAGATGCTTCAAGCATTAAATGCAAACGTGACATTATTAGAAGATGGATTACAAATAGAAGGGAAATCAAATTTAGTAGGTAATCAAATCAATACTTACGGTGACCATCGGATTGCAATGGTGGGGAGTATAGCTGGTTTCATAACGAATCAAACAGTTACGTTAAATGACGCTGCCTGTATCAATATTTCATATCCTACTTTTTTTGACAATTTATATCAAATTGCGAAACAAATGTAGTATAATGTTTGATGACAATAATTGGTTAAGTATTATGATGAGGAGGGATTATGAGTGGACCCAATAACTGAAGCCTTAGACTTATACGATAATGGAAAGGTCAATGAGGCTGTTAATCATTTAGTCGAACATACGAATGAGGCTGATGAACAAGATCAGTTTTCAATTGCTGAGTTACTTCAACAGTGGGGTTTTATAAATGAGGCGAAATCCGTATTCGAACGACTATTAAATATGTACCCTGATGACAATCAAATTAAGTTCCAATTAGCTGATATTTATATAGATTTGGAATTAGACGAACAAGCCTTAGAATTAGTAGAAGGTATTCAAGAAGATGATCCTGATTATATTAATGCCTTAATGATTCTTGCAGACATTTATCAATCGCAAGGGTTAAACGAGGTAGCTGAGCAAAAATTGCTACAAGCTAAGGATCTTCAACCGCAAAACTTTATGGTTGACTTCGGGCTTGCTGAGTTGGCTTTTTATAACGGTGAATATCAAAAAGCTGTCAACTTTTATGAAAAATTAGAACTGCACGATGGTGAATTCCCATTCGTAAGTATACATGAGCGACTAGCCGAAAGCTATGCATCGATTGGTAAATGGGAATCAGCCCTATCCTATTACCAGGATTTGGAGCTTAAAGAGCCTGATTCTCTATTTAAATATGGATACACGGCTTATCAGCTAGAACGTTACGATATTGCGATAAACGTGTGGAACGATTTAATTGACTTAGATCCTGATTATACAAGTGTATACCCATATTTAGCTAAAGCCTTTGAAGAAGAAGGTATATTGGATCAAGCAAATGACATTCTTAAACAAGGTCTAAAGAAGGATGAATACAACATCGAGCTATTTATCACGATAGCTAAAAATGAATTAAAACAAAACCATGTCGATGAAGCGAAACGCTATTTAAAGGAAGCGATAGCGTTAGATCCAGGACACGAGAAAGCTGTTGAAGAACTTTTCAACATCTATGAATCGTATGATGAGTGGAATGATGCGAAAGAAATGGTTGAAGAATTAATGACTTTTGATTCTTATCCAGAAATATTGGATTGGAGAGCAGCACAAGTTTATAATGAACTTGAAGATTATCGTCAATCTAAATCGCATTTTGAAAAAGCATACCTCACTTATCACCAGGAAGCGGATTTCTTAAAAGAGTATGGTTTATTTTTAGTTGAAGAAGGCGAGATTAAAAACGCTGTTAAATTATTAAATGATTATTTGAACCATAATCCTAACGATCAAGAAACGAATGAGTTTTTGAGTCGTTTACAAGGAGAATAAAGAGCAGGTAGATGAAAATGGGCATCTCATCAATTGAAAAAAATGCTTTTATTAAATGGTATTTATCTAATTTTAAAACAGAGCATCGTGAAATGGTCTGGTTATTAGAGTATGTTATGAAACGAGATTATTTGTTGAAGCATGTTCATTTTGTTTTTGAAGCACATCTATGCCCTAGAAGTATTATTATTTCAACAAAAGAAAAGGAAAAAAGACCTTTTCGCTATTATAAAGATCACGTTGTGACAACAGATGTTGATAAAGCATTTCACGACATTAGATTGAATCCTGAAGAAACCCTTTATATCGAAATGGTTTATGATAATGTGAGACAGTCCTTACATTATGCCGAGGTACTAGAAGATAATCCATACTTACCGGAAGATTATTATTTACAGAACGAGGATTATATTTTATTAGAGAAAATCATGGAAGAAACAACGTACAAATCAAAAGTCCAGTTTATTAAAAGTAAAATTGATCAAGCTCTAGATATTGGTGATATGGATTTGTTTTTCAAATGGAGTGAGGAATTAAAGAAACTACAACGATTAGATAATAGGAGCGGTTGACATGAAATATAGTAGCAAAGATGTTGTAGCGTACAGTAAAGCTAAAGAATATATTGACACTGCTATTATCCCATTAATTCCGTTTTCTTTTGAAGATGAAGAAATGAGTTCATTATCCTTTCAAAAAGATGTGATTCAAATCTATGTGGATCAAATCGAAAGGGAATTAAAGGGTCGAGTTTTTGTTATTCCTGAATATTACTATTTAAAACAAGACAAAATAGCAGAAGAAAAGGAACGATTACAAGCTTTTATTGATCATATCGCCAAGCAGCCATTTAAGTATATATTTTTAGTAACATCTGATAATAAATGGCGAAAAGTTACAAAAGATATGGATATTGAATTAATCTGGATTCCTGGTATTAAGGATGGACATTTAGAACAGGCTGAAACGCAACAGGTGATTAAATCACAGGTTCAAGAGATTCAAACGTTAATCATGGATAGCTGGAATGAGTAATTATGACATTTTTTCATCTAAAATGTGGTTTGTATTGACCGCTTTATTCGTTTACGCTATCATTGTATTGTCCTAATAAATATGTGTATCATCAATACCCTGTTCGTTGTAATTGATGAATAGAGGGGGGAAAGACATGGCTGATAAGAAAAACCAGGTATCAAGAAGACAATTTTTAAACTACACTTTAACTGGTGTTGGTGGATTCATGGGTGCAGCAATGATTGCACCAATGGTTGGTTTTGCTGTTGATCCGTTATTAAAAGGTGAAAAAGATACAGATTACGTCTATGTCATGGATGTTAATGAAATCACCAATGAGCCTCAACGTAAGACATTCCAAGTCGACCAAGTTGATGGTTGGTATGAATCTAAAGTGGATCGGACAGCTTGGGTTTACAAAGATGAAAATGATGAAATTTTAGCTCTATCACCAGTATGTACTCACTTAGGTTGTACAGTTGACTGGAACTCAAATCAAGATTTTCCAAATGAATTTTACTGTCCTTGTCATGATGGTCGGTATGATAAAAATGGTGTCAATATTCCAGGAACACCTCCTACTGAACCATTACATTCTTATGATTTTCAAATTCAGGACGGAAAATTGATGTTAGGCAAGGCTAAGGCTAGAAAGGGGGCGTAATAGATGCTACAAAAAATGTACGATTGGATTGACGAGCGATTAGATATTACGCCTATTTGGCGAGATATAGCTGACCACGAAGTGCCTGAACACGTTAACCCGGCCCATCACTTTTCAGCTTTTGTTTATTGTTTTGGAGGGTTAACTTTCTTTGTAACGGTTATTCAAGTGCTATCTGGTATGTTTTTAACGATGTATTATGTACCAGATATTGTGAACGCATGGGAATCAGTTAAATATTTACAAACTCAAGTCGCTCATGGACAAATCGTCAGAGGTATGCACCACTGGGGAGCAAGTGTTGTCATCGTAATGATTTTCTTACATACATTACGTGTCTTTTTCCAAGGTGCATATAAAAAGCCACGTGAATTAAACTGGATTGTTGGTGTTCTACTATTTTTCGTAATGCTTGGGCTAGGTTTCACAGGTTACTTATTACCTTGGGATAACAAAGCATTCTTCGCAACACAGGTTGGATTAGAAATTGCAGAGAGTGTACCTTTTATTGGTGGAGATTTGAAGACGTTATTAGCAGGTGACCCTGAAATTGTTGGGGCTAAAACGTTGGCTAGGTTCTTTGCAATTCACGTATTCTTCTTACCTGCAGCGTTATTTGCCTTAATGGGTGCTCACTTTATTATGATTCGTCGCCAAGGTATATCTGGACCGCTATAAGATTTAATACCATTCATGCAAAGGAGGGAACACTGTGAAAAGAGGTAAAGGAATGAAGTTTGTCGGGGACTCCCGTGTTCCTGATAAAGAAAGTCGTGATAAAATACCAAAAGATTATTCGGAATATCCAGGACGTACTGAAGCATTTTGGCCCAACTTCTTGCTTAAAGAATGGTTAGTCGGTGCTGTGTTTTTAATTGGGTTTTTATGCTTAGTGGCAGGTGCACCATCCCCACTAGAGCAAAAAGCCGATCCGAATAATGCGTCATATATACCATTACCGGACTGGTATTTCTTATTCTTATATGAATTATTAAAGTATAAATTTGCCGCATCTGAATATGTTGTCATTGGTACAGTCGTCATCCCAGGTTTAGCTTTTGGTGCATTATTTCTAGCTCCATTCTTAGATCGTGGACCAGAGCGAAGACCATCTAGACGACCAATTGCAACAAGTTTAATGTTATTAGGTGTTGCTTCAGTGATTTGGTTAACATATGAATCAGTAGCAGGTGTAGATTGGGAGGAAAGAGCTGCTTATTCTGTTGAAAATGTACCAGATGTAGAAATTGATGAAGAAGCACCGGGTTATCAGGTCTATTCACAAAACTGTTTATCCTGTCATGGAGATAGCTTACAAGGTAATCCAGGAATGGCTCCGGGATTAGTCGGTATTCCTTACGGAGCTGATCAGATTAAAGACATTGCTGTAAACGGTATTGGACAAATGCCAGCCAACCAATTCCAAGGAACAGATGAGGAATTGAACCAGCTTGCTGATTTTATTGTTTCAATTAATGAACAGGCAAGTGGTGAAGGTGAAGGCGATGGTGGATCTGAAGAAGAATAAATCATTAAAGCTGACTTGTACAACAAGTCAGCTTTTTAGTATGAATTTAGGTGATTATAGTGTTGAGATATTTATTAATGGACCGACGATTTCTTTACATATTACTCATTATTAATGCTTTAGGTACGATTTATGGCTATATTTGGTATCAGTATCAGCTTGAGGTAACACCGACTATATTTATACCATTCGTGCCTGATAGTCCAACAGCTTCGTTATTTTTTGTAATCGTCATAATTGGTTTTTTAATCGGTAAAAATTTTAAACTCTTTGAATCTCTAGCCATGCTCACACTGTTTAAATATGGTGTTTGGGCAGTGGTCATGAATGTTTTGACTTTTATAGAAGATGGCGAAGTGACTCCAGCCGCCTTAATGCTGATCGTGTCGCATGGTGCTATGGCGATTCAAGGGCTATTGTACGCACCTTTTTACAAAATAGAAATGCCCCATCTAGTTTTTGCAGGAATATGGACGATACATAATGACGTGATTGATTATGTTTACGGTATGATGCCGATGTATCGCACGTTAACAGAGTATATGCCGCATATTGGTTATGCTACGTTTTGGTTAAGTATTCTGTCGATATATTTAGTTTTCAAATATGGCATGGACCGTCGTTCTAATCCTCTTTCATAAGCAATATAATATTAAAAAGCTTGTGGAGGGTTTGAAAATGGACGTCACCTTAGATCGTTACTTACAATTAGCTACTCATTCTTCCATAAGTGAATTTTTGCTGACAGTTTTAATCATATTTGGTTCTGTTTTGCTAACATTAATTTATGTTGGTTGGCAAAAATATAGTGAAAATAATCGTGAAAGCAATAAAATTGACGAGGATGACACCGACGATTAAAATTATAGTATAGAGATAAAAATGGAGGAATGAAAAATGGGGATAGGAGCCTTTCTCATTTATTTTGCCATTCTTTTGATTTTGCCAATATGGGCACAGAGTAAGGTTAAAAGAACATATAAAAAATACATGAAGGTCGCTAATTCTTCTGGTATGTCAGGAGCTGATGTTGCTCGAAGAATTCTGCAAGAAAATGGTATATATGATGTACGTGTAGTGGAAACGAGTGGGTTCTTAAGTGACCATTATGATCCTAGAAAGAAGGTTGTTCGCCTTTCTTCTCATAATTACCATGAACATTCTAAAGCGGCTGCTGCAATTGCAGCCCACGAAGTTGGACATGCTATACAGGACGCTCAAGATTATGCGTTTTTACGTTTTCGCCATTCGTTAGTACCGATGGCTAGTTTAGGATCAAATATGTCGTATTTACTAATTTTTGTTGGTGCGATTCTTGGATCTTTTAATTTGTTAGGAATAGGAATAGCTTTAATGGCATTTGCTGTTCTATTCCAATTGGTTACATTACCAGTTGAATTTAACGCGTCGAATCGTGCAATGACTCAGCTTGTATCTACAGGTGTCATCACAAATTCAGAACATCGTGAAACGAAAAAAGTCTTGAATGCTGCGGCATGGACTTATGTTGCTGCGGCTGTTGTTGCTTTAATGGAACTAATTCGTTTCTTATTGCTGTTCTTACACATGAATGAATAACTAAAGGTTGCTGCAATTTGCAGCAACCTTTTTTACGATATCGGTTTTTTGTTTTCATCAAGTGTGAATCCTTCGCCAATAACATCATGAACAGACGTTACGGCGACAAAAGCATATGGATCTATCTCATCAATAATATCCTTTAATTTAACGATTTCATTTCGTCCGACAATGCAATATAATACATTGCGTTCCTCGCCTGTATAACTACCACTACCTTGCAAAACTGTTACACCACGGTCCATTTTTTCATGAATATGTTTTGAAATATCATCGCTTTGACCAGAAATAATCATCGCTCCACGAGCAGCATAGGCACCCTCTTGGATAAAATCAATCACACGTGCTGCAATAAAAACGGCTACAAGTGTATACATACCTTGAATCGGCTTTAAATATAAAATGATGGATGAAAAAATTACAATCGCATCAAATAAAAACATCGTCCGTCCCATGCTCCAACCGATATATTTGTGGACAAGACGTGCAATAATATCTACCCCACCAGTCGTTCCGCCATATCGAAATGTAATCCCTAAACCAACACCAATAAACGTACCTGCAAACAGTGCTGCTAATGTCATGTCATTACGTAAAGAAAATTCAAGTGTATAAATTTGAAAAATCCATAGAAAAATAGATACAGCAACGGTTCCAATGACAGTATAAATAAAAGTCGTTGTTCCGAGCACACGCCATCCGACGATAAATACAGGTATATTTAATACTAAATTCATAACTCCAGGATCTAATGAAAACATGAAGTACAGAAGTAACGTTATCCCTGTAAATCCACCTTCCGCCAGATTATTTTCCATATTGAAATTAACGATTCCAAATGAAAAAATAGCAGCGCCAAACAGTATAAATACTGTATTTTTTAATTTTATTTCCCTCAATACTTAACCCCCTTCTTATTTAAGGATTACCCCAACATATTATAGTCAATGGATTAGAAACGTTCAATCATCGAAATAAAAGATTTGTCAAAATAGTTGGATTTAGCTACCATTAGGTTAGGCTAATAGGAAGGTGATTATAATGACAAATCACGAAAAAGATTTACAAGCCATGCAAAAACGTGTCGATCAATTTATAGGTCAATTTGAAGAAGGATACTTTTCTCCTTTAGCTATGATGGCCAGATTGACAGAAGAGTTGGGTGAATTATCTCGAGAGGTTAACCATTATTATGGTGAAAAGCCTAAAAAAACGACTGAAAAAGAAAAATTAATGGAAGAAGAGTTAGGCGATTTATTTTTTGTCCTCATTACATTTGCAAATTCATTAGATATTGATTTATCAGATGCTTTTAATCAAAGTATGAGTAAAATTGAAACAAGGGATCAAAATCGATGGACTAAAAAGAAATAAGGAGAATTCATAATGATAGAAACAATTAACATCATGTTAGCAGGACCTAGAGGAAAAATGGGAACAGAAGCTTTATCAATGATTAAAGAAACTGAGCATTTTAATCTTGTCGGGTGTATCGATCGAAAACATAACGGAAACTCGGTTCAAGATATTGACGGTCTACCGACCCTAGATGCACCGATATATACAGATGCGGAAGAAGCTTTTGATCGTATAAATGCGGATGTTTTTATCGATTTAACTAACCCTGATTCAGGATACAACCATACTAAGTTGGCACTATTAAATCATATTAGACCGGTGATTGGCACATCTGGTTTTTCAGAGGGACAATTAGATGAATTGAGGGAATTAAGTACGAATCAACAAACTGGCATTGTCATTGCCCCTAACTTTGCGATTGGTGCAGTATTAATGATGCGTTTTTCACAAATGGCGGCTAAATACTTTCCTAATGTTGAAATTATTGAAAAACATCATGATCAAAAGCTTGATGCACCATCAGGAACAGCCGCAAAGACAGCGCAATTAATTAAAGAAGTAAGGGGATCTAAGAGACAAGGTCATCCCAATGAGAAGGAAACATTGGAAGGTGCCCGGGGGGCTGAGGTTGATGGAATAAGAATTCACAGTGTTCGTTTACCGGGATTCATTGCAGAACAGGAAGTTATTTTTGGACAGGGTGGTCAAACCTTAACAATTAATCATCATTCGTCAAATCGTCAGTCATTCATGAGCGGCGTAAAATTTGCTGTTGAACAGGTTATGACCATTGACCATTTTGTTTATGGTCTTGAAAATTTAATGGAATAGTAGGTGGAAGTCTTGAATATAGCATTAATTGCTCATGATAAAAAGAAGAAAAACTTAATCGACTTTGTAACCGCCTATCAAAATATCTTTAAAGAGCATCAATTATTTGCAACAGGAACAACGGGAAAATTAATTCAAAAGGAAACGGGTTTAACCATTTATCGTTTTCAGTCTGGTCCATTAGGCGGTGACCAGCAAATTGGGGCAAAAATAGCGAACGATGAAATGGATATGATTATATTTTTCCGTGATCCGTTAACGGCACAACCACATGAACCAGATGTTTCGGCTTTATTAAGATTATGCGATGTTTATAAAGTTCCACTCGCAACGAATCAGGCTTCTGCTGAAATTATGGTCCGCGGTTTACAAAACGGTTGGTTAGATTGGCGATCCATTAAAGATAAGCGAGAAATATATGATGACTAAAAAAATTGGCATCGTGTGTTACCCAACCGTAGGCGGATCAGGTGTCGTCGCAACTGAATTAGGTATTCATTTAGCTGAGAAAAACTATGATGTTCATTTCATCTCAACGACGATGCCATTTCGATTAAAGAAGCTGTATCCCAATATATATTTCCATGAGGTTGAAGTATCTAATTATCCTGTGTTTAAGGAACCACCTTATGATTTATCGCTGGCTAGTAAAATAGCGGAAGTCATCGACCGTGAAGAATTAGATATTATTCATGCACATTATGCTATCCCACATGCCATCTGTGCCATTTTTGCGAGACAAATGGCTGAGCGAAAAATAAAAATTGTGACGACCTTACACGGAACAGATATCACCATACTAGGCATCGATCAGAACTTTAACCAAATGATTCGTTATGCGATTGAGCAGTCAGATTATGTCACAGCTGTATCCGAAAGCTTACGTCAGCAGACCGAGGATGCTCTTCATATTCAAAAACCAATCGATGTAGTGTACAATTTTATTGAACCTGTTGACCTATATACATTAACGAATGAGAACTTAAAAGAGGATTTTGGCATCAAACAACATGAAAAAGTTTTGATACATATCTCTAATTTTAGACAAGTAAAACGCGTGGATGATGTCATTTATGTGTTTAAACGTATTCAAAACCAAATAGATTCCAAGCTACTTCTTGTTGGCGATGGACCTGAGCATTCACGTATTCGTAATTTAGTCAATGACATAAACTTACAAGATCAAGTGATTTTTTTAGGAAGACAGGATAATATCCATGACTTATTAACGATTAGTGACTTAAATTTATTATTGTCTGAAAAAGAAAGCTTTGGATTAGTCTTACTTGAAGCAATGGTGAATGGTGTGCCATGTATTGGGACCGATATTGGCGGTATACCAGAAGTTATCGTTGACGGAGAAAATGGGTATATTTGTGATGTTGGTGACTTAGAAGACATTACGAATAAATGTCTATTATTATTAAAAGACACTGAATTACGGCAATCATTTTCACAACATGCCAGATCACATGCTCTTAATTATTTCAGTTCCGATAAAATTGTAAAGCAATATGAAGACATATATATGAACTTGATCAATTAAATGATTAGGGTGAAATTTATGTTAAAAGAACCCTTTATACAAGCTAAAAATATATTCGATACATTTCATCAAAGTGGCTTTGAATGCTATTTTGTTGGTGGATCCGTTAGGGACTATTTGTCCGGGCGTTCGATTGGTGATATAGATATTGCAACAAATGCAAAGCCAGAAGATATGCAGCGGATTTTTCCAAAAACGGTACCAGTAGGAATAGAGCATGGTACTGTTTTAATTCTAGATCAAGGTCATGCCTTTGAGGTGACTACTTATCGGACGGAAAGTGACTATCAAGACTATAGACACCCGAGCCATGTCTCATTCGTCGATGACATTAGTATCGACTTAAGTCGTCGTGATTTCACGATGAATGCGATCGCAATGAATTTTGATGAACAGCTCATCGATCCGTTTAATGGAAGAGAGGACTTAAAAAAGGGGATTATCCGTACGGTTCGGAGCCCTTTTGACCGATTTAATGAGGATCCTTTGCGAATGCTACGTGGTATAAGGTTCGTTAGTCAATTAAACTTTAATTTGGATGTGGATGTTAAACAGGCGATTAGTAAGCATCGTCATCTATTAAAAAATATCTCTGTTGAAAGAATTACGGATGAAATGATTAAGCTGCTACTGAATCCTTTTGTTAATGAAGCATTACAATTGATTCAAGAAACAGAAATCCATGAATCTTTACCTATTTTTGAGGACAAAGAGAGCCTTTTTCAATCGTTAAAACAATATAGGTTTACAGAACAGATTGATCATCCAGCGACCGCGTTTTCTTTACTACATTTGATAGAACCTACAATATCAATTGATAAGTGGGCTAAACAATATAAGCTTTCTAATGACATTAAAAAAAACGCAAAGCATCTAGCGTCATGCTATAATCTTTTTAAAGATAAAGGTCTCACCAATTATGTTCTTTATCAGACGAAGCATGATTGGTTAACGAGTCTTTTGCAGCTTATACGTTTGAAAGATAGTGGCGAAGTAAACATAAATGATCTGAAAACTCAATATGACACATTGGCGATACAATCGCGTAAAGACTTAGCCATCTCAGGTGGGGACCTAATGAAGTGGTTTTCACATAAAAAAAGAGGTAAATGGATTGGTGATCTTTTAGAACAAATTGAATATTTAGTAGTCGAAAATCAATTAACCAATGACGAGCAAGCGATTGAAGGTTGGGTGAGGGAATGGGAAATACGAGAAAAAGACTAATTGACATATTGTCAAGTCATAAAGATACTTATGTTTCTGGTCAAGAACTGTCGAATATGTTAAATATATCCCGTTCAGCTGTTTGGAAGCATATGAACGAGTTGAAAAAAGATGGTTATCAAATTGAAGGGGTAACGAAAAAAGGGTATCGCATTATAAATTCTCCAAATGACTTATCAGCTAGTGCCTTACAATGGGATTTGAAAACAGACTGGCTTGGCCAAGAAATCGTGTATAAGGAGCAAGTGAAATCGACACAATTAGTAGCTCATGAGCTGGCTAGAGAAGATGCTAAACACGGAACGGTCGTTGTAGCACGTGAACAAACAGAAGGCCGTGGCCGAATGAGACGCTATTGGGATTCTAAGGATGGCTTAGGCTTATGGTTTAGCTCTATTATTAGACCAATGTATATTGAGCCGAAACGGGCATCACAGTTAACACTCGTTGCTGCTGTTGCCATAGCAGATTGTTTATCTAAAAAGGGGTTAGATATTAAGATTAAATGGCCTAATGACATCTTTGTTGGTGGGAGAAAACTTGCAGGAATTTTAACCGAAATGCAGGCTGAGCAAGATTTTGTACAGTATATTATTTTAGGTATTGGCATGAATGTCAATCACGAAATAGAAGATTTACATGACTCGATTAAAGAGAAAGCTACTTCGTTATTTCTCGAAACCAGAGAGAAAATGAATTTAAATCATCTTCTCGATCAATTATTAGAAGAATTAGAGCTAAAGTATGAAATGTTTATAGAGGATGGCTTTCATTTATTTAAAGAGAAATGGGAGAGCTACGCCTATAAAATAGGTGAGTGGCTGCAAGTTAAAACAAACAATACTTGGGATGCGAAAGTGATAGGCATACACGAAGATGGTGCGCTCATCGTGACCGATCGTCAGGATCAGGAGCAGGTTTTATATTCTGCTGAAATAATATGGTAAGGGAGTAGGGAAAATGAAAACGTATCGATCATTTTTAAAAATGAAAAATGAGAATGTAAAGATTGCGATGATGACAGCTTATGATTACCCATCTGCCAAGATGAGTGAGGAAGCGGAAGTCGATATGATCTTAGTTGGGGATAGCTTAGGAATGGTTGTACTAGGGTATGATTCGACGATTCCCGTAACTATAGATGATATGATTCATCACGGTAAGGCGGTGAGAAGAGGTGCCCCGAATACATTTACAACCATCGATATGCCTTTTATGTCTTTTAATATCTCCAGGGAAAATACCTTACATAATGCTAAGCGAATATTTCAAGAAACGGGTGCACAGGCACTTAAAATTGAAGGCGGAAAAGAAGTTGTTGAGGTCATTCAAGTGATTACGCAGGCGGGTATACCGATAGTCGGACACATCGGATTAACACCGCAGTCTGTTCATGTTTTAGGTGGATATCGAATTCAAGGGAAAACGCATGAAGATGCGAGTCGTCTAATTGAAGAAGCGAAGGCTGTTGAAAGGGCCGGAGCAATTGCCTTAGTATTAGAATGCGTACCAGAAAAGTTAGCCAAAATTATTTCAGAGCAAGTATCAATTCCAACTATTGGGATTGGTGCTGGTAAACATTGCGATGGTCAAGTTCTCGTGTATCATGATTTATTACAATATGGGGTCGAGCGTTTAGCCAAATTTGTGAAACCTTATGCGGACATGAATCAAACTACCAAATCGGCACTTGAAGAATATGTAAATGAAGTCAAACAAGAGCGCTTTCCCAAAGAAGAACATACTTATCCGATTGACGAAGAGGCATTAGTTGGTTTATATGGGGGAAAATCATGAAGACTGTAAGAACCATTGAAGAGATGAGAAGCATCAAAAACGATTTAAAAAATAATCATAATTCTATCGGGCTCGTACCTACAATGGGTTTTTTACATGAAGGACATCGACAATTAATTCAATCGTCTAGACAAGAAAATGATGTCGTCGTGGTTAGTGTTTTTGTTAATCCGCTTCAATTCAATCAAAGCTCTGACTTAGAAAGCTATCCAAGAGATTTTGAAAGAGATGAGAAGATTATGGAACAAGACGGTGTGGATTATGTTTTCTATCCTACCGCTCTAGAAATGTATCCGCGGGCTATGACAATCAGTATGTCTGTCGATCGTCGTACGGATGTGTTATGTGGTCAATCACGTCCTGGTCACTTTGAGGGTGTAGTGACGGTATTATCTAAGCTATTTCATATTATTGCCCCCACAAGCGCCTATTTTGGCTTAAAAGACGCACAACAATTTGCGGTAGTCGATGCCTTAGTTCATGACTTTAATTTCGAGGTTAATGTTACACCCGTTCCGACCGTAAGAGAAGAAGATGGTTTAGCTATGAGTAGTCGTAATGTCAATTTGGAAACAGATGAACGGGAAGAGGCTAAGCATATATACCAGGCTTTATTACATGGTCAAACATTTATAAAGCAGCATGATGATTGGAGCCGCCAAGAAGTTATAAATGAGGTTAAAGGCTATCTAGAATTTCATATAACGGGTGAGATTGATTATATTGATTGCTTATCATTCCCTGAATTAAGCAAGGACTTGACCGTAGGAGACGATTTAATCATTGCGGTTGCCGTTTATTATAAAAAAGCTAGACTCATTGATAATATCATTTTAAATGCTCAAGGCGAATTTAAATATAAGGGAGAATAACGTATGTTTCGAACAATGATGAATGCTAAAATTCACCGCGCAACCGTTACAGAAGCTAATTTAAACTATGTTGGGAGTATTACAATCGATGCACAGCTTTTAAATGAAGTAGGAATATTACCACACGAAAAAGTACAAATCGTTAATAATAACAATGGTGAACGTATGGAAACATACGTGATTGCTGGTGAGCGAAATAGTGGTGTTATTTGTTTAAATGGTGCCGCCGCTAGACGTGTTCAAAAAGGTGATACGATCATTATTATGTCTTATACACTTTTAGCTAAAGAAGATGCGCTTAAGCATCGGCCTAAAATTGCGATTGTAAATGAGCAAAATCAAATTGAACAGTTGATTTCAGAAGAATCACCCATGACCATCATGTAGCTCCCGAGGTGGGAGTTTATTTTTTTCATCAACCTTTAATTGTTGCATACTTATTTTTAAAAATAGTACATCATTTTACGGGTATTCTAATACTAAATCAAGGCCACGTCATATGATGTGTTGGATAGAAAAGAGGTGGAATGATGAATCGTTTTGTCGTCGTCGATTTAGAAACGACAGGTCACTCCCCCAAAAAAGGGGATGAAATTATAGAAATAGGCTTAGTTGTCATTGAAGGTAACGAAATCGTTGACCAATTTTCCACTAAAATTAAGCCGAACAAACCGATCCCTAATTTTATTACGAATTTAACAGGTATTTCACCTGAGGACGTAGCAGAATCACCTTCGTTCGATCAGGTCATTCCCAAACTTCTACCTTACTTTGAAGATGGTTATTTCGTGGCACATCAAGTTCAGTTTGATTTCGAATTTTTAAATGAATCGTTACAAAAACACCGATATACAAGCTTAAAGATTCCGATAATAGATACTGTAGAATTGGCAAGAGTTTTATTTCCTACAGCTAATAGCTATAAGCTTTCCGATATCGCGGACTACCTTAATATTGACCATCAATCGCCACACCGTGCACTTTCAGATGCTTATGTGACAAGCTTACTATTGATTGAAATCATGAATAAATTAGAGGGTTTACCGTATCCTACTTTAACTCAAATTTCACCATTAACGATAGGCTTCAAAAGTGATATTGAGTTAATTATTGAAAAAATCATAAATGACAAACGTTATAAAAAAGAGAAATCCAAGGATACGATTATTCAAAATGGGTTTGCCGTAAAACAATTATTTCATTTAGATGAATCGACTGATGAAAATCAATTGAAAAACGTCGACTTTAACCGTTTCCTTAATCAATTTAATGATCAAAGTATGATAGATTTAAGAGAAGATCAATTTGAAATAGCAAGGCAAATAGAACAACGATTTAATGAGAAAAAACATTTGGTTATTGAAGCCAGTACTGGTCTTGGTAAAACCTTAGCCTATTTATTACCTGCTATGTATCACTCAATTGTAAATGATCATAAAACGGTAGTAAGTACGAGTACGATTCAATTACAGCATCAACTAATGAGTCGAGATTGGCCTTTAATTCAATCAGCCAACACATTTGGTAAACAGTTGGCCATACTAAAAAGCCCAAGTCATTATATTCATTTATTAAGGTTGCGGCATTTTATCGAACACTATGAGGGGTATAATTATGATTTAGCTTTAAGCTTATCAATGATTCTCGTTTGGTTAACTGAAACGAGTACGGGTGACCGTGATGAAATCCAACTACCTTCAAAAGGTGAGGATATATGGCCTTATATTTCGGGCGATTATAAACAATTGGATGATCAACGTCATTCTTATTTCCAATTGGCATTAAAACAAACTGAGCAGGCTTCTATCATCATTGTCAATCATGCTTTTTTAATACATGAAAAGCTTTATGGAGAAAAGCGAATTCCTGATCATCAGCACATAATTATCGATGAAGCCCATCGTTTTGAAGGTGTCATGCGGAAGCAATTAGGTAAGCAAGTAGATTATGTATCTTTAATTCATATATTAAATAGCGTTGAAGAGATAAAAAATACACCAACGTTAGAATCGGCTAAGAATACAGCAAACCAATTTTTTCGATCAATTTATCAGGCTGTTTTATTTTTACACTCTGAAAAGGATGCACTCACGGATACTGGAAAAATTCAATTACCATTAGATTATTATCATTTACAGGCGATTAAATCTGGAAATATTCATACTCAATTAAATGATTTATTACTGGCATTGGAACAGTTACTAAAGGAAATTAAAAAGCATAAGATGAAAAATCAATGGGACGACCTATTAAGACAAAATATTTTGACGCAATTGACAGTGTCCATTGAATCCATAAAAAGCTTCTTTAATGAAGATATTAATCAAGCACGCTGGATTGACATTGATCAGGACGGGGCAAAAAATGCTGTTCAATTTCATTTAGAACCCATTGAAGTTAGTGAAATTATCAGGGAAAAAATACTGAATTGTGGTATTCCCGTCGTATTTACGAGTGCTACGTTACAAACGAATCACTCATTCACATCATTCTTAGAGGAAATGGGTTTACCTGAAGACACTTCATGTGTTTTTATACCATCACCATATGATTTTCTTCATCAGGTAAAATTATATGTTCCGAGTGATTTTCCGGATATAAAAGCAACGGATCCAGCTGATTATGCAGAATCTGTTGGCGAATATATTTTCGCTTTGGCAGAGGAAATCAATCACAAACCTATTGTTCTGTTTACATCTTTTGAAATGCTTAAAGCTGTTCACCAGTCTTTACGTCAACTGGATACACATCAAGAATTGACCTTATTATCACAAGGGATTCACTCAGGAAGCCGTGAAAAATTAAAGAAAATGTTTGAAAAGGCTGAAGAAGCCATTTTATTAGGAACGAGTTCATTCTGGGAAGGTGTAGATATTCAAGACCAATCCGATAAGCTCATTATTTTGGTGAGATTACCATTCGATACACCGAACCATCCATTATTTCAAGCAAAATCGAAACAGCTTGAGGAAAAAAATCAAAATGCTTTTTATCATTGGATGTTACCGCAAGCGGTGTTACGTTTCCGGCAAGCCTTTGGGCGTCTCATTCGCTCAAATCAAGACCGGGGCCAATTTTTCATTTTAGATCAACGAATTATGAGTAAAAACTATGGCAGACAATTTCTAAAGTCCATCCCTAAAGTCCCAGTATTATATGATCGGAAACATTGTTTACTTGAGGATGCAAAAAACTGGTTGTCATATAAGTGACAAAAAGGCAAACCATAATGCTTAGTGACATTGAAAAGCAGGTGATGGAAATTGAAAAGTTGGTCAGTCTTAGTTGGCATTTTGATATTTTTTATGACATTCGATACCGTTTATGCCATGGAGGAGTTGGTTTTTGAATCCATTCCATCTGGTAACTTTGCCATGCTTCATTTAAATAAGGAAGAATTATTTTTAATCAATACAGGTAATTCGACTAGTTATGAACAAGTATTTGAGCGGTTAGAGGAATTTGATGATAAACATATTAAAGGAATTCTCATAACGAAGTTAGATAGTGATAATTGTGGAAACTTATCAGAAATATTAGATGACTATCAAGTCGATAATATTTATTTACCTAAACGAGATGATGGCCAATGTTTCATTCCTGAAAACGATACTAATAGGGTTTTTCGCCTCAATGATCAAGAGATGATGGCGATTAGCTCAAGGTATTATATTAAATATGTTTACAATGAAACAACTAGTACAGGAAATTTTGCCATCTCAAATGGACAATTTATAAGTTTTTGGTATGAAGGAATTGTTGATTATGATAAATGGGATGAAAAGGTAAAAGTTTTGTATTTACCTGAAAGTACATCTATTGATCAGATAAATGAAGACGATTTAGTCAAGCTTGATCCTCAGGTTGCGATTATCAATAAACAGAATCAAACAGAGTCGCTAATTCAAATGTTCCAGCAGCAATGGGTTGATTTATATTCATTAAGACACGGAGCATCAGCTCATGTTATGATTGAAGAAGATGAATATGATTTATATTTAAAAAAGGAATAATTTAAAGTTATTCGTGGAAATTATAACAATTTCCATTCTAAACTTGTTATAATAGTAAAATGAATGTGCCAATAGTGATTAAAGAACATCTTTTGTTGCACGAGCATTAGATGAAGAGGATGAAACCATTGCAATTTTTACAAATAAGCGGTCGTAAATTATTACTATCGAGCTTAACCATTTTAACTATTGTTATTTTATGTTTACTTATTTTGCTAATCTTTATTTATACGGGGATTAGGCAAGATCAAAATGATGCCAAAAGTTATGCCGTTGAACTTGCAATAAATGAATCACCTTTAACGCAGGAAGAGTCGGTTGGTGAATTCACCGGCGAACAGGCCTATATGGTTGTAACTGGTAAAAATGAAGATGATGAACGGATTCACGTTTTTGTTCCCGAAAATGCAGAGGAGTCACCTCAGTGGGTGAGTTCCTCTGAAGGGATATCAAAGGAAGAAATGAGACAAAAATGGTCTCAAGATTGCGGTAATTGTCATTTAAACAGCATGAATTTGGGAATATTAAACAATCGTTACGTGTGGGAAATCATTTATGAGAAAAATAACCGATTATATTTTCAAACTTTCCGATTCAGTAACGGTGAGTTATATGATTCAATTTCATTTAGTCAATCTTAAAATATAATGGAGGAGTGTTTGGATACATATGGATTTAGCTACGCGCGTTCAATCATTAACCCCTTCAAGTACACTTGCTATTACGTCAAAGGCAAAGGCCTTGAAAGCGGAAGGACATGATGTCATCGGACTAGGTGCTGGTGAACCTGATTTTAATACACCAAAATATATATTGGATGCCGCAAAAAAGGCAATGGATGATGGGAAGACGAAATATACACCAGCTGGCGGTATGGTTGAACTAAAGGATGCTATCATTGATAAATTTAAACGTGATCAACAATTAGCCTATAATCGTGATGAAATTATTGTCACAACTGGTGCTAAACACGCTTTATATACATTATTTCAAGTGTTACTGAACAAAGGTGACGAAGTGATTGTTCCGATTCCTTATTGGGTGAGCTACCCAGAACAAATAAAGCTTGCAGAAGGCCAACCGATTTATGTAAAAGCTAAAGAGGAAAATCAATTTAAACTAACACCAGAGCAGCTTGAAGCAGCTATAACTGATCAAACCAAAGCAGTGATTATTAATTCACCAAGTAATCCAACGGGGGTTTTATACAGCCAAGAGGAATTGAAGGCTTTAGGTGACATGGCCTTAAAGCATAATTTATGGATTGTCTCAGATGAAATTTATGAGAAGTTAATTTATGGTGAAAAGGAACACTATTCTATGGCTGGTGGATCACCAGAACTTAAGGAAAGTACAATCATTGTTAATGGTGTTAGTAAATCACATTCCATGACAGGTTGGAGAATTGGTTATGCTGCGGGTCAAAAACGAATTATCAAGGCGATGTCTAATTTAGCGTCACACGCAACATCAAATCCAACATCAATTTCTCAACATGCGGCTATTGCAGCTTATACGAATTCAGAAGAAGAAATTATTAATATGAAGAAAGCCTTTGAAGAACGATTAAATAAATTATACAATTGGTTAGTAGAAATCCCACAGGTTACATGCGTTAAACCAGATGGTGCCTTTTATTTATTTCCGAATGTTAAACAGGTGGTTGAAGCATCACCTTTTGAGACAACTGACGAGTGGGTGGCACAACTGTTGGAAGAAGAAAAAGTTGCGATTGTTCCGGGGTCTGGATTCGGTTCAGAGGATAATGTGCGTTTATCTTATGCCACATCATTAGATCAACTGGAAGAAGCCGCTAAACGTATAAAACGTTTTGTAGAGAAATATTCTTAATAAATTGAAGGAGGAAATCAAGTTGAAAACGACTATTTCAACCATTAAAAACCATTTAGACGATACCGTCACTATTGGCGCTTGGTTACATAATAAACGCTCAAGCGGAAAGATTGCGTTTTTACAATTACGTGATGGCACAGGATTTATTCAAGGTGTAGTGGCTAAATCAGCCGTATCCGAAGATGTATTTGATTTAGCGAAAAATATTAATCAAGAAACTTCTCTCTATGTAACCGGAAAAGTTGTTGAAGATAAACGCAGTCCTTTAGGATTTGAATTACAAGTAACTGACTTAGAAGTGATACAAGAAGCAGAGGATTATCCAATCACACCTAAAGAGCATGGTACAGAATTCCTAATGGACCATCGTCATCTATGGCTGAGATCTAAAAAACAACATGCGATTATGAAAGTACGTAATGAAATTATTCGCTCTACATACGAGTTCTTTAATGACCAAGGCTTTGCAAAGGTTGACCCACCTATTTTAACAGGAGCGTCCGCTGAAGGAACGACCGAATTGTTCCATACGAAGTACTTTGACGAAGATGCTTATTTATCACAAAGTGGACAACTATATTTGGAAGCTGCAGCTATGGCATTAGGACGAGTTTTTTCTTTCGGTCCAACGTTTAGAGCAGAAAAATCAAAAACGAGAAGACATTTAATTGAGTTCTGGATGATAGAACCCGAGATGGCCTTTATGGACCATGAAGAAAGCTTACAGCTACAAGAACAATATGTATCACACGTTGTTCAATCTGTGTTGAAAAATTGTAAAATTGAATTAAATACACTTGATCGGGATACATCTAAATTAGAGAATATTGAAGCACCATTCCCTAGAATAACGTATGATGATGCCATTCAGTTCTTAAAAGACCAAGGCTTTGACGATATTGATTGGGGCGATGACTTCGGAGCTCCGCATGAAACGGCCATTGCAGAAGCTTATGATAAGCCAGTGTTTATTACACATTTCCCAGTTGAAATTAAGGCTTTTTATATGAAGCCCGATCCAGACAATCCAAAGGTAGCCCTATGTGCAGACTTAATTGCACCTGAAGGATACGGGGAAATTATTGGAGGTTCACAGAGAATCGATGACTACGAACTCATGCAGCAACGCTATGATGAACATGATTTAAATGGCCCTGCTTATGAGTGGTACTTACAGCTTAGAAACTACGGTAGTGTACCGCATTCTGGGTTTGGACTAGGCTTAGAAAGAACAGTGGCTTGGATTACGGGTATTGAGCATATTCGTGAGACGATTCCATTCCCAAGATTACTCAACCGTCTATATCCTTAAGTTTTTCAGGGATGACTCCAATAGGGTCATCTCTTTCTATTAGGAAGCAAGCTTCCAAAAGGGTGGGAGAACATTGAACTTACCATTTTCATATCAAAAAATATTAATTGACCAATTGAACGTTCCTTCAAAACTAATAAAAGATTATCAAACACTTGAATTAACTGAAATGGATTTAATGGTTATATTACAGGTGCTCAGATTGCAAAAAGAGCATGAGTTACTACCTTCATTTGATCAAATTGCGCAGCATATGATGATTAATTCCAATGAAGTTTCAAATGTGCTAAAAAAGTTAAGAAATAGTGGTTTATTATCAATTGATCAATTTCAAGATGAGAGCCAAATGGTCCATGAGTGGTATTCCATTACACCATTGATAGAAAAACTATATGAAATTGATGGTCAAATTGATGACTCTAAAGCAGAAGAGGGGAAATTATTTCAACTGTTTGAACAAGAATTTGGTCGTGGCCTATCCCCTATAGAAATCGAGACGATTAGTTATTGGTTAGACGATGATCGCTTTAAACCGGCATTAATTAAAGCTGCTTTGAGAGAGTCTGTTTTAATGGGAAAATTAAACTTTCGCTATATTGACCGCATTTTAAATGAATGGAAAAAACGAGGAATTAAAAGTGTGAAAGATACGAAGCAACAAGAGAAAGTCGAGACAACAACAAACAAAAATCAGCGTCCAAAACGTGACACATCCGTTTATTACAATTGGCTTGAAGATTAGGGGAGGAGGGGAAGTCAGTGTTAAATAGAAAACAAGTTAGAGAGGTTTTGGATACACTTAAAGAGATGTTTCCAGATGCGGAATGTGAATTAACACATTCAAATGAATTTGAACTACTAATTGCGGTTGTTTTATCTGCTCAAGCAACTGATGCTTTAGTGAATAAAGTGACACCGGACTTATTTAAAAAATATAAATCGCCTGAGGATTATTTAGCTGTTACCTTAGACGAATTACAACATGATATTCGTCGGATTGGTTTGTATCGTAATAAAGCCAAAAATATAAGAAAGCTTTGTGCGGATTTAATTGAAAAACATAATGGACAAGTCCCATCTAATTACGATGAACTCATCGATTTAGCAGGTGTAGGACGTAAAACAGCTAATGTGGTAGTATCAGTCGCTTTTGGTGTCCCTTCAATAGCTGTTGACACCCACGTTGAACGTGTATCCAAGCGATTAGGTATTTGCAGGTGGAAAGATTCTGTATTAGAAGTTGAAAAGACTTTGATGAGAAAAGTTCCAAAAGAAGAATGGAGCGAAACACATCATCGTATGATCTTCTTTGGTCGTTATCATTGTAAAGCAAAAAATCCCAATTGCCCTGAATGCCCTTTATTTCATCTATGTCGTGAAGGACAAAAACGGATGAAAAAACGTTCCTAATATTATATAAAAGAGAGCATCAAATTGCATAGACATTGCAATTTGATGCTCTTTTAGATATATTTCGCTTTATACGTTACTAAGTCGTTTCATCATTAGAACCCTCTTCATCAGGATTATCGATAGGATCATCTTCTGATTGATCTCCATCTTCTACTGGTAATCCGTTATCGGGATCTTGGTTGTCACCTTCACCTGGTCCATCACCATTTGATGGATCACCATCTTCGTCATTTTCACCATCTTCATTTCCTTCTTCATTATCTCTGCCATTGCCTCGTTCATTATCAAAAAAGTCATCCCAGAAATCAGATTCCCTATCTGGTGTTTCAATGGTAACTGTTGTAGGTTCACTTTGATTTTCTTCATTGTTCGTATCAACAGCTGTGATCTCGAACGTATAAGTTGCACCTGGTTCGATTTGGTCAAACATTAATTCAGTTTCTTGAACGGTTGCAATTTGTTGCATGTCACTGTCATTGACCGATGCTCTTAAGTTAAAGGCGATTTCAGGTTGTTCTTCTTGATCCTCTTCTTGTTGTAGTGATGGGTGCTCCCATGTTAATTCAATGGTACTATTGTCTTCATTAAAATCAGCTTTTAAGTTTTCAACTGGATTTAGTTGATCATATTTTTCGGATGTTTCTGTTGGTTCGGTACCTTTAACAAATAACTCGGTTATGATTTCATCATTTGGCGTAAAATCACTAGGCAACTTAGCTGGTCGAGTCCCTTCCTCAACGGGAACTTCAACAACTGAATCAGGTTTAGCGAAATCAGCTGTTTCAACACCTTGAGACATATGCGTTATTAGATCAGTAAAAATAGTGGTTGGAACTGATTTACCTATATTAGGAATAGGATCTTCTTCAGGGTAACCGCCCCAAACAGCTATTGAATAGTTTGTCGTATAACCTGCTATCCAAGAATCTACTGCCGCATCTCCACGGTTTGTGGTACCCGTTTTGGCTGCAACGGGTAAATTCCCAACATTAACTCGACTATTGGCTGTACCTAGAGGATGACGAATAACATCTTTTAGTACATCAGAAATCATATATGCTGTATAGTCTGACATGGCCATACTTGAATCATGATTGACTTCAATCACTTGTTCCTCTTCTGGATAAACAATTTTAGTAACAGCGTACGGTTCATTGTAAATACCACCATTACCAAACGCGGCAAAAGCCCCCGCTAATTGTAAAGGATTGACGTTATTATCTCCGCCACCAATCGCATCAGATTGATGAACGGTTTGATCATATGGTATACCAAGTCCTTGAGCAAAATCGACCGCTTGATTTGTATCTATTTCATTAAACGTTTTAACAGCTGGAACGTTTAATGATTGGTACAATGCATGTCGCATCGTTACCCAACCTCTGTAACGATGATCAAAGTTGTTTATAACTTTGTCGCTACCTTCGTAAGTTATTTCTTCATCATTAATTTGATGATAGGTCGACCATTTTTCGAATTCGATAGCTGGTCCATAGTCTAAAATTGGTTTAATCACTGATCCTGGTTGACGACCGTTCGGGTTAAGGGCGAAGTTCATACCTCCCCAAATGCCTTCTTTATTTCTTCCGCCACCTATGGCGAGTATTTCACCTGTCTTTGTATCAATGGCGGCAATCCCTGCTTGGAATTTTTCATCCGGAAATGGCGCAGGACTTTCATCACTTAACAAGTATTCGACGCGGTCTTGTGCATTAGGATCCAAGGTTGTATGAATCGTTAAACCAGCTGAATATACATCGACTTCATCATCTAATTGTTCACTGGTTTCCTGTAATACCCGTTCGATAAATGATTCGTAAGGAATGTCTGATTCATAATTCTCCTGAATCATATCGACAACTTTAATTTTTTTGGCTTCCTCAGCTTCCTGTTCGGATATTTTATCGTGCTGAACCATGAGATTTAATACTGTATTACGTCGCTGCTCGGCTAGTTCGGGATTAATAAAAGGATTATAAGCATTTGGTCGTTGCGGAATCCCGGCTAATAAGGCTGATTCAGCTAATGTTAATTCATTTAAATTACTTTTTCCAAAGAAAGCTTCAGATGCCTTTTTTACACCATAGATATCCTTACCATAAGGAATCATGTTTAAATACATCGTAAAAATTTCTTCTTTTTCATATTGTTGTTCAAGCTTAAAGGCTAAATATTGCTCTTGTACCTTACGTTCGATTGATTTTTTTGGTGTTAAGAACGCATTTTTCACGACCTGTTGCGTGATGGTACTTGCGCCTTCTGCACCAAATCCCTCTGTAATATTAGCGATAACAGCACCACCAATACGCTTCAAATCAACCCCACTATGTTCAAAGAATCGGACGTCTTCTGTAGCTAATACCGAATTTTCAAGTACTTCCGGGATTTCATCATATTCAATATTTTCCCGTTTTTGCGTACCAAGTTCTGCTATGACATCACCATTTCGATCAAGTATAGTGGTCGAAAGAGGGACTTGTAATTCTTCTGCATTTAGTGGTGGTGCATCTTTAATATAAGAAAAGACGACACCTGCCACGATAAACATACCTAATACCCCAATAATGAGGCATGCCATCATGACTTTTTTCCAATTTATTTTTTTATTTTTTTTCTTTGTTTGTCGTTTCGCTTTTCTGCTTTTGACTTGTTGACTCATCATTATCTCCTCCGTTGAAGTATGCACGTTCGATTATTTTTAGATAATCCACCTTAGCTTGCAATGAAAAAGGGATTAAATAACCGTTTTCTTTGATGTATGAGTAGGGTATGGATTTTCTATTTCCCTCTATTTGTTTTTCCCAAACCTCTATAAATGGACGTATGGGAAGCAAAAAAGTTTCATTTTTTATTTTAAAACGAATAATAAAGAAACATATACCGCCATGTTCATCGACTTGTTTCATATGCTCAACTTGATGATCATGGATGTTCGCAAATGGTAAGGATGTTTTATTATTCGTTTGTTTAGCTTCAAAATCAATATATTTACCTTTATAGATACCGTTAAAGTCAGTCGTTGACGGCTGCTGAAAATAGGCTTCTTTAATAACGGCTGCACTTCGTTTAGGATAATCGACTTGTACAATTTGAATAGGTGTTGGTTTTTTATGAATGACGGCTCGATCCGTCTCTAAATAATATTTATTCGTTTCAACAATCTCTTTTTCGAGGGTCATTCCGCGATTTCCAAACTGCGTATTTTGCTTATAGGATGGTCTATTATTATGAATTTGATGTTGTCGACTTCCTTTTGGATATTTCAAATTGATTCCTCCTCACATAAATAGTATATCAAATTTTAAAGCATAAAGATTTGGATATACTATTACAAAATGCTCGTAAAGGACTGAAAATATGATCCCATTGCTTGTTAATTACATTAAAGAACAGACTAAAAAGCATAATGAAAATAACATAACAAGAACGAAAGCATACTTAAATTTTTATGAGCAATTTCCAGAAATTAGATGGGCCTTTTTAGCTAGTTTTGTGTCTCGAAATGCGGGATGGAATATGACCGATTTACAGACAGACCCTTATGTTCAGTTCTTGTCTGAAGATAAACGTAAGTCACTTTATTTAACGTATGAAAGCATTAACTGGTATATCTTTCAGGATGCTTATCCACAGTTGCTAATCTATCAATTATCGATCGAAAAAAAGACACCCTTATTTTTCTTACTGAAACACTTTTATGTTTCATCATTTATTGAAGAAGAGTGGTATCGATTCTACCGTAATAGAAAAGAAGAGAGATTGTTATATGCTCAGATCATCAATGAACAAAACATTGTTGAGCAACCGATCATGGAACATCGCCCATATAAAAACAAAATATTCCGATCGTTTCCTTTTCAAATGCAAAACATGATGGATTTCAATGCTGTTTTATTGCCAACAGAGAATGGACAGTTGTACGGCGAATTTGTATCAAATTTTTTAAGTGTGAGTAAACGGATTTCGATTGGGAAAAAGATTGCTAATTTATTGTTCTATCCCTATTTATACCCATTATTTTTATCGTTTTCGAGAAATATAGAAATTGACGGTAGTCGTTTAGAATATGAACAATTTCTCGATCAACAACCTATACAATCAGAACCATTAATGGATTTTTATCGCAATACGGATCATAATTGGACAGATTATAAAGGGGATTGGGCTAAAGATACGAAGGTGAAGCGCAAGTGGTGGAAGGAAGAAAAAGTCCGTGATCTACAGCCGCTCAATGAAGCTTTTTATCAAAAACGTGAATGGTTGCAGCATATGAGTTCAATTAAATCATCCATTAAACACGAATCTGTCGAAAAAAGCTAAAGTATAAGAACCTTTGTTGCTTATCTTCTTTGTTTGTCGTTCATACAGGAGTTTAAAGTAGCATATCTAATAAAGATAAACAAAGGAGGAGAGGTCGATGAAATATCCAAACAATAAGGAACATTTATTGGAATCTCTACAACGTTTAGAACTGGAGCTTGAACATCTTAAGAAACGCATGCAATTAGTTAATCCTGAATTAAAAAGGAAATGATGGCGTGCCGTGGAAATTCGTGATAGAGTAACATTAAAGGCAAGGTGATTGTTGTGCAGGAATTTTTGCGGCTAACGGAGAACATTCTTAAGCAAGATGTCGAGGCTATGTATCATCGTTATTTTTATGAAAGAAAATTTGACCGTAAAAATTATGATGATTTCAATCTTATGAAAGAAGAAGCCACCCCCATCTTTGACAAAATAGAGAAATGGGAAAAGGATGCGAATCAAATCGTTCATAAACTTCCTTTATTTCCAAATCAAATAAAAAATACATTAGATAATTTAGAAATTATGATTCTTCACAGTTATTTTAACGATGTAAGAAAAAAGCGTTTTATGGAATTGTACCAGTCGGTTAAATATAATATGAATTTAATTTTGGACGAACATATGACGGAATAGGAGCGAACTAACATGAATCATGAACAGTTAATCAAAGAAGCAACCGAAATGTTAGACCGTGCTTACGTACCTTATTCAAACTTTCCGGTGGGTGCGGCACTGATAACAGAAGATGGGAAGGTATACAGGGGATGTAACATCGAAAATGCAGCTTATCCGGTATCTTGCTGTGCTGAACGAACCGCCATATTTAAGGCTATTTCTGAGGGGGAGCGAGATTTTCAGGCGATGGCTGTTATTGCTCATACAAGTCGTCCGGTTCCACCATGTGGTTCTTGCAGACAAGTGATGAGTGAGTTTTTCAATAAAGAAATGCCAATTTATATTTGTAGTAAAAATCAAGAATATAAAGAAGTAAGAGTCGAAGAGTTACTTCCTTTTTCGTTTAATCAAGAGGATTTATCAAAGGGACAAGAAAAATAATCGGTTTAATAAAAAGGGCTAGTACAAACTAGTCCTTTTTTTGATATACTAACAATATGAGTATAAATTCGATTACCATTACAGGTTACAAACCTCATGAACTGAATATATTTCAAGATCAAGATGATAAAGTGACCATCATAAAAGAAGCTTTAAAAAGAAAGTTATTAACACTAATTGAAGATGGGCTTGAATGGGTGGTTATTTCCGGACAACAAGGAGTTGAAACATGGGCTTTTGATGTTGTTCAGGTTTTAAAGGATGAATTTACAGTTAAAATCGCTGTTATTCCACCATTTATGGACCAAGAGATGATTTGGAAGGAAGATAAACAAAAGGTTTACCAACAAATGATCCAACGGGCTGACTTTTATCAGCCTTTAACCAAACAACTTTATGAAGGTCCAAAGCAATATTTTGTTAAAAACAAATGGATGATTGAAAAAACGGATGGTTGTGTCATTTTGTATGAAGAGGAATTTGGTGGTTCACCTAAGTATTTCTATGAGTTAGCATTGAAGTATCAAGAAAAACATAATTATGAATTAATCGTGATCAATTCATTTGATTTGGATGATTTGGCACGGGACATGCAAGAATGGAACGACATTGACTAATATAAGCTTTATCTAGGAGGATTTGCTATGAAAGTTAATCTTACAAGTCAGGAAATTTTGGACAAAGAGTTTAAAACGACGATAAGAGGATATAATCAGGATGAGGTCGATGAATTTCTCGATTCAGTGATTGAGGATTACGAAACACTTCATAAAGAAATTGCCCAATTAAGAGATGAAAATAAAAAGTTAAAATCATCAGGTGCAGCTGCTACTTCGACGCCAAAAAGATCAAATACAGCGACAAGTTCAAATCAAACACAACAACGTGGTCAAATTAATTATGATGTATTACAACGTTTATCCAACTTAGAAAAAGCCGTTTTTGGTAAAAAGTATTCGGATTAATTGCTATATATTGTTAATGATTAATTAAATGATTTATGTTAAAATCAATTATTCAGGCATAAACAAAGTGAAATAAGTGTTTACGTAACCGCTCTGTTCACTGAACAGAGAGGAAAGTCCATGCTCACACAAGCTGAGATGCTCGTAGTGTTCGTGCTTGACGAAACCATAAGTCAAGGTAGCTAATACGTTAGCTAACGGCGGGGAATCAGTCTAAGTCGTCATGATAGGACTGGATTACCTTTAATGTGCCACAGAGACGAACTTGATTGGAAACAATCAAGCTGGAACGCGGTAAACCCCACGAGTGAGCAACCCAAATGATGGTAGGGGCACTTTCTGCGGGGAAATGAACCTAGCAGAAAGACAAGTTAATTGACTTGTAGATAGATGGTTACGACCTAAGTACGAGGTTGACCACCGTTAGTAGTACAAAGGTACAGAACATGGCTTACACGAACACTTATAGGTCCACTTTATTTATGCCTTACATAATATGTTCAACTTATGCTGAAAGGATTGGAAACGTTGTCACAACCAATTACACTAATCGCAACAGCAGCAATGGGTTTAGAATCTATTGTTAGAGATGAAGTTAAACAGCTAGGGTATAAAGATTCCAAAACTGAAAATGGACGCATTATCTACCAATCCGATTTATCTGGAATTGCAAGAAGTAATTTATGGCTACGAACAGCTGATCGCGTTAAATTATTAATGGATCAGTTTAAAGCTTATTCTTTTGAGGAATTATTTGAGCAAACGAAAGATTTACCTTGGGAAGAATGGATTTCAAAGGACGGGTTTATCCACGTCGTAGGTAAATCACATAAATCCAAGTTATATTCTGTGCCTGATTGTCAATCCATCGTCAAAAAGGCAATTGTGAATCGCCTTCAAGATGCTCATCAATTAACCACACGATTAGAGGAAACTGGCCCAAGGTATAAAGTAGAGGTCTCGATACTAAAGGACGAAGTGACTTTATCGCTTGATACGTCCGGTTCTGGATTACATAAACGTGGTTATCGTGTTGGCCAGGGTGAGGCGCCATTAAAGGAGACGTTAGCTGCCGCCTTGATTAAGTTGACAAATTGGACACCCCATGATCCATTTGTTGATCCATTTACGGGTTCTGGTACGATTCCGATTGAAGCTGCGTTAATCGGTCAGAACATCGCACCTGGATTTAATCGGGAGTTTTCGGCTGAAGAGTGGGAATCCATTCCGTCAGTGATTTGGGATCAAGCCTTAGAAGAAGCTGAGGATTTGGCTAATTACGATCAACCATTAGATATTATTGGTTCAGATATTAGTCATCAGGCTGTTGAAATCGCTCAAAATAATGCTTTGGAAGCGGGACTAGCCGATCTTATAACCTGGAAACAGATGCAGGTTAAGGATTTTGTCCCACATGCTGAAAAAGGTTATTTAATTGGTAACCCGCCCTATGGTGAACGGTTAGGTGATCAAGAAACAGTAGAGCAAATTTATCGTGATTTAGGAAGCATTATGTCACAATTTCCTAAATGGAGCGTCTATATTATGACAGCTTATAATAACTTTGAAAGCTATTACGGTCAAAAAGCAACGAAAAAACGGAAGCTCTTTAATGGATTTATTCGTACTGATTATTATCAGTACTTCGGCATAAAATAAATTTAGGGGGAAGATAAATGGGGAATACATACACTAAATTGGAACAGGAATTTTTGGAATATTATAAACAAATTGAATCTTATGCAGAAGCCATTAAATTGATTGCGTGGGATTTAAGAACAAAGATACCTAAAAAAGGCGTTAAAAGACGTTCAGAGACGTTATCTTTATTTTCGCAAAAGGTACATGAGTTAACGACTTCTGATCAGATGAAAACATATATTGATCAATTAAGGGATTCTAGTAATCCAGTTATACGTAGATCCGTTGAGTTAGTTGAAAAAGAATATAATCAATCGAAGAAAATCCCTGTTGAGGAATATAAAGAATATGTTGAATTGACATCACAAGCAGAATCCGTTTGGACAGAAGCGCGTGAAAAGTCCGATTTTGAATTATTCCGACCTTATTTAGAAAAAATCGTTGCTTTTAACATTCGTTTTGCTGAATATTGGGGTTATAAAGAAGATCGGTATGATGCTTTATTAGATAACTTTGAACCAGGTGTGACAGTTAAGACATTAGACCAAGTCTTTCCGAAGCTGAGAGATGATTTGTCTAAATTAATTCAAAAGGTTAACGATTCTTCAGATAAACCGAATCCTGAACCTATATTAACGTATTTTCCTAAAGAGAACCAAGAGCAGTTTGCTTTAAAAGTATTAGAGAATATGGGATATGATTTTGAAGCTGGAAGACTTGATGAAACGGTACATCCGTTCGCCATTAATGTTAATCACGATGACGTTCGTGTTACAACGCGTTATGACGAGAACGACTTCCGCATGGCAGTATTTGGTACAGTGCACGAGGGAGGTCACGCTTTATATGAGCAAGGATTAGATAAAGATCTATACGATACGCCAGTATGTTCCGCAATCTCAATGGGGATACACGAATCACAGTCTCTATTCTGGGAAAATTTTGTCGGTCGAAATGAGACGTTCTGGGACCAATATTACAATCTATTTTTAGAATATGCTCCCGATTCGTTTAAAGATATTCCTAAAGCTGAATTTTATCGTGCTATAAATGAAGTTAAGCCTTCATTTATTCGTATAGAGGCTGACGAAATGACTTATCCATTACACATTATGATCCGTTACGAGTTGGAAAAGGACTTAATTAATGAAAAAATTGAAGTTAAGGATCTTCCGAAGCTTTGGAATGACAAGATGGAAGATTATCTCGGTATTCGACCTGAGAATGATGCTGATGGGGTATTACAGGATATACATTGGTCTGGCGGTGACTTCGGTTATTTCCCATCTTATGCACTTGGATATATGTATGGTGCACAAATCCGATCAGCACTAGATCAATCAGTTAATATTGATCAATCCATTCGAAACGATGATTTATCACCAATTAAAAAATGGTTAAACGAAAATATCCATCAAAAGGGTAGTATGAAAGAGCCATTAGATTTACTTAAAGAGGTAACAGGGGAAGGATTAAACCCTGATCATTTAGTTAACTATCTTGAAGATAAATACCAAAAAATTTATAACTGGTAAGTGTGAAGGCTATTCTGAGTTAGAATAGCCTTCTTTCACATGAGGAGGCTAAGAGTGGAGACTTATTTACCAAGCTTTGAATTAAAAGGGAAGAGGGCAGTTGTAACTGGAGCGACTAAAGGAATTGGGCGTGCAATCGCTATGGCTTATGCTGAGGCAGGTGCTGATGTCATTCTAATAGCACGCTCAGATGAAGACCTAAGCCAAACCGCAAAGCAAATTGAACAAGATTACCAGGTTAATGTAGATTATATAGCAGCCTCTGTGACTGAACTTGACTATATTAAGCATCAGTTAGACATATTAACAGGTTTAGGTGCAGTTGATATTTTAGTTAACAATGCTGGCATGAATATAAGAAGTGAAGCATTAGATGTAACAGAAGATGAATGGCAACAAATTATTGATACCAATATGAAAAGTGCCTTATTTCTATCCAAACATATCGCAAAACAAATGATTGATCAAAATAAAAAAGGAAAAATCATTTCTGTTTCATCTGTTGCCGGCCAAACCGCTTTAAGAACAGGTGTTATTTACGCGATGACGAAGGCCGCCATTATCCAAATGACGAAAACACTTTCGCTTGAATGGGGAAAATACGGTATTAACGTTAATGCGATTGGACCATGGTACTTCCCGACAGCTTTAACGGAGAAGTTACTACAAGATGAGCAATATGTTCAGGATATCGTTGATCGTACACCGATGGGGCGTATTGGTAAACTTGAAGAAATTGCTGGACCTGCTGTCTTTTTAGCATCGGATGCTAGTAATTATATGACAGGGCAAACCTTGATGGTGGATGGTGGCATGACGATCTACGGTTTCTAATTTCTGCATAAATCATAAGCTGATTGGAAACGGTAAGAATAAAAAGGATGAGTGTCCATGTCCGTCTTACATAGTGTCGGAACAGCATTACCTGACCATCAGCTCAAGCAGCACGAGGCTAAAGATTTAATTAAAACATTAATAACCGAAAATCGATTATCTAAATATTTATCCGTTTTTGATAAGGCCCAGATTGACACTCGTCATTTTGTTGTGGAATCCGATTGGTTTAAACAGAATCATGATTTTGCTGAGCGAAACCAATTATTCATGAGTAAAGGCATCGAACTTGCAGAGCGTGCGGTCATCAATAGTATTGATCAAGGTGAATTAAATATTGAAGATATTGATGCGATTATAACTGTAACAAGTACAGGTATTTTAACGCCTTCATTAGACATACACTTAATGAACAGACTACCTTTTCAACATAATGTAAATCGAATGCCGTTATTCGGTTTGGGTTGTGCTGGTGGCGGGATAGCTTTATCAAGAGCAAATGATTATTTGAGAGCAAACCCGACGCATTCTATTATGATTGTAGCTGTTGAGCTTGCAAGTGTTGCCTTTCATCGTGATCAGTTAGATGCACAAGATATCGTTGGGGCTGCGCTATTCTCTGATGGTGCTAGTTCTGCCATATTATTAGGGGCCGCACATCGTTTAGCGGAGCAAAAAAAAGCTAAATCATTAAGAGTCATTTCAACTACGTCCAAAATGCTGCCAGATAGTGTTGATGTCATGGGTTGGAATATTAAAAATGATGGCTTCCATGTGGTATTTGCAACGAGTATACCTAAAATTGTTCGAACATTTTGGCGCAAACACTTAGATGAATTTTTAAGCGAATCTCATATTGAGCTTTCGGACATAGAAAACCTTTTATCACACCCTGGTGGCCGGAAAGTCATCGAAGAAATAGAAAACGTTATGGCTGAAAACCAATCGATTGCATTTTCAAAAGACGTTTTAAGAAAATACGGCAATATGTCATCACCAACGGTATTATTTGTTATAAAAGAGGCCTTAAATAATCAAGAACATGCCTTTCATAAACAATATCATCTTGTATCGGCTTTAGGACCAGGTTTTTCGTCCGAGATGTTACTATTGGAGTGGGCGTAAAATGATTTATCTAGCCTTGATCATTTATTTAATTGCATTAAGAATTATAGAGTTATTCGTAGCTCACTCCAATGAAAAATATCAGAAGGAACATGGAGCATTTGAAGTTCAAGATCCTTATTATCGACATATTGTCATGACACATACTCTTTTTTTCGTTGTATTAATAGCTGAGAGCTATGTCGTTCATCAATGGGAGCAAAGGTTACCGATTTTTATCTTTGGTGTCTTTTTATTGCTTCAGATTTTCCGATTTTGGTGCCTTATATCGTTAGGTAGGTATTGGAATACTAAAGTGATTGTGCAGCCCAATTCGAATTTAATTGTTAAAGGGCCTTACCGCTGGATTAAACATCCTAATTACATCGTCGTTGGCTTAGAATTTTTAGTTATTCCGATTATGTTTAAAGCATATATGACAGGGGTTATCTTTTTTAGCTTGCATTTATGGTTAATGAATAAACGTATACCACTGGAGAATAGTGCATTAGAACAATATTTGGTAGATAAATCATAAGGGAGGAGAAAGCCGTTGATAATTTCAATTGATGAATCCTATCATCTTTCGACAGAAGAAGATGTCGTATTTGCTGATTGTCGATTTGACCTACAAAATAAGACATGGGGAGAGGATGCATACCGGAAGGAGCATTTACCTCAAGCAGTTTATTTTGATTTAGAGCGGGATTTAAGTGGGGAAGTAAAATCAACCGGTGGACGTCATCCCTTACCAATGCTAGATGATTTCGTGAAAACATTAGTGCAAAAAGGGATTACAAAACAAACACTTGTGATTATTTATGATCAAAATCGTGCCTTTGCTTCTCGATTATATTGGATGCTTCAGTTGATGCAACACCCTAAAGTTTTTTTAATGAATGGTGGAATAGAGGCCTGGAAGGAAGCGGGGTACCCTGTCACAAAAGACCTTTCAATCGATGCTAAATCATCCTATGGTACTTATAAAGTGAATGAGCAAATTGTAGCTGATCAACAGTATGTTAAAGAACATAAAGATCAAAATAATGTAGCTTTAATCGATTCAAGAAGCTACGAAAGGTATATAGGTAAAGTTGAACCCATTGACCAAAAGGCGGGTCATATCCCCGGTGCTTTTAATTATGAATGGACTAATATACTTGATCAAAAGAAACGGTTCCGGTCATCTGAGGTCTTAAAGGAATACTTTAATGAATTAGAGAAAATGGATGAAATAATTGTTTACTGTGGTTCTGGGGTCACAGCTACACCAAACGTCGTTGCATTATGGCAGGCAGGTTTTCATAATGTTCGGTTATATGTCGGAAGTTTTAGTGATTGGATTTCAAATAACAAGAACCCAATTAAAACAGTATAAACAACTCCCCCCGTCACACTAATGGCGGGGGGATTAGCTATTTTCTTAATGAAATTTTTTGGCGATATACATAAATGGTGTATCGAACGCAGCCACAATAAACTTAATGAAATAGGTTGAGAAGAAAAGTTCTAACCATACCGAAAAGTCAGTCGTGAATATTCCCCAAAAAGCAATGATACAGAAAATAAAAGTATCTAAGAGCTGACTCGTCATCGAACTTAGGTTATTTCTTAACCATAAGAAACGGTTCGATGAGAATTTTTCTTTTAACTTTGAAAAGATTAAAACATCTGCATTTTGACTCACAATATAGGCTAATAAACTGCCTATGGCTACTTGAGGTACTAAATCAAATAACGTTTGTAAAGCACCATTGACTTGGTCCGTTTCTGCTGGCTCAAAACGAAGGGCAATTTGCATGACAATCGTCATCGTAATCAGTGTAAAGAAACCTAACCACACTGCTTTTCGAGCCTCATTTTTACCGTATTTTTCATTCAGAATGTCGGTTGCTAAGAATATGGAACCGTAAACTATATTCCCAAGTGTAGCAGTTACTCCGAATAATTCCACCATTTTAAGAACTTGGAGATTCGCCACAACGGTGGACATCCCAATCCAAACGAGCAAACCATTCTTTCCAAAAATACGATAAATCAGAATGAGAAAGAGGAAGTTAATAAGTGCAAAAATAAACCATAATAATTCGTTTGTCATTATTGATCATCTCCTTAGTTTTGGTATCGCAGGAATTTTCGAACTGCGTTTTTGCACGAATAGTATCATAATAATACATCTATTTTATTTAAAGCAAGTCATCATAACTTAAAAAATCGGCAACTACTGATGTAGCTGCCGATTTTGTTATTTGCAATCATTTATTTTTTAGCTACGTTAGAAGCCTGTGGTCCACGGTCGCCTTCAACGATTTCAAATTCAACTTCTTGACCTTCGTCTAAAGTTTTGAAACCTTCTTCTTGGATTGCTGAATAATGTACGAATACATCGTCTCCACCTTCAACCTGAATAAAGCCATAACCTTTTTCTGCATTAAACCATTTTACTACACCGTTTTGCATGATTCAAAATCCTCCTAAAAACTTCACCATTAAGGTAATTTATTTCACAATAAATTTTGCGGATATAAAAAATGGGAAACCCCATAGAAATGAAGGATCACAAATCAATCTTTCACTTCTATAGAAGTTCCCCAATTTATGATTCTCCACATCTTTATTGCACATTTAGTATAACTGAATGGAATAGACACAGTCAAGTTATACCTATATACTAAATTTAGTAATTTTTGAGTGGGATGTGAGGCTTTGATACATATAGGTTTGACCGGATGGGGTGATCATCCGTCTATACACGAGCAAGAGCCAATCAAACGAAGTAAATTAGAAGCATACGCTTCGCACTTTCCTGTTGTCGAATTAGACAGTGCTTTTTATAGCATTATGAACAAAGATCAGTATCATAAATGGAGTGAACAAACCCCAACTAATTTCTCATTCGTTGTTAAATCTTATCAAGCCTTTACGGGACACGATCGAAAAACTTATACACGTAAAGACATAAAAGAGATGTTTCGGTATTATCAAGAAGGCATACAGCCATTAGTTGAGGCTAATAAGCTAAACTGTATCTTATTTCAATTTCCACCATGGTTTAAATTATCAAAAGATAATATTTCGAAACTACGCTTTATCCGATCTCAGTTTGACCAATACAAAATTGCTTTAGAATTTAGAAATCGCACATGGTTTCAGGACCATGTGCGAAAAGATACACTACAATTTATGAAGGAGGAAGGGTGGATTCATTCAATTTGCGATGAACCACAGGCGGGAGAAGGTTCTGTCCCGATGGTACCTGTTGTCACTCATCCATCAAACACCATCATCCGTTTTCACGGTAGAAACGTTATGGGATGGAACAAAAATGGTCAAGAAAACTGGCGTAAAGTACGTTTCTTATATCGCTATAGTGAACAAGAGCTATCAGAATGGGTTGAACGAATTTATCAATTGAATGATCAGAGTCAAAACATCACGGTTTTGTTCAATAACAACTCTGGTGGAGATGCATATGATAATGCTAAACAGCTCCAGCACTTATTAAATATACATTATCACGATCTTAATCCAAGACAAATGAATTTATTTTAATTATTGTACAACTCTACGAGAACCTAAATAACGTGATTGCCAGTAGGTATCATTAACATTACTGATCGTAACGCCATTACTTACTCCTGCGTGGATAAATTGGCCATCTCCGAGGTATATCCCAGCATGAGAAGGCCCAGGTTTATACGTCTCAAAAAACACTAAATCACCAATACTTGGCTGATCCACTGGTTTGGATGAATACCAAATTCCATCAACTGTTCTTGGTACAGATTTACCGTGTTTACTAAAGACAAATTGTAAAAAACCACTACAATCAAAACCAGAAGGAGACTCCCCACCCCATACATACGGAGACCCCATATAAGAACGGGCAGTTTGAATAACTGAATTGGATTGGGGTGTACTTTCATCCGAACTTTTTATAACTGTCTGCTCAATTTTTGGTTTTGATTCTTTTTGAGCCACTTGAACAATTTGATTATAATTCGTTAAATCCAGGGATAAGTCATAGGCTTTATTCATTCTTTCCAATGCCTTTCTCGTTGCTGGTCCTGCTTTAGCATCAATCGAATCGTGATAAAAGCCAAAGTAATGAAGTGCCTTTTGTATTTGTTTAACTTGATTATTTTGTTCACCAAAATGAAGCTCTTCTGCGTATTCTTTTATAGTTTCAAGGTAATGTTTTTCAATCTCTTCTTCTAATTTTAAAACCGTGTTTTCATCTACTGCACCACTTGAATTTAGTTCGTGATCCTTTTGGAATGATTTGACCGCATGTTCAGTTAAGACATCATATTTAGTTGAATATTCACCTTGAAAATAATTCAACGTTTTTAATTTTTCTTGAAGATGAATAACGGCATCATGATGTTCGCCATAGGACAAGTCTTTTAATTCAGAAAAATCATCTTTAGATACAGCCTCTACGGGTAAAGTGAAGGCAAGTGGTGAACTGATCGCAAGGCTTCCGGCCATCGTACTTAAGAATATGGACCTTGATTTTTTATGTCTAACCATATACCATCACCTTTTTCTTTATTTGATGTTGGTATTATATGAAGGTGATTTGAATCTATGCCATCACACATTTATTTGTTACAATAAAGTAAAATTAACTAGGGAGGATGGCTATGGTAAAAACGAACGAGAAGCAGTACTTAGATTTATGCCAACACGTTTTGGATACTGGATCCGATCGCGGGGACCGAACAGGTACAGGTACTCGGTCAGTATTTGGTTATCAAATGCGCTTTAACTTACAAGAAGGATTTCCATTAATAACAACTAAACGTGTTCCGTTTAAATTAATTGTCAGTGAGCTATTGTGGTTTTTAAAAGGTGACACCAACATACGTTATTTGCTTTTACATAATAATAATATTTGGAATGAATGGGCTTTTCAGAAGTGGGTTGATAGCGATGAGTACGATGGTCCAGACATGCAAAACTTCGGACTTCGTTCACAAGAGGATCCGGATTTTAATGAACAATATCAAAAACAAATGGAACGTTTTAAACAATCGATTTTGGAAAATGATGATT
This sequence comes from Tenuibacillus multivorans, assembly GCF_900103915.1. GTDB lineage: Bacteria > Bacillota > Bacilli > Bacillales > Alkalibacillaceae > Tenuibacillus > Tenuibacillus multivorans. The sequence goes on along the minus strand of NZ_FNIG01000006.1, from coordinate 97,063 downwards.
TTGCTGAAAAATATGGACATCTTGGTGATGTGTATGGAAAGCAATGGCGGCATTGGAAGAGTTCGAATAATGAAACAATCGATCAAATTGAACAAGTTATTCAAGCGATTAAAGAGAACCCTAATTCTAGACGACTAATTGTCTCCGCTTGGAATCCAGAGGACGTACCAACGATGGCATTACCGCCTTGTCATACCTTATTTCAATTTTATGTACAAGATGGTAAGCTATCGTGTCAACTGTACCAGCGTAGCGGTGATATTTTCTTAGGCATTCCGTTTAATATTGCGAGTTACTCGTTATTAACCCATTTAATTGCACGTGAATGTGGCCTAAATGTAGGGGATTTTATTCATACGATTGGTGATGCCCATATTTATTATAATCATTTTGAACAAGTAAAAATTCAGCTCTCAAGGACGCCTAAAACATTACCAACCTTATCGTTAAATCCAGATGTCCAATCTGTATCCGATTTTGAAGTCGAGGATATCAAAGTCGAGGATTATAATCCGCATCCATCAATTAAAGCACCGATTGCGGTTTAGGAGATGAATAAACATGCTATCTTTTATATTTGCTATGGATGAACAACAAGTAATTGGTAAAGATAACGAATTGCCATGGTATTTACCCAATGATTTAAAATACTTTAAGAAGGTGACAACCGGTCATACGATTATTATGGGTAGAAAAACATTTTCATCGATCGGTCGCCCCTTACCTAATCGAACAAATATCGTCATGACAAGAGACAAAAACTTTCAGGTTGAGGGCTGCACGGTTGTCCATTCAATAGATGAACTGGAACCTTTTTTAAAAGAAGATGAAGTGTTTCTAATCGGTGGTTCAGAGTTATTTAAGCTTGCTTTCCCCCGTGCTGACCGATTATATATAACTCTAATTCATGAGACATTTGATGGCGATACCTACTTCCCAGATATTGATTTTTCAGATTGGGAGAAAATTGAGGAAATTAAAGGTAAAACAGATGAAAAGAATAAATATGAACACACTTACTATATTTACGACCGAAAACATTCAGTATAAATCGTGAACGTTTTTTAACACTATTGATAAAATGTTTGCAAATCGTGATAAAATCAGCGACAATAGTAGTGGAAAATAGAAGAATCGGATGGTGTTAAACATGTCAGTAGGCATACCGGGATTGATTTTAATTGTGTTAATCCTATTAATTATATTCGGCCCGAAAAAGCTACCTGAATTAGGTCAAGCTATAGGTCAATCATTAAAAGAGTTTAAAAAGTCAACAAAAGATCTAACGGATGATGATCAAAAATCAAACAAAACCATTGATCATCAATAGTTTACTATCTGAACGGAGTGGTTTTAATGCCTGCAAGTATTGGAATTCCTGGATTAATTTTAATTTTAATCGTGTTGCTAATTGTGTTCGGACCGTCTAAGTTACCTGAAATCGGAAAAGCATTTGGTTCGTCGTTAAAGGAGTTTAAAAAAGCGACAAATGATTTAATGTCAGATGACAATGATCAAAAGACAGACAACACGCAACAAAAAATATCGGATTCAAATGAACAAAAGTAGTTTGTAAAGGTGTAAGGGGGAGTCCTTACATCTTCTTTTATGAAACTTTTAAGGGAATAAATGATGTGAAAAAGGCTTTCGCTATGGGGTTAATAAGTATGGGACATGCCATAGTGAAAGCTAAATTTTTCACAAAAGGATGAATTCCATGGAAGAGAAGACAAATCAAGAACAGGAAGTCATGGACTGGACAGAACATTTAGGTGAGCTTCGCAAAAGACTTATCTGGAGTTTAATCATATTTATTATTTCTTTTGGAGCTGGATTTTTTTACGTAGAAGAAATATATAGGTTCATAGAAAGGGACGTTTCGTTTACCTTAACTGTCCTGGGTCCATTTGAGATTATTTGGATATATGTCATTATTGCAACAGTAACAGGCTTGCTTGTGACATTGCCATTTTTAGCATTTCAGTTATGGTCATTTATAAGTCCGGGTTTAACCTCGCATGAAAGAAAAGTAAGCTTGTTGTATATTCCTGCAATTTTTATCTTATTTTTATTAGGTTTACTGTTTGGATATTTTATTATCAAAGATTTAATTTTAAACTTTTTATTAGATTTAGCTGATGGTTTAGTTAACGAAATGTTTACAGCTAATAATTATTTCCGTTTTATTCTGCAAATCACTTTACCGTTTGCAATCTTTTTTGAAGTTCCACTTATTGCAATGTTTTTAACAAGTTTAGGAATCATTAGTCCAGGATTTATGAAAAAAACGAGAAAGTATGCTTATCTTATACTAGTTATATTAGGTACAATGCTGTCACCACCAGACTTTATTTTACAATTAGTCGTTGCAGTACCACTTATCATTTTATACGAAATTTCCATTACCATGTCATCGATTGTTTATCGTAGAAGAGTTAAAAAATTAGGGGAAGAGACGTAAAGTAGGTGTTTTTTGTGAAGTCTTTCTATCACTACATGATGAGTTATCGAGGAATACAATCCAAGCATGACCCCAAAAAGAAATTAGCCGATTGGATGTTTCGTGAGCACGACTTCCCAAAACAATCAACGGATTATCATGTAATCAGTCAATATTTCGAATTCCATTCACCATTTCCTGAGGCACTCACAACCTTTGATGAAGTATGGGAAGAATATAAGCAAACCAATTAACCAGGTGAAAATCACCTGGTTAATTGGTTTTATACGTAAGTTAAAATTCTCTTATTAAAAACTTCCGACTTAATCCTTCACAAGATAATATGTCCAAATGATATAATATACTATAAATCCATTGAATTAATGTGAGGTGACTAAGGTGCCAACACCACTAACAATGGAATGGAGAATTATCACTAATGGAAGAGAGCAACGAATAAAAGAAGATCATGATTTATTTGAAGTAAGCTTCGAAGGTTATAAATTATTTCCGATTGATGAAACAGTTGAAATCATACGAAAACCGGGCTCAAAACAGTTGGGAATAGCGAAAATTGTCAAAATAGTTTTTGAAAGTAACAAAACAACGTGCCAATACCAACTCATATCTTTACAAAGCGTCAATTAATGACAATCACCTGTCGAAAACAAACACATACTGCGCTTTCCCGGGAAATTAAAAGGGGGAGGGGAAAAATGAATATCTATACAGATTGGAAATATTATTTGGAAAATGAGCTGACAAAGCCGTATTTTATAGAATTACATCAATTTATTGAAGAACAATATAAACATAAAGATGTATATCCTAAAAAAGATCACATATTTAATGCTCTTAATACAACACCTTTAAATACAACAAAGGTTGTGATTATTGGTCAGGACCCTTATCATGGCCCTAATCAAGCAAATGGATTAAGTTTTTCGGTAAATCCTAATATCCCACTCCCACCATCTTTAAAGAATATTTATAAAGAACTGTTGGATGATATTGATTGTGAACATCCAACCAATGGAGATTTAACACATTGGGCTAAACAAGGCGTACTACTCCTTAATACCGTATTAACGGTTGAGGTTGGACAACCTAATTCACACCGGCAAAAGGGATGGGAAACATTTACGGATCGTGTATTAACTATATTAAATGAAGAAAAAGAACACTTAGTATTTTTAATGTGGGGGAAACAGGCCTTAAAAAAGGGACATATGATTGATCGTGATCGACACTTAATCTTACACGCTCCACACCCAAGCCCGTTATCAGCTTATCGGGGATTTTTTGGTAGCAAGCCATTTTCTAAAGCAAATACATACTTAAAAGAACATAATCAATCACCTATTAAATGGGGTTGGTAATAATCATGACAAACGCCTAAACGAGATACTGGTCTATTCCGTACAATATATTATGAATGAAAAAGGAGGAATAGACGATGGATCCGTTTGGATTTCTTCCACCTCAATATCCTGGTTACCAAAACTATTATTATCAACCACCATACCAACAACAGACTGTTAGCAAGGGAGGCAAATTTCTTCAAAAACTTTTAGGTAAAAGTCAGTATGGCGGTTACCCGCAACAGCTATATGGATATGGTCAAAGTACTGGGATGGCTTCGAAATACGCTACACTACATGAAACACTTAATCATGTACAAAAGGGTATTGGTTTATTTCAACAATACGCACCATATATTAAAGAATACGGACCTTTAGTAAAAAATTTACCCATGTTTCTTGATATGATGAAGATAATGATGGAAAATGATGATGAGGAATCATCCACTGATCATCAAAATGAATCAGATCAAGACAGTTCAAAAGAAGATAAGGATGAACATCAACAAAATCAAAATGAGCAGCTAGATAAAAGTAAAAGTAAATCTTCTACAAGATCAGATGGATTACCTAGTCCTAAATTATATATATAATAAAATTGAGGTGATTTCCTTGACAAAACAATTAGAAAAGGCAACATTTGCAGGCGGATGCTTTTGGTGTATGGTAGAGCCTTTTGATCGGCGACCAGGAATCAATGACATCATTTCAGGTTATACAGGAGGACACACTGAAAACCCTACTTACGAGGAAGTATGTTCTGAAACAACTGGACATGTGGAAGCCGTACAAATCACATTTGATCCAGATGTTTTTCCTTACGAAGACCTATTGGAGCTATATTGGCAACAAATTGATCCTACCGATCATGAAGGACAATTTAATGACCGCGGAGAATCTTATAAACCCGTTATTTTTTATCATAATGACAAACAAAAACAACTAGCTGAAGAATCAATGCAAGCTTTAGAAAACAGTGGAAAATTTAATGATCCTATCGTCGTCGAAATTAAAGAAGCACAAACCTTTTATCCTGCGGAAGAACATCATCAAGATTACTATAAGAAAAATGCATTTCATTATAAGCTGTACAAAAAAGGCTCAGGGCGAAAAGACTTTATCGATAAGTATTGGAAGCAAAAAGACCGGGAAAAATTGAGACAAGAGTTAACGGATTTACAATACAAAGTCACCCAGGAAGAAGCGACGGAAACGCCATATCAAAATGAGTATTGGGATCATGAAGAAGATGGCATTTACGTTGATGTCGTAAGTGGAGAACCTCTATTTTCTTCAACGGATAAATACGACGCTGGTTGTGGTTGGCCGAGCTTTACGAGACCAATTTCACAACTTGAAGAACGCTTAGATACCTCACTTGGTATGCGTCGTGTTGAGGTTCGAAGTGACTATGCAGATTCTCATTTAGGACATGTCTTTGAAGATGGTCCAGTCCAAGAAGGCGGATTGAGGTATTGTATTAATTCGGCAGCCTTAAGGTTTATACCTAAGGATCAATTAGATAAAGAAGGTTATGGTAAATATAAAGTATTATTCGAGGAAGACAAATAATAGAGGTGAATGGTATGATTCATAAAACTTGGAATGATCATTCGACGATAAAACAAATTAAATGTACAAACACAGAAGCGGAAAAGTTTAAAGTCGAAAATGTTTTAACACCAGGTAATGTTTACGATGTTAAAAATGAAACCGATGAATTTTATTTTGTTATAGATGATTCAGGTAAAATGGGCGGCTTTTATAAAAATTATTTTAAGGAATTATAAAAATAATGAGCAGTTTTCAGCATTTAGTTGAAAGCTGCTTTTTTGACTCGAAATTTTCTATTCAGTATAATTTATTTTGAATTCAAGATAATTAGGAGGACATATATGAAACATATATTCCAGGAAGGTCGTAATGGACGAACATTATTATTATTGCATGGGACGGGTGGTAATGAGAACGATTTATTACCACTAACAGACATGATCGATCCAGATGCTAATGTGCTTAGCGTACGCGGTAACGTTAACGAAAATGGTATGCCGCGCTTCTTCCGGCGAATCGCAGAAGGTGTATTTGATGAAGAGGACTTAATTAAACGAACAAAAGAGCTATATGATTTCCTTGAAGATAAAAGTAAGGAATATAATTTTAATCGAGATGAAGTTTATTCTGTTGGTTATTCAAATGGGGCAAACATAGCAGGAAGTCTTTTATACCATTACCAGGATAGCTTAAAGGGAGCTATGTTATTCCACCCAATGGTACCGAGAAGAGGCATTCATCTACCTAACCATGAAGATGTCTCAGTCTTTATCGGTGCAGGCCAAAACGATCCAATTTGCCCCGCGGATGAAGCTGAGGAATTGAAAAGCATGTTAGAAAACTCTGGCGCAACAGTGGAGTTATTCTGGACAAACCTTGGCCATCAATTAACTCGTGAGGAAGTTGAAGCTGCAAAAGAATGGTATCAAGGATTATCGTAAAATTAACCATATATCCCAAGCTAAAATGACTACAATTTGTAGTCATTTTTTATGAACAAAAGCACCGCATAGCGCGGTGCAAAAGTCATACGATTTATACAAACAAATTTGCCAAAAAGATACCTAATGTTTCTTCATAAATTTCATCAAATTGACTAAATGGTAATGGGTTAGTTCCTCTACCTAACTCAACCGTGTAACCCGGTTTGCGATATTCTTGAATAAACCAATCTTTAAAGCCGGCATGACTGTCAACATAACGAATCGGTGTGTAGCCACTCACACGTCCATACTCATTAACAATTGTTTGAGCTTCTGGGGGTTCTAAACCTTCATATCCCCAATAGATCACCTTGCCTTGAGTGTGTAAAGCTAACACACGATCAAAGTCCTCTCGTTCTACGAGCTCTGCCATAGCAATAGCCTCCGGTTCTGTTAAAGGTTTACTTCCCGGATAATTTCGTGGTGCTGGCTGTCGGCGTTTCCTATTCTTTTCAATTTCCCAATTCGCTGGATATTGATTGTTCAAGTCGACGCCTCGAATGTTTGCCTTCCAATTATTAAAATTTGTACTTCCATTATTAATTTCTAACACTAGATCGCGATAATATTCATTTTCAGGTAATCCTTCGTTTAATAAATCAACGCCATCCGGGTTAACCATCGGTACTAAAGATAGCGTAATTTGATCAAAGAATTGTTGCATATTAACATCACGAATAGGTTCCTGTGTCGTAAGGGATACTAAGTAATCATATAGAAAGCGCATGATGACAGAGGTTGTAATCGACTCATTTGAATGAAAGGAACCATTGACATGTACATGCTTTGGACCATTGCCAATGACAACCTCATAAATTGGTTTATTCATAACGGAGCGACCAATTTGTTTTAAGGTCATAAAAGGGTATAATGTCACTAATTGAAATAAATCTTCTTCTAATTTTTCAAATGTATAGGGTTCATCAAAGTCAAAATGATGGTTATTATTTCTGACAGGAACTAGAAGGGTATCGCCAATTCTTAATTGGTATGGGTCAACACTATTAACAGACATGATTTGCACAAGTGGAATGTGTAATCTCTGACTTATGGACCATAAAGTATCGTTTGGCTGAATGGTATATGTCTCTAGGTGATAACCAGGAACATTGACGACATCACCAATTCTTAACTGATACGGATCTTTAAAACGATTAGCCTCGATAATTAAACGTAAAGGCACATTAAATAATGTAGAGATGCTATTGAAGGTCATTCCTGGTTGAATGACAAAATCCATGTTTGGACCTCCTTAAATAAAGTGATACACGTTATTACAGTATATTTGCATATTTTAAAAAAAGTGCCTATAATTTTTGATAGAACACATTGATAAGTCCTGTTAACTTATATAAAATATGATAAGATGGGAATTAGAGAAAAATAAAGGAGTGGTTATTGTGGCATTTGTTATTACATCGCCATGCAAAGATGAAAAAGCATCGGAATGCGTCGAAGTATGTCCGGTAGATTGTATCGAAGAAGGAAAAGACATGTTCTATATAGATCCAGATATTTGTATTGATTGTGGAGCATGTGAAGCAGTATGCCCAGTTGAAGCCATTTACCACGAAGATGAGTTACCAGAAGAAGAAACTGAGTATATTGAAATAAACCGTAAATTTTTCCAAGAGTAATTCACAATGACAAGAAGGCTGGATATGTGATTCAGCCTTTTTTTTATGACTAATATTCTTAATGAGGAGCTAATTAAGATGAAAACTTTATATCTAACTGACCAACAAACTGAACAGCTTTTTACTACGATCAGATGGTTTTTCTTAATAATATGTGGTGCTTTATATTTATTTGAACCAATACAGCAACCATTAAATTTGAATCCTTTTACATTTGAATATTTATTAATCTTTTCATTGTCTTATACATTAATTTTACAATTAGCTCTAATGATTAGTTCTAAACGAGAAAAGTTACAAAGTTTTACGATGAAACTGGGAATCTTCTTCGATTTTATAGCGACCTTCTGGTTTATTGCTTTAACTGGTAGTGCAAACAGTTTATTTGTTCCCATCATATATGTCCATTTAATGCATGCGACCATATTATGGAGAACACGTGGTTTAGTCATAGCATTAATGACCTCAATTGTCGGATACTCAGTCGTTTGTTTCTATCCACCCATTCAAATTACAACGGAAAAGTTATGGGCTTTTGCCTTTGACATTGTATTTTTTATACTAGTAGGTATATTTGCTGCTATTATAGCGTTACGAGAAAGAAAACATCATAAAGAAAAAATGGCTTTTCAAAATCAATCAGTAAGTGATTACGTAACGGGGCTATACAATCACCGTTCGTTTCAAAATACACTCGGTAAATTAGTCAATACGAATAAGTCATTTTCCTTAATTTTAGCCGATATTGATGATTTCAAAAAAATCAATGATCAGTATGGCCATACCGTCGGGGATCAAGTATTATCTGCTTATGGGAACACTCTTAAGCATGAACTAAATAACTTTGATAGTTACGCGTTCCGCTATGGTGGAGAGGAATTCGCGATTATTTTATTTAATACACGGAAACGTTCACTTGAAACACAAATTCAACAGTGGAATAAGTTATTCGAAAAGGGAATCAATCTGCTACCTGAATTGAATCATGAGACAATTACCATTAGTTATGGCGTATCGTTTAGACAAGAAGCGGACACGAAAGAGGATATTTTAAATCGAGCAGATGAATATTTATATTTAGCTAAAGCACGAGGTAAAAACTGTGCCATGTTTCAGGAATCATACGAAAGAGTAGGGGAATAAACATGATAACATCTGAGCTAGTCAAGTCTTCAATCAATTTTGATGAATTGTGGAAAGAACTATCTGTACATCCATATGCAAATCTTGACCAAAAGTTAATACAATTATATGAAAAATGGCGACATCAACGGTTGACGATCGGCTTTACGGGTCATTTTTCCGCCGGTAAATCATCATTAATCAATGCATTAGTAAAAGAGGACCTCTTACCATCAAGTCCAATCCCGACTAGTGCTAATATTGTTGATATTAGATATGGTGAAGATGAGGTTATTTATCACTTAACGGATGGTCGTTGTTCCATAGAGAATAACATTAACTTAAACCACGTTAAGCAATTATCCAAAAATGGTGAAACCGTACAATCACTTACCATTAAAAAACCATTACCCGTATTAAAAAGTGGTGTTTCATTAATGGATACACCCGGTATTGATTCTTCTGATGATGAAGAGTTTAATCGAACTTTATCTCAAGTTCATATGATCGATTATTTTGTTTATGTCATGGACTACAATCATGTACAGTCCGAGGTTAACTTCCATTTTCTTAAGGAATTGGAAGAAAATCATGTACCGTATGTTATTGTTGTGAATCAGATAGACAAACATAATGAGCATGAATTATCCTTTGACAAATTTAAAAAATCGTTAAAAGACAGCTGCCAGGCGTGGCAACTGCAACCAGAAAAAATATTTTATACAACACTAATTGATTTGAACCACTCACTCAATCAGTTGGACGAACTTAATGCGTTTATGGACCAAATCATTGAGGATAAAGACCAACTTATTCATAACAAAACGGAAGTGGAATTAATACAGCTCATCGATCAATGGACTGATGAAAAATTAAAACTAAATAATCAAAACTATTCAGACTTAACGGAATTACGAGAATCAAACAAACGTTTGATTAATGAAATGAACCAAATAGAAAACGACCGTTATCAGTTTGATATTCAATTAAAAGATGATTTATCAAATCTACTAAATAATGCTTATTTAATGACATTCGACACGCGTGAAATAGCAAAAGCATATCTTGAATCGCTTCAACCCAAGTTTAAAGTTGGTACGTTATTTTCTAAAAAGAAAACACTTGAAGAAAAAGTACACAGAGAAGAGCAGTTTCAGTCAGACATTAATAAACGTGTTAAATCGGAAATAATTTGGCATGTACGCCATCTATTAATCAATCAATTAAAAGACTATCAAATGGATGATTTCAATTTGCATCGAGAAATACAACAATTTGAAGTTGATATAACATCGGATCATTTATCTCAAGCTGTTAATCCATCAGCAGAGGTTAATGCCGATTCAGTTCTGGTCTATACTAACCAATTACAGAAAAACATTACACAGTTGATTAAGAAAGAAACCAAACCACTAATTGATCAAATGTCATTACAGTATGATGAGAAGGCCCAGCAATATTTATCAGATTTAGAACGGCAATTACATGATGTAGATGAAGAAATGGATCAATACACCAACCTACAGCAATTAGAGGCTGAAAAAGAGGCGTTAAAGCAAAAACTAATTCATCACTCAATTAACGCTAAAGGGACAAATGAAACAATTCAGAAAGCCCATGAGGATTTACACAAACAGATACCATCAATGGATGTAACAGAGCTACTTCATGATTACTCAACTAATCCTTCACAAGACGACAAGGAGGAAGCAAAAGAAAGAAGTAAAATTAATGAATTCGATGTCTATCAAATAATTGATCGAACAGAACAAATAATTGAGGAAATCAAGCCTTTTAAGCCATTAAGTCAATTTTATAAGGCTCTAAATCAACAACTAGATAAGTTACAAAACACTGAATTAACAGTCGCATTATTTGGGGCATTTAGTGCGGGAAAATCATCGTTTGCTAATGCATGGGTAGGAGAGGAGCTACTTCCAGCATCACCTAACCCAACAACTGCTGCTATTAATAAAATTTGTCCTGTAACGCCAGAAAAGGAGCACGGAACGGTTAGCGTTAAATATAAAAATGGTGACATGATGGTCGACCAATTAGGCCACATGATTTCGCCATTTACAAGTCAAGAATTCAGTGATTTAAACGAAGTAACACGTTTCATTCAAAAAAATAAATCTAATTTTACTGACCAATTATCGAAAACAGAAATATCTTTCATTGAAGCATTTTTAACAGGCATCTCGGATGCTCGTGAATGGTTAGGTCATGAACGAATCATTTCGATTGATGAGTTTTCAAGGTTTGTTACGGAAGAATCTATTTCATGCTTTATCCATGAAATCAGTGTGTACTATGATTGTGAATTAACACGACGGGGTGTCACCTTAGTGGATACACCTGGTGCTGATTCTATTCACGCTAGACATACGAATACTTCTTTCCATTACGTGAAACATTCGGATGCGATTATATATGTCAATTACTATAATCACGCCTTTTCAAGAGCAGATCGTGAATTCCTACTACAGCTTGGAAGAGTTAAGGATGCATTCGCATTAGATAAGATGTTTTTTATTCTAAATGCGGCTGACTTGGCATCTAGTAAAGATGAGTTATCATTAGTCCAAAACTATCTTTTCGATCAATTGACGCAATATGGTATTAATCAACCCGCTATTTACCCGTTATCTAGTAAACGGCTACTTAAAGATAACGACCTGTCACATGACGTGGAAGGATTTTTCACGCGATTTAATGATTTTATCGAACAGGACGCTAAGCAACTTATGTCTACTAATTTAGTTAGTGAACAATCTCGATTAGCGAAGTTTCTAGATTCCACGATAAAAGAAGCAAACGAAAACCCAACTGAACAGCAGGACCTTATTAATCGTTTAATGCAAGAATTAACCCAATTAAATACTAAAGTTAAACAGGATGATCCAACTTTATATATCAATTCAATTAAGCAAGAAATTAATGAATTGGCACACCATATTAAAGACCGTACCATGATTCAATTTAATGACTTATTAAAGGAAACAATTAATCCTGCAACGGTTACCGCGAATGGTAAGAAGGGTAAGCTACAGATTAAAATAGCAATTAAGCAGCTGTTCAGTAAGCTACAGGAAAAGTTATCTAATGAATTTCAGACGACACATATATTGCTTGATCGAAAGTTAAACCGCGTGCTGGATGAAAGGATAAAAGATATTAATCAGTATATTATTCGGGAAACGTCGTTAGCGAAATTATTTAAGACGGATTTAACACTAAATGAATCGATGGAGCCAGAATTACTTGAAGCGATTTATAATACCCAACTAGAGCCAATTATTAATCTTTATAAAAATAAAAAAGAGTTTTTCGAGGAGCAAAAAATAAAAGATATGTATGCACAACTGCAAGAACTTGCAAAATCAGCTTTAGACTATTCAACTTCACAAATGCAACAAGTGTTTAAACATCATTATGAAGAAGAATACAATCTGCTCACTAATCAACTATTTAAACAATATAAAAATGAAAATGAGGAATTAATTAATTATAAAGAAGAGATTTATAATGATGATCAATTACTCTCTCGATTTAAAGAAATTAAACAAAACATAATCGTTTGAATATTCGACAAATACAACTCTTTCAATTATAATAGTTAAATAATAATTTTAGATAAGGGGGATACTATGACAGAACAACGTTATGTACACGCAGAGGATATATTTAAAATAGATTCTGTATCAGATCCACGTTTTTCTCCTGATGGACAAGAAGTCGTATTCGTTAAAACGCATTTGGATGAGGATGAGAATAAATATGTTTCGAATCTTTTTCATTATGATTTAAAAACAAATAAAGTCTCTCAATGGACTTTTGGGCAAGACCGAGTTACACAACCTAGATGGTCGGCCGATGGAGAGAAAGTCTTATTTTTATCCAATCGCGAAGAAAAAAATCAAGTATACATTATATCAAGAAATGGCGGGGAAGCTAAAAAATATACTGATGAAAAAGAAAGCGTATCTTATGCCCATTTTGCATTAGATAGTAATCAAGTTGTCTATCAAGTAAGTGTTCCCATTGAGGAATCCAATGATGAAGAAAAAGAAGAAGAGAAAGATCTTCCAAAACCTACTGTAATTAATCGGATGAAGTATAAGGCTGATGGTGCTGGACTACTTAAAGAGAAGTATCAAGAAATTAGATTACTAGAATTGAAAACAGAGGAAGAAAGAACACTAAAAAGTGGACAGCAAAATTATGTCTTCCAAACTTGGATTAATAACCATTCATTTGTGTACACAACAGATGAGGATGTTAATCAAGATTTCAACTTTAACCATAATGTTTATATTTATGATCTTAAAAATAATCAAGATACAGAAATTAAAACAGAAGAAGGGTATGCACTAAACTTTAACGTTTCACCGAATGGTGAGAAGTTATTGTTTGTACATATGGGTAGAAAATATCTTAATGCCACGCATGCAGAGGTTTACTTATATGATTTTAATACAGGAACCTTAACTTGTATGACGGAAAGCCTGGATGCACCTGTTGGCGATTTTGCGGCTGCCGATACACAGCAGCAGGCAGTACTTCAAGGGGCCATTTGGGCAAGTGATCAAGATTTTTATTTCCCTGTTTCAGATCAAGGTAATGTCTATCTATATTACGGCAATGTCAATGGTGAAATTTATCCAGCCCTACACCAAGACTTTCATATTTATGGTTTTGATATTGATGGTGAAAGTCAAAAAGCCATATTAACTATTAGTAAACCAACGAACCCAAGTGAGCTATATCTATTAGATATTCCTTCAGGAGAATTAACACAAGTATCTGATTTCAATAAAGAATTCATGGATGAAGTCGAGCTTGTTGAACCTAAGCCAATCACTTATACGAGCAAAGATGAATGGACAGTTCGTGGTTGGTTTATGAAACCAGCTAATTACGAAGAGGGAAAACAATATCCAATGGTTTTGAATATTCATGGTGGACCACACGCATTTTATGCAAATACCTTTTTCCATGAAATGCAGTATTTAGCGGCACAAGGCTATGCGGTATTATATGTGAATCCGAGAGGTAGCCATAGCTATGGACAAGAGTTTGTCGATGCTGTACGCGGTGACTATGGTAATGGTGATTATCAGGATATTATGAACGGTGTGGACTATATTTTGGAAGAATACGATTGGATTGATAAAAATCGTTTAGGCGTAACAGGTGGTAGCTATGGTGGGTTTATGACGAACTGGATTGTCGGTCATACAAACCGTTTCAAAGGAGCTGTAACGCAACGAAGTATATCCAATTGGATTAGCTTTAGAGGTGTCAGTGACATTGGTTATTACTTTAACGAATGGCAGATTAAAGCCGATTTAAATGATCTTGATAAGCTTTGGAAGCATTCCCCAATCGCTTATGTAGATCATATCGAAACACCTTTAAAGATCATTCACAATGAACGTGATTTCCGTTGCCCGATGGAACAGGCTGAACAATTATTTATAGCCTTAAAACATCAAAAGAAAGAAACGGAATTTGTTCGTTTTCCTGAAGCTGATCATAACTTGTCAAGAACAGGTAAACCAAACCTTCGAATTGAACGATTAAATCATATTGTTGGATGGTTTAACGATTACTTAAAATAATTTATAAAAGCCATGTATCGGTTACGTGATACATGGCTTTTACTTTACTACCAATTTTCCTTAATAAAATCATCGCGACCAGATTTTTCACGATCTGCTTGATATTCCTCTGGATTCTTTTTATAGAAGTCCTGATGATATTCTTCTGCTGGATAAAAGGTTGTTGCTTTAAGTATTTCAGTCACAATTGGACTATTAAATTTACCGCTTTTTTCGATGTTTTCTTTTGACTTATTGGCTAATTGTTTTTGCTCTTCATTATGATAGAAAATAGCTGTTCGGTATTGTGGTCCACGGTCATGAAACTGTCCATCGGGGTCTGTGGGATCAATTTGAGGCCAATATAAATCTAAAATTGTTTGGTATGAAATTTTAGATGGATCATATGTAATTTGTACAGCTTCATAATGTCCAGTACTTCCTTCTTTAACATGTTCATAAGATGGATTGTCTACATGCCCACCCGTATAACCTGATACAACCGAATGAACACCATCCCATTGATCAAAGGGTTTAACCATACACCAGAAACAACCTCCAGCAAATGTTGCTAAGTTTAAATGATCTGTCATATCTTTCACCTCAATTTCTTATGCATGTATTATACCAATCACGATGTACCTAGAAAACAAAAATGTCTTGGACGCATTCATCCAAGACACATAAAGGGGGAGGTAATTAAGGTTTTTCGGGTTTGCCCTTTGTCCTAACCCAATTTTTTTATCTTAGTTATTACATTCCCACCTAACCTAAGTATTAAACACAATTATTTCGAAAATTTTGATATAATAAGAAGCATTAGGGGGGAATGAAGGATGAGTATGGAAAATAAGTTAGAGATATTAAAAGATAAGATGAATAAGAATCCTAAGCCTTATAATGGGATGACATCAACATTTTCATTTGACATTACAACTAATGAAGGAAACAAGCATTGGAGTGTATTATTTTATCAAAGTGAAGTTGAACTAAAAGATGAACTTTTAGAAGAACCTGATTGTTTATTAAAAATGAATGAATCGAATTTTGAGAAGCTATTGGATGGGAATTTGAATGCGACCAGTGCATTTATGATGGGCAAGATAAAAGCTGAAGGAGACTTAACTAAGGCATTAAAATTGCAAAAGGTTTTAAGTTATTATCAATAATGTGTGTATACTTTCGTTTAAGAAGGTGGTCTATTGAAAAAAATATTATTTCTCTTAGTCGTAGTCGTTATTTTAGTGGGGTGTAGTGAGGAAGAGGAAACAGTTGAGTTTACGAACCCATATGATTACTTACATGACTATATTAGTTTATGGGAACAAAGTGAATTTCAAGACATGTATGATCAGTATTTATTAGAACGGACAAAAGCTGAATACACATTTGAGGACTATGGAACACGATATGAACATCTGTACGACACATTAGAAGTGGATCAGTTATCTGTTGAAATTTTAGAAGAACAAGAGATAACTGAAGAGGACTTTAAAACGTTAACCTCATATGAAGTACCAGTATCGATATCATTTCAAACGCTTGCTGGAGAAGTGGATTACCGGAAAGATGTTGTATTAGAAAAGCAAGTCGATGAGGAATACGTTGGTGAAGGGGAGGTGGAAATAGATCCTGAAAGTCCGTGGCATGTGGAATGGGATCCATCTTTTATTTTACCGAACCTAGAAGATGGTGATGAAGTTCGTCTATCATCATTACCGGCTCAGAGAGGCGAAATCGTTGACCGGAACGGCCAGTTAATGGCTACGAACGGTGAAGTATATGAGCTCGGAGTTGTACTTGAAAACTTTCATGAGTCTTCGTTATCAGAACTAGCCAATATATTAGATCTTAGCGAAGATAGCATTAAAGATAAATATGAGCAGAGCTGGGTACAGCCACACCATTTTGTACCGATAATCAAACTAAGCTTAGAAGAGAAAGATCTAGTAACGCAAGCAACCTCAATCGATGGCGTTACATCTAGGATTTCAATGGATCGTGTCTATCCTTTTGGTAAAAAAGCAGCTCATCTAACGGGTTATATTGGTAGTATCACAGCAGAGGAGCTAGAAGAGTTGGAGGGTCAAGGTTACTCCTCTCAGGATCGTATTGGAAAAAGAGGCTTAGAGCAATTGTATGACGAACAATTGCGTGGTGAAGAAGGTGTCGAAATATATATCGAAAAGACTGATCAGTCAACCGTTACTGTCGCTAAAAAGGACGCCAAGGATGGTGAAACTGTTCAATTAACGATAGATATGAATATCCAGGAGAAGTTATACGATTTACTTAAAGAGGAAAATGGAACAGCGATGACCATGAATCCATTAACGGGAGAGGTAACAAGCCTTATAAGTTTTCCTGCGTTTGATCCGAACCGATTTGTGTTAGGACTATCGCAGAAAGAATACAATGCGTTAATGGAAAATGAAAATCGTCCAACGATTAACCGTTTCGCTTCAAGCTATTCACCTGGATCGACTGCTAAACTTATGACAACAGCTATTGGACTCAATCAAGGTGTCCTGGAACCAGAGGAACAAGTGACGATTAATGGTAGTACGTGGCAAAAGGACGCTTCCTGGGGAAATTATTATGTATCAAGAGTTTACACACAGGATACACAAGTGGATTTAGAAAGCGCTATAGTTAATTCGGATAACATTTATTTTGCTATGTTAGGTACAAACATTGGTGGCGAACAGTTTCGAGCTGGGCTAGAAAGGTTAGGGTTTGGCGAAGATTTTCCATTTGAATATCCAGTCAACCAGTCACAAATATCAAATAGCGGTTCATTTGATCATGATGTCTTATTAGCTGATACATCATATGGCCAAGGCCAAATGCTTATGAATATGGTACATTTAACGTCATTATATAGCGGTGTTGTTAATAACGGCGATGTTATGACACCATTATTAACTCTAAATGAGGAACAGTCGGTTTTGATAGAGGATATGGTTTCTGAAGATCAAGCATCGCTTTTACAACAGCTTTTTAGAAAAGTGGTCTCTCAAGGTACTGCTCAAAGCATAAACTTACCTAATCGGCAAATTGCTGGTAAAACGGGTACAGCAGAATTAAAATCGAGTCAGGAAGAAGATGGGGTTGAAAATGGGATTTTCGTCTCCTATGATCAATCAAATCCAGAAATGATATTAACAATATTAATTGAAGGCGTACAAGACAGCGGTGGAAGTGGTTATGTTGTCGAATTAGCGAAAAAATTTTATGAATGATCTCTTACACGTGAATTTCTAGAAATTCACGTGTTTTTGTATTTATTAATAGCGGTATAGATACAATCATCAAAGGAGAGATTATGTAGAAGAAAGTTATGTCAAATAAAGGATGAGCACAAATGCCTGAAACAAATCATAAACCCGTTATTTTACTCAATATTGATAGTTTGTTGGCAGATCCTCTTGAAAAAGCGATACAAAAAGGAAAAGCTCCAGCATTGAAGTTTTTAAAGGAAAATGGCAACTTTACGCCTAATATGGTTAGTTCATTTCCAACTATGTCCGTAACCATTGATAGTAGTTTATTTACAGGAACTTATACAGATCAACACCAGGTTCCAGCTTTAAATTGGTACGATGAGAATAAACGCGAGATGGTAAACTACGGGACGGGGTTTCGCGAAACGATTCGTATTGGGTTCAGTCAATCTATGCGAAATATGTTTCATCGATTAAACAACATTGATTTAAGTAAGAATGTTAAAACCATTTTTGAAGAACTCGATGAATATGGACACAAAGGAGCCAGTATTAATTCTTTTGTTTATCGAGGAAAACAAAGTCATGACTTAACGGTGCCTAAGTTCGTACAAGCGATAACAAACCTTGATGACAAAATCACTACCAACGCACCATACTATTTATCTCTAGGAGCATTTTCAAGCTTTAGGAAACCTAGTTTTGCTCCCTTTATGATTGGGGGAAATCGTAAGTTTGCAGGCCGTGAACTGCGTTACTTAATTAAAAATAACCTATTACCATCTTTTACATTTTGTATATTTCAAGATATGGATGTTCGAGTTCATTTTAAACGACCTTATGACATAAGTGGGATTTCGAAAATTGATAAAGAGATTCAAAAGACACTGAATCTTTATGACAGTTGGGAAGAGGCCATCGATCAAAATATATGGATGGTGATTGGAGATAATGGCCAAGCGCCACAAGGATGGAACTTTAACGATGTCTTAATTAATCTTAGGAAAATCCTTAAAGATTATCGCATTCATAAGATTCAAGATTCTGTGACAAGTTCGGATCAACTAGTTATCTCCGTTAATCAACGAATGGCTTATGTTTATGTATTAGATAAAGAATTGCCCATCTCAAGAGTGGTAAGTGACTTACGACACGATCGGCGTATTGATGTGATCGCATGGAAAGAAGAGGCTCAAAATGTTGTAGTATCTGGCTCTAAGGAAGGAGAATTAAGGTTTGCACCAGAAGGACATGTTCAAGATATTTACGGTCAGAATTGGGATCTAGATGGCGATTTAGCTGTGTTAGATATTGATAAAATGAACCAGCAAAAAATAACGTACAATGATTACCCTGATGTGTTAGCTCGATTACACGGGGCATTACATTCGCATTCAGGTCGATTTATCGTGATCAACGCTAAGCCTGGTTGTGAGTTTATTGCTCAATCAACACCTTATCATTTAGGTGGAGCTAGTCACGGCTCATTGCACAAACAAGAGTCATCAATTCCTTTTTTAATCACAGGTGCCGATATCCCTTTAGAAAATTCGCGCATCATTGACATCAAATCATTCATTTTAAATCTTATATTAAGGACTAATGGATGAGGAATAGGGGAAAGAATTCCTATCCTCATGCATTTTTAATAACCTATTTCCTCTAATACTTTAATCATTAAATCAGGCCTGTCCGTCACGATACCATCAGCGCCTTTTTCGATTAATGTCCGTATCGTTTCCTTATCATTAATCGTCCAATAATGAATTTGAAGTCCCAATCTTTCAGCTCCTCCTAAGATATCTGATGAGGCTAAATCAAATCCACTAGCCTTTAAAGGTAATTGCATTGAATCAACATTTGGTTTATACAGGTTCCTCAGATGAAATTTGTGAGTAATGACAAATTTTCTTACTTCTTGTTCACCACCTGAAATAGCTATTTCATTACTGGCATATTGTTGAAAGGTTTCGATGATCTTGTGATCAAAAGAAGCAACGGTTACTTGATCTTCAACATGATGGTCCTCGATTAGCTGTGCTAAGCGTTTAGCGATCTCATCCATTCGATCATATGGATTGGTATCTTTTATTTCAATCAAAAACCGCTGATTTGGAAATGCTTGAAAGAGTTCCTCAACTGTTATGAGCTTAATATTTTGATTTCGAAAAGGAAAGTTTCCAGCTTCATCTTCAAAATAATAACCAGCATCAAGCTGTTTTAACTCATCAAGTGTTAAATCATTGACGGACCCTGAACTATCGGTCGTACGATCAACCGTCGGATCATGAATGGCGACTAAATAGCCGTCCTTTGAAATATGTATATCAGTCTCTAATACATCGACATCTAAATCAACAGCATTTTGAAAAGCTACCATCGAGCTTGAAGGCGCTAAGTGTCCACCGCCTTGATGAGCGATGACTAATGGTCGATCATTTTCGTGAAATGGTTTGACGTCAATTGAATGAATCGGAATCAAATTTAGTAAAATATAAATGGCACCTAAGATGGCTAGAGTGAATGAACCACGTCTAATCAATTTTTCTTTGTTTGTACGTTTTTTTGTCTTCATGTTAATCCCCCTAAGTTAAACTCTTAAATATTATATCAAAAATGCTATAATGGAGCAGGAAACTATCCTGGGAGGTCATAATATTAACATTTTAATTGTATTAGCTCATCCAAATTTAAAAAAATCGACTATTAATGCAAACCTAAAGAAGGCGGTCATGCATGAGACAAATATAACACTACATGAGATTTATGAAGACTATCCGGATTGGCAAATAGATGTAAATAAAGAGCAACAGCTATTATTAGAGCACGACCGAATTATTTTCCAATTTCCGAATTACTGGTATAGTTATCCGCCACTATTAAAAAAATGGTTTGATGATGTCTTACTATCAGGCTGGGCATTTAGAGGACAACATGCTTTAACTGGTAAAGAATTTGGGGTGGCGATTAGCTCAGGATTTTCATCCGAAGACTATCGTTTTGATGGGTTACATCAACATACGATTGAACAAATATTAGCACCGTTTTATGCGACATGCCATTTTATAAGGGGCAAAACACTACCTATTTTCAAATCCTTTGAAGAGGAGCTTAAAACAGAAACTGATTTTAGTAGGCTCCGTCAGAACTATTTATTATACTTAAATAAACAATATCCTTATCACAGAAATACCTATTAACGATATTTTTATTATGTAAACTTAAAAGGTGTTAACCGATTGAAGGTTAACACCTGATGTTTAATAGGCTTTCCATTTAACTTTTTGAGCTTCTCTATACCGTTTCTCCACTTCATTCCAATTCACAACATTCCACCAATTATCAACATATTTTCCTCGATTATTTTCGTATTGTAAGTAGTAAGCATGTTCCCACACATCTAGCACAAGTAGTGGTATAACATCCCATTGGCTTAAATTTTGATGCTTTTCAGCTTGAAGGATTTCTAATCGATGTGAACGAGGGGAGTATACGAGAATGGCCCACCCAACAGCTTCAACCTTTTTGGCTGCCTCCGAAAAATGATTTTTAAATTGATCAAAGCTACCAAATGATTGATTGATGGCGTTTGAAAGCTCACCTTTTGGTTTACCTCCACCATCTGGGTGCATAACATTCCAAAAAATAGTGTGTAAATAATGACCAGCACCATTGAATGCCGCTTCACGTTCCCAATGTTTAATTAAATCAAAATTATTATTTTGACGCGCCTTTTGCATCTCCTTTTCTGCTTTATTTAAACCCTCTACATAACTGCGGTGATGTTTATCATGGTGAAGTCTCATGATACGCTCATCAATATAAGGCTCTAAAGCATTGTAAGCATAGGGAAGGGGAGGGAGTTTGTGTTGGCCAATCCCAATGGCAGGATTTTGGCTAAATCCTCTTGATGGATGACCATTAAGAAAATTCCGCCATTGATCCGCTAGTTTAGATGCAGTTTGTTTGAGATCTCTAGCATGATTGACTGTCAATTGATCATTATTTTCAGTGTAATACGCAAGATCCCCTTTTAATACATTTAATTGATTTTCAAATACCGCTTGTTCAGACGGGTCACTATCATATTGTAAAGATGATGCATTTGTCCATTTCTCCTCTAATCTCAAGGTCCAATCATTTAATTCATCCAGAAACTGATTGAGTGACGTACTTGTATCCATAAAAAAACCTCCTGTAACATTTATAATAGATATTGTATGAATGTCACAGGAAATTGGGATATTTTATCTTAATGTTTTGTGTTGGCGTAATGATGATATGAATCCATCGTTAACGTCACACCTTGCGATAGCGTAGCTCCACCACCTAAAGCTGCACTGACGGCGATTGTTTCCATAATTTCTTCTTCACTAGCATTATGCTCTGCAGCTCCTTTGGAATGATAAATAATACAATACTCATCCTGAGCATAAATACTGATAGCTAGTGCCAATAACTGTTTTGTTTTTTCATCAATCGATCCCGCCTCAAAACAAGATTCCGAGAAATCAAAGAATCCTTGAGTCATTTTAGGTAATTTGACTTTAAGGTGGTTCATGCCTTCTTTGTAATCCAATATCGATTGGTCAAAATAGTTTTTAGGTGTTTCCATTTGATCCATCAAATCACTCCGTTTATAAGTTATTAATAGACATTCTTAGTTTCTAAATTTATGACAAATTTATACTGATTTATAAATCATACAGCTAATTCCTGGACAATTTTATCGTAATTCTCTTGATTACAAATGATGAGTAACTCCGTATCATCAGGAATTGATTCATCAGCTCGTTTGGCTATATCGAGTTGGTTTTCAGCCGAGAGCAACGTTGCACCTCTGTCTAATAAGTATATATAGGCATCACGATATGTAGACCAAGTAGGATGTTTTTTGATCGCAAATATATCATCGCCGTAATTTGAGGAAGTGAGCTGTCTAAACATCTCGCTCGTTCCATTATAGGTTGCACTCTTAGCTATTAAATGGGCACTCGTTTTGTTCGGCGTAATAAATTCATCGACTTTAGAATGTTTGAATGCCGAAATGTGTTGTTCAAATAAGATTTCAGCAATGGTATAAACATCAAAACCTTCCTGATGACCTAAGCCTTCAATGGTCGTTGCAATCAATAGTGTTTGTCCATCAGATAGTGAATAATTTTCTACATGATCTGAAGCAAAAATTAATACTGAATGGCATTCATTGATATTAGCCTGATATAATGTTCTAGGGTTAGCTGGGTTCCCAGAAATAAAATGAATGCGATCATGTTTAATCGGTGTTCTATCTAAGGATTCATCTATTAAAACGATATCTTTATCTTCATGTATATTTAGTAATTCTTCAATCGTATCCTTAGAACGTTTGGTGTAGTTAATAATAATGTAGTGGTTAAAATCTTTGTATTTCAATTTTCCTTCCTCCTTATTTTTACGGTATTCTTGAATAGTATCTACGATATAACCGATAAAGACACCCATTAAGCCGATTCCTATAATATAAACAGCAGTCATTGCAAAAAGCTGCCCAGCAACTGTAACGGGAGAGATATCACCGTATCCTACAGTTGTAACAGTAGTCATCACCCACCACAATGCTGTAGAATAGGAGGCAAATGTCTCCGGCTCTATAACTTGTATAATATAAGAAGAAAATAATATAAAAAATAGTAATAGAATCGTGTAAACGAGTTTGTTATCAACTTTATAAATTTTTCTACGTATTAATCTAAAAAACATGAGCGACATCCTTTTCTGAACAACTATTTGTTTATTTATTATACAATGGTATTCTCACTATGGAAAGAATTAGAATTAAGGAGAATGGAGTTAAAATGTCATATAAAAAATTTGAGAATACATATTTGAATTATCTCAGCCAACATAAATGGTTGGTCTGGGTCATGATTTTAACAGTCGTTTTGATTTGGGGCTATGCCTGGACGTTAATGAAAGAGGCGCTTCAGTATATGGGGCCCTTTACTTTCTCAGCTTTTCGATTTGGAACAGGTACTCTAGCCATGTTTATCATTATTGGGTTATTAGGAGCGACAAAACTACCAAAGGAATCTACGAAACATTTAGTGGTTGTCGGCATTTTACAGACATCAATAGTTTTTCTTCTTGTTATGTATGGATTAAAATTTGTTGAAGCAGGAAAGTCATCTGTTTTACTTTATTCCATGCCAATTTGGAGTACCTTATTGGCGGTTATATTTTTAAAGGAAAAGACAAAGACCAATAAGGTTGTAGGATTACTTATTGGACTAATTGGACTGTTTACTATATTAGGCTGGGATATTTGGGTGAACCAAACGCCAGGAGTTATATTAGGTGAGTTACTAATTGTTTTATCTGCAATCTCCTGGGGAGCATCAAATGTCTATTACCGAAAGAAGTTATCACATTTGAGTCAATTACAAGTTAATGCCTATCAAATGTTGTTTGGAACATTAGGGATTATTTTAGTTGCTGTTCTTATAGAAGGTGGAGAACCTATCCATATAACACCTTATAGTATTTATATCATATTATTTACAGGCGTATTGGCATCGGCCTTTTGTTTTACAGCATGGTTTTTCTTGTTAAGTATTATCGATATGGCTACAGCGACCATCTCAACGTTATTAGTTCCGGTATTTGGATTATTTTTCGGTTGGTTACTGTTAGATGAACCGATTACTTGGAGTATTACCATTGGGTCCTTTTTAATCCTGTTCGGTATTTTTGTTACAACAATTAAAAAAAGAAAATCAACTTAAAAAGTCTCGTATCACGATACGAGACTTTTTAAGTCAAAATATAAGTAATGCTAGTGAGATAGGGATAAAGCTCCATAGCAGGATAATCATACAAAAGCCCATGATGTCCTTTACCTTTAATCCTGCAATGGCAAGTAGTGGTAAAGCCCAGAATGGTTGTATCATATTGGTCCAAGCGTCACCCCAAGCAATAGCCATAGCTGTTTTAACCGAATCGACACCTAAATCCATTGCTGCAGGGATCATAATCGGACCTTGTACAGCCCACTGGCCACCACCAGAAGGGACAAAGAAATTGACTATGCCTGCACTGATGAAGGTGAAAATAGGGAATGTAACGTCATTCGAAATACTAACAAACCACATTGACATCTGTTCAGATAGTCCTGAAGTCACCATCATTCCCATAATACCTGCATAGAAAGGGAATTGTATAATAATGCCTCCAGCATTTTTAACGGCATCGGTTACACTGTTTAAAAACCGTTTCGGTGTTTGATGAAGTATAATTCCTAAGATTAAGAAGATAAAGTTAACCATGTTAATATTGAGATCGAATCCATTTTGAGTAAAATAATATACAATAAAAGCTAATCCTAAAACGCCTATTAAGTAGGAAATAGTTTGACTATGCTCTAAGCGATCAGCTGGTGTCATGCTTTCAGGGTCTTTCGTTGTATCTTCATCCTTGATTGTCGTTTGAGCATCTAATATCTTAGGGTCAACGCGAGTAACGCTTTCGCTAGAACGCATAATTAACCAGTTAATCAGTGGAAGGGATAACACTAAAGTAGCAATGATAAACAGATTTAATGCGCTAAAAATCGTTTCGGTTACAGCAACAGATCCAATCGTATCAACTAAAAAATGATCTTTCAGTGCTATGGTAAGAGGAATAGAAGCTGATAATCCCCCATGCCATAAAATGAACCCACTATAAGCACTGGCTACAAGTAAACGATAATCGACAGTTGGAACTCTCTTTACGACGTGAATTGAAAATAACGCTCCAACCACTAACCCAAAACCATAATTGATTAAACAAGCAACAGATGAAACGAAGGTGACGAGTAAAATAGCCTGACTCGGTGTATTAGCAAATTGACTCAAGTTGGACAATCCTTTTTTGACTATTGGTGTGTTTGCTAAAACATAACCGGTAATCACCACTAATGACATCTGCATAGCAAAAGTCAGCAAGTCCCAAAAGCCCTGTCCCCAATAGTCGACCATGTTAAGCGGTGTACTGTCCGTAAATATCGTGCCCAACAAGAATACGAAAATTGTTAGTAAAATTGCGAATAAGAACGCATCTGGAAGATAGCGCTGAACTAGGCGATCGCAAAACGATGTCAATTGTCGAAACATCAAAAATTCCTCCTTCTTGTCCATTTGTTATCAATATATTTTTGAATTAGGAATTTAAGACCAAACGATTGAACATCGTGTGGAACGTCTAAACATTTGATGATAATATGGAGTTAATTTGAATGGAAGGGGAGAAGAGAAGTGAGTGACAAGACAATGATTCAGATTAGAGATGATGGTTCCATTTTAGTAAGAGGTGATGTCGAATTATTAGATGCTGAGGGTAATAAGTTTGAAACTAAACCAGCTTTCTCATTATGTCGTTGTGGCCATTCAAGCAACAAGCCATTTTGTGATGGAACCCATAAGAAGATCGATTTTGATTCTAAACCCCGCGTATAACTCATATTATGTAAAGGAGCCATTTCATTGGCTCTTTTTAGTTTTACGAAAAACAGGATGATTGATTTATTGATTACAAGCAATTGATTGAATTATACTAGAAAACATGATGAAATGATTAAGGAGCCAATTCAACATGAAAAAAGTAACAACCATAGTAATCATTTGTTTGATAATCTTTCCTAATATCAGTCATGCTCAAGAAAATATACAGTATTTAGGATTAAATAGCGAATCCGCTATTTTAATTGATGCAATGACTGGGGAGGTTTTATATGATAAAAATAGTCAACAACCCATGTACCCGGCTAGCTTAACTAAAACTGTGACTGCCATTGTGGCGATAGAAGAAGGGGATCTAAACGATACCGTTACAGTGAGTAAAAAGGCGAGGAGCGTCGATGGAACTCGTGTGTATTTAGAGGCTCATGAGCAGGTGAAGCTTAAAAAACTGGTTCAAGGCTTACTGATTAATTCAGGTAATGACGCAGCTGTTGCTATAGCTGAACATATGGATGGTAGTGTACAAGCATTTACTGAACGGATGAACCGTTTTGCAGAGGAGAACATTGGAGTACATCAATCTAATTTTAGAAATCCGCATGGTCTTTACCAACCGAAACATGTAACAACGGCTGAAGACATGGCTAAAATTACACAATATGCGATGAGTAACGACACATTTAAAGAAATAGCTGGCACAAAGCAATTAACTTGGGATGGTAAAGGATGGGATACGACGTTATATAATCATCATCGGTTATTACGGCAGAGAGATGATGTGACAGGTGTTAAAAACGGTTATGTTATTCAGGCAGGATTTACGTTATCAACCTCTGCAACTCAAGAACATATTAATTTAATTGCGATAACGTTAAATGCTGATTCAGCTAACAGGGCTTATAATGATACCGAAAAACTTCTAGAGTACGGTTTTAATAATTTTGAAACATATACGGTTAAACCTGACCAAACGTTTATAAATGATCAAGGTGAAAAATTTATTCTAAATCATTCATTAAATTTTACCGGAACCAAAAATGCGAATTGGACAAAGGAAATGAACCCAAATGACGAATTAGTCATTAAGGGTCAAAACGGTGAAATATTACTCGAGCACCAATTAACACCCTTAAAAACTGTACAAACAGCTGCTGTATCTTCGTCTAATTCTGATTCGGACCTAAGTCAGTTGAATATTTGGTGGATTGGTTTAATCGCTTTATTAACGCTTAAAATCTTTATTTATTTATTCATAAGATATAAACGTAGAAAGAGCCGATTTTTTTAATAACTCGCCTGACATGGCGGGTTATTTTTATAATGTATAACTTTTCCCAAAATCGTGTATGAACCGATGCTTACAATGAGAAGTTAAATGTAACAGACCTAATAGAAGGGGAAGCTCATCATGTTAGAAGGGTTAAATTGGCTCACCTATTTAATGATCATTTTGGCAAGCTATCGTTTTACACATTTAATTGTATTTGATAAGATTACAGAATTTATTAGAAAACCTTTTTTAAAAAAGAAAAAGGTTCAGGATGAAGAAGGTCATGAAGAAACGAAAGAGGTCCCTACATCAAAGTTTGGTTATTTATTAAA
This sequence comes from Tenuibacillus multivorans, assembly GCF_900103915.1. GTDB lineage: Bacteria > Bacillota > Bacilli > Bacillales > Alkalibacillaceae > Tenuibacillus > Tenuibacillus multivorans. The sequence goes on along the minus strand of NZ_FNIG01000006.1, from coordinate 69,060 downwards.
TTGCTACTGGTGTGCGGGTGTATGGAGTGCCATTTTTATCGCTTTGGGTTATCTGTACATACCTGATTTAGCCTTACCCATTATTTTTATTTTGTCGATAGCAGGTGCACAGTCGATTCTAGAAACATTTGTCGGCGTAGGGGTTAAGTTAGTCGATTTTTTAAAGAAATAATTGAAGCAACTGCATACTACAAAATTAAAACAGCCCCATCAACATGATGAGGCTGTTTAGCTTTATTTTTCACGATCTTCTGGGTTTTGGTTTTGGTAATTAGGTTCAATTTCTTCTGAGAATTCCGTTTGTAACGTATAATCATTTGCTCTGTCGTCTTCTTTATAACCGGAATCTTTAAATTCATTTTGTACATATTTGTGATAAAACCACTCACAAATGGTAATACCAATAGCAGAAATTAATGAGGCTGTAAATACATCGCCGCCAACAGTTAACATGTCAGTCATAAAGTAAACAACTACATAGGCAAGTATGAAGTCTGTTACGGTTGCAACAGTATTGTTAGTCCTCGGTAATATAAACACATCACCTAAATATCCGATTAACGTTACAGCTAATGAAATCATGAGTACATTACTGAACGCAACATCATAACCGAAGCCTAAAATAAGATATAATAAAACCAGTGTAACGAGAAATTTGACACTTAATAATTTAAAATGATTTAGATCCACCTATTTCAACTCCTTTTTACTTTTATTGTTCTTATTTTTTTTCTTTTTATTCATCACCATCATCTAAGAGTTATTTATTTTCTATTAACATTTGTTATGATAAAACCGCTTCTAGGAAGTGTAGGCATTCGCCTTAAACTAATACCTAAATCTTGATTTGGAACGTCATATGTGATGTCGTTTACAAAGAATTTAATACTTTCTTCCATCACTTTAATGGTAACTTGCTCACCAGGACAGCGATGATTTTTATAATAATCACCACCACCTTGTGGAATTAAGTCAAATCCACTACCGTCCCAATTATCAAACCTTTCAGGGTAGAATAACTCTGGATCATCCCATAGTTCTGAATCGCGGTTTGTACCGTATATATCAAGGAATACTAATGTGCCCTTTTTAAAATCGTATCCTTTCCAAGTGAAATCTTGACGTGTCATAGCGCCTAACAAAGGACCAAACGGATAATAACGACGAACCTCATGGACAAACATTTTTGTAGATTGTCCATTTTCATCGTTCTTTATTTTCTTTTTATATTGAGGATATTCGTGTAAAGCAAGGGCAGCAAACGTCACGTATCTTGAAATTGCCACGATAGGTCTTAATATATTTATGAGCTCTTTGCCAGCCATAAGTGGATCCAAAAGTTGACCTTTTGAGTCTTTATGCCAAGCCATGGCATGTAGAGCAGTTCCTTCATCGGCTGATAAAGTATGATCTCGAACTTGTTCAATCATGTGTTTAGCCCATTTTTCGTTATTGATGCGGGATCTTTTACCTTTCTGATATCGGGGACCAACACCACCAAAAGAATCAACCATAGATTTATACTCGTGAGTTCTTTGTTGAACTTCTGATTCCTTTAAAGGTACACCTGCCCACTCAAAGGCAATTTTGCACATTATATAAGCGCTATCTTCATATAAGGTAATGCTTTCAGCTTTCTCCCAATTCTTAATGTTCATTTCCCATTGGTTTCTTGTTATTCGTTGTAATTCATTGATCTTATCTTTAGTCATTAAAGACATAAATAATTCTTTCCTGTGTTGGTGAGCTTGGCCATCTTTGTTTTGAATGGCCTTTACGCCAAATAAGGATTTTTGTACTCTTTTTGGAACAGCACCTTGTCGCTGAAATTTATCATTATCGTAAAAGAGTTCAGCAGCATCTTCACCGCTAATGCAAATCACTTTTTTACCCATAACGCGTGTTTGAAAGATATTAGAATTCAACATATGTTTTCGATTTTGAATAAATTTATATCCTTCAAATAACACTGCTGCCGTACTATCAATCGTAAAATCCTTTGGGAATGGTTGATTTGATTTCATGTTATAAATGACTCCTTATCTTTTTATTGATCACAAGGCTTAAAGTTGATTTCATTTAGTAAATCGTCAATATTGGCCTCAAACAAAAATACACGTGGTCGATCTTCTTGATCAAACGTTATTAAATATGGTTTTTCATCCTCTGGAATGATAATAATAACAATATCAATTTCAGAGGTCAGCCATTCATTATCTACCTTTAGGTGGGGATCTAGTGGAATTTTTATCATATAACCCGATTTAGGTACTGGGTTAATGCCTTGATAACGGTCGTTGATGTGATCAACGAAATGTTTAATTTCATTCTGCATCGCCTGTGTCTTGGGAACAGTTTTAAGAACTTGTTCACTCTTGACATCAAAGATTTCAACGTTTAAAGGCTCAGCAGTAGTATAAATGGGAGTTAAAAAGATTATAATTACACTCATCAAACATATACGAATAGTGGATCACCTCTTCATCATGCTATTAGTCTTTATACTCCGCCTGGTAAGTATTATCACCAGCGTGAACAGAAAGTAAGGTGTCCGCATACCCAACTAATCGATTGACGATTTCATCACATATAGCGTAGACAAGAGGATGCAGATCCGATTGATAAAGTTTTGGATCATCAAATACAATGGTTGTGTTTATAAAAACATCTTTGTTTCCATATAAGTTGTAATGTATGATGACTTTTCCAGTTGCTCCCTTAGATACAGGTTCTTCATAAGAAGGTAAAAAAATAAACCATTCTTCGGCTGTCGCTGAGCGAAAATTTTTTGTAAAGGTGAGTCCTTTAATTTCTTGATCGATCTGTTCACGTAATTCATGGTGAATGGTTTCGATATGATGTTTAGGCATTAATAGTCCTCATTATCACCGGTAGCTGCATCCACAGCAATTTCATAAGCATCTAAAATTGACTGTTTAACTTCAGGATCTTCAATCTGAACTAAATATTGCTCGCCACCTTCATTTTCGATACGCATAAGAAACGTTTCATTATCATCCTTTAACAGTGCATAGGATTCACCTTCCATATCAAAAAGTGCTTCCACAAGCATTTCTCTTTCTTCACCGTGTTCATTTTCAATACTAATAACATCGCGATTTTCTTCATTCATGCCGATTCCTCCAATGAGAGTAATTGTACTTATCCATATAGTCTTGATCATTTTTTTCATAATATGAATGATTTTAGTTCATTACATTTGGGAATGTTTGGAGAAGGATATATTATGAACTTATGGAATATTTATATAGAGATGTTAAGGGAGGGCGTTTTATGTTTATAGGCGATCAAGTTAAGTTAAGAAAAATGAATGAAGATGATGTAGAACTATACCATCGCTGGCGCAATGATATGGATGTCATGACGAGTACAAATGGCTTTTTAGATGTACATAGCTTAAGCGATACTAAAGAATTTGTAGAAAATGTGTTATTAGGTTCACAATCATCTAAATGTTACATCATCGCAGACCGCAAGACAGAAAAACCGATTGGCATAACGTCATTAGTACATATTGATTATAAAAATAGAAATGCAGAATGTATTATTGACATGGGTGAGAAAAATTATTGGGGACAGGGTTATGGATCAGATGCCATGAAGTTAATCCTTCATTATGCATTTTACGAAATGAATCTACACCGTTTATATTTAAAAGTATTTTCCTTTAATAAAAAAGCAATTCATCTCTATAATAAGTTAGGTTTCCAAATAGAAGGGACATCGCGCGAAGAGTTATATCGTAATGGTGACTGGCACGATGTGATCCATATGGGTATTTTACAAAACGAATATCGTAATAAATAATACATGAAAGGAGAAAGGGATTTTGTTAGCAACTGATCAATATATTTCACTAAGAAAAATGAATCATCATCATTATGATTTTTCGTTATTACATCAATGGTTAAATGATAAGGACGTTTTAAGTTTTATTGAAGGACCAAGTATGTCATTTACTTATGATGATATCGTTAATAAATATAGCCCGAGAGCGCTCGGACAGGATTATGTTGTACCATGTATCATCGAATATCAACACAAACCAATTGGATATATTCAGTTTTATCCATTACAAAATGAAGAAAGGCAGCAATATGAAGTTGATGAAACAGAAGCATATGGTTTAGATCTATTCATAGGTGAATCTGATTATTGGAATCAAGGTATTGGAACCATGGTACTGAAACTCATAATAAAATTTCTATTTAATGATATCGGGGTAAAAGTGATTTATATTGATCCTCAAACCTGGAATGTAAGAGCTATTAGAAGCTATGAGAAATGTGGGTTCCAAAAGGTGAAAATTCTATATAACCATGAGTTATTTGATGGTGAATATAAGGACAATCAAATTATGAAATTAACAAAAAATGAATTTGTCAATCAAAACTAGGGAGCGTCATCTATGAAACTTAGTGTACTTGACCAAGCACCGATTACAAGAGGTGATACGGCTGAATCAGCTTTACATAATACCATTGAACTAGCTAAAATAACTGAGAAGTTGGGTTATCATCGGTATTGGGTTGCAGAACATCACAGTACAAGTGGTCTTACAAGTACAGCACCTGAAATACTTATTGGCCAAATAGCTGCACATACCAATCATATACGCGTAGGATCTGGTGGTGTTTTACTCCCACAATATAGTCCTTTAAAAGTAGCAGAAAGCTTTAAAATGTTATCAGGCTTTTATCCGAATCGTATTGATTTAGGTGTAGGGAGGTCCCCAGGAGGTCCCAAAAAAGTCAGACTCGCGTTAACTGATGGAATTGAAAAAAATCTTAGCTCGTTTCCAAGACAAGTTAAAGATTTGCAAGGCTTTTTACATCATTCATTACCCAAAGAACACGATTATCATTCGGTAAAGGCTGGGCCAATAGTGGCGTCAAAGCCTGAAATGTGGGTATTAGGCTTATCTGAAAGAGGAGCCAAAAACGCAGCCAATATGGGTGTTGGTTTTACTTATGGTCATTTTATTAACCCTAATAATGGGGTGAAGGCACTGAAAACTTATCGTCAACGGTTCAAGCCTTCCGTTAGTTTAGACAAACCTAAAACGAATGCTTGTATCTTTGTGGTTTGTGCTGATACACAAGAAGAAGCGGAAGGGTTAGCCCTAAGTCAAGATTTGTGGTTATTAAATGTTGGAAAGGGAAGCGATACCGTTATTCCTTCAATAAGTGAGGCCAAACAGCGAAATTATAAACAAGATGAATTAGATCAAATTAAAGAAAATCGAAAAAGAACGATTGTTGGGACACCTCCATTTGTTAAAGAAAAACTTTTGGAGTATGCGGATTTATATGATAACGATGAATTTTTAATCATAACCAATATACATGACTTTGAAGCTAAAGTTCGTTCATATCAATTAATAGCGGAGGAATTCTCTTAAAATGGGAAGAAATTGAACTGCCTTCCGTAACGTTAACAAACGTCAGACCATTATTTGAGCGAATAGATGTTAGTCAAATAGAGGAGGAGTTAAAACGATTAAAAAGTTCCTAAAAAACTACTCTTTGCGATATTTAAAAATAAAAAGTGCAGAATAGCTTATATTGACAGCTATTCTGCACTAAATTTCATTGGACATGTATTTACGAAAATAAACTAACAGAGAATTATTCTTATCTTATATTAAAGTGTTCCTTAATAATCCTTTCTGATTGTGGGAAGCTAAATTTTATTTGCCAGCCACCAATCCCCAAAATATCTAAATCCTTTACAAGTTGATACTTGGCTAGAATACTACGCGCATCTTCAAACCATACCTCATGATCGAAACCTTTTTCGTCAGTATAACGGAACCATGGTGATGCGTTCTCTTCATCGTAATGTATGGTACTTCCATACTCAATTGCCTTTTCAATCGCAGACATTTGTGCGTATGCCTGTGCTTCGCTTTTTCCATTATTGATTGGCCAATCATAGGCATACAGTGGGATCCCCATAACAATTTTCTCTTTAGGCATGACCGACAACCCGTACTCTAATGTTTCTTTAACCCTATCAATAGGAGCTATTGGACCTGGTTCCCCGCCTAACCAGTGCCAATCATAAGTCATAAGAAAGAGATAGTTTGCGTATTGTCCTAATGTTTTATAGTCATAGGCCGCATTCCATGAAGGATTTCGGTTACCTTGTAGCGGAGGAACTGCAACACCCAATTGCATACCAACTGGATGTATTCTCGTGGCAAGTTGTTGTATAAATTGATTAAAATCATCTCGATCTTTTGAATCTAACCCTTCAAAATCAATGACAACACCTTCTAAATCATATTGCTGTAATTTTCCATAAATATTTTCAATTAAGGTTGTTCGTTTCTTTTTGTTTGTTAGTAATTCATGCGCAAGCTTTGCATCAAAACCATCTGGGGATAAGTTGGTAACTGTAGCGTAGGGAACAGTGCCTTTTTTCCAAAGTATGTTTTTAAACGATTTCATTTTCGGTAATTCATTTAGCTCTCCGTTCTTTTTAGGGTGATATTCAAATGCTGATATGTGAGAGAGATATGTGTACTTATGCTCTACCTTTCCATCAATAATGTCAGATGGATATGCGAATGCGCCAATCATAATATTTGATTTACTAGGCTTTGGAACTTGTATGTTTTGACCAACATGAATCATATCACTTTTGATGTCATTGATATTTTTTAATTCTGAAAGGGAGACTCGATGACGATTGGCAATTTCCCATAATGTATCACCTTTTTGCACGACATATTGGTCGGTGTTCAAAATGAGTGATTGGCCTGGAACAATTTTGTTTTGATTAGATATACCATTAATTTTAGCAACCTCATGTTGATTTACATTATATTGATCTGAAATTTCCCACAGTGTCTCCCCAGGATTAACGATATGTATAACAGAAGCATACAGGGTGGGGGCGAATAATTGTAAAAATAATAGTATAGTAATTATGAGTCCGATGGCTTTTTTGAGCATTAGTTGACTCCTTTGTCTGTAATCGCTTTTATTATGTAACGGAATGCTTATTTTATTATTTATATTGTTTTTTAAAGGAATAACCATTACTTTTACCGAACTTAAATCATGACTAATAAATACAGGAGTATATCAATGACATTAATTGACCCAAGATTTATTTCCCAGAATGGGTAGAACCGCATTCAATTGACGGAGGTAATAAATGGATATTTATAAATTCGATAGAGGAATAAACATAACCCGATTTAATTCTAATTTTACAATGTCGAGAATAGTTGAATCCGATAACCTTGTAAGAATTAATTATATGACGTTGGATAAAAACGGAGTTATTGGTTATCACCAGGCTGTTACATCTCAAATATTACTCGTATTAAATGGTAATGGGTATGTCAGAAATGAAAAAAGCGATCTTATAAAGATCCAAGCAGGACAGGCTGTATTTTGGGAAAAAGGGGAATGGCACGAAACTAAAACAGACCATGGTTTAACCGCTATGGTTATAGAAGGTAAAGAATTAACCCCATATAATAATTAGTAGGAAGTCATGTTTTTAATGTTAGTTGGAGGAATAGGAGAATATAAATGAAACAAGAGATGTTAAAAATTTTTGATGACGATAGTAACCAAATCGGAACTGCGACACGTCATGACGTCCATAGGGTAGGTTATTGGCATGAAGTTTTTCATTGCTGGTTTGTAAGCCGACACAAAAATGAGTATTACATTTACTTACAATTACGTAGTCCTCATAAAGATTATCCGAACCTCTTAGATATAACAGCTGCGGGTCATTTGCTGGCGGATGAAACTGTACAAGATGGTGTCAGGGAAATACAAGAAGAGGTAGGGGTGAATGTATCTTTTAATGAATTAGTACCATTAGGAACTGTGAAATACCGGATCATAGAAAATAACTTTTTTGATAAAGAAATAGCGAACGTCTTTCTATATCAAAGCCATCATAATCTTGAGGATTTTAATTTGCAAGTAAATGAAGTTACTGGAATTGTAAAATGTAAGTTCAGTCATTTTCATGACTTGTGGTTTGGAAAAAGAAGATACATCAATATTAAAGGATACATGTATAATGAGAACGGAAAGAAAACGCCGATCGATAAGAAAGTGGGGCATGAATCCTTTGTTCCTCATGAAGTCGATCTCTATCAAACTGTTTTACAAAAAATAAAAAAATATTTAATAAAGGAAAATTAAAAGACTGTAGCATTTTAAATCTACAGCCTTTAGCAATATCTAATATAATGATATTATTCTTCTTTTTCCTCATTTTCTGGTTCCGGGTTTTCCTGTGGCCTTCTTGGTCTAGGGCCAAATAACAGTTGTGACCATGGATCAACAACTTCTCTTTCTTCCGCTTCATGGTTTACTTCTTCATTAAGTTCTTTGTTTTCATTTTCGTCAGACATATTAATCCTCCTTCAGTAATGTTTCATTCTTATTGGTTAATATATAGTTATTACGTTTAATCTGTGTGGGTGACTAAACTAAAAATTTGTGATTCAGTGTATTAGTGAAACTGCGTGCGTATTTTGATTAGATTATAAACGCTTCTTGCATGTCTACCTTCTTTGGTATGAGGATTAATTCAGGGACGAATACGATTTAAAAATTCTTGATCGCAATGATATCTTGAACGAGATCGCCTGTAGCATTCATCATGTGCTTTACAAGCTGCATCTACTGCATTTATAGGAGCACCTGGACCTCTAATACCTATACCCAGGAAGACAAAATTTGAAGGGCTTGTAAAATACCTCCCTGAATCTATTAATTTCGTAATATATCATATGAATGATTGATATTTTAATCTACTTGTAATGACTAGATTCAACGAATTTGAAGGAAAATTTCGATTAATAGTTAATGAGGTATTAAGAGTTTGTTTAGTCGGGCATAGGAGGGTGTACTTGTGAAGAAGAATAGGAAATTGAAATTTTATATAGAGTTCATGTTATTAAGTTTATTAATCGTTTTAATTTTTGGAACGTTAAAAAAACATCCCCAGTTAATGGATTTCCAGTACCAATCACGGCACAGGTAAAAGAGATACATTCAGATGACAATATTTCTTATGAATATTCTGGTTTTAATCGTGTATACCTTCAGCATGTAAAATTATTTGGTTGGAAGCAGGTAAAGCAAGAGGGTTCGAAAGTGATTTATGAAAAGGACGGGAAACAAGTTGCTGTAATTCCATATAAAGAAGGATTTTCGATTCCTTTAGCAGATTAATGATCATCGTTTTGACTTCACCTTTTTTTACACTATTATTATGTCATACGATATATCGTGATACATAATAATATAGAAGGTGTTTAGATGTCTAACCAAACAATGAACCCAATGACTGAAGCCATGTACTATGTTCTACTCGCTCTGCATTCACCTTTACATGGGTATGCCATCATGGAGGCAATAAACGGTATTTCAAATGGTAGAGTACAGCTGGGACCTGGTACGTTATATGGGATTTTAAAACGACTACAAAAAAATAAATTCATTCAATTAGAAAATTCAGATGGATGGCGAAAAGTTTATCAAATTACAGATAAGGGTCGAGAAGCTGTCAAATTGGAATATATAAGACTAACTCATATGGTTAGGGATGGAAAAATATTGCTAGAAAAGGATGGACAAAATGGGCAGTAATAGAATAAAGAAAATGCTTTGGTTAGATGCATGGGAAATTGAAGAACAAGAGGCTTGGTTTTCTAATATGGCTACAAAAGGCTGGAAATTAATTAATATAAATGAATGGTTTGCTACATTTGAAAGGTGTGAGCCTCAAGACATTAAATATCGATGTGATGTGTTTAAGTCTAAGGAATTAGATAGAATTGATTTATATCAACAAACTGGATGGAAGTATATAGGTTCGCGTCACTACATACAAGTATTCCGAGAGAAAGAAAGTTATAATCCACAAGATATTCATACTGAACCTTTGGAACACGCGGCAACTTTAACGTTGTTAAAAAAAGATATAACGATTAGAGGATTCCTTTCAATTATATTATTTGCTTTAGTCATGGCATTGTCCATTTGGTTAATATTAATAAATCCTATAGACCTTTATATTGAAGATGGCTCTCTGTTACAAATGATTATTCCCATAACAATTGGACTGTACCTTTATATGAAGATGGTTAGAGGTATGATCCATATGTCTAAACTTTATAAAAAACTAAAATCAGGTATACCGCTAGATCATGATGTCAGTTTTTCGAAAAAGTTTAAACGTAAAAAAATTATGGCGTTTAGTATGATTGCAATTGCAACGTTATGGTTTATTTTTAATATTTTTAGCTTAATATCTAGTTTAACGGAAGATCGACATCCTCCTATTCCTGACAGGGATATTCCAGTGGTCAAAATGTCAGATATAGTAGAGGAAGGCACTTTTATAAAAGAAGGGGACAGGAATCCATCAAATCATTATAAAGTCGATTCCAGTTTATTAATTCCAAAACAATATGAATTAAAGCAAAGTGTAAAAGTACCCGGTGTTATGTGGGAGGATAACAGCGGAACTTATAGTCCAACCATATGGTCTCATAGGTATAATGTTCGGACGGAATGGCTCGCGAAACAATTTATTGTAACTTTAAAGGAAGAGAAAAAGCCACTATCTGGCAATTATAAATTAACAAAAAGTAATAAATGGGATGAACTATGGGTCTACGAAGAAGATGATAGCCATTTTTCTTTTATATCTAGAATTAATAATGTTGTCTATTATGTTGAATATTTTGGTTATGAATCTATAGAATTAATACTAGAAACAACTTACCTTAATACTTTACAATGAGAACAAATGTTCGTATAATGTAAATAGAATAATATAAAGTAGGTGAGGGGTATGTCTAGTTACTTTAAGATAAATGAGCATTACTTTAAAACGTGGACGTCCGAAATGGCGTATATCCTAGGATTTTTCTATGCTAATGGAAACATTTCAAACCATCAGACCATTCTTTTTTCTCATTATGAAAAAGACATCCTTGAAAAAATAAGGCATAAACTAGATTCTAACCATCCAATTCACCAAGATCAGAAAACAGGTCTATACAACTTACACATGAACAGTCAATTCATAAAAAATGATTTATTTAATCACTTTAAAATGGTAACCAGTAGCTCTAAAGAAGCAGAGTTTCCTAGTGTTCCAACTTTATATCTAAACCATTTTATTAGGGGGTATTTTGATGGAAAGGGGCATATATATAAATCAGGATATCTGATAGGTTTTGACGGTGGATCCAATGCCTTTATGCAGGAGTTAAAAAATATTCTTACTCAAAGGTCGTTTAATACGAAATTGGTGACATCGGAGAAACAATACCAAGTATATATCAGTGGAATTAATAGTGTTAATGACTTTGCCAATTGGATGTACAAGCATAAAAATTTATACGTCAAAAGGAAATATGAATTATTTCACTATATTAATCACGAAGATTTTAATTTAATCAATGAAAAGAATATGAGTTATCGTTTGAAGAAAGTTCAGTAGGAGATGGTCAGTTGACATAATATAATTATTATAAACTTAATTGGAATTGTATGGTTAAAATGGAGGGATTAGGATTAGAATTAAAACCACTAAACGAGTAGTGAATTTATCATTGATTGTATTATTCTTTTGTTTGATCTTCGTTTTTATTCAAAATGTTAAGAATCAAACTGAGGGTGATAGTGCTGAAGATGATACTATTTTGGATTCCGATCAAGCTCCTAATTTTAATCTAACGACATTAAATGGAGAAGAAATTGAATTAAAAGATTTACAAGGAAAAGGTGTCTTAGTCAATTTTTGGTCTAGCTGGTGTGGACCATGTAAAAATGAAATGCCAGAAATTCAAAAGGTTTATGATTTTTACAAAAGTCAAGGTTTAGAAGTATTGGCTGTCAATTACGGTGAATCAAAGGAAACCATTCAAAATTTCTTAGAGGATCATCCTACCTTAAATTTCACAATTTTGTTAGAAGATGATCAGGTAAGCGAAAAATATATGATAGCCAATCTTCCCACAACGTATTTTATTAACAAGGATGGAGAGATAGTTAATCGATACATGGGTGAACTAAATGAAGAACAACTACATGTATTTGTAAATGAAATATTACCTAAAGAATAATAAGCCTGTTACATGTGTTTATGTCATATAACAGGCTTAGATTTAGATCATTCCTATTTGGCCGAGATATTGAATAATTTGATTCGCCGCTTCCTTAATCGAGTGCTTTTCAGTTTCTACCGTTAACTCTGGATTAAGTGGTGGTTCGTATGGTGAATCAATCCCAGTAAAATCCTTGATTTCACCCTTTCTCGCTTTTCGATATAATCCTTTTGGGTCCCGTTGTTCACAGATTTCAAAAGGACAATCTACAAATACTTCGATAAATTCATGGTCTTCAAATAATTGTCTAACTTGGTCACGATCTTTTTGGAAAGGGGAGATGAAAGCGGTCATGACAATTGTTCCGCTATCAACGAACAGCTTTGCCACTTCTCCAACTCGCCTTATATTCTCGATTCGATCGTTTGCACTAAACCCTAAATCATGATTTAATCCGTGCCGTATATTATCCCCATCTAGAACATAGCTACTAATTTTCAAATCATATAATTGTCGATCTAGCTCATTGGCTAATGTTGATTTGCCTGAACCAGAATAACCTGTAAACCATAGGACACAACTCTTATGGCGATTGATTTCTTGACGTTTTTTTTTAGTGATTGAAGTGGGATGCATGACAATGTTTTGATTAACCATTATTGATTCGCCTCCGTGACATTTTTATTCATTCCTTCTATTAGTTCGGCTGCCACTTCAGGTCGACTGAATTCTTTTGGTGGCATAATACCTTCTCTAAGCATACTTCTGACTTTTGTTCCTGATAAGGATATATGATCCTTTTTGGAATGCGGGCACGTTTTAGCTGTACTCATACTTTCACATTTTTTACAGTAAAAACTATTTTCGAAGCATAGGATTTGGATTCCGATTTCTTCATCATCAAAGTTCTGGAAAATTTTTTGAGCATCATAAGTCCCATAATAGTCACCGACTCCAGCATGGTCACGACCAACGATAAAATGAGAGCATCCGTAATTTTTACGAACTAACGCATGAAAAACAGCCTCTCTCGGACCGGCGTACCTCATGGCTGCAGGAAAAACAGAAAGAAACACTCTATCATTTGGATAATAATGGTCCAATAAAATCTGATAACAAGCCATTCTTAATTCACTTGGTACATCTCCAGGTTTTGTTTCCCCAACTAGAGGATGAATAAATAAACCATCGACGGTTTCTAAAGCGGATTTCTGAATATATTCATGCGCTCGATGAATGGGGTTACGTGTTTGAAAGCCAACGATTGTTTCCCAGCCTTTTTGGTTGAATTGTTCTCTCGTTTCGGATGGTGTTATATAATATTCTTTGAACTTATTTCTTTTCGGTGATTGAACCATGGTTATTGGACCACCAAGGTATGTGGTTGGTCGTTCCATTAGCTTTTTAACACCAGGGTGATTTATGTCAGTGGTTTGATAGACTTTTTGCGCCTCTATTGTTTTATTAGGGGTAAAAATATCTTTGACCGTCATGACACCATAGATGTTATTTTTATATACTAGATTAATGGTTTCACCGACCTCAATCTGACTACCTTTGTCTTCAGTAACAGGCAAGGTGATCGGAATACTCCATGGAAGACCGTTTTTTAGGCGCATATTATGAATAACTGATTCGTAGTCATTTTCATTCATAAATCCGGTTAAAGGACTAAAAGCTCCATTAGCCAATAATTCTAGATCACTTAAAGCAAGGGCATCCAATTGTACTTGTTTATGTTTCTCATCAATTTTGTGATCTTCATTCATTCGATTAATAAGTAGCCCACCATGTGGTTTTATCATATTAACTACCTCCTAATTTTTTCGCTACTGCTTTTTCTTTATAAAATGGTCGATTGATCTTATTAGGTTTCCAAACGCCAACCGCATAAACAACGACGATAAATATTGACATCATTAACAATCCCGAATAATCGGATTCGATGAATACCTTAACGAGGTTGTATGATAAAACAAGTGAGATAATAGGTGATATAAGCCAAGTTTTAACCAGCTTAATGATTGTCGTGTTTTTCCATAATGCTTTACCATGATCAGATACACCGACACCTAATATACTGCAAGTCGTTATTTGTGTTTGCGGTACAGGAATACCGAATAAGGAAGCTATCATAACTAATATGGCTCCAATACCTGAAACCGTACCACCCTGTAACAAACTTAGATTTGTAATCTTTTTTCCATTTGTTTCGATGACTTTGCCACCAAGAAATATCGCTCCTAGCGCAACAAATAACCCACCATAGATGGTTGCCTGACTTAAGTTAATAAGTCCACTTGCTACTAGAGGACCAACGGAATTGGCAACATTGTTCATCCCAGCAGCAAATGCTTCTAAAAATCCAGTTAGAACCACCGCAATAGCCAAAAATCTTGACCATTTACGATTAAGTGGAAAAGAGGAAGTTCGCTTAAGTAATTTGATACCTTGATTTGTGAAGTAAGCTAGGAAAAATGCAATGATAGGAACTAGAATCCAGTACAATAAAATGGTCATCAATGTATCCACGAAAAGCGCATCAAAAGCTATACCGACCCCTATAACAGCGCCTACCGTGACTTCACTTGTTGATAGAGGAATTCCGCTTACATTCGCGATAAATAATGAGATGGAGGCGGAGCTGAGTATGATAAGAGCAATGTTAATAGAGATCATATTTTCCGGAACAATTTTAGAACCTAATGTTTTAACGACTTCGCCTCCCCCTAATATAGCACCCAAAAATACACCAATCCCACATAACATCAAGGCTATCCTTCTATTTTTAACAGCGTTTGAACCATATGCAATACCCATCGTTGCCGCTGCGCCGCTAGCTCCAATATTCATTGTGAAAAAGAATGCAACGATAAATAACAAGATTGTAACCAATTTAAACAGTCCCTACTTAAGCTTGATGCAGTCCACACTCTTTTTTATCAAAATTAGCCCATCTTCCAGATCGAGTGTCGTTAGAATCTGTTACGGGAAGTGTGCACATTTCACAACCAATGCTTGGATAATGGTGATCGTGTAATTCGTTATAGGGTAGATTATTTAATGTGATATAATCCCACACCTCATCCCAGGTCCAATGGATTAATGGGCATATTTTTACTTTTTTAAACTTATTGTCTTTATTGATAAATTGAGTTTGACTTCTCGTGACCGATTGCTCTTTTCTTAAACCCGAAAACCAAGCATCTACATTGGATAATTCATCTTTTAGTGGATTCACCTTTCGAATTTGACAGCATTGATTTGGATTACGTTCCCATAATTTATCCCCATAATGATCGCGCTGCTCTCCAAGGTTTAGTGATGGCTTAACCATTTTAATTTTTAAATTTGGGTATTTATGTTTGACTTTTTCAATAAGCGAATAGGTTTCTTTAAAGTGTAAATCTGTATCCAAAAAAATAATGTTGGCGTATGGATTGATCTTGGATATTAGATCTATTAACACAATGCCTTCTGCTCCAAAGCTACAAGAATAAACGATTTTATCTTTATAGGTCTTAAATGACCATCTAATCACTTCCATAAAGTCTTGAAATTCGTTGTTCAATCGCTTTTGAACATCATAATCCCAGTTAGCGTACGTCAGTTTTTCAATCATTTTTTCTCCTCACTTTGTTAAATCCTTAAATTTTACTCTTAGGTTTTTGTCATAAATCAATGTATTCAAGTGAGTGGGTTTTTGTTATAGTTGGCAAGCCCATTTTAAAGAAGGGGGAATTGTAACGAAATATGATTAGGCGAATATATTTGTTGTAGGCGGGACCCGTTATTAAGATATAACATTAAACATATGGGGTGAATCTAAATGAAAGTTCAAATATTTCGTAGTCATCGTCCTATAAAACAACTAGCTGATATAACAATTGTGATTGATGTGATTCGAGCATTCACTGTCGCTCATTATGCATTTTTACGAGGGGCTGAGCGGATTTTCCTTGCCAAAACGGTTGATCAGGCTTTTCAGATTAAACACGATTATCCAAAGTATTTACTAGCTGGTGAAGTAAATGGATTCGCCATAGAAGGATTTGATTTAGATAATTCACCCTACAACATAATACAAAAGGATTTACGGGGGAATACATTGGTCCAAAAGACGACTAATGGTGTGCGTGCTACCTTAAATAGTCTAGAATGTGACCATTTATTTGTAACAGGATTTACAAATGCACGAACGACAGCAGAATACATTAAAGATAAATTATTAAGTGGGAAGCATGCTACCATCCATATTATTGCTTCTCACCCTAGTGGGGACGATGACTTTGCTTGTGCAGAGTATATGAAGCAAATTTTAAAAGGGGAAACTGAAAGCATTTCAGTTCAAGAAGTGATGAATAGAATTAAAAGTTCTCATGTCGCTCAAAAATTTTTTGATTCAGATAAACCTGAATTTAAAAGTGAAGATGTTATCTATATTCTAAAGGAATTGGATCGAGGGTTTGTTATGAGAGTAAATCAAACCGACGTGATCCCAATGATTGAGAGGGTTGACACATGTTAAAAACCGATTTAATACTACCGCAAAGAGAGAATAAGCCCAGGCAAAATGGGTTAACAATTCTAATTGATAATGGAGCTCCTTTAAATTTATTTAAAGATACCATTCAAAGCTCCAATGAGTATATTGATTTCGTCAAATTTGGTTGGGGTACATCGCTTGTTACACAATATTTACAGCAAAAGATTGAATGGTTAAGAGAACAGGAAATTGAGTTCTTTTTCGGCGGAACACTGTTTGAAAAATTTCTTAGTCAAAACAAAGTCGATCAATATTATGATCTTTGTCATAATTTTGGCTGCAACTATGTCGAAATCTCAAACGGTACATTAGACATATCGAATAAAGAAAAATCGCTTTATATAAAAGAATTCGCCAAGGAATTTACAGTTTTTAGTGAGGTGGGGAATAAGAATAGTAAAATGGCCAATCAAGTTGAATCAACTGAATGGCTTGAGCAGATCCAAGAAGATCTTGAAGCTGGTTCAGCAAAGGTAATTACGGAAGCAAGAGAAAGTGGATCCAGTGGATTATGTGGGGAAAATGGCGAAATTCGCATGGATATTTTTGATTTAATAAGTAATTCAGGGATTCCATTTGAAAAATTAATCTTTGAAGCCCCTAATAAGGATATGCAAATATTTTTCATTGAACATGTAGGTCCAAACGTTAACCTTGCAAATGTTGCGTTATCAGACGTTATATCTCTCGAAACCCTTAGACTTGGGTTGCGTTCTGATACCTTTAATTTATGAATTTAATGAATGAACTGGAGGTATTTATATGAGAAAAACCAATAAAATTTTCCATTTAGCGATTCCATGTAAGGAATTAGACGAGACCGTTGAGTTTTACGAAAAATTAGGGTGTAATCTAGCGAGAAGGTACGATGACCGGGTGACATTTGACTTTTTTGGTGATCAAGTCGTATGCCATCTAAGTCCAGACCATATTGATGAAAAACCAACCATGTATCCACGACATTATGGCATCACATTTCTGGAAAAGGATAACTATAATGAATCCTTGAAAAAAGCCATTGATGAAAAGCTTCCGTTTTTTACTGAACCCATGGTAAGGTTCAAAGGAAAACAAGAAGAACATATGACCTTCTTTTTAATCGATCCTTCTAACAATCTGCTTGAATTCAAGTATTATCATGATCCAAGTATGGCTTATTAAAATAGTCCTGATAATCGCTGATGATTGGCGATTATCAGGCTGATTCCGTATCAATAAGTTCTTTTTTACGCTCCGATAGAATAGGGTTAATAGAAAGGTTGTCCTATTAGTCGTATTCGATGGGAGTATGTTTATGAAGTTGTTCTTTAAAAAACAAGGACAAGTTATGATTGGTGGTATCTGTCAAGGATTTGGTATGGGACTTTTTTTATTTCCCAACGCTATTCCATCCGGTGGGGGAGCCGGGATTGCCATCTTGTTAAATTATTTTTTTAACCTTAATATGGGACTAGCCCTTTGGATCGTTAATTTTTCTTTAATGCTCGTGGGAATCAAATTCCTTGGTAAACGTTTCTTCCTATGGACGGTATTTGGCATTACGATAACCTCTAGTTCGGTCGACTTCTTTGAAACTTATTTTATGATTCCGGATCGATTGATTGTTTATGATCTAATGATTGGTTCTATTTTTCTTGGAATCGGTGTTGGTCTCCTCATGCGAAGTAATGTCTCCAATGGGGGAATAGGCGTAATCGCGATCATCATTTCTCATTATAGAGATATTTTACCAGGAAGACCATTGTTTTTCATAAATGCGATGATATTTATAATTACGGCAGCCATCATTAGCTGGGAAATCTTCTTCTTGGCTCTAATGAGTCAATGGATTTCTACAACAGTTATTGATATCGTCTGTCGATTAGACTTTACAAAAACCTATCGTTTAGACTGGATAAGGAAGTCGTAAACAACCTAAAAAGAGCCATGTTTATAAAGTGACTCTTTTTAGGATTTTTTACATGATGTGAAAGTCGTGCTGCTGAAGCGTGATCGCAATTCGTTCCTTTGAAATTTGTTGATCATTATATTCGATTTTTAATTCGCCATCATCCGGATCAATTAACACCCTTTCCACACCACCTAAATCATTTAAAACGTATTCAATTTCCTGAATGTCCATTTCTGAGTTTGCCTCTTTAATTAGCATGGTTATTTCTTTCATGATAATATCTCCTTTTTCTTACACATACTTATAACGGAATTTAGTGTTACTCTTCTTTTTGCCATCTTTTCCTTTTACATGAAGGAGGAGGAGGACGAGTAATCCTACAATGAGTGTAAATGCTGCGACTGAGATAAACATACCCAGTCTTGACCAATCCATTAAACGAGAGAAAATGGGGGGACCTAGCGCAACCCCTAAAAATCGCACAGAACCATATAAAGAAGTAACGAATCCTCTACGTTTTTTACCAACCGAACCTGTAATTAAGCTGTTCACACATGGTAAGATTAATCCTGATCCAACACTACTTATCGCAAGGATAGATAAAAATAAGATCATTTGATCAAAAAATGCCAATAAACTATAAGAGAGGGTCATAAGAGCAAATCCAATCAATTGTAACTTCTTCATTTTCTCCATATTCTTTCCAATTTTGCTTCCAGTAATATATGAGGTTGTAACCATTACTAGAAGTGGAATAGCTAATATTAACCCTTTCACAACACCATATATAGAGTACTGGTTTTCTAATTCATCCGATAAAAAGAACAACACGCCAAATAATGTAAACAAACAGGTGCCGCCAGCTAAATAGACGGTAAATAACCATCTACCCTCATGCTTAAACACACTAAATAAACCATTCGCATATTTTCTAAATGGAGGAGGGGAAAGGCGATTAGCCTTTTCTTTAACGAAAAATAAAACAAGTAATAGTGAAACTAAACTGATGGCTGGAAAAGCAAAAAAGACTAAATGCCAAATCATTAATCCCAGTATAGAACCAATGATGGGTGACAATACCTTACCGAGTCCGTTAGATGCTTCAAAAATCCCAAGAACTCGACTTTGTTCGCCACCTTTAAAAAGATCTCCGGTTAAGGCCATAGCAACCGGTGCAGTACCGGCTGCTCCAATACCTTGAATGGCTCTTCCGACTAATATCCAAATATACGGATTCGAAAAGAAAGCAGCGGCTAGTCCAGCTAACAATCCACCAAAGCCGAATAAAAATAAAGAAGGTATTATGACAACTTTACGAGAAAATCGATCTGAGAGATAACCAACAATAGGAATAAATATGGCTCCGGCTATTGAAAATACGGTGATCGTTAAACTGACCTGCATCTGAGAAATATCTAACGCTGATTTCATATTTGGAAAGATAGGAATCAACATTGAATTTCCAAGTGTCATAATAAGTGGTATTGAGCCTATTGCAAAAATTACTCTGCCTTTATTTTTGGAGTTCAATATGCCTCAACCCCTTGCTTGTTGTGGAATGATTATTTAATGTTTATTGGTGGGTGAACAATCCAACCTTTTTCCTTCATAATTTGCTTGAGTTTAACCTCATTTTCTTCCTTTTGCGAGTGGAAATCTTCAAACATGGTGCGAATATCCTCACGATTCGAAACCCCCATGATGTAGCTACACATCATTCTACCGCTCATTAATTCCTTATTAACTAAGGTGGCTATTTCAGGATCGTTAAATCGGCCTCCTGCAGGTATGTCTTGAACCTCTACATTTGGACGATCTGGAGGGGCAGGTGGAAGTCTTATCCCAGTTTCCTTTAACAACGCCTCAGTTTGCTCAGCCTCTTGTGTGTAGCCATTTTCCAAAAGTTCCTCTAAATATGTTTTTAAATCACGATCACCACAGTGATTAATTAATACTTGCATGGTTACGAGGCAAGCTTTTGTATCAAATAAATACGTCCAAAGATGAAAAACTTCTCCCGAATGTAATGGTTCTTCTTCATGTTGTCCACCGAGACTATTCATGATTTCACCTCTTATGAATGTGTCATTAATGTGTTTGGCTGATGTGGTACGTGTTTAGTTTTAACTAAACCGATAAATTTATGTTTTGTGGTTTATATATTTTGAAATGACGTAAAAGGAGTAACAATTTATACTTAAGATAGGAGAGGAGAGGAGGGGAGATTAAAGTAGAACCCATTAATGGGGATTTATCTTAGTAAACGTTACTGTTTTAAAAACCAAATTACTTCTCGTGGTTTATTCTGAATGGTTAGATCAATAGTTGTTTTTCTATTGTGACTAGCAAAGTGGCAAACCGTTTGAAGGGATCAAATTAAATTGAATTTTTCTCAATAGTCGAATCTGATTCTCGCAATATATGCTTCATATTTTCCAATTCATCATTGACATGAATTTTAATCTTACCTTGATGAAGCTTAAGATAGTGATTAAATTTCACTATACTCATACCTAACACACGTGCTATATCCTTGTAAGTGTAGCCTTGTTGATTATGGAGCCACATAACCTCTGAATAAGTCATATCCTGTCCTTTTCGAACAATAGCCTGCTCTTTGGCCATACGTTTCGGTAATAGCAGTTGTTTACCTAAACGCCGGATTTCTTTATTGTATTTATGATTTAACTGCGGGAAGTTTTTACTTTTCTGCTCGAGTCGATCGATTTCATCTAAAATCTGTACCCGATTGACGTTTGTTAATGGGTTCATTTGCTGTTATGAACACTCCTTAAGATGCGTGTAGAAGTTACATTATATTATAACAAATTATACGTCATAACATGAAGAAGCATACCTTGATAACCGATAAAAAAGGCTTTCTAAATCAATATTGTACGACGGTTAATTGAAAGATATTCAATATATTTAGAATAAAACTTGCAAAATACTAATGACCATAAAGTTTTAATACATATATATTCATTAGCTCTTGACACCGTATAGTATAAAACCCACACCTACTACAACCCATACTAATTTTTTTAATGATAATTGATCGGCAAAACCAATCAGTCCAATAGCTGTTGTGATAAGCAAAACTGCCGGACCGATTAATGCCAGAGAACTATTGACAATTAACGCTTTTTCAACATCATTAAACTTAAGCATAACAAAAGCTGCAAACATTTCGATACATCCTGATAGTAACCGAAGAAGAGCCATACCTAAAACTGCTTTTTCTAGTATTACAAACATTTATTTTCCCCCTAGTCTGAATTCTCACTTTAAATATATGAACAATTTGTCCATCTAAGGACTAGGGATTAAAATTTTTTCATAATTGTAAGTTGACGTTGCAATTTAATCTTTTGATGGTATTTAATATATTGAAAGTTTTTCAACATTTATGGTTATCTAATTGCTATGATAACCTATGATGATAATATTAGGCTAACACTAATAATAAGGGGTAATATATGTTTACGATTAAGAAAATATTTACACTAATGCTAATAATGTTAATCTTTAGCCTAATTCTAACACCGGCATGGCGCATTCGGTATTAGATTTTTTATTTTTATTTAGGTTTACATAACATATATTATCAGAAGTAATCAAAAATGAATCTTTTAATTAGTGTTTGCTAATTTTAGTCTTTTTCGTTTAATTCTAATGTTAAAATAAAAATAATTAAAAATACAAATGATATCAGAGTCAATCCTATCATCATCGTAAATATCGTAATAACTAATAATAGATACGATTTTGTTTTCGAATTATAAATAGGTTCCCTAAAAAATTTATAAATAACTGCGATCACAAAAATGATTCCCATAATCAATACCATTAAAAACATAATAATTCCCTCAAATCCTCTATTTTCTATTTATTCATTATACCATCTATAGTAAGATAAAATTAAGAATATTCTATCTAGGGGGTTTTACTTTGTCAAAAGCAGTATGGTTTCCAACTGAAGACTATAAAAAACAGACACGCTTATATAAGTTTATGCAGCAAGCTGGTTTTGATCAGTACAATGATTTCTTTAATCACTCTATACATGATATAAGTTCTTTTTGGGATCAAGCTATAAAAGCCTTAGAAATTGACTGGTATCAAGGTTATGATGAAGTTGTAAATTTTGATAAAGGGATTATGTATCCTGAATGGTTTGTGAATGGCCAAATGAATGTGGCTCACAATGCCTTGGATAAATGGGCTCTTGATAATTCGATGAAAAATGAAAACGCTTTAATTTGGGAGTCCGATGATGGTGACATTGTGAAATATACGTTTTCTGAGCTTTATGATGAAGTTAATCGCCTAGCTAATGGTTTAGTTGAATTAGGTGTTCGCGAAAAAGATGTTATCACAATTTACATGCCAATGATTCCAGAAACAGTCATTGGAATGCTTGCTATTTCAAAAGTTGGAGCTATCTTCTCTCCTGCTTTCTCCGGTTATAAATCAGAAGCTGTTGCTAAACGGATTAACGCAGCTCATGCCAGATACTTGTTAACAACCGATGGATTTTTTAGACGCGGTAAGGTTGTGAATTTAAAACATGAGGCAGATCAAGCTGCAGCCTCCTCTCCTTCTATCGAACATGTGATTGTAGTTAATCGAACAAATTCAACTACTTCCTGGAACGACATAGATGTATCATGGAATGAATTAAAATCAGATAACAAACAATTCGAAACGAAACAAACGAATGGAAACGATCCATACATGATTATTTACACATCAGGTACAACAGGTAAACCAAAAGGTGCTTTACACACTCATAATGGGTTTCCTTTAAAATCAGCGTTTGATGCTGGATTGTGTATGGATGTTTGCAAAAAAGATACATTATTTTGGTATACGGACATGGGTTGGATGATGGGTCCATTTTTAGTTTATGGTGGATTATTAAATGGTGCTACCATTATGATGTTTGAAGGTACACCTGATTACCCTACACCTAGTCGAATTTGGGAGATTGTTGAAAGACATCAAGTCACTCATTTAGGTATATCACCTACATTAATCCGATCCATTATGAATTTAGATGAAAGCTATGTCACAAAGCACGATTTATCATCACTTAAAATGATTGGATCAACTGGTGAACCATGGAATGAAGAGCCTTGGATGTGGCTTTTTGAGAAGGTTTGTAAACGTGAAATCCCGATTTTTAATTACTCAGGAGGTACTGAAATTTCAGGTGGTATCTTCGGTAATGTATTAGTTAAACCCATTGCACCTGTTTCTTTTAATGCGGCTTTACCTGGTATGGATGTAGATGTTTACGATGATGACGGCCAATCAGTTCGCAATGAAGTTGGTGAATTAGTCCTTAAACAGCCTTGGGTTGGGATGACCAATGGTTTTTATAAAGAAAACGAACGTTATGAAGATACCTACTGGAGCCGCTATAAAGACACATGGGTACATGGAGATTGGGTGATTAATGATGATGAAGGATTCTACACCATTACAGGTCGATCAGACGATACGTTAAATGTTGCTGGTAAGCGTTTAGGACCAGCTGAATTAGAATCTGTTTTCGTTGAACACTCTGATGTTGTTGAAGCCGGTGTTATTGGTGTTCCAGATGAGGTCAAAGGTGAAAAACCAATTGCGTTTGTCGTTATTAAAGAGCAACCATTAAGTGAACAAGATCTTAAAGAGGTCTTGGTCGACCATGCGATTCAACGTTTAGGAAAGGCGATTGCTCCAAGAATAGTGCATATTGTTGAAGATTTACCGAAAACACGTAATGCCAAGGTCATGAGGCGTGCAATTAAAGCGTCTTATTTAGATAAAGATGCCGGAGATCTTTCTGCTTTAGAAAACCCTCAAGTGGTCGAACAAATTCGAGAACTTGGCAAAGGGGTAGAAACTAATTAATTTTTTTAAAGGCGAATTCTTAAGTGAATTCGTCTTTATAGTATCCAACTTCTTTCTATTACTATGGGGGTTTGGCGAAGTAACAGGAGATATATAATGCCTCTACTTCGTGCAAAATTTAGACCCTTAGAGAGCCACGAAAACCTCTGGCACCATAGTAAGAGGACGCACCGTTGTGATACACGAAGACGTGTCCATATCGATAATCGCAAAAAAGAGCACCGCCTAGCTCTCTAATATTAGAGGGTGTTTGCACCCAGCTCGAGGTTTTCTTATCGAAAGTACCAAGTTCCTGCAACGCTCGGTATTCTTCTTCCGTTAAAAGTTCAATGCCCATGTCAGTTGCCATATCAATAGCGTTATTTTCCGGTTTATGTTTTGTTCTTAACTCCAGCCCTTTACGGTCATAACAAACACTTCTGCGACCTTTTGGACTTTCCGCTGAACAGTCATAAAAAATGTATTCGTCATTCTCATGACCAACAACATCCGGTTCACCTTCAGTTTTTTCCATTTCATTGAGCGACCACAGTTTTTCAGTATTAGCTTCCAGTTTTGCTTGAACATCAGCCCATTCAAGACCTTCATGGCGGTTCATGTTCTTTTCAAAACGAGCCTTCAATGTACTGAGTAATTCTTCGCGTTGGTCTTCTGACAAATCCTTTTTAATGCTCTTTGTCATGTTAGCTCCCCCTTTTTGATTTACCTATATATAGGTGTTTTATAATAAATCGTTTTTTGAATCTATTAGGAGGATAATTACGATATTACCCCCTCTATAAATTTCTCTTAATTAATTTTACCTCATGACAAATATTTTTTCCATCAAATACTGAAACCGATGTTGCGGTTTAAAACATAAAAAGGGAATGGTTTGCAGCCCTGTTCCTATTTATTATATCCTTATTTTGATTCAAGCAATCATAGATATTAGTTATACATTTGTGTTAACATAATAAAATTATGATTAACTATAATTACCTAAAGTTTCGCCTACTACTTTTCCAGTAAATAAACACCCACCCAAAAATGTGCCTTCTAACGCCCGATAACCATGAACACCTCCACCACCAAAGCCAGCAGCTTCACCGGCTGCGTATAATCCTTTGATGGGTTGTCCTTCCGAATTTAAAACTCTTCCGGATAAATCAGTTTGTAATCCGCCTAATGTTTTCCTACTAATGATGTTTAATCGAACAGCGATTAATGGTCCATTTTTTGGATCAAGAATTTTATGTGGTTTGGCTGTTCGGATTAACCGATCACCAAGGTGAAAACGAGATCCTCTTATAGCCGTAATTTGCAGGTCTTTTGTAAATTTATTCTCAATTTCGCGATCTCTTGCTTCTATTTGTTGACGAATGTGATCTTCATCTATCAAATCGTCATCAACGAGTTGGTTCATTTGTTTTACTAAATCAGATAGATTATCCGCCACAGCAAAATCTTCACCTTTGTCCATAAAATGTTTAACCGGTCCTGGTGCTCCCTTTTTCAGCCTTTCCAGTAGCTTTCTAAAGCTTTTACCAGTTAAATCTGGATTTTGCTCAGACCCTGATAACGCAAACTCTTTTTCAATAATTCTTTCAGTTAAGATAAACCATGAATAATCGTACCCTGTTTTCATGATGGTCTCAAGGGTACCAAGTGTATCAAATCCTGGAAAATTAGGCGCTGGGAAACGATTCCCCTCAGCATCTAACCACATGGATGAAGGTCCAGGTAATATTCGAATTCCATGATTTGTCCAAACAGGATCCCAGTTCTTGATACCTTCTGTGTAGTGCCACATGCGATCTCGATTGACTATGCGTCCTCCTACTCTCTCGCTGATATCTAGCATACGCCCATCAACATGGTCAGGTACACCTAAAATCATATTTTCTGGTGGTTGTCCTAATTGTTCTGGCCAATTCCGTCGTATTAAATCAAGGTTAGCCCCGACTCCACCACTTGATACGACAATGGAATCGGCATGGTATTCAAATACATCGATAACAGTTCGAGAGCTTTTTTCACCCCTTTTAGCTGTGCTAGACTCTAAAATGGAACCTTTTACACCAATCACCGTACTTTCATAACTCAATAATTCATCAACACGGTGGCGTGGAAAATATGTAACTAATTGATTCTCCATATGCTTTCGAACGCGTTTTTCAAAGGCTTCAACAATGGCTGGTCCAGTTCCCCAAACAATATGAAAACGGGGAACAGAATTTCCATGTCCTTCTGCAAGGTATCCACCTCGTTCTGCCCATCCTATGACGGGGAAAAATTTAATCCCCATGCTTTGTAGCCATTCCCGCTTTTCATTGGCAGCAAAATCAACATAAGCTTCTGCCCACTTCCTTGCCCATTGGTCTTCATCATCTAGTCGGTCAAATCCGGCCGATCCCATCCAGTCCTGCCATGCTAATTCCTGAGAATCTTTTATGCCCATTCTCCTTTGTTCTGGTGAATCAACTAAAAATAGACCGCCAAAGGACCACCAGGCTTGTCCGCCTAATGAGTTTTTTGGTTCTTGGTCTAATAGCAGAACCTTTTTACCTTTATCGGCCATCTCTGCTGTTGCGACGAGTCCTGCTAAACCAGCACCAACTACAATAACATCGTACGTCATTAGCCATACCCCCTAATAAAAGGACCTCGCCTATTATTCAGCGAGGTCTAAATGTCTTTAGTTTAAACCGGATAAACACCATGTTTACGTTCAGTAAATGTTAGATTTTTAGATTGATAAGCTTCTAAACGTTTATTTAAGTGATCTCTTAAATCATCCGGTTGAACGATGTCATCGATCACCATTTCAGAAGCTAATCGGTAAATATCGATATTCTCTTTATATTCCTCATGTTTCTCTTTTATAAATGCTGGCCGTTCTTCTTCAGGAAGCTCAGCAATCTTGTTAGCATAAACAGCATTGACAGCAGCCTCTGGTCCCATTACGGCGATTTGTGCTGTCGGAAACGCAATGGTAACATCTGGCTCAAAAGCTGGACCTGCCATTGCATATAATCCAGCACCATATGCTTTACGTACGACGACAGAAATTTTAGGTACTGAAGCTTCACTCATGGCTGAGATCATTTTAGCTCCATGGCGGATAATTCCTGCACGTTCAACTTTAGTTCCAATCATGAACCCTGGTATATCAGCTAAGAACACAAGTGGAATGTTGAAGGCATCACATAATTGAATAAACTTAGCTGCTTTATCAGCCGAGTCATGGAATAATACGCCACCCTTCATTCTCGGTTGGTTAGCAATAATTCCGACAGCCTGTCCGTTAATTCGCGCAAGACCTGTAATGATTTCTTTTGCAAACTCTCGCTTGATTTCACAAAAACTGTCTTTATCAATCAAACGTTTGATTAATTCAAGCATATCAAATGGGGCATTTTGGTTTTCTGGAATTAAATCGCT
This sequence comes from Tenuibacillus multivorans, assembly GCF_900103915.1. Lineage (GTDB taxonomy): Bacteria > Bacillota > Bacilli > Bacillales > Alkalibacillaceae > Tenuibacillus > Tenuibacillus multivorans. The sequence goes on along the minus strand of NZ_FNIG01000006.1, from coordinate 41,175 downwards.
GATGGATTTTTCAAATGCTTCTGGCTGAATAGCATCTAGAACAGGTGGTTTACTTCGGAAGTTTTCAGGAAAATAGGTTAAATATTTTTGCGCATATTCAATCGCTTCTTGTTCACTGGAAACTAATACGTCACCAACACCTGATACGGAACAGTGCATACGCGCTCCGCCCATTTCTTCAAGCGTTACTTTTTCACCAATAACTTTTTCGGCCATACGTGGTGACCCAAGATACATGGATGCGTTTCCGTCTACCATAACGACGATATCACAGAAGGCTGGTATGTATGCACCACCTGCAGCTGATGGACCAAATAACAAACAAATTTGTGGCACGCGACCAGACATTTTAACTTGGTTATAGAAAATACGTCCTGCTCCACGTCGATTAGGGAACATTTCAATTTGGTCTGTTATACGTGCACCTGCCGAATCTACTAAATATAGCATTGGAACTTCTAATTTCATAGCTGTTTCTTGTATGCGAATTATTTTTTCAACAGTACGTTTACCCCATGATCCTGCTTTAACCGTTGAGTCGTTCGCCATGACACAAACCGTTTGCCCGTTTACTATACCAATTCCTGTGACAACACCATCTGCTGGTAGTGAACCATCCATACAATTAGCAAAAAAGGCATCTTCAATATCTAAATCTTCATCAAAAAGCATTCTTAAACGTTCACGAACGAACATTTTGCCTTTATCAGCGTTTTTCTGATGGTACTTTTCGGCCCCGCCTTGTTCAATGCGTTCTCGTAATTCTTCATGCATTTGATTTTTTGCCATTTATTCTCACCCTTTCAGTTATTCACCTTTGAAGTTTGGTTTTCTTTTTTCTTTAAATGCTTGGAGTGCTTCTAGCCGATCTGTTGTTGGAATTGTCTTCATATAACTTTTTCTTTCAATAGCTAAGCCTGCTTTAATATCTTGATCAAAGCCCTGGTCAATCGCTTGTTTAGCCATTTTTACACCGACCGGGCCATTAGAAGCGATTTGTTGAGCGATTTCAAATGCTTTAGACTGGAGCTCATTTAATGGTACCACTTCTTCTATTAAACCAATCTCTTTACCTTCGAAACTATCAAATCGTTTAGCGGTTAAAATATAATATTTAGCTTTACTTAAACCAATTAATCGCGCTAGTCGCTGAGTACCCCCTGCACCAGGAATGATAGCTAAAGATGTTTCAGTTAGCCCCATTTTAGCGTTATCACTTGCGATACGAATATCACAACCAAGTGTTAGTTCTAACCCTCCACCAAATGCTGCTCCATTTATAGCAGCTATAGTCGGAATTTCGATAGATTCAACGCGCGAAACGATTTTTCCGATTTCAGCAACTGTTTCAACGACTTCATCCTGTGTCATCGTGGAACGTTCTTTTAAGTCAGCTCCGGCACAAAATGCTTTTTCACCTTCTGCCATAATGATCATGGCTCTTAATTGTTGATGCCTTTCGGCCTCATCAATAGCATGATGAAAGTCTCTTAATAGTTGTCTAGAAAAGGCATTTGCTGCTTCAGGTCGATTTAATTTGATAATCCCCATGTAGTTATCTACAATATCAAATGTAACAGTACTCAAATGGTCACTCCTCTCTTATGAAGATTTACGGTAAATGTTCATTTGTTTACTCGGTAAAGGTTTATCAATTTTATCTTGAATAAAGGAACCGGCTTTAAGTATTTGGTTTAAATCTATACCTGTTTGGACTCCCATCTCATGAAGCATATGAACAAGATCATCAGTCGACACATTTCCGGAAGCTCCCTTAGCATAAGGGCAACCGCCTAATCCACCAACTGATCCGTCAAAGATATAGTAGCCTTTTTCCAAAGACACAAGTGTATTGGCTAATGCCATACCACGCGTGTCATGGAAATGTAACGCAATTTGATCTTTTGAAAACTTATCTTCGATTAAATCTAAGAATTGGCCAACCTGAATAGGATTAGCCACTCCGATCGTATCGCCTAGAGATAATTCATCAATTCCCATATCAAATAGGTTTTGACAAACATCAATCACCTGCTGTTCATCAACTCTCCCGTCATAAGGACAGCCAAAAACAGTTGATACATAACCTCTTACAGATTTACCTGCTTCTTTGGCTTCCTCTACCACTTTTTTTAAAATAGGATACGTTTCGTTGATAGATTTATTAATATTTTTCTTGTTGTGTGACTCACTAGCCGACATAAAAATAGATACTTCATCGACATCAGCCTCTAATGCACGCTCAAGTCCTTTCATGTTCGGGACTAATGCGGCATAGGTAATCCCGTCTTTACGTTCTACGGAGCGAGCGACTTCAACGGCATCCTTCAGTTGCGGAATCCATTTTGGATGTACGAATGAAGTCAATTCAATATAGGATAAACCAGTTTCCGATAACTGGTTTATCCATTCAATTTTATCCTCTGTTTTAATCTCCTCTTTTTCATTTTGTAGACCGTCTCGTGGACCTACTTCTTTAATTATTACTTGTTTTGGAAGACTCATATTATGATTCTCCTTTTTTAAACAGATAGATTATTTATTCGATAATCGCGATAACGTCTCCCTCATTAACAAAGTCGCCCTCATTAACTTTTAACTCTTTAACGCTTCCAGCTGCTTCAGCCGCAATTGGGATTTCCATTTTCATGGATTCTAAAATAACAACATCTTGCCCACTGTCCACTTGATCTCCTTCATTTACAACGACTTTCCATACGTTTCCTGCCATGTTTGCAACTACTTCTTTCATGATTGATTCCTCCTATTGGTTAATTAAAATGAATTCATTTATAAATGATGTACGCGTATGTCCATCTTTAAAGGCTTGAATGTCGACAATATCTCTTAATAATGGAAGGTTTGTCTTAATGCCTTCAACTTTATAATCATTTAATGCGTTCTTAAGATTAACAACTGCTTCCTCTCTAGTATCACCTTTTACGATCAATTTGGCAATCATTGGGTCGTAATAAGGTGTAATCTGATAATTGGATTCAATCGCGATGTCATGTCGAATAAAAACATCTTCTGGAAGCTGTAATTCTGTAATCGTCCCCGGTGAAGGGAAAAATGTTTTAGGATCTTCCGCATAAATTCGGGCTTCGATTGCGTGCCCTTGAATCGATAAATCATTTTGCTTAAGGCTTAATTCTTCACCATAAGCTACCTTTAATTGCTGTTCAACGAGGTCAATTCCGGTAATCTCTTCTGTTACTGGATGTTCAACCTGTAATCGAGTATTCATTTCTAAGAAATAAAAGTTTTGATTTTCATCGACTAAAAATTCAATGGTTCCGGCATTTTTATAATGGATTGCTTTCGCGGCTTTTACCGCTGCATCTGCCATCTGCTGTCTAGTTTCTTCTGTTAATAATGGCGATGGCGCTTCTTCTATCACTTTTTGGTGACGACGTTGAATGGAACACTCGCGATCGAATAAATGCAGTACGTTTCCATGTTGGTCTGCTAATAATTGGATTTCAACATGGTGGGCATTCTCGATCACCTTTTCAATAAACATGGTGCCATCACCGAAAAATTGTTTAGCACGATGGGCATTACTTTCGAATGCTTTGACTACCTCTTCATCATTGTTTACAATTTGCATGCCAATACCGCCACCACCATGAGACGCTTTAAGCATGATCGGATAACCAATTTGATTGGCAAATACCTTTGCTTCTTCCGCTGTCGGAATGGGATCATTAGTTCCTGGAATAATTGGTACACCCGCATTTTCCATCGTTTTTCTAGCCATTAATTTACTACCCATTTGGTCTATCGCATCTGAATCAGGCCCAATAAAGGTGATCCCTTCTTCCTGACAACGTTTAGCAAAATCTATGTTTTCACTTAATAGGCCATAGCCTGGATGAATTGCTTCAGCTTGACTCTCTTTAGCGACTTCAATAATTTTATCGATATTTAAATAGCTTTCGTTAACACGAGCCGGGCCGATTAAATAACTTTCATCAGCCTCTTTCACATGTAGTGAAGGTTCATCTGCTTCAGAATAAACAGCAATGGTTCTAATGTTTAACCGTTTACATGTTTTAATAACGCGTCTAGCAATTTCGCCACGGTTAGCAATTAATACTGATTTAAACATGGAATCTCCCCTATTATTTGTTTTGCACGATGAGTTCTTTTGCTTTTTCTCTTAATTTGAATTTTTGTATTTTACCGCTAGCTGTCATTGGGTATTCATCCGTAAATTCAACGTACTTCGGAATTTTATAATAGGCGATTTTTCCTTTACAAAATTCACGAACTTCATCAGCTGTTAGTTTTGATTGTTTTTTAGTGATGATCCAAGCCATTAATTCCTCGCCATATTTTGGATCAGGTATGCCGATGACTTGAACATCTAAAATATCTGGGTGTGTATATAAGAACTCTTCTATTTCACGTGGATAAATATTTTCACCGCCACGTATCACCATGTCTTTCATGCGTCCCGTTACTTCAACGTAGCCATTTTCGTCCATAACTGCAATATCCCCTGTGTGCAACCAGCCTTCGTTGTCAATAGCTGCCTGGGTTGCTTCCTCATTATTATAATAGCCTTCCATGACGAGGTAACCACGCGTGCATAATTCGCCTGGTGTGTTAGGAGGTACTTCATCGTCGGTACCAGGATGAATGATTTTAACTTCTACGTTTGGATGCGCTTTTCCTACGCTTTTAACGCGTAATTCAATTGGATCATCCGTACGGGTTTGGGTAATAACGGGTGAAGATTCGGTTTGGCCATATGCAATCGTAATTTCTGAAATACCCATTTTATCCATCACAGATTTCATAACTTCCATTGGGCAATTGGAGCCGGCCATAATCCCTGTACGTAAATGTGATAAATCATATTGGTCAAAATTAGGGTGATTAAGTTCAGCAATAAACATCGTTGGTACACCATGTAATGCTGTGCATTTTTCACGGTCAACAGCTTCTAATACTTTTTCTGGATCAAATTGTTCAATGATCACCATCGTTGCCCCTTTAGCCACTGTAGCTAAAGTACCCATAACACAGCCGAAACAATGGAAAAATGGAACTGGAATACATAAGCGATCTGATTTTGTCAATTCTATACAATCCGCCACCAGATTTCCATTGTTGACAATATTATAGTGGGAGAGCATAACGCCTTTTGGAAAACCAGTTGTACCTGATGTGTACTGCATGTTAATGACATCTCTATAGTTTAATGTCTTATGTCGTTCGTCTAATTCTTGATCTGTCACACGTTCACCTAGCTGAATTAGATCATTCCAGTTATAACAGCCCGGGTATTGCTTTTCACTTAAGACGACGATATTTTTTAATTTAGGAAGTTTACTAGATTGTAATTCACCTTTTTTACTCGTTTCTAATTCTGGAATGACTTCATATAAAATATCTAGATAGGAAGTGCCTTTAAATGTTTCGGCAAGAATTAGGGTTGTGGCATCTGATTGCTGTAACAAATACTCAAGCTCCTGCACTTGATAGCTAGTGTTTACCGTTACTAGAACAGCACCCATTTTTCCCGATGCGAATTGTGATGTTACCCATTCGGGTTTGTTATCCGACCAAATGGCAACGTGATCACCTTTTTCAATTCCTAAAGCCATAAAGCCTTTTGCCGCCTGGTTAACCTGCTGATCGAACTCTCGATAAGACCAGCGTATGCCTCTTTCGGGGTATACAACAGCTTCATGGTCTGGGTGCTCTTTCACCTTCCTTTCCAATAATTCTCCAATCGTCAAATCTAGTAATGCCATACATGAATACCTCCCTATTTATGATTAGCAACCCAATTGTCTAGCAATAACCAAGCGCTGAACCTCAGAAGTCCCTTCACCGATTTCTAGTAATTTAGCATCTCTTAAATAACGTTCCACCTCATACTCGCGCATATAACCATAGCCACCGTGAATTTGAATGGCTTGATTCGCGGAACGTGATGCTGTTTCAGAAGCGAATAGTTTAGCGTACGCTGCTTCTTTAGTGAAATTTTTACCTTGGTCTTTTAACCAGGCTGCTTTTAATACCATATTACGAGCTAATTCAACTTCCATTGCCATATCCGCTAATTTAAATTGTATGGCTTGAAATTTAGATATAGACTGACCAAATTGCTTACGTTCTTTAGCATAAGCTAATGCCTTATCAAGGGAAGCTTGAGCAATCCCTACACCTAGTGCGGCAATAGAAATTCTTCCACCATCTAATGTGTGTAGAAATTGTTTAAAACCTTGATCTGGGTCACCTAATAAATTCTCCTTCGGTACGCGAACATCCTCTAATACAATTTCGGCAGTGTTCGACCCGCGTACACCCATTTTGTCGTAGTTATCGGTGATGGTTAGACCATCTGCATCAGTTGGCACGATGATCGCCGAAATGATATTTTTACCACGGTCATCTTTACCTGTTACAGCTGTAACAATAATTTGCTGTGCGTAGGATGCATTGGTAATAAAACATTTTTCACCATTAATCACATAGTCATTACCTTCTAATTTCGCTGTTGTTTTAGTTCCTCCTGCATCAGATCCGGCATTTGGTTCAGTTAAACCAAAGGAACCTAACGCTTTACCTTCTGCAAGCGGTTTCAAAAATTTATCTTTTTGTTCTACTGTACCGAAATAATAGACTGGGCTCGCACCTAATGATATGGCTGCAGCATAGCTTAACCCTGTACTTCCACAAACGCGGGCAATTTCTTCAGCAGCTAAAGCATATGAAACTGTATCACCACCGGAACCACCATCTTCTTCAGGGAAAGGAATGCCTAATAACCCAAGCTCACCCATTTCCTTAAAAATATCTTCAGGAAAATCAGCATTCACATCAATATCAATGGCACGTGGTGCGATTTTTTCATCTGCAAAATCCCGAACCATTTTTTTAATCATTTCCTGTTCTTTTGTTAGTTCAAAATTCATCTTTGTCATCCCCCTTATATTATAGACCGACTAGTTGGTCTGTTTTGGACGAAATGAAAACGCTTTCGACAAGCGATTAAATAAAAATCTAAAAAACCAATTCTTTTGATAATTTAGACCTTTCATATTCTTCTAGTGCCTCTTCTGTTAATAACCCTTTAAAAATGATGTCTATGTAAGTAGATGCGATTTGGTCAATTGTTTTGGGTCCATCTTTTTTATACCATTGATACGTCCAGTTAACCATCCCTAATACTGACATACTGGTAATCGTCGTTGGTAATTCCTTTCTTATGTCATTCAATTCTTGGCCTTCTTGGATCACTTCTTTTAAAATTTCTTTATAGTCATCACGTTTACGTTTAATGAGTACTTCATATTCTTGTTTTAAATATTTGTTCTCTTGATTAAACACGACAATATGTTCATTGTATAAATCATAAACACGTACGAGCGATTTCAACATTTCGTGGAGCTGGAAAATCGGTCTGTCATAACGCTTTTTTGCTCTATTTGCTTCATTTAATACGTATGATATAAATGTATCATGAATGACATATAGTAATTCATCTTTTGATTTGAAGTGATGGTAAAAGCCACCTTTAGATGTCTTGCAATGTTCAACGATGTCGTTAACCGTTACACCGTGAAAACCTCTTTCAGAGAATAATTGTAAAGAAGTTTCAATAATTTTTTCGCGTAATTCCGACATAGCTCCCTCCTATCTTTTGATAATATCTTATCACAATTTTTTTAAATATCAAATAACTTTTGTGTAAAAAAATAGCGAGGGTACGCCTCGCTATCGAATAAGTTAAGAATCAATTTCCTCAAAATGTTTTTGATAAATAGGTTCAACCTGAGTTTGTATGACTTCTCCTTTTTCATCCGTATCAATCACAAAGGATCCATTACTGTAACGGTCACTTTCCCTAAATTCAAGCGGTAAAACTTGTTTGATCGTACCTTGTTCCGTCTCAAGTAAAATGGAAGCATCATCATTGACGAGATGAAACCCAACTATCCGGTGAGGACTTCGTTTTAATTCACGAAGCATAATTAAACCTCGTTTAGCTCGTGAGTTTTGTTCAAATTCGGAAATACTCATTCGCTTACACGCACCGCGTTGTGTCACAACAAACAGTGAAGGTGACTGCATGTCATCAAAGACCTCACCGTTCACAACGTGTTCGCCATCTTTTAACTTCATTGATATTACGCCAGCTGTTTTAATCCCAACTGATTTTAACTCATCTTCATGGAACCATAACCCGTATCCCGTATCGGAAGCTAAGAAAATATCTTGATGTCCATTGGTTAAATGAACATTGACAACTTCATCATCATTTTTAAGTTTTATGGCCGTCATTGGTTTTGAGTATCGCTGTACCTGATATGATTTTAACTCGGATTTTTTAATCATTCCGTTTTTCGTAATCGATAAGACATAGTTTTCTTCATTGAAATCACGGACTGGCATTGCTTTGATAATCTTTTCATCACGGTCGACTGGTATGATATTAGCGATGTGCTGCCCCATGTCTTTCCACTTGATATCTGGTAGTTCGTGCACTGGTAAAAATAAATATTGGCCTTTATTGGTAAACAACAATAAGGTATCTGTCGTGTTGATCTCCATTAAATGAAGTAGCCGGTCGTCATCTTTCTTTTGCAAATCGTCTATATTAGAAGCGCTGTAAGAACGGATACTCGTTCGTTTAACATAGCCTTCTTTGGTGACTGAAACCACGACATCTTCAGATGGAACCATCACTTCAAGATTAATTTTAATGTCCTCAATTTCCGATTGAATTTGAGTTCTTCGTTCTGTTTGATAAGTTTTCTTAACTTTTTTTAAATCTTTCTTAATAACTTGTAGAAGCTTTTTTTCATCATCTAGAATGGCAGATAATTCGTCTATACTTTTCTTTAATTCTTCAGCTTCTTTTTCTAATTCCGTTATGTCGGTATTCGTTAAGCGATAAAGCTGTAAAGTTACAATTGCCTCCGCTTGTTTCTCGCTAAAATCATATTTTTCCATAAGCTGTTCTTTAGCATGTTTTTTATCATTAGAAGATCGAATCGTCGCAATGAGGTCATCTAAAATTGAAATCGCATAGATTAGTCCCTTAACTATATGTGCTCGATCTTTAGCTTTTTTAAGATCAAATTTCGTTTGTCGTTCGACAACATCTCGCTGATGTTCAATGTAAGCATCCAGCATTTGAGTTAAGTTCATCAGCTGGGGTGTTTTATTCGCGATTGCAACCATATTGAAATTATAGGAGATTTGTAAATCTGTATTTTTATATAAGTAGTTTAAAACACCTGTACTATCAGCATCTTTCTTTAATTCTATAACAATTCTTAAACCGGTACGATCTGTTTCATCTCGTACTTCTGAAATACCTTCAACTTTCCTCTCAATGCGAAGCTCATCCATCTTCTTAACTAAATTAGCTTTATTTACCTCAAAAGGTAGCTCCGTAATGACGATTTGTTCTTTGCCACCACGAATGGGTTCAATCTCTGCTAAACCACGAATAACGATTTTCCCTCTACCTGATTCATAGGCTTTTTTAATACCATCAGCACCTTGGATGATACCACCAGTAGGAAAATCAGGGCCAGGCAACGTCTTCATTAATTCATCGATATCCGAAGTAGGTTTTTCAATTCTTTTAATTATCGTATCGATCACTTCTGATAGATTATGGGGTGGAATATCTGTTGCATAACCTGAAGATATACCTGTCGAACCATTCACTAAAAGGTTTGGGAATTTGGCAGGTAAAACGACGGCTTCAAAATCCGTATCATCAAAGTTAGGAATAAATTCAAGAGTATCCTTTTCAATATCTCTTAATAGTTCAGATGCAATACCTGAAAGACGCGCTTCCGTATAACGCATAGCAGCAGGGGGATCTCCATCGATACTACCGTTATTACCATGCATTTCGACTAATTCTTGTCGTACTTTCCAAGTTTGACTCATACGCACTAAGGCTTCATAAACAGACGAATCCCCATGCGGATGGTAATTCCCTATAACCGTCCCAACCGTTTTTGCCGATTTACGAAACGGTTTGTCATGAGTATTACGTTCTTGATGCATTGCATATAAAATACGTCGCTGTACTGGTTTAAGCCCATCACGTGCATCTGGTAGGGCACGATCTTGAATGATGTATTTACTATAACGACCAAATCGGTCACCAATGACTTCTTCTAATGGTAAATCTAAATATTTCGCTTGTTCTGCCAACGTACCTTCCTCCTAGCTATGCAATCTTTCATTGTCTAAAATGGTATCGTCTTCCTCCATACCAAAGGCAACATTCGTTTCAATCCATTTACGCCTTGGTTCAACTTTATCCCCCATGAGAGTGGTTACTCGACGCTCTGCACGAGCAACATCTTCAATGGTGACACGGATTAATGTTCTCGTTTCAGGGTCCATGGTCGTCTCCCATAACTGATCAGCATTCATTTCACCAAGACCTTTATAGCGTTGAATGGTATAACCACTTTTATATTCTTTTAGGAGTTTTTGCATTTCACCTTCGTCCCAAGCATAATCCTCTTTAAGCTTTTTGCCTTTTCCTTTTGACACTTTAAATAAAGGTGGTAGGGCAATATATACTCGGCCTTGTTCGATTAATTGTCTCATGTAACGGTAAAAGAAAGTTAATAATAGAACTTGAATATGTGCACCATCAGTATCAGCATCTGTCATAATAATGACTTTATCATATTGAGCATCTTCTAGATTAAAGTCCGCGCCAATCCCAGCATTGATGGTATGCACAATCGTCGCAATCTCTTCGTTTTTGAAAATATCATCTATTTTAGCTTTTTCGGTATTAATAACTTTACCACGTAAAGGAAGAATAGCTTGAAAACGACGGTCTCGCCCTTGTTTCGCTGAACCTCCAGCTGAATCCCCCTCGACTAAAAATAATTCATTTTTTTGAGGATTTTTAGATTGAGCTGGTGTTAACTTTCCGCTTAGAATGGAATCTTTCTTTTTTCGTTTCTTGCCATTTCGAGCATCTTCCCTAGCTTTTCGAGCCGCCTCTCTTGCGTCTCTGGCACTAACTGCTTTTTTAATCAGCATTTTCGAGACATCTGGATTTTCTTCAAGAAAGTATGCTAGTTGCTCGGAAACTATGCTTTCAACCACACTTCTAGCTTCAGGAGAACCTAGCTTACTCTTCGTTTGTCCTTCAAATTGCAGCAATTGTTCTGGAATACGTGTAGAAATAACCGCTGTAAAACCTTCACGAATGTCATTACCGTCTAGATTTTTATCCTTTTCCTTCAACAATTGCATCTTTCTAGCATAATCATTGAAGGCTCGGGTGATAGCTGTTTTAGCCCCTGATTCATGAGTCCCACCATCTTTTGTACGCACATTATTAACAAACGATAGAATACTTTCCGAATAGCCATCATTGTATTGGAATGCGAAGTCTAATTCGATTCCTTTTTGTTCCCCTTCAAAGGAAATAACGTGGTGAAGGCCATCCTTCTCTTCGTTTAAATAAGCGACAAACGATTCAAGCCCATCCGGATATTGATAGGATTCTTCATGGCCATGCCTTTCATCTTTTAAAATAATCTCGATACCTTTTAATAAGAATGCGGCTTCCCGTAATCGTTCTGATAAAATCTCAAATTGATAATTTATATTTGAGAAAATCGATGGATCTGGTTTAAATCGTATGTTGGTTCCTGATTTATTTGTGTTGCCCTTGTTTTCAAGACCAGTTACCGGGTTACCACCATTTTCAAATCGTTGATAATGTTTGGTGCCATCACGGCAGATGATAACTTCTAACCATTCAGACAATGCGTTAACAACTGATGCCCCTACACCGTGGAGACCACCACTTGTTTTGTAACCACCTTGACCAAATTTACCACCTGCGTGTAAGACCGTAAAAATGACTTCAGGAGTTGGCTTTCCTGTTTTATGTAATCCAGTAGGCATTCCTCTTCCTTCATCTTTTACGGTGATTGACTCGTCTTTATGTATGGTGACATGAATTTTATCACCGTGACCGGCTAAAGCCTCATCGACCGCATTATCCACTATTTCATAGACTAAATGATGCAAGCCGCGATGGTCAGTACTCCCGATATACATACCAGGCCGCTTCCTAACTGCATCTAATCCTTCTAATACTTGAATTGAATCATCATTATAAGCTTGATTGATTTGAGCCAATCGTACGACCCCTTTCTCATAGGATTATTTCTTTTTAAATCATTCGTTATAAGTGAAGAAAATCCCTGTTCAAAAACAGAGATTTCCTCAAACTAACCGTTTCGATTCCCTATTGTCACCGAATGCACGACCTTAATACATAAATCCATTATGACGGTAAAATCGTGTTCTTTCAAGAGTTCATAGGCTTTTTCATCAGAAACACCTAGTTGAGCCCAGAATACTTTGCAATCTGTTTCAATAGCATCCTGTGCGACATCCATTAAAAACTCTGATCTTCTAAACACATTAACTATATCGATTGATTCCTCAACATTCTTTAGTGAATCATAAGCTTTTTCTCCTAAAACTTCATTGACATTAGGATTTACCGGTATAATTTTATAACCTTGATCTTGCATGATTTTTGAGATTTGATAGCTTGTTCGACTTGGATTATCAGACAACCCAACGACAGCAATCGTTTTAGTATTTTCCAATAAATCTTTTAATTCTTCATTATTTGGATTTTGCATCAAAACCGTCCTCCTTTAAGAGTGCTCTTGTCAATAGCATAGCTTTTTTTGAATAAATTCTCAATTGATGACTTTTCGCGCGCTGCTAAAACTTAAAATTCTTCTTCTTTATTGACTAATCATTTGTTAGAATATAATAAGCTAATAAACCTTGTGGAGGATCAAACAATATGGAATATATCATTTTTGCTATCATCGCTTATTTATTAGGTTCTATTCCATCTGCGTTAATCATTGGTAAACTTTTTTATCGAATCGATATACGAGAACATGGGAGTGGTAATTTAGGAGGTACAAATACTTTCCGAGTGCTTGGAGTAAAAGCCGGCTTAATGGTTACGATAATGGATATCTTGAAAGGAACAGCTGCCATTGTAATCGTACGTCTTTTGGCACCATCTCTTGAACCACTTATTGTTGGGGCTTTTGCCGTTTTAGGACATACCTACCCTTTATTTGCAAAATTCCGTGGTGGTAAAGCAGTTGCTACATCTGGTGGGGTTTTATTAGGTGTTAGTCCATTATTATTTGCTATACTTATATTATCGTTTTTTGGTTTCTTAAAACTCTCTAAATATGTATCGTTAGCTTCGATGTTAACAGGGATTATCGCTGTCATTGTATCTGTCATCATGCAAGATTTAGGCCTGATTATTGTTACAGTATTATTAGCAAGCTTTGTGATTTATCGACATCGTACAAATATACGTCGTATCAAGAATAAATCAGAACCTAAAATAAATTGGTTGTAGATGAGAGTCCCCGTTAAGTTAGGACTCTCTTTTTTGATATAGTGTATACAAAAATACATAATAAGTAATCTCTTATGTAAGAAAGGTGTCTCATATGAAAAAGTCGTCCGTTGTTGCATTTATTGTATTTTCATTTACATTTGTATTAATTTTTACTTTTATCATGTTCAATGATGATGAAAGTGCTGCGAATAACATGAAAAATAGTCCCCGGATTGAGGTAGATCATTTATCGGAGCCTAAATACTTTGAATCGACCATCACCTTAAACGCTATTGGGGATTTGTTAATTCATAACTCGATCTATAATGATGCAAGGACTCAGTCTGGCTTTGATTTTAATCCGATCTTTGAAAATATTAAGTACTATTTAAATAACGCTGACATCACAATTGCCAATCAAGAAACAATACTAGGTGGAACTGAAATCGGCCTATCCTCTTACCCGCGATTTAATTCACCTCAACAATTAGCTGATACGTTGAAGAATGTAGGGGTTGATATTGTCAGCATGGCTAATAATCATACACTTGATCGTGGCGAACAAGCCATATTAAATGCTACAAATTATCTAAATGAAATTGGTATTCAATATGTTGGGGCCTATCAAAGCCCAGACGACCAAAATAAACCGCGTGTTATCGAGAAAAAGGGAATTGCTGTCGGATTCCTATCTTATACGTATGGCACAAATGGTCTTCCTGTCCCGACCGGTAAGGAGTATTTAGTCAATTTAATCGATGAGGAGCAAATTTTACAAGATATCGAAGTCATAAATCCCAAAACTGATTTTATCGTTGTTAGTATGCATTTCGGCAATGAATACCAACCACTCCCGAACGATGAACAAGTGTATTTAGCAGAATTATTATCGAGTCATGGTGCAGATGTCATCATTGGCCATCATCCTCATGTCCTGCAGCCTGTGGACTGGATTGCTTCTGATGACGGACAGGAGAGTTTTGTCGCCTATTCATTAGGAAACTTTCTTTCAGGTCAAATTGGAACGGAGCGACTGATCGGTTCTATTATGCAAATAGAATTAACGAAAACGATACACGAAAATAATAAGATTACCCATAAGGTATCAAATGCCAAAATGATGCCAACCTATAACCAATATCAAAATTTTAGTGATTATAGCATTATGCCATTAGTAGAAGTTAACGAATATCAATTAGCGAATTCGAAAAAATGGTTTGAACAAACAGAAGAATTAATTAAAACTTTTACGGATTCTGTTGAAGTTGTCCCTTATTTAGAATAAGTTCAATAAATTGAAATACTTCTTTTTATTCATGTATACTTAATCTGTGTATCGTGATAGATACTTGCTCTAGTTGAAAGGAGTCATAGATATGAACGAGACTAATTCGAAGAAACAATTACCGCCAAAAGAGGAACGACATAAATTGTTTGGTTCTGTCGAGCCTGGCCCTCGTACAAAACCACAAGATAAAGATAAAATGGCTGATTTACAAAATACAAAAAAAGACTTTTTATTTGAATTAGATGCTGTTGGGGTTTCAAATGTGAAACACCCAATCGTTGTTCCAAGCCATGTCGAACCAAAGGAACAAACAACCATTGGTACCTTCTACTTTGCATCTACGATTTCACAAGGTTCAAAAGGTACGAATATGAGCCGTTTTACAGAACAACTGCAGGCCTATTATAATAAAGGCTTTCGCGTTGATATAGAAACTATGAAAAAATTCACCAAAGATTTACAAGAACGCTTAAAACAAAAAGATGCGGAACTCACAGTTGAATTCCCATGGTTCTATCAGAGAAAAGCACCTTATACAGGAAATATTGGAATGAACCATGCCGATGCTTGGTTAAAGGTTAAATATCATCATGAAAATGGTTATGATATCAAGGTCGGTTTAAAAGCTAAAATTACAACCTTATGTCCTTGCTCTAAGGAGATTAGCGAATATAGTGCTCATAACCAACGTGGCAATGTAGTGATTGAAATCACTTTAGATCCAGAATTTGATGAAGACAAGCAGGATTGGAAAGAATTATTGTTAGAAGCAGCGGAATCTAATGCTAGTGCACGAATTCATCCTGTGTTAAAAAGACCTGATGAAAAAATGGTAACCGAACAAGCCTATGAAAACCCACGATTTGTCGAGGATATGGTTCGGTTAATTGCAAGTGATTTATATGAACTAGATATGGTTAAGCAATTTCATGTTAAATGTATCAATGAGGAATCAATCCATTTACATGATGCTATTGCTTCCATTACGTTTGATAAACGTGAAGAATAGTGTGATGTACCATGAAATATATTTTTATTTATTTAATTAAATTTTATCAAAAGTTTATTTCGCCATTAACAGGGCCAACTTGCCGGTTTCAGCCGACGTGTTCAGCTTATGGACTAGAAGCTTTGCAACGTTTTGGTCTGTTTAAAGGGTTATATTTAACCGTCAAACGAGTGCTAAAATGCCACCCATTCCATCCTGGTGGTTTTGATCCAGTTCCAGAAAAAAAGAAATCAAAAAATGAGGCAGCCCAATAATTCGGGCTGCCTCATTTTTTGAATCGCTCTAACTGATTTAATTTTCCTTCTGCCTTTAAAATATCTACCTGGAATGAGCCGATTAAATCATAGTGTGGATATTTTTTATCATGGTGAACCCACTTCGGTTTTAAACCGTATTTTTTACCCCATTGAATTAATTTATCAAGGTCCTGACAGCCAACTTTTGTGACGGTCTTCATATTTGGAAACCGATCATCTAACCAGTAATGAGTGATAAAGGCTATTTCTCCACGTTCCACTTTCTCCTTCCATGCCCTCAGCTCTTCACGCTTTAAACCAAAAGCCATATGTATTAATCCTCCATAGCCTTAATATAAGCTTCATCCCAGTTTGGAAAATGTTTTTTAATCGATATTGGTCTGAAATTCGATTTTTTGACACAAACATGTGATGAGCTTCCTGTTACAGCTAATTGTTCATCCTCAGTATATACTTCATAGCCATAAACCACTCGGAAACCGTCATAATGATCAATCCATGTCCTAACAGTAGCAGTCTGACCGTATCGAAGTGGCTTTTTATACTTGGCATTAATATCAATGACGGGTGAAACAATGCCTTCAGCTTCCATATCTGCATAGTTGAAACCTAACTGTTCGATAAGGTGGGTTCGTCCTATTTCAAACCATACGATATAATTCGCATGATAGACTACACCCATTTGGTCTGTTTCTTGATATCTTACTTTAACTTCTGTCTCATTGATCGTCACGATGTAACTCTCCCTTATTCAAAATGATACAAAATACATTATTATTTTAACATAGTAAGTCTTTAACGAAGAAAAAGTTGGCTTACCGCCAACTTTTCTTAATGATCATGCGCTTCGTCACTTGCTTCTTCACGCATACCTTTAATTGATTCTCGTCTTCTCTCATTTTTCTGTTGAATAGCCTGCTTCTGTTCTTCTGAAGCGGTTTCCATTGACGCCTCAGCTTCCTCCATATTTTCAATGGTATTTTGGATGTTATCTTGTAACTTTTCTACATTATCCGAGCGATCGTCTGGTTTGGGTTGATTATGCTTAGTCAACTTACTTCACTCCTTCACATTTTGATTTTATTTTGTGAAGGATTTTGTGACCTATGCATGTTTTTCAGTATTTTTTATGACACTTAGTCGTTCGTCTAACCTGTCATAAATCTTCTCCATCTCATCTGGATTCTTCATAATTTTTTCCTTTTCGTTTTCTATTAAAGCTTGAAATGTTAAATAGTCTTTTTTACGCAACCTAATCGTCTCCTTTTTACTATAAGGATGACCATTAAGCTGGTAAAATATACATATTAATCAAGCTGATTCATCTTCTTCTCCATTTCTTCAAAGGTCATCGGACCAACTTTACGTTGAAGCTGGACATCACCTTCTGTATTAATAAAGAAAGTAGTCGGAAAGCTTACGGCTTGATACATTGCGGTCACTTCAGTCGTTTCATCTAATGGGATCGGAAAAGTTAAACCGTAATCTTTTACAAACGTTTCAACATCATTTTTATTTCGTTCCTGTCCGGTCGCGTTAACAGCTATTACCTCTACCTCGTCACTGTACTGTTCGTAAAAATCTTGCATATGTGGCATTTCAGCTTTACAAGGCGCACACCAGGTTGCCCAGAAGTTGATAAACACTTTTTTACCTCTAAAATCACTTAATTGAACCGTTTCACCATCTAATGTGGTGAGTTTGAAATTTGGCGCAACTTCTCCAACTTTAATGCCACTCGTATCGACATCTGAACCTTCTGGTGTCACAAATACTGCACCATCTCTCTCAGCCTGATCCTCCTCTGCAGTCATTGTATTAAAAACAATAATACTGATTAGAGACAGAATAATTCCAAGCGCTATGAGTCTTTTCCACAGCATCATATTTACTCCTTTCGAGAAAAAATCGATTCTAATACAATGGTCACAGACGCTACTATTAGAGCTAGTAATAACCAGCTAAAATAGAGCTGAATGGCGTCATTAAAAACTCTAAAAATAACCCATACGATTAATAACCACCGTAATAAGCTCATTTGTGTATAAAATGTTTGAAAACTTTTTGTAATCAATAAAAAGTATATTAAACCTAGATAAGATAAGCCTTCCAATAGATTTAATAAAGTTGGGATGTAAATAAAATCGATCAGCTTGCTTATCCCGCAAAACAAGATTACAGCCGACAGAGCTAATAAGCTCTGATTAAACCATTTAATCTGATGTTTTTGATGTTGATAATATATATACACGACTACACTTAAGACCCCAAGTGCTATGCCTAATTCCCCACCGTTAAAATAAATAACAGATAAAGGGTTTTGTAACAGGGCTTCAGGGTAATATAAAAAGTAACTAACCTTCCAAGTAACTAATAAAATAATCCAATAATCAACAATCAGATTAAATGCTTTTTTGTAATCCAGTAAGCGATGTTTTTTTACAATGGTCATACCGAATAATGCTGTAAGCAACATCGCCATAATTGATAGTAAATGCGGCACATATATACTAAATGGACCCAGAGCAATTACATCTGTCAATTCCCTCACCTATCTTCACGCCTTTATCTTATCAAATAATTAACCTTTCTTATATTTATTTGTTTAAAAATTAATGAATTCTTTGTTAACAGTTAAAATGTGGAATAATTGGTTATTGTTTAGACAAACTAGTGTGTAGATTTTATTAGGATTATGTTAAACGAGGAGGATATAAGAATGGATAACAGAGAAAATGAACAAACGGAAAAAGATAGGCAATTAGAAGATGCACGTGTTGACCACGAAGGAAAAAAATTGACCACTAATCAAGGAATGAAAGTATCGAATACTTCAGAATCGCTAAAAGCTGGTGAACGAGGCCCAACCATTATGGAAGACTTCCACTTCCGGGAAAAGATGACGCATTTTGATAATGAACGTATTCCGGAACGTGTCGTTCATGCAAGGGGGTTTGGTGCTCATGGTTACTTTCAAGTTTATGAGCCGTTAACTGATTTAACTAAGGCAAGCTTCCTACAAGATCCTTCTGTCAAAACACCGGTTTTTGTTAGGTTTTCGACGGTTGTTGGGTCACGAGGCTCTGCTGATACGGTACGTGATGTACGTGGTTTTGCAACAAAGTTTTATACAGATGCTGGAAATTTTGATTTGGTGGCTAATAATATGCCAGTATTTTTTATTCAAGATGCGATTAAGTTCCCAGATGTTGTGCATGCCATTAAGCCTGAACCAGATAATGATATTCCACAGGCTACGGCTGCCCATGATACGTTTTGGGATTGGACTACCAACAATCAAGAAACTGCGCACATGATCATGTGGTTACTTTCAGATCGTGCTTTACCTAGAAGCTTTAGAATGATGGAAGGTTTTGGTGTACATACCTTCCGCCTAGTTAATGATCAAGGAAAGGCTCGATTTGTTAAATTCCATTGGAAGCCGAAACTAGGTGTTCATTCATTAGTTTGGGATGAAGTTCAAAAAATAGCTGGTAAGAATCCGGATTTTAACCGTCAAGATTTGTGGGACGCGATAAACAATGGAGATTACCCTGAATTCGAGCTCGGGCTTCAAATTATTGAGGAAGAACAAGAATTCGATTTTGATTTTGATATTTTAGACTCCACTAAAATTTGGCCTGAAGAGCAAGTACCCGTAAGAATTGTCGGTAAAATGACATTAAACAAAAACCAAGATAACTTCTTTACTGAAACAGAACAGGCTGCTTTTCATATGGGAAATATCGTACCCGGTATCGATTTTACGAATGACCCATTACTTCAAGGTAGGCTATTTTCCTATATCGACACACAACTCATACGTTTAGGCGGACCTAATTTTCATGAATTACCGATTAATAGACCAATCGTACCCATTCATAATAATCAGCGCGAAGGTTATCACAGAATGCAGATTGATAAAGGTAAAGTGTCCTATTTCGCTAACTCCATGCGAAATAATTTTCCAATGCCTACCTCCTGGGATGAGGGCGGTTTTGAACATTATCAAGAAAAAGTTGATGGTAGAAAAATTCGTAACCGCAGTGAAAGCTTTAATGACCACTTTAGCCAAGCTACGTTATTTTGGAATAGTATGTCGACATCTGAAAAAAGCCATATTATTAAAGCCTTCCATTTTGAGGTTGGAAATGTAAAGGATAAGAAAATCAGACAACGCGTGGTTAATATGTTTAATCATGTTGATGGAACATTAGCACGAGAAATTGCTAAAGGAATCGGTGTTGAGCCACCTGCTAAAAAAGAAACACCTAAAATCACAACTACTTCTCCTGCCTTAAGTCAAGAAAATACAGTTAAAACACCGCAAACACGTAAAGTTATGATATTAATCGATGAAGGATTTAGTTATAATGAATTAAAACAAGTTAAAGTAGCTTTCCAAAAGCAAGGTATCCACACTGAGATTGTTAGTAAAACATTAAGTACCGTAACGAGTATGGAAGGCGATCAGATTGAACCTGATAAATATTATGCCAATACCCACTCGGTTCTATATGATGCCTTATATATTCCTAGTGGACAACATATTGAAATGATAACATCTCATAAAGAGGCATTGGATTTTGTCAATGATGCTTATGCACATGCTAAACCTATTGGAGCTACAAATAATGCTTTACAATTACTTTCTAAGACGCTCGTTAATAATATAGCTTATACCAATGATCATAATGGTCAGGTTTATAGCAACCTAGGCGTTGTAACGGTAAATGAAACGAATGACCTGACTGATTTTAATGAAGCATTTATTGAAGCCATTGCCCAGCATCGCCATTGGGCTAGAGAAAATCATGATCGAAAACAAGCCTAAAAAAGCACATCGCCATTCGGCGATGTGCTTTTTATTAACGTTTAATGTTACGCATTTTGTGTCTGTAACTTATTACGAAGAACCATTTGAAGAATACCGCCGTGACGGTAGTAATCAACTTCTACATCACTATCGAAACGTGCAATTACTTCAAATTCTTTTTGGTTTCCATCTTCGTCTGTTGCTGTTACTTTAACTAAGTCATGTGGTTTAACACCTTCAGTTACTTGAACATCGAATGTTTCTTTACCTGTTAAACCGAGTGATTCAATGCTGTCACCTTCTTGGAATTGAAGTGGTAATACGCCCATCATAACTAGGTTAGAACGGTGAATACGTTCGAAGCTTTCAGCAATAACTGTCTCAATACCTAAAAGATCCGTACCTTTGGCTGCCCAGTCACGTGAGCTTCCCATACCATAGTCTTTACCAGCGATAACACATAATCCAGTGCCATCTTCTTTATATTTCATCGCTGCATCGTAAATCGGCATGATGTCACCTGTTGGCCAGTAAGTTGTGAAACCACCTTCTTTATCACCTGCAATTTCATTACGGATACGGATATTACCGAACGTACCACGCATCATGACTTCATGGTTACCACGACGAGAACCATAAGAGTTAAAGTTACGAGGTGATACATCTTTTTCCATTAAATATCGACCTGCTGGCATATCTTTAGGAATAGCGCCGGCTGGTGAAATGTGGTCTGTTGTTACAGAATCTCCAAATTTACCAACTACACGTAATCCATTTAATGGTTTGACTTCTCTTGGATCTTTAGACATCTCCTCAAAGAATGGTGGGTTTTGAATATAAGTTGAGTCATCATCCCACTCGTATAATGGTTCATCTGTTGTTTGGATTTCATTCCATTTTTCATTTGAATTAAAGACTTCTTCATATTCTTTACGGAAAATTTCAGGTGTTACAACTTTTGAGATTTCTGCCTTAATTTCGTCAGATGAAGGCCAGATATCTTTAAAGTACACATCATTTCCATCTTTATCTTGACCAAGTGGTTCATTTAAGATGTCAATGTCTACAGTACCTGCAAGCGCATATGCCACAACTAATGGTGGTGAAGCAAGATAGTTTGCACGTACGAGTGGGTGAATACGACCTTCAAAGTTACGGTTACCAGAAAGAACAGATGCAGCTGTTAAGTCAGATTCAGCAATAGCTTCTTCAATTTCTGGTAGTAAAGGACCAGAGTTACCGATACATGTCGTACAACCGTACCCGACTAAGTTAAAGCCTAATTGATTCAAGTATTCCATTAATCCTGAGTTTTCTAAGTAGTTTGTTACAACCTTAGAACCAGGAGCTAGTGATGTTTTAACATATTCAGGAACATTTAGACCTTTTTCAACTGCATTTTTAGCCAGTAGTCCTGCACCTAACATAACGTGTGGGTTAGAAGTGTTGGTACAAGATGTGATTGCCGCAATGGCCACTGCACCAGTTTTCATCGTAGCTTCAGAACCGTCTTTAAACTTCACAACAGCTTCTTTGTCTTTTTCCTTATCAGTTAATCCAAAGCCTTGGTTTCCTGCTGGAGCTGTTAGTGCTTTATTGAATGAATTTTTCATTTCAGATAAAGGAATTAAGTCTTGTGGACGTTTAGGTCCTGATAGGTTTGGTTCTAGTTCAGATAAGTTAATCTCAACAAGTTCAGTGAATTCTGGATCCTCTTGATCTGGTGTATAGAATAGATCGTTCTTCTGTAGATATTCTTTAACAAGTTGAATATGCTCATCTGAACGTCCTGTTAAACGCATATAGTTCAATGATTCTTCGTCAACTGGGAAGAAACCACAAGTTGCCCCGTATTCAGGTGCCATGTTAGAAATAGTTGCACGGTCAGCAAGTGGCATCTCTGATAGACCTGGACCAAAGAATTCAACAAATTTACCGACAACTTTTTTCTCACGTAAAACTTGTGTAACTTTTAGTGCAAGGTCGGTTGCTGTTGTACCTTCTGGGAAATTACCTGTTAGTTTAACACCGACAACTTCTGGTGTAGGGAAGTATGATGGTTGACCAAGCATACCTGCTTCTGCCTCAATACCACCGACACCCCAACCTAATACACCAAGACCGTTAATCATGGTTGTATGTGAGTCAGTACCGACTAATGTATCAGGGAAGGCATCATATGTGCCGTCGCCTTTTTCTATCTCATGTACGACGCTTGCGATGTACTCTAAGTTAACTTGGTGCACAATACCTGTTGCTGGTGGAACAGCACGATAATTATCAAAGGCTTTTTGAGCCCAATGTAAAAATTCATAACGCTCTTTGTTTCGATCGAATTCAATTTCCATGTTTGCTTTTAAAGCATTAGGGGTACCATATTGATCAACTTGAACAGAGTGGTCAATAACTAAATCAACTGGTACTTCCGGATTGATCTGGTCTGGGCTACCACCCATATCTACCATTGCTTTACGTAAGGAAGCTAAGTCTACTACAGCTGGAACCCCAGTAAAGTCTTGCAAGATAACGCGAGATGGTTTGAAAGGAACATCTACTGAATCCCCTTTTCCCCATTTTGCTAGTTTTTCAATGTGTTCATCTTTAATAACATGACCGTCATGTTGACGTAATACAGATTCTAAAAGCACGCGAATTGTAAAAGGCAGGCGTGAAATATTTCCTAAGCCTTGCTCTTCCAATGCTTTTAAATGATAGTAATTATACGTTTTGCCATTCAATTCAAATTGTTTCTTCGCATTAAAGGCACTATTACTTGTCATGCTTTTACCCCCTTAATGTAGTTACGTAGTTTAATAGATGATTCCATCATGTTTGAAAGCACACCATTTATGCACTATTACATTTTATCTGAAAACCTAGCATAAGTAAAATGTTTGGGAAAAAATTTTACTAGTATAAATGTTTCATTCAATTAAAGCGTATCCTTGTTTAAGAAATTATACAAATAAAATACACTTTAAAAGGAATTGGATAGTTCAATCAAATGATTTAAAACTAGGTCCTCCTCCTCTTGGCTAATGGTACGAAAATCCATTATGACATCATTTTGTTCAACCCGTACAATTATAACTGGATCCATTCTTCTTAATTGTTCACTAATCTTTTCAGCTGAAATAGCTTGACTTGACATTCGAATACCATATGAAGGCAATTCAATCTCTGGTAAAGTTCCTCCCCCTACTTTGGAGATTAATTTAGTTTCATCAGTAACTAATGATGATTTAATATAATGCGGTACTCGTTGCATAAATGCTTGGACACGTGATTTAAGCTCATCTTGACTAACTAGAATATCCCTAATTGTTGGAATAGACTGATGCTTTTCTTGGATGAGTAGCTTTAACGTTTCTTCTAAAGCAGCGTAAGTCATTTTATCAACTCGTAACACTCGAGCTAGTTGATGCTTTTTTAATTGATCAATCCATTTTTTCTTGCCTGCAATAATTCCAACCTGCGGACCTCCTAATAGCTTATCACCACTAAATGACACAAGGTCAGCACCAGACTCGATGACATCTTTCACTAAAGGTTCGTGACCAATTCCATGCTGCGATAAGTCATATATCATGCCGCTTCCTAGATCTTCGTAATATATGAGGTGATGATCATGTGCTAATGAAACTAAATCATGCCTCGGTACGGATTGGGTAAATCCAATCATATGAAAGTTACTCGTATGTACTTTCATAATCATATTAGTTTCTTCGTTAATGGCTTGTTGAAAATCGTATAAATGGGTTTTGTTAGTCGTTCCAATCTCCCTAAGGCGTGTCCCGCTCTCTTCCATAATCGATGATATGCGAAAGCTTCCGCCTATCTCAACTAATTCACCCCTTGAAACAATGGCCTCATGTCCTTTTGAAAAGGCTGATAATACCATATAAACACTCGCGGCATTATTATTAACGACAATCGCAGCCTCAGCCCCTGTCACATCTTTTATATATTGCTCTACGATTTTGTTTCGGGATCCTCTTTTTCCAGATTCAACATCGTATTCTAATGTTGAATATTGTTTGGCTACCTTGACCATTTGTTCA
Organism: Tenuibacillus multivorans; assembly: GCF_900103915.1. Lineage (GTDB taxonomy): Bacteria > Bacillota > Bacilli > Bacillales > Alkalibacillaceae > Tenuibacillus > Tenuibacillus multivorans. The sequence goes on along the minus strand of NZ_FNIG01000006.1, from coordinate 16,333 downwards.
ATGGCAGACTCAGCTAATCGGGCTCTTCCTAAATTTGTATGTAAAACAGTACCTGTACCGTTGATCACAGGCATTAAATTTGGTTTAAGATAATCTAACAAAGTATGTTCAGCACGACTCATAATGACTTGTTTTATGTCTCCACTATCTTCAAATGTTGCCTGCTGGTCACGGATTTGATTTCTAATGTATGTCGTTGCTTCCTGTAACGATGATTTAATCATCGAATTAGACATGTTTAATTGTTTTTGAAGGTCTAAAACAGTAGGGTCTTCCATTAATTCATGGATAGGTGGAATTAATCGCATCAAATTTTCCATTTGTCACAAACCTTTTTATTATATTGTATAGAAAAAAGGGGCTGAGACTTAAATAAAATTATCAATTCTAAATACGAACAATACTAAAAAATAGCGGAGGAAATATACGTAGACTCCTGGTCGTCTAAAAACGGCCACGTCCTGCGCCTGCGGTTACTCGGCGCAAACTTACGCAAGGATGTAACGCAAGTAGCATTTGTGACGTCATCGACACTAGCACATCCTGTGAGTCGGCCGGTGGTATACGCCACGTCCTGTGGCACCACCGGCACTAGTACGTCCTGTGCGTCGGAGGATGAAGCGTTGCCACTGCATAGAAGACACTGTGAAAGCGAACGAAAGTAAGCTTGAGCAGATGTCGCGCTTGTGCCCTTTAGGGTAAAAGCGAAGTATATTTCCGGAGCGAGTATTTACACTTTCCATTTAGTCTAGTTGTTCGAATTTTTGATTGATAAAAACATTTATCCCAGCTAATTTAAACCTTTAATTTTTGAATAATGTCATCACTATCAGGAAAAACACCTGTATCTAATTTCGAATAAACCTTTTCGCCATTAACAGTGACTTCAAAAGCACCACCGCCTGATGGTGTTAACGTCATGTCTGTAATATCATGTCTGAATTCAGTAAATAACTCTTCTGCGAGACTCGCAGCTTTTGGTGCATAGTTTCACATCATGCAAAATTCAATTAAAACTTTATAGCTCATATGTACAACCTCCTAGTCGTTTATATCAATAGCGTATAAAATATGACAATTAATTTCAAGATTTTTATCTTTTAAGTCCGTTCTTGTATAATAGGTTAAGTAGTGTGGAGGTGAAGATCATGGATAGAAATCGAGATGAAATCTTACGGTTAACCTCTCTATCTTCTAAAGCTGGATGAGGATGCAAACTCGCGCCAAGCGAATTGGCTCAAGTATTGAGTCAAGTGAATACACATAAACAAGATCAAAACATATTATTCAGTCAAAATAATTCAGATGATGCCGGGGTTTATCAATTAACAGATGATGTAGCCCTTGTCCAAACGGTTGATTATTTTACACCTATTGTGGATGATCCGTATACATTTGGTCAAATTGCTGCAGCAAATGCCTTGAGCGATGTTTATGCCATGGGGGCTGAAGTAAAAACGGCCTTAAATATCGTTGGTTTTTCTGTTAAAAAATATGGTGCTGATCACCTAGCCCAAATATTACAAGGTGCTGAAGATAAAGTTCACGAAGCGGGTGGTGCCATTATTGGTGGCCATTCAATTGATGATGAAGAACCGAAATTCGGATTATCTGTGACCGGTATTGCTCACCCAGATCAAATATTAACAAATCACAACGCTCAAGATGGTAATGTCTTAGTATTAACAAAACCTATTGGTATCGGAATCATTACAACAGCTATTAAAAAAGGTTTAGCATCACAAAATGACGCAGACGAAGCGATTAACTGGATGATGAAGCTTAATAAGGAAGCATCCGAGTTATTTAAACAATATGAAGTTCATGCCGTTACAGATGTGACTGGCTTCGGATTACTCGGACACGCTTACGAAATGGCTAAAGGAAGTCAATTATCATTAGAAATTGATTATCAATCCGTTCCGATTATTGATGGTACAGTTGAATTAGCAGCTAAAGGTGCTGTACCTGGTGGCACAAAATCTAATTTGAACTGGTTAGAAGATGCTGTTTCGTTTGAATCTCACATCAATGAATTACATCAACTCATTTTAGCAGATGCGATTACCTCTGGCGGTTTGTTAATCTCAATGCCTGAACATGATGCGAACCAATATATTGATGAATTAAACCAATTACCAGACTACCAAGCAACCATTATTGGTAAAGTTATCCCACAGACTGATCGCAATATCATCGTTAAATGATGATAATAAACGGTTTGCATATTTAAATATGCAAACCGTTTTATTTGATCCATCTTCGCTTTCCCTCTACTCTAATTGTCATTTTCAGCTTATCTAATTTTTCAAGAAAAGGAATTAAATATTTTCGCGATACCCCTAGATAATCTTTTGCCTCTTTTAAATTGAAATATTCACCTGTCTGTTCTTTTAAACAATTGATGGAGCTTTTAAAGGCCAACCATTCGATATACAATTCATCAGTTAAATCTACAACATCTTGTTGGTGAATGAGATAAGTCTTTAGATCCTCAACATATACGTCTTTGTCTGTTATAAATTCTTTTATGTATTCATTAATCGGTCTAACCTCTAATTGGTCTTGATTTAAACGACTTAAAAATTGTTGAACAGATGGCTTTAGCTCTTCATTTAACTGTACATAAAAAGTAGGTAATGATACGTAATGCTCTTTTTGTTTTAATAATTCTCTTTCAACCAGATAGTCCACAATCGTTTTATTTAATGGTTTATGAAGCGGTAATTGTTGAATGAGCTCCGATTTATTCATGCCAGGTAGTAATGGATGCTGTTTATGAAACTTATTTAAACGCTCCTCAACATATGTCACTAACTGATTAACATAAGAATCAACAAAAAGATGATTTTCAATATTAACGATTCTACCCTTTTCCTCTAAAGCTTGAAGATCATCATTCAATTGTCCTTGTTTTAATACCACGTATTTATCTAAGCCTGGATTACGATGAATGATTTCTAATATATAATCGTTTTGATCAATAGTCGCTTTCTTTTTTAATTGTTGAACCGTCTCCTCACCATGACGGTGTTTTTGGGCAAATGGTTCAATAACCTTACCACCGCCAATCGTTTCAACCGGTGTAGCACGCCTTAAAACGTAGCGTTGGTCCTTTAGTATATATATTGACTCTTCTAGTTCAACTTGAGCATAAATCGTATCTTGGCTGTCTAATTTATTTCGATCATAAAAAATAATTCTTCCATAGGTTTCAGTTGTCCCAATATGTAATTTAATTGGTGAACGTTGTTTAATTTCCGAATGAAGATTAGAACTAACCTGTAATTCTATATCAATGCGGTTGGTTGCTTGAGCTAGCTCGTCAGTTGTTAGGACCGAACCTCTTTTAACCTCATTAACTGAAACACCTTTTAATGCTAAAGCCGTGCGTTGACCAGCGGACGATGATGAAACAGGTTGGTTAAAACGATGAATACTTTTAATCTTAACCCTATTTCCATTAGGCATTACCACGACTTTATCTTCTCCTGATACCTGTCCCTGTACCACAGTACCCCTAACAACTGTTCCGATGCCATGAATATGGAAGCTTTGGTCAACAGGTAAATATAGCTGCCCTACCTTACTTTTAGGATCAGTATTTTCAAGCTGTTTAAGTATGGCTATTCTAAGTGTTTCGATACCCTTTCTAGAGATGGAATCGACTTCGTAAAGGGATTGTCCTTCAAATACAGTACCTTTTACCATTTCCTTAATATCTTCTTGAACGATCGCAAGTAAATCGGAATCAACTTGATCAATCTTGGTTATAACAATGATGCCACGACTAATATTTAGGAATGATAAAATTTCTAGGTGCTCTCTTGTTTGTGGCATAACGCCTTCATCGGCTGCAATGACTAAAATCGTCAAATCGATTGATGAGACTCCCGCAATCATTTGACGAATAAATTTTTCATGACCAGGTACATCGATTATAGAGATGGATATATCATCATCCTTATAGAGTGGTGCATATCCTAATTCAATTGAAATTCGTCGATCTTTTTCTTCTTTGAGTCGATCAGTCTCTACCCCTGTTAAAGCCTTAACGAGTTCAGTTTTTCCATGATCAATGTGACCTGCCATACCGATTGTATAATTTTGTTGATTCATGCCTTAACACCAACCATCTATTAGTAAAATCGGATTCTAAAAATACTTCCTCGGTCTTCATTATCTAAAATTGTTAATGATGCATGATGATTATCTAAAATTTGTCTCGTAACCATTAGTCCTAACCCCGTGCCTTTTTCCTTTGTCGAAAGGAACGGTTCACCGAGTCGCTGTTTTAATTCATCTGGAACCCCTTCACCTTCATCAATGACATCAACAACTAATGATTCGTCATGATAAATGTTAACTTGTATCGTTCCTTCATCATCCATCGCCTCAATAGCATTTTTAATCAAATTAATAAACACCTGTTTGATTTGTGATCGATCACATTCAATATGAACTCGATTCTTTTCATTCATAAAATCGATACTGATATTATACAAACGTGCCTGTGATCTCATTAGAAGACAGACTTCTTTTAAAATCGTAACAAGATTTTCATTTTTAAATTGGTTAGGAGATGGCTTCGCAATATATAAAAGTTCAGACGTGATCGATTCAATTTTTTCAACTTCTTCAGTCATTATATGAAAATATTCCTTCTTTTCTTGAATTTCATTCTCAAGCAATTGTAAAAAACCTTTAACTGAAGTTAATGGATTACGAATTTCATGAACAACACTTGCTGCCAGTTGCCCAACGGATGATAGCTTCTCAGAGTTCATCAGCATTTTTCGGGTTGTTTTTAATTCTGAAATGTCATTAATAACCCCAATATAATATGTTTTACCTTTGTGATCGTCATTAATTTTCCCTAAATGTGTCAATGTGTCTACTATATGACCATCGGAATGTTGAAATCCAATCTCTATTTTGACCCTATTAAAATCTAATGAATCAATGTATTTTTTCGTTTGACTATAGTCTTGTTCGATAACAAATTGTAGTAATGACTGACCTAACATACATTCTTTCTTATAGCCTAGTATGGTTTCTGCTGAATATGATACATAAACAATTTTATAGTTCTCATCAAAAATGACCTTAATATTCGTTGAGTTAATATCAAACCAATGAAAAGTCGAACTTAGTAAATCATGATCGAGATCTAGTTGATCCTCTCCATTGACAACTAGCGAATGTTTTTTCATTCGATTAATCCCCCCAAAAAACGACCGAAGATATAATAATACTATGATATAATACGACCAAATATCACAACTTCTATTTTAACCAAAATATGGCGTAAAGGCAAAAAATGATTTAAGAATTATCCAAATTTTTTGAATTGTTCTAAATATATTACTAGATTTTGTACTAAATGCTTTGCTTGTATTCTATTAAACATCATTCTATAATGATTAGAGAAACGGGGCTGGTTACAATGCTGGTGCTTGTCACGGTCTTCAAAACCGCCTGGGAGGCGCGTGCCGTCTCCGGTGGGTTCGATTCCCACACAGTCCCGCCAATACTCAACTAAAGAGAGTGAAATCCATGTCTGAAACCGTCGGATATTTAATGATTTTATGGGGACTAGTCATGATTAGTCTGCTTGGCATCGGTGGATTCTTTATGTTCCGAAAGTTCCTGAAAAAACTTCCTAAAGAAGATGGAAAGTCTATTATAGACTGGGAAGAATATTATGTCGAACAAACTGTTCATTTGTGGGGACAAGATGAAAAAAAGCTTCTTAATGAATTGGTTGAGCCGGTTCCCCAGCTTTTCCGAGATGTAGCGAAGCAAAAAATTGCCGCGAAAATCGGAGAAGTGGCTTTACAACGAAATAAGCAAAAGATTTCATTAGATGTCATTATTGAAGGCTATATATTAGCCACACCAAAACGAGATCATAAATTTTTAATCAAACGTTTGAATGAGAAAAATATCGATTTTTCACCTTATGAACATTTATTAGAAAAACAATGAGAACTTAAGTTATAAGTTTTCATTGTTTTTATATTTGATAAAAAAAGTTCACGACTAGAAAATCGTGAACTTATGCAATCGTTTGTTTAAGTTTTAAGAATTTAATTAACATCGCAATTCGCCATGTAAATAGCATGCCAAAAGCTAATAAATAAAACATCCCACTCGTCTCGCCTACTGATATGTCTTGTCCTAAATATATTTTTAAGCAGATCCTTAAAACGAGCAAGAAAAGTAACACAAAAATAAAAGCTTTCGACGGTTTTAAATAAATTTCTCTTCCTTTAATTTCAAAATTGGATGTGATAATTAAGAGAACTGAAAAAACTACCCCTACTGAAATCGCTTCTAGTACTTGCCACCATGAGACTTGGAAATAGGGAAACAAAAACATGAGAGCCCCCGTACTCATAAATAAAGGAGGTAAAATAATTTTTTTAGTGCTTGCTGGTTTTTTTGATGCCCGAGAACGAATCACGATCATAACTGATGCCATAAAGATGAACATCAGCATGGTTAAAACAGCAAATAATGAACTTTCTATAAACACTATGACACACCCGTATCTTTGTTAAATTCATCACCAGAATCCGTCGTAATGGATAAAATAATCGTTAATGTAACTCCGACAACCACTAAGTATACGCCTAAATCAAACAACATTGCGGTTGCTAAGTGTTTTTCACCTAATAAAGGTATTTCAAAGTAACCTGAAGTATGTGATAAAAACGGTTCCTGAAACACAAACGAACCGAGGCCTGATAATACAGCTACTAACAGCCCTGTTACGGCTACCATACGAAAATTAATCGGTAAAATCTTTTTGATCTTATCGTAACCGTAAGTCATGTACATGAGAATAAAGGCAGCAGAAGTCATTAACCCACCGATAAATCCACCGCCTGGAGCATTATGTCCAGCAAAGAATAAATAAATGGAGAAACCAAGTAATATAAAGGCAATTAAATGTGTTGTGGTTCGTAATATTAAATCGTTTGGTTGTTTCATACTGTAACTCCTTCACCGTATTGATGCTATCTCTATTTTAATACAATCAACAGGACCATGACAAATTATATCAAAACCCTGTAAATCCAAAGAAGTTAGCTAAATAAGCCGTGAAAATTCTCATCCAGTCAAAGAACAAAGCAATACCTAATGCAATTAAAACGTATCCACCAATTTTAGCAATCTTTTGTGAGTTGCGTTTTAACCAACCCATTTTGCCAATAAAGAATGACAAGACAAAGAATGGAATTGAGAAACCTAATGAATAAGCAAACATTAAGAAAACTGCGGATTGAGGATCATCTAAAGATAGGGTAATGACAGCCCCCAATATCGGCCCTGTACAAGGAGTCCAACTCATTGAAAAGGCCATTCCTATTAGTAGTGTACCCAAATAACCAGAAGGACGATTCTTAAAGGTTACTTTGCGTTCTTTCATTAAAAACTCAAAGTTGAATACGCCAATCATCACAAAGCCGAAAAAGATGATTAAAATAGCGCCTAGCTGACGAATTAAATCCTGATAACGTATAAAAAATTCCCCAATAAAATAACTTGAAAAGCCAATCATGATAAAAATAGAAGAAAATCCGATTAAGAAAAATAACGTATGTAGCATACTTCTTTTTCGTAACATCGCTTTTTCATTTTTTAACTCTTCAACACTCATCCCCGTTATATATGATAAAAAGACGGGGTATAATGGCAGAACACATGGAGAAATGAATGACAAGAATCCAGCTCCAAATGCCAGGAATATATTAACCTCCATGACTAACCTCTCCTTCTTTTTCAGCCGTTAAACATATCGTATCAAACATACACGTAATTTTAATAACAGATGCTTGACGGTTTAGTGAAATTATCGTGAACAATTAAAAAAGGATAGACCTCTTAATAGCCTATCCCCTTCCCAACAGGTAAGAATTATCCCTGAAAAATGCAACTAAGCCTCTGACTTCGTCAAAAGTTTTTAGTTGTACTATTTTTTGTTTTGATCCATTTGTTGATTCATCGAACGCATCATTTGGTTAATTTTCTTCTGTGATGGCTTTTGCCCCATCTGCATCATCATTGTGCGTAACATTTGTTCATTAATGGGTGGGTTCTTTTTCAGATAATTCATCATTGTCTTACGAGCAATAAAGAATCCCCCAACAACTCCAATAATTAATGCACCTAGAGCGATTAATACTACCCATATCGTGCCCATTATTTAATTTTCCTCCTTCTAGTTGTCTCTCACTAAGTATAGTAAAACAACGGTTCTATGACAACAAAGATTTTACATTAAATATATTTGTTTACCAGCAAAGGGCGTAATCCACCCGCACTCTTTTGTTTCATAGTTTACTGCAAAGATATGTGGATGGAATGTTTTAATATATTGAAATAATAAACCGTCCAAATCGACAATCGAATCAGCTAAAATTGTAATCGCATAATCCGCGATATGGACATATATTTTTTGACTTGAACGTTCTATCATGAGTTGATTTTTTTTTGCTTCTATCGAAACGCCGTCATCTACCCAAAGATTAAGATGTGATAACAAATCGTCTCGATTAACCTTGTCCAACACGGATTGATATTGTTTATGATCACTGCCTTCACCCGCTAGTTTTTGTTTATACAAGAAGCGATAAACAATATCAATTTTATAGTAAAAATGCAGAGCATAATCCGACTTAAAAAGGTATACGGAATATTGATACATGATATGTCCCCCTTTTAGGACATATCGTATCAATTAAAATCGGCGAAATTTGTCAAAGTTTAGTAGCTGTTATCTAATAATTTTGTCAATCGAGCGCTAATTATTTAGAAAGCAAGGTTTTAGCTCGCTTAACGACATTTTCGACCGTAAATCCATACTCGTCGATGACCTTTTGTCCTGGAGCTGATGCACCAAACGTGTCAATACCTAATACATCACCTTCGATTCCCGTATAACGTTCCCAGCCAAATGGTGACGCCATTTCAACAGCTAAACGATTTTTAATATTAGACGGTATAACCGACTCTTTGTAAGCGTCGTCTTGTTGATCAAAAAGGCTCCAAGAAGGCATACTAACGACAGTTGCATCGATCCCTTCCTCTTTTAGTTGTTCACTAGCTTTCATGACTAACTGTACTTCAGAACCTGAAGCTAATAATAATAAATCGGCTTGATCTTTATCAGCCTCTTTTAATACGTAAGCACCTTTTGCGACACCCTCACTTGCTTTTTCATTCGTTTGTGGTAAAACAGGTAATCCTTGTCGCGTTAATACTAAAGCTGTTGGTTGATCGTCGGCTTGCATAGCCATTTCCCAAGCTGCTTTCGTTTCATTAGCATCAGCCGGGCGAATAAGATTCAAGTTTGGCATTGCTCGTAATGACGGAAGCTGTTCGATTGGTTCATGTGTTGGTCCATCCTCACCTACGGCAATCGAATCATGTGTAAAGACGTAAGTGACAGGTGTTCCCATTAATGCTGATAAGCGTAAAGCTGGACGTAAATAATCACTAAAGACAAAGAATGTACCGCCAAATACTTTAACGCCACCATGTAAAGCCATACCATTAAGCGCACAAGCCATAGCAAATTCACGAACACCGAACCAAATATTACGACCTGAATACTCAGGATGTTTAAAGTCGTCTTCACCTTTTAAAGTCGTTTTATTTGAACCAGCTAAATCGGCACTACCACCAAAGAAATATGGAATATTCTTCGCAATAGCGTTTAGTACTTCACCCGAAGCTGCGCGTGTAGCTAGTGCTTTTGAATCTTCATCATATGTTGGTAAATCAGCATTCCATTTCGCTGGTAGCTCTCCATTCATCGCTTGCTCGAATTCCTGAGCCAAATCAGGATAAGTATTTTTGTAGCTCTCTAATAACTGATTCCATTCATTATCAGTTATCTCACCACGCGATTGAACCTTATCTTTAAAATCTGCTTTTACTTCATCTGGAACATGAAACTCATCATGTGCCCACTCATAATGTTCTTTGGCTAGTTGACGTTCATCTTCACCAAGTGGTGCACCGTGAGCATCTGATTTACCACCTTTATTAGGAGAACCATAGCCAATAACTGTTTTAACTTCAATCAATGTTGGTTGGTCTTCATTAGCTTTCGCATCTAATAATGCTTTTTCAATTGCTTCCGTGTCATTACCGTCTTCTACACGAATAACTTGCCACCCATAAGCCTTAAAACGATCTTCAACACTTTCCGAAAATGCACGGTTTAAGTCACCATCAAGAGAAATATCATTTGAATCATACATGACAACTAATTTGCCTAATTTTAAGTGGCCGGCTAAGGATGCAGCTTCTTGAGAAACGCCTTCCATTAAATCACCATCACCGCAAATCGCATAAGTATAATGATCAACCATTTCATGGTCAGGCTTGTTGTATGTTGATGCTAAAAAGCGTTCTGCCATGGCCATACCAACTGACATCGCAATCCCTTGTCCAAGAGGTCCTGTCGTAGCTTCTACCCCATCTGTGTGACCAAATTCAGGATGACCTGGTGTATTCGATCCCCATTGGCGAAAATTCTTAATATCATTGATTGATACATCATAGCCTGATAGATGTAATAATGCGTATAATAGCATAGACCCGTGACCTGCTGATAATACAAAACGGTCACGATTAAACCAAGATGAATGGTTTGGGTTATGGTTCATCACTTTCGTCCAAAGCGTATAAGCCATAGGCGCAGCGCCCATCGGCATACCTGGATGACCAGAGCTTGCATTTTCTACAGCATCAATCGTTAATGTACGTATCGTATTAATGGATAATTGCTCAACATTATGACTCATATAGATCTCCTTCCTTATTCCGTTCAATCATCTACCATCATTAATCCTAAACGGTAACGCATCATCTGACAAGACATTTCAACATAAATTTACCAAAATAATAAAGCTATACATAGTATACACATCAAGTATGACATTATAATTAGCGTGTATATAAAAAACATGCAGGATTCTGCATGTTTAATGTTTTGATTGATTCTTCTGCTCTTTTTTAAGTGTATCAGGTGTAACATCTGTACCTTCAGGATCAACAACTTTAAGAGAATGCAATTGATTTTTAAACGATTGCCTAAACGCTTTTAAATATTCTTCCCTTAACTTCTTCTGTTCCTTTTTCTCTTTATCTGTTAAACCTTCATTCTTAGATTTTTTGGCTAATTCATTTATACGTTTTAAACGATCTTCAGAAATCATATCAAAACCCCTTTAATCATTTTCATTAGGTCATTGTAACTTGTGCAATGCTTAAAAACAAGCATTTAGAAAATTACGAACGAGTGTTTGCTTTTTCTGGTTAATATTGCTATAATAATGATAGTTAAATTACGTTGGGGTGAAAATATGAAAAATCTATCCAAAAGGCAAAAAGAGATTTTCGAATTTATAGTTGAAAATGTAAACCTAAAAGGCTATCCACCTTCTGTTCGTGAAATAGCAGAAGCTGTTGGACTAGCTTCAAGCTCCACGGTTCATGGCCATCTAGCTCGATTAGAAGAAAAAGGGTTTATTAGACGAGATCCGACTAAACCAAGAGCGATCGAGATTATTTACGACGATGGTAATGCGACCCAAGAACATGAAGCAATGTACGCACCACTCATCGGTAAAGTTACCGCTGGGCACCCAATTACAGCAATTGAAAACATCGAGGAATATATTCCTGTACCAGCGACGATTTCCGCTACTGAAGACGAAATCTTTGTTCTATCGATCCAAGGTGAAAGTATGATTGAAGCAGGTATTTTAGATAAAGATTTAGTCATGGTAAGAAAACAATCTACAGCCAATAATGGAGACATTGTCGTGGCGATGACCGAAGAAGATGAAGCAACCGTCAAACGCTTCTTCAAGGACAAAGACAAATATCGATTAGAACCTGAAAATCCAACAATGGAGCCGATTATTTTAGATCAAGTAACCGTACTTGGAAAAGTCATTGGACTTTATCGGGAAATTCATTAGTAAAAGCGCCGAATACTCGGCGCTTTTATTATAATTAATATGAACTTAAATACTGCTCACGCTCCCAAGGGTGTACTTGGGTTCTGAACATATATTCTGATGTAAAGATACGTCAAATGCCTTGCTTTATAAGGGTTTTTATCCTGTGATAATAAATGATAAGTCATAATAAATTATGATGAATAATTATTTTGTGGTCAGAGTGTGGTCAATTTTGTGGTCAAACTACATCTTATGCTTTACACATTCAGGATATGACCATTATTTATAATATTACAATATAATAGGTAGAAACTCTAACAAAAAATAAAACCGTGACACATTATCACGGTTTAGAATTCTTTAATTATTCTAATGTCTCAAGTGCTTTCACATATTCGTTATACTTACTCTCTTCTAAGTCACCATTTATCTGAACTAGTATATTCTTATGTTTTATTGTCCATGTGAATAGCATAGCACTTTCTTTACCTACATCATCATATACCTTCTTCACTTCATCTAAATCATCTTCATTATCAAAACTCATAATCCTTCCACCGTTATTTTCTCCTAATGATGGGATCAAGAATCTTACACCTTCTTTATCTTTCATAGGTACAATACCATAATCATCTTTTGTCATTTCTCTGACACCTTCTACTTCTAATCCAGCTTCTTTAAATGCTTGAACTGCATCATCTACAGTATGGGTAGCAAAATCACCACCACAAGCACCTAGTAATAATACTGTCATTAACATAAAGAACATCAAAACTTTTTTCATAATATTCCCCCTAATTTAATTATTACCATTATTGTACAAATATTACAGGACAACCACAAGCAATCCACCATAAACAAAAACACCGATAACTCCCAACTTTGCTAATCCTTCGCTAATCATACTAAGTAAAGCATATACTCCTATTGACACCCCTGCTAATACTGGAAAGACTAATATAAAATCGGTTAATAAATTTGCTAATAATTCTTTAATACTCTCAGCAGTCCAATCAATACCTATTTCAATAGGATTTTTAATTTCCAACTTTATGCCACTCCTTCCATAGCATCAACAAGTACATTCAAAATCATTGGAGCTAACATTACAATCACGTATCCCAATCCAGCTTTTTGCATCATACTAAAACCCTTCTCACTATTACCGATCATCACAAATAATGCACCGCCTAATACGACAACCATCGCAACAGGGTAAGCCATACCTTGAATGAGATCAATAAGTGGAGTGAAGGCTGTAATCATTTTTGTTTGAATAGTTGTTTCAGCACTAACTGCCATTGAAGTCCACAAAGGTGCTGCTGCTAAAGGTAATATTGATGCTGTAGGTGGTTTAATATCATCCAAAAGCTCATTACTAATGAACGCTTTAAAATCATACGCTTGAGTCTTCATCTTGTTTCTCCTCCTCAAAGTTTTCACCTGTTAACTTTTTATACACATACAAAAGGTTAGCTAAATGAGTAAATTCATCCACCGACCCATAGGCCTCCAGTGGCTAAAAGTTGAGCCGCAGCTTCTTTATCATGAGGTAGTTTTTTCAATTCCATTTGGTCATTTCCCCCCCTAACATATGAACGTGTTATTAACAAAAAAACACTACCGAAAAGTAGTGTCGATTAACTTTATGATTTTTGTTTTAATGCATATAATGCAAGAAACTTATTACCAGCTTCAGTTGTTTGTAATCTTTGCCATTGCACCCCTGTTACTTTTGTTTTATCAACCAAACCAAACGTTATTAATTCTGGAGCAACTTTATAAAATAAAAATCTGTTTTCCTCACTCATTCCGACAGGATTATGAATACCGACAGTAAACTTATCTTTATAAGCGACAAATGAATCCAAGACTGTTAAAGATATATGTTTATCTTCTTCTATATCTAATTCCTCTAATATCTGTTCAGGCAATTCTGTCCTAATCTCATTTAAATGATTATAAATTTCTTCAAAAGAATAACCGTTTATTTCATTTTCTTTTTCAAGTTGATTTTCCAACTTATAAATCTGTTCCTTTAGTTTATTATTTTCTTTAAGTAATTCATTATTATCAGTTAATGTTTGCTCATTATCTTGTATTTCTTTACCTGATACCCACCCTTTTAAATCAGGGTTTCTTTCAAATTCTTTTAATGACTCTAAAATAGCCAGTTTAATATCTTTAATATCAGAATAAAATTTTGACATTTTGCTTAACACATCAGCTTTAAAGTCCTCATATAGTTGATGATTTTTGAATTCTTTTACTTCCGAACCATTTACTTTCACCTTTTCTTCTAAGGCATCGTCATCAATTACAATCGCAAATCTAGGTATTTCAAGTTCACCTGCATGGTCGTATTCCCAATGTGTATAGCTCTTACCACTTTCTTCATCTATTGAACCATAACGACCACCTAAAATGAGCAGGAATACATCTGACTCAGAAATCCATTTTTTAATAGTTTCTTTCTGTGACTCATCCCCTGCCTTAAATAGTTCCATACCTGCTGGTATATGACCTGAATTTAATATTGAAGAAACTGCTGCTTGTCTCTCATCTTGTAAATCTTCAAAAGTTGATGATACAAAAACTTGCAATTTTTTATCCACAATTACCACCTCAGTTAGAATAATCTACCAATATTCTAACATAAGTAATTAAATGTTATACTAATCTAGTAGGTTATAATTAGTCAAAGAGGATGGTAAAAATATGATTAAGATGAACATTTTCCACGCTCTTCTTGAAGAGAAAATAAGAGAATTTTATGAGTATATAGATATTATGGAATCATCAATTAAAGTCAATGAAAAAAAGATAAAAAACGAATTCGAAGAACAATCAAAAAATCTTACAGATGAAAATGCAGACGAATTATTACAACATGTATTTCTTGATCCTATTATTAGTTATACTGAAACATTTCCCTTCATACTAAGAAAATCACTATATCTTTCTTTGTATTCTTTTGTTGAAACAGAATTAAGTTCAATAGCATATAGACTAGAAAAAAAGCACCCAAAAGAAATTAAGATAAATGATTTAAAACACAAAGGGATAAGGTTGTATATTTTTTATATTGAAAATGTGCAACAAATACAATTAAATCTATCCTCAAAGCAACGTGAAAACTTCATTCAATATAATACTTTAAGGAATTACTTTGCTCATAATGAAGGTAGCAAAATTAACCCACAAAGAATTAGTCAGCTAGAGTACTATGAATTTAAGAAATTTTTTCCTGATCAAGAAGAGATTCATGTGTCTGGTTTAAAAAAAGAATTTAATCAAGAATTTCTAGGTGATTTACAGCAATTGTTTAAAAATATTTATAATGCCATCGGTGAATGGGAGATTTAAATTTTTTATTAATGCTTTATCATTTAAACCCAATAATTCTCTAATACAAACTCATCTTCAGCAGTAAATCCAATTTTCTTAAAGCCATAAGGTATTAACTCCCTAACAATGTATTCAATTTCAACATAACGTTCATGCTTTCTCAAATAACCTCGTATCCCTCTTAGTAACTCTTCAAACTCATATTGATCATACTTCTCATCATGGCATAGCATAACACTTTCTTTTTCAATTCCGTATTTTCCTAAATCCTCTTCTTGAGTAATTTTATATAGAAACATTCCATCAACCTCCTAATAAATCCTATTAGAGAAAGTATGATAGAATGACTACTCAATTATATATTAATATCTCCCAACGTATTTATAACACCAATAATAAAACCAACGCACCAATTGACGTTAACGCTATATATGTACAATTCCTCTGCATTTCCTTCTCTTTAGCTCCAATAACACCCATCCCGAATAGCAGCACGAATATTATTAATATAATTTGAACAGTTATGATCATGATATATTTTCCCTTAAAGTTTTATAATAGCGAATTAGCTCTGAAATACTTAGCTCTTCACAATATTTATCAGATAATAAGAAGAATGAACAAATAAGACGTTTTATAAAAAGCAGTACAGCTTTAATGATGAGAGTGTAATCTAAACTGTGTAAGTAGAAGAGCGTACGGCTTCTATTTACTGGTTTAGATTTTTTTATTTACCTAGACTGATTATATATGGAATTGGGAGGAATTCAAAATGACAAAAATTAAGCGTGATCCGAAATCAGTCAATCTAGCTAATAAAATTATTGAAGAGTACCAACCCACATCAGTAGAAGAGATGCAAAGTGCTCTAAAAGACATTTTTGGTCCAATGTTTGAAGCGATGTTAAAAGGTGAAATGAATCACCACCTGGGCTATGAATCGAATGATAAGACTGAAAAAGATTCTACGAATCGAAGAAATGGTTATGGAAAGAAAACGG
>NZ_FNIG01000005.1 GCF_900103915.1 Tenuibacillus multivorans | reverse complement strand
CTCCTTGATTGCGACTCCAACTCCTTGATTGCGACTCCAACTCCTTGATTGGCGAGTCGATACTCGCAAGCGGATCGACTCGCTACATTTATTAATAAATAGTTACTCTTGTGACTATTTTGATATAATAACCATAACGCTTATAAAGGGGGTTTTACGATGGATTTAGAAAAACTGTCTCAGCTTTTTCCAAATATTAAACGTGTAGATATACCACCTGAAGACTGCTTTACGTTTCAAACGGACGGTCGGCTGTTCGCAATCCCGGAAACGGATCTAACTCATGAACAAAAACAACTCCTACAGGCACTAACGACGACTGAGCCGATACACACGTCACGCGAACAAGCTTGGCTTGATTTTTTACATCGAAAGACATCAACTCCTCCTGAAGAATTCACTCAATATCGCTTCATTATCGCTAACATTCAAGATGGAAGCATCGATTTAGATACGTTTCGTAATACCTTACATATGATGCTCAATCGGGAGCTTGTTTTAACTTGGAAAAGTAAAAATGAAGTAGTGATGATTGAAGAAATCGCAGGAGAACCAATTGCATTCAATGAAATGATTGACGTTATGAGCGATGATTTAAAAATCAATCTCAAACTATTTATTAGCGATATCCAGCAATCTGTCGATCAGATGGTGGATTATTATCAATGGCTCATAAAAGTGGCCAGGGCTATTTTTCCTTTAACAGGGAAACGAATTATCTATCAACAAGATAGCATTATCCATCTATTCCCTACTCTATTTGATCAAAACGACCAGCAATTTTTTATATCGTCCATCTTAAAATCTAGCATCGAGGACCGCTCATTGATTGATACGATTAAAGTTGTGATTGAACACCAGGGAAACGTTTCATCAGCCGCAAAAGCCCTTTTTATGCATCGTAATAGTGTACAATATCGAATTGATAAGTTCGCGGACTTAACTGGCAATGATATTCGACGGTTTGACCATATGCTACAAGTTTATTTAGCGATATTATTACTAGTTTGATAGGGAATTCAGCTTCAATCATTGGGGAATCAGTGCACTCGATTGGGGATTCAGAGGGCTTCATTGGGGAATTATACACCTTCTTCGGGCAAAAAATAGGTTTCATTGGGGAATTGGAGCACTTTATTGGGGATTCAGAGGGCTTCATTGGGGACTCATAACACTTTATTGGGGATTTAGCAGGCTCCATTGGTGAATCACAGCACCTCATTGGGGAATCAACACACTCGATCGGGGATTCCCCTCATTGAGCACTCAGTAACTCAAAATCTCACTCAGGCAATTGGTAGCCCACCACCTTCAACCCAATCCATTACTCTTGCACAAAACATTCTCCAATCTTTGTGCACATCCACCATATGAAACCGCTTTCCAATCGAGTAAACTATACTTAACAACATTAGGGAGGGGTCCATATGGCTGAGTTACGTCTTGATAATATTAATAAAATCTATGATAAGGACGTACATGCAGTTCAAGACTTTAACTTACATATTAAGGATAAGGAGTTTATCGTGTTCGTTGGTCCGTCGGGTTGCGGGAAATCTACAACTCTACGAATGATTGCCGGGCTTGAGGAAATCACGGCCGGCGACTTTTACATCGATGAAAAGCGTATGAACGATGTCGCGCCGAAAAATCGTGACATCGCGATGGTTTTCCAAAACTATGCGTTATATCCGCACATGAATGTTTATGACAATATGGCGTTCAGTTTAAAGCTTCGCAAGGTTAAGAAAAAAGAAATTGATGAGCGTGTTAAAAGGGCTGCGGAAATTCTAGGACTAGAGGAGCTACTTAACCGTAAGCCGAAAGCACTTTCTGGTGGACAGCGTCAGCGTGTAGCACTTGGGCGCGCGATCGTACGTGATGCGAAGGTATTCCTTATGGATGAACCGCTATCAAATTTGGATGCTAAGCTTCGTGTACAAATGCGTGCTGAAATTCAAAAGCTTCACCAGCGTCTACAAACGACAACCATTTATGTTACGCACGACCAAACAGAAGCGATGACGATGGCGACACGTTTAGTTGTTATGAAGGAAGGTATCGTCCAACAGGTTGGTTCACCGAAGGACGTTTATGACAAACCTAATAACGTCTTTGTCGGTGGATTTATCGGATCACCATCTATGAACTTCTTAACCGGAACGCTTAATGAAAATTCCATCACGATTGAAGGAAACGACATTACAATCCCTGAAGGACGCATGAAGGTTCTACGCGATTTAGACTATGTTGGTAGAGAAGTCATGCTCGGGGTTCGTCCGGAAAACTTACACGATGAACTAGCCTTTATCCAAAGTGCTGAAGGCTCAACGTTTACAGCAAATATTGACGTAGCTGAACTAATGGGGTCTGAGTCTTACCTTTACTCAAAAATTGGCGAACAGGAATTTACTGCGCGTGTTGATGCCCGTTCGAATGTTTCTGCGGGTCAAGATATTACACTTGCGATTGATATGAACAAGGTCCATTTCTTTGATGTCGATACAGAACTTCGGATTGATTATCAAGAAAAAGATGTAACAGAAACCCAAGAGGTTTAAATATCCCCTTTAATCATAAATGTTAAAACCCCAGCTTGCGAGTCGAGCTGGGGTTTTAACCGTATAAGACCGTAACATTTGGATGCTTTTTAAGAATACTAGCTGGAAAATCCTCATCAACATCCCCATCGAATAACCGCCTAATAGCCTCCTGCTTTCGATCTCCATATGCCAATAGCACAATGTGACGACTCCTCATAATCGTGTCAATTCCCATGGTGATGGCTTGATCAGGTACATCTTCTATCGATGAAAAAAACCGTGCATTCGCCTCTCTTGTCGATGGTGCGAGACTCACGACATGTGTCCTTGAATTAAAACTAGTCCCGGGTTCGTTAAACCCAATATGGCCATTCACACCCAGGCCTAGGATTTGTAAATCAATCGGTCCATTTTCTTCAATTAGACGTTCATACCGCTGACATTCTTCCTGTAAATCAATCGCTTCCCCGTTCGGAATATGAATTTGATAAAAAGGAATATCAACCTTTTCAAACAAATGCTCCTGCATAAAACGAAAATAACTCTGTGGATGCGATCGATTTAACCCAACATATTCATCTAAATTAAACGTCTTCACTTGGCTAAAACGAATATCTCGCTTTTGAACCATCGCAATCAATTGATTATAAAGTCCAACCGGCGTACTTCCTGTCGCTAATCCTAACGTTGCATCTGGTTTAGCTAAAATGAGATCGCTCACAAACCCAGCGGCGATTCGGCTTAATTCTTCATAGCTTTTTACATTTATTTTTTTCATGCTAATCCCCTCAACTAACTTAATACTCCTCTACAGAAGGTATGTTCAATATGAAATTGCTCATCAACTATGAGTAAATCCGCATCCTTCCCGACGGCTATACTTCCTTTTTGTTCAAAGACGCCTAGCTGTTTGGCTGGATTAACTGAAGCCATCTGAATAATGTCCCGGAAATTAGCTTCGGTTACTTCTAATAAATTTCGAGCGGCCTGATCCATCGTTAAAACACTTCCAGCTAAGGTTCCATTAGACAACGTCGCTCTACCGTCTTTCACAGTTACCTGCTGTCCACCGAGCGTATACGTACCTTCTGACATTCCTTTGGCCCGCATTGCATCTGTAATCATGATTAAGCGTTCTGGCCCGATTGTTTGAAAAATTAACTTGAGCATTTCATCTGAAACATGAATCCGATCTGCAATCAGCTCACTCATTAAATTATCCATTAACATCGCTGCCCCAACCGCACCGACATCTCGATGGTGAATCCCAGGCATCGCGTTACATAGATGCGTTATTTGTGAGACACCTTTTTCAACGGATTGCTTGATATCACCATAATTAGCCGCAGTATGCCCAGCAGATACATTCACATCATGCTCAACTAAAAATTGGATAAACCTTCCATCTATATCTAATTCTGGTGCGATGGTGATCGTCTTAATCGAATCATCAGCCAAATCTAGCCACCGTTTAACGACATCCAAGTCAGGATTCAAAATATGGTTTAATGGCTGAGCCCCCGCCTTGCCTCTTTCAATAAACGGACCTTCGACATGCGCCCCGAGAACCTCAGCGTTACCCGGCGAAGACTCGAACTGATGAATAGCTTGAATCGCCTGTTCAATCTCTTCTAATGGATTCGTAATTGTCGTCGCAACAAACGACGTGGTCCCTTCTCTCGGAAGTGCCTGAGACATCCGTTTTAGCGCCTCTACTCCATCCATCACGTCATACCCAACAGCCCCATGAATATGCCCATCAATAAACCCAGGAATGAGCCGTTTCCCACGCCCATCAATCATTTGTGTATCGGATTGATTCAAGTGCTTCTCACTAATCGATTCAATTTTCCCATGACGAATCAAAACGGAGCCTTTTTTAATTAAGCTATCTTCTAAATAAATATCAACATTTTTAATAATTGTTCTCATACCATCACCCATGAATTAATATTTCATTCAATGTTTTAAATATTTGTAATATTATTTCAATCCCGTTACATCTATACTATAATAAAACATAGGAATATAAAAGGAGAGTTTTATATGATAAGCGATTCTTTTTTGAACCGTTTAAAAGACATCCTCGGCCCTTCGCACGTTGATCATAGTGAGGCAGGATTATTAACCTATGCTTATGATGCTACACCAAATTTTCAATCGAAGCCAGATGTCGTCGTCATGCCTGGAAATACCGAAGAAGTTTCTAAAATCGTCAAGCTTTGTTTAGAACACGAGGTCCCGATTGTTCCACGTGGTTCAGGTACGAATCTTGCTGCGGGAACGGCGCCAACTCAAGGCGGTCTCGTTTTACTTTTTAATCGCATGGATCAAATTCTCGAAATCGACAAAGAAAATTTAACCGCAACCGTTCAACCTGGTGTGATTACGCAGACAATTTGTGAAACGGTAGAAAGTCAAGGCCTATTCTACCCCCCTGACCCGAGTTCAATGAAAATCTCAACAATCGGTGGGAACATTAACGAAAATTCCGGTGGTTTAAGGGGGCTAAAATACGGCGTCACAAAAGATTACATCCTCGGACTTGAAGTCGTCCTCCCTAATGGTGACATTATTCAAACCGGCGGCAAGCTCGCTAAAGATGTTGCGGGCTATGATATAACCAAATTGCTGGTCGGCTCTGAAGGAACATTAGGCATTGTGACGGAAGCGATATTAAAACTCATTCCAAAGCCTGAACATAAACAAACCTTACTCGCCGTCTATCAATCTATGGATCAAGCTGCTGAAACGGTCTCTAGTATTATTGCACAAAAAATAACACCAGCCACGCTTGAATTTATGGATCAACCGACGATTGGTGCCGTCGAGGAATACGCACATATCGGCCTACCAACAGAGGCTGAGGCAGTCCTTTTAATCGAACAAGATGGCCCACAGGCGATTGTCGAAAACGATATCGAGCAAATAGCTGATATATGCGAAAAACACGGCGCGCTCGAGGTGACGATTGCCGAAACTGAGCAGGAAGCTAATCAACTACGAGAAGGACGACGTGCCGCTTTATCGGCGATCGCACGACTTAGCCCGACAACGATTTTGGAGGATGCCACGGTGCCGCGTTCAGAGATTGCTAGAATGGTTCAGGCCATCAATCAAATCGCCGAAAAATACAACGTCGGCATCGCTACTTTTGGTCATGCGGGTGATGGTAATTTGCATCCAACCTGCATGACGGACGCTCGTGATGAAGACGAAATGGAACGCGTCGAAAAGGCCTTTGAAGAAATCTTTGCCCATGCGATTGAATGCGGCGGTACAATCACCGGTGAACACGGCGTTGGCGAGATGAAGTCACCCTATCTTGCCTGGAAAGTTGGTGAACGCGGTCTTGAAGCGATGAAAAACATTAAAACAGCTTTCGACCCACACAACATTATGAACCCTGGCAAGATGTTCGCCAAGGATACGAAGAAACGAATAACCATTTAAGGTGGTGATTCACATGTCCATTCAAACCGATTTTCAGGATCGGATTGAAGAAAATGAGTTGCTCAACTGTATGCGTTGTGGCTTCTGCTTACCAGCTTGCCCAACCTATATTGAAACGCAAAACGAAGTCCACTCGCCACGTGGACGAATTGCCCTGATGAAGGCTGTCCGTGATGGCGAGATCGAAACCTATGAACAAGTTGAAGAATCGCTTAATGTTTGCCTTGGCTGTCGAGCGTGCGAGCCGGCGTGTCCAGCGGGTGTCAATTATGGACATATGCTCGAAGAAGCCCTTGCGATTTTTAATGAACACCATCAACCATCCATGAAAGAAAAGGCCGCCCGGCGCACTGCCTTTAATCACCTGTTCAAGAATCAAAAACGTATGGAACAAGCGACGAGTCTGCTGAGTTTTTACCAAAAATCAGGCTTACAAAAAACGACTCGCAAGCTAGGCTTCATGAAACTATTCCCGAAGCATATGCAACAAATGGAACGCGTCCTACCAAAGATGTCAAAACGAAAACGTGAACCGGAAGCCCATTTTCCAGCTGTCGGAGGGGTTAAAGCAACAGTCGCGATGTTTCGCGGCTGTTTAATGGATACACTATTTCGGGAAACGAATCGCTCGACGATTCAACTGCTGAACGAAGCTGGATGTGATGTCGTCGTACCTGATACACAGGGCTGCTGCGGTGCATTACACGGACACAGCGGTGAAAAATCTGGAGCAACCGATTTAGCTAAGAAAAATATTGAAGCCTTTGAATCCGTCGACTGCGATTATATTATCACGAACGCAGGTGGATGCGGTGCCTTTTTACACGATTACGACCATCTACTTCAGGATGATGATGAGTGGTCTGAACGTGCCAAAGCTTTTGTTTCTAAAATTGTCGACTTTACGACGGCTTTAGTCGATTTGGATTTTACCGAAAAATCATTAAATATCGAGAATCATAGGGTGACCTATCAAGACTCCTGTCATTTAAGAAACGTAATGGGCGTATCACAAGCTCCACGACAACTCATCCATGCTGTTTCCGGAGCCCATTTTATTGAAATGAAAAAGGCCGACCATTGCTGCGGCTCAGCAGGGATTTATAATCTGACTCAGCCAGAGATGTCTATGCAAATTCTCGATCATAAGATGGAAAGCATGATGGAAACAAATGCCACAACCATTATCACGACAAACCCGGGCTGTTTACTACAAATGAGGCTCGGGATTGAACGTGAGGGGCTAACCGACTCGGTAAGAGCAGTACATTTAGCTGACTATTTATTAGAAGCTCTAAACCATCAGTAGAGTTTGAATATTAGTTTAATATTCTAGGCTATTCTTCGAGACGAAGAATAGCTTTTTCTTACTGATGTATCGGACAGGACGATTTAAAGATGAAACTTTTGGCTTCGAAAAACGTAGTTCTTTATAAATGATACATAAGTAGGAGTGATTATCATTGCATTACTTAAGAAATATTGATTCTGATGACCTTATGCCTTTTATCACAGCAACCGGGCTTTTTTTAATCATTTTTTCCTTTATTGTTCCTTTCCCGGCCATTCTTTTTATTCAGGATATGTTGTTTTTTTCATACGACCATTTGTCCTTTATCCGCCCCACGGCAGCTTATGTTGGTTTTGGCGTTGGGATGATCTGGATAGCCATCGTTCTTTTCTCTTTCTTGATTACGAAAATATATTTTGAAAAGAAAGCCAGGAAGTATAAACTAACTGGGCTTCACCTAGTTTTCCTTACATTTGGTTTTGTTATTTTTGCTCTCTCCATTTATCATTATTACTACTTAGACGAAGAGGGAATTCATAGCAATTCATTTTGGTCGTTTTCTGTGGACAGTATGGCGTGGGATGATGTAGAGAAAGTATCTCGTTTAGTCGAGGAAGACTCCTTACGAGTTTTGTCTTATACGTTCTCAAATGAGGATATGTCTATTACGATTCCTTATGATACCCAGGATACAGATACTAGTAGCGCTATTTATCGTGCAGTTGAAATCTACAAATGGGACGTTATAGACAACTTCACGGATGAATAACGAATAATGTGTACATTTAATTCCCTAAAACACAAGTAAACATTGCATAACTATAACAAGAGCATTACTTTGCATAGCAATGCTCTATTTTTGTTGTTGGTACGCCAAAACTGGAATAATTAGTTACTTTTTCTTCTTCACTTTTTCGCTTAGCGATTCAATCGCACCTCTGGTGGAATCTAAATAATTAACGGTCTGATTGTATGACCTTGAGGCGACACACATAAACAAGACATCAATCACGTGTAATTGCGCCATACGAGATGACGTTGCGCCACTACGGAAGGTCGCCTCTTTCGTCGCTGATGTAAATAAGCTAATATCGGCTTGCTCGGCCACTGTCGAGCTCCCATAACGAGTCAAACTAATCGTTTTTGCCCCTTGATTATTCGCGATTTCTAAAATCTTCGCCACCTCATGCGTTTCGCCAGAAAAGGATATACCAAAGACGACATCATCCTCATCTGCGTTAGCAACGGCGGTAGCTCCCATATGTAAGTCAGTAAAGGCGGATGCCGATTTATTAATTCTTAATAACTTTTGCTCGGCATCAATGGCTGGTATGCTTGACGCACCAACACCAAATAAATAAACGCGCTTACTGTTTAATAACACATCGACAGCCTCGTTTAGTTCGTTCGTATCCAATAAATCGCCTGTCTCTTGAATCGTCTGCAAGCTATGAGACGTAACCTTCGCGATTGTAGAGGAGACGGGTTCATTCGGCTCTATATCACGGAATTCAACGACCTCATTGCGTTGCAAATCCCCTGCGATCCGAAGCTTTAACTCCTGAAAACCTTTTAGATTCAACGATTTACACAGACGGATGACAGCTGCGCTACTCGTTTGGCTTTCCTGGCCCAGATCAGTCGCTGTCATACCGATCGCCTTCTCAGGGTGTTCTAAAATGTACTCTGCAATCTTCTTTTCAGATGGTGGTAATTTATCTTTCATTTCGTTTAGCATAAATATTCCTGCGTTCGTTCTAGACATTATGGTTCACCACTTTCGATTCATATCAAACTCTACACCTATTATCGCTTATTCATCATAGAGATGACAAGCAACCCAATGGTCCCTTTCTGCCTCAATATATCTGGGTATCTCTTCCGCACATCGATCATGGGCCATTGGACATCTTAGTCTAAACGGGCAACCTGAAGGAGGATCACTCGGATCAGGGACATCTCCCTGTAATATAATCCGTTCTTTGTTTTCCTTTTCTTTCGGATTAATACTCGGTATAGCCGATAACAAGGCTTTCGTATAGGGATGCAGCGGATTATCGTATAATGCTTCCGTTTCCGCAAGCTCCATCATTTGTCCCAGATACATGACCCCAACACGATCACTCAAGTGTTTGACGACATTTAAATCATGCGAAATGAAAATATAGGTTAACTGAAATTCTTCTTGAAGCTGTTTTAATAGATTCAAGATTTGAGACTGTATCGACACATCTAATGCCGATACGGCTTCGTCTAAGATAACCAACTTAGGACGAAGTATTAATGCCCGAGCAATACTAATCCGCTGTCTTTGTCCCCCACTAAATTCATGAGGGTAACGATCTAGATGTTCAGTTGATAGCCCAACCTTTTCAACCATTTCAACTGTTTTTTCTTCCGCTTCTTTAGGTGTTGCAAGTTTATGCGTTAATAGAGGTTCCATCAATAATTTTTTTACGGTCATTCTTGGATTAAGTGAACTGTATGGATCCTGAAAGATGAGTTGCATATCTTTTCTTAAATGGCGAAAAGATGACTTGGAAACATCTATTAAGTTTTCCCCATTAAACAGAACATCTCCATCAGTCGGTTCGTGAAGGCGAAGAATGGCACGCCCAGTCGTTGATTTTCCGCAGCCACTTTCACCGACTAATGAGAACGTTTCATTTTCTCTAACATCGAAGCTAATATCATCAACCGCTTTGACATGGCCTTGGGTACGCTTTAATATGCCACCCTTAATCGGGAAATACTTTTTCAAATGTTTAACTTCCAGCACGACTTGTTCTTCGCTCATCGTCTTGTGCCTCCTCTACATGTAACCAACACTTGCTAGCATGATCGTCTTGCACCTCGAACATCGGCGGTTCTTGTTCATAGCATTTATCCATCGCAAACGGGCAACGCGTGGCAAAACGGCACCCCAACTCTTGATAGTTGTCTGGTGTTGGCACATTTCCTGGAATTGAATAGAGTTCATTGGATCTTTCTCCAAGTGATTGAATGGAAGATAACAGTCCCTTCGTATAGGGATGAGCCGCTTCTTCAAAAATGTTTTCAACCGTCGACTCTTCTACAATCTGCCCTGCATACATCACCGCAACCCGTTCACACGTCTCTAAAATTACCCCTAAGTCATGGGTAATCATTAAAATCGCCGTATGATGTGATTCAGATAAGTCATTCATTAAATCTAGAATCTGCGCCTGAATCGTCACGTCCAAAGCTGTCGTCGGTTCATCGGCAATTAACAGTTTAGGCTCACAAATTAAAGCCATCGCAATCATGACGCGCTGTCGCATCCCACCTGAGAGCTCATGAGGATACGCTTTCATAATCTGTTCCGAACGTGATATACCGACCTTATTCAGCATGTCTAACCCTTTTTGATGCATCTCTTTTTTACTATAATTCTTATGAATTTTTAAAACCTCTAATAGCTGATATTCGATCGTATAAACGGGATCTAACGCTGTCATGGGCTCCTGAAAAATCATCGCGATATCGTTACCACGAATTTTTCTCATTTCCTTTTTAGAAAGTGTGATTAAATCCTTGGTTGAATCCGTATTTAACTTAATATGGCCTTGATCAACTTTTAAAGCATCTGGTAAAAGATTCAAAATCGCCAATGAGGTCAAACTTTTACCACTGCCAGATTCACCAACAATTCCATATTTCATTTTTTCATCAATTTGAATATTAATATCTTTGATAATATTAAACTCTTTTTTATTGGATTGATAATCAATATTTAAACGATTAATATCTAACAAAGGTTTCATGGTAAACCTCCTTACACCAGTTTAAGTGAACTATTGTTTTAACTTAGGGTCCAATAGATCTCTTAAACTATCTCCTAGTAAGTTAAAGCAAAAAATGGTGAAAACGATCGCTGCAGCAGGAAATAGAATCGTCCAAGGTCCGAATTCCATATAAGCTCTAGCATCATTCAACATCATACCCCAAGAAGGATCCGGCGGTTGTACGCCTAAGCCAAGGAAGCTTAAGGCTGCTTCAGTCAAAATAGCTCCCGATAAGGCTAATGTTATTTGCACAATAAATGGCGCCATAATATTAGGGATGATATGCTTAATAATAATCATTGATGGTCGAACACCGATCGCTTGAGCATTCGTAATATACTCATTTTCCTTAACAGTCATCACCGCAGAACGAACAAGCCTTGTAAACACAGGCATAAATACAATCCCGATGGCAATCATCGTATTCGTAAGACTTGGCCCCAATACTGCCACTATGGTTAAAGCTAGTAGTATATCTGGAAAGGCAAAAAACACATCCATGATTCGCATAATGACCTGATCAAGTTTTCCTTGAAAGTAACCACTAATGAGTCCAAAAATAAGCCCGCCAATGGCTCCAATGCTTACGGCAATCAGTCCGACCTGAAGTGACACCTGTGCACCGTAAACAATTCTTGAAAAAATGTCTCGTCCAAATTCATCAGTTCCAAATAAAAACTGACTACTCGGTCCTTCCATGACATGATTCGTAAACATTTCATCCGGTTCATATGGTGCAATTAAAGGGGCAAATATCGCTAACAAGACGACGATAAATATGCCTATAAAACCTATTAACCCGACCTTGTCTTCTATTAAGCGTTGAGTAAAATCCTTCATGTCTTATCACACACTTCCTTTAACATCTTTAAACATTCTTAAAGTGCGACATAAACTGCCTGCTTTACTTGTACGTAATTCTTGGATCCAAGTATGAATAGAGTAAATCGACTAGTAAGTTGATCATGACAAATACAAAGGCAATAAATAACACAGCACCTTGAATAACGGTGAAATCCCTTTGGTTTATGCTAGTTAACACTAATTGACCTAACCCAGGTAATGAAAAAATCTGTTCAATGATAACCGTTCCACCTAATAAAACACCAATTTGCATACCAATAATCGTTAAAATCGGAATCATAGCATTTCTAAGTGCATGATTAAAAATCACTAGTCGTTCTTTAGCACCCTTTGCGCGAATCGTTCGAACAAAATCTTGTCTTAAGATTTCTAAAATGGATGAACGCGTCATCCTCATAACCGCTCCAGCCATAGCTGTTCCGAGCACAATAGCCGGTAATATTAAGATTTGGAGATTTTTTATCGGGTCTTCAAAGAAACCCACATAACCGACTGGTGGACTGTATGAAAAAGTTAAAGCTAGTACTAGGATTAAAACGGTTGCTAGCGCAAAGTTAGGAATTGATACGCCCAATAATGAAATAATCCTTACCGTAAAATCTGTTTTTGAATTACGCTTGATACCAGCTATGACGCCTAATGGAATAGCAATGATCCATGAGATGATAGCCGATAAAATCGCTAATTCAAACGTGATTTTAAAGCGATTTAAAATATCTGGGAGTACGTCCCTTCCTGTACGCATTGATTCGCCAAAGTCTCCGACTAAAACGCCACCCATCCAACTAAAATATTGTTTCATAACGGGTTGATCTAAGCCAAAGTCTTTTCTTAATTGGGCTAAGGCATCTTCCGTTGCATCCGTTCCTAAAATGGTTTGAGCGACATCACCCGGAATAATTCTAAGTGTGAAAAAAATAACAACCGACACCCCAAAAAGTACCGGTATTAACATCAATAAACGTCTAATAATATAAGCGTACATCGTGCTCACCCTTAAAATGAGAGGCCACTTATTACAAGCAGCCTCGGTTTTTGTTTATTGTTTTGATACTTCGACAATGTCTTCACCGTCATGCGGATAAGGCGTAAAGTCTACGACCGAATCTCTTACCGCTACATATTTCATCGGTGAAACTAAAAATAGATTTGGCGATAAGTCTAGTAATAGATTTTGAGCTTCATTGTAAATCTCTTGACGTTCTGCCTGATCAACGGTTACGACACCTTGTTCCACTAGTGCGTCATACTCTGAATCACTGAATCCCCAAACATTGGCTGAACCATCTGTATGGAAGAAATAATTTAACGCACGATCTGGGTCTGTTCCCGATCCATTACGACCGATTAAAATATCAGCAGATGTATTGGACCACGTATCAATATACTCGCCCCACTCAATTTGTTTAATGTCGGCGTTAACACCAATTTCTTCCCATTGCTGCTGTAGGACTTGTGCTGTATCAACCATGTCTGCATAAGTAGAAGCCGTTGTAATCGTAATCTCAAAACCATCTGGGTAACCCGCTTCTTCTAGTAATGATTTTGCTTTTTCGATATCGTTTTGATAAAGCTCATGACTTCCAACATCGATTGCCCAATCCCCCATCGAAGGAGCTACTGGACCAGATACGACCGCATCGCCATTCCAGACAATGTCTGCCACACTCTCACGATTCGTTGCTAAGCTTAATGCCTGCCTTACTTTTTGATTATTGAGTGGCTCCGAATTAACGTTAAACCCGACGTAACTATACTCTAGCGATTGATAGCTTTTAATATCAATTGCTTCTTCTCCTTCAATGAGTGAAGCCGATTGTGCTGTTAAAGTCGTCATATCAACTTCACCTGTACGTATCGCGGATAACCTTGCCGACTCTTCTTTCATCGTGTAATAAATCACTTCATCTAATTTTGGCTGACCATCGATAAAATAATCTTCGTTTTTGACTAAACTGACGCGGTTGTCAGGCACCCATTCCACAAACTTAAACGGACCTGTTCCGACCGCTACTTGCTGTAAATCTCCATTTTCCTCAACAACTTCCTGATCAACAATCGCCGCACTCGCATTAGTTAAATTAGATAAAAAGGTTGCATCAGGACTGCTTAAATTAAACTGGACTTCATATTCACCCAAAACCTCGATGCTCTCGACATTTGAAAAATATGAGGCAATGTGAGAAGCCGTTTCTTCCGCCATAATTCTTTCAAAACTATACTTGACGTCCTCAGCTGTCACTTCGCTTCCATTATGGAATGTAACACCTTCACGTAGCTTAAATATATATGTTTGATTATCTGGCTGCTCCCACTCAGACGCCAAATCACCTACAATTTCCATATTTTCATTAAAGGCAACAAGACCGCTATAAACTTGTGAATAAATTCTAACCGATGAGTGCGCAGGCGTTTTATGTGGATCCAACCCTGCTGGCTCTTGATCATTCGCAATCTTAAGGACTTGTTCAACATCGGATGATGATTCTTCGTTGGAACAAGCAACCAACAATAATGAAACAAGTAACATCATGACAGTTGCTAAAAACCATTTACGATTAAACATGTTTTATCCCCCTTATAATTGTTTCAAAAATTTCCATACGTAAAGGTTGAATATCTTTAGGTTGATCGACGTTTAGCCGATTGGTTAATAACGTGACATTGAGTTGATCTTCAGGTACAATCCATAGAGCCGTACCTGTAAAGCCTGTATGACCTACGCCTCTAGGAAAAGGCGCACCAGAATGCCAACCCAATCCGCGGTTTCCCTTTTGAGATTGATAGGCTTCTTTTAAAAGTCTATCGTCTATAAACGATGCACCACCGTTCCCTCCTTTCAAATAAATAGCCCCTAATTTACTGACATCCTCTGCTGTACCAAAAAGTCCAGCATGTCCTGAAACACCATTAAAAAAATAAAATGTATTGCCATCATTAACTTCACCCATGATGGGTTGATTCGTTGTTCGCCATTGGTCAAATGGAATACCACGCTCTTCACACATGTTCATTTCGATTTGATTACCGAATTCAGTTGCCGCGACTCGAACAGGGTCAACAGTTCCATAGGTTAAGCTGTTACTATTTATGTATTTAGATAAAACCGTGCTAACGACTTGATCTAGAGGCTGTGAATACTGATATTCAATCACCTTTCCAAGTAGAATATAATTAAGATCACTGTAAACGACATCCTCTTCCTTATGGTGCTTTAAATCGATGTTGCATAAGATTTCAAACAAATTAGTTTTAGAATGTGAGTAAAATGGATACCAGGCTCTTAATCCAGATGTGTGTGTTAATAACTCAAAAATGGTGATTGATGATAGGATGGGATGATGCTTCGTTGCTGGTAAACAGTCATATAGCTGCGTATCTAAGGAAAGTTTGTCGTTTGTGATGAGCTTCAAGATTAACGTCGAAGTAAAAAGTTTCGTTAAACTAGCAAGATCAAACATCGTATTTGGATTAACTTTTTGAGTTTTATCTCTATTGGTATAGCCAAAAGAGGCCTCATAAAGCGTTTCATCTCCTCTCTTGACTAAACAAACAGCTCCAGTAAAATAGTTTTGTTTCATATAATCGAGCAGAATAGTATTTAACTGATCGTTTAAATGGGTCATCTAAACACCTCGTCAGATGTAAGCGTTTTAAATATTTTTCGAATGATAATTAATGGCATCTCTTACAAAACCATTTGTCTGATCGAGTAACCGTTTGGCAGCGTTGTAATCGACATTTGCTAAAATCATAACGATGGCTGGTTTTACTTCATAATTCGTCTCTTCTAAAACCTCTTCCGCCTCGTCATATGTTACTTGGGTCGCTTCACATATGATTTGCTTAGAACGTTCTCGCAATTTATAATTCGTCGCGTTAACATCGACCATTAAATTTTGATAAACCTTTCCATACTTAACCATGGAAGCTGTTGAAATCATATTGAGAATCATTTTATGTGCGGTTGCTGCTTTTAACCGCGTTGACCCTGTCAAAATTTCTGGTCCCGTCATCACTTCGATGGCGATATCCGCATGCTTGCTAATTTCAGCATTTTCATTACTCGTTAGACTAACAACTGTTGCTCCGACATCAGACGCGTAACTTAATGCCCCTTTAACATAAGGCGTTCTACCACTAGCAGCAATACCTATAACGACATCACGTTCATTTAAGTGACGTTCTTTTAA
Organism: Tenuibacillus multivorans; assembly: GCF_900103915.1. Classification (GTDB taxonomy): domain Bacteria; phylum Bacillota; class Bacilli; order Bacillales; family Alkalibacillaceae; genus Tenuibacillus; species Tenuibacillus multivorans. Next base: position 205,723 of record NZ_FNIG01000005.1, on the reverse strand, counting down.
ATCTTGAGCACCTAACTCAGGGTCATCCTCGGCGCCTTCAACGGAAACCATCATGGCATCAGGCCCACCAGCTAGAACAGCTTGAACTTTATCTGACGATGTACTAAAAGTTGGCGGACATTCAACGGCATCTAACAGCCCAATTCGACCACTAGTGCCAGCACCTACATAGAATAAACGACCATCATTTTTAAACGCTTCATAAACGGCTTCAATGACCTTTTCCACATGGGGTAAAACTTTTTCGATTGCTGCAGGTATGAGTCGATCTTCTTCATTCATCAATCTTAAGATCTCACCTGTTGACATTTGGTCTAAATGATTCGATTTTGAATTATACATTTCGGTAGTTAATTTCGTAAGTCTCTCCATTTTTCAACCTTCCTAGCTATAGTTTTCGATTACCAAGAAATTTTCCCCATCACGACACTTTTACGAGCTCCAGTTGCTGATGGTAGGTTATTTGTTTTTCGGTTAAAACCTAAATAACCGAGTAAAGCAAACACAATCGCTTCCTTCGCGTCCTGATCAATCCCTAATGTTTGGGTGGATTGTAGATTAATATGTTCCGGTAGCGCTTCTTTCAATCTAGCCATCAAGTATTGATTTCGAAAGCCCCCACCACTTATGTAAATTTCTTTTATATCATCTTCATTAATGTGTTGATTAAGTGAATCAGCTAATGTATGAGCGGTTAGATCTGTTATAGTGGCTATTCGATCCAACTCCGAGATGTTTTTTGCCTTCGCTTGCTGCCATAATGTTTTGGCGTAATCAATCCCAAACTGCTCTCTCCCCGTGCTTTTAGGCGGGCGCTCTGAAAAATAAGGATGTTTTAGGAGTTCATTGAGCCATTGATGGTTAACCTGTCCTTGACTTGCCAATTGGCCATCTTCATCAAACGTCATCTCACCTTTGGAATGCCAAGTCACAAAGGCATCAATCAGCATGTTCCCTGGACCCGTGTCATAGGCAATGACCTCATCTGCATGACACCCTTTTTTCAATAAGGTCATATTAGAAATCCCACCTATATTAACAAGTATTCGACCAACATCTTGGGAACGAAAGAGTTCGTAATCGGCATAAGGGACTAACGGGGCCCCTTGCCCACCAACCGCCATATCCCTCGTCCGGAAGTCACCTATTGTAGGAATGCCCGTTAATTCTGCGATAACACTAATATCTCCAATTTGTAAAGTGTTGGGACGGTGGAGTGGATCCTGTTGAGTTGGTGTTGGGTTGTGAAAAATCGTTTGGCCGTGTGAACTAATCAAATCAATTTGGTGCTTTTCCAGACCTGATTGTTCAATGGCCTGATTGACAGCTTTGGCATATGTTTCACCAAGTAGCATATTCATCGATGAGATGTCTGGGGACTGACTTGTCAGTTGAACGATTGATTGTAGACGTTTTTGCAAATCATGAGTATATGGAATCGTTGTAAAATATTTTAATTCAAACTGCAGGTCATCCTCTATATTCTCGAAATGAACAATAGCCACATCGACTCCGTCCAAAGAGGTCCCTGACATGACACCACATACCGTCATTTGATTTTGCTCATTCATAAAAAACAGCCCTTTTTGATGTAATCACTTAAATTTATCATAATCGAATTGAAATAATATATCAATGTTTTCAGAATAATTATAAAATATTTTTTTATTCTAAAGAAAATCAAAGTGTTCATTCTGTTTAGAGGTACACATAAACCCACGTTGCTGTTGCTATTCATGAAGCCGAATTAAATATTGTGGTGGGTGTACTTTTTGTGTGAATTTTTATTTTATTGAAGATTAAATAGAAAATTATGTTAAAATCGATATAAGAATAATGTAGCAACTAAGGTGTTGTACTATCTGGGGAAAGAAAGGATGAGAACAATCATGGACATTGGAGAACTATTAGGATTATCGAAAAGTATAAATTTAAAGTATGAACAAGGTATTTCACAATAATAAGAGATTTTTTTCTATATGAAAATGTATTAGGTTTCGAATATGAATTTGAGAATGATAAATTACGATAGTGTATATAATCTACAAATGTATATCGAACATAGCCAAAAACAAAAGGAAAAATTATACATTTTGAAACAAATGGTTCAAGAATAAGTTATGGATTGATTGTCCTTGTTAAACTATGTGGAAGTTGGCTTAACATGAAGGATTTATTGAGAAACAACGCAGTTTAATTTGAATGAATTTTTAGTAAGGCTGATTTTATATGAAATACTTATGAGTAGGAGGGTGTTTATGGATATATGTCCAGAATGTAAAAGTGATGATGTGGAAAAAACATATTCCATAGGTTTACGTGTCGTAGTCTGCGTAATTCTTTTATTCATTCCATATGGCATTTTCTTTTGCTGGATCCCTTTTGTATTCCCATACACGCATGTTTGTAATGTTTGCGGTACTGAATTATCATCAGATCAGTTGTTGCGAATGGATTGGCGTGAAAGAGAAGAATTATTAAAGGAACATCAACAATTAGAAGAAAAGTTATTCCCTTATTTAGGGAAATGGATAGAGGATCAAGAAGAAAGACTTTTTAAAGTTGCGAAAGGAAAAGGACAAATTTTTCTTGTTGAGGTTAATGGAACAAAGAAAGCAACGACCTACCGTGTGGTTGAATATAACGAACAAAATGATGTTCCAGAGATAAAATCTTCTTCTAAGGTGGGTTCAAAATTTCGACGTGTCATCCAAGAAGCTGGTGATTTTGTTTCATTTGATGAAAACGAATATACAAACAAAACTTCCCTTACTGAGTTAGGGAAAGAACTTCTTACAAAAGATGAGTTTAATAATATCAAAGATAACGATCTTGATATACATAACTGGTTAAAAGAGCTTGGCAAGAATCTACAAATAATAAACGTCGAAATTTTATCTGATCAAAAAGAACAAGAGTAGTGATTTTTGTAAATAAAAGAGTCAGTGACTATTCGTGCTTTCAGTACATTGGCAAAAACAAATTGTTTTAGTTGTTGATGAAAAGGATAAGAGTGTAGTTGGAATTGATATCTACGGGTGATGTTATTTGTTTCTTATTAAAGGGACTTAAACATTATGTTTAACTAATATATTTTCCATAAATCCCTCTGAAATCTCTAGTCCTAAATGCTTTAATCCCCCAATGACAGCACCAAAAACAGGTTCAGCATATAATAATTGAAGGTTATACGCGTGACCCGTACCCTTTAAATCATCTTTTATTAACGGAATCATGATGTGGTCCCGTTTAAATAAACCGCCTGATAACACAACATTCACTTGATCATGGTTAGCATATACATCGTTAGCTAATGACTTGATCGAATGGCTAATATCCTTGGCAGCCTGTTTGATGATTTGAATGGAGACGTCATCCCCTTCTTCATAGGCATCAAACGTTAATTTAGATAGTTGCGCAATGAGTGTGCGATGGTTTGAGGCCTGATAGATTAACGAAACAAGGTCAGGTGGAATGTCTGCATTAAAGTATTGTAAAACTTTTGAGGTTAAAACCGTACGTTCGCCCCGACCATCATATTCCTGGAGAACGGCGGCCAACGTCTCCTTACCTATAGAATAACCGCTACCTAAATCATCGAAAAGATACCCCCAGCCCCCTGCTCTTTTTATAAGATTATCCTTTATGGCATATGTAATTGAGCCAGTTCCAGAAATATGAACAATACCATCCTGACCACCCGTACCAACATATAGCGCAATCACACCGTCATGGGCTAACTCGACATCCATATCATAAGGTTGACATATGTTTGTTAAAACCGTTTTTAAAGAGCTTTGATTAGGATCTAATCCGACACCAGACATACCGGCAAAACAAATAGACACTTGATCAAACGCCTCAGGTGACTGTTTTTTTAGAGATTTAAATAGCTCCGATAATGATTCATATATCTCATGTTCCGTTACTGAATTCGGATTGCTCGGACCACCTGCAGCAGTAGCAAAAACCTGGCCAGTTTGGTCAGCCAGAACCGCTTTCGTTTTAGTGCCACCACCATCTATTCCAATCACATAAACCATATAGACACCATCGCTCTCACAATTTTATAAACTATTTTAATATTAAATAGTTTATTAGCATTTATCAACCCTACCATACGATTGAAGAGATTTATAATTTGTGCTATCTTTTCTTTAATTCACAGAAAAAGGAGCGTTAACATGAATAAACTCATAGAATCATTGAAGCCTCAGTTAATAGATATTTTTAACCACCTTCACACGTATCCTGAAATTAGCTGGGAGGAAGTTAAAACGACTGAATACATTGAAAATCTACTTGAAAATGAAGGTATAAATGTTAAAACGTTTTCCGATTGTACTGGTTTAGTGGCTGAGATAGGTCACGGAAAACCAGTCGTTGCTGTTCGTGCCGATATCGATGCCCTTTGGCAACAGGTTGACGGCGAATTCCAGGCTAACCATTCCTGCGGCCATGACGCGCATATGACGATTGTGTTAGGAACACTACTAGCTTTCCACCATTCAAGTGAAGCGTTTAACGGAACTGTTCGCTTCATTTTCCAACCTGCCGAAGAAAAAGGAACAGGTGCCTTAAAGCTTGTAGAAAAAGGGGTCGTCGATGATGTCAATTATCTCTACGGCATGCACCTACGTCCTAAAGAGGAATTAAATCATGGTGAATTTACCCCCGTCATTAAACATGGTGCCGCACGCTTTATACACGGTACAATAACAGGAGAAGATGCACACGGCGCTCGTCCTCATTTAACTGCGAACGCGATAGATATCGGTGCTGACTTAAACCACTATATTCGAAACATTCAAGTGAATCCGATGATTCCCCACTCCATTAAAATGACAGGCTTTCAAGCTGGTGGAAAAAGCCAGAATATCATCCCAGGAAGTGCCACCTTTTCATTAGACTTACGCGCACAAACGAACGAAGCAATGGATCAAATAAATGACAAGCTGAATCAAGTGGTGCATATGCTTGAGGAATATCATCAAGTAAAGATTGAACTAGAACTCGGAGCCAATGTAGCCGCATCGGTCACTAACAACGAGGCGATTTCACATATGGCGGAAGGGATCCAGCGTGCAGCTGGTGAAGATGCCTTAAAAGATCCGATTGTCACAACAGGTGGCGACGACTTTCATTTTTATACGATCGAACGCCCACACCTTAAAGCTACCATGCTTGGGATCGGATGTGATCTAGGACCTGGCCTTCACCATCCGAATATGACATTTAACTTTAATGCCATTCCGAAGTCGGTTGAGGTTATGGTTGAGACTGTGAGGAGGACGTTAGGATAGGAGAATCGTGAAGAAAAATAATCTTAATAACAACAAAGAATAGCATGTGAAACTTTGAATGTTCACATGCTATTACTTATTCAGCTAAAGCTAAGTTCTTTACAACTTTACTTTTTAAAACAATGATCTATCGCTTTTATGACAGATCCTCGAAAGCCGTCTTCCTCTAATGAGGCCAGTGCTCGAATTGTTGTGCCATTAGGCGTCGTCACGTGATCCTTTAATTCACCTGGATGAAGTCCCGTTTCCATCACCATTTTGGCTGCCCCATAGACGGCCTGAGTCGCTAGTTGGTAGGCAAGCTCCCGCGGGATGCCCTGCTTCACAGCACCATCCGCCATCGCTTCAATAAACACATAGACATAGGCTGGTGATGAACCACTCACGGCGGTAATCGCGTCCATCAAGTTTTCTTTAACCATTTCAGCCTGACCATAGCTTGAAAAAAGTGATTGCAGCTCTTCTAGTTCAGGGTCGGTGAGGTTTTCATTCGGACAATAGGCTGTCATCCCTTCACCAACGAAAGCAGGTGTGTTGGGCATTGTCCGCACCACTCTTGTTTCAGAAGAAAATAAATTTGCCATTTCCTTTAACGTAACACCGACGGCAATGGTGACAATAATGGTATCTTTCCTGATATGTGATCGGACTTCCTCAATGACATTTGGATAGACATACGGTTTCACTGCTAAATAAAGCACATCGCTTTCCGCGGCTACTTTTTGATTATCATTGCCAATTTCTATTCCAAATTTCTCCGTCACATAACTAATTGTCTTGTCCGTTACGGCTGTAGCTTGAATTTGTTCGGGGGCATAACCACCATATGTAATCATGCCATTAATGATTGACTGAGCCATTTTACCGCAACCGATAAAACCAATGTTCTGGATTGCCATAAACACACCCCTTTCATTTTTTTGGTAATGAGTTAATTGATATCATAACGCTAAATGATGGAAATGCCAAGTCACATTCTTATCATCGAACCATTTAAATAATTTATTCGCTAATTCTCCATTGATTTTGCGGTTCGACCCCTCGTTTTGGCGGATTGACCCCCTCGTTTTGGCGATTCGACCCCTCTTTTCGGCGGATTGAACTCCTTTTTCGGCGGTTCGACCCCTTGTTTTGGCGGATGGTCTCCTCTTTTTGGCGGATTGACCCTTCTTTTCGGCGGATCGACCTCTCTTTTTGGCGGATGGTCTCACTATTCTACGGATTGATTTCTCTTCTTGACTGGTCGAGCCTTCAAATTGGTGAGTGCACTCATCAGATTAACGAGTTACACCTCGGATTGGTGAGTCCAGACCCCAATCCTCATAACTTATAATAAAAATTCCGCCCCAAAGGCGGAATTTTTTCCTATTAAACAATATTCATCTTACTTTCCTCTGTTAAATATTCGTGGACTTGCTCTGCGACTTCGCGTCCTTCTCGAATCGCCCAAACGACGAGGCTTTGGCCGCGACGTGCGTCGCCGGCTGCGTAAATGCCTTGTTCATTTGTGCAGTAGTCTTTACTGCCATCCAGTGTCCAAATGCGGCCACGTTCATCTGTTTGTAGATTAAAGTGTTCTAATATTTCTTGTTCAGGGCCTAAAAATCCGATCGCAATTAAGACTAGGTCTGCGTCCCACACTTGCTCAGTGCCAGGGATTTCTTTCGTGACGAGCTTTCCGTCCTCATATACCTTCTCGACATTTAAGGTATGTAAGGCCGCTACGTTCCCATCTTCTCCCTGTTCAAATCGCTGGGTAAGCACTTCATATTTTCGTGGGTCTTCGCCTTGAGACTCAAGGCCTTCTTTATAGCCGTAGTCTAGTTTAAAGGTCATCGGAAACTCTGGCCAAGGATTGTCACTAGTACGTTCCTCAGGACTGGCTGGGTGTTTGCCGAATTGAACGACACGCTTAGCGTTTTGTCTTAGCGCAGTTGCGACACAGTCGGCACCTGTGTCACCGCCTCCGATGACAATCACGTTTTTACCTTCTGCGGTAATCGGTGTGTTTTTAGGATCGGTTTCAAGTGCTTTTGTTGAAGCCTTTAAATAGTCCATCGCAAAATGGATCCCGCTACTTTCACGGTTTTCTAATGGAACGTCGCGTGGGTCTTGGGCTCCCGTACACATGATGACCACATCGTAGTCACGGTTCAGTTCATCACGCGTGACATCGACGCCAACCTCTGTGTTACAGACAAATTCAATGCCTGACTCTTTCATCACCTTAATGCGTCGGTCAACGGTATCTTTTTCGAGCTTCATATTCGGAATACCATACATTAACAGGCCGCCTGGACGGTCATCACGTTCATAAACGGTCACGTGATGTCCCATTTCATTAAGCTGATCAGCTGCCGCTAAACCAGCTGGGCCGGAGCCTACGATTGCTACGCGTTTATCCGTACGACGGGTTGGCACCTTCGCTTCGACCCAACCGTTGTCAAAGCCGCGTTCAATAATTTCGTTTTCTATCGATTTAATCGTCACTGGATCATCATTTATTGCAAGTGTACAAGAGCCCTCACATGGTGCAGGACATACACGGCCCGTAAATTCTGGGAAGTTATTTGTTTCCTCAAGTCGTTTCAACGCTTCCTGCCAGTTCTCTTCACTCACAAGTTCATTCCACTCTGGTATAAAGTTGTTCACTGGACAGCCAACGTTGGCGCCATCCCATTCAGCTCCTGTATGGCAAAAAGGTGTGCCGCAATCCATACAGCGTGAGCTTTGGCGTTTTAACTCATCATCGTCAAAGCGAACGACGTACTCTTCCCAGTTTTTAATCCGCTCGATAGGATCACGTACATCCTGGTCTTTTCGACTAAAATCCATAAAACCTTTTAAATATCCCATGCTACCTCTCCCTCCTTTGTTGTTTACTGAACGACTTTCTCCTGGTTTTCCTGACTTTCTTTAGATAGCATCGCTTTAAACTCTTCAGGAATGATTTTTACAAACTGATGCACAGCCGTATCCCAATGATTCAGAATATATTTCGCGCGTTTACTACCTGTATATTGGACATGCTTTAATAACATATCTTTTAATTCACTCATTTCATCTGAGTCTTCCAATGCCTCAAATAAAACGAGCTCTTTATTACATTTTTTTTTAACGTCCTGTATGTCGTTAGCCCAAATGTAGGCTATACCGCCTGACATCCCGGCAGCAAAGTTTTTACCAATGCCTCCGAGAACAATAACACGACCACCTGTCATATATTCACAGCCATTATCGCCAACACCTTCAACGACAGCACGTGCGCCACTATTTCGAACGGCAAAACGTTCACCTGCTCCGCCATTAATGTAAGCCTCGCCACTTGTTGCTCCAAATAAGGCAACGTTACCGATGATGACCTCTTCCATACGGTGTAAGGCAGGCGGCAGATTAGGTTGGAATATTAATTTACCACCGGATAAACCTTTACCTACATAGTCATTACCATCGCCATTAACATGCATCGTAACACCATGCGGTACATACGCACCGAAGCTTTGACCGGCGGAACCTGTAAAACGTAAGTCAATCGTATCCTCTCGTAAGCCTTCTTCACCGTATCGCTTGGAAACTTCGTAACCGAGTGTCGTTCCCACGGTTCGATTCGTGTTTTCGATTGGTAAATCTAACTGAACTAATTCACTATTTTCAAGTGCTCGGTCCAATTTCGGAATCAACTCAGTCGTATCCATATGGTGGTCATCATAAACGTTAAGATCCGGACGTTCGTTTTCAAGCCAGCCAACATCTGCTGTCATTAACAATGGCTCTAAATCAAGCTGCTTTGCCTTGGTATGCTCTGCTTTTTTATGATTAACAGTAAGGAAGTCCGTACGACCAATTAATTCATCTAATGTGCGAACACCTAACTGAGCCATAATTTCCCGCATTTCCTCAGCGACAAAACGCATATAATTGACCACGTGATCGGCATTGCCTGCAAACTTTTTCCGTAGCTCGGGATCTTGTGTCGCAATACCGACTGGACACGTATCTAAATGACATGCACGCATTAAAATACAGCCAAGCACGACCATAGGTGCCGTTGAAAATCCGTATTCTTCTGCTCCAAGTAATGCTGCCTTAATCACATCACGACCGGTCATGAGCTTTCCGTCTGTTTCTAAACGAACGCGCTCACGCAAGCCGTTTAAAACTAATGTCTGATGAGCTTCGGCTAAACCGAGCTCCCACGGAAGACCAGCATGACGAATACTCGTTTTCGGAGATGCTCCTGTTCCGCCTTCATAACCACTAATTAAAATGACATCGGCTCTACCTTTGGCAACACCAGCAGCGATCGTTCCAACACCAGATTTCGCCACCAATTTCACATTTAAGCGTGCATCTGGATTAGCATGCTTTAAGTCGTAAATTAATTGCGCTAAATCCTCAATTGAATAAATATCGTGGTGTGGCGGTGGTGAAATTAACCCTACGCCTGGTGTCGACTTACGGACATCCGCAATCCACGGGTGAACTTTTTTACCCGGCAAGTGACCACCCTCACCTGGCTTAGCGCCTTGTGCCATCTTGATTTGAACCTCATCGGCATTCGTCAAATAATAACTCGTCACACCAAAACGACCAGAAGCCACCTGCTTAATTGCACTGCGTCGTAAGTCTCCATTCTCATCTGGCGTAAAACGATTAGGATCTTCCCCACCTTCACCGCTATTACTTTTACCACCGATTCGATTCATCGCAATCGCAAGCATTTCATGGGCTTCCTGACTCAGAGCCCCATACGACATCGCGCCGGTTTTGAACCTCTTCCAAATGTCCTCAACGGGCTCGACTTCATCTATCGGAATCGCTTTAGACTCATCTAATTTAAAGTCCAATAAATCACGTAAATATGTTACTTTTTCACTTTCGACTAGCTCTGAAAACTTCTCATATAATGGCTTACTATTCATACGTGCAGCGTGCTGAAGCGTATGGATTGTTCGCGGGTTAAATGAGTGATGCTCGCCATCGCTACGCCACTGCATCGCACCACCAGATGGTAAAGTCGTTCGGCGTTCACCGTAAGCTAAAAGATGTCGTGTGATCGATTCTTCGGCAATACTCTCTAACCCAATACCACTAAGCTTAGACGATGTCCCATAAAAATATTGATCCATCACTTCATGGTCAATTCCAATCGCTTCAAATGTCTGCGCACCACGGTAGCTTTGAATCGTCGAAATCCCCATTTTCGACATCACTTTAACAATGCCATTCGTCGCCGCTTCACGATACCGCTCAATTGCCTTTTCATAACGATAATCTTCTACAAATTGATCAGCCACGAGCTTCTCAATTGAACGATAAGCTAAGTACGGATAAATCATATCGACACCAAAGCCAATTAAAACTGAGAACTGATGAACATCACGCGCCTCAGCCGTTTCTAAAATTAGGCTCGCTTTCGTCCGCAAGCCTTTACGGACTAAATAATGGTGTAAACCGCTCACAGCTAATAATGACGGGATGGCCACACGTTCACTGGAAGTATCCCGGTCCGTTAACACAATCATCGAAACGCCTTGTTCGATGGCGGTTTCAACTTGTTTAAACATGGACTCTAATGCGGATTCCATACCAGCTGCTCCGCGTGAAATCGGATAAGTCGTCGATACACGCTCAAAACGGAAATCACTACGACTATTATGAACGACCGCATCGAATTCCTGCTTCGTTAAAATCGGTGTATATAAGCGAATTCGCCTACAATGCTCAGGTCCATCATCTAAGAAATTATGACGCGGCCCAAGATAAGAAGTGGTTGAGGTCACACCTTTTTCCCGAATCGCATCAATAGGCGGATTCGTCACCTGCGCAAATAATTGCTTAAAGTAATTAAACAACAATTGCGGTTGTTCCGATAAAACCGCTAGTGGCGTATCGTTCCCCATTGAACCAATCGGATCTTTTTGTTCCGTCACCATCGGCAATATGTTTTTCATTAATTCTTCTTTCGTGTACCCATTCGCTAACTGAAACTGTAATAGCTCATAATCCGATAATTCTTCAGATGCATCATGGTCTTGAAAACCTTTTAATTGAATCAATGACTCATTCAGCCATTCACGGTATGGAAACTTCGTCGCGATATCACGCTTGATATCTTCATTGAATAAAACATCATGTTTTTCTAAATCAACTAAAATCATCTCACCTGGCGCGAGGCGTCCTTTTTGAACAACCTGCTCCGGTTCAATATCGACAACGCCAACCTCAGAGGATAGCACCATTCGATTGTCCTCTGTAATATAATAACGCGCTGGACGTAACCCGTTTCGGTCAAGTGATGCCCCAATTTGTTTTCCGTCTGTGTAGGCAATCGCTGTCGGACCATCCCAGGGCTCCATAATCGTGCTTAAATATTCAAAGCAGGCACGCTCAGGGTCCTTCATCTGTTCATTTAAATCCCAAGCCTCCGGAACCATCATCATTGATGTCTGTGACATGGAACGGCCATTTGTCACAAGGTACTCAAAGGCCTGATCAAGCATCCCCGAGTCACTTGATTCTTCGTCAATGATTGGTAAAAGCTCCTCATGACGCTCTTCAAAAATATGAGAAATTGCTGCCGTTTCACGTGCTTTCATCCAGTTGACATTACCCGTAATCGTGTTAATCTCACCATTGTGCATGAGCATCCGGTTTGGATGCGCGCGTTCCCATGACGGAAACGTATTCGTACTATAACGCGAATGCACCATGCCAAAAGCCGTTTTAGCGATTGGATTATTTAAATCTAAATAAAACTGATCCATCTGTTCTGGTGTGAGCATACCTTTATACACAATCGTACCTGGCGAAAGACTCGCAAAATAAAACGGTCCCTTTTTGAGCTCCTCCATGTTAGCCACGCGCTTTTCGATGATACGGCGAATTAAGTATAAAGATTGTTTGAATTTTTCTTCTATATAAGTATTTTGAGGTTTTTTAATAAAAACTTGTCGGATATAAGGCATCGTCGATTTTGCCGTCTCAGATAGCATGGAGTCATCAACCGGGACTGTGCGCCAACCGATCAAATCATGCTGCTCCGCTTCAATGACTTGCTCAACGACTGACTCAGCCAGTTTTCTTAAACGTTCTTCCTGCGGTAAAAATAACATCCCAACTGCATATTCGCCTTGCTCAGGCAGCTTTGAATTCCACTCTTTACGGTACAGCTCATCTGGAATTTGCATCATAATCCCAGCACCGTCACCGGTATTCGGATCTGATCCACGACCACCACGATGCTCGAGTCGACAGAGAATCGTGATCGCATCCTGGATCATCTGATGCGTTTTTTCACCATCTATACTTGCAATAAAACCTATTCCACACGCATCACTTTCAAACTTCGGGTCATACAACCCGTGTTTTTCTGGAAGTCCTGTTTGAATCACGTATAACCTCACCCTTTCTATATTCACTTAAAGAAAAACTCGCTTTACGCGAGGAGTGTTGTGTTTTTATAGCAATTTTATAAAAATAGTAAAAGTATTAAAAATGCGACAACATGCTATTTTAATCGTAAAGTTTTTCTGTTATGCTTTCAATATATATATTCGATACTATTAATCGCAAAATGAGATAATACGTCGTGAGGGTTGATATAATGGAGCTAAGACAAATAAGATATTTTATCAAAGTGGCTGAATTAGAACATGTGAGCGAGGCGGCAGCTGAATTACACGTCGCTCAATCAGCTGTGAGCAGACAAATTGCTAATTTAGAAGCAGAGCTTGGAGTTAAATTATTTTTACGTGGTGGAAGGAAAATACGTCTGACCCCTGTGGGAGAAATTTTTCTTGACCGTGTTAAACGAGCGATGCTTGAATTCGATAAAGCCGAACGGGAAATCTATGAATACTTAAACCCAGAAAGCGGGACGATTCGCTTAGGCTTCCCGACTAGCTTAGCTGCAAAAACACTACCAAATGTGATATCCGCATTTAGAAAAGAACACCCGCAGATTGGTTTTCAATTACACCAAGGGACTGTGAAAGAATTAACAGATGCCGTCATCTCTGGGCACATTGATATCGCCTTTGTCTCCCCTGTCCCATCAAACCAAGACGATATCGAAGGGCACATCTTTTTTACCGAAAAAATTATGGCCTTATTATCCAAACATCACGAATTAGCTAACGAACCCTATTTACGTTTAATCCAATTAAGACATGAACCTTTTGTTATTTTTAGACAGGGATATATCATACGGGACATCATTATGAAGGCTAGCTCTCAGGTTGGATTTCAACCTCGAATTGCCTTTGAAGGGGAAGACGTCGACACAATTAAAGGACTCGTATCAGCTGGACTCGGCGTGAGCTTACTTCCCGAAATTACGTTAAATGATATGCCGATGCGCGACACCAAATCCATTGAAATCATTGAACCGAATGTTTCGCGTACAGTTGGTATTATCTTACCATCGAATCGAGAAGTAGCTCCGTCCGAGCAAGTCTTTTTTGAATTTCTAGAATCCTACTACGAAAAATTAAATAGGTTTGTGTACTGAGACATACTAAGGCTTGTCGTCAAATCTTAATAGCGACAAGCCTTAGTTACTTTAATCTCATTTTTCTTAAAGTGTAAATTTTCCCATTACCACATCCCAAACTTGGACATTCGCATTGAACTCTCAGCTCCCCTCTGTAATTTTATAAAGAAAACTAGTAGATTGACGAGCTAATTAAGTGAAGTCAGAGACGTTGTTGCACTTATGCAGGCAGGGTAAAATTTTATACTTTCCTACCTGCTAAAAAAGTAGTTCAATTAAGGGTACAATCGGCTCTTTTGTACACCAAAACTGAACTACTTAATCAGAAAAGTATTTTATTCCGCTATAATACGGAAATAATAGGTTTGTTCGTCTTCTTTCGACTCATCATCTGTCACAATCAACTGCGATAAATCTTGCAAATCTTGATCTCGGACATAAAACTGCATTCGACCATCACGAAGATGATTCGGCTGTATCGGAATGACGCGATCTAGCGTTTCAATTTGTATTTGTTGCGTTTGATCACTAATCGTTCTCGGATCGTTGAGGTAAAGAATCATCTGTTTTTGATACGGATTGTACCAGGCAATACCTTGACTTTCTCCGTCTTCACTATTCACCATATCGTAATGCTGAACAGGTTGATCCATAAACCGTCCGAGACGTTCACCTTCAGGCATTGGCCCTGCAAATTCTTGTTCCGAGCCATTTTGACCAACTAAATAACCGACGATCAAAAATAGTAGACAAGAGACTGACCAACCAGCATAAATCAAACGTTTACGCCAGGTTTGTTGTTGGACCTCTTTTTCCTGCACTTTGTATTGAATACCGTGCCAAACCCTTCGGCGATCCAACTCATTAAGCTCTATATCAGTGTTTAACAGATCGGCCCATGATTGATAGGAAGCTTGACATTCTTCACAATCCTGTAAATGCTGACTGACCTTTGCGTGTTCTGTTTCTTCTAAGTTCCCTTCAATATAATCAACAAACTGTTCATCGGTTAAATGATTGTTCGTCAATGGAATCACCCCGATCCTTTTCGACGTTATCGGACGTATAATATTTTCGTAGTTTTTGTATACCGTAGCGAATAGTTGACTTAACGGTTCCCAACGGTTTATCTAACTTCTTAGCTATTTCTTGATGTGTAAGAGAATGCACGTAATTATCAACAATCGCGTTACGTTGATGGGCTGGTAGTTTAAATAGCAGTTGAACTAAATGCTGAGATTCTTCCTTTTTCAAAAATTCATCTTGAGGTGTCGTTGCGGCTTGCCTCTTTTCATATTCTTGATCGTGAAGTGTTACTTCCTTCGAAGATTGTCGAATATAATCAACACTGCGGCTCCTCGCTCTAACCGCTACCCAAGCCTTAACACTACCTCGCTCAGGGTCAAACGTATGTGCTTTTTGAAAATACTCTAAAAATAAGTCCTGACAGATATCTAATGCTTGATCGTGATTTTTAACAACACCGATCACAATCCGGTAAACATAATCTATATACCTCTCGTAAAATAGTTGGAAGGCTTGTTTAGATTTTTGTTCCATACCATGAACGAGAGACTCATCCGTATCCCACATACACCTCACCCCTTTTCATTCTATATTTTATTTTTGCGTAAGAAAAATTTATTTGTCAACCCCAAAACCGGTGGTAGATTATATCATTCAGGACATTTGTCCGCCTAAACCAAACTCTCTTAAAATTTTTATGAAAAAATTAAATCCAAATCAAATCTTCCCCCGTATCACTTATGAAAAAAATAAAAACAGGGGGATTCATGATGTGGAAAAAGTATCTCAAAATCCTAACCATCTTCGCATTACTGTTTAGTTTCATCCAGCCGATCACATCCAATGCGGCCGGTGGGATTACATTATTCACACCTTACACCGGATTATCTGTTACACCTGGCGAATCATTATCCTATGATATTGACGTTACCAATGATTCAGCACAAGTGCAGCAGCTCGATTTAAGCCTACAAGATTTATCCGGTGAGTGGAACTATTCCATTTCCGCAGGCGGACAATCTATTAATCAATTATCTGTTGCACCGAATCAAGCACAAACATTTACGATTGATTTAGACGTGCCACTGCAGATCGATCAAGGGTCTTATACATTTAATGTCGTAGCCCAATCGAATACAGGTGCAACGACAACACTCCCGATTACGGTTAATATCACGGAACAAGGCACCTTCCAAACAGAATTAACCGTTGATCAGCCAAATATGGAAGGTGACGCTGATGCAACCTTCTCTTATAGTTTGGAGCTATCTAACAAGACAGCTGAAGAACAGAACTATTCGCTTCAAGCCGATGCACCTGAGGGCTGGCAGGTTAACTTTAAAGCAGACGGTTCTGATGTGACGAGTGTCAAAGTAAAATCACGCGAATCGAAAACGGTTGACGTTGAGGTCAATCCATCTGAACAGGTTAAGAGAGGCACATACGAGATTCCAGTCATCGCTCAATCAGGGCAAACAAATTCAGAAGTTGTTTTAGAGTCTGTTGTGACAGGTACTTATGATTTAAATCTAACAACGTCAGATGGTCGTTTAAGTGCTGATATTCAAGCTGGCGACGATACCAACTTAGATTTAGTCGTTAAAAACGAGGGAACATCCGACTTATCCGAGATTTCCTTATCGAGTAGTACACCACCAGAATGGAATGTTGAATTTTCACAAGACAAAATTGAACAATTAAAAGCTGGCGAATCTGTCAATGTTCAAGCAACTGTACATGCTAGCGATCAAGCCATTGCCGGAGATTACGTGATGACGATTACCGCCAATGCACCACAATCGACAAGCAAAGCCGATTTCCGTATGAGTGTTAAAACATCGATGCTCTGGGGTTGGATCGGAGTTTTCATGATTGTTGCCGTTGCAGCTAGCCTATTCTTCCTCATCCGTAAATATGGGAGGAGATAAGGTTGAGTAACGTTATCCAACTATCTAATGTTGTTAAAAAATACAAAGAAGTAACAGCCGTTAATCATTTAAGTTTAAAAATAAAAAAAGGTGAGATTTACGGATTACTCGGACCGAATGGAGCCGGGAAATCAACGACGATATTCATGCTACTCGGATTAACCGAACCAACTAATGGCGAAATGTTTGTCGAAGGCGTTTCACCGACTGTCAAACCGATTGAGGTTAAGAAGCGCGTTGGTTTCTTACCTGATCATGTCGGTGTTTACGAAGACCTTTCAGGAAAGGAAAATTTGACTCTAACAGCAAGACTCAACGGATTTAGTAAACTTGAATCCGACTATAAAGCTGATGAACTTTTAGAACAAGTCGGTTTAAGCCATGCAAAAGAGAAAAAAGCAGGTAAATATTCACGAGGAATGAAACAGCGTCTAGGCCTTGCAGATACATTAATCAAAGACCCATCCGTTGTCATCATGGATGAACCAACACTTGGGATTGATCCAAAAGGGATACAAGAATTCCTTGAAATGATTCAACGACTTAGAGATGAACGAAACATTACAGTGCTTTTATCATCGCACCATTTACATCAAGTGCAACAAATTTGTGATCGTGTCGGTATTTTCGTTCATGGGGAATTACTCGCTGAAGGTGATATCGATTCCCTACAACAGCAACTACTAGATAAAAACAGCTATCAATATGAAATCGAAACGAAAGAATCAGCCGACCGCGTTGCAAAGCTTTTAACATCACAAGATAACAAGATCCAAACCACGATCTACGATGGTAAAGTCCATGTCACCACGAAGAAACGAGATGAAGGCGAACTGTCTAAGACTATTATCGATAACGGGTTCCACCTTCTATCATTTAGAAAAATGTCTTACGGATTAGACGATATCTATCAACAATACTTCCAAGGAGGTGACACCCTTGGATCGGGAAAAATTTAGTCTCTTTTTACAAAACACAGCGAACAGTCCTTTTTGGGTCTTAGTTCAAAAAGAAATTCGCGACCATATTACGAGTATTCGTTTTAACATTTTAATGGTTATTATTCTTTTGACCTGTATCGGATCACTTTATTCAGCTTTAACATCGATTCGCGATGTAGCTAGTAACATCGATTCGTCAAAAGAATTATTCCTATATTTAAAAATCTTTACCATCTCAGGAGAAAACGGTGCGTTACCTCCTTTTATTACGTTTATAAGTTTATTGGGTCCACTACTCGGAATCGCCATGGGATTTGATGCGATCAATTCTGAAAAAAATAATAAAACATTATTGCGCATTATGTCTCAGCCGATTCCACGGGATTATTTAATCTTAGCCAAATTCACAGGTAGCCTTTTTGTCATAGCCTTTTTAGTGTTAATGCTTGGGGCTCTTATATTCTCACTAGGCATTCTCATCATCGGAATTCCACCGACGTTTGAGGAATTTATACGGGTGTTTGTCTATTTAATGATGATCGTGTTATACATCGCTTTCTGGCTAGCACTGTCGATCTTGTTCTCAATTTTATTCAAACAAGCTGCTACATCAGCGCTATCTGGAATTGCCATCTGGTTATTTTTCAGCGTTTTCTACTCGATCATTGTCAACCTTATTGTAACGGCAGCGATGCCAGAAGATCTATTTCAAGCCAACCAAACCCAAGCGATGAACCAAGAAAAGATGACCATGTATATGCGGTTGTCACCGAACTATCTAATTTCTGAAATTACGACCGTTTTACTTAACCCCGGATTCCGAACACTCGGACCGGTCACGATGGAACAAGCAACAGGAGCTATTCCAAGCCCACTTGGAATTAGTGAAAGTCTTACGATAATATGGCCACAAGTGTTTGGCATATTAGCTCTATGTACCGTTTGCTTCTTAATTGCTTATGCCATCTTTATGCGTCAAGAAATCCGAAGCTAATTGATATAGAGTACTTTTCCCCCCTAGAAATTGAACCCCACTCACGTGTTGGTGAGTGGGGTTCGTTATGTTTGCACCATTAGACCATGATGACTAATAAAACAGAAATCGTCACGATACTGAGTAGCGTCGTAACTAATGTGACACTCGACACAAGGTCCGGCCGCGCTCGGAATTCTAATGCAAACATCGTTGTCGTTGCCGCTGCCGGCATAGCTGATTGGATAACAAGAACCTGTCCTAATAACGGCGAGATGGGTAAGATGATCACAAACAGCCACGTTATGAACGGCATTAATATTAGTTTGATCGTGGAACCGATGGCTACCTTTCCAATCTCGAATTCTTTAAACGTAATATTAGCGAGCTGCATCCCTAACACTACCATCATGAGCGGAATAGCTACCGCCGCCATAAAGTCTACCATCTCAAGTATTCGCGCATGCACCTGTACGTCAAAGGTATTGAGTAGCAAGGCCAAGATTA
Source organism: Tenuibacillus multivorans (assembly GCF_900103915.1). GTDB lineage: Bacteria > Bacillota > Bacilli > Bacillales > Alkalibacillaceae > Tenuibacillus > Tenuibacillus multivorans. The sequence goes on along the minus strand of NZ_FNIG01000005.1, from coordinate 186,551 downwards.
TCGCATATGTAGCCGGCATTTTAAAAACAGAATAAATCGCATAGCGTATTTCGTAATCACCGCGTGACGCATAATATACCCCGAATACATTCATGATGATCGTTTGAATCGCCATGAATAAAATCGCATAGGTAAAAGCCTCTTCACCTAAAGCAAATAAAATTACAGGCGCACCATAATTACCTGCATTCATAAAGGCAGTCGAGAGGATCATACCACTTTCCTCTCCCCTGTCCCATTTAAATATCATAGCTAACAACTTATCTAGAAAAATTATAGCGAATAAAATTAATAGACTTATAAGCACAATCATCGGGAATTCGCCACTGAAATCCCCATCATAAAACGCTTGAAACACTAAAAATGGAACAAAGACGTAAATCGTGATGGCTGAAGCGGTTTTGACATCTAAATGACGCCACTTCTGAAGGATATACCCAATCGCGAAAATACTGACAATTGGCAAAACCACTTCAATAAATAGACTCATATTGTCACCAGCTTTCATCTATGAAACTCATAATTCTAAATATATATGATTTGGTGGTTAAAGGAAAGCCCTTCAATCTTTCTAATGAATCCATCAGTCAAGACTTATACCGGTTTCTGTGATCTATAAGGGGGCCGAAGCCCTAATGAAAAATTTAATTCCCCAATAAACCATGCTGAGTGCCCGATCACCCTCATTAATTACCCTATAATCGTCGATAATTCCCCAATGATCCTCGTTTTTTGCCCTATAACGGGTACTGAATCCCCATTAAACAATTTAATTACCCATACAAAAGCTATTATTCCCCAATCCCCCATACTGAGTACTCTATCAATCGTAACAATTGACCTTTTGCTCAATCAGAAAACTCTAATTCATCACCATTCCGCGACAGTTCCATCTTCATGTCGCCATACGGGATTTCGCCATCGGTGGCCTCTCTCAGCCATCTTTTTCACACATTCCTCATTAATCGAAATTCCTAACCCTGGTGCTTTCGGTAACCCAACGTGACCATTTTCGTATGCAAAAACAGTACGGTCTTCTATGTAGTCTAACAAATCATTACCTTTATTGTAGTGAATCCCAAGACTCTGCTCTTGAATAAACGCATTATGACTCGTCGCATCAACTTGTAAACATGCAGCTAGAGCAATCGGCCCTAAAGGACAATGAGGTGCGAGGCCAACATCATATGCCTCAGCCATACTTGCAATTTTCTTAACTTCCGTAATACCGCCTGCATGTGATAAATCCGGTTGAATAATGTCAACATAACCGTCTTCAAGAAGTGACTTAAAGTCCCACCTTGAATACATTCTTTCGCCAGTCGCTATAGGAATAGCTGTTAGACTAGCAATCTCTCGTAAGGCTTCATTGTTTTCGGGTAATACCGGTTCTTCAATAAACATTAAACGATACGGTTCTAGTTCTTTTGCTAATATTTTGGCCATCGGTTTATGTACACGGCCGTGAAAATCTATGCCAATTCCAACATTTGGTCCAACTGCATCACGTACAGCTGCAACCCGTTCAATAACTTGATCAATTTTGTCATACGTATCAATGTATTGTAGTTCTTCTGTTCCATTCATTTTAATAGCTTGAAAGCCTTTTTCGACAACCTTTTTTGCAGCTTTTCCAACATCAGTTGGTCGGTCGCCACCAATCCATGAGTAAACCTTAATAGAGTCACGACATGCACCACCCATTAGTTCATAAACAGGTGCGTCATAATATTTCCCTTTAATATCCCATAAGGCTTGGTCAATACCCGCTATCGCACTCATCAAAATCGGACCACCACGGTAAAAGCCAGAACGATACATGACATTCCAATGGTCTTCAATGTGTAATGGATTTTTACCTATTAAACAGTCCTCAAGCTCATGAACTGCTGCTTGAACTGTTTCGGCACGTCCTTCAATAACCGGTTCGCCCCAACCCGTAATCCCTTCATCCGTTTCGATTTTTAAAAATAGCCATCTCGGTGGGACAACATAGGTTGTGAATGTTGTTATTTTCATCCTTTATCACCTCAAGATTTACGTATTCCTGACTCGAAAATTTAAACACAAAAGATAATTGACAGAATGGCTTTAACGTACAACCAAATCTGTCAGTCTATCAACATTAATCGCCGAACGAAATCAGCCATAATGAAAGCTCCGGAATGAATATAATGATTAAAACCGAAAGAACCATCGCAAAGAAAAACGGAACAATAGCCTTCGAAATTTTTTCTATGGATAGCCCGGAAATTCCAGAACCAACAAATAAGTTAACACCTAATGGCGGTGTAATAAATCCAATCGCTAAACTTACAACCATAATAATTCCAAAGTGGATCGGATCATAGCCAATATTCGATGCAATCGGCAGTAGAATAGGTGTTAAAATAATAATTGCTGCCAAAGTATCCATAAAACAACCGACTAATAATAGTAAAAGGGTAATTAGTAAGATTAATATTATTTTATTTTCCGTTAACGTTAACATCCATTCCGCGATTTGGTTAGGGATTTGTTCAATGGTTAATAATTTACCGAATGCTGTTGCGGTACCCACAATGATTAAAACCGTTGCGGTCGTTAAAGAGGAATCGACCAATAATTTCGGTAAATCCTTAAGCTTTAACTCACGATATAAGAAGAAACCTGAAATCAACCCATAAACAACAGCAATAACCGCTGCTTCTGTTGGGGTGAACTTTCCACCGTAAATACCGCCAAGAATGATAATAGGAATCACCATCGCCCATTTAGCTTCCCAAAACGTTTTTCCTATATAACTTAAGCTCGTTTTCTCTAATGTTCCACGATAACCTTTTTTCTTAGAATAAATATAGGCCCAAGTCATTAGACCAATTCCAACTAATATTCCTGGCAAAATACCAGCAATAAACATATCACCAACAGACGCACCACCTGTTACACCATAAATAACCATAGGTATACTAGGCGGAATGATCACCCCAATCGAGCCTGCCGCTGCTACCGTTGCTGTAGCAAAGGTCTTATCATACCCTTTACGAACCATCGCTGGAATCATGATTGAACCGATCGCGGCTACGGTTGCAGGACCGGAACCTGAGATGGCTGCAAAAAACATACAGGTTATAATGGTCGCAATCGCAAATCCACCTGTTTTACTTCCAACGAGAGCATTTGCGAAGTTAAACAAACGTTCAGAAATACCACCTTTACCCATAATTTCACCGGCTAAAATAAAAAATGGCACGGCCATAATTGGGAATGAGTCTAATGAGGTGATTAATTCAGTCATCAAAAAGAGGAGAGGTACCGACTCTGAATATAAAATCGTAACGAGGGTGGCTAGACCTAATGCGATTCCAATCGGTACACTGATCAATAAAAATAAAGCAAAACTACCAAACAGGACTGCGACTGTCATTTAGATCCCCTCCTCTTCTTCTACAATTCTTTCACGTTCATCCGCAACATCGACTTGTTCTTTACCTAATAGCATTAAAGTTTGATGGTAAATGTTTTGAAGCAAACGGATGACGGTTAATCCCATTCCGATTGGGGCTGCCAAATAGACAATCCCCATTTGCACATGCAAAGCAGGTGACTGTTGCCCAAGTCGCAATAAACTCATCGATATTTCTGTACCATATCTCACGACTAAAACAGCAAAAATCAAAAATAAAATATTGGCAACCATGGATAAGACAATCTTCCATTTATCATTTAATAAAATGAGGACAACATCTACTTTGATATGACGTTGTTTTTTTACCCCGTAGCTAATGCCAATATAAACAAGCCAAATAAAACAATAACGCCCGAGTTCTTCTGACCAAGATAATGAATGATCTAACTCTCTCATGACAACTTGTAAAAATATAACGGTGGTCATCACACTGGCCAAAATAACTAAAAGCCATTCTTCAATGTGTTGTTCAATTTTTCTAAGCACATTCATGGTTTCACCTCAATACTTACCGAATTCCCCATAAGTCCAGGCTGTTTGATAAGCTTTCTCTATATAGGCAAAACTCTTGCCGCCAAAAGGGACAGCAAGAGTTTTAGGTGGGGGACCTATTTACACTTATTCACTTTGGGCTTGTTCAACGGCTTCATAAATACCATCTACAACATCTGGTCCGATATCATCTTTAAAATCTTCAATAACCGGCTGAACAGCATCTACCATCTTTTGTCGTTCTTCATCACTAATTTCAGAGTACTGCATCCCTTCATCAATTAGAGATTGTAAGTACTCAGCATTTGCCTCACGGTTTAACTTAATCTGATGTTCACCCGCTTCAATAGCAGCATCACGCACAATTTGTTGTTGTTCTTCCGTTAATCCATCATAAAACTGCTTACTCATTAAGAATACGAACGGGCTGTATACGTGGTGAGTATCTGAAACATAATCTTGTACTTCATAGAAGTTTTCTAAATAAATCGTTGCATACGGGTTTTCTTGTCCATCAACAGTACCCTGCTGTAAAGCTGTAAACAATTCAGTAAATGCCATTGGCGTTGGGTTAGCGCCAAGTGTTTTAAATGCTTCTAAATGAAGATCGTTTTCCATCGTACGAATATCTAAACCTTCAAAATCCTCAATCGTTTCAACGGGTCTTTCACTGTTAGTTAAATCACGAAATCCGTTCTCCCAGTAAGCTAAGCCGACTAAGTCTTTTTCTTCTAATTTTTTTAGTAAATCTTGTGCCACTTCACCAGCTAAAACTTCATCCGCTACCTCTTCACTTGGGAAAAGGAATGGAATATCAAATACGCTGAACTCTGGAACAAAGTTTGCTAATGGTGCTGTAGAAGGAACTGTAACTTCCTGTGATCCTAACTGCAAAGCTTCAGTCATAGAACGGTCATCACCCAGCTGACCACTGTGATAAGTCTCTACAACAATGTCTCCATCCGTTTCTTCTTCAACAATCTCTTTAAATTTGAGTAACCCTTTATACTGTGGGTGATCTTGGTTTAGACCGATACCTGCACGAATCGTCTTAACCTCTCCATCTCCTGAAGCGCTTACATTTTCGCCATTTTGACTCTCGCCTGTGTTATCTTCCTCTCCACCACATGCCACTAATAATAGTGCAAATAGTGATACGACAAGGAATAGAAAAAACTTTTTCACTTAAAACATCCCCTTTTATTTTTATAATTTTCAAAATATTAACTCCGTAAAAGTTTCTCTTCACCTAAAGTCTCGCCATTCATTATTTTTCTACGACATCATGACCACCAAACTGATTACGTAAGGCTGCAACTACTTTTCCAGAGAATGTATCATTCTCCTGAGAGCGGTAGCGCATCATTAAAGACATTGCGATAACCGGTGCGGCCATCTCAAACTCAATAGCACTTTCAACCGTCCACTTTCCTTCACCTGAAGAATTCATCACCCCTTTTATCGAGTCGAGATTGGAATCTTCAGAGAATGCTTGTTCCATTAATTCAATTAACCATGAACGAATGACGGATCCATTGTTCCACACGTTTGATACAGCTTGATAATCATAATCAAATGGGCTTTTATCGAGGATTTCAAAGCCTTCTGCAATCGCTTGCATCATGCCATACTCGATGCCATTATGAACCATTTTTAAAAAGTGACCGCTTCCATTTTTCCCTGTATAAAGATAGCCATTTTTAACTGCCGTATCTGCAAATAATCGTTCTATCTGTTTAAACTGCTCTTGATCACCGCCTACCATATAGCAGGCACCTTGTCTGGCACCATCCGTTCCTCCACTTGTGCCAACATCAAAAAAATAAATACCTTTTTCTTTTAAATACTTAGAATGATGAAGGCTGTCTTTATAGTTGGAGTTACCGCCATCTATAACTCGATCTCCTTCGTCTAAAGAATGAGCGAGTTGTTTAATCACTTGTTCAGTTACCTTCCCCGCCGGTACCATTAACCAAATGGTTCTTGGAGGCTGCAACTGATCAACCAGTTCGTCCAAGGTGAAGGCTGCTGTGGCTCCAGCATCAGCAATACTTTGGACTTGGTCTTTATTAATATCATTTGCTACGACCCGGTGTCCGTGGTCCATGAGATTTTCAGCTAAGTTATATCCCATTTTCCCAAGACCAATTAATCCAACCTGCATTTGGTAACTCCTTCCTTATGTTGTGAAATTTTTTTTCTTAAGTTTGATTATACAATAAAAATTTTTCAATTCAACACTAATTTCAAAAAAAATTTCATTACTTTTACTTCAGTTTGAAAAAAATTTCATATACAATGTATATTAGTAAAGTAATACGTCGGAGGGATTCCTGTGAATGATACATCCAACAAGCATGTATTAAATCGAATACGTGGTTCTATGAGTCAATTTAGTGAAAAAGAAAAAAAGATTGCTACATACATTTTGCGGAACCCACAATTAATTATCCATACAACCATTAATCAGGTAGCTGATGATTTAGATATTGCTGAGGCTACGGTCTTTCGTTTCTGTAGAAGACTCGATTTTAAAGGTTATCAGGCGATGAAAATTGCTTTAGCATCTGAGGTTGTCGCCCCTATTGAAGACATCCATGAAGAAATTAGTGAAAACGACTCGACAATCGAAATAACCGAAAAAGTTTTTCAATCAAATATAAAAGCTATTGAACGGACACGAGAAATTCAAAATGAGGAATCAATTGATGAAGCCACTAATCAGCTTATTAAAGCTAATGGGGTTTATTTTTATGGGACTGGTGGATCCGGTGTAGTTGCCCAAGACGCGCAACATAAATTCATGCGTCTAGGTGTAAATGCCCATGTTTACACGGATACGCATTTACAGTTAATGTCAGCCTCGCAACTAACTGAAAATAACGTAGCTATTTTCATCTCACATACAGGTGCTAATATTGATATTTTAGATGTTGTTGAGGTAGCGAAAGAGAACGGTGTCTTTACAGTCGCCATTACCAATTTCGCAAAGTCACCTCTATCTGAAGCTGTTGATCTATCATTATATACCGTTTCAGAGGAGACGGAATATCGTACAGAAGCACTCTCATCAAGAATTGCAGAATTGAGCATTGTGGATGCCCTATACGTCAATTATCACATTAAAAATCTCGAACACTCTAAAGAAGCCGTTAAAAAGATGCGAAAAGCTATATCTAAAAAGCGATTATAAAGGATGTTAGATATGAAGTACGTTATGGGATTAGATATTGGCACGACGAGTGCTAAGGCAATTTTATTTAAGCGAAACGGAACGGTCGTGGCTGAAAACGAACAATCCTATTCTATTCAACACCCTAAAAATGGTTGGGCTGAACAGGATCCTTTGAAAATTGAACAAGCAACAATTAGAGCTATCCAACATATTACGAAGAAGATTCATAAACAAGACCTATTAGCAGTTGGGTTATCGACGGCTATGCATTCGTTAATCTGTATGGATCAAAATGGACAACCATTATCTAATGCCATCATTTGGGCGGATACCCGTAGTTCAGCCGAAGCAGAACAATTAAAAGCAAACCAAGCTTCGATTTATCTAGCTACAGGTACACCGTTACACCCAATGAGCCCATTAGCAAAGCTGAACTGGATGAAAAATGTAGAGTATAAACCATTTATAGAAGCCGATTACTTCGGCTCAGTGAAAGAATTTTTACTTTTTCACTGGTTCGGTGAAAAAGTTGTTGATTACGCTATGGCCGCCTCTACTGGTTTATTTAACATTCATGATTTTAAGTGGGATTCAAATGCCTTAAGTAAGGCAGGGATTACGGAAAATCAATTGTCTCAACCCATATCACCTTATACGAAACTATCAATGTTACGCCGTGATATAGCTGATAGATTAGGCATTTCCGTTGACACACCATTCATCATTGGTGGAAGTGACGGGCCATTAGCAAACCTTGGTATCGGAGCGTTCAAGCCTGGAGAGACAGCTATCACCATTGGTACGAGCGGTGCCATTAGACAATTTGCCGACAAACCATTACTCAATTCGCATCAAGAGGTTTTCTCCTATGCGTTTACAAAAGACCTATGGATTACGGGAGGACCAACCAATAATGGCGGGATTGTGCTTCAATGGGTTAAGAATTTGATTTCAAATGATACACAACACTATACTATGGATGACTTAAACGAACTCGCACAGAAAGTAGCAGCAGGATCTGAAAATCTATTATTTTTACCTTATTTAAATGGCGAGCGAGCACCATTTTGGGATGCCAAAGCTAAAGGCAGTTTTATCGGCCTACAGTCACATCATAAAAAGGAGCACGTAGTCCGAGCTAGTATGGAGGGGGTAGTTTATTCCATTTATCATATCGGACATGCTTTGGAACACTTGGGAAACCGCCACGATCTCATATATGCTAGCGGTGGATTTGCACGATCATCATTATGGCTACAAATTCTCGCCGATACATTCGGAAAACCTGTCAAAATACCTGAAAGTCACCAAAGCTCTGCTTGGGGTGCAGCTTGGATAGCATTATGTGCAGTAGAGGGCTATCAATTAAAGGATATTAAAGATTCTATTCCGATGAAGGGGGAAATCGAGCCAAACCTTGAACATACGTCAATCTATCAGCAACACTTTGAAATCTATCAAAAGCTCTATCATACGTTAAAAGATACTTTTTATGAACTAGATAAAGGCAACGTGCCATCATAGCACGTTGCCTTATTTAGTCCACCTTATTTTCTAATTCTCCTATTCCCTCAACCTCAATTCGAACACGATCACCACTTCGTAAAAACTTCGGTGGGTTAAAGCCTTTTCCTACCCCACTCGGTGTACCAGTGGCAATGATATCACCTGGTTCTAGCGTCATCCCTTGGGATAGCGCCTCCACTAACTGATCGACTGGAAAGATCATATCCGTTGTATTGCCATCTTGTCTTAACTCATCATTGACATATGTTTTGACAGACAAGGATTGAACATCGGATATGTCATCTCGCGTTACGACAAATGGTCCCATTGGCGCGAACGTATCTAAAGATTTTCCTCTATAAAATTGCTGGTGTCTTTTTTGTAGATCTCTTGCCGTCACATCATTAAGGATGGTATATCCAAAAATATAATCTAAAGCCTCTTGTCGTTTAATATTGCGACCACGTTTTCCTATGATCACAGCTAATTCACCTTCATAATCTATCTGCTCAGTGACGTTCGAATGTGATTCGATCATATCACCATGACCGACAACAGTACTCGGCGATTTTGTGAAAATGACGGGATGCTCTGGAACTGATTTCGGATCATTTTTCGTCATTTCCATGGCATGCTCACGATAATTTTTTCCGATACACATGATGTTTTTATTCGGTATGTATGGAGGTAATAGTTGAACCTCATCCAAATTCACGTAACGATTCAAATCCTGCTCTAAATTCATATAGTTGATATTCTCTATGACCGATAATAATGTTGGGAAATAAGATATCAATTGCTCTGAATAGTAGATTTTTTCATCCTTCTTAACGCCCCAATAGATATGGTTATGCTGCTTAAAGGTTAATAATTTCATTGGCCTTCCCTCCTACTTACATTATACATGATTGGCTCACTCAATTCTAAGTGGCCAAGTTTGCATTCTGATTGTCCAAGTTGGCCGAGTGAGTGGCCGAGTTCCGCCCGCGAGTGTCCAAGTTCTCGCACTTAGTGTCCAAGTTATCAAAAAAAATGCCAGCCTAACATGACATTAGACTAGCAAAACCGATTTATCTAATTTTAAACGCTATCTATCTGATTCTCTCTTCTAACTTTTTCTAATATATGAACCACAATACGATGGATTTCTCTATTTTCTTCGTATTGTTGTTGACGCATGCCATTCATCATATCTACAAAAGCTTGGATTTCATAAATCATATCAAGCTCATGTTCTTTTACTGAAACTCTATTCTTAGATGGTTCCTTCAAGTCAATGAAATCAATTTTCGATATCGGAGCGACTTGATCCATCGCAATTGTGCCTTTCTCACCGTGAATCTCACTCTGATTATACGAAGTTGATATCTTTGAACACATAATCGTACAGTTAAAATCTTCATATTGTAATACGAGTGTTCCGGCACCATCGACACCTGATCTTAACAATGTCGGGAAGTAAGTCGACGCCTGAGGTTCACCAAACAGGGCAATGGCTAGCGTCAATGGATAAACACCTAAATCCATCAATGCGCCACCCGCAAATTCTTTCGTAAAAACACGATCGACATGGCCCTCTAAAAATTGGTCATAGCGAGACGAGTATCGGTTGCGATGTAAATAAGCACTGCGGATCTGACCAATTTGGTGAAGCTGATCGGCTAGCCTCTCAAAATTAGGCGTATAAATATTCCTTACTGCTTCTAATAGTTTCACACCTTTTTGCTCGGCTAATCTATATGACAATTCCCATTCTTTGGTGGTGGTAAACATCGGTTTTTCACAAATAACATGTTTACCATGCGATAGAAATAATTGCGCCTGTTCGTAATGCAAACTGTTCGGTGAAGCGATATAGACGCAATCAATTTCCGGTTCCTCGGCCATTTCATTTAAATCCGTATAATAACGCTCAACCCCATGATCTAGAGCGAATTGATTGGCCTTATCCTCCGACCGTGAATGAACCCCATACAACTGAATACCATCAACATGTGATGCGGCTTCGATAAATTTTCGGGTTATTTTTCCAGTCCCAACCGTCGCAAAGCTAATGACTTTAGGCATTGTTAATAATCTCTTTCATTCGCTTGGCCACTAGTTTTGGTTGATCAGCTTTTGTAATGGCGCTGCCGACAATTAAAATATCTGGCTTCTTTTGAACAATGTCAGGTAACGTATTCTCGTTAATTCCACCTGCTACTGCCACTTGAAGGCCTAAATCGTCAACTAAATTAAATAGTTCAACGTCGAATTTCCCTTCTTGTTGCTTGTCTTTACCGACGTGAAGCCCCACGAATTCAACACCAATCTCTTTTAAATGTTCGAGCTTTTCCCGTGAGTCTACTTCAAGTAAATCAACCATCACGTGCTTACCATGATCTTCGCCAACCTTTAAGCAATCCTGAATCGTTAAATTAGAGGAAAATGCCATAACCGTAGCGATATCAGCACCAGCATCAAGCGCCTGGTTTGTTTCGTAGCCGCCCGCATCACATGTTTTCATATCAGCCATAATCATTTTGTCTGGAAACTGATCATTAAATTCTCTAACGATTGACATGCCATACTCTTTAATAACACTCGTCCCGATTTCAATAATATCAATAGACTCATACGTGTCCTGAACAAGCCTCATACATTCTTCTCGTGATAATCGATCTAATGCTAATTGTAATTTCAATGGTTTTCCTCCTTTATCGCTCGATACGTTCTTTTTCACCGAGTCGTTCTAAAACATGTTCTAAATAAGGAAGACCTTCGTTGTCACCTATGACACTTACAACCATCGATCCAATTGTGTTGGCAAAGTGTAATGATTTTTCTAATGACCAGCCTTGCAAGTAACTATATAGAAAGCCTGCGTCAAAACCGTCACCTGCACCGACTGTATCGACAACTTTTGTTGCCTTAACAGGATCAGCTTCAATCGTTTCACCATCATGGTAACCGATTGAACCCTTGTCACCATTTTTAAGCACAATATAATCGATTCCTTTATCTTTACAAGCTTCGATTATATCTTTCGGGTTACTTATTCCCAGGATAAGCTCCATCTCATCAACACCTGATAACAGAATATCGACATCTTGCAAGAAAGACGATAAAACCTCACGAGCTTGTTCCTTACTCCACAGCTTAAGACGGATATTCGGATCAAAGGCGATTTTGACATCATGTTGTTTCGCTAATTCAATAGCCCGTCTCGTAATCGCTAAATTATTTGGATCAATCGCCGGGAAAATCCCCGTAATATGCAAGATTTTCGCTTCCTTGAAAAAGGATTCGTCTAAATCCTCTGGTCGCATCGTTAACGTCGGCGATTTTTCGCGATAGTAAAACGTTCTAACTGAACCATCAGGCATGATCTCCTTAAAGTTAAGGGAGGTCGGATAGCCATCCACTAGACCAACCTGCGTCGTATCGATCCCTTCACCACGGGCGAAGTTACGAATATAATGGCCGAACTCATCGTTCCCAAGACGACTAATCCAGCCCGATTTTAATCCTAACCTGGCACAACCAATTGCAACGTTTAATTCGGCACCACCTATATTTCGCTTAAATGAATCTACAAATTTCATTGGCCCTGTTGATACTGGATTAAAGGCAATCATGGCATCGCCAATCGTAATAACGTCATTCATTATTTTACCTCCTAGAAGTTACCTTACTAAAATAAATCTGGATTCAATAGCTCTGGTACATAAAACGCAACATCAGGGAAGAATGCAATAAACAATAGAACGACTAAAATGATAATCATATACGGGATAACCGCTTTAAACGACCGTTCAATTGACATATCCCCAATTTTGGCCGCCAGAAGTAGACATAAGCCATACGGTGGTGTAATTAAACCAACTGCTAATGTCATAACGACAATTAAGCCTAAGTGTATCGGATCAATTCCAAATTGTAAGGCCGTTGGCAAAATAACAGGAACGAATAAAATCATCGCCGGAATGGCGTCCATAAATGTTCCGATAAACAAGAAGAACAAAATGATGATGATAATAAACAACCATTTAGCATCAACATAATCAACGAAAAATTCTTGCGCACGTAAACCTAATTGATAAAAGCTCATTAATTCACCCAACGCACTCGCTGCAGCTAAGGCAAATAAAGAAAGTGAGCTTAACGCAAGCGTATCAAATAAAATTTTAGGAAGATCTCTTATCTTTAATGTTTTATAAAAGAACATACTGATCAGTAACGTATAAACAGTTGCGACCGCTGCAGATTCTGTAGCTGTAAAGAATCCCGTTATAATCCCACCAATAATAATAATGGGTGTAATTAAAGCCGGAATCGATTCACCTAATAATTTCAAAAACTTATTTAATTCTGTACGATCTTGCTTACGATAATTCCTTTTAACCGCGATAATATACACAAAAATCATCATTGCTAAGCCAACTAATACACCCGGAACAATCCCGACTAAAAATAGCGCACCGACTGATGCATTCGTTAAACCAGCGAAAATAATCATTGGAATACTCGGCGGAATAACAACGCCAACTGTTGATGAAGCTGATGTGATTCCAACTGCTGTTTCTTTATCATAGCCATTCTTTTTCATACTCGGAATTAAAATTTTCCCAACACCAGCTGTATCAGCCTGCGAAGCACCAGAAACACCGGCAAACATCATGGAAACTAAAATGTTTGCGTGAGCTAAACCACCACGGATCCATCCGACCATTGCTAAGGCTAGCTCAATAAGCTTCTCTGAAATTTTACCGGAGTTCATTAAATTCGCGACTAAAATAAATAACGGAACGGCCAATAGAACGAAGGAGTTTAACCCATTTAACATCTTCATAGGTACAGTTAATTCTGGGATATACTCAATGTTCATAATGCCAAGTAACGCCACAATCCCAATCACGAACGCAATGGGAACACCGATAAACATTAAGAGGATGAAAAGACCAACTAAAATAAATCCCATTATTACTGCACCTCCCCACTACGTAAGACCTGAACATGTTTAACCAAATGTGATAGTGAATAAATAATCATCGTTCCTGCCATTATTGGAATCGCTATCCATACGTACCCCATTTTCAAATCAGGCATAGAAACCCAATTATAATTCCAAAATTGTTCAACGACCTTTATACCATAATTGAAAATTAAAACGTTAAAAGCTATCAAAGTTATATCGATAATGATATTTAAAGTAGCCTGTTTTCGGCCTTTTAATTTTTTTGTTAAATAATCAAAACTGAAGTGTTCTCGTCGATTGACCATAACGGCCGCACCCATAAACACAGACCATATAAATGAATGGGTAGCTACCTCTTCTGTCCAGATGACAGCAATCTCTAAGTGTCTTGTTGTGATTTGAATCAAAATTGTGACAATAAAGACACATAAAAAAGCAACCCCAACAAATATTTGTGTTTTCTCTAGAAGCCTAACAAATCGGTTCATGTCGATCCTCCTTTATCTAAAAGGAACATAGGAAAGGACCCCAATTGGGTCCTTTCCTTACATACAAATTATTCTGCAGCTTGGCGAATTTTTTCTAATAGGTCTGTCACGCCAAGTTCTTCCGCTGCTTGATCTTGTAAAGGTTTAGCTAATTCAATGAATGGCTGACGATCAATTTCGTTAATTTCAGCGCCATCATCGATTGCTATTTGTTTATACTCTTCCTCTTGTGCATATAATGATTCCCATTCAGCCTGCACAGAAGCTTCGGCTGCTTTTAGAATAATTTCTTGCTGTTCCTCTGTATAGTTGTCAAACTCATTTCCATTTACTAATAGAAAACGAGTCGTGTAGTCATGTCCTGTTTCAGTAATATATTTACCGTTGTCTGTTTGGTGGTGGTTTTGCTGAACAAAATAAGGGTATGCGTTTTCAGCAGAATCCACTACATCCTGTTGAAGGCCTTGGTAAAGCTCACCCCATGCAAGTGATGTCGGGATTGCTCCTGTTTGTTTCCAGTAGTCCGATACCACACCTGACGTCTGTGTACGGATCGTCATGCCTTCTAAATCGTCCATTGACTCAATTGGTTTTTTACCATAATAGTGTCTTACACCAGCTGTCCAATAACCAACTAATTTGAAATCATTGTTAGATTTCTCATTAATGATTTGGGCCATTTCTTCCCCAACTTCACCTTGTACGACTTTTTCCCAATGGTCATAGCTTTCGAATAAATAAGGGAAGGCAAATAAGTTAACTTCGTCAATACCCGTTTGTGTCATAAAACCTGGTGATACAAGAACAACGTCAGCAGCACCTAGTTTTAGTTTTTCAACTAACTCTGATTCTTCTGTACCAAGCGTTCCTGCGTGTACTTCTACTTCAATGTTGCCATTCGATTCTTCCTCTGCTACTTCTTTAAATTTTAGTAGTCCATCTTGATAAGGGTTTTCAGGAGAAGTTTGGTTATGGGCTGCCACGATTTTAATTGAATCGCTTCCACCTTCACCATTATCGCCTGAACCCTCGTTGTTAGTCTCCTCTTCACCGCCACCACATGCGGCTAAAAAGGCGACAACTGCCAATGCCAATGATAAAAACTTCTTCATGTCTTTTCTCTCCTTTTTTAAAAATTTAATCTATAATTGAGAAGCTATTTAAGTTAAGCTTTACTCTAAGTTTGCATGCTTTTTATTGAGGAAAGCTTGTTCACTTGTCGTTTGTTCCAATAAATAAACAATGATGCTATCGAGCAACAAATGAGCTGCCTGGTCAAATTGACTACCTAAAGGCTGAATGGTATCTCGATTCGTTAATTGCTTTTTCGTTGCGGCTGGAATCACGATGTTATAATCGCTGAGTTTTCCAATCGGTGAATCGCTATTCGTCGTCACAAGTGCAACATTGACACCCACTTCACGGGCTTTTTCAACCTTTTGAACAAGTGATGCGGTCCCACCTGAACCAGATATTACAATTAAAAGATCTTCTTCCTCAATGCTAGGCGTAATCGTTTCGCCGACGACATAAACTGTGTAGCCACTGTGCATTAATCGCATGGCAAACATTCTTGCAACTAAACCACTTCGACCAGTACCAGCAACAAAAACTCGGTTCGATGATTGAATTGCCTCTGCTAACTGGGTTACTTCCTCATCGTTAACATCATTTAATACATCGCTGATTTCACCGGCAATTTTCGTTATGATATCTTTCACCCTGTGTCACCTCTTTAAGAAGACTGTCTCGGAATCAATTTTGGCCCGAAACGAAAGACTTGACGCTCCTCGTCACCACCGTTTTTAATCTGGTTAATTAAAACCTCTGCTGCTTGCTTTCCCATTCGGAAGGTCGGCTGTGCTACGGTCGTAATACTTGGATTGTAGATTTCAGCAAACGACACATCGTCAACACCAATCAAGCTTAAATCATCAGGAATTGAAATGTTATGTTCCTTAACGTATTTTAGGATTTCAATTAATGTCAGATCATTTCCCGCTAGGATTGCCTTGGGTGGGTCCTTAAGTTTCATCATTTGATCGAGTTCATCTTGAACCTTGTCGAGTTCTGCTGAAATGATATATTCTGATCGAACTGGAATCCCATGCGTCTCAAGTGCTTTAAGGTAGCCATTAACACGTTCAACTCTTGGTGATACATTATTCACGGTTGAGGTTGTGACAATGCCAATTCGCTCATGCTGCTTTTTAACAAATTCATCAACTGCAAATTTAGACGCATCTTCATTCGCTAACATGATTGTATTAACGTCGACATTTGAAACTAAACGGTCGATAAAAACAATTGGCATTCCCTGTCTCAAAAGCTCTTGATACAATTCTACATTGTCGCTTGTCGGGAATACGATCAACCCATCAACTTGTTTCGCGCGTAGCATGTCGATGTAATTTTTCTCCTTGTAAGGATTATCATCTGCATTACAGACGATAATATGAAAATCTAATTCATGGCATTGATCCTCAATCGCCCGAATAATTTGCGTCGAAAACTCATGCAAAATATTAGCGACAATCACACCGATAGTTGTTGACGATTTTTGCTTTAAGCTTCGAGCCACGATATTAGGCTGATAACCTAACTCTTCTATCGCTTCTTTAATTCGTTGTTTCGTTGCCTCACCCATATAGTCGTAGCGTTTATTTAAATACTGCGAAACGGTACTTTTGGATACATTGGCTAACTCTGCAACATCCTTAATTGTAATCGTTCTCATTTTGTGTGACATAGCTTAATGACCTTTCGTTTATCTATTACTAAATCGTTTTACTAAACCGGTTTAGTTACATTATATAAAAAATGAAAGCGTTTTACAATATTTAATTTAAAAAATCCTAACCGACTCTTTCTAGCCGATTAGGATTTTTCCTATTTTTCATCAAACTCATCTGGGTTCATGCCTGTGCGGTCATTTTGGTTCATCGCGTTGATTTGATTCATTTCATCCTGCGTTAATTCGAAATCAAAAATGTCTGCATTTTGTTTAATCCGTTCTGGGGTCACTGATTTAGGAATCGTAATCACATGATTTTGAACATCCCAGCGTAGAATGACTTGTGCTGGTGTTTTTCCATACCTATCAGCAATTTCTGTGATAGTTGGGTCGTCAAAAATACGCCCCTTCTTCATCGGGGACCACGCTTCCAATCGAATATGCTCACTTTCACAAAACTGTTTAACCTTCTCTTGAGTTAGGTGAGGGTGATACTCGATTTGGTTGATTACAGGCTTGACATTGGCACTTGCCATTAGATTTTGTAAATGGTGAACGTGAAAATTACTCACACCAATCGCTTTAATAACACCTTCATCATACAAGCGCTCCATCGCCTTCCACGTATCCCTAAACTGATCTTTAACGGGCCAGTGAATTAAATATAAATCGAGAAAATCAAAGCCTAATTGGTCTAAACTTCTTTCAAATGCTCTTAACGTTTCATCATAGCCTTGTTCATCATTCCACACTTTTGTTGTAACAAAAATATCGTTACGATCAACACTAGCCTCTCGTATACCTTCACCCACACCTTGTTCATTTTTATAAAATGAAGCTGTATCCACTAAACGATAGCCATGATCAACAGCGGTTCGGACAGCATCAACCACTTCTCTTCCCTCTTCTGCCTTATAGACACCAAGCCCAAAGCCCGGCATTTCAATTCCGTTATTTAATTTAACACGATCTTGTAAGCCATTTATCATATGTAGACCTCCTTTTTTACCTATTATAACGAAACATGGGATTAGACAAAAGATTAAACCGTTGTCGAGATGTTGTGAAATTTAAATATTTCCTCGGAAATATTGTAGAATTATAGTCTAGTTCATTCGACAATGACTATTAACGGTGATGTTTCATATACTAAAAAAACGAATCCCAATAGTGGGACCCGTTTTATCAAACTTATAATTTAAATTTAGCAGCTGTCTCTTGTAATTCTTGTGCCATTTGTGCCAACGCAGAACTTGCTGATGTCACCTCTTCGACTGATGCTGTCTGTTCTTCAGTTGCACTAGCAACCTCTTGCGCTAGAGTCGACGTATTATCAGTATAATTATTTAATTCATCCATCGATGAAACTAATGATTCGTTCCGCTCTTCAATTTCTGTAATTGATTCATTCACTTCTTTCATTCGGCTCGAAACCTGAGTTACCGCTTCAGATATATCATTGAATGATTGACCTGCTCGATTGACAAGCTCACGTCCTTCATCAACCGACAGCACACCTTGTTCAACCGATTCAACCGCATATTTCGTTTGATCACGAATTTCATAAATAATCGTAGAAATTTGATTGGTTGATTCTGATGATTGCTCAGCCAATTTTCGTACCTCGTCTGCCACGACCGCGAACCCTTTACCATGCTCTCCTGCTCGCGCAGCTTCAATGGCTGCATTTAAAGCTAATAGATTTGTCTGTTCTGAAATGTCATTAATCATTTGTAAAATTTGTTCAATCTCATTAGATCGTTCATCTAATTTTTTAATGACATCACCAATATTCGTGACATTAGAGCTAATGCTTTCCATTTGATCAACTGCTTGCGTAATAACACGCTCACCATGTCCTGCTTTTTCAGATGTTTCAACAGATGATGACGTGACGCGTTCAGTTCGGTTAGAAATTTCACGGATGTTATTTGAAATATCTTCAACAAAATTTGTTGACCGTGTAACATTTTCGACCTGTTGCTCATTACCATTGGAGACTTCCTGAATCGAACCTGAGATTTGTTCGGATGCACGCGTGGTCTCATCTGCATTCGCACTTAACTGTTCAGAAGATGCCGCAACCTGTTCAGATGTATCGATAACGCTTGAAATTAAGCCACGCATATTATCAATCATTTGATTATAACTATCTGCAAGATCGCCAAGCTCATCGTTACTTTTCACTTCAACTGGATGAGAAAGGTCACCCTCGGCTACACTCGATAATCCATCCTGAACGGTCGTAAGCTTATTCGTAATCCTTCTAACAAACAGAAGAACAGCTATAATACCAATGACCGCAGCAATGGTTGATACGATAATCGTCGTTAATAGCGATTCATTTCTTAGAGCTGTTGCTAAAGCACTCATCTCAAAGTCAATACCATAGACGCCAATTACCTCACCTTGATCATTCGTTACGGTACGAGCTAACGTAATCGTCGAACCGCCTGTTATCGCATCTAGATAAGGCTCTGTCCAGATGACTTCCCCTTCATTTTCACTCGCTTGAATATACCAATCTCTTTCACGCGAATCAAAATTGGATAAATCGACATCACTCGGTGGAATATCGGAAAAATACACCGCGCCATCAATTGTCGCCATATAGGAATTAAGTACGTAATCATATCCTTCTAATTGCTCACTAAAAAACTCGCTATAATACTCGATTTTGTCAGGATCATTGATGCTTGGTAAATGTGCATATTCAGAACCAGACCCTTCAGGAATAGATGCAGACTGATACTGAAGCTCCTGCATTTCCGTAATTTCAGTTAATAACCCCTCATACTCTTGGAACGTATCAGCGATGTCACTGTCTGCCTGTTCTAACTCTGCTTTCGGAATAATAGAGCGTTCCATAATAGCCGTGTTGCTATGGCTGATAAACCCTACGATGACTAACGGAATAATTAATAATAAGAGCATCATGATTATTAATTTTGCCTTAATCGATTTAAATAGATTCAAAGAACCCCCACCTCTCTTTTTAATAAATCGCTGTTTCCGCATACTTTATTGCTCTTTATCATCGCTGTAGACATAATAAGCAATATTTAATAAAAACAGCCTAATAAATAAAGACATCTGTCACCTCAGATGTCTCTCATAAGGTTATATTTTATTTATCGGTTCATTTGCCAGAAATTTTAGACATTTTGTCGTAGTCATTTAGAATTATGATAAAAAAATGGCGCCATAAATTAATGCACCCGCAACGACAAACGCTGGATGAATATTAAAACGCTCAAGCAAAATGAAACTAATAATCGCAAGAAAAACTGTTTGAACGATTCCTGCCGATTCATATGATGTATCAAAAAACTGAAACGTTAAAACACCTAATAAAACTGCAATGGTCGGTCTAACGTAAGCCGTCATCCGTTTAACTTTAGGCGAATCCTTGAATTTATTCAATAAACTTAAGAGTAAAATTAAGGCCACTAATGATGGTACAACTGTCGCGAGTAATGCCACAATCGAACCAAGCAAGCCCGCAACTTCAAATCCAATGTAACCCGCCATTTTGGTCGCAATTGGACCAGGAAGTGCATTTGCTAAAGCAAGCACTTCACCAAATTCAGATGTCGTCATAAAACCATAGTTTTTTACAACCTCATGTTCTACTAATGGAATAGACGCCGGTCCACCACCATAACCTACGATACCCGGAATAAAAAAGGCGAGAAATAACTCCCATAATTCCTTCATGACTCTTCACCGTCGCTTTTCTTTGGTGCTTTTTTAAATAAAGCAAACAAAATGAATATAGCGATCAAAATCGCTGGGTGCCAATCTAATATAGCATAGAAAATAATGCTGATAACCCCTAGAATCCCAGCATTAATCCACCCAAGGTCGTTCCGTGATTTTTTTACAAAGGAAACCGTCAACAACAAAAGTAACACGCCGACCACTGGTGTAATAGCCTGAGTCATCCCTTGCACAATCGACGAGTCACGGAATTTAATTAAAAATCCAATCAAAAAGATCATGATTAGCACAGTCGGTAAAACCGATGCTATTAAGGCAGACATCATACCGGCAAAGCCCCCGATACGAAACCCGATATACCCTGCCATTTTAGTTAACATTGGACCAGGTAGAGTATTGGTAACTGCTAATAAATCTCCAAACTCCTCCTCGGTCATCCATTCATATGTATCAACCACTTCTTTATGTACCAGTGGGATCGTCGACGGCCCACCACCATAACCTAACATGCTTGACCGAAAAAAACTTACAAAAATATCTTTCTGCAATGACAAATTCATGAAGTTCACCTCATTGACACACATTATATCACGCCTAAGATTGAAGGATAAATATAAAAGAGAGATTCTTTAGGACAAGCTGGGCTGATTCCCCAATAAACTGAGCTGAGTGCTCAATCACATCACCTGAGTGCCCTATCTAACTCTATAATTACCCTATTAAGACAGTTTTTTCCCCTATATCACGTTCTGAGTGCCCAATGGCAATAGCTGAATGCCCAATCGAGCTTCATTATTCCCCATTAAAAGACTCTGAATCCCCAACACCCCACATTGGTGCTTGATAAACCTTATCAAATAATAAAAACTATCCAAATCATTTTGGATAGCCCTTTTCTTTCTTCTATTTTAGTTTTACCTTCTCCTTAACGGCTTTATTAACTATATAATTCGGAAGTTTCCCCGATAATACATCGACTATATTTTGTGCGGCTTTTCGTTTCAGATCAACTTCAGATTCAACTGAATAAAAGGCTGAATGTGGATTCAAAATGACTTGATCCATGTTTAATAATGGATTTCCAGATTCAATCGGTTCCACTTCTAGAACATCCAGACCCGCTCCTGCTATTTCACCCTTTTGTAATGCTTGAATAAGGGCTTGTTTATCAATAACAGGGCCACGAGACGTATTGATGATAAAGGCGTCTTTCTTCATTTTTGTAAATGCAGCATAACTTATCAGTTTCTCTGTCTGATCATTTAATGGTAAATGGACCGAAACATAATCTGACTGCTCGTATAGCTCATCTATACTGACTAAGCTAATAGCCATTTCCTCAGCTACACTTTGAGGGACAAACGGGTCATATGCGATAACATTAAGACCGAAAGCTTGGGCCTTTTTCGTTAAGGTTTGTGGAATATTTCCGAAGCCGACCAATCCTAATGTCCGCCCTCTTAAACGATAAATAGGGACAGCCACCTTATAGTCCCAGTTACCACTTTTAACGGCTTGATTTAATTGTGTAATTTTTCTTACACTCGATAAAAGTAAAGCCATGGCATGATCGGACACCTCATCTAAACAATAGTCCGTTACATTGCCGACAACGACGCCATTTTCAGTAGCCGCATCCAAATCAATTGTATTAAAACCTACACCATAACGACTGATGACTTTTAAATTGTCTAAACTCTCGATCACCCTACGTGATATTGGTGCATACTGATTTAATAGAGCATCCGCATCCTGGCACTTGTTCATGACATCCTCTTCCGTTCGGCATTGCTCCAGTCTCAGTTCAATCCCCATTTGCTTTAAAACTTCCTTTTCCGGTTCAAACGTATGATAATTATAGTCCGTAACCACGACATTAAATTGACTCATTAATTCACACCCTTTTGAAAAATTTATCGCTTAACATCACGTTGGTCTTGACTTGGTGCCATATACTTATTTACTTCTTCCATTCTTGGAAGACCTTCGATATCCCCTTTCATTCCAACAACCATTGCCCCAATGGCATTGGCCCGCCTGACTACCGTTTCAAGTGATTCTTCACGTAAAAGACCACTCATTACACCTGCTGCAAATCCATCACCTGCTCCTACAGGGTCGACAACACGTTCCACAGGAAAACCATCTACATAATAGGCTTCATTTCCAGAATGTATGTAAGCACCTTTTGGACCCAATTTAACGATAACGGTTTTATCACCATCACTTAATGACTCGGCAACTTCTTCTACGGACTCTTTTCCAGTCATAAACTGTGCTTCATCTAAACCAGGCAGCATAATATGAGCATGCGAAGCGATTTCATTTAAAACATCCTTAGCTCGTTCTTCTGACCACAGTTTCAAGCGCAAGTTAGGATCAAAAACAATTGTCATATCATGTTGTTCAGCAATTTCAATCGCCTTCATAACAGTTTCAAAACATGTTTCACTTAATGCCGGGGTAATGCCCGTTACATGTAGAATTTTGGCTCTAGAAAGATATGTTTCATCTAATTCAGATGGCGCCATCATACTGGCCGCTGATCCGTTTCGATAATAATAGACGTTCATATCTTCAGGTGAAAGCTGTTCTTTAAATAACAAACCAGTCGGTGCTTTTGAAGTGAAGCGACATGTTGATACATCAACACCTTCACCGCGAATTGTTTTATAAATGTAGCTACCAAATGGGTCTTCCCCTAGTTTGCTGAACCAGCCAACTGAATGTCCTAATCTAGACAAACCAATAGCCACATTAGATTCCGCTCCACCAATTTTCTTAGGGAAATAGTGGACGGAATCTAATGGACTCATTTGATCCGGTTGGAATAAAACCATTGTTTCACCTAATGTAAATACATCGATTTGATTCATCTGCTCACATCCTATTCTTACAACTTCTTAGAAAAATTAGCATAAATCTATCTAAAGTGGTAATCTAGCAACTTTACCTCAACATCTAATTGATTTAATAAAACCAGCCACCGCTTCGTGACTGGTAATCATCAAATTCTATAAAACAGCGATATGTCCATCGGTGCGTGGCTCGGTTCCACCACATAAAACACCCGTTTCTAGGTCTCGCCAAATAATTTGTCCGCGTCCGAATGGATTTGGGTAAAGGCTCCTCTCGATTACATGACCTTTACGCTGCAACGCCTGAGCGATGTGATCTGGGAATGTCGGCTCGACTTGAACCACTTTATCCTTCATCCATTGCCATCTTGGCGCATCCAGTGCCGCTTGTGGGTTTAGGGCAAAATCGATCATATTCATCATCACTTGAACGTGCCCTTGTGGCTGCATATAACCACCCATGACGCCAAACGGACCAACAGCCTGTCCATCCTTCGATAAAAATCCAGGAATAATCGTGTGATAGGTTTGCTTACCTGGTTCAAGCGCATTGGCATGGTTTGGATCAAGCGAGAATGTATGCCCGCGGTTTTGCATCGCAATACCCGTACCTGGAATAGCAACACCAGAACCAAAGCCCATGTAATTACTTTGAATAAACGACACCATATTACCGTCTTCATCAGCAGTTGATAGGTAAACAGTCCCACCTCGTTGAGGCTCACCTGGCGATGGATCAACCGCTTCATCGCCAATTAACTGACGCCGCTCATCTGCATACGTTTCAGATAATAAGGATTCAACAGATACATCCATCTTATCCTGTTGCGTAATATACTCAAGACCATCTGTAAACGCAAGCTTCGTCGCTTCAATTTGCTTATGAAAGGTATCGACAGAGTCTTTTTCATTAAACTCATAGCCTTTTAATATATTAAGCGCCATTAAAGCTATAATGCCCTGTCCATTCGGCGGAATCTCCCAAACATCGTAGCCACGGTAATTTACTTTTATCGGATCGACCCACTTCGGTTCGTAGTTGGCTAGATCCTCTTTTGTCAAATAGCCATCATGCTTGTCAAAAAACGAAGCTATCTCATCAGCTAGTTTCCCAGAATAAAATGATTCGGCTTTAGTTTCCGCGATTTCTCGCAAACTGCGGGCATGATCTGGTGATGCCCACAAGTCACCAATTTGCGGTGCCTGTCCATTTGGAGCAAAGGTCTTAAACCAGTTTTCAAAAATATCATCCTTGAATACTCTCTTGAACGTTTTATAGGCTGACTGCCAATGATAGCCTAAAGTCGGACTCACTGGAAAACCTTCCTCCGCATATCGTATAGCGGGTTCAAACAATTCCTCAAAAGGTAGTTTACCGAAACGTTCTGAAAGCTTTGCCCATGCAGCAGGTGTCCCCGGCACCGTAACAGGCTCCTTGCCGAAGGTCGGCATTTCGTCAAACCCTTTGGCCTTTAATTGATCTATGGTAAGATTTTTCGGTGCATAACCACTCGCATTAAGTCCGTGTATGTCTCCATCTACCCATACAATCGCAAACGCATCCGACCCGATTCCATTTGAAGTCGGTTCGACAACGGTAAGGGCAGCAGCGGTCGAAATCGCCGCATCAATCGCGTTTCCACCTTTATGTAACATTTCTCGTCCTGCCTCTGCCGCTAGTGGCTGAGATGTTGCCACCATCCCTTTCCGTCCATACACAGCATTACGGCGCGACGCATAAGGGTAGTATAAACTATCAAACTGCATCATGATGTCTCCCCTCTCTTAATATTAAAAACTTTCATACATTATAACATGACATTTAATGATTGATAGATAGAAAATAATGATAACGTGGAAAAACTTGGACAATTAGACACTCAACTTGGACACTCACATGCCAAACTTGGGCACTCGGAAGCTCAACTCGGACACTCGCACGCCGAACTTGGACACTCAGACGCTCATGCAAATTACCCAATCAAAAACGCATCCCCTTAGGCAGACGTTCATCCGGCATCAAACGCTTCCACATGAATTCCGTACGACTAAGTTATGCGGAATCGTAATGCGTCTTGGTAGTAGGTTAGGATTTTCGATTTGATCAAATAAAAATTGAGCCGCTTCATAACCAAGCTGAAATATATTAATATCAACAGATGTTAGCGATGGATTAGCAAGCTCGGAAAAAATCACATTGTTAAAACTCACCATTGAGATATCCCATTTGTAACGCATCAATTGAGACTCAATTAAAGCTTGATTCTTATGATTTTGTCATACTTAAACAGTAAACTTGAACAATTACATGTCAAACTTAAACAATTATGAACTAAACTTGAACAATCACATACCGAACTCAAACAATTATGAACTAAACTTGAACAATCCCACATCAAACTTAAACAATTATGGTGTAGAAGCATGCAGCCCATTTCATCCCACGCTCCTTTTAGTTATAATATATGAAAAAGGGGGATTTCCAAATGGCAGATGGTTGCATCAAATGCGGACAAAACGATGTCGGACAAAAAGACGTCGCAATGACAGGATCTGGCCTCTCAAAAATGTTTGACGTACAACATAACAAATTTACCGTTATTTATTGTAAAAACTGCGGCTACTCCGAGTTTTACAATAAAAATGCATCTAAAGCAGGAAACATCGTCGACTTCTTCTTTGGAGGATAATGAAAGCAGTGGCCCTCGCCACTGCTTTTCTAGTCCACATCATCATAGCGCATATTTTCTGAAATATTCCCGTCCCCATCAATCACTTGAACATACGATTGATACTCATCTGATATTTCATCAGCACGCTTTAATGCCTGTTTTTCTGTATCGAATGTCTCATAATCATCCTCATGATTAATAAGGTAAACAATCCAATCATCATCTTTACGTTTAACAATCACACCGTCATCAATCATCTCAGGACGACCGCCCCTCTGTTGACTCTTTTCTTCAGCCATAAGTCAAAACCTCCCATATTAACGCTTCCTATTCTTAATATGCGAATGTCTGTTATTTTTTATGACTTAAAAATTTATCAAAAAATTAATGCAAATCATTTTCAATAATTAGTTCATATTTGTTATGATAAGAATATAATAAAAACACAGTAAACTTATAGGAATTATAAGTTAAGGAGGAGATTCTTAATGACAGAAGAAAACAATCAACCAATCAGCCTGCCTCGTATTGGCGATAAAGCACCAAATTTTGAAGTCAACACAACACAGGGGCCAATAAAGCTAGAAGACTATAAAGGAAAATGGTTAGTTCTTTTTTCACACCCTGCAGACTTCACACCAGTTTGCACAACTGAGTTAGTCGCGTTTCAAGACATTTACCCAGAACTTCGCGAATTAAACACGGAATTACTTGGTTTAAGTATTGACAGTACACAATCACATATTGCTTGGATCCGTAATATGGAAGAAAACTTCAATACGAAAATTGAATTCCCAGTCATTGCCGACCTTAGTAAAGAAGTTGCAATCAAATACGGTATGATCCATCCGGAAGATGAAGGTACTCAAGCAAACCGTGCTGTATTTGTCATCGACGATAACCAAGTCGTCCAAACGATTATTTACTATCCTTTAACAACAGGTCGTAACATGGATGAAATCGTACGCGTCGTTAAAGCCCTACAAGCAACATCGAATCATCAAGTATCAACGCCAGCCAACTGGACACCTGGTGATAAAGTACTTGTTCCACCACCAGGAACACAACAAGCAGCTGATGAACGATCAGGTTCAGACGATGAAGACATCGAAATCATTGACTGGTATTTAGCGAAAAAAGAATTGAAAGAATAAAAAATGCCCACTTGCCTGAAGCGAGTGGGCATTAATTTTATCAATTTTTTTATTAATGAACCGCTTTATAAAATAAAACACCTGATATTAACGGTAAACAGACACAGACCATGACAACGCCTGTCCATCCAATACCTGTCCAAATAAGTCCAATGCCTGTTCCACCAATCGTTGAACCGATATAATAACTAAATAAGTAAATACTTGAGGCGCCACTTTTATGATGCTTGGCTGTCATGCCAACCCACGATGAGGTAAGAGAATGCGCCATAAAAAATCCTAAACATAGCACACTTAATCCAATGCCAATCGCAACGACACTTGATATTGCCGTCATCATCGCGCCAAGAAGCATGATCGCTAATCCAGAAAACATAACACGGACATAGCCAAAATGATCTGCTAATTTACCCGCAATCGGTGATCCGATAATCCCCATCATATAAGCTAAATAAAATAAAGATATAATTTGAATCGACAAATAAAACGGTGGTCCCTCTAAGTAAAACGGCGTATAAACCCATATACCTGAAAAGCCGATTTGCAACATCATCCCAAAAATAAAAGCATAAATGAGCTTCACATTTTTTAAATGGACAAACATACCTTTTAAATCATGCTTAAAGGATTGATCCGAAGCCACAAAATTTTTCGACCGCGGTAATAAAAAGACACATAATAACGCGATAATGATTCCGAGGGTACCTAATAAATAAAAGCTCGAGTGCCAAGTAAAATTCTCAGACCAATAACCGCCAAAAATCCGTCCAGCCATAGCACCTAGGCCATTACTTGAAATATATAAGGTAACCGCTAATCCCCTACTTCTCGGTGAAACTTCCTCCGTTATATAAGCTACAGCGACGGCCGGTAACCCGGCAATCGAAATCCCCGTTAGAAACCTTAAAAAGACCAACAAATAAAACGATTCCACATTCGGAATGATGAATAACGGAACAACCGATAAGGCCATCGACCAGTTTAAAATACCTAATCGTCCAATTCGGTCTGATAGAAAGCCAAACCATAGTAAACTAAATAGTAATGAAAAAGTGGTTACGGAAAAAACTAAACTTGATTCAGTCGGAGAAACATTAAATTCATTAACTAAAATAGGTAACATCGGCTGAACAATATATAAATTTGAAAATACAAATACTGACGCTAACATTAACCCAATTGACAGCCGCCAAAACCTTGGGTCACGATGATCAAAACTACTGTTAACTCCTGCTGCACTCATGCCTTTCATCTCTTTTCATCTCGTTGTCATTCACATTCAATTATTATAACAAAATCACTAGGTTACATTAAGTAATCGAATTAAAAAGTATTGAAAAAAGACTCCCATTAAAAGGAGTCTCCATTCCACACAATTTCACCAACGCGATTGTCATAATCTATATCAACATCAAAATGATGCTTGCGGTAAAAATGCTCTAAACGATTCAGATGATCCCAATCACGCTTCACTAAATCACCCGTAACGTACTGATAATTTTTTTCATAAGCCAAATTTTTTAAATGATTCATTAATATGGAACCATAGCCTTGTTCCTCAGTCCCTTTAATATCATCAATGTGAATCGTGTTTTCATTTTTATATTGAAGCTGCAGACATGAATCCCATGCACCACGAAATGCCGCTTCACAATCATTGATCATTAATTGGGCTGTTTCTTTACCTTCATCTTTAAACACAATCACCCAATGGTCATGTTTCGTTTGATCTATGCCGACAATCTCATATTTTTTTGATATTTCTTTCATGTTTTCGCGCATTCGAAATATTTGAAACTCCATGCTTTCCAATTGTTCCTGACGATCAGCTTGACTGCCCGTATCCATCTCTAGTAATTTGGAAAAACTCACGGAATACTCCTTTCTCTCAACAACTAAAAACACACACAATTTGACATTGTACTAGAAATTAGACCATCAGGCAAATAAATACCCTAGACCATTTCTTGAGCCTAAAGATTGCTTATACAAAAAAGAGAACCCACTTTTAGTGAGTTTTCCAGCGACTTAAACCCGCTAAGTAAGTCTGATTACTTAGCCCACTTTATATATCGCCCTTATGAGCATATCGACTAACTCCTCTCGATTAACAGAATATAATACAAATGCATTAGGCTCCTTATCTAAACTATCGATATAATCCACAACCGTAGTCCCTTCCGTAAGCCCCGGTTTTCTTTCAACCGTGACATAATAAAATGCACCTTGAAAGATCTTGGGATTCACAACATAAGCGATCGCACATAAATCGTGCAACCGTACAACCATATCAAAAAATGGTTCATGAAAAGGCGTTATATCAGCTGCTTGTTGGTAAAACTTTAACATTTGATACATCTTCTTAGACAAATCGGTCCCAATTTGGCGGATACGTGTTAAATCCTCTTCAGTTAAATAGGCCTCACGTGTGACATCTAATCCACACATGACGATAGGTACTCCAGAATCAAATACGACTAGGGCCGCATCCGGATCTGTATAAACATTAAACTCTGCCTTTGGAGCTACATTTCCACCTAGGGCTGCACCTCCCATAATGGTAATCTTTCTAATTTTTTGTTTTAGATCAGGGTACGCCAATAAAAATGCCCCAATATTAGTCAACGGCCCAGTGGTAACGATATTAATCGGCTCATCAGCCTGCATTAACACATCACGAATAGCCTCAACTGCATTTCTCTGGCTTGCTGTAATATTTGGCTCAGGGAATATAACATGACCAGTCCCAAACTCTCCATGAAATTGTGCTGCTGTCTTAAGCTCCTTAAAAAAAGGTTGCTCTGCTCCACGCGCCACTTCAATATCGGTTCGACCCACATAACTCAGAAAACGAAGGGTATTATCTAAAACTTTGTTTTGCGTTTGGTTACCTGCTACCGTCGTGATTAAACGAATATCTAACTCATCATGTGTTAATGCCACCGTTAACATGACTAAATCATCAATCCCAGGATCTGTATCTATAATGACAGGGATGCTAGTCAATCCAATAACCCCCACAACAAATAAAATATGTTTAATGTATCATATTAAATTCTTATGACGTTGTTAATAAAATACAATACTTCTATTTTGAAGTGAGCGTTTTATTTCTTTTCTGATGCAAATAATGCCTTACCTCTTTTCTAGATAGTCCCATCTTATTAGCCTGTTTGATCAACTCCAACCAATCTCGATCCAACCTTTCCTGTTCACGTGACATGTAATCCTTTCCTCCCCCATTGTTAATGAGGTAGCTGTGCTATCATAGGAAACCCCTTAGACCACCGGCTTTGCGTCCCCCTTTTTCAAGAGGTTTGCCTTTTCTTCAATACAAGCTAAATGTAATATGGTTTTATTTTCCTTCAATTGTTATAATAATTGAAACGATTAAATAAATCTGTTATTTAAATAACATTTTGAAATATTTTTTTTTGGGGGAGAAATATGGAGTATAGTAAACTATGGTATTTATCGAAAATTGGTTTTTTGGAATCAATTCCAACGCCCGTCAGCCTTGAAGCCCTCGAAAAGATTAAGCATACTTACTATAAGCGTAACGACTTGATCCGATCTCCTGAAACACACCAAAATGAACTCTGCTTCATTAAAACAGGTAGCGTACGATTATATGCCATCGACACTGATGGCAAACAATTCACTTACAGCTTACTTGGAGCTGGAAGCACATTTGGAAAAATGGAAGGCTTCTCATTAAGCTGTGATGACGTTTTTGTAGAGGCTATTGAAGACACACATTTTTGTACCATCAATGAAAATGATTTTCTTGAGCTAGCTAGTCGTCATCCTATTCTTTTACAAAACTGTCTTAAAGTATTAAGTGAACGTCTAGAAGAACGAGAAAACCTTATGAAACAGTTAGCTACGGGTACCGTTAGAGAACGAATCATTTATTTATTACAATCACTCTATAACAGATATCATCAACCTAACGAAAATGTTGACTTCCATGCCATTAACCTCCCTATCTCCCAGCAAGAACTTGCGAATATGATTGGATCAAGTCGTGAAGCTGTGTCGACCACATTAAACGAGCTTGCAAAAGAAGGGCTTGTACGATTTCCCAAACGTAAGAAAATTGAAGTTCACAACACGCTCATTGCCGATAACCCACTACCAGCCTATATTCAGGAAATGTATTATTAACTCGACTTTGATGCGAGTTTTTTCGTATTAACAAAATGACACGACTAACGTTAGTCTTTATAATAAACACAGATGAAACTTTAGAAGGAGTAACAACATGAAGCCTAAAATCATCAGACCAGTCGCAGCACTACTAATGGGATTGACCTATCTTTTCTCACAATTTGTCGACCATCCCGCATTACCCATCATCGTCAGTATGTTTGCGGCTGTGACAATCGTATCTTTCATCCCTTACTTAAGCAAAACACCTATGATTTTAATTAGCTCACTGTTAGTCATATCGGCCTTAATGTCTATAAACGGAGAAGGATTGACGGCAATGTTCAATAGCTTGAATTCAAATGTTGGACTACTTGCCATCTTTATTTTCGTCCCATTAATTGCAATTCCGATTCGTACAGGGAAATATCTCGATTATTTAGACACGATTTTTAATCACTATGTTAAGTCGTCACGACAGCTCTATATCTATTTGAAGATGTCTATAATGGGGGTCGGTGCGGTCATGAACCTTGGGACAATCCCAATTATGTACCACTTAACCGGCACAACTTCTTTTGAATCCTATGAAGATACAAGACTCAAAGCCTTAATTCGCGGGTTTGCCATGTCCTTTTTATGGTCACCCTATTTTATTTCAATTGCCCTGATGTTATCTTATTTTGATATTACCTGGATTGATCTCTTCCCAATAGGCTTTGCCTTTGCGATCATCGGGTTACTCCTTGGCTTTTTAACTATCGGAACCTTGAGTGAACCGATTGAGACAGTACAACATAACGATGAGACATCCATTAAAAAAGCTAGGCGTAAACTCATTGAACTCGTT
The DNA here is from genome assembly GCF_900103915.1 of Tenuibacillus multivorans. GTDB lineage: Bacteria > Bacillota > Bacilli > Bacillales > Alkalibacillaceae > Tenuibacillus > Tenuibacillus multivorans. The sequence continues at coordinate 154,348 of NZ_FNIG01000005.1, read as the reverse complement.
CTCATTATTGTAGCCATGACTGGATTAACGATGACGATTGAGCATAGCGTTGATCTATCCGTTTTGACCATTATCCCCATCATGGCGATTATCGTATCAGTGATTTGGTCCTTGTTTTACCAGTCACCTAAGCAATTAGGAAAAAATCTTTTGAAATATTCACAGGAACGTCTACCGAAAATGGGTAACGAGCTCTCCCTTTTTATTGCCGCTGGTACATTCGGTGTCGCTATTTTAAATGCAGGGGCGAACGATTGGATTATTTATTTCCTTGAGGGTAGCGGCATTACCCACGTGTTGCTACTCATTCCGATTTTAACAATCCTGGTTAATGCTCTATCTTTTGTAGGTATACATCCGATTATAACTAATACGACCTTAGCCATTACCTTGAGCACATCGCCTATATTTGCGGAAGATCACTTAATTTTAAGTATTGGTTTATTAATTGGCTGGATGATGACCATTCTCATCTCACCATTTTCTGCAACGAACTTAATGGTTGGCAGCCTAACCAATTCCAACTCTGTACGAGTCGGCCTACGAATGAATTGGAAATACGCGATTGTTTTATATGCGATCTTCTATTTACTCCTTGTTGGGCTGTATTTCATACTTTAACGAAACAGTTGGATTAAAGATGAACCTTGAATCCCCGAAGGACTAGGCTGAATCCCCAACAGCCTACTCCGATTCCCCAATCAACGTTAATAATTGCCCATTAAACCGGGATAATTCCCCATTAAACCAGTCTGAGTCCCCATTGAGTGCCTCTAATTCCCCATTAAACCAGTCTGAGTCCCCATTGAATACCTCTAATTCCCCAATGAACCAATCCGAGTGCCCATTGAAGACTACTAAACTACCTCGGCGAGCTTTTCCACCTCTAAAGGCAAAAAAACTCTCGCGACACAATCGCGAGAGTTTTTAATATCCTCTATTCAATACCGATAACTTCTGGGTTTGGACTTTCATCATAATTCATAGCACGATCTAAAAATGCTGCGAAATCTTTACGTCTCACCTTGTCATTCACGCCAAATTCTCCATTTGGATAACCATCTGATATACCAGATGCGCCTAATGCATTAACATAATCGCTTAGCATTGCATCATCTTCAATATCAGTATAACCTTGATCTGCTACATTCATTTCTAAGCCAAATGCTGTCACTAAAAATTTAGCCACCTGAGCACGTGTTGCAATATCATTTGAGCCAAATGTCTTTTCAGAATAACCGTGAATAACGCCTTCTTCGCTTAAAGCCGCAACCGCTTCCTGGGCATATGACGGAACATCCGTGAATGTCATCGCACTCACATCACCATCTGGTTCACCTAAAGCAAAATGAACCATAACAGCGACGTCTGCACGGCGTAACCCATCATCCGGTTTAAATGTTCCATCCGGAAAACCGCTAATGATTCCTTGTTCATACAATGCATTAATATGAGTGTAGTGTGACGTCGATTCATCAACATCCGTAAACGTATCCTTTGCATCTGCTAAAACAACGCTACCGATACCTAAAGCCATAGCTAACACTAAACCAACAATCCATAGATGCTTTTTCCTCAATATACTCGCTCCTTATGTATCAATTAATCTATTAACTCTATTATAAATCAGATTTCGACAAGATGGAACATGACCAATAGCTTATATTTAACATTTTTTATAATAATATCAGTAACTAGAATGAAATGAATGATTGAAATTAAGAATATAAAATTTTGAAGAATTTTGTCAAATCGTGAATATTTTGATATGATAGCATTAATAAATAAGAAAATAGTCTTGGGAGAGAAGTTGAGGTGATACGATTGAAGGATAGCGTTAGCCCTTTGGTAACGAATGAAGAAAAGGAAATGTTACTCAAACCTATCAAGCCGAAGAGCAATAAAAACATATTTAAAATAGCCATCACTTCTTTAGTAACTGTCATCAGTACAATTACCATCATCTATCTTTATACATAATGCAAAAAAAGATCTACCTGCGCTAGGTAGATCTTTTTCTTTTCTATTCAACTTTAAATAATTGATCGGTTTGTCCTAATTTATTAAATCCATTCTCACCTTGGACGTTTTCATTGATCACTAATCGGTAAAATTCATCCGATGTATACGCCTCAGTTGGACTAACGGTAATCACCGTTTGCTGTTCATTCAATTCATAAGTGACCTCATGCTTGTCACCATGAACATCTTCTACAAAGATTGAGTTCTCGTTAACCGATTCAGGATCGATTGATTTATCAAATGTTACTTTCCATTCTTTTGTCGCACTCACCGTTTCATAGTTTTCTAGATCCTCAAGTGTCTGATTATTTTCATCAAATGAGAGAACCATCTTATCTATGAATAATTGACCTTCACTAGGACCATCAGCTTTTTCTAGCATAATCTGGTCAATTTTAAATGGTGATTGGATGGATTCTGGAACCGATGCGGCAACATATTGCCAACCATCCCAATCCGCTTCAACAGGTATAAGGTCAAGTTGATGTTTCGTGCCATGGCTGTCCGTTATTTGTAAGCCAAGGTTATGGTCATCTATATCACCATGGACCCACATACCAATATGTTCAGGTCTGTCGTAAATTTGATCCCCATCATAGACGGCAGATACTTTAGTCGCATCGTCTTCAAACTGATAAGACAAGCTTAATGCCTGTCCACCTACAGCCGCTTTCTCTGATACTTGTTCGATTTCAAGCTGAGCATTTCCAATACTAGATGAAACCCAGTTTAGATTGTCTTCAAATGATTCAACCACTTTGTCAGGTCCACCAATGGCAACGTTTGTTTCATAATCTTTACCGTTAATGGATGCAACAATCTGTCCAGCTACAGAGTCCGAACTAGCTGTAAATTCACCGTTCTCATCAATCGTTCCAATTTCATTAATAGTAGACCAATTCACCATTTCAGGATCCCATATGACCGGTGATCCATCTGACATTCTAGCATCTACTTCAAATGTCTGGCTTCGATTTAAGGCGATACTTAAATCTTGTGGAGCGATACGCACCTCATCTGGCGCTTGAATAACTTCAACTGGAAGCGAGGCATCAGCCGGCCCCATGCTGGCATGAATTTTCCCTACGCCTGGAGTCTCAGCGATAAACTGATCGCCTGTGAATCGACCAACATCCCCGTCAACTGAGAATTGGATATCGTTAAGTGTGTATTCAAGAGGATGATAAAATTCATCTAATACATAATTGACGTCGACATCAAAGCTTGCACCAACGACTACTTTACCCTCTTCATCTCTTTCAAAATTAATTTTTTCTGGAACACCCGATTCCTGATTCACAATCGCAAATAATCCGTTAATAACTGATCGCTCATAACCACCAGATGGACTATTCATCACGGATGGATAAACATCGCCATATTCTCTAGCGACCATCGTTGTAGAGCCACCGCCATCAAGGTTTAGCGCGTGTTCGATGCCCAATCCTTCAAGGTAATTAGCAAAATCTATTAAACTCATACCCTCGCTATAACCGACTTGACGCCCGTCGACCGTAATCAGGTAAACCTTTGATCCATCTTCATTGATCCCAACAGCCGTACGCGGTGCCTTCGTTCTAGCAACAGAATTACTAGGAATCATATCACGCGCAACCTGACCATCATTAACTAACATCGGTCCAGAAGCAATAATATATTCCGTATCCTTCCATTCATTTTCAACATCAACGGTTAATTCTACTTCATCACCAACCGAGAGTCCGTCGGCAATATCAGATTCACCATGAACCGAAATCACATACCCATCACTTGGAATATTGGTCGGTGACCCCGAATTATATGGACGAATTTCTTTAACCTCACCTGTAATCGTATCGCCAAGTGACATTTCCATTGAATCAATTGGTTTGTCTACATTATGTACGTAAATTTCAACGCCCCATTCGTTTGTATCAGGCGTGTAATGATAATTAGAAGGCGTGTACAATACTTTTTCATGGTGTCCACGATCCTGGTTAAATTTATCCATTGTAAACGTTCTGTCGTTTGCCGTAAATTCAATATCTAAATTGATATCACCGATTAAACCACGGCCATCATTTGTCATACCAAACGCTTTCGTATCTTGCATATAACCGCTACTACCAGCAACTGTTCCTAAATTAAATAGGTTTCCATCAATCGACATTAAATACGTTGGATATTTAAAATCCATATAGAAGAAACTACCGTTTACCCCTCCGACAACTCTATTTCCTTCCTCACTTATGTCCTTCGCAATCTCCGAAATAGGTTCAGTGTTCGGGTAATTCTCATCCATCCCTAGTCCAAGATCCAAATGAGGCTGTGTTAAATCGACCTCCATCACCTGAATCGCCTGGGTTGAATCCTTATACTCCTCATACTCAACACCAGGTGTGACCTCGAAGTTCTCAGAGTCTGCATAACCATATTGCGGAAATGCTAGACTCAACAAAGCCAAAACCACTAGTGTTCTAAACACCCTAGCCGACTTTCTCTGCATCTTGCTGCTCCCCCATTCACACAAAAATAGTTTTCTCTATCATTCTATCATTTAATCATCGAATTTTGTCACAAATTACAAATAATGAGAAAAAAGTAGGGGAATAATAATTTAAGATAGTACGCTTTCATACCATGCTTGTCTTCTAGTTAATTTTGCCTACCTCCTATCTTGATTTTCTAATCAAATTGGACTAAAATGTACTTTGTCTCTACAAATTCCGACAATTTAAAAAATACATAACTTTTAGGAGTGGTTTTACTTGCTAAAGCGTCTCAAAAATCTCAAACTAATAAACTTAAAAAACATGAACATTGGCTGGAAGTATGGAAGCGCATTAGGAATTGTTATCGTCTTATTTTTGATTTCAACCATCATTTCAGCAACCTTATTACTAACACTTTCAAATGATATTAAAACGATGGAACAAAGTGGCGATGATGCAATAGATGTCACACAGCTCATCGTCGAGTTCCGTTCCAAGGATGTGAGGATTCCACAATTTCTATTAACAGAAGATGAAAGTAACATTCCACAGTTTGAACAACGAAGAGATTCATTTGACAGATTAAAAACCGAGCTTGAACCAGAATTACAAACATCTGAACAAAGGGAACTTTTTAATCAAATCATTGAAAAGGATCAAGAATACAATGACATTTTCTTAAATGATATGGTAACCGCTATAGAATCGAACCAAAAAGTAGAGGCACTAAAACTAAGCGCACAGACCAACTCGATTAGAGCTGAAATCGATAGTTTACTAGAACAATTGCGCGCGTTAATTAATGAACAAAGACAAGCATCCATTAACGAAGCAAACACGGCCCTAATCACCACGATTACGACACTCATTGCATCACTAGTCGTATCGATTGTTCTTGGCGTCATTGTTGTATATTTTGTTAATCGCATCGTACAACGCAACTTAAAACAAGTCATCACGACCAGTGAAAGAATGGCTGAAGGTGACCTTGCTGTTGAAGATATCAACTACAATGGCAAAGACGAAATTGGACAGCTTGCTACAGCCTTTAACGAAATGAAAAACTACTTACGTGAGATGGTTCAACGTGTACAAACTGTTTCCGAAACGGTTAGCAGTCAAAGTGAAGAGCTCACCCAATCATCTAACGAAATTAGCACAGGCGCTGAACAGGTCGCATCAACAATGGAAGAACTTTCAGCTAGTTCAGAACAACAAGCTAGTTCAGCTAACGAAATTTCAAAAATGATTAAACAACTAGATCAACAAATTATCGAATCTAATGATGAAGGCGTTAAATTAAGCAGTCAATCCGATAAAGTCCATCAACTTTCTACCGATGGACGCACAAAAATCGGGCAGTCGGTAGACCAAATGAGTGCCATTACAACTCTCGTAACCAATACTGTAGAACAAGTTAATGGACTTAACCAAAAATCTGAAGAAATTTCTAAACTCATAGTCGTCATTAAAGACATTGCCGAACAGACAAACCTTCTTGCACTTAATGCTGCCATTGAGGCCGCGCGTGCAGGTGAATCAGGTAAAGGCTTTGCCGTTGTAGCAGACGAAGTTCGTAAGCTTGCTGAACAAGTCGAGAAGTCTATTTCTGAAATTACTGGTATTATTCAAGGGGTTCAAAATGAAACCAAAGCCGTAACACAATCACTTGAAGAAGGCTACAAACAAGTTGAACAAGGGAACGAACAAATCCGTGACAGTCGCGACCAATTCGATGCCATTAACCAATCAATCTCAGAAATGACCCAAGGCATCCAAACGATTTCAAGTCATTTAAAAGAAGTTTCCAACAACAGTGAATTAATGAATGAATCAATCAGTGAAATCGCAAGCTCTACTGAAGAATCATCAGCCGGTATTGAAGAAAGCGCATCAACTGTTGAAGAACAAAGCGCATCCATGCAAGAAATTACAGGCAGTGCCGAATCACTCGCACAGTCTGCGGAAGAGCTCAATGATTTAATTAAACGATTTAAATTATAAATGATAAAATCTCGGTTGTTTTATGGCAACCGAGATTTTTACTTCCTAGTAGTAAGAAAGACTTGATAATGCCCAATGATTATGTTTTTTCGCCCATTGAGCTGCTCTGTTTACCCATTGATCACGGTTTTTCGCCCATTGAACTGCTCTGTTTACCCATTGATCACGGTTTTTCGCCCATTGAGCTGCTCTGTTTACCCATTAACCATGGGTTTTTGCCCAATGTGCAGCGATGATTACCCAATAATCATTATTTTTTGCCCATAAAAAAAGACTCGCAGCTTTGCGAGTCTTTCCTTATTAATTCATTAATTTATACAACACAATTGCGAATTCTGCTCGTGTAATCGTATGATTTGGGCGGAATGTTCCATCATCATAGCCATTTATGATCCCATGTTCTTTTAAAGCCGTAATCTCATCATAAGCATCGTGTACTTGCGTTACATCGGTAAAGCCGTTCTGACCGTTTGCCTCTAAATCAAATGCGTTCGCTACCATGACAGCAACCTCTTCACGCGTCACCTTCTCTTCTGGCTTAAAACGCTCTCCTGTCAAATGATCAAGAAAACCTGCCTGTTCAGCGGCCGCTACTTCTTTAGCTGACCAATGTCCCTCTACATCAATGAACGAACTATTTTTCCCCTCTGCAGAAAGGTCATTCGCCCGAACAAGCAAAGAAGCAACTTCAGCGCGAGTTAAATCACCATTTACACCAAACTCGTCATCACCAGTTCCATGAATCACATCATCTTGACTCAAGTTTAAAACTTCATCATAAGCCCAGTGATTTTCTTTAACATCACGATATTCGCCTGGCTCTAATTCACGAGACGTTTCTAAAGAAGCTTGCTCAATTTCTGGCTCTGTTTCCGTCACACGTTTAGCTCCGAGATAACGCGGCGACCAATAATCGGAATTAAGCGAATCTGTCGTCACGCCTCGGGATGTTGAAGCATGAATGAATTCACCATCCCCGATGTAAATCCCTGCATGCGATACACCAGAACCAAACGTATTAAAAAATACTATATCGCCAACTTCAAGGTCAGATTTTGAAACCGATGTGCCTTCTTGATACAAGCCGCTCGTCGTACGTGGCAAGTTCACATCAAGTTGCTCAAACACGTAATTGATATATCCCGAACAATCAAAACCATTTGGAGTTGTTCCGCCATAATGATAAGGTGTTCCGATATAAGTCTTAGCTGTTTCCACTAATTGATCCTTCGTTGTTGCCATAACCGTAAGCGACTGAGCAAACATTGACAACGTTAGAAAAACAATTAGTAAAGGCGCCATTTTTCTCAAAAAACCGTCACTCCTCAGTAAATCCTTTTCTAGTAGTCTACCATAAAAAGCGGGACTAAACTATTACAAGTAAGTAACAATTTCATTAAAAAATAGATTCATAGGTCGATAGTCTAATGACACATGTCGTTTCAAGTACAGATGGTTTCATTAGGTTCCAAAAGATCAAGTAAGTTTACCTAAATCTTTTCATGCCATCATAATTGTTTGACATTATGATAGCCTAGAGTTATTTTATTACTAAAAGCGATAATAGACAAAAATACACATAATGAAAGTATAAACTGAGTAAAATTTATTAAGACTAAAAAAGAGACGGAATGCTGGAACATTCCATCTCTTTTATCACAGTTTCCCGTCGCAACAAGGCAGGAGCTGTAATTATCATAAGGAGTCTTTCTTGGAACTACCCTGCTGTGGTGAGCAAGGTAGTTCCTTTTTTTCCGTTTTAATAAGTATAAACGGAATGATAACGATTGGAATCTATTAAAATTATAAAAAGATGTTATAATTTTAATAGAACAATATAATCAAGGGAGAGTGAGGATTACATGAAAAACCTAATACATATTTTAGTCGTCACAATGGCATGCCTCTTACTACCAACAACAACATTCGCATCTACTGAAGACGTTGCCAAGACGTGTAACTACACACAAGAAGAAGGTGAAAACCCCGACCTTCAGACTATGAACTGTTTACTTACTGAAACGGCTCTAAACTATGACGTCCCGCCTGAGATCGTCAAAGCCATTGCTGAGGGTGAAAGCGGAGATTGGCGCCATTTTGATGAGAATGGTGATGTTATTATAACTGAAGATAACGGGATCGGTATTATGCAAATCACCGATCAAGAAGACTATGATGAGGACCGTTTAAAAACGGATATCCTGTACAATATTAAAACTGGTGTTGAAATTTTAGATGACATGTACGAACGCACCGATTTACCGACCATCAACGATAATCATCGTGATTTTCTTGAACATTGGTATTTTGCCATCATGGCCTATAACGGTACTAAACCTATCAATAGCCCGATTGTTCAAGAAACAGGTGAACGAAACACAGACGCTTATCAAGAGAAAATTTTAAACATCGTAGAGGATTATAGTTTAGTAGAACTTGAACCACTCTCCTTTACACCTGATGAGTTTGACTACGATCCAGACAGTGATGAAAACATCGACTTTGTGACAACAGACTACCAATTCGACCAACCATTAACCAAAACGAAGCATAAATTTGAAGAAGGTCAACCGGTAACCGCAACGACTAGCATCAACATAAGAACAAACCCAACGACAGATAGTGCTCAAGTTGGAACATTAAAAGCAGGAGATGTCGCAACAATTAGTGGCCCATTTGAATATGACGATGTAGCATCAAAGAAAAACCATTTCGTATGGTACCCAGTTGAATTAAATGATGGCACCACAGGTTATGCTGCTTCAAGCTATTTAACTTTCAAATTTAGTGACGTTCCAGCCGGACATTATGCCGAAAAAGCGATTCAATATTTAGCGGAACGTGATATTTTAAGTGGAATTGGTAACGGGAAATTTGGTCTAAATCAGGAATTAACACGCTGGCAAGCCGTATTACTACTTAACCGCGCTAACGATGTATCAACAACTAACCGTCCAGACCTTGGATTTACAGATATCGATGAAGACTATTTATATTATGACAACATCGCTGCTGCCGTTGAGGAAAACTACTTTTCAGGCTATGAAAACAATACATTTAGGCCTAATATTACATTAACTCGTGCGGAAATGGCGAGTACGCTACAACGTATCTATCAATTTCCCGGTAAATATCAAAGTCTTCCATTTTCCGACGTACCATCTGGCAAGTGGTATACAGATGCTGTTACAAACCTATATCATGCTGGTATAACAGTTGGAGTGACGGAATCGGAATTCGGACCAAGTCAGACGATCACACGCGAACAATTTGCCGTCTTCCTCGCTCGTTCGATTAACGAGAACTTTAGCTTAGAAGTTGGTGAAACGTTTTTAAGTGAATTTGAGATGAGAGGTAATAGACTGTATGACTCAGACGGCGATTCTTTTGCAAGATACACTGGAAAGAACGAACACTCAAATTACGACGAAGCTTATTTTACAGAAGTTGATACCGTACGAGACCCTAAAAAAAGAGAAGCCTTTGCCGAATTTGTCATTGAAAAAGGGTTCCCAATGGAAAAAGATGAACTAGTTGAGCAAATTAAAAACAAAGAAAGCATCAATGCAGACAAATATAAATTCTATCAGATTATACCACCTCAGGATCGAACACCTGAGACAACCACTTACAAGGCTGAATGGAAATAACATTAAATCCACCACTCGAACAAGGGTGGTGGGTTTTGTATTAAAAAAAGAATCCCCGTCTCACCGAGGATTCAAGACCTATTGCTTTTCTACTATATAGTCATATAACTCTAAGTCAATTTTACCCTGCTCTTGTTCACGTTCCTCAAAATTCTCAGTATGGATAAAACTTCGTAAAGCCTGATAAAATGCTTCATCACCTGGTTCAAGATCACTTAAATACCCAAGCTCAACAAACGTGTTAACTAAAGCCTTCTTCCTTTCTTCATCTATTTCTACAATATTTTTTGCTTTTGGACGATTAAAATACAAACGATGCAGATGGTAAATACGATCTAGCTCTTCAATCGGCGACTCATGATCATCCACTCGTAAATCAAGATAACGATCATTATAACCGCCATACCCACCTTTTTCTTTAACAATAAATAAGGCAGCAGATTGCATCCCTCGCTTATCGCCCCCAGCCTTTTGAGCCGCATTTAAACATGCAATTAACCTCTCAGCAAGTGGTTCACCTTCCGAAGATTCAAATGTCTCAGCCAGTGCTGTGACCGTATCTTCTCCAACGAGGATATTTCCTTGAGCTGCGTAATTTTCACCTGCTTGACCACCAGCCCAATCATAACAATCCTCACCCGTAAAAGTAGCGGACGCTCCATTAAAATCAACAACTCCAACTTGACGCATCGACGCATCCGGATCATCTTTAACCAACTCATCTAAGGCTTCCTGAGCGGACTTCCCTTCCTTTAGTAACTTCAAACCATCTGGACCAAAAGCCGTATTCGCCATGGACTGTGTCGCAACAGCTCCAACATTTGCCTCTGCCCATGGCACGACCGCACCCACACCTAAAAACTTAGACTGAGTCGCTACCCCCAACTCACCTGTTTTGGGATCAAACCCAACAATTGAAAACGTCGCAACCAAATTGTCTGGTGTCTTTGACATGATTAGCCTCCTCATTATTTTTCTAAAGCTCTATTAATGATTAACTCAGCTGCTAACAACCCAACTGAGTCATTCTGTTCCCAAATCCGATCATAATGTTCTAACGAAACTGGGGCTGGCCCTGCGTAAGGCGCAACCTCTGGTGTTAAGCCCGGCGCATTAAATTCCCGTGCAAACCAATCAGAAAACATACCGCCACTCGAACCCGAATGTATTGAATACCCCGTCTTCTCACTGATTGCCTCAGCACCCCGAACGGCCTCATCTTCAACTTCGCTAGGGAGGTTATCACCCCAATACAACACCTCACCAGATGAGTGATAGGATAAAGCCAGCTGAAAATCGTGTTCCTTAGTAAAATTAACGATTGCTTTTACCTCAGGTTCACTCATCGGCTCATAACCTTTAAAGTTTAACGAATGAGGCTCTCCGGTATCACTATGTGCATGTTCCCAACCAGTATCATAATTGCGATTTAAATCGACCCCTCTTGCATTCGCTTTCCAATGAGAAAAATCGGAATCACCATCATTTAGTTCAAGTAAAAACTCTGTATTACTTAGAGCATCAGTACCTTTTTGTACTAATGTTACCCCATCAGGATTCACCATCGGCACATAATAAATGGATACGTTTTGCAGCAACTTACGAACGTTATAACCATCTATCATGTCATTCTCAACAAAAGCCTGACTATATGTATCTAGTTGATTCATTACTAGATTCGTCGTAATCCACTCACGCGCATGAGTCGCAGCACTAATGAATATCTCTGTCTCCCCATAGCCTAAGCGAGCAGCGTATATCTCCCGTCCATCGACTGATTCTCCAATGACTTCAGTCGTCACCAAACCCGGATAATTCTTCTCTAGAGCTAGCAGATCCTCAACCATCTGCGTATAAGTATACTCTGTTTTGGGATCTACAATCGGATCGGTATTAATGACATCACTCGCAGATAAAATTAATGACGGTGAATGAAACGATGGTTTAGGCTCCATATTAAATTGATAGGTTTGATGCTCTAATACCCTATCACCCTTTAAAAATATTAATAGAATAATAATCGATATAAAAACGCCTCCAACGATGACCCACAACCTGTTGTTATTTCTCAAACCGAATCCCCCAAAATGAGCTTTTTATATATTATATCAGAAAAATAAAAAAGTTAGGTTAAATAGAATGAATAACCTAACTTTTTTATTAATACATAAAATTATACTTTCTCGAAAACATATGCTCCTTCACTAAACTCTTTAAATCTAACACGATCTCCAATATTTACATCCTGATTCATATATCCAGTTACTCTTAACCTATCAGTCATCTGAACCAAAACAACATGATAAGGGGCATGTTCAGCAAATTTTGGTGGTGCTATATGAATAGTCGTATAACTATAAATATCACCTGTCTCGTTTATGTTTACCTTTGAGAATTCGGTATGACGACATTTTGGGCAATAATATTTAGTTGTTAAACTTTCATAACCACAATGTCTACATTGGTATGCTTGCATAAGTTACACCCTCTCTAAAATATGGACTGTTGAGTAAGAACCTGTTCCACCTAAGTTTTGGGCTAAACCAATCTTAGCACCCTCAACTTGGTTAACGGCTGTTCCTCTTAACTGATGGGTAATTTGATAAATTTGCGAGACGCCAGTTGCTCCAATTGGGTGTCCTTTCGACAGAAGTCCACCACTTGTATTAATTGGTTTATCGCCATCAGGTTTAGTCCGTCCTTGCTCCACTGCTAAATAACCTTCGCCTCGGTTAAAGAACCCTAACTCTTCAGAAGAGATAATCTCGGTCATAGAAAAACAATCATGTATTTCTACAACATCAATATCTTCAGGCCCTAATCCTGCTTTTTCATAAGCTAAGCGACCAGACTCACCGACAGCTGGAATCGATAATAAGTTTTCAGCATTTTGCATTTGTGTTGGACCAGATGCTTGGGCGCTACTTTTAATTTCAATATCTGATTTATTTTTAGAAACAACAACTGCTGCTGCTCCATCAGTTGTTGGCGAACAATCAAATAACCCGAGTGGTTCAGTAATCATTCGCGCTTCCATGATCTCTTCAATCGTCGCAGGCTTCGTAAATTGTGCCAATGGATTATTAATCGCATTTTCACGATTTTTCAAAGCTACCTGAGCTAAATGCTTCTTTGTTGCTCCTGTTTCATGGAAATAACGATTCGCTAATACGCCAAAAAAACCTGGGAATGTTAACCCGGCGTGTTTTTCATTTGAATCATTATCCATTGCGGCATTAATGGCTTCAGTTACTTCAATGGTTGAGACATGTTTCATTTTCTCAACTCCCGCAACTAATACGGTATCGTATTCTCCGCTTAAAATGCCTAAGATTGCCTGACGAAAGGCAATTCCACCTGAAGCACAAGCCCCTTCAATTTTAGCGGTTGGAACATATCCTAAACCAAGATCATTCGCAACAATGGCACCGAGTATTTCTTGGTTATAAACAGAACCACCCATAAAATTACCAACAAAGACGGCATCAACTTCAGGGTTACCCGCATCTTTTAATGCTTCAATAGAGGCTTCAAGAAGTAAGTCTTTCATTGTTTTGTCTTCTAATTTTCCGAACTTTGTCATCCCTATACCGTGAACGTAGATGCTCATTTTGTGACCTCCTCAAGATGTTTCTTACGTAATTCACGTTTTAAAATTTTTCCGTAAGAACTTTTGGGTAACTGATCAACAACTCGAATATCTTTTGGCTTTTTAAAGCTAGCTAAATGCTCCTTACACAAAGCAATTAACTCTTCCTCTTCAATCTTAGTAGTCCCATTTGGAACCACGTACGCGACGACCGATTCACCCCATTTATTATCTGGTATTCCAATGACGCAAGTTTCTTTAATCCCTTCATGTTTGTTCAGTACTTCTTCTACCTCACGTGGGTAAATGTTTACCCCACCAGAGATGATTACGTCTTTAATTCGATCGACGATGTGTAAGTAGTCTTGCTCATCAACCCAACCTAAGTCACCAGTATATAACCAACCTTCCTGAAGCGTTTTATTCGTTGCTTCTTCATTATTCCAATAGCCTTGCATGACCAGCGAACCTTTACAAACAATTTCACCCACTTCACCACTAGGTAATTCATTTCCATCTGAGTCAATAATTTCCATATCTACAAATGGGCCGGTACGACCTGCTGATTCTAACCGATTTCCGATTTCATCTCGCGGCATTACCGTGATACACATTGGTGCCTCAACCTGACCATAAGTTTCTACAAATTTAGTACCTAATTTTTCTAATGCTAGCTGTAGTTTACTAGCCGCAATTGGAGATCCTGCCATGTTAATCGATTTAATCGATTTCAGTTTCTCTGGATCAAAATCTGGATGCTGGATCATTAAGTTGACCATCGTTGGTACTAGGAAAATGACTGAAACTTGATCTTTTTCAATATCATCTATAAACTCTTCTGGGCTAAATTTGTTATAGACGACTTGTGTATTGCCGTGTAACCATGACACATGAGATAAGAAATTACTTCCATGCGTTAATGGTGCTACATGTCCGATGACATCACGGTTAGTCACTTCACAAATCTGACTAAGTGAAAGCGCCCCGGCTAACATATTACGATGGCTGAGCATGACCCCTTTAGGGTTTCCCGTCGTACCGGATGTGTACATAATCGCAAACAAATCGTCTTCCTCTACTTCTTCGTCGACGACATGCCCTAAATGCTCTTGTATAACTGCATCATAATCATTTCCTATAAATAATGAAGAGAATGGTAGATTAATAGGTTCGATTAATTCTTTTTCACCGATGACAACAGATAATTGGGCATCATTAATCATATATTCATGCTCTTTTGGGTGGAGTCGGTAGTTTAGCGGCACTTTAACAAAACCACCAAAAGCTGCTGCTAAATCTAACTCCACATGCTCGTGACGATTAGACATTAAAACAGCAAAACGATCGCCTTTTTTAAGACCTTGGCTTTTAAAAAAACTCGCCATTGCCATCGCACGATCATAAAGTTCTGAATACGTAATTGTTATGTCTCTAAATTTTACAGCTGGTTTGTCAGGATATGCCTTCATCACCTTTTTTGCTTGCAAACTTAATGTTTCCATTGATTATGACCTCCCCTGTGAGAATTTGAATACAGGTAATTTCCAATGATCATCAATTTCACGCTGTAGGTGAATACCACTAGCAGGCTTTAACACGTACTCCATGGTAACAGCCGTCGGATTTTCACCTTTTAGAAAGTGACCACCTGTAATATTTCCGTCTGGATCTACGATGAGCCCATGGAAATGAACATCAAGCTCTCCATTTACATCTAAACCGATAAAACCTGTTCCAGATAAAATTTCAACTGGTTTCTCAATATGAATCGTGTCGGTATATCCTATGTCTCCCTCAGCATTTTGATTAATTTGAACCATACCAACTTGTTTCAGTGAACCAATGCATTGAAACGTTGCTGTTTGTATGCCATGCTCTTTACAAACCTCAATCATGCCTTCAAATAAGTCCACATCCTTTGTTAGTCGCCCCATTACGACTTGACCGCTTTCTCCTTTAACACTTTCAATGTGATCGAAATTAGCCAATATCAACACCTCCATCAATTCTTAGTGTTTGAGCTGTCGTATATCCAGCAGCTGGTGAAGCAAAATATGTAACAGCTTCTGCGATATCGTCTGGTTGCCCCATTCGCTTAATGACTTGCTGGTCAAAGTTATAACTTAAACCTGCTGTAATTCCGGTTTCTGTTGCACCTGGTGCGACTGTGTTACACGTAATATCAAATTCACCTAATTCTTTGGCGACCCATTTTGTAAGGGCGATTAAAGCTCCTTTAGAGGCAGAATATGCGGGACCCGACCGACCTTTTTTAGACCCTTGATGACTTGAAATAACTCCTCCATTAATCCCAGAAACTGAACTAATATTGATAATTCGACCATAATTATTCTCTAGCATGTGCGGATAAACGACTGCTTGCATAAACAAATAAGCTGCTTTCAAATTCGTATCTAAATCCCGATTCCAAATATCCTCAGTCATTTCCTCTAAATCAACACGACCACAAGTTCCGGCATTATTCACTAGAATGTGAACCGTGCCAAATGTTTTTACTGTGTCATCGACGACTCCTTGAACAAAATCAGCATCGCGAATATCACCTTGTTTTTCTAAGATATCAACGTTTGGGTTAACTTCTTTGATTTTTTCTATTGTTTGTTCACAAGAATTTAAATCGACTAAGGTTACATTGGTGCCTTTTTCAGCTAATTTAACCGCCGAAGCTCCTCCAATTCCACCTGCAGCACCTGTAATAATGGCTGAATGATTTTTCATACTAAGATGTCCTCCTCTTTAATCTATTCCTAATAGATTTGGTAAAAATGTAGAAATGCTAGGAATATATGTGATCATAAATAAAACAATAATAGATGCTATTAAATACGGTATGATTGATTTCGATAAACTTGCTAATGATGCGCCCGATATACCCGATGCAACATATAAATTTAAACCTACTGGCGGCGTAAATAACCCAATGGCCAAGTTGACTGTCATAAGTACCCCGATAACAGTTGGGTCGACCTCAATAAATAGTAAGACGGGAAGAACAATCGGAACAAAAATATAGAATGCTGAAATCGCATCAATAAACGCACCCGCAACTAATAGAAGCAAGTTAATCATTAATAGAATAATAATTGGATTTTCCGTAAGCGTCAGCATCGAATCGGCAATGTCTCTAGCAATACGCTCAGACGTAATGATATGTGCAAATAACGAGGCCGCACTGACAATAAACATAATGACCGCTGTTTGTAACGATGCTTCTACGAACACACGGTATAATTTTTTAATCGATAATTCACGATATATCACTATGCCTACAAATAACCCATAGAATACTGCCACTACCGCCGCCTCAGTCGGTGTGAAATAGCCACTATAGATTCCACCTAAAATTATAATCGGTATGAGTAGTCCCCAAAACGCGGATAAAAACGCTTTACCGATTTCTGAAAGTGAAGCTCGTTCTTGTTTTAAAGGTTGATCATTCGTCACTAATTTTTGATCATTTCGACGACGAACGATTAGTGTTGTGATAATTAACGCCAAGGCTAATAGAACCCCTGGAACAATCCCAGCTATAAATAAACGCCCAATCGTGACATCTATTTGATCACCTGCCACAACGGCAAATACGATAAACGCAATACTTGGTGGAATAATTATCCCAACAGAACCCGAACTAGCCACAAGTGACGAAGCTGTTTCCTTCGTATAACCATTTCGAACTAAGGCAGGTATTAGAATACTACCAATGGCAGCTACTGTAGCCGGACCAGAACCCGAAATGGCTGCAAAGAATAAGGCGACAAATACTGTGACAAATACAATTCCACTTTTAAAGTGCCCCACTAAAGCTTGAGCAAAATTAATCAGCCGACGTGAGATTCCGGAATGTTCCATGATCACACCTGCTAAAATAAAAAATGGAATCGCTAATAATGTAAATTTAGAAATACTTGTATACATAATACTTCCAATTAACGTTAACCCTGTCGTTCCATCAATTAAATAGAGGGCAACAATAGAGGTAATTCCGAGTGAAATAGCAATCGGTACACTGAGTAAGATTAATAGAAAAAACAAACCAAATAATACAAGCGTAATCATTCATCTACCTCCTGTTCCCCGTTCACTAGTTCTTTCCACTGTTTAATAGACACCTGAATCGTTCTTAATAGACATAATCCAGCACCAATGGGAAGTGCCATCGTATAAATCCATTGTGGCCAACCAAGGGCAGGCGTTTTATTATTGATATCCATTTGATATAACGCTGTATCATAACCGTAATAACCGACTGTCACAAAAAAGACAATCGCAATAACCGCTAGGAAAACAATGATTGATTTCTTTATAGACTTAGGCGAGATATCAAATAACAAAGAGAAGCCAAGGTGCGCGTGTTTACGCACACCAATTGAGGCTCCTACAAAAGTTAAAAATACAAATAAATTAACAGTTACTTCTTCTGTAAAAGCAAGTGATAAATCTAAGAAATTACGAGTTAATACGTTAGTAAATGCGATAATGGACATGACCGCTAATACTACTGCGACTATTACTTCCTCGATATGATCTAACCATTTAGTCATGTCTAATCCCCTCTCTTTTAAATTAAGGTGTGAAGGCTTCTAGTAAATCAGAACCCCAAATATCTTCATACTCGTCGTAAATCGGTTGTACAGCTTCTTGGAAAGCATCCAATTCTTCATCAGTTGGATAGTAGAACTGCATACCAGCATCTTTTAATTCTTCGATCTGTTCTGCTTCCTTCTCACGTGCTAATTCGACTTGATAGTCTGCTGCTTCAGCTCCTAAACGACTAATTAACTCTTGATCTTCTTCGCTCATGGAGTCGTATAATTCTTTATTAATCCCTAATACAAGTGGGTCATAAGAGTAGTTCCACATGGTAATATAATCTTGTACTTCTTCTAACTTAGAGGAATGAATAACATCAATTGGGTTCTCCTGACCATCGATCGCACCTTGTTGTAATGATGTAAATACTTCAGAGAATGTCATGGTTGATGGGTTCGCCCCAAGCTCTCTCCATAAATCCGTATACATTGTAATACCAGGAATACGAATATCTAATCCGTCAATATCCCCTGGTGATTTAATCGGATGAGCACTATTTGTTACTTGACGGAAACCATTCTGTCCAAAACCAAGTGGCTCAACTCCAATATCTCTTAACACTTCATTAATTGCTTCGCCACCTTCACCGTTAAAGACTTTATCAACTTCTTCTAGATCTCTAAAAAGGAATGGCGCACTCGCAACTCCAAAGCGGTCATCTAAAATCGAATAGATGATCGTTGAGTTAAATGTTAAATCAATATTACCTCTAGATAACAATTCAACCGCTTGCCCAGAGTCCCCATTTGAAAGACCTTCATTAGGGTAAACTTCCATCGTAATTCTTCCATCCGTTTCATCTTCTAAATCTTGAGCTAACTTCTCAGCTGCTTCATACCATGTCGATGTTTCAGTTACCGTAACGGACATTTGTAATTCATACGATTCGTTTTCAGCAGATCCTGCTGAACCACCTTCAGAACAAGCACTTAATAGTGACACGATTAAACCAATTGAAACTAAAAACAACAACTTCTTTTTCATTTTAAAAATCCTCCCCTAATTCTCTAAAATATATTTTTGAATAAAATCAACTAAATGAAGCGCTTCCATTTGGTCTGATAATCCAGCCCGTTCAATCCCCATCTTCATCTGTAATAAACAACCTGGATTCGTCGTTATAATGATACTGGCATGAGTACTCTCTACATCTTCCATCTTGTTATCTAATATTCGAATAGACATTTCAGGTTGGACCAAATTATAGATTCCAGCAGAACCGCAACATTGATCAGCAGATTTTAGATCAACAAAATGGACATTCTCGATAGACTTTAAGATTTCTCTCGGTTCATCTTTGACAAGATTGACGTTTCTTAGATGACAGGAGTCTTGGTATGTAACAGTTATTTCTTTGTCCCCTATATAACTTAAACCTTTTTCAGTAAGCCCTAGTTCATAAATCAATGACGTAATGTCGATAATTTTGTCTGAAAAAGCTTTGGCCTTCTCTAACAATTCAGGCTCATCTTTTAACAAGTGGTCATACTCAGATAGGAAAGCACCACAACCGCCTGCATTGTTCACAATATAATCTACATCCATCTCCAGAAAGCTCTCTATATTTTGCTTTGCATTCTCTCGAGCCTTATCCAATTCTCCACTGTGCCCTTGAAGTGCACCGCAACAAACTTGATGTTCAGGAACCCATACATCACAACCTAGTTCCTGTAGTAGGTTTACAGTTGCTTCATTGGTCTTAGAGAACATCGGCTCCATTAAACATCCTGTAAAAAACGCTACTTTTTTGTTCTGTCTCTTCCCTTCATATACCACACCCTTTTCAACTTCATTTTTTTCAATTCGAGGCAACACTTTTTCCATATCCTTCATAACAGATGGGAAAAATGATAGAATTCCCATTTTTCTTGTAAGCGTTTGCAAACCTGACCGTTGATAAAACTTCACCATACCTGCTGTACGATTCATTTTCTGCTGATCTTTAAACAAATGATCAAACGCTGCATGTCGAACAACCTTCTCTTTAACCGACTGTTTCTTTTCTTTTTGAATCACATTTCTAGCACTTTCAAGAAGTGACCCATATTCAACACCAGCCGGACAAGCCGGTTCACATGCTCGACATCCCAAGCATAGATCTAACGATTCCTCGACCGAATCATCAAAAGGAAGATCACCATCTCGAACAGCCTTCATTAAAGCAATCCGACCTCTTGGTGATTGTGCTTCATCATAATTGGAATGAATATAAGTCGGACAAGCCGGTAGACAAAAGCCACATCGCATACAATCAAGCAGTTTCGTTTCTTCAATCTCCTCTTGAAAACCTTGCTGAATTCGACTTTGAAGCTCTGCACTAGACATTTGATACCACCACACGTTTTTTTGTAGACTTTGCAAACACCTTGCCAGGATTCATGATGTTATTTGGATCAATTGCTTGCTTAATCGCTTTCATAATTTCGATCCCTAACTCGCCTACTTTCCATTCGAGATAAGGCGCTTTCATTTCCCCAACACCATGTTCTCCTGTGATTGTACCTCCCATATCAACGGCAATTTGGAAGATCTCTGCAAAAGCCTCTTCCACTCGAGCCATTTCCTCCTTATCCCGAGCATCCGTTGCACAGGTCGGATGAAGGTTACCATCACCCGCGTGGCCAAACGTATGAATGCGAACATCATATTTATCAGCCACCTTCTTAATCTCCCTAACCATCGGTGCGATTTTACTTCGAGGAACCGTTGCATCCTCTAAAATTGTTGTAGGAGATAAATATGCTAAACACGAAAGCGCATCTTTTCTCGCACGTGTCAGTTCTTCTGCTTCCTGTTCTGTAACCGCTTTCGATAAACTCAATGCTCCATACTCCTTACAAATGCTATACATCTTTTCTATATCTTGCTCTACAATCTCTTTAGGGCCATCTTGCTCAATGAGTAAAATCGCTTCACAATCGGTTGGTAATCCAATCTGTTTATATCCTTCAACAACTTGAATCGTTCCCTGATCCATAAACTCTAACGTTGCCGGAATAATCCGATTCGCTAAAATGGCCGAGACGGTTTCAGCTGCATCTTCTAAGGATTCATATACTGCCAACATCGTTTCTTTATAAAACGGCTTAGGAATTAATTTTAATGTTGCCTCTGTTACAATTCCTAATGTCCCTTCTGAACCCACGAGTAAACTTTTTAAATCATATCCAGCAACATCCTTGGCAAGCTTACCACCGGTTCGAACGATGTCACCGTTAGGTAACACGACTTCTAAAGCTAAAATGTAATCCTTTGTAACACCGTATTTCAAACCCCTTAAGCCGCCTGAGTTTTCACTGATATTGCCACCAATTGTAGAAATCTTCCCAGAGCTTGGGTCAGGTGGATAAAATAAACCTTGTTCTTCAACATACTGGTGAATCTCTTCTGTCAAGACCCCTGGTTGTACCGTTAGAGCTAAGTTCTCTTCATCTAGCTCAACGATGTCGTTCATATTACGGAAAATAAGAACCACACCGCCCTGACTTGGAGTTGTTCCTGCTGCGAGATTCGTCCCCGAGCCTCTCGGAACAATTGGTAAGCCATGCTTTTGACAAAGCTTCACGATTCCAGCGACTTCCTCTGTATTTCGTGGCGAGACAACTAAATCAGGTAATGACTGGAAACTAGCAGTTGCATCGTATGAATAAGCTAATCGCGTCGCATTGGAATCCTGAATATTATGTACACCAACAATGTCTTCAAATTCTTTGATGATTATTTCGTCTAAAATTACCCCCGCCTCCTTCCTTCAAAACCTTTAGATTAATTATATTATTCTGAATATTACTAAATCAATGTGCGAACAAATAAAAAAGAGAGCTATTTCGCTCTCTTTTTTGTATCTTCCCACAAAAACCGATATCCGGTGTATAATAAAACTAGGTGATGAATCTGCTTGACATCTAATCCCGTAAGCTCTTCTATCTTTTTTAATCTATAGTTTAATGTGTTCTTATGTATAAACATCGTATCAGACGTTTTCTGAATCGATAAATCATGTTTAAACCATTGATGAATTGTCTCAACCAACTCATGCTCTCCTTTTAATGGATTAATCGTCCGCTTTATAAACTCTTGTTTCACGTTTGCATCTAATGACTGTTGTAACAATTCAAAACGTAAATCATTATCGAAAACCACTCGATTATAACGCGTCGCCACTTCGCACGCTCGTTCAGCCTGATCTAACGACTGCTTTAATGTCTCATAACGGGCAGGTAGTCCGACTCCGATTGCAACATCAACTTTGAACCGTTCATTTAACTCTAAACGAAATCGCTTCAATTTATTTTCTAATTCCGTTCTTTCATATTGCTCTAACAGTAACAATAAACGATTTTGCCCCCATCTAATGAATAACCCTTCTTTATGCTGGTCCCACATTGCCTTTAACATCTTAATATCCCGATAACTAAATTGAAACGTCGAATTTTCAACTTTAAACACAACTACACGCTCATAATTATAAATATTAATGTTATAGAACTGACTTCGGTCAATGATATAATCACTCACCTCATTAGCATGCAACCAGTCAAACACAAAAAATTCACGCTCTCGTGCGTGGCTCTCCTCATCCATCTTATTCACCGAATCCTGTACAACTAACTCGGTCACTTTTCGAACTAACATCGCATAAGGTTCAATAACATTAGGATCCCCCGTTATACCAAGCACTGCTAATGCATTCCCATGAACAATAATAGGAAGTACTATCCCTTCTCTCACCCCTTGTAACACATGTGTCAATTCCTCCGTCATGATCATATTCTGCTGGGATTCCATTGCATTCTTAGCACCTTCATGAAAATCATTTAAGCGGGTAGAATCCGTTGAAGCTACGATAATCCCAATTTCATTCGTTAAAATAACATCCTCGTTAATGAGTTTTTGCACTTCCCAAACAATATTCTCTGCCAAATCATCCGTAAGAATAAAATCGCCCATTTAAACCAATCCTTGTTTTTCTTTTTAAATATTTTAACATATTTGAAAAGATAGCCTAGATATATAAATAGGAATTAAGTATGAATTTAACAAAAATACGCATGCATCTGGCTAATCTAGCCCGGTTAATCCTGCTTGTTTTACTGAAGTATACTCAATCATTCATTTAGGGCGATACCCAAATTCTAATAAAATAAAAACTCGATTCTAAATGAACCGAGTTTTTAATCACCACTTTAATCTTCTTTCCCTTCTTTCCGATCAATCGTCCCTTCAGAATAATCATCTGAAACTTGCTCGTGTGTCTCAGCTAATCCTTTTTCAAACTGGGACTCCTCATTATAGTAAGAGGGTTCAAAGTCTTTTTCTGCAATTTTACGACTATCCTCATTCATTTGATTTTTCTTTTTAGCCAAAATAAAACCTCCAAACAATTGATTTTAGTTTTATTATGAGCAGAAATTGGAATCGTAACCATTCAAGATACAGGGATTATTCTTTTGAGAAAAACTTGGCTTGTCGCCAAGTTCTAACGGCGAAAGCCTTAGTTTTTCACATAATTTAATCCTTTAAAAGGTTTAATTTTCTTAAAGTGTAAAGAAAACCCGTCGATTGACGAGCCTTTTAAGGCGAAGTCAGAGACGTAGTTGCGCTTATGCAGGTATGATAAAATTTATAATTTCTTACCTGCCAAAAACCCTTTCCCCTTCACGAACTCCTCCATAAACGGACGTTTAGGGTTTTGTAACATATTACTCATCATCTCTGACCAAGTCACATTCTTCTGGTTGGTTTTACGTGTGGCATAGTACTTTCTCATTTGGTCGTCATACTGATCAATCAAATCCGTATATTTTTCTTCATCATAGTCATTCTCATGTAAGACCGCTTCTAATGGTAAGCGTGGTTTAACATATTGTTCTTCATCAGGCACACCGACTGTCATACCAAATAACGGCATCACTTTATCAGGTAATGATACTAAGTCGCTAATTTGCTCTGGATTATTACGTACTCCGCCAATGTAACAAATTCCATATCCCTTAGATTCAGCTGCAATAACAAAATTTTGTGCGAGTAAAGCTGTATCCACTGTTCCGACCAAAAAGCTTTCAAGATTGTCTGCCTTCAGCTTTACATCATGCTTTTGACTCGCATATTCTAGCCGCTTGAAATCAACACAAAACAGCAATACAACTGGTGCTGACGTAATTTGCTGTGGGTTTTTGCTTAATTCAGCAAGCTTCTCTATTTTTTCGGGATCCGTTACTCTCACGATCGAATATGCTTGTACAAAGCTTGAGCTCGCCGCATGTTGTGCCGCTTGAATCATTTCATATAAAACCTCATTAGGTATCGTTTCATCCCTATATTTACGAATTGACGTATGGTTTTTTAATAAGTTGATCGTTTTTTCGTACATTTTAGTTCATCACCTTTTTCGTAGTTTATATCTCATGATTAAAAGTGTAGTTGAACCGTCCTAACGCTTCAATCATTTCGCTTTGAGGTCGAAATTTTATCAATCAAACGTTTGTTCAACACCCTGTCCATAAATTAACCCATTCGACCTAAGTGATCAACAAACCTTATCCCCACTCATCCTCCTCTCCTACATTATTTAGACATTTGGAACTACAATTTTAAATACTCAGCCTAAGTCATAAGAAAAAACTAGGTCAATTGTCTGTCATTATGCGGTTTTACCGTATTTGACAGTTAATTATTTGAATGTTAATTTAATTCTGAATTTATTTTTCACCAAAATGGCAAAGGTGGTGAAATATTTTTTTACCCCGAATGTGAAAACGCTTCATTAACTAACTCACACCCTCTAACCAAACCTCATAACGAACGTTCATCTAGATACAGCAAAAATTGAATAATTAAGGAGGTTTTCAATGAATAGGATCAATAAGACGATCTCAATTACGCTTGTGACACTATTAGGTGTAACGTTATTCATGTCACCTCAGAACGCATCGTCAGCAGACGATAAGGAGGAGCCTACCCCGACTATGGAAGAGCGAAATCATAAGAATACGCATTATCAAGCTCATCCGTCATTCACTTGGGATGAACCTGGCCCGACTTCCCCTGTGCTTCATCCAGGGTCGACTACTGGTGCCGGGATGGTTCAGCAAGCATTAGATGAGATTGATCCGATCATGGAAGAGATGATTTCTGATCAGGTCATGCCTGGTGCTGTCGCATTTGTCGCTAGAAGGGGTCATATTGTGAAGCATGATGCTTATGGCTATACCTACCAGTATACAGACGATCAGTTTACAGAAACTGATCAGCCTATAAAAATGCAAGAAGATACGATATTTGATCTGGCTTCCATTAGTAAAATTTTTACGACCACGGCTGCGATGAAGTTATATGAAGAAGGTTATTTTGAACTCGATGATTCCGTTTCTGAACATTTGCCTGAGTTTGCGGAAAATGATAAAGAAGATGTCACGATACGCCAGTTAATGACGCATACATCAGGGTTTCCTGCTTGGATTCCATTGTATACACAAGGAGATAGCCGTGAAGAACGCGTCCAAATTGTGCTCGAGCACCCATTAAGTAATGAACCTGGTGATTCGTATACGTATAGTGATTTAAATATGATTACGCTAGGAACCCTCGTTGAACGTTTATCGGGGCAAAGACTTGATGAATATGTTAAAGAGCATATTACGGACCCACTAGGAATGGACGATACAATGTACAATCCGCCCAAATCTCTCAAGCACCGAATTGCTGCAACGGAATATCAACCTTATATTGATCGTGGTCTAGTATGGGGCGAGGTGCATGATGAAAATGCATGGTCACTTGATGGCGTTGCGGGTCACGCCGGTGTTTTCTCGACGGCTTCGGACGTAGCGAAATTCGCGCACATGTTTATAAATGACGGTCGTTATGGGGGTAAACGCATCCTCAAAGAAGAAACCGTCAAAGAGCTAGTCGAAAATCAAATCCCGCAATTCCCTGGTGATGATCACGGACTCGGATGGGAGCTTGGTCAAGGCTGGTTTATGGACGCGCTTTCGGAAGGAACCACATTAGGCCATACCGGTTACACCGGAACATCAATCGTCATCAATCAGAACAATGATACGATTGCAATTTTATTAACGAACCGGGTACACCCAACACGAGATACTGTCTCTACTAACCCAGCAAGAAGAGCGTTAGCAAGACAAGTAGCTGATTCGATTCCCGTTTCAATTCCAGGAGACGGAACAGCCTGGTTCTCAGGGTATGGTGACAATCTTAAGCACAACTTAACGGCAGAGGTTAATACGACAGAAGATGCCCTCCTTTCGTTTGATACGTGGCACCGAATCGAAACAGACTATGATTTTGGTTACGTCGAAGTATCCGATAACGGCGAGGATTGGGCGAGAATCAGTCAGTTTACGAATAGTAGTATTGATTGGCAAAACGAAATCGTTGAAATCCCAGCTGGAACTCAACTCGTTCGCTTTAGTTACCAAACAGACGGCGCAGTCAACGGTCGAGGCTGGTATATCGATAACGTGACGATGGAACAGCCTAATGGCGAAGTAGTAGAACCGGAGCTATTAGGTAACGGCTGGGTTGAAAGAAATTATTAAGGTGGTGTTTGTATGAAAACTCGAAAAGCAACCATGTTATGTCTGACGTTTATATTAGTTTTATCCCAATTAAGCTTCCTGTCACCAGAGCAAAAAGCCTCCGCATCAGGACAGACGGTGAAGGATTTAATCATTTTGCAAAACGTACCAGAGTTTGAACCTAATACAGAAGACATTCAGCTTAAAGCACTTAAAGTTTTTGAGGAAGGTCACTTTATGACAACCTCCTCCAACTTAGAATGGACCTCTACGAACCAAAATGTAGCGACAGTCGATGATCAAGGCCATGTCACGTTGACTGGACAAAACGGACGTACCTTTATTTATGTAACTGACGGTCAATTCGAGGATCGCATTGCTATTGATTACAAGGTTGAACCGAGAAGTAAAGGAAAAGGTAAACCCGCTTCAAGTGTTAACCTCATTAAAGAAAAAGGTGAACGCTATAGCATTGTTGAAGACTCGGTTGATTCTTTGACCATTGAAGAAAAAGTCGGGCAAATGCTGATGCCGGATTTCCGTACATGGGATGGCGAGGATGTTACCGAGATGCTTCCTGAGATTGAACAGCTCGTCGAGGATTACCACCTTGGTGGGGTCATTTTATTCCGTGAAAACGTTGTGACGACTGGACAAACAACACGTTTGGTCTCGGATTATCAAGACGCCACTGAAAAATTCGGGCTTCTCATGACGATTGACCAAGAAGGTGGTATTGTTACACGCCTTCAATCAGGTACCGACTTTCCAGGTAACATGGCATTAGGAGCCGCTCGTTCCGAGGATATTTCCTATCAAGTTGGACAAGCCATCGGTGAAGAACTAACCGCGCTTGGTATCAACACTAACTTTGCACCAGTCGTAGATGTCAACAATAATCCAGACAACCCGGTCATTGGTGTTCGTTCATTTGGTGAAGATCCAGAACTTGTCGCCAATATGGGGATTTCCTATATTAAAGGCCTACAATCAACAGGTGTAGCCGCAACCGCGAAACACTTTCCAGGTCATGGAGACACGGCAGTTGATTCACACCTTGGGTTACCAGAAGTGCCCCATGAAAAAGAACGTTTAAAAGAAGTTGAGCTTTATCCATTCCAACAAGCCATGGATGCTGGACTGGATATGGTGATGACCGCGCACGTGACGTTCCCAAAAATTGATGACACCAAAGTCATCTCAAAGAAAACCGGTGAAGAAATTGCGTTACCCGCTACACTATCCCATAAAGTTTTAACGGAACTGATGCGCGAAGAAATGGGTTACGACGGTGTCATTACGACTGATGCGTTAAACATGAACGCGATTACCGACCATTTCGGACCAGTAGATGCGGTCATTCGCGCGGTTAAAGCTGGCTCTGATATTGTTCTAATGCCTGTTGGTTTAGAAGAGGTTAGAGACGGGTTGCTAACTGCTATTAGTGAAGGTGACATTTCTGAAGAACGCATCAACGCATCTGTGGAGCGAATTTTAACCTTAAAACTGAATCGCGGCATTATTAAGGATGAAAATCCTGAACCAGTTGAAGATAAAATCGATCGTGCCTTAGAAGTTGTTGGCTCTGAAGCACATAAACAAGTTGAAACTGAAGCAGCTGAAGCTTCCATTACGTTAGTGAAAAATGAGAATGCTCTACCGCTAGATCTAGACTCTAACCAAGACATTGTCGTTATCGGAAACACTTATATCTCAAGTCTGGGAGATGCGATAAAGACGCATCACGATAACACAACTGTGATCCAATCAGCAGGTAACTTAACAGATGAACAGCTCGAACAAATCAGTAACGCCGATGCAGTCATTGCAGGAACTTACACGTATAACGTTTCCGGTCGCTCTCCAGATAATCCGCAAATGCAGATGATTAACACGATTATGGAGGAAACCGACAGCCCTGTCATCGGTGTAGGCATCCGCAACCCTTACGATATCAGTGCCTACCCAGAAATTGATGCCTTTATCGCGCAATACGGCTTTAGAGAAGCAAGCTTTGTGGCAACCGCTAATACGATTTTTGGCGAAAACAATCCAACTGGTAAGCTACCAGTTACGATACCAACTGTTGATGATGACATTTTATACGAATTTGGACATGGATTGAGTTATTAATAAAAGCTTCTTTTAAATTCAAATGGCGATTTTCTATAATGATGAGCCAGGTCTTCCGAGCGAAACTTGAGCATGCGTGTGAAACTCGGACAATCATGGATGAAACTCGGACAATCACACGCATAACTTGGACAATCACAAGTGAAACTCGGACAATCGCAAGCGTAACTTGGACACTCACGAGCGTAACTTGGACAATCTGGCTCTCATTAATATAAAGGTTGAGGAGGAATTTAAAATGAAAAAATGGGTGATATCCCTTATCTCACTCATGCTCGTTTTAACATCACTATCGGTCGTGATGGCCGATAATGGAAACGGCAAAGCAAAAGGAAAACAGAAAAAATTCGAGCTTGGTGTGGAAGTCCTTTTAAACGATCAAAAGGATTTAATTGAAGGCAAAAATGTTGGCTTAATCACTAACCCAACTGGCGTTGACAATGAACTTAACAGCGTTGTCGATACGCTTCACAACGACCCAGATGTCAACTTGACCGCGTTATATGGCCCAGAGCACGGCGTACGCGGAAGTGCTCAAGCCGGTGAGTACGTCGAGTTTTACATCGATGAAAAAACCGGACTCCCTGTTTACAGCCTATACGGCGAAACACGTAAACCAACTCCCGATATGTTAGAAGGCGTAGACATTCTTTTATTTGATATTCAAGATGTTGGGACACGCTTCTACACGTACATTTACACGATGGCTTATGCGATGGAAGCAGCAGCCGAAAACGACATTGAATTTGTTGTACTTGACCGCCCGAACCCACAAAGCGGAACAAAGGTACAAGGACCAGTATTAGAAGAAGAGTACAAATCATTTGTCGGAAACTATGAAATCCCGCTTCGCCACGGGATGACCGTCGGGGAATTAGCCAAACTGTTTAATGAGGAATTTGAAATTGGCGCAGACTTAACCGTTGTAGAAATGAACGGCTGGAAACGTAATATGTATTACGATGATACCGGATTAGAATTCGTTCTTCCTTCACCAAACATGCCAACTTTAGATACAGCAATCGTTTACCCAGGCGCAGCCTTAATCGAAGGAACGAACGTCTCTGAAGGGCGAGGCACAACCAAACCATTCGAATTGATCGGCGCACCGTTTATCAATGCCGATGAATTAGCGACACATTTAAACGACCAAAACATACCTGGCGTCAATTTCCGTGCCGCATCCTTTACACCAACATTCTCAAAACACGCCGGAGATCTATCACATGGCATTCAAATCCATGTTGAACACAGACAATCATTCAATCCTGTGAAAACAGGATTACACATCGTAAAAGCGATTCATGATCTATACCCTGAAGACTTCCAGTTCCGCGCAGAAAACAGCGCTGGCATTTCCTTCTTTGACAACCTGATCGGTAACGGTTGGGTCCGTGAAGCCATTGAAAACGGCGAATCCGTTGGTGACATTCAAGACGCATGGCAGGATGAACTAGATGAATTTAGACAGGTCCGCGAAGATTATTTACTATATTAAAGAAAATATAATGAAAGCCTTGCACATACCGTTGTGCAAGGCTTCTTATTACTCTACTTCTACCCCATCTGGCCAATGGAGGCTATGTTCTTCTACACTCGTAATCTCATTGTTTTCATCAACAAAAACAACTCTTGGCTTGAGGTCTTCAATTTCTTCATCTGTATATTGCCCCATACTTAAAATAATAACAAGATCCCCAGGTGAGAATAAATGCGCCGGCGGTCCATTCAAACAAATTTTACCTGAACCCTCAGGCGCTGGAATCGCATACGTCTTCCAAAGCGTCGCATTTCTTATGTTCGTAATCTGAAGCATCTCATGTGGCTTAATATTCGCTTCCTTCATTAACTTATAATCAATCGTGATACTGCCGACATAATCTAAGTCCGCTTCAGTCACGGTTGCCCTATGTATCTTACCTTTACACATTAAGCGTTGCATCCTGTTGCCCTCCTTTAATATGCTTAATAATTAGTATAAAGCACTCTAATCAAATAGACAAATAGAGAAGACTCTTCTAAGCCTCCCCTTTATGTTTAAAAATTAATGGAGCAAATAAAGGTATAGCAATACAAAGAATTAATAAGCGTATTAACTGAAATGATGCAACAATTGAAGAAGGTAAACTTAACAGCGCAGCAGTTGATGCCATTTCGGCTGCACCAGCTGGTACAGTACTTAACATACTTGTTACAAAATCTAAAGATGTTGTCATGTAAATTAACACAGAGGTTGTTAGTCCAAGACAAACATATAAACACATGATTAACAAACTAACTAAACCTATGTCTTTTAGTTTATATAAAACACTCTTGTTAAAACGTAACCCTATTACGCCACCTAGTAAAACTTGACCAAAACTTAACACAAATGATGGCATAGAGTTAATTTCCCAAATAAATTGATTAAACAAGAAACCAAGTATCATAGATAAAATAAAGGGTGCAGCAGGAATTGGTAGTAATTTTGCTAATACTAAAGACAACAATACAATCCCAATCAATGCGCATAGTTTAACCAAAAACAAATACTCAAAATTTAAGCCTTCAAAAATATTGGATTCTGCTATTAACTTACTACCGTCTACAAATAAACCTGCCAAAAATGGGATTAATAGCACAAATAAAATAATTCTTGTTGTATGAAATGCTGAAACAATCCTTTGATCGGCCCCATATTCTTCACTTAGTGCCATCATCACGGATGCTCCACCGGGCATACAGCAAAAAATAGCGGTATTTTTGTCAATAAAGGTATAATGACTAAGAATTTTACTAAAGATTAAGCTACCTAGTAATATTAAAATAATGCTCATAGTTAAAGGTAAAAAATATTTGCTTAAAATGAGTAATAAATCTTCGCTCATTAATAAACCAATATTAACACCAATAAAACCAAGAATAAATTTAAAATAGGCTGAACTAAAAGTTAAACGCTCAATAAATAAGCTATAAATAACTCCAACTACTAATGCTCCAACAAGCCAACCAGCAGGAACTCCTAAATAAGTTAAGAAAAATCCGGTAGAAAATGCTATTAAATAAAAAAACAGTTTTTTAATAATCATAGGATTCCCTTTCGAAAATAGTTAACATCTCTTATATTATTTTTTTATTGAGCAAACTATTAAATTCTGCATCTGATAAGTGGAGCATGCCTTTAAAAATTTCTTCATTATGTTCACCCTTATGAGGACCAGTACTTTTAATTTCACCAGGCGTTCTAGAAAATTTTGCAAACACGTTCGGAATATTGATATCACCTAAATCATCATCCTCAACATTGACAAAAGTTTCCCGGTGTTTAAAGTGTTTATCTTGAAATAATTGTTCAATATTATACATAGGTCCAATAACAGCGCCACATTCATTAAAGGTATCAACAACTTCTTCTAATTCTCGTTGTTTAATCCAATCGCCTATAATGTTATCTAATTCTTCCGAGTTTCTTAAACGACTTTCATTATCTTTAAATCGATCATCATTTATTAAATCTTCTCTTCCAATTGCTTTAAACACTCTTTCCGCTACGACCTGTGCTGCGCCAGACAATGCCACCCAGTGACCTTCTTTTGTTTGATATGCGTTTCTTGGAGCACTTGTTGAACTTCCGTTTCCCATTCTTTC
Source organism: Tenuibacillus multivorans (assembly GCF_900103915.1). Classification (GTDB taxonomy): domain Bacteria; phylum Bacillota; class Bacilli; order Bacillales; family Alkalibacillaceae; genus Tenuibacillus; species Tenuibacillus multivorans. Next base: position 121,695 of record NZ_FNIG01000005.1, on the reverse strand, counting down.
AGCAATTTCACCTAATTGATCATATTTTAAAATATGTGGCTCTAAAAATCTCATTAACGGTTCATAAATGGAAATATCGATATACTGACCTTTACTTTCAGGATTTTGATTTCGTTCGTAGATGGCAATCATAATAGCAAGTGCACTAAAAACACTGGTAACACCATCAGCAAGCGGTATACCTGGTAAAGTTGGAGGTCCATCTTTAGGACCATTAACTGATGCAAAACCACTCATAGCCTCTGCAACAGTCCCAAAGCCTCCTCTATCAGAGTAAGGTCCGGTCTGTCCGTAGCCAGTTGTACTTAGCATTATTAGAGATGGATTTATTTCTGATAGAATTTCCCAATCTAAATTCCACTTTTTAAACACACCTGGTTTGAAATTTTCAACTACAACATCTACCTCTTTAACTAATTTTTTAAAGAGGTCTTGTCCCTCTTTTTTGCCTAAATCAAGTGTTACTCCTTTTTTGTTTCTATTTAATGATTTCCAAAGTAATGGAGTTCCTTCTTTCTTTGAGCCAAAATTCCTTGCATGATCACCTTTTGTTGGATGTTCAACTTTTATGACAGTTGCCCCGAAATCAGCTAGATAAGTTGATGCCCATGGAGCTGCAATCATTGTAGAGGCGTCTAATATTTTAAGTCCTTCTAAAGGTTGTTTATTATTTGTCATATTTTCACCCCATTTGTGTATTCAATTCCCGTGCTTCTTTCTTTTTTCTTTCATACTCCTCTATTTTCTCATGTCGATCTAATATTAACTTAGCTTTTTCATAATGAGGAGTATCTATCATCCTTCCATTATAATTGATTGAGGCTTTCCCATCTTTTAAACCTTCCTCAAAAGCGTTAACTATATTTTTCGATTCCTTAACTTCCGCTTCAGACGGAGAAAAGCCTTTATTCAAAGCCTCTACATTGGCTGGGTGTATACAACTTGCACCCAAGAAACCATGTTTATATGCTAAACGAGCACTTTTCTCTATGCCTTGGTTATCACTGAAGTTTGCAATGCTACCCATTAATCCCATTGGTAGAATTTTTTTATCTCTTGCTGCAAGCAAAATTTCCATTCTTGGAATTAACATAGCATTGTAAGTGTCTTCGGAAATTTCTATACCAGTATCTAATGAGAAATCTTCGACACCTAGAGTTAAAGAATCAATTCGATCACTAGATCCTAATATTCCATTTAAATTATTTAATCCTTTAGCTGTTTCAATTGAAATACCAATCTTAATACTACCCATTTCTAAATCACGCTTTTCTTCCAATTTAGAAATGAAAGCTGATATATTTTGTACTTGCTCTCCCGTTTCAACTTTTGGAGTGTATATACCGTTTAAGCCTGGCCAAATGGCAGAATCAATATCTTCTAAAATCATTGAGCTGACGTTATTAACTCTTACAATGACGTCACTAGCTCCCAGTTTCACTGTCTGAATTGCTTCTTTTATTTTTCCCTGGGCATTCAGTTTTTCATCTATAGGAACGCTATCTTCCAAATCTAAAACAATACAATCTGCATTTCTTAAAAATGCTTTTTCTATAAATCTATCATTATTTGCGGGCATAATTAATCTTGATCTTCTAATTAAATTTTTTGTATAATCTATACTCAAATGATCACACCCTACTTAATTTACATTTAGTATTATAAACTTGCCCTAAAGATTGTAATTCCTCTAAAACCCCTTTACTTAACGGAATGCCATTTTCTTTTCTCTCTATTAAATGATTGGCTTCAATCTCTCCTGGCAAGTAAATTTTTTCAAAACCTTGTGCAAGTGGTACCTTTTTAATGTCTTCGGATAATTGACTCATTCTTTCTTTAAATACTTCTATATCTTCAAATACATCTGCACGCATAACAAAGAAAAAATGCCCGATGTCTTGTGTTGTTGATAAGTCTTCTGGCCGACCTAGATATGGTCCAAAACTAGCTCCTGTTAAAAGGCCAGAAAGGACTTCAACATAAAAAGCAAGTCCATAGCCTTTAGGCCCACCTACTGGTAATACTACACCTCCCATTGCCTCCTCAGGATTAGTTGTTGGTTTACCTTCCTTGGTTATGGCCCATCCAAGTGGAATTTCTTCATTATTTTTAAGAGCTAACTTTATTTTCCCTCTAGCGACTACACTTGTGGCCATATCAAAAATAATATTTTTCCCTTGATAACCAGGTATACCATAAGAAATTGGATTAGTTCCAAAATATCTTTCTCTACCACCCCATGGAGCCATGTTCGGTGGTGCATTAGTTGTAACTAGCGACACACAATCCTCTTCTGCTGCGCGTTGGGTATAATCTGCTAGCATCCCACAATGGTTTGAGTTTTTTACTCCGACAATGGCAATCCCATTATCCTTTGCTTTCTTTATAGCTATATTCATGGCATCTGTTGCCGTTAGAATGCCTAATTGATTACATCCATCAATTAATGCAGCTGCTGGGGAGTCTTTGACTATCTTTACATCCTGATCATGATTAACTACTCCACTCCGTAAACGGTCAGTATAATTTCTAACCCTTGTAACGCCGTGCGAATCTATTCCTCTTAGATTTGCTTTTGTTAGATGTTCTGCAACCATTTGGCTTTTTCTAGAATTTAATCCTGCTCCAATAAATATCTCTGTAACATATTGCTTAAGATCTTCATGATTAACTCTAATATTGGTGTCCATCTTTGTCACCTTCATCTATATTCCTTTAGTCTAGTTTCCAACCAATTAGGTTCAATACTACCAGGCTCTTCACCCTTAATTCTTTTTTCTTCATACTCTGAAATAACTTGTATTCTTTCATCTTCATATGATAATTTCTTTTCAGCCTTTTCAATAACACTTTCTATTTTGTCCCTTGGAACAACTACAACTCCATCACTATCTCCAAAAATTAAATCTCCCGGATTTACATTTACTCCTCCACATGTAATTGGAGTATTTAAATTTCCCGGACCGTTTTTATAGGGACCATTTGGAACGAATCCTTTTGAAAATATTGGATAGTTAAGTTCAGTTAAGCCTTGTTGATCTCTTATTGTCCCGTCAATTACAACACCTTCAAGTCCAACTGCTTTAGCCGCTCTTGCCATTAATTCACCCATATAGGCATGTGACGTATCACCTTTCCCGTCAGCCACTAATACATATCCAGGACGACCTGAATAAATAGCCTTATGCAAAAACAAATTATCAGTTGGCCTCATATTAACAGTAACAGCTGTTCCAACAATCTTCATTTCAGGAGTTACGGGGTTAATTAGGTAATCCATTCCTCCATGTCCATCCATGGCATCACATAAAAGTGTCGTATTTAACGATGATAATTTTTCAATTAATTCACCTGATATTTTTTCGGGGTAGACTAATTCACTTGTCAACTTAAACACCGCCTTTTATAGCTCCAGTACGTCTCTTAACATTTTCTAAGTGGTTAATAACTTCCTTTTTTGCTCTTTTTACGTCTCGCTCTTTAATAGCTTTTAATATAGACAAGTGTTCCTTTTGTGCTTCTATAATTGATTCTTCACTTACAAAGCTTCTTTCTTTAGTTTGTTTTAAAATGTCCATATTTAACTTCATGAAATTAATCATAACAATATTTTTACTACATTCTGCTAAAGCTAAATTAAATGAGAATTCCTCTACTTGTTCTTTATGCTCATTACTCGCTTTATAAATAACTTCTTCTAACTTTGCTATATCGTCATCATCTGCTCTTTCACATATTAGTTCGATCATCCCTAATTCTAAGATTTCTCTGGCTTCTAATAAATCAATTACTGCAGCCTTTTCTAAATCATCCATTAGAGATTCGCTTCTTCTCAAATTACTAATATTTTTACGTAAGTACCTACCTCCACCAGCTTTCGTTTCAATAACACCATGCGATTCTAGTATTCTAAACGCATCTCTCAGTGTACCTCTACTTACGCCAAGCATCTCTACAAGTTCCCGTTCTGATGGTATTCTCTCACCTAATACTATTTCACCTGATTCAAATAAACTTTCTATTTTCTGAATAACCTGCTCATAAAGTCTTTTATGAGTAATTTTCAGTTCGCTCACCTAAATCACCTATCTCCACTAACATTTTATTTATTTGATTTAAATTTTCTTTTAATAACTGGGTAAACCAAAAATAGAATTGCTAAAATAAAAAACGTTAATGCTAGAGGTCTTGTAAAGAAAATGGAATAATCCCCTCTAGACATAATCATGGACTGCCTAAAGGAGTCCTCTGCCATTGGACCAAGTATTATAGCTAGTATAAATGGAGCTGTTGGATAATCCAATTTTTTTAAGATGTAGCCCAAAATACCAAATGCAATCGCAACCCATACATCAAACACAAGGTAGGATAAGCTAAAAGCTCCTACTAAGCATATAAATGCAATAATTGGACCTAAATAATTTTGGCCATAGTACATTATTTTTACAAAGAATGGAATTAAGAAAACATTCGCAAATAAAAGTAAAATATTAGCAACAAATAAACCGACAATAATAATCCATACGACATCCGCAGAAGTTTCAAATATTCTTGGCCCCGGCTGAAGACCAAAAACTATTAAAGCTCCTAATAGTACAGCGGTACCTCCTCCGCCTGGTATACCCAGTGCTAACATAGGCATTAAGGCACCACCAACAGATGCGTTATTCGCTGCTTCAGGTCCCGCTAATCCTTCCATCTTACCTTTACCGAATTTTTCAGGTTCCTTTGATACACTTTTTTCTGTTGAATAGGATAAAAAAGTTGCCATCGTTCCACCGGCACCTGGTAACATTCCAATAAATGATCCAATCCCAGTACCTCTTAACGTTGATGCAGTGACTTTTTTAATATCTTTCCATTTAGGAAATATACTATTTAATTTCACATTTTCTTTTTTTATGTTTAATTTAAATGAAGTTTCTACATTAAATAGAACTTCTCCAATACCATACAGACCAATAATAATGGCTACAAAGTCAAACCCATCATATAATTCTGGAACAAAATCATATCTACCGAAGCCGGATATAAAATCCATTCCAACCATACCAACTAATAAACCAAATAAAACCATAATGATTGATTTTATATAGTTTTTATCTGATAAACTAGCAATGGTTGCAAATCCAAATAACATCATCGTAAAGTACTCAGGAGATGAAAAGCTTAATGCCCATTGAGAAACTAAAGGAGCTGCCACGGCTAAAACTATTAATGCTATTAGACCACCAATAAATGAACTAATAGCTGATATCCCCATGGCAATCCCACCTTGGCCTTTCTTCATCATAGGATAACCATCCCATGCTGTTACAATAGCCGGTGAATCCCCTGGTACATTAATTAAAATAGATGTAATTCTTCCTCCATACATAGTCCCTAAATATATACTACTTAAAAAGACTAACGCTGGCCCCGCTGGTAAACCTAAAGCTACTGGTAGTAATAATGCTATCCCTGCTGATGGACCTATACCTGGTAAAGTTCCAGCAAGTGTTCCAATAATACTACCTCCAAAAATTAATAATAATACTTGCCAATTTAAAACTAAATCGAGACCTAGGCCTATATTACTAAATAAATCCACTATCGTTTCACCTCCATTAGAAAATAATTCCCGAGGATGGGATTGGAATCTTTAGCCAATATTTAAATAAAAGAAATATAACAATGGTAGTTCCTAATGAGACAAGAATACTTTGCTTCCAAGAGTATTTGTCGATAAATCTAAAAACAACCATACAAAAAATACCTAGAGCTACTAACATTCCAATGAGGTCAATTAAAAGAATCGTAAGTATTAATAATCCCAAAAAGAATAATAAATTTTTAACACCTATCTTTGAACTGAAGAAGTCTTCTTTTTTATTTTCTTTTCTATATTTAATAAACGTTGATATACACAATGCACTTGTACAAATAATCATTAAACCAGAAACCCAAACAGGGGCAAAACCAGGGCCTGGACCAAAATCAGTATCATAAGGATAAGTTAAACCTATTATGAACATAACCGTGGAAACAGCAAGTAAAAACAAACTAAAGATAATTTCGGCATTCCTCATAAGTATTCCACCTTTTTTAATGGAAGTTTTTTAAAATGAGAAGGCTTTCTTGATAAGACAAGAAAACCTTCCAAAACGCTATTCGATAATACCTAAGGTACGTAAGTGTTCTTCGTAGGTACTATTTAATTCTGTTAAGTAACTCTCAAACTCAGAACCGTTCATAAAACCCTGTTTAATTGAATATTTATCAAGGTATTCACTTTGCCATTTTTCGTTTTCACTTAGCTCTTTCATTTTCTCCTCATACCAAGCTCTTGCTTCCTCTGGCATATTAGGTGGTCCATAAATTCCTCTAAATAATGTCCACTCGATATCGTAACCAGACTCTATTAATGTAGGAACCTCAGGATATTCTTCTAGTCTTTCTTGTGTACTTACTGCAATTGGTATCATGTCACCATTTTCAATATACTCTTTCGATGCATGGATATTATCAGCAATAACATCAATATGTCCACCTAATAACGCTGTTACTACTTCACCATCACCTTCAAAAGGAACATATTCAATATTAGCTCCAAAAGCTTCTTCAATTTGCAAAGCTAATAAATGTGATCCCCCACCAGTTGATGTACCTCCGAAGGTTGCATTACCTTCCTTGATAAATTCCTCAAACTCTTTGAAATTGCTGATACCGCTTTCAGAATTAACTAATACGATGTACGGATCCTCACCTAATCTAGCAATAGGTGTGAAATCTTCAAAACTATGATCAACGTTACCTTGCAGTGGTGTTGTTAAGTATGATGATGTAACTGAAAAGATATAGTCATCTGCTCCTTCTTGACTAGCTGCATGTCCTAATCCTACTGCTGCACTACCACCAGGCTTATTAATAACATTTATTGAATTATCAATTATTCCTTCATTACTTAATACGCTTGACATTGTACGGAGCATAGTGTCGTGTCCACCGCCAGGGGCATAACTTGCCATAAAGGTGATGCCTCCATCTGGTTCCCACTCACCATCAGAATTATCTGAGTTAGAACTTTCCTCATCGCTTGTGTTACAAGCTACAGCAAAAGTTAATAATAATATGAACATTGAAATCGATAATAATTTCTTCATCATTTACCTCCATTCATTTTTATACAGTTACCAAATTCCAAGTATGTCAGGCTATTTAAAACGCTTACATTTTTTATTTAATAATAAATCCCCCCTCAAAATAACAATTGGATAATTGGGTAACTGGTTAATTGGATTTACCAGTTAATATATATGATTCACACTTTTATGTCAATATCTATTATTAGTAATTTTCTGTTTTTATGGCGAAAAATATTACAAGGAAAGGTTATCAGAGGCAATCAAGCTATCAAGCTACTTCACTCTAAATAGTGTTGCAATATCTATCTTTTCGTCTCGTACTTCAGATTGAGACTTAAATCTTCCTATTGGCTCCACAAGTAAAGTAAAAAATAATATTCTTCTGTTTTTTCATTTTCTCTATAGGAAAACACAATTTTCTTCAGATAAAATTGTGTTTTCCCCTATTTCCCCCCTTAAAATCCAATTTTCATACCTTTGACACCACAATTTTACTAGTTTATATTTTGTTAAAAAGAATAAAGAGGTGAGCGATATGGAAGTAAAAGGCCATGAAATTCCTATTAACCTATTATCACTAATCGCAATATACTTTCGATTACCAAACAATCATGAGAAAAGCGCAACCATCAATAATGAGATCACGAATTATTATTCAGGTTACAAAGGAGAACTAGCGAATGACTATTTTATCCAATTTATAGATCGTGATGATATGTTGATTCTTCACGATCTACGCCTCCCCTTCATGAAAAGTTTTTATCAAATCGATACCCTCATCCTCACGTCATACTTTTTTCTGATCATAGAAATCAAAAACCTATCAAACTTTATCCGATTTAACCATGAAAAAGGTGACATGTATCAACAAACAGACTTGGAAAAGAGAACTTTTCAGGATCCAATCCTCCAAGCAGACGCGCAAGTTCATCAATTTAAATCATTCCTTTACCAGCTTGGACTAACGAACGTACACGTTGAAACATTAGTATCTTTTGTTAATCAAAATGCCACCCTCGCTGAAGAGCGTGACCCCAGGATTATTTATGGTTATCAATTAAAACAAAAATTTGATGAACTCCTTAACAAGTATCCTGGTATTAAAGTTAACCAACAAAAACTCGAATTTCTATCAAATACATTAATCAAAAAGAATCGACCACTACATTCAGACATGATGAAAAAACAGGGGATAAAAGCTCATGACCTAACTTATGGCATACTCTGCCCAACTTGTCTTAAACTATCGTCAAAGAGGCAACAAAGTAAATGGATTTGTTCCTTTTGTCGGGAATCAGTTAGGTCATACTTTATGCGAACCTTCATTGAATACGCGCTTATATTTGATAATACCATCACTAACAAAAAAGCAAGAAAGATGCTAGGGATAAACTCCTCTGACGCGATGCAAAAAATCTTTCAAAGATCTAGGTTCGATTATTTTGGAGAAAAAGGAAATAGAGTATATCAATTGAATTTTGATTTTCAAAAAGATTCCGCTTATCTAATTGATTATTATTTAAGACTTAAGAACTTGAATTAATGGTCTCGTATTAATTATTCTGGTTAATCGAATCTTGTAATAGCGGACTGAATCCATATTTTGGCGGATGGAACCCCTCTGACGGCGGATCGCCCCTTGTTTTTAGCGGATTGACTTCTCTATTAGGCGGATAGAACCTTGATTTTGGCGGATAGTCCCCCGATCTTGGTGGATAATCCCCGTTCCTTTTCCAGAATTTTGATTGTTCTGCAAAAAGACTATATCAACTTACTTTTTCCATTCTATTAGTTAAATATTCCTGTTTTGATTATGATACTTAAGCAACTAGTTTAACCGGTCACTTATGTGGTATAGTCACTAATGAAATACGACATTTGACAAGCCTACGCGAAGTCAAAGACGTCGTTACACTTTTGCAGGTAGCTAAAATCTCCTCTTCCTACCTGCCTCAAAAAGGAGGGATCCGTTTTGAAAAAATGGTTATTATCTACAATGTCAGCTTTACTCATTTTAAGCGTGGTACCGTCACAAAGCTTCGCGCAAAACGATTTCGAAGTCTACATCAATCATTATCAAACCGACCCCGTCATCATTAAAGATGACCGCACTTTAGTCAAACTAAGAGATTTTGAAAAAGGTGACCCCAACGCAAAAATAAGCTGGAATCAAGCCAAAAGACAAGCCACCATCACACATAAAAACAAAGATATCACCATTTCATTTATCGCAAATGATAGACAAGCTACAGTCAACGCAAAAACGGTTAACATTGACACCAACGCTATAATTAAAAACGATCGCATTTACGTACCCCTACGCTTCACATCTGAAACCTTTGAATACGACGTAACTTACTCTAGTAATCCGACTAATATCGTCCAAATTAACGACATCGACCCTAAATTAAAAGACATGTTTGACAGCAAAGCATTAGGCAAAGCCCGCTATGCAGCAACAAAACTACCTAAGTTTTGGCCACGAGAATCGATTCAATCAAAAGGTAGCATCATGAGCGAAAGCACCGTTTACTTCCCTGGTGCAGAGCGACGCCATTTTGTTGTACAATCTGGTTCAGTTTATACCTATTTTGAAGTTAACGATTATATTGCAGAAGCAGTTAGACAAGTAGATATCGATACTAAAGCTAGAATCGTAGGACCGCACCCATACCTAGACTTCCCTAAATCGATGATTGAAGAAGAATGGGGACAAACACCAACATATGCAGAACATGAAGAAACCGATTACTTGAAAGGAACCCTACAAACCCAAATCGGTACATTAGATTTCTCCCTTATTTTTAACGGAGACGAACAGCACATCGAAGAATATAAAATTGAGTCTGACCAAGATCAACTAGAAGCCTGGGAGGATATTCACAATTTGAATTGGATTCAGAAGTAAAAAATGGGGACTTGATTTTTTCAAGTCCCCATTTTTTACTCTACCGGTTGTTTTGTATAGTATATATCACGTAATAATTCCTCATTATGCTTCTCTTTTTCTTCAATCGTCCATTGAAACTCATCACTCATAAAAGATATCACAGAATCCTTATGTTTATTTACAAAATCAATATTAAAAAATAATGCACTTGACCGTCGAATAAAAAAGTCACTTGGTGTGCAAATCATTTCATTATCGATTCCATACCTTAACATTGCGAATATAAAGGGATCTATTCCCTCCTTTAAAGTCTGAAACTTCCTATATTCGGACAAGACGTTATCTACATTAGAACCATATCGATAGACAAGCTCCTTAGACTGTTGATGACTCAAGCCGTAACTTATACCTTGGTTAATTTTATCCTCCAAAAATATTTCAAATCCTTTTGATCCTCCGACCTCCCCTCCAGATAACGTCATGTATTTGGTCCTGCTTTTGTCTATATTATGGCCTAGATCTTTAGATATTAAGTCAACGACGTTTTCAGCCATTTTTCTATAGCCTGTTAGTTTGCCCCCAGCCATAGAAATAAGTCCTGAATCTGAATTAAATATTTCATCTTTTCTAGAAATTTGTGAAGGTGACTTCCCATCTTCATGAATAAGTGGTCTTAGACCTACCCAACTTGATTCAACATCATTTTCAGTTAATTCAATAGATGGGAACATATAATTAACTGCTTTTATTAAATAATTTAAATCATCTTTAGTCATTCTTGGATCTTTTATTGAAGCGTCATAGCTTGTATCTGTGGTTCCCACATAAGTTTTACCACTTCTTGGTATAGCAAAAACCATACGTCCGTCTGGTGTATCAAAGTATATTGCTTGGTTTAACGGAAAACGCTTTTGACTAAATACTAAATGAACACCTTTTGTAAGATGTAATGTTTTTCCACCTTTAGATTTATCAAATTCTCGTATTTGATCAACCCAAGGTCCAGTCGCATTGATAATTTTATTAGCATATATTCGATGCATTTCACCATTTAATTGATCTTCTACGACAATACCAACCACCCGGCCTTCTTCATACAATAACTCAATAACTTTGGCATAGTTTAAAGCATTCCCGCCTAATGCGACTGCTTTTTTTATCACCTCTAATGTTAACCTTGCGTCATCGGTTTTATATTCCACATAATAGCCAGAACCCTTCAACCATTCTTTTTTTAGAAGTGGCTCCTTAGTTAGCGTTTCTTCAATTGTTAACATTTTTCTTCGCTCTTCTTTTTTAACGCCTGCTAAATAATCATAAAACCACAGCCCTAAGTTAGTTGAAAATTTTCCAAATGTTCCACCTTTATAAATTGGTAATAACATCCATTCCGGCCTTGTAACATGTGGTGCATTTTCATAGACAATTGCCCTTTCTTTACCTACTTCAGAAACCATTTTTATTTCTAGTTGCTTTAAATATCGTAAACCACCATGAACAAGTTTTGTTGATCGGCTTGAAGTACCTGCTCCAAAATCTTGCATATCAATCAAGGCACCTTTTAATCCACGTGATACTGTATCTAACAAAATGCCTGCACCTGTTATACCACCACCTATTACTAAAATATCTAGTGATGTCGTTTTCATATCCTTATATATTTCATCTCGATGATGCATTGATAATTTTTTCAAGTTAACACCCCTTCTGTGTTGAAAGACTAAGTTTTATACTTAAACAATATAAAAAGTAAAACCACAAAACATGCAAAGGTACCTTTGCATAATTTTGTGGCTTCTCTTAATCTCTTACCAACTAAATATTTAAATTTTCAAAAATAAGTATTATAATATATTAATTAATAACAGCAATTGTTGGAGGTTTAAAATGAGTATAGTAGATTTAGTTGATTCCCAAATTATCGCTTCTATTAAAAATTATAAGGACATAGATCAAGCCATCAAGAAACAACCAAATGTTTCATTCTTACTAACTGGTGACCTTTTAACAATGGGAAGTTATATCCAAAAGCTTAAAGATCATGATATGCGTGTGTTTATACATTTGGATTTTATCGATGGCGTATCTAATAGCAAAACATCAGTCGAATACATCGCTAAAAACTGGAATCCTGACGGTATTATTACTACTAAAAATAATATTGTAAGGTATGCAAAAGATGTTGGCCTATATACTATTCAACGTATATTCCTAATTGATGAAAATGCCATTAAATCTGGTGTTCAAGTTATAAGAAATAATACACCCGATGCTATCGAAGTCATGCCAGGGTTAATGCCAAAAATTATCGATCGGCTAACCTATGAGGTTAAACTCCCAATCTTTGTTGGTGGATTAATTTCATCAAAAGAAGAAATTTTGGATGCTTTGGCAGTAGGTGCACTAGGAGTTTCGGCTAGTAATTCATCCTTATGGGAACTAGATTTATAGAAGAGTAATCCACAACGGGATCACTCTTCTATGTTTAACAAATCTACAACACTGTTTAATACATATTTAGGCTGAATACTACTTTTCTGAAGTAATTCATAATCCGTAATACCCGTTAAGACTAACGCGCTATTCATATTGTTTTCATTTCCCATGAGTATATCAGTTTCCAACCGGTCACCTACCATAAAGCAATCCTCAGGTAATAGTTTTAACACATCTTGGATCACATATTGAGCCATCATTGCAGAAGGCTTCCCTGCAATAAAATCTACTGTTTTACCTATAACACCCTCAATTGCCCCAATCATAGCACCACAATCTGGAATCATCCCGCCCCCTTTAATGGGACAAGACCGATCGGGGTTAGTTGCCACCAACTTTGCACCATTTAGAAATGCTTGATAGGCTTGGTCAAGCTTATTATAATCGAATTTTCTATCCCAACCAATTACTACAACTGAAGCATCTATCGGGTCGTTCGTAATATTTACACCAGCTTGTGTTAATTCGTCAAATAGCGGGACCTCTCCAATCACAAAAGCTGCCTGGTCATTAATTAACTCATCATTTAAAAACTTAGCTGTAATATAGTTAGAATTAATTACTTGATCAATCGAGCAATTAAACCCCATTTGACTTAGTTTAGTAACATAATCACTTCTTCTTGCTATCGATTTATTTGTAAGGAAGACAATTTTATCGCCTTTATCTTTTAGATGATTTAGTGTGTTTATAGCACCTTCAATGGCTTCATCTTCTAAATAAATTGTTCCATCTAAATCAAATACATATCCTTTTGTCATATTTATTCACCATTTATTGAGATTGTTTACGAGAAATTAAATTCGCTAATGATTGTAAAACTAATACAATTACGACTAAGATTACTGACATAGCGGCAGCAGTATAATATTCTCCTCTTAAGATATTTTGGAAAATTGCTAGACTCATCGGAGCCCACTCTGCTGGTGCCATAAGTATAGAAATACTAGTTTCCTTAATGACCGTTACAAAAACGAGAATAGAACCAGCCGCAATACCCGGCATTAATAAAGGCCCAATGATGGTAATAGCCGCCGTAAAACGACTAGCTCCCAGATTTACAGCTGCCTCTTCGATATCTGCTTTTATCATTCTCATTGTGCTAGTCGTTGATCGAATCATATAAGGTATACGTCTAATGGTGTAAGCCACTATTAAAATCAAGGCAGTCCCGGTTAATTGTAATGGTGCCGTGTTAAAGGTTTGAATTAAGGCAATACCCAAGGCAATACCAGGAACAACTAGTGGCATTGTCGTAATAAAATCCAATTTACTAGAGTTTTCTCTTACTACGAAGTAAGAAATAAACGTGGCAATCACAACTGACAGTACCAGAGCTCCAGCAGCTAAAATAATGCTATTCCTAATATTATCAAAGGATGTACTAAAAACATCTGTATAATTTTCTAACGTATAGCCATCTGGCAATGGTCCTAGTCCCCATGTTGTTGCGAGTGATTGTAAGAATACTGTGATCATCGCCAATAAAGGAACTGATACTATAAACAATGAATAAACTGATAAAACAGTGTTAACTTTTTTATTGTCACTTAGTTTTTGTGCTTTAGGTTTACCTGAAACGGAGCCATAATTTTTACCCTTAACAAATAGATTTTGTAGCCAGAAGAAAAATGCTGCAACTAACACCATAACTACTGTTAAAATTGCGGCACCTGCCCAATTGAAAAAACCTGCAATCTCACGGTAAGCCTCCACTACTATTAAACTTAAATCTTTTGGCGCAAGAATAATTGGAGTACCGAAATCGGAAAAGCTTACGGTAAAAATTAATAACGCACTTGAAATAATACCTGGTAAGGCTAAAGGTAACGTGATAAATAAAAATGTAAAATATTTTTTGCTTCCTAAATTTAATGAAGCCTCTTCAAGTGAAACATCACTTACTTTGAAAGCAGCAACCATCGGCCATAAAGCATAAGGGAAAAAGAAAAACACTTGTACCAGTACGATTCCCGTCATCGAGTAGGGGTCAATTAACATATCTTGTCCGCCCAATCCCTGATAAATGTATGTAACCCAACCAGCACGACCGAACATAATGATAAAGGCATAAGCTGAAATAAATGTTGGGATAATTAATGGAATAATACATAATGCAGAGATCGTCCTCTTAAATGGCATTTTAGTCCTTGCAATTCCGTATGCAATCGGAATACATACCAAAATAACGATTAATGAAACAAATAATGATAATTGTAAACTGTTAATTAACGCACCCAAATAACCTGAACGAGCCACCATATCTGCATAATAATCAAGATTGGCATTCTTCAGCTTATCCATAGTCGATAACAATGTATCAACATTAACTAATGAACCTAATAAATTAATTGGCTGCCCAGTAAAACTAACTAAAAATACAGAGAAAAGAGGTAAAAGTAAAAATAAAACGAAGAAGGCATAAATCATCCATTTAATCACTTTCATCCCATTAAATTTTTCTATTATACCTCTCATAAAATTAGCACCCTTTCAGGTTCAACAGTTAACTTTAATGTCGTTCCTGGTTGATAAATACTATCACCAGAGTTATAAGTCGTGTCTACTAAATAATTTTCATTACCTGCTTTTACATCATACCTAACGATCGAGCCTAAATAGGTTGAAAATAATACTTCACCTTCAATTACATTATCAAAGCTTCCTGCATCTTTTTCATCATTAATAATAGTTAGGTGCTCAGGTCGTATCACAACATCTACTTCACCGGTTGAATTTGAATAAGTTGACTTCAATTGATTACCATCTACGTTAACGAACATTTCATTGTTTATACTTTCAGCTTTACCTTTCAATAGATTAGACGTGCCAACAAAATCAGCAATAAATGGTGTACTAGGGTTACTATATAAATCTGTTGGTGTTCCAACCTGCATAACTTCTCCTTGATCCATAACTGCAATACGATCAGCCATACTCATCGCTTCTTCTTGATCATGCGTCACAAATATAGTTGTAATTCCTAAATCTTGCTGTATCCGTCTAATCGTGTTCCTCATTGTATGCCTTAATTTTTGGTCTAGGTTTGACAGTGGTTCATCCATTAATAGAATGGATGGCTCCATTACTAATGACCTAGCAAGCGCAACACGCTGCTGTTGACCACCTGATAGTTCTCCAATCATACGTTGAGATAAATGGTCTAACTCGACGTATTCTAATATCTCATTAACTTTGTCCTTAATATGATTTGGATACGAAAATAATTTGTTACTTAACATTCGTCCATAAACTTTACCTTTATTTAAAAATCCACCCTCTTTTAAATCCTTTATATTTAAACTATAAGCTACATTATCAAATACGTTTAGGTGAGGAAATAAAGCATAGCTTTGGAATACCATTCCACAATTCCGCATGTTTGCTGGGATATCATTGACGACTTGATCACCAAGAATAATTTCTCCATCTGTTGGGTCCTCAAAACCAGCAATACACCTCATTGTTGTTGTTTTCCCACAGCCAGAGGGCCCTAAGAGAGCGAAAAACTCGCCCTCTTCGATGTTAATATTTACATTTTTAAGTGCTAAAGTCTCTCCAAACTTCTTAGTCAAATTTTTAATTTCAACAGAGCCCATAAAGTAACCACCTTACTTTTTTTAGTTTACTTTTTCATTCCATTCATCACGAATTCGGTCATAGTTTTCAATTACCCAATCAATATCTAAATCCATGGCGCTTTCTTGTGCTTTTTCAAGCGTTAATGGAGTTTTCGATTCAACATTAGGGTTGATCGGGATATGGTACCAATCAGCTAAAATTTGTTGTCCATCTTCTGATAAGAGGAATTCAATTAGTTCTTTACCACCTTCAGGGTTTGGACCTTCCTCCACTAACGATACAGGGTTAACAAGTACTGGTGTTTCTTCAGGTAAAATAAAATCAACCGATTCACCGTTAGCCTGTTGCTCATACGCCATAAAGTCGAAACCCACACCAATATGTGCTTCACCCATTGCAACTGCCTTAGTAGGTCCTGAACCTGAGTCAGGAGTCGCATTTGCCTGTTCCGTTAATTTTTGAAAGTATTCCCAACCTTCTTCTTCTCCACGTGCCATCATCTGACTTAATACCATCAGCGTAGCAGTTCCCGATGCAGCTGGATTCGAGAACTGAATCTTACCTTCCCATTTAGGGTCCAATAAATCATCCCATGTTTTTGGGGCTTCTTCCTCTGAAACAAGCTCAGTATTATAAACAAAACCTAGAACAAATACTTCTATTCCTGTGTAATAACCATCTTGATGCTTAACCTTAACACCGTTTTCAACGACCTCCCAATCCTCTGCCATTTCAGGAGTGTAAGGGGCTATAATACCTTTATCCACAGCATTTTCAAATGGTAAAATCCCCCCACCTCCATACCAAATATCTGCTTGAGGGTTGTCTATTTCAGCCATCATACGGTTTACTAACACATTTGTACCAGCATAGTTAACATTTACTTCGCCACCATGCTTTTCCTCAAATGCCTCAGCAAGTTCTCTAGTCATATCAGGGGTTTCCGGAGAATAAAAACTAATACTTCCTGGACCATCTCCAGAACTATCTCCACCTTCACCTGAACATGCTGTTAATACAAAACCTAAAATAAGTACAAAAGACAACATTAACTTAAAAGAGTTCTTCATGATATTTCCTCCTTAATATTAAATTTTTATAATAAAACCACCGTAAAAGGCAGTTTATATATAAAAAAAGAGAGAAAACACCACAATAAACCACCCCCAAAAGACTTGGGGTAATTTATATGGGCTTTCTCTGAGTAATCTCTTCCCTAATAATTTTATTAATTACTAATTTATATGAAAGCGCTTTAAAAATCAAGCCTATTTTTGAAATAATTTGAATTTTAATGACTAATTTTTTTTCGTAAGATTATAGAAATTGACTAAACATCTCTAACCTGCATCTATGCTGGTTGTAAAAAGATTAAACTAAAAATTGTTTGCCTCTCCCCTCTTCTTCAACGCATACTCTAGCGCACCTGTACCGATAAATACGCCACTTAAAATTAATAAAAATCCAATCATATGGTTGATCGTAATCACTTCGCCTAAGAAAACAGCTGCACCCGTGATCGCAAAAAGTGTATTTAAATTCGTAAAAACAGCCGACTCAGCCGGTCCGACCTTTTTAATCGCATAATTATAAGTCATGTGTCCAAAAGAAGTAGCAAGTATCGCACTAAATAGGAATACGGCCCCTATTTTCCAATCAAATAAATACGTAATCTCCCTAAGATTGGAGCCAAATGCTAGACTCGTTAAAAAGATAAAAAACGATCCTAGTACGAGTAAGTAACCGGTTGCCAACCTCGGATCAAAGGTCGGTTTCAACTTACTAATAAGGATAAAACTAAAACCCTGTACGATAACGCCTAGAAAGACAATAAAGTCCCCGATTGAGATGGCTGCCACGCCCTCTCCCCCAGTTAAAGTCGTTACCGCGACACCTATAAAACCGAGCAAGAAACCAAACACCCTAATCCAAGTGACATGTTGGCGTAAAATCATCACCGCCATCATCACAGTCACTAGCGGCATTAAGCCTAAAATCAGTCCGGCATTAACACCAGAAGTCTTCTCTAAACCAACCGCAACTAATGTATGATGAAGGATCACATTAAAAATCGATATATAAAAAATAACCAACCACTCATTGCGTAGTGGTAGTCTAAAAATCCCCATGATCCTACACGCTATTAAGACCGCGACACCTGCTGTAAATATGCGCACCGAGGTTAATAGAATGGGATCAACGGCATCGACAAGTACCTTAAGTGCTGAGACGTTTAACCCCCACATCAGCATAACTAAGGTCAAAAGACTGTAAATTTTAATCTTCATCCGCTCACCTTATTTCTAAAGTTGATTCTTCAATATTATAAAATTTCGAGTACAGAAGCAATACTATCAGTTTATCAAAACAGTGATATGACCAGGAAATGATTGATTTATTTCGTATTGTTTTGGCGGATTGCTCCCTATTTGGCGGATTGACCTCTCTTTTTGGCGGATGCTCCCTTTATTTTGGCGGATCGAACTCTCTTTTCGGCGGATGATCCTTTTATTTTGGCGGATTTGAACTCTCTTTTCGGCGGATGATCCTTTTATTTTGGCGGATCGAACTCTCTTTTCGGCGGATGATCCTTTTATTTTGGCGGATTTGAACTCTCTTTTCGGCGGATGATCCTTTTATTTTGGCGGATCGAACTCTCTTTTCGGCGGATGATCCTTTTATTTTGGCGGATCGATTTCTCATCTTAACTAGCCTAGCTTTCAAATTAGTGAGTGCACTCCTGATACATCGCTAAAAGCTTTCCGGAACTCCTGACATAGCCAGGGGTTTTCAAATACATAAAAATAAATACAGGAACTCCTCTCAGTCCCTGTATTACCCTAACACAGCGCGATCGCTTTCAATTTGTTTGCCGCGAATGCGCTGAAATTCATCTAATAGATTTTTAATTGTTAGGTTCTGCTTCTCTTCTCCTTTTACATCAAAAATGATTTCGCCTTTATCCATCATAAACAGCCGATCACCTAAATCAAGCGCCTGCTGCATATTATGTGTCACCATCATCGTCGTTAACTCGAATTTCCCAACAACGTCTGCGGTGATTTCTGTAATTAACTCCGCGCGTGATGGATCGAGTGCGGCAGTGTGTTCATCAAGTAAAAGAATATGTGGCTCTGTAAAAGTGGCCATGAGTAAGGATAAGGCTTGACGTTCTCCTCCTGATAACAGTCCGACTTTGGCGTTCAACCGATCTTCTAATCCTAAATTTAACGATTCGAGGTATTCTCTAAAGTAGTCCTTCCGTTTTTTCGTCACGCCTGGAACGAGCCGACGTTTTTTATTCCGTGCATAGGCCATGGCCAAGTTTTCTTCAATGGTCATGGTTGGTGCGGTTCCGGCCATCGGGTCTTGGAATACGCGTCCGATCATTTTAGAACGTTTGTATTCAGGTAAATGGACGACATTTTGATCATTAATGAACACATCTCCAACATCAGGATGCAAACTTCCCGAAACAACATTCATTAAGGTTGATTTGCCCGCTCCGTTACTCCCAATAACCGTGACAAATTCACCTTTATTTAATTCTAAATCAATGCCCTGTAAAGCTTTCTTTTCATCAGGTGTATCTTCGTTAAACGTCAGGGAGACGTCTTTAATATTAAGCACTGGCCTCACTCTCCTTCTGTTGTTCCATGAGTGCCGCACGTTTTGCTTGGCGACGTTTTTTGTCTTTTCTAGCCTGCAAAATCTTAGGTGTAACAAGAGCAGCAATAACTAGAATGGCTGTAATCAGTTTTAGGTCACTTGATTGAATACTTAGGTAATCCACTCTTAATGCAACCGTAACAACAACTCGGTAAATGATTGCACCACCAATCACCGCCAAAGTGACACGTGTGATCGTTTTCTTACCAAATAAGGCTTCACCGATAATGACTGATGCCAGGCCAATGACAATCATCCCGATTCCCATGTTTAAGTTGGCAAATCCACCATGCTGTCCAATTAGGGCTCCAGATAGTGCGACTAAGCCGTTAGAAAGGCCGATACCAATAATAATTAAAAAGTTGGTATTCGCTGATAGACTACGGATCATTTTTTGGTTATCGCCTGTCGCACGAATGGCAAGACCAATTTCTGTTTTCAGGAAGTAATCGAGTAAAAATTTAATCGCTAATGTTAGAATCGCCATCATAATTAGAATCGCCCAAGTTGTCGGGACCCGGTCGAGTTCAAACACATTTAACATACCGTTTAGGGCTGAATCAATACCTGTACTCGCCCAGAGTGATTCGATTTGACTGACAAGGGTTGATTCGTTCAGCAATGATACGGTTGGCTGTCCCATAAATCTTAGGTTAATCGAGTAGAGGGCAATCATCATTAAAATCCCTGATAATAAGGCATTTATTTTTCCCGCCGTATGAAGAATCCCTGTTATACAACCGGCTATAAATCCTGCCAGTGCGCCGATCAAAGTTGCCAAAACGGGCGGCGTTCCATTTACAATTAAGACACCTGTGATCCCAGCACCTGTGACAAAGCTTCCGTCAACGGTTAGATCAGGGAAATCTAACACACGGAATGATAAATAAACGCCCAATGCCATAATGGCGTAGATGACTCCTGATTCGACTGCTCCAAATAATGCTATAAACATGACGTCATCTCCTTCTTTACCTATGTAGCAGTAAAGCAGGCCAAAGCCTGCTTTACCTTTTTCTTATTCAGCCGTTTCAACAAATTGGGCATCTTCATCCCAATCTGAGTTCCATTCAATATTTTGCTCTTCAGCTCCGTCTTCGTTAATGAAAAGCTGAATTTCTGGTGGATATTCTGGCGGGATGTCGCTAGGCGATTTTTCACCAGTCAGAATAGCGGCAGCCATTTCACCTGTGCGGTATCCAATCGTATTGTAATCAATGCCAAATGTCGCAAAGCCACCTTTAGCAAGCGAATCTGGTTCCCCTGTAATCAGTGGAATATCTTGATCATTCGCAACACCGACGACACTATCTAAAGCTTCAACAACCGTGTTATCGGTCACGATATAAAAGACATCAACCTCACTCACTAACGTTTGCGCTGCCTGCTGTACCTCTGATGCATTAGAAACCGTACGCTCTTCTAAGCTTAAGCTAGTTCCTTCAGCTGCTGCTTTAACATCTTCAATTTGAGTAACAGAATTCGGTTCACCAGCATTATAAATTAAACCAACTGTTGAGCCTTCGAAGTACGTATCGATAAACTCGACTGTGCTGCTAATTGCCTCAGGGTGTAGGTCAGAAACCCCTGTAATGTTTGCGCCTGCTTCATCCATTGAAGGTACTAAGCCTGCATCGACCGGGTCAGTAACTGACGTGTACACGATTGGAATATCACTTGTCGCATTTAATGCCCCTTGCGCACTTGGTGTTGAATTCGCAAAGATTAGATCGACCTCATCCGCTACAAAACCGTCTGAGATGGTTTTCACGTTGTTTTGGTCATTTTGTGCACTTTGAAAATCGTATTCGACCTCTAATCCGGCATCAGCTAAAGCTTCTTTAAAGCCTTCATAGGCGCTATCTAGCGATGGGTGTTCAACAATTTGTGTCGCACCTACGGTATAAGTGGCATCATCGCCTCCAGAACCGTTTTCTCCCTCTCCGCATGCGGCTAGTAATACGATACCTAATACAGCTACTGCCACAAGTAGTAACCTTTTCTTCATCAATCATTCCCCCTCAATATTATTTTTTGCTAGATCTTGGTGAGAAAAACGTTACTAACTTAGGTTAAACTCCTTTCTACGATTTTGGTTTGTTGTTTCGTTGGTGGAAGATGAATGGATTGCCCGGTTAAGGCATCAACAGCCTCTAACAATCCTTCATTGGTACTTGGATGTGCATACAATGGAAATGTCACATCCTCTACCTTAGCCGCCATTTCTAGAAGTTGAACAAAGGTGCTCGATAGCTCAATGGCCCCTTCTCCAATCATATGGATACCGAGAATAATCTCGGTGTTTGCATCACTAATAACTTTAATCATACCGTCTGTTTGTCCTGTTAGCTTGGCATAGCCATTCGCATTCAGGTTAAATTGACCGACATGTATATCTAAATCATGCTCCTCCGCTTCCTGCTCAGTTAACCCAACTGATGCAATGGGCGGGGTCGTATGCATGATGGTCGGTAAAAACGTAAGATCCACTTCTGGATTTTTACCTGCTATGGCTTCGGCAGCGACCTTTCCTTGCTTAATCGCTTTGATGGCTAATGATGGGCCTTCTGTCACATCACCAATCGCATAAATCGATGGGATGGATGATTGCATCGTGTTGTTAACGATGATGTGACCATCTGAAGTCTGGCCGATTCCGAACCGGTCAATCCCAAGTGGTTCTAAGTTCGGCTGTCTATCGCCACTCGTATATAAATGGCTTCCTTCTATGGTTTGTTCTTTGCCTTTGTCATCGGTAAGCGACACGATGACACCTTCGTCTGTTTCTTCGATAGATTTTAAGGAATCCTTTTTAATCAGACGAATTTTTTTCTTCTTCAATGATCGTTTTAACTCTTTCTCAATCGCTTGATCTAAGTTAATATCATCATCTTGAATCAACGTCACCTTTGATCCAAACGATTGATAGGTCGTCGCCATTTCAAATGCAATGAGGTCTCGACCGTAAACAATCAAATGCTCCGGGATTTCCTTAAAATTAAAGATGTCATGCGATAGAAAAATTCGCTCACCCTGCTTTGGGAAATGTTCAGGGAAAACCGCTGTACTTCCAGTGGCAATGATGGCCTTATCAAATAGGTAAGTATCAAATTGATGGCCATACTCCACACCGATTCGATCTCCGCCTGTAAAGGTTGCTTTTCCTTGGATCACCTCGATTTTATTCGCTTGACAAAGGGCTTCAACCCCTTTTCGAAGCTGTTCAGTAATCTGAGATTTATAATCGATTAAAGTGTCTAAATCAATCTCCCCTGTACTAACATCAAGTCCCATCTTCTGCATTTGAGGAATTTCGGATTTCTTTTTAGCCGCATGCGTCCATACTTTAGATGGGATGCAGCCTTGATTTAAACAAATCCCGCCTAAATCGGCCTGCTCGACTAATGTGACCTCTAAACCAAGCTGTGCTGCACGAATAGCAGCTGTATATCCACCAGGGCCACCACCAATGATGATGAGATCTCTTTCTTCGGTAATTTCTCCAACAACCATCTATATCATCTCCAGCATGAGTTTGTTCGGATTTTCGATTAAACCAGCTAAGCGGTTTGTAAAATCGACAGCCTTCGCTCCATCTGCGACACGGTGGTCAAATGACATCGACACATTCATCATATGGCCGATGACAATTTCGTTATCCTCGCTCACAATCGGCATCTTTTTCGTTTTATGAAAAGCGATTAAAGCTGTTTCAGGATAGTTAATAATCGGTGTCGCACCGGTACTGCCAAGCGGTCCTACATTACTTACCGTAAACGTTCCATTTTGCATATCGGCTGGTTTTAACTGTCCCTCTTTCGTTTTTTGATTAAGCTCTTTAATCTCATCGTGAAGCTGTTGTATTGACTTTTGGTCGGCGTGATGCAGTACGGGTACAATTAACCCATCTGAGGTGTCTGTGGCAAGCCCAATGTGGTAATCTTTTTTCAGGACAATGGTTTCATTTTCTTCATCTAATTCTGCATTAAATACTGGGAAGTCTTTTAACGCGATCGTGAGTGCTTTAACTAGGAAGGCTGGTACTGAAATCGAATCGCCTGAGGCTTTTAATTCCTCGCGAAGCTCGACTAATCGCGTCATATTGATTTCATCGAAGTGTGTCACATGAGGTATGGTATAGATTGATTTCGTCATTTTATTAGCAATTTGTTTGCGAATACCACGGAATGGAATTTCATCTGGCTGTGTTGATTGAACGGCTTGCTCTCGTGTTGGTGCTTGTGGCTCTGGTTTTGCAGCTTGCTCACCGTTGATATATTGATAAACATCTTCTTCCGTGACACGGCCGGATGGATCTGTTGCTTGAACGTTTTCAATATCAATGCCGTGGTCACGTGCTATTTTTCTAGTAAAAGGTGTCGCTAATACGCGGTTAATCGTCGTTTGTATGCGTTTTTTCGTCAGCTCTTTTGCTGCTAGTTGAGTGACCGCATGTTCTTCACTTGCTGCGTCTGCTTCAGCTGGTGCTGGTTCACTCGATTGCGGCTCAGCACCTTCACCTTCAAGATATAAAAGTGTTGTCCCAACTTGAACCGTTTCACCGACTGGGACGACAATCTCTTTAATCGTACCGGTTCCTGGGGATGGAAGCTCAGCCACCATTTTATCGGTCTGCACTTCAACGAGGGGCTGATCAGCTTTTACATGATCCCCTTCTTTCACAAAATAATGAACGATTTCCCCTTCTGTCATCCCTTCACCGATATCATGTAGTTTGACATCCAACATCAATTTCCCTCCTAAAAGTGCACCGCTTTTTCAATACTTGCTAAAACGCGTTTTGGCGTTGGTAAATGATGATCCTCTAGCGCGAAGAATGGAACTGGGACATCAAAACCGGTGACCCGTTCAATCGGTGCTCTTAAATATAAAAAGGATGTGTCATGAATAACCGACATAATATCTTGACCAAGTCCACCAGTCGATTGGGCTTCATGGACAATGACCGCACGACCCGTTTTTTGGACGGATTCGGCTATTAAATCACGATCTAATGGGTACAACGTCTTTAAATCAAGGACTTCACAGCTCATACCCTGCTGTTCTGCTTGTTTTACGGCCTGCTGTGCGACAGGAAGCATAGCTCCCCAGGCGATGACCGTCACATCCGTTCCTTCTTGCACCCTTTTGCCTTTTCCGATTTCGAGCGTGTATTTTCCTTCAGGCACTTCTTCGCGTTGCGCCCGGTAACTCCGCATCGGCTCCATAAATATGACTGGGTCAGGATCCTCAATCGATGCAATGAGCAGTCCTTTTGCATCATACGGCGTGGATGGACAAACGACTTTAATCCCCGGCATATGGGTAAAAATGGCCTCAGCACTATCGGAATGAATCTCTGGTGCACGAATCCCTGCGCCATACGGAGCCCGGACGACTAACGGAACCGAATAATGGCCCATCGTTTTCGCGCGAATTCTTGAGACATGCGTCATCAATTGATCAAAGGCTGGGTAAATAAACCCCATAAATTGCATCTCGGCAACCGGTTTAAACCCGTTTACCGCTAAACCGACTGACGTTCCGACGATACCCGATTCGGAAAGTGGCGTATCGACAACGCGGTCTTCCCCAAATTGTTCTTGGAGCCCTTCCGTTGCCCGGAATACCCCGCCGTTTTTACCGATATCTTCACCTAAAAGCATCGTCGTCTTATCTGATTCAAGCATCGTTTTCAGCGCATCATTAACTGCTTGAACCATCGTCAGCTTTTGTGTCGTATTCACTTGCGTTTTCGTTTCCGTTTTGACATCCATGTTACACCCTCCCTAGATGCTCAAGATATGCGTGTTTTTGTTCCTCTAGCTGTTTTGGGTTGTTCTGAAAGACATGGTCAAATAAATCTTCAGGATTTGGCTTCGGATATTGTTCCATCGCTTCAACGGCCGCTTCAACCTCATTGGTTAATTCGTTTTCAATCTTAGTTACCCAAGCTTCATCCCAAAAGTCATGATGCTTCATATAATGTTCTAATCGTTCAACCGGATTGATCACATTCTCACCTTGCCCATCAGGACGATACTTCGTTGGATCATCCGCTGTCGTATGAGCTCCAGTTCGCCACGTAACCGCCTCAATAAGTGTCGGCCCTTCGCCATTTCGTGCTCGCTCTACGGCTTTTTTCGTTTCAAAGTAAACCGCAAAACAGTCATTCCCATCAATTCGAACACTTGGAATGTCATAGGCTAACCCTTTTTGCGCAATCGTTTCTGAATGCATTTGTTTTTCAACCGGAACGGATATAGCATATTGGTTATTCTGATTAAATAAAATCGTTGGCGTTTGGAATACACTCGCAAAGTTTAATCCTTCATGAAAATCGCCTTCTGACGTTGCGCCGTCCCCAAAGTAGGCGATTGCTACATTGCTCGTGTCTTTCCGTTTTTCTGCCCAGGCTGTTCCAACTGCATGCGGAATTTGCGTCGCAATCGGCACCGCTGCTGGAAAAATGTTTTTCCCCTCAGGTGGGATCACACCTTCTGATCGTCCGTTCCAATATAAAAATGTCCTCATCATGTCCGCTCCAAAGGTTAACGTCGCCCCGTGATCACGATAAGTCGGAAAAACCCAATCATCGTTTCCTAAAGCTAAAACACTCCCAACCTGCGATGCTTCTTGCCCCTCAAACGGCGGATACGTACCAATGCGCCCCTGCCGTTGCAGGCTAATCGCTTTCCGATCAAACAATCGAATCCGTAGCATATGGTAATAAAGCTGTTGAACGAGTTCCTGATCTATCTCGCCTTCATATTGTGAATCGATTAAATTGCCCTGATCATCGATAATCTTCTTGATTGGAAATTGTTTTTCCATCTCGGACACCCCCAAAACGTGATTAATGTCGAATATGCCATTTCGGACTACTGGACCATTTAAAAAAGCTGTTGCGCTTCTCGCGGTTAGCCATCATTTTTTCACAAATCTGATTAGCCGCTACAACCGTTGATATATGGTCAAGCTCAGCTTGCTGGTAAACATTGATCATCGTGTTATAGATCTCTTTTGTCTTGTGTAAGACGCGTTCCTTATTCGCGCCGTACAGTTCATCCGATACTTGAATCAGGCCACCGGAATTAATGATATAGTCCGGTGCGTAAAGAATACCGCGCTTCGCTAACTCAACGCCGTGTTCATCTTTCAGCAGCTGACTATTCGCCGAACCGGCAATCGCCTTGAATTGAAACTGATTAAGCGTCGTATCGTTGATAATGCCGCCAAAGGCACACGGGACGAAGATATCGGCAGGCTGTGCGTAAATATCATTCGAATCGACAATGGTAACGGAACCATTCGTCGTTTGAGCGCGCTCTTGAATGGCGTTTAAGCTTGTGTCATTAATATCCGTTACCATCAAGGTCGCCCCTTCATCAAGAAGACGCTCAGCCACCTTAAATCCGACTTTACCAAGGCCTTGAATCGCAAACGTGACCTCGCTTAAATTTTCGTGATCAAACAACATATTCGATGTCGCCTTAAGCCCATACAGGACACCTTCAGCCGTTGGAATCGATGAATCACCACCGCCTCCATATACTTCTGGAAGTCCAGCGATATTGTTCGTTTCTTTCATCGCATGAACAAAATCATCTAACGTTGTTCCCATGTCTGTCCCTGTGTAAAAACGGCCACCGAGAGAATCAACAAATTGTCCAAATGCGCGGAATAATTCAGGTGTTTTATCCTTTTGAGGATCTCCGATGATGACAGATTTACCACCGCCAAAGTCGACATCTGCCGCGGCACATTTATAGGTCATACCTTTCGATAATCTTAAAGCATCGTCTAAGGCATCATCAAAGCTTTCATACGGATGCATACGACAACCACCAATTGCCGGACCAAGCTTTGTGCTATGTATGGCAATTATAGCTTGAAGATTCGTTGAAGGATCATTACAAAAAACCACTTGTTCGTGCTCAGACATTTTTTCTAGAAGCGCAAAATTATCATTTTTCGATGAAGCAGTTATGAAACTCATACTCATCCTCCTCATGTCAGTTTAATCATTCGCTAGTCGATACCGTCTTATTGCGAATGACCTCTTTCGGTAAAATGACTTGTTTAACTTTTCCCTTTCCAATTAGGCCATACTCATTTCGAGCCTCTACCGTTGTGATGACTTGTTGGTCGCGGTATTCAGTTAAGGTTGCGGTTAAAATGACATTAGAATGACGTGGTGCTGCATCAATGTGCTTAATTTCAACCGCTGCTCCCATCCCCTCTTCGTGTTCTTCTAGAAACGGAAGAATGATTTTACGTGACACCCATTCCATGTGATAGACCATCGCTACCGTGGAATAAACGGGGTGAACCACGTGGCCTTCAAAAGAAGCAAACATATCATCTGTTACTTCGACTTGAATTGTTTCAGTTCGCCCTACTTCTATACCAGGCTTCATATTATAGCTCACCCATTTCGTTAAAGCGCTTTCAAGTTTTATAAAGAATCTTTTTTCTTACGCTCTGTTAAAGTACAGTTAACATCCGTAATGGCGGAATGTGTGCTTACCTTGGCGGATGGCACCCCCGTTTTGGCGGATTGTGTGCTTATCTTGGCGGATCGAACCTCCTTTTTGGCGGATGGCCCACTCATTTTGGCGGATCATCCTCTCTTTTTGGCGGATGACCTACTCATTTTGGCGGATCGAACAACCATCTTGGCGAATTCAACCCCTCTCACGGAGGATTTTACTTCCACCTTGAACATGTCAGGTGCCGATTCGCTTCAAAACCAACACAGAGCACTTGTTAAAAAGCTGATTCATATGACGTTATTTTAACGCTATTTTATCATTACGTTATAATGATTACAATATATTATTTGAAAAATCGATATTTTCTAATAATTAATTCCTTTATTTAACAATGACTGGGATCGATTAATTTGTTCAGACGCTTCGTTGACCATACTTTCAATTAATCTCTGAACCGTTGGAATATCACGTATAAGGCCAGTCACCTGCCCACTATTAAGAAAACCGTGATCCAAATCACCTTCCAACGCCCCTTTAGCATGTAAGGCTTCATTCGTCATGTCCTGATACTCCTCACGCGTTAAACCACTCTTTTCTAAATCCGTTAGCTTTTGCGCATACGGTGTATTTAAAATTCGTCTCACCTGGCCGACAGACCTACCAATAATCACCGTTCCCGTTCCATTCGCTTCAAGAACCTTTTCTTTATAATTATCATGAAACGGAGCTTCCTTCGTCGCGATAAAACGCGTCCCCATTTGCACCCCACTCGCGCCTAACATGAGCGTCGCAGCTAAACCTTTGCCATCACCAATACCTCCCGCAGCTAAGACAGGTATGTTGACATGCTCCACGATTTGCGGAATCAACGTAAAGGTTGTCAGCTCTAAATTAGAATTAATCCCTGCCGCTTCATAACCTTCTGCCACTAACAGATCCGCCCCTGCTTCCTCTGCTTTTTTCGCATGCTTAACCGATGCGACAAGCGTCATGACCTTGATATCGTGTTCGTGTAATAGCGGAATATATGGCGCAGGATTACCAGCCGAAAGCGACACAATCGGAATGTGATGTTTAATCACTAAATCAATAAGCTCGTCAACATGGGGCGAAACACTCATCGCGATGTTGACCGCAAATGGTCGATCGGTGCGTTCTTTTGTTGCGATAATTTTTTCTTCAACTTCTTCTGGCGTCATCGTGCCGCATCCGATCGTACCAAGTCCCCCCGCTTCTGATACTGCGGCTGTGAGCTGGGCATTACTGATGTTCCCCATCCCACCTTGAACGATTGGATAGTCGATGTTTAGCATGTGACAGACTGGATTCATAGGGATTCCTCCTTTTGATGTTAAGTGAGCTGGCAAGACGCTCATAAAATGAAAAAGTCGCTCATATATCCGAAAAGTCGCTCATAAATACGGTGAATTCGCTCATATATTGCGAAACTCGCTCATAAATTCAAAATGTCGCGCATATATTTTAAAAGTCGCGCGTAAACCTCAAATCTCACGCACAAATCTACCTTCCTTTAAATCGTGGTGCGCGTTTTTCGCTAAAAGCTTTGAGCGCCTCAACCCGATCCTCGGTTGGAATCGTTAGTTCATAGGCTTTTGCTTCAATCGCAAGCCCGGTTTGCAAGTCCGTGTTCACACCTTCACTAATTGCAAATTTCGCCTGCCTGACCGCAACAGGGCCATTTGCTAAAATATCGTAAGCCAACTGCTCGCAAGTGGACAATAAATCATCAGCCTCTACGACATTTAATAAAATTCCAAGGTCAAGCGCTTCCTCTGCAGTGATTTTCTTGGCGGTCAAAATCAGTTCCTTGGCTTTCATTTCACCCACTATTCTAGGTAGGCGTTGGGTCCCACCTGCACCTGGGATAATCGCCCAGCTCGTTTCGGTTAAGCCCATGGTCGCTGAGGCCCTAGCTATCCGAAAATCACAAGCGAGCATCAGTTCAAAGCCACCACCAAGGGCATAGCCATTGACGGCTGCAATCGTTGGCTGGGGTAATGCAGCTAAACGGTTCGTCATATCCTGAATCGCTTTAACATTGCGACGAACCTCTGACTCGGTTAGCGTTTTGCGTTCCTTTAAATCAGCTCCCGCACTAAACGCTTTCCCTCCTGCCCCGGTGATCATGACAACATTAACATCAGGATCAACGTGAATATGATTAATCAGGTCCTGAAGCTGACTCAGTGCCTCATAGTTCAAACTATTTAATGCTGCCTCGCGGTTAAGCGCGATATAGCCAATTCCTTTTTCTTTTCGAAATTGAACAGTTGACATGGCGTTTTCTCCTTCTTAATCCGAGATATTTTCAACAATGGTTGCAATGCCTTGCCCGACGCCGACACACATCGTCGCAAGTCCGTGGGTCGTTCCTCGCTTCTTCATCTCGTGCACTAAAGTCGTTAAAATACGGGCACCGCTTGAGCCGAGTGGATGACCAAATGCAATCGCACCGCCATTGACATTGACCTTTTCAGAATCGAGCTCTAACTGACGCATACATTCAAGCGACTGCGAGGCAAAAGCTTCATTTAATTCTACTAAGCCAAGTTCTTGAACCGAGCGACCCGCACGCTTCAATGCTTTTTTTGTCGCATAAATTGGACCAAGTCCCATAACAGCAGGCTCTAAACCAGCCGTTGCCCCTGCGACATATTTGGCTAGGGGCTTCAAACCAAGTTCCTTAGCTTTTTCAGCACTCATGATGAGCAAAGCTGAAGCACCATCATTCACACCGGACGCATTACCAGCTGTGACCGTCCCCCCGTTAAAGATCGGTCGTAATGTGGATAATTTTTCTAACGTTGTATTGGGCCGCGGATGTTCATCCTCCACAACGGTCACTTCATTTCCTTTTCGGTCCCGATAAACAACCGGAACGATTTCATCCTGAAAACGATCACGTTCGACCGCCTGCTTCGCGCGCTGTTGACTTTCAAAGGCAAACGCATCCTGCTCCTCACGGGTAATCCCGTATCGTTCGGCGACGTTCTCAGCAGTTTGTGGCATTGAATCCGTTCCATACATCTCATCTAATGTTTGATTCGTAAAGCGCCAGCCGATCGTCGTATCATACATTTCCAAATTGCCACGCGGAAATTCCTTCTCAGGCTTAGCCATCACATAAGGTGCACGCGTCATACTTTCCGTGCCACCGGCAATATAAATATCACCATCACCAACCGCGATTGCACGGGCTGCTGACATGACGGCATCCATGCCTGAGCCACACAAACGGTTCACCGTCGTACCTGCAACATGAACAGGTAACCCAGCTAAAAGTGCCGACATGCGCGCGACATTACGGTTATCCTCACCGGCTTGATTGGCATTCCCTAAAATGACTTCTTCGATCTCGTCAACGGGTAACTTTGGATTTCGCTCAATCAACGCTTTAATGACAATCGCCCCGAGATCATCTGGACGAACAGACTTTAAAGCACCTTTATACCGACCGATTGGCGTACGAACCGCATCAACTATAACAACGTCTTTCATTTTTTAACCAACTCACCTTGTTCTGTATAGTCGTAAACACCCTTGCCTGATTTTCGACCGAACCGCCCTGCCTTCACATACTGTTCCAAAAGTGGCGCTGGTCGGTACTTTTCACCAAGGGTTTCGTGTAAGTACTTTAAATTATTGAGTCGAGCATCTAAGCCGACGAGGTCCCCAAGCTCTAATGGACCCATTGGAAAATTTAAGCCGAGCTTAATTGCCTTATCGATATCCTCTGCCGTGGCCACGCCTTCCTGCAGCATATGAAACGCTTCGTTTCCAACTAATGCGCTTATGCGACTCGTCACAAAGCCTGGGAATTCGTTCACTTCAACGGTTTCCTTGCCCATTTGCTCAGAAACCTGTTGAATCACGTGAACCGTTTCATCACTCGTCTCCAAGCCCCTCACAATTTCGACTAAACGCATTTTGTGGACGGGGTTAAAAAAATGCATGACAGCCACACGCTCAGGCCGTTTCGTAAACGAGCCCAGCTCAGTCGGACTAATCGTTGATGTGTTCGAAGCTAAAATCGTATGTTCAGGTGCATGGGCATCCGCTGTCTCCAGTACGTTTTGCTTTAAATCACGTTTTTCCGGAACCGCTTCGATAACGAGATCCGACGCCGCAGCAGCCGCTTCCAAATCTTTTGAGGTATGAAGATGATCCAGTAGCTTTAGCTTCTCAGCCTCTGTAAGCTTTCCCCGCTGGATACCTTTATCCGCGGTTTTCTTAGCGTGCTCAAAAGCCGCCAGCAGTTGTTTTTCAGAGACATCAATCAGCGTCGTAGGTAAGCCGGCTAGGGCCGAGACATAAGCAATGCCTCGCCCCATAACGCCAGCCCCCACGACTGTAACCTTTTGAATCTTCATGGACACTCTACCTTTCTATCAACTAGATTATTAGACACCGAATGGGTTGAGCGGTTTAGATCCGTAATAAGAAAGGACACTTTTATCTTCCATGTAAAGATCAAGCGTCTCGACCGTCAGCTCACGCCCGAATCCTGACTCTTTAAAGCCGCCAAAAGGTGTGCCTGGGAACGCTGAGAATGGACTGTTCACCATGACAATCCCCGCTTGAATTTGGTGCGCCACGCGTGTTGCACGCCCTTGATTTGTCGTCCAAATCGACGAACCTAGCCCGTATTTCGTGTCATTGGCACGTTTAATCACATCTTTTTCATCGCTAAATTTTTCAACGACGACAACCGGGCCAAAGATTTCTTCACGAACCGCCTTCATATCCGGCGTCACATCGGTAATCACAGTTGGTTCATACCAATGGCCTTTTTCGAAGCCTTCAATGTGCATCTCTTTACCGCCTGTCGCAATCGTCGCGCCATCTTCTATAGCCGACTGTACATAGCCATCAATCTTTTCTAACTGATCGCGACTAATGATCGATCCGAGGTGTGTCCCTTTATCAAACGGATCACCCGATTTTAGCTTCTCAGTTTTCTCGATAAACTGTTCCATAAACTCATCGTAAATCGATTCGTGGACGAACATGCGTGAGCGTGCTTCACACGACTGGCCAGTATTAAAATAAATGCCAAATAACGATCCAGCGACCGCTGCTTCTAAATCCGCATCCTCGAACACGATATTCGGCGATTTACCACCAAGCTCAAGCGTCGTGCGTTTTAACGTTTGCGATGCTTTTTCCATGATATCTTTACCAGTTGGTGTTGAACCGGTAAACGCGACCTTATTGACATCCTCATGCTTCACCAGATAATCACCGACAATGGCACCTGACCCTGGAACCGTATTAACGACACCTTCTGGCACACCCGCTTCATGACAGATTTCATTTAAAATAATTGCCGTAATTGGCGTTAGCGATGCCGGCTTGACCACAACCGAACAACCCGCCGCAATCGCAGGTGCAATCTTCCACGCCGCCATCATCATCGGATAGTTCCACGGAATAATTTGCGCACACACGCCGACCGGCTCTTTATGCGTATAGTTAAAAAAGCCATACGGCATATTGTTAACTTCGCCGCGGTGACCGACAATTGCCCCAGCGTAAAACTCAAAATCCTCGATCGACTGATTAACCTGAACCTGTGCCGCACCAACGGATTTTCCGCTATTTAACACTTCCATTTCGACAAGCTCATTAAAACGCGAGCGCATAATCGCGGCGATTTTATTTAAGACACGCGAACGTTTCCCGACTGGATACTTACGCCATTTTCCATGATCAAAAGCCTGTCGTGCGGCTTGGATAGCTTTTTCCGTATCTGCTTCATTCGCCTTCGCAATCGTCGCAATCGTTTCACCTTTTGCTGGATTAAATGTTTCAAACGTCTCACTCGAGCTGCTTTCAACCCGTTCTCCATTAATCACCATCGCATAATGCTGACGCTTCATGTCTCCAACTTCAGTAATCGCTTCCTTCGTCATTTCCATTTAGAACACTCCTCCTCTTAATCTATTAAACTACTTACCGACAAACTGAGGCTGTCGCTTCTCCTTAAACGCTTGCATCCCTTCTTGGTGATCGCTTGATAGACCCGCAAGACGCTGGGCCTGGGCCTCTTTTTCTAGTAACTCGTCATATGGTAGATGCATCCCATCCATCATGTAGCGCTTCACGAGCGAAATCGCCTTCGTCGGCATACCCGCTAGTTTTTCTGAAAACTTCGAGACACTCTCATCCCACGTCTCCGCTTCAAACACCTCTGTAGCTAGTCCTAATTCATAGGCTTCCGTCCCCGTGATCGGCTTTCCTAAGACCGCAATCTCCATCGCCTTAGCATAGCCAACTAAACGAGGAAGCTGATAAATAAATCCTGAATCCGGAATTAACCCGATATTCATAAACGCACTAACAAACTTCACACCCGGCTTCACTAAACGAAAATCACAAGCCAACGCTAGGCTCATTCCCGCACCAGCAGCCGTTCCATTCACCGCTGCAACGACCGGCTTCGGCATTGCCTTTAACGCCTTCAGCATCGGGTGATAGCGCTCGCGAAGAAACGTCGCATGATTGGTATTTTCATCGACACCCTGTAAATCCTGACCCGCACAAAACGCCTTACCCGAACCAGTAATCACCATACATCTCACGTCATCATCACGACTGGCCTGTTTGAGCGCTTGGGTGATCTCTTGATTCATCTCTTCCGTAAACGCGTTATAAGCGGAGGGGCGATTTAATGTCACAGTGGCAACACCCTGATTAACGTCATACACAATCGTTTGAAAATCCATGGCTCACACCCCTTTAAAAGAAGGTGGCCGTTTTTCCGTGAAGGCTTGCATCCCCTCTTTTTGATCCTGTGAGTCGAAGGCAAGGTAAAAATTCTTCCGCTCAAGCTTCATGCCTTCCATTAATGGCACCTCATCCGCCACATTGACCGCTTCTTTAATCAAGCGCAGCGAAATCGGCGCCTGCTCAGCGAGACTATTCGCGAGTCGAATTGTCTCTTCCATCACTAACTCATCCGCCACGACACGGTTAATCGCCCCGAGCTGAAGCGCTTGGTCTGCACTCATCGATTCACCAAGCCATATAAACTCCAGCGCCTTCCGCTTACCAATCGCTTTCGATAACAGCTGCGTTCCACCAGCACCAGGCATAACGCCTAGCTTCACCTCTGGAAAACCAAACTTCGCACTCTCACCAGCTACAATTAAATCTGAGTGCAGGACGAGCTCAAAGCCACCGCCGAGCGCTAAGCCATTAACCGCCGCGATCACCGGCTTTTTAATCAGCGTCATCCGGTCCCACACCGCAAACGGGTCAGCCAGCTCAAGCGTTAGCGGCGAATCATCCATCATTTCTTCAATATCCGCCCCTGCCGCAAAAGCCTTCTCATTCCCCTTTAAAATAATAACGCTGATCGAATCATCACGATCATATGCTTCGAGCTGTTCCACAATTTCATCAACCATTTTTCGATTTAAGGCATTCATCACATCTGGCCGATTGAGCTGGATAAACCCGACCGAATCCTCCACAAACGTTTCAATAAACTGCTTAGACATGGACTTCCTCACCAATCACTAACGTCACAATGTCACCAGCAAATTTCATCACATCTTTTCCAGACGCTTTACCTTCATCAGTTTTCATCGCTTTCTGTAACGATTCGTGATCGTCATAAAACATTTCACAAAGTAGATAGTAGTCGGTTTCCCCCATCGGTGATCCGACAATTTTTGTCACCTTCATATCCCTTAAGCCAGGAATTTTCTTCGTGATCGGTGTATGCGTGTTGTAATAGTGTTCATCGAATTTTTCTTGATCCTCCGGTTGCTTATAAATGGCGATTAGTTTAACCATTTTGACAAAACCCCTTTTCAATTAATTTGCCGTGTCTTCCACCACCGGCTTCATCGCCTCAAATGGATTCTTACACGCGCTACAATACAAAATACTTCGACATGCCGTTGGTCCGAATACATTGTCCATCGAGGTATAATCGGAACCACAATAAGGACAATTAACCGTCCACTCTTCACCTGGTCGATAATCTTCTGGTGGGGGCGCAATGCCATGCTTTTTCAGTTGAGCTTTACCCGTATCTGTGATCGCATCCGTCGACCATTTATGCTGGAACGAAAATTCAACGTCACAATCCGTCACCCATGGCACCTCTTCAATCGCTTTTTGTACCTTTATTTCAATAAAATCGAGCGCCGGACACCCAGCAAACGTTGGTACCATCGACACTGAAACCGAACCGTCATTAATGGCGATGTCATAAACCATGCCCAAATCCATCACACTAACCGATGGAAGCTCCGGATCATCAACGGTTTTTAATACAGATCGAATTTCCTCTTGTCGTTCTTGGACTTGCATTCCTCTTCACCCCCTAGCTGCTTACCAAATCGCATTCTCATCACTCACATAAACCTCTGACAACACTTCAAGCGCTTGATCAAAATCCGCGGTATGCTCACCTTCCCTTCCGCTACCTAATTGTTTCTTCGGTGTCCCGTTCGGCAAATCTTTTATCGTTGTTTTCACTTCCTCAAGCCATAGCTCTTTTAGCTCATCTTCACCTATCATTAATTGAAAGTGCTCCATTTCCGTCGCGTATTGACCTAATTCTAAAACATCGCCAAACGCATACCACGCTTCCTCTAAACGTTCTTCCAACCTTGAACGCGCATCTTCCGTCGATGCCAACAGCTGCTCAACCCATATTCGCCAGTGCGATAAGTGATACGGCTGCTCCATTAACACTTTTTCCGCTACATTCGCTAGTGGCTGATAAGAACTGTTTGTAATCGCTTTCAATTTTACCTTTTTAAACGTTTCATATAGAAAATTCCGCACGACCGTCAGCGCCCAATCATAGTAAGGCTCGCCTAAGTATGAACCCTCACCGTTTTTCTTTTCCAAATAAACGGCATTGCGGCGTTCATCTGGCTGCCGTTCGTGTGCGAGAGCATCGGCCTTACCTTCGCCTAATTCCTCTAACAAGCTGTAAAACATCACCGCATGCCCCATCGTGTTTTGCGTAATCGATGAAAACGCGACGTCCTCCTCGATGTGCGGTGCTAATCCTAACCACTCCGATCCACGAAACGAAATGATAAAATCATCATCAGCACATTGATAGATGAGATCTTTTAATGCCTTCAAATAAGTCGCATCTTTTTTTGCCTCTTCTGCTGTTTCGACTGGCATCACTTCTTCTTCACCTCTTTCCAGGACATAATCTCCTTCTCATCCAACATCCCTTGCTCTTTTTCCTTCCACTTTTGCCTTAAATAGCCATAGCCCTTGGTCCGACGATAATCCTTGTTATCTAATCGCTTCGTCCAGTTCATCCGCTCTTCACTCGTCATCGCGCGAATGTTGCTACGTTTTACGACCCAGACATCGAGCACATCCTCACGTCGCATGAAATTTTCAACCGCCATGCTGAGCGCCATCTCTTCGTTTGGCGCCAACAAACTGAACTGATGCTGAATCGGAGCTTTAACACTTTTTTTACTAAAAACTTCATATTCCTGATAAAAGCTAGCTTCATTCGTATTTTCCATGAAAACCTCCCCTTTCGTCGCCTTATGAACCGACAGCCTCAGACGTTAAAGCCTGCCTGACCCAGCGGTTATTTTCATAGGCAACCTCACGTAAACGCAACCGTTCTTTAGAGCGTGGCCCTTTATTTTTAATAATCTGTTTGAACTCATTCCAATCCGGCTGCTGGTAGACCCATTCGCCTTTCTCCTCATCATAATGAGCTGTTTCATCTGGCACCGTTAAGCCTAAAGAGAACACTCGAGGTAAATATTTATCTAGGAAAGCCTGACGTAACTCTTCATTGGAGCTTTTACGAATGCGGTATTTAATCATAATATCCTGCTTCGATGAGCCCGTTGTGTCCGCTGATTTCGGACCAAAGAACATGAGAAGCGCTGACCACCAACGATTAAGCGACTCCTGTAATATTTGCCGCTGATGCTCCGTCCCCTCAGCTAACGCCATAATGATCGCCTCACCGTGCTGCGCGTGGAACACCTCTTCCTGACAAATTCGCTGCAGCGCTCGCTGATACGGACCATAAGACGCATCAAGCATATTCGTCTGCGAAATAATCGCCGCCCCATCAACAAGCCAACCGACCATTCCCGCATCGGCCCACGTCTTCGTCGGCATGTGGAACACATTGTGGAACTTCAAATCACCACTCAAGAGGTCATCCATTAAATCGCCTCGCGTCTTGCCATACGGCCGCATCAAATCTTCCGCAACACGTAATAAAAGCTGCCCGTGCCCCATTTCATCCTGCACCTTCGCCATAATCCCGAGCTTACGCTTTAACGTCGGCGCTTTCGGTACCCACTCCTTTTCAGGAAGAGCCCCCATAATCTCACTAATCCCATGCATCGAAATTAGCTTAATAAGCGCCTGCCGATAATCATCCGGCATCCAATCATCCGCTTCAATTTTTTCACCCGCTTCAATCCGAGCCATAAACTGTTCATACTTTTCCTGATCATCAACATGACTTGATTCTTCAGGCTGACTCGCTCCCGAATAAATATACATATCGCAACAACCCCTTATTACGTTTATTTAACGTAATCATATCAAAACGTTATACTATTATCAATATGAATTTAAAATTTTCAGAAAAAATACTTGTACTTTTTTCTATCGTATTCTATTCTATGAACATGGAGACGTGGTATATGTGACTTAAAGCATTTTACCGTGAAAAATTCGTCATTTTATAGTAAACTATTCACAGTCCTACAACTAGATGAAAAGGAAAGGATCTAAAAATGGAGAAACAGTTTAATACACGCTCAATGATTTTTACGTTATACGGCGATTACATAAGACACTACGGCAATATGATATGGATCGGCAGCTTAATTCGCCTCCTAAAGGAATTTGGACACAACGAACAATCCGTTCGCGCCGCCATCTCCCGTATGAGCAAACAAGGCTGGGTCCAATCCGAAAAACGAGGCAATAAAAGCTATTACTTTCTAACCGAACAAGGCAAAGCCCGCATGGACGAAGCCGGCAGACGTATCTACCAAGAAGAATCCCCATCATGGGACGAACGCTGGCGCATCCTCGTTTATAACATCCCAGAGGAAAAACGAAACCTACGAGACCAGCTGAGAAAAGAACTCGTCTGGAGCGGCTTTGGACTTTTGTCGAATAGCTGCTGGATTACGCCAAACCCACTAGAAGAACAAGTTCATAGACTCATAGACAAATACGACATCGCATCGTACGTGACATTATTTGACGCCTCGTATGAAGGCATGAATACATCGAAAAGCCTAGTCGAAAAATGCTGGGACTTAGAAGACGTTAACGAACGCTACTCCCAGTTCATACAAGAATACAGCCAAAAATACTATATTGATAAAAACCTGATCGAAAAAGGTGAAATAAGCGACGGGACCTGCTTCGTTAAATGCGCATCACTCGTTCACCAGTACCGAAAATTTTTATTTATCGACCCGAACCTTCCCGGTGAACTATTACCCGAAAAATGGCTCGGAGACTCAGCTGCCACGCTTTTTTCCGACTATCACGAGCTCCTGCAAAAACCCGCTACTCGCTTTTTCGAATCCGTGTTTGAATAGGATTAGGCGCACTCTTTTTGGGAGAGTGCGTTTTTTTGTATGGACTAGAACAGAAGATGATTTGGGTCTTCAAATTGGCGGATCGTGTGCCCGTTATGGCGGATAAAATGCTCATCTTGGCGGATGGGCCTCTCATTTTGGCGGATGAACCTCTCAATACGGCGGATGGACTCCTCATTTTGGCGGATGGACCTCTCAATACGGCGGATGGACTCCTCATTTTGGCGGATGGACCTCTCAATACGGCGGATTATACTTTCACATTGGTCAGGTCAGATTCCTGTGGTTAGTGAGTCCATCCTCCCATTGGCAACTCCGAATACTAGATTGGCGCCCCCAAACCCGGATTGCAAGTCCAACCCCATTCTTAGCGGAAAAGTTTTTCAACCCGATTGATGAAAAAAGCTGTCCCAATCCTAGATTAAGACAGCTTTTAACTACTTTATTCTTTCAAGCACATCAGCCTGCTGAAAATCTTGGCCTTTTTGCGTATAGGTCCTGATCGTTTCTTCAATCATTTCCATATCCCGATCCGTTAACTCGCGTACAACCTTACCCGGTGATCCAAGAACGAGCGAATGTGGCGGTATCTTTTTACCAGATGGAATAAGACTGTTCGCACCGATAATTGAGTATTCCCCGATTTCAGCACCATCTAAAACGGTCGCGCCCATGCCAACGAGCACGCCTTTTCTTAGCGTACAGCCATGAATAATCGCATTATGCCCTACCGACACTTCATCCTCAAGCGTCAACGGAAACTCTTCATATAAGTGACACATCGAATTTTCTTGAATATTACAACGCTCACCAATGCGGATTGGCCCTTCATCCCCTCTCACAACAACATTGAACCAAATACTAGACTTCGCACCAATTTCGACATCACCAATTACCTTGGCACCATCTGCAATGAACGCTGTTTCATCTATTCGTGGGGTATGATTCTTATAACGATAAATCATTAAAATCCCTCCCAATTATGCTACCTTCAATATAACATAAATGACGCACACCGTTTTTAATACATAATATATTGACAGCAAAATTTTTGTTATGTATGATTTATATAACGTTATATAATTAGTTCGTTAAAAATACGTTATATAAATATGAAGGGAGAAATCATGATGGAAAAAACGTATGATATTACGATTATCGGAGCCGGTCCCGTCGGATTGTTCACAGCCTTTTATGCTGGCATGCGCGAGGCATCCGTCAATATCATCGACAGCATGCCTCAGGTCGGTGGGCAGCTAGCGGCGCTTTACCCTGAAAAATACATCTATGACGTCGCAGGTTTCAAAAAAGTGAAGTCACAAGAGCTTGTCGAAGAACTGCATGAGCAGGCCCTGACATTTTCACCGACCATCCATTTGAACGAATCCGTTAATACTATCAACCACTTAGAAGACGGGCATTTTGAACTAATCACTTCAAACGGCACACACTACTCAAAAAGCATTATCATCACAGCTGGCGCTGGCGCCTTCCAACCCCGGAGACTCAAAGCCGATAACGCCGAACAATACGAAGACCAAAACCTACACTATTTTGTAAAGGAACTCAATCAATTCAAAGACAGGCGCGTGCTCGTCTGCGGTGGCGGAGACTCAGCCGTCGATTGGTCCCTAGCACTCGAACCCATCGCCCAAGACGTCACACTCATCCACCGCCGTGATAAATTCCGGGCACACGAACACAGCGTATCCCTCTTAGAACAATCTAACGTGAACGTGATCACACCTTATGAAGCCCACGAACTTATTGGAAACGGCGACCACATTGAACAAGTCCTAATCAAAGAAGTCAAAGGCGACAATACGAAGCTAATCGATGTCGATGACGTCATCG
This sequence comes from Tenuibacillus multivorans, assembly GCF_900103915.1. Lineage (GTDB taxonomy): Bacteria > Bacillota > Bacilli > Bacillales > Alkalibacillaceae > Tenuibacillus > Tenuibacillus multivorans. The sequence goes on along the minus strand of NZ_FNIG01000005.1, from coordinate 79,982 downwards.
TGAACTATGGCTTCGTCACATCACTTGGCCCCTTAAAAACATGGGGACTCGACATACACAAAAATTCAATACAAGTTAACGCTAAAATGGAAACCAACATTCCAGGCATTTTTGCAGCAGGCGACGTCTGTACGTATGAAGGCAAACCAAAACTGATCGCCACCGGCTTTGGCGAAGCACCCATCGCCGTCAACCACGCCAAATCCATGATCGATCCAAAAGCTAAACTGAACATTCATAGTACACATTTGTTTGAAAAAGCAGGTCGATGAACGGTACAAAAAGCACCGCAAATATCGCGGTGCTTTTGCTTGTCTATTAACTGATTTAATGGTGAATTTGCCACTCATATTGGCGTGTAGAATCTTTAGAGCGGCGAATAACCCTCATTTTGGCGGACCAAAACCTCTAACGGCGAATCGAACCCTCTATCCCTTATAATCAGTACTAATATTTTTAGACACTACTACCGAAAAAAGGAGGAACTAGAATTGAACAACCTTACCGACAGGGACTCATTTCAGGTTTCCTCGCAACCATCACGCCCCTCCACCCACTTTCAATAACGTCACCCGAGGATGAAGCTAATTAACATTTTCTCACTTATTATAGAACTGAAGAATTTAAATATCCAATTTAATTACTCCTCTTCTATAATGTCCTACAATCCCTGAATATTGGCCATTTATTGGCTTTTTATTCCCTTTGCGAACTTTAATCCCGGCACTATTTAGCCTATTAATTATATGTTATCGGACTTCCTCTTTTGAGTTTTCATACATATTATGCATTATAACACCTCAAGATTATAATTTACTTTATATACATAAATATGTAATCAACATAAAAAGAGAACCGTAGATTAAAAACGGTTCTTTATCAACTCAAACTATATTTTCAAAACTCTTCTTTTTCGGTCATTACCTACAATCCCAGAGTATCTACCGTTTCTAGGTGATTTTTTGCCTTGCTGAACATTAATGCCTTTTTCCCTTAACCTTTCAATAACTTCAGCCTGCTTTTTATTATAAAAAGCATTTTTACCTTGCATCTAATCACCTATCCTTTCTGTATTGTTATTATACATTTTTTCTAATTTATTTAAAAGCTTTTCAAAATCTTTACTAATGTGATCTATTAGTGCACCATATATTTGCTCTTCCAAAATACTTGGATCAAGTGCTATTAAGAATATTGTCTCCTTATCACGTACCCTAACCAAACGAGTCATATATTGTCTGTTATATTTTGCATTTTCCTTTGTATGTGTAAAGGTGTAAAACCCTTCTTTTATGATTCCACCACGTAATATCCCAGTTCGATATTGATTCATCAATTTGTTTAATTCTTTCTCTTTAACTCCTATATTTTCTACTCCAATTTCGAAATCTTTCTCTAATATTTCTAATGCTAAATACATTAAAGAACATAAAGTCGCATCTTCCTTAGAATATGAATTAGAATCTTTACTATTTAGGTAATCGTAAGTATCTAGTGCAAATTCAAGAAGTTCATTAGGATCATCATCACTTAAAAATTTCTCTCTTGCACGATTAAAATTAATCAAGGTGTTCGTATCACAATAATGATAAATTTGATGTATAGCATTTATGCTAACTTCTTCTGCTACGGTACCTTGTAAGTATTCAAACTTAAAAATGGTTTTAGGTCTTAGTTTCTGTTCTTGATACTTATATAATTGAACTGCTATTACATATGGATTGTTTGTGATAATGTAAAATACTGACCCATATATTAAATCGTAACAACTCCTTTTTTGGAGAGAGTTGCGATTTAAATATTATTTTTATACTTTCTAATACAATATATAATTCACAACCACCACGGTCACAACCATCACCAACACACTAAGCGGAAACCCGACCTTAAAGTAATCGGTAAACTTATAACCACCTGGCCCGTAAACAATCAGGTTCGTTTGATACCCGATTGGCGTCACAAAACTTGCGGAGGCCGCTATCGCAATAGTCACCGCAATTCCCATGGGATCAACGCCTATCACTTCGGCTACTTCTAGTCCGATCGGCACCATCAACACAGCGGATGCGACATTAGTGATCACTTCAGTAAATAGATTCGTCAATATATAAACCAACGCAATCACCGCGACCACTCCAAATGGTTCAACCAACATTAAAGCCCTCTCCGCAAGCCATGCAGCGAGTCCAGTTTTGGACATGGCTGTTCCTATCCCAATCGCACTGGCAATCAACAGCATTATATTAAAATGTAAAAACTTCTTAGCTTCCTCCAGCTCGATCACCTTGGTAAACAACAAGGTCAGAGCCGCAATCATCATCGCCTTCAGCATACTCAGCACACCCAAGGTCACGAGCAAGACCATGGTCAACAACACACCTAACGCAAACCATCCCCGCTTTGGACTAGCATTAAATGCGGTAGGCGGATTTAACTCCGATACGACATAAAAATCACTCGAAACGCGATGCTTTTCTATAAAGTCAGGACCAGCCAATAACAGCAACGTATCCCCAGGCTCTAATACAATATCCCCAACTTTACGCTCAACCCTTTCATGATTCCGGTGAACAGCAACCACACCAGCATCGTACTTCGCTCGAAACTGCAACTGCTTAATCGACCTCGAACACAAGGGTGATTCATGAGACACCACCGCCTCAACTAACTGTGTTGAACCACCCTTCAAATCGTTTGGGTCAATGTCCGTTCCCGTTTCTAACTCTAACCCTTTCATCCTCTGTAACTCCGCGATTGTCGAAATCATTCCAGTAAAAATCAACCGATCCCCCGCCTGAATCACCGTCGTCGACCGCACCGGAGAGACCATCTCCTTTTTCCGGATAATTTCGATTAAGTATAGCCCTTTTAAATCCCTGAGCCCCGCTTCCTGAACGGTTTGATATAAATAAGGAAAATCCCCACGCACCGTTAACTCCGCCATATACTCCCGCGAATCTTCCCAAACCTTTTCAGTAAAACTTTTATAAGACGGAAGCAAGCGATGCCCGACAACCGCTATATAGACAAGCCCTAACACCGTGATCGGTACACCGACGACAGCCATTTGAAAAAAGGAAAAACCACCCAACCCTCGCTCCACCAACATCCCGTGAACAACTAGATTCGTAGAAGTTCCAATTAAGGTGACGGTACCACCAAGGATCGTGACATAGGACAGCGGGATTAATAGTTTTGATGGAGCAATCCCCTTCTCCTCACACCAGTTCCGCAAAACCGGAGTGAGAGCGACCACAAGCGGGGTGTTATTAAAAAAACTAGAAAACACCGCAATCGGTGCAAACAACCGCATTGTGATTCCCTGAAACGAATTCACCTTTCTAAGCAATTTATGAACAATCGAATCAATCACACCATGCTTTTGAATCGCACCAGCCACCATAAACAGTAACGCCAGCGTGACCATCCCTTCATTTGAGAACCCTCTGAGCGCCTCGCCAGGGGTCAAAATTCCCGTAACTAATAAAACCGTTAAAGCTGTGAACATCACCATTTCCGGACGAGCCACTTCTAATATGAGACTAGCCAACATGACGAAAATTAATATGAGAACAAAACCCATTTCAAATGTCATCACTCTCAACCTTTGACGCAAAATTATATACTATGTATATTTGCAAGTCGTTATTTAGTGAGAGGATTGAAAAAGATAGCTTGGAAATTGATAGAATGGCCTCCGGTTGGCGGGCTGACCCTAGGCTTGGCGGGGCAACCTTTTTGTGTGGCGACTCCAGACCCCTGATTGGCGACTCCAAATCCTAGAGTTAGGACAAAAACTTATAGCTGATCGGCCCATCATTTTGGCGAATCGAATCCTCTCAACGGTGAGTTAACCTCCCAGAAAGGCGACACCAAACCTCAAATTGTTGGCTATCTTCCAAACGCTCCACCTTCTTTTTTAAAAATCCATATTGTCAAACTATGTCGAATATTATATGATATCTAGTAAACTCAATATCTCTTCTTCCAAATGGTCGAACCGTTTATTTCACGGTTCTAATCCCAAACGCCATAATTTCCGGACACCACACTACCGGCTTTTCCACCAATTCAACAAAAGGGGGACATCATCATAAGAAAGGTAATCTACATTCTACTAACCACGCTATTAACTATTTTTCTATCAAGCCAAACGAGCCTGGCTTCCGGTCAAGGTTTGTATATTGATGAGCCGAAGCAAACGTATACATATGAGATGATGACATCGGATATCAAAAAGCTAAAAGAGCTATATCCTGAAGTCATCGACTATCAATCGCTTGGGCAAACGCAATACGGCCGGGAGATTTGGGCTGTCAAACTTGGCCATGGTGATGCAACACTATTCATCAACGGTTCACACCACGCCAGGGAATGGATCACGACCACATTAAGCATGAACATGATCCAGCAATATGCAAAGTCATATTACGGAAATGAAAATCTAGAAGGTTATCAGGTTCGAAATCTATTAAATGACGTGACGATATGGTTTGTTCCGATGGTCAATCCGGATGGGGTAACCTTACAGCAGCAAGGGATTGAAGCTTTTCCGGGAGAGGTACATAACAAGCTTATTGAAATGAATAACGATAACACTGATTTTACACGGTGGAAGGCGAATGCAAGCGGCGTTGATTTAAATCGAAACTATGACGTACAGTGGGAGACAATCCCTGAAAACGACGCTGACCAGAGTTGGGCTTTTCATAAAGGCAGCGAGCCATTTAGCACAACTGAAACTCAAATCATTCGAGATTTTACCGAAAAAATCAATCCCATGATGGTACTCGCCTATCACACATCTGGCCAAAAACTCTATTGGCATTATAATCACGAGTCGTATCATTTTGACCGTGACAAAAAGATCGCTCAAACAATTGAAAACTACACGGGTTATCCGATTGATCGTCCAAAAGGCTCACCATCTGGCGGAACGTATACTGATTGGTTTATCCAAGAGTATCTGAGACCAGCTTTTACGTTGGAATTGAATGAATATGTGGAAGATCGACACGTACCTGTAGAAAACTTCCCGAGCATTTGGAAGAAAAATAAGCTCGTGCCGTTATACGCAGCTCAAGAAAGTTATCAAATCTGGACGAATCGACAACAAAAACTGGCATTGGACGAAGAAGTCTATCTAACGTCCCAAACAACCTTATTTCAATCACCACGAGGTCAAGCAACACAACTAAATCTAACGCCACAACCCGTGAAGGCGACTGCGGTAAAAGGTGATTGGTTTCAAATTAAAACATTTGCAGGTGATATGTGGATTAGAGATGACTTTACGCAATTGACTCCAAAAGAAAAAGTCGACGAGTCCATCCAACTGGCACATAAAACTAGATTATACGAACACCCTTCATATCACAGTAAAATCGTGAGCTCCCTAGCATCACAAACTGTTCGAGCTAAAGCCAAATGGGGCGATTGGTATTTAATCAAAACTTGGATTGGAGATTATTGGGTCAAACCACAATAAAATAAGTTTTAAACAAACGTTTGTTTAAATCAACAAAAAACAAACGGAACTAAAAAAAGTTCCGTTTGTTCATTCCTACTAGAAGCTACTCAACATACTCCAATCCCTCTACAATTTCTATAACTTCTTCTTTAGAGAGGTCAGGATTCTGAATAAGTAAGGAGTAACGTAATCCTTCTTCCTCCCACATCACAGATTTAATCACATCATTAGAATAAACCGCCGTTGTATTTCGAACGTCAATCTCTTCCTCTTCGCCAAGTCCAAGACCTAACTCTCCGTCTTTTGGTGCCTCGAACGAACTTAACGTAAACTGTAAGAAACCATCTTTGTGGAATTCTTGATTGACCTCCGTACGGTCAAACTGTTCCATATAAAATTGATCAACTTTTTCTAATTGATACGATTGGTCACTCACCGTTAATAAAGGCACATCATAGCTTGTAGCCGCTTCATCTAAAGTCACTTGTTCAGTAGGATCCATTTCCTCAAAAGGTTTTACCTCGACTCCTTCTGGTAGATTAAGCGTAAACGTATTTTCATCAAACTCTGGATTAACATTAAGATCAGTTACCTCATATATCACTTTGATATCATCGCTGTGTGTGATGGATTTAACAATCATCCAATGATCAGTAGTAATCCAGTATTCTTCCTCACCACGTAAACTGTTCCCTTCTTCTTTAGGAACGGCCTTAATATGATACGTATTAAAACCATTCAATTCTTCTTCACCAATTAAGTTTAGGTCATGCGTCTCTCGCGTCTGTTCTAACGTCCTTTTAATTTGTTCCTGCTGGCTTCTTTCAGCAACTTCCGTTTTTGGTGCTTCCATTTCAAAAGCTTCACCTTGTAGATCAGAATACATGATCACTTTTTCGCCATCATTCACTGATTTAGAAACTTCACCATTAGCCGTTTCAGTTATAACCTTTGTTCGTCGGGTATCTTTATAGTCCATCCACTGCTCTAGGGATGAATCATCGATTTGATTTTCCCCTTTAAACACATCCATTTCAGCTTTCATATAAAAGGACAATGCCTAATAGCCATATATGATTAATCGTTTTCATGCCTTTCACTCCCTACATTTGGTTAAATCGCATCATCACTAATGTTCCTTGCTCGGCAGACATAATGTTCATCTCACCGCCATGTTTGTCCGCAATCATCTTGGCAATACTTAACCCTAGCCCAGAGTTTTTATCTCGGTCCGTCGTTCTAGCATCATCTATTTGATAAAAGGGGGTTAAAATAGAATTTAACTGAGAGTCATTAATCGACGGTCCTTCATTTTGTACGATTAAGACTGCCTGATCCTCGCTAAATGCTTCTACATCCTTTTTAATTTCTGGAAATATCCAATCCGGTAATTCGTGTTCCTTTCCAATAACAGCCATGCCAATCAAACGTCTTCCAGGCGTATATCGTAAGGCATTACTCATGAGATTATCAACAAAACGTACCATTTGTTGGGCATTCATCTCACAATGGCCATTTATAGAAATCTGCTTAAGCAATCGTATATTTTTTTGACGCGCTATTTCATCATAGCCTTCAAAAATCATCTCGAAAAATTCATCCGCATCCACCTCAGTAAGCTCCATCTCATACTGGGCTGATTGTAATTTGGCATACGTTGTCAAATCATCAACTAACCCTTTTAAATGATTGGTCTTATTCTTAATGATTTGAAGATACTCCCGCTTTTCCTCACCGGTTAGTGCCTCATCTTCATCTTCCTCTAATGCTTCAGCATAGGTTTGAAGCGACGTTAATGGCGTTTTGATATCATGAGAAAAAGATGCCATCATTAACTGTTTCTCTTCTTGTTCCTTTTGCGCCAATTTTTGGGATGCCTCAATTTGTTCTTGCATCTGTTCAAAATGTTTCATAAGCTGTCCAATCTCATCATTCTTCTTATGGTCAAAACGAACGGTCTTATGTTTTGTCGCAAATACCGACATTCCATTCATTAAATCTTTAAGAGGTCGATTAAGCTTGCGGTGTAGTAACCAAAGAAGGGCGAGGTAGAGTAAAATCAATAACCCAACAGCCATTCCAATCATCATAGTTCTTCGAGATTCTACACCTTCAACCCATTCCGTACGAGCTAAGTCAATGTCGTAAACCCCAACCATCGTTTCACCATCAAAAACAGGCTTCTTAACAGAAAGATGGTCATAGGATAAATCATATTGATACAAATTTTTCATTAATAATGAACGGTCAACCTGCTGCATATAATGGTTATCTGAATCCGAATGGTAAACTCGCACGCCATCTGCACGGTAAAGCTTAGTCGTCACATTCTCATTATGAATGACATCGGATGACAATTGATTTTCAAAATCTTCGAGGGGCTTCACATGATATAAATCGGTTAATTGCAATTGACTCTCAATGGACTGAATTTGTTCAGTTAATTCAAACGTGTCAACTAAACGTCTCGATTCATCCCACTCCTGAACTAAAATATAAAAACCATAAGCACAGACAATGGGTAAAAACATCACGATTAAAAACGCCAGCATCAGCCAAGTTTTGATTTTCATGACGTCTTAGCCCCTATGAATCGATAACCAACTCCCCATACCGTCTCAATCCATTTCGGTTCTTTTAAATGTTCACCTAACTTGTGGCGAAGGCCTTTAATATGAACATTAACCGTATTATTACTACCGAATGCATCCGTTTCTCCCCATACATGTTGATACAACTCAGACTTCGAAAAAGTACGCTGAGGATGTAAAATAAAGAGCGCAAGGATCGCAAATTCTTTCGTCGTTAAAGTTACTTCTTGACGATTAACCAACACTTGACGCTTCTCCAGATCTATGACTAAGCCAAGGTTAAAAATATATTGACTCGAAGCCTCTTTAACACCTCTATACCGCTGATAACGCCTTAAATGTGATTTCACCCTGGCTGTTAATTCTGCTAGACTAAACGGTTTTGTCATATAATCATCCGCACCTAACTCTAGACCCTTAATCTTAGCCTCATCCTCCTGTTTAGCACTAATGATTAAAATAGGGACATCACTTTTTAAACGAATATGTTTATTCAATTGAAAACCATCCATCTCTGGTAACATGAGATCAATAATCGCCATATCATACTTGCCTTGATTAAAATCTTCCCAGCCTTCATGACCTGTAGAAGCCCATGTCACAGTCATCTTCTGACGATTTAAATGATCTTTTATAATGCGCGCAATTTCTTGATCATCTTCAACAAGTAATATGGAAACCATGGTGTCCCCCTCTCACAATTCCATTCTAATAGCTTAATTAGCCATTCTATAAAACTTAATAAATTCTTTATAATTAAAAATTCCTTACTTACCCATTTTAACAAAGCCCCATTAAATAAAGAAAAATAAGGGCTAGAACTCATTAGCTCCAACCCTCTAAAAATATTATTCTACCTTAATATCTTTTTGCCTATCCTTATACCATTGATGAAAGGTGTGCGCAAATGATACAGGCACATCGTCAACCCCCTCTACATGTACGGGCGTCGATCGATTCTTGGTATGCAAAGAGGTCAATTTAAACAGCTTTTGCAACAGGGATTGAGATAAGGATACCTCAATCACATTTTGCCGTTTAGTTATAAATAATCGACTTGTTAACCCTCCATGCCACCATTGCACATGATCATCTGATATAACATACTTGGTATGAACATAGTCTAAAATTCTATTTAGCATCACTAGCACTAATAGAAAGAGTGACCATACCCACCAAGCCATATCGATATGAAATGGAGATGGCTTAAAATAATATAAAGCAATCGTCGCAATTATCCATAGCCAGCTCGGTTTCAGCAACTTAATCCAAAGCGACTCTCTTGGTAGTCTGTCCATATAATGATTAAACGTATATGAAGGCAATAACTCCTCAATTAATTGAAAGGCTTGACCTAATTGTAAAAAAGGATAAAGCGAATTGACCTGCGTCGAATCACCACTAGAACTAGGTTTTGCTGAACTGACTAATTTCACTTCTGCTAAACCAAGTATTCGTTTCAAAAAACTTTGACGGATTTCAATTCCTTGAACCTTATTCTTTTCAATAGCAAAATAACTTTCATCTAGTAATCCTTTTTCAATATAAATATGTGTATCACTGGATGAAATTTTATATTGACCATAACGTACAAATGTCTGAACCACCCCAGTAACAACCGCAACGATTACCCCAGCGATAATAAATCCAGCAATAAGCCATGCATGATTTAGAATTTGATAGAAAACACCTTCATATTGCTCTATATCTGGTAATAGTGGTCCAAATATATCATACAACCCAGCAATGATCGGTATAATCGCAAGAAAACTTAAAGAAGTGAAGCTTGCTTTCCACAGATCTTTTTTGGTCGGAGTAAAATGAATAACCCGATCTGAACCATTTTCTTCATCAGACGCTGTTTGTTCTATACTCTCCGACTGTACCTGACTTTCACTTTCCCCGACCTGTACTAAATCGATTAAAAACGCTGCATGCTTATTCGTGATAACCAATTTGATACCCCCAGTTACGGTATAAATATTTAGGCTCAAACAAGGACCAAATCGTTCCCACAACATTCAATACCAATAACCCAATTAAAATTAAGCCAATCCAGTTCGGCCAATCAAAATATTGATCCAGCCCATATAAAACGAACAGAACAACAAATCCTAGGATATTGCCAATCAGTTCTGATATAATCCGAATTCTAACAAACTTTGGTGATATTTTATGATCTAATTCTGGCTGATACATGCCCAACATCCTTTGCCTTGATTTTAGTTATTGTTTCTAGCAAATTTCCATTTTCACTATATCTAATTCAATTTAATAAATCAATATATTATTATTGTTTTTCGATAAAATTATATTGTATAATATGAGTAACACTTAATTAGAGGTGATAACTATGAGTCTCAGACCTTTGTTTAAAGCCGCATATATCCTATTTAGAACTCTATTTTTCGTCACTTTACCGATTGCATTATTTAACTGTGTCTATCACATCGCCTTTTTATTTTTCCCTAATAGTGAATTTACGTCAACTTTCGGTGAATTAGAACCTATATTTAGCTATTTGACGATTGATTTCCAAAGCAGCCCCACTTTTTTGATGAATCAAAATATGATGGTTTTATCATTTATGTCAGGGATTACCTTGTTTGTACTAGCATTAATAGTATTGCGATTACTAGATAAACTATTTCAAAATGTTTATCATGATAGCTTATTTATTAAAGAAAATGTGAAGCTTTTCTATACGATGGGAATTTTAATCCTTACTTTAGGAAGCCTATTCTTTTACATCGATGGGTTAATTTTTGAAAAGACAATCAATGCCTTAAATATTACTAATGCCTCCATTGCATTTTCGAATATATCATTTGTTGACACCATTGTCAGTGGCATAACCCTGATCTTAATCGGCGCTGCCTTAAAAGTAGCCGTACAAGCAGTGGAAGAAAATAAATATACCATTTAAAAGTGAGCGATTCTTATGATTAGAATTAGATTAGATGTGATGATGGCAGAGCGCAAAATGTCTTTAAATGAATTATCAAAGAAGGTAGGCGTAACTCCTGCGAATCTATCAATATTGAAAAATGAAAAAGGAAAGGCTATTCGCTTTAGTACGCTAGATAGCTTATGCAAAGCGCTAGAATGCCAACCAGGCGATTTAATGGAATATGTAGATGACGAACTCTCGAAAAATGTACAAAGAGAAGGTGAAAAAAATGGATCCGCGAATCAAAACATTAATCGACACGACTAAGGAAAAATTCGGACTACAAAGCTATTATTTAAAAAGACATGACATTAATCGAGACATCAATACATTTAATCAAACGGTTTACACTCTCTCAATGGAATGGTTCCCCAATGGCACTGAATCGACAGATGATGGGTTAAATCCCGAGGGAACAGCCGTCATTGAGCTAGAACTAAACACTCAAAAAGTTAGAAGTGCTATCTTTGTTAATAGCCTCTCTTTTGTAGAGGGGGTCGCTTTTTCAAAAATTGATTTAGAAACCATTATTGCATGGGTTGAACAAGAAACCCATTTAACCTATCACAAACAATTTCAACTTAAAAAGCATGAAGAAAACCAATTTGTATTTACCTCCTGCTGGAACGGAACAGATACATTCCCGCTTGGAAAGATTGAAATACAATTCGATTCAGATGGAAAAATGGTCCTCTACTCTGTAATTGGATCATTTCCTGCTGACAGATTAGTTCAAGAAGAGACATATACACTTTCACTGGACCGCGTTGAACAAATTGCTAGGCAGCAACTCCAATTAATTAACTGGCCAGACTATGAAAAAGAACAAGTCACGCCTGTTTATGGTATTGAGGAAATTTATATCACCAATGATGGGAAATCTACTATTCCTTTTGAACCCTTTGATGAAACAAAAGGTGTAAACATCAACCAAACCATAACGTGGAATACACATGATGCCACGCCTTTTGAAGCTCAAGATCTAGATTTGGATGAAGAAATTACAGTTGAACAGGCTTTTTCAAATGAACCAAGTCCAGATACCTTTACCATAACTTTTGAAGAACAAGAGCATTGCATCAAGACGGTTACTCAGTTTCTAAGCCAAGTTTACTCAGATGATTCAGAAAAATGGAAGATCGTAACATTACATCGTGATAAAGGTTATATTGTGGCGACATTAAGACTTGTTAACGAACGTCAAACCATAATCCCTAGAAAACTATCCATATTCCTAGACCCAAAAACGTTTGAAGTCATCAACTACATCGATAATCTCGTGATGACTCAAATGACTGAATCATTTAACCATACAGGTCACGCTGAAATCAACCATCAAGAAGCATTCGATAACATTAAAGACGATCTTGAACTTAAGCCATGCTATGTGTATAGCTCCGAATATGAAACGTATATTTTATGCGGCAAATTAGACTGTGATATGGGTGTGAGTGCTGTGGATGGGGAAGTGGATAAGTTTTTTGAATAATAATAATGAGTCTGGATTACTGGCCAATGAGTCTGGATTTTCTACTGGTGAGTCTAGATTATTGGCAAATGAGTCTGGATTTATGAATCATGACTCTCGATTTAACTTATCTGAGTCTGGATTGTTACACGATAAATCTCGATTAATAAAAAAACGCGACCACCTCCACATAAAAAACTCGTAGATTTCCAGTCAATCTACGAGTTTTTAATAAACTTAACCTAACATATCTAATACCTTTTCCCTCTCACTAATATCCCTTGATACAAACAAAATATAAGATAAAGTACCGTCATCATTTAAAACTGGAGTACCTTGAACCTCCATCCAGATTGGTTCACCACTTGTTCGGACCACAATATATCTTGGTTGTTTTGTATTAAGTATTTGCCTAAATTCCTCTTTTGCTCTCTCAACATCTTCACTAAACACAAAATCCAAAAAGCTTTTTCCTTCTATAAAATTAGGGTTTTCACCCAACACGGTTTCATGTGACGGAGAAGCATATTGTATAACTCCGTCAGCACGAACTAAAGACAGTAAATCCGACATATTTTCCGTTAATAATTTATACTTTCTTTGGCTTTCGTGAAGGGCTTCTTCCAGCTTTTTCTGACTAGTTACATCTTTTATTACTGAATAAATACCTACTATTCTTTGCCCTAATCTAATAGGAAAACTAGTGACATTACAATAGACTAAATCACCTTGTTTATGAATTAAACGGATATCAATCGGTTTGGAGTTATTCCCATAAAGTATTTTATTGAAACATTGATCAACGATTCCAATATCCTCTGAATAGATAAAGGACATGATATCGTTATTCAAAACATCTTGTGATTTATAACCTAAAATCTTTTCAATAGCCGGATTGACACTTAAAAATTTTCGATTAAGTCCGAATGAACAAACTAGGTCAGGGTTTTGATTAAAAAGGGATTCAAAACGGTGTTCATTCATCTTAGCTGAACCTAAATTAATTCGATCTTCTAAACGATAAATAAGTGACATAGCATGATTTTCACACGTACTAATCTCTTTTTCGGTCTCTTCAGCAAGCATCGGGTGTCCAAACAAAAAGCCTTGTGCAATCGTGCATTGGTATAAAGAAAGAAAAATCACTTCTTCCTCAGTCTCAACACCCTCAGCCACAATATCTAAATTCAAGTTGTGACACATTTCTATAATATCTTTAACGATGCTAGAATTTTTCTTATGATATGGAATCTCTTTCATAAATGAGCGATCAATTTTAACCTTATGAATCGGAAGGTCTCTAATATAAGCTAATGATGCATTACCCGTTCCAAAATCATCAATGGCTATACTAACACCCGTTTTGCTCAGCTTTTCAAGTGTTTTAATTGTATTTTCAACATCTTTGATAATAGCTGTCTCAGTAATCTCTAGCTCGAGGTATACAGGGTTTAGTCCTGTTTCATCGAGTACCTTAACTACGACGTCATACAACTCATCCATTTCAAAGTCAACGGGCGATATGTTAACAGCTACTTTCATTTTAGGAAGTCCTCGATTCTGCCACTTTTGATTTTGCCAACAAGCTTTCTTTAAAACCCATTTCGTAATATCATGCATCATCCCACTATCTTCTGCTAAAGGGATAAACTCATCGGGTGATACGGAACCCCATTTTGAATGATTCCATCGTATTAAAGTTTCCATCCCCGTTACCCGTCCGGAGGTTAAATCAAACTGTGGCTGGTAAACGATATAAAATTCTTGCTTTTGCAGGGCCATTTCTAAGTCCTGCTTATCTATAAAATAAAGACTATCATGTTCCATTTTGTTACCCCTTAATTTTTTGATAAACCATTATGAAAGTCTTTGTTGTCTTAAAGTTATTCAAGCTAGAAAAACTCTAGTAATCTATATTTTCTATCAATGAGTTATCCCTTGCAATCAATCAAACAAAAATAATTTCCTCTGACTCATTTAATTTCGCCATAACATGTTTTCGTTCTTCATATAGGGTATATTTAGCATTTCCAATTTTCAGCACAGTACCTTCTAGAGCTCGATTAATTTTAATAATCTGATCACCTGGTACAGATACAACAGTTTTGGCACCACTATTTGAGCCCACTTCTCTTATTTTTACGCCTAATCTACCGTACACTTCCCCACCTCTCACAAGGCCTCTAACATGGAGGTGACCATCAGTATGTACTTTGGAGTTTATACTTCCTTTACCAATAATATTGATGTCTCCGCTACAGTAAAGGCTACTATTATCAGCTTCAGCAATTGAAATATAAGTGTTGTGATCCGTTGGTATTTGGCTAAACTCAGCTAGTTCTTTCATCTTTTTTGACAAATTGATTAAACGGTCCATGGTTATACGTTGATTAGATAAGGTAAGAAAAATGTGTTTAAGTTCATTCGCAACCTGACCCCATTCCTCACTTAAAAATTCGCCTTCACTTTGAATCGCTTCCTGATACTCTTTCGCGTGAGAAGCAAACCCTTTAAATCGTTTTTCTAAAATAATTGTGATTAATGGTTGAAGATCAGTCATAGAAAAGCCATTAGATTTAAAAGCCTGCGATTGTGATAATTGTTTTATAAAAGTAATCATTTGATCAATTTGTTGATGCATCTTTTCTAGTAAATGCCCAAGCTCAACCATTAACATGTTGCTCTTTCCAGCCTCCAGTTCAGAACTAACAACATTTCCTTTAACGACAATCGAGTTAGAAGTTGTTAAACTAGCATAACTTGTAGATTTATGAACGAAAATCTCTCCATCGGCCTCAACGAGCATATTTTCTTCAACCTCACCTATGATTTCAACATCTCCATTAAACCTAATATTTCCCGACGATAAATTAACATTGCCACGATGTAATAATTTCGGTACAATAGCTGCCTTGACTAGCTGACCTCTTTGTTCAATTGAAGGACGCCCAGACTCTGTCGCCACTAATTGTTGATCCACCTCAGCTATTCCTTTTCCAGTACTAAGTTTTATTGGAAAAGTCTGTGGTGCTGGTAATGGTTCATTCGTAACGGTAACCCCTGGAATACCTGGTTTAGGAGGATGTATGACAGCTATAAACTCACCTTTTTCAACTGTCGGTATTAACTTTGATTCTCTAAAGTCCACCTTTCCGTCTTCACCTTCAACTAATCCATTTTGGGGATTAATGTCAACTTTATATTCAACCCAACCATTTTCTCCAGACTGTGGCTTTAATCCTTTAGCAACCGTGAATTGGCTTGGCTCAGTTACAGTGGTGGCTTGAATAATTTCATTATAGTTAATCCCATAAGCAATTCGCAGTAAATCTAATTCTTCTATGACTTCTTCATAACTCAGTGTATTAATAACTTCCTTCATCTCTTCAATAGATAATTCAATATGCTCATCTGGTTCAATATCTTTTAGGTTACGATGGATTTCATAGCCTGGATTGACTTCTAAAACGGCTCTTAATTCTTGATCCTCAAGATGAACTTTCCAATCCGTTGTTTCCTTTTGAATATCACCTTCAATTTGAATGTCGACCTGATCCTTTTCAGTTAAAATAGTCGACTTTTCTTTAATCTCTTCATTATTTTTAATTAACTTAATACCTTCTCCTATTGTTACCGCAGGGTATTTTGTGGAGGAATCCTTGACAAAAACTTGACCATTATCAACCCAAACTTTCCCAAGTAAATCATCCTGTTTGTTAATTGAACCGTCATCTTCCAAACCATCCTCAAAAGACATATGATCAATCGCTTCTTCAATTGACAAATCCCCATCACGGTTTTGATCATTTGAAGTGGATAGTTCCTGATCCTCGTGAGAGTTTTGATTTAATGAAAGTTTGACGATAGCAGGTTTTCTCCCAATCCCAATAAACCCCTTTGATCCCATTTGCACAACTTCAATCTCGACACCTTCTCGCTCAACGCCCATCACTTTTAAGCCCAAATTAATGGCTTCTTCTATATTCCGACCTTTTGATATAAACCTTTGCATGCTGTTCCTCCCCTTTACAAGTGGATAATTGGGAGATTTTCCATTTAGACTTTCACCAACTAACCCATGAATTGAATGAAAATGATTTTCTACATTCGATTCTAAAATTTCATTTGTCATGATCTTCCTCCAATTTGGTGCCTTAAATCAAAGAATTTTCTACAAAAATGTCCACCAAAAGGTTTGGTGGACTTTGTGTATAGTTTATAAAATACATACTAAACCATACTTATTAACCAACCTTTTCGGTAACCTAGCAATCTTAGCAATAATGCCTTAGACCTAGGGCTTTGCGTCCTTGCCTTTCAGCAAGTTTGCCTTTTCGAAGGTATTTCTTTTTTATTTTGCTCATACAAAAAGTCAATTGGTATTTAATTCTTTCAAGACCAGTCCTAGAAAGACTTGTGACTTGTTGTTTAATGTCGATAGGGATTAACAGTTTTTGAAAACAATATTACGATAAACATGGTGAATATTAGCACGATGAGAGAGGATGGATAGGTTAGTAGTTTGTTCAGATGTAAGCTACGATTTATTAGTAATCATTCAAAAGTTCGTTAATCTATTATTTTAATATTAGGTCTTTTAGATTATTTAATACAGTTATTCTGACAATTTAATAGTACTTTTGTTCCATTCCTAGAACATATTAGTTCGGTCTATGAATAATGTCAATACCAAAATATATATTCCAATTTTTAAAAATTGTTATACAAATTAGATTATTCATCCTTTGATGTAAATTGGAACTTCACATATTCGGTGATCAATGCCAAACCCTACGGAGCAATCCTCATTTTAGCGACTCCAATCCACAACCTAAACTCAACCAATCCTTTAGACGATATTATTAAAGAAGAAGAGTGGCTACGTTACTAATTTCACGACAGGGAGAGAAAGAATTGTTTCGAATAAGGTCAGAAAGTATTGTTTAGCTAATAAGAAAAAGTTTGATTGCAAAATATATTGCTATGAGCATCAGAGAAATATTTCTTAAACAAAAACAGCCATGTGAGAAATTACACATGGCTGTCTAATAGTGTTAATCAACTTAAAACATAATACATCTTTTCATTATCATATTACTCATCAAACAGGCTCAATTGATCCGGATGAGCATCATTTTCTTTATATGGTTTGTCTTCTTTAATTCTATTAATAAAGGCTTGTCCTCTCTCTTTGAAAGCAATATTGGTGTTCGTATGAGCTTCTGGGTGAATCTTTTGAATATGCCATTCTTTATGATGTGGGTCCCACACTATATATTTACTTAGTTCTGTTTTTGACATTTTATCTAGCAGTTCTAGTATCTTTCTTAACAGCTTTTTTCACATCCCCACCAATAATTTGAACGAGGTTCGGAATGCTGCAGTAAGTATCATTTAAGGATTTCATCTACTGTAAATATTAATTTATTCTTTTGAGCATACTTAAATATTGAAGTAATTAGGCTAGGTGCTATTTGAATTAATGGAGTATCCTTGTCAAATTTTATAAAAGAAATGAAGGATTGATATTTAAAATATCTTTCAAAGTGTTGATGAACACTTGAATCTACTATTCTATCTTGTTTAACTGTTATGCTTGAAGAATCTATTGCTAATATAGGGAATTTATAATGATGTTTCTTAATAAATTCTATTACTTTTTTAGAATTTATAGAGTTAATTCCAATAATTGTTTGAAGTTGATGAAACTGTGGGTTAGTAGATGATACTCCACCAAGTTTTGCATATTCTTCACTTGAGAGGTTAGAATATCTATCAAATTGTTCCTTTTCTAAATTACTTGCCTTCTTACCCTTGAGTTCAAAACCAAGAGAAACGTTTTTATCTTTATTTGATAAAAGCACATCAAACTTAACACTACCGCTAGACGTATCAACTTTACGATCAATAGATATTAAATGATATCCTTCTTTTTTAAGAATGTTATCAATTTCAGGTAATTCATGATCTAAACACATACAAACAAATAAGTTAACTAAGTCTAACTCACTATATAATGGTGAAGAGTTCATCATCATTCTCTCCCTTTATTGAGGATGTAGCGTCAATGGATTGATGAAGGTTAGTAATTAATCTAGCTATGGAATTTCCACATGAATCCTTTGGCAGAATAACCCTTATAGATTTCGGTGTTATCTCAAAATCAATTTGATGACCATAATTTCCAACATGTAAGTCTACAGCGCTAACATAGCAAAAAGAATCTGATCTCCAGTCTGGTATTCCCCATAATAAAAAGGGTTTTTTACCAGAGAACAAAACTTCAACAAGTTTTTGAATATTAACATTTTTACGATGTAAATTAATTTGAATTGGGATTCCTTTTAATTGGGAATTTTCAAGATCAAATTCGAATACATATTTAGTTTCGATTTCATTTATGATTTTCTCGTAATAAGACAATATATTTTGTGTTAACAAATGATGTTTTCCAAAAGAAGTCCCCCTACCTGTGATTTTTCCAGCATATGTTATATCATCAATGATATAATCCTCATTTTCATCTTCAGAATAATTTAATATACTAACCTTATTAATTCCTGCGACTATTTTTAACTCGGAATGATCAAACAGGGATAACATCTCATTCACATATAACCGTCTAATATCTAAATTAAATGTATCTTGTTTTTCAAATAGTCGATTGTCTCTTTCATCTCGATTTAAAAATTCTGTGAAAGAAATTCCCAAACCATAAGTTTCACCAAACTTTTTAAGCCCCTTTAAAAACGGTATAGGTAACCATACATGATCCATATTATTTTCTTGTAAAAGTTTTATATGAAATAAATCGCTATGCTCTGCTTTTATTGCAGTATGAATCACCCAAAACCTAGGGTTCATTGCATCTACAAAAAGGTCACCTGTTCGGAAAGTAAGTCTTATTAAATTTTCGTCTTCTGTTTCACTTACTTTATAGTTATATATCTCTTTATCGATATCCAGTTCTTTTAAATGTTCCACTACATGATCGTGTTTGGTTGAGTTAGTGTTACTTAGATGCCCTTCGACAATATAGGTCTTTAGTTGATTAGTAGCATTTTTATATTCTTTTTGTTGACGATCATGGTTTTTATAAAGTAAATCTTCAAAGTAGGAAATCATATGACTTCTATTATTAATCATATCCTTATCCTTCTTTCGAAAAGAAATTAATTTAGCTTCCAAAATGATACATTTAAATCAATTCTACACGAACGTATATTCTCTGTCTAGTGATTTATAAAATGCTTAATGTTTTATTTCTTAACAAGACTCCACAATTTCTCCCCCTCCTGCTCTTGCCGCTTTTCAATTTTTTTCTAACCTAACGTTCTGTGTCTGGATTTTCCCCTAACGAATCTGGATTAAACTTCTAAAAGTCTGGATTCCTTATCCGCTAGTCTGGATTTTTTCCCGACGACTCTCGATTCTACAGGAAGAGTTATCGATTTTCATGCAAATGGTCATAAAAATAGAAGAACCTCCTTACGATAAAACGTAAGAAGGTTCCTTCATATTTTAAGATATTATTTGTGTATCAATTCGCTTCAATACAGATCCCTTCAACTGCTGTAGTCTTGACTCAGCTTCTTCACGCGTTTTTCCCTTCACCCCGAAATAAAATTTAATCTTCGGTTCTGTACCTGAAGGACGTAGACAGCACCAACAGCCCTCACTTAAAATAAACTTCACAACATTAGAAGCTGGTAAATCAATTGACTCTTCCTCACCAGATACAACATAAGTCCTAGTCCCTGCCTTATAATCCTCAACCGCTTCAACTGATAAATCTTCAACTGAATCAACTGGATTCTCTCGAAAATCTTCCATAATTGAATTAATTTGCTCAGCTCCATCAAGGCCCTCTAGCTTAATAGAATGCAAGTCTTCTAGGTAGTACCCATGACGCTCGTAAAGTTCACCCAACGCGTCAAACAGCGTTTTACCTTGAGATTTATAATACGCTGCCATTTCACTAGCCAATACGGTCGATTGAAGTGCGTCCTTATCCCGTGAAAAGTCTTTAACCAAGTAACCATAGCTCTCTTCATAGCCAAACACAAATTCACGTTCACCGGTCTGACTAAATTCCTCTATTTTCTCACCGATAAATTTAAAGCCTGTTAAAACGTTCATCGTTTCTATGCCATAATCGTTTGCCACAGCCTTACCGAGCTCTGATGTGACAATCGTTTTGATCATAACGGCATTATCCGGAATCTCACTTTGATGAGTTAAAATGTAATCCAGCATCAAAGCTCCAAGCTGATTCCCAGTCAAAACTTGATATTCACCTTCACCATTTAAAGCGGCAACACCCAGACGATCAGCATCTGGATCTGTCGCCACGAGCACATCTGCTCCAACATCGAAACCTTTACGAATCGCCAACTCAAACGCCTGGTGCTCTTCAGGGTTAGGGGAAGCAACAGTCGAAAACTCCGGGTCTGGCTCTGCCTGCTCTTCAACCACATGAACCTGATTAAATCCAGCCTCTTTCAACCCGGTTTGCATCAATTCATTAGCTGTTCCATGTAAAGACGTAAAAACGATATTTAGGTTATCAGCCTGCTCCTTAACAACATCCCGATTTAACGCCACATTCTCTAGCTCGTCCAAATAGGCCTCGTCAACTCTATCATCAATCCATCGTAATAAATCTTCATCCTCCAACTCATGTTGCTCCAGAACTGGAATAGACAGCTCATCCTCTACCGCATTCACTTTTTCAATCAAATCATCAGCTTGTCCTGGCGGTAGCTGCCCACCCGCTTCGTTATAAACTTTATAACCATTGTACTCAGGAGGATTATGACTCGCTGTAATCATCACACCCGCTGCTGTACCGAGATGACGAACCGCAAATGAAAGAACTGGCGTCGGTCTTAGCGACGAAAATATGTATGTAGGAATATCATGTTTGCCAAGAACTTTAGCTGTTTCCAAGGCAAAGTCGAGTGACATATAGCGTGAATCATAAGCCACAACCACGCCACGATATTTAAAACCACTTCCTTGTTCCTCTAAATATGTAGCTAATCCTTTAGCTGCTTTTCGAACAGTATAAATATTCATCCGATTCGTACCAGGGCCAATAATCCCACGCATGCCACCTGTACCAAATGTTAAATACTGATGAAAAGCTTCCTTTAACTTTTCTTCATCATTATATAAATCCGTTAACTGTTCTTGTAGCTTAATATCCAATTGATCAAACTGATTCCATCGATTAAAATGCTCTTCCCAACTCATCTTATCCCCCATTAATAGATAATTTCTACTATAACTATTATAAACATTTTAAATAACAATTTGGAATACGTTTGGATAGATTAGATTAAGGGATTATTTGGAATATATATTTTCTAGACGGATCATTTAGACACTTAGTTATAGCTCTTAAAGAAGAATATCAGCCTAAAATCAGCCCTATAAATTCATTCATTATACACCCTTCCCCTTCATCTCCTCCTTTTCTACCAAAATATTAAAAATAGTCTATTAATGATAGTCAAAACTTGCCAATTCATCTACAATATGAATTAAGTAAATGATTAAAGGATGACAAACATGCGGAACTATCTATATCGACTATTCACAGATCCAGATGGCCAAATCTATCGAATTCAAAAATCAGAAGACATTCGAAACATCTGGAAAGCAAGTCTTGTACTCTTTTTAGTAGGTATTTCCATTTATATTTGGATGGCTTGGCTCGGTATGGGAACGAACCCAATATCGAGAGAACTCTCTTCCACCACTCTCGATATTTATAACGCTTATAAATTATGGTTCATCATCGGACGAGCATTATTTGCCATCTTATTTGTTTCAATCATTCTTTATCTCACAAGCTATTATTTTTATCTGTTCACCAACATTCCATATAAAAAACTCGTCATCATGCAACAGGCTGTGTTAGTGATGATGCTTTTTGAAAGATTGTTATGGATTCCGTTATTCGTGTACTTAGGGCTCGACTGGTACGTCTCACCCTTATCACTTGGAATCATCGCATCATACATCACACAGTACGACTGGTTTTTGTACTTTTTCGGTGCAATTACCGTTATTCAAATTTGGATCATCAGCTTTCAGTCTAAATATCTATCACGATTATCCTCGATAAATAAAAGAAAAATCTGGACTATTGTAATCATTTGGCACCTTGTGAGTTACATCATCGTGGCAACCCTGGGCTATTTCGATGAACAATTGCTAGTTAGGTGGTTTGAATCATGAGACGTAAGCGAGGACTTTTATTAACTCTTTTATTTATAATTGTCAACTTCATACTCATCTATATCGACAACGACCAACAGGTTGACCGCATTTCATATGTGAATGAATGGAATCGAACGCAAACGATGGATATAAGAGAAAACCTCATTCAGGACGGCATCCTAATACCAACTGAAGAAGAACATATTTATTTCAACCAGCAACAAGGTAACTTCCAATCCTTCATGGTTGAAAAAGGCGATGCCGTTGATGTCGGAGATCCACTGTATACATATGCCGTGACCGATTACAACCAGACGTATCGTACCCTGACCCATGACATTGAGAGATTACAAGACGAGATTGACGCTTTGGAAACCATCATTAATGAAATTGAAAACTATGAAATCCCGGAACAAGAAGATTCTATCCAAGTCTCCCTTAATGACGGTGAGGATGAACTCAACATCCCAGTTGAAGGACAGCTTGAGACTGAATATCAAATACAACAATTCCTGTTCGAAAAGGAAGCTGAGCGTACTCAAAAAGAAGCTCAGCTAAGCAGTCTGGAAAACCAGCTGTCTGACCTTGAGCAGACGGGAGATACCATTACCGTCGAAAGTCCGATTGCAGGAATCGTTAATCATCGATCAGAATCACTGAATGATCCGCTCATGACCATTAGTAGCCAAGAACTTCAAGCGTACGGAGAACTAACTGAACAACAGCGGCAAATCGTTAAGGAATCGATGACGGTTAGGATTGAAACTAATACCGAATTAGATACGTTACCTGGTACGATTGCCAATATAGGTGACGTTCCGGAAGCTGGTGATTTAAAGAGAGAAAGCTCTTATCCTATCACGGTGACTTTTAATGAGGCGTATAAAAACGAACTCTTAAAGCCCGGCTATCACGTTGGGTTGGATATTACGCTCAAGGAATCGTTAGATGCTGTTGCCGCAAATCAAAATCAAATCACTGATCATAACATATGGAAAATGACCGATGAAGGAAAGCTTGAACTAACCGATGTCACAACTGGACTTGAAGAAGATCAATGGGTGGAAATCACAGAAGGTGCTGAAGCTGGCGACTCAATTGCCTATGGCCCGGCCAATCGACTCCGCCATGAGACACCCTTTATCACACCTCTAGATGCAGAAATGCTAGCCTGGTATATGATTCAACCTGAAAATATTGAATGGAAGGAATATTTATTAATGGGGCTGTTAGTGCGGTAATTCTTCTTCATTTTCTTAACAATCGTACTAGTTCATCCTTGTGATTAAACTTGGTTAGCGAATATCACATAAGACAATAATTTGAACAAAATAAAAAAGAACCATCTTTTCCACCATTGGAAAGTTGGTTCTTATGCTTGGTGCGATATAAAACATCTTTTTTTGTCTTCGTTTTCCTTGTCCTCATATCAGAAAAAGTAAAAGGACTTCTACTCCATTCAGGATTCCGCTTCCCTTCTCGTTGCATTTTCTCTCGAATTTTCTTCGCTTTTGATTTACCCAATCGTATCACCTCAAAATAGAAATTTTCAATAATATATATTATAACATTTGTGCTTTTCTGTTTTCTATTAATTAAAAGGTTATCTAATCTATATGGAAACACCCTTAATTTTCTTTTATACTATAGCTAATGACAGTCAAAAGAGTGGATTTCATGATTTCAACCCAAAACACGCCTAACCTCACCGGAGTTACCATTAGTGGAGACTACTTAGATTTCCAACAGCTATATGATTCACTTCACGATATTCTACCTATGGAAGGTGAGGATACCATGCATGAAGAGGCTAGAATGAGAGTTCTCAGCTTTTGTTATGATCTAAGACATGCGTTAATGGGACATAGGGAGTTTACATATGTAGAAAATGGATTAAATGATGATAAGATGCACCTTATAGGGGCCGTTGGCAGTACGAAAAATATCTATTTCGCCTTTAACACATTATATCCAGAATTGCTTTTTGTCATGATGGCATTAAACTATTATACAGAAAATGCAAAATATAAAGGAAGACAACCTGGTATAAATCCATCCGTAGTCGTTGTGAAAAATCTACAAACTTCGGTGTTAACGTGCCTGGATGAAACACTATCTCCTCAGAAGTTTTTGAACACGATCAGAAGTATAAACCAGCCTAAGAACCTATCCAACTATGTCACCCAATATGTCGACCTATTAAATTTACGCTACCTCGATTGGGATAAGGAGAAACGCGAAAAGAACATCTCGATTATCGCAAAGCGGCTATCGGAACAGGGAGATGAATATCAGGAAGTAAAAAATGAAGTGCATGAAGCTGCTTCTGAATACAATTGTCGTCCCGATCAGATACGATTGGAACAGGATTACCCTGATGAGATTGACTGGTAGTGGTTACATTAGTGATGTGGGGGATGTAGAAGGCAGAGTGGTTTTCAGTACATTGATTGAAATGAAGCAGTAATATCTGAAAACGTAAGTGTATTTCTTGCCTTGTTATTATATAATATAAGTAAATTAAGTCATGAAAGGCGTGTGAAAAATGAATATTGATAATCTTAATCACCGTCTTCAACATGTTAAACCGATATTAAAAGAAGAATATCATGTGAGTAAAATTGGTTACTTTGGTTCATATGCGCGAAATGAACAAACAGATGACAGTGATATTGACATTCTTGTTGAATTTTCGAAGCCAGTCGGACTTGAATTCATTGAATTAAAACACTACTTAGAAGGCGCGCTGAATAAAAAAGTGGACTTGGTCACAGCCAGAGCACTGAAACCACAAATCAGGGATCAAATACTGCAAGAGGTTATTTACCAATGAGTAGAAATCCCCTATTATTTTTAGAGGACATTATCGAATCAATTAATAAAATTGATTCGTACGTATCTGGGTTAAGCTTTGATGATTTCGATAATAATCAAATGATTATCGATGCTGTTACTCGTAATTTTGATTTGAAGTTCTTTTTTATCTAAATCAACATTAACCCAATAGATAGTTGATTTACCATGGTTTACTTCAATATTCTTTACTTGTTTATCCAATTGTTCATTTTTAGTTTTGTATTCCCCTTCAATGCCTTTTATATCACCTTCTATTTCATTCGTGCGCTTGGTGACTTGATCCAATTCTTTTTCTGCTTTTTCTTTTCGTGTATTTAGCACCGATTCAGGTAAATCAGGGATCTCTCGATTCTTCCAATTAGTCTCAAGCTTGTCCATTTCTTCTTCAATCTTAAGTTGCTCTTTTTTCTCATAATTAAGCTTAATCCGAATCTCACGTAATTCCTGATTTTGTTCATCATAGGTCTTTTATAAATCCTGGTGTTGATTTACTAAGCTCTGGAGCAGTAGTTTTGCAAAGACATTTAAAATTATTGAAAAAATGTCTTAATATGGTTTACACGGATATAAAAATATATAAATTTTCAGAAATGTAAGTCAATATTTTATTATTTGAACATATATGCCTAATCCCTTGATATTTTGCGATTTTCAAACAATCGACTCACGTCCAAGGACTTGAACCGTTTGTGTATAGGCTAATTAACCATAAAAACTAAGCTCCAACAACTTGGAGCTTAATAACCTAATACCTTATAACGTACTTGCCGAGCTTTTTCAGGGAAATCCGTGATAATAGCCGTGCATCCTGCCTTGAACCATCTCACCATGTCTTTCTCCTCATTCACGGTATAGATACGTACATCCACCCCTGCATCTTTAGCCTTTTTAACCATCTGTACATCGATACTATGCATCCCAGGGTGTAGGCCTGAAACACCAAGGTATTCAGCGTAAAGCCAAGGGTCAACTAACTTTGCAGTATATAGCATCGCGAGCTTTATGTCTTGTTGACTAAGTTTTTTTAATGAAACGTGGTTAAATGACGATAAAATCACCTGGTCTTCAAGCCCAAATCGCTTGACCTCTTGAGTGACCAGTTTTTCGATTCCTGGATAGTCGATAAAAATGTTCTTTAGTTCAATATTGAGGATCATCGGATGATTGACGGACCAGCTTAAGACATCACTTAGTTCAGGAATTTTTTCTCCTTGAAATGCTTCAGAAAACCAAGATCCTGCATCCAATTGATTGATTTCATTGAAAGTCAAATCCTGAATGTACCCTTGTCCATTCGTCGTTCGATTAACCCATTCATCATGGATGACGACTAGCTTTTGATCTTTTGTTAAGTGAACGTCTAACT
Source organism: Tenuibacillus multivorans (assembly GCF_900103915.1). Lineage (GTDB taxonomy): Bacteria > Bacillota > Bacilli > Bacillales > Alkalibacillaceae > Tenuibacillus > Tenuibacillus multivorans. The sequence continues at coordinate 53,054 of NZ_FNIG01000005.1, read as the reverse complement.
CGATTCCATCTGCCCCGGCTCGCCTAGCTTCTTCAAACGCACTCATCGTATTTTCAGGATGCGTGCCAGAGCTTCCTCTATGAGCGATAATTCTGCACATTTATGTGACTCCTCTCGAACTATTTAAAAAACTTCATTAACTGCGGTAAATCTTGATCCCAATAAACCCAGCCATGATCCGTATCCAAAATATTTAAATCGACTGTTGCGTTACGCTGCAATAGTTCCCGATTCAACTGCTGATTTCTCGTAAAAATATGTAATGGCTCACCTGTCATAATCGATCGATAATCATCTTCATTTCTGCCAACCGATTGATAGACTTTCCAATCTAACGGGCCTTCTATGTGACTGAATCGATCAATCTCTTCTTTCATAATAGCCGCCGACTGTAATAACAAATGACTCCAGTATTGTGGGTTTTCCAAGGCTAGCGCCACACTAATATTCCCAGCTAACGAATCTCCTAGCAGTCCTTTATGTTTAATATTAATAGACGCTAATGCCTCTTCCACTCTTGGGACTAACTCTTGATAAAACGATTGAATATATGCACGATAATAGGCGCCATCTGTTCGGTAAGTCGCCCATCTATCTTGAGATGACCCTGGGTGAATGAAAACAAAGATGATTGATGTTTGATAGGTTAATAGATGACTATATTCGAGATAATCGATGCCATCATGAACATATAATAACTTCAACTCTCCTTCTAGATGCTCTGGCCCAATTAACGTAGCTGAATAAAATGTCCCCACTTCCTTCATGGGGATAAACCAATGTTTATACATACGAATCCTCCAGATTACAATTGATCCATCGCTAATTTAGCCGCACCAATGGCCCCCGCGCGATTGTTTAAAGCGGCAGGCATGAGTTCTATATGTTGAATAGCATCATTTGAGCGTTCTTGAAACCGTGTGACGAGTGAATCCCACCAATAATCTTTCGTTTGGATTAACCCGCCTCCAAAAATATAGGCATGAGGATCAAAGGTATGCGATAGATTGATTAAGCCAATGGACAAGTCATCGATGAATTGATCAAGTACCTGTATGGCAGTGGTATTATTCTGATTAACTAAAACAAAAAACGCCTGAGCATTTGTAATGGGATTCGAATGGACACGTTCATTATAAGCTCTCACCAGGGCCGTTCCACTACAGTATTGTTCAAAGCAACCGCGTTGACCACAGTTACACTGTTTACCATTAGGGAATAAAATCATATGGCCAACTTCACCGGCACTCCAATGGGCACCACGTTGAATCTGACCATTTTGGCAAAACGAAGCTGCCACTCCAGTTCCTAAGCTAATAAAAACAAACGATGGGAAGTGTCGGCCATTCCCATAACAATATTCACTATACGCCGCCGTATTAACATCATTGTCTGCAAAAATTGGAAGATGGAATCGCTTTTTTATCTCTTCTACTAAATTAACACCTGTCCAATCTGGTAAATTAGGTGTCGCATAATAGACTTCTCCACTGGTCATATTAATCCGCCCTGCACTGCCAACACCAATCGCTGCAATCTCATAGTTTTGACTTAATCTATCAATCAATTGAATCACACGGCCCATGACTACCTCTTTACCATCCTGCACGCGGGTGAGCGATTCCGCGACATCAACTACCTGGCCCGAAGTGTTAATAATGGTTCCCAATATTTTTGTGCCACCGATATCGATCCCAATAGTGTACATGCCATCCTCTCCTCAAAATAATGAGGTTTTCATCCCCTATGATTCAAGTCTGTTCTTCATAAAATTCTCTTGGCCATTCTAATTCTAAGCCATCTTCTCTCAACTCTCGCTGAAATCTTTTTAATAACGAATCTTCCTCACGAACCTCCTTAGGACTAACCTGATGATTTAAACAAAAAGCGACTATGGCCCCACCCGCTTCACCCACATTCCATTCAACAGGATGAAGTCGGTAACACCCATTCGTAATATGGGTGGTGCCAATGTTTTTACAACCCGCAAGCACGTTGTCCATATCCTTTGGAATAAGCGCACCCAAAGGAATATGAAACGGTAAAGTTGGAATGTCCAAATAATTTCTGCCACCAGTACTCGGGTGAAGATCAATGCGGTAATAACCGATTCCTATCCGATCATCGTATTTAACACCTGATTTTAGTGGTTGCGATTCGGGCGATAAATCTTGTTCCGTGATCGTATACATTGCTTTAATTCTTCGTGATTCTCGAACATAAGGATACTTCGCCAACCCATCATGAGTATCAAATAAGTCATGGCGCAATTTTAATCCAGGATATCCTTGCCCTCCATCAGGTCGTCTAGCTTCTGTTTGCAACCAGTAAAGCAAAGATAAACTCAACTGTTTCGACTGCTCAACATGTTTCTCTCGTTCCTGATCACTGACATCAAAAATCTTCCCTAAAAAATAATCATTCATTGGCCAGTTCATCAAGCTCACATCTCCAGCCGGATAGACGGTATGATATAACGACTGACTATAAATCCGGCGGTATTCCCATAATGGAAAACCTTCATCTTCCTTAAATAACGTATACTTCCTCGGTTCTAAAGTGACCGGATTAGGCGCTTTCAAGCTTAAGTATTGATCTGGCCAAAAATTGGGTCGATACGCTTTCCAAAAATCATACATCTCAGGCTTGTTGATTGTATGTTGTTCCCCTTTTCGATATTCCATTCCTAATACATATGTCAGAGCTTGAACATTGTTACGATCCGCATTTTCTAAAGCGTGACATTCTCCCGTCTCATGCTTAGATTCGGCTCCTGTGCTATAATCCAATTGAGCTTTAGAAAGAAGCTCACCTTCCTCTGTCGCATCCATCACAAATGGAGCCTCGACTTTTAAATATGTATTCATTCGCATGTCAGTAAAAATAGCTTCTTTGACACGATTCTCTGTCCGGATGGCACGATGCAATTGACAATTTGTATGTATCATGAGTTGATTCGTCAACGTGTATTTAAGTAACATATCGTTTAAAACGTGTAACGAAACCCGTGGATCATGACATATATGACTCACCAACCCATTTCCCGGGTTAAAGGGAGTATCTATCTGTTGAACATCAAGCTTATCTAAATACTTCTCCCTCACCCTTTGACGATATGCTTGATACCTTCTCGTTCTCCCAAAGGATTCCATATAAGGGTGTTCATCTGGGGGAACCCCTTGTGATGTGACTTGTCCGCCAATCCAGTCTGTCTCTTCAGTCATCAATACGGAAAGGCCTCGTTCACAAGCGGCCATAGCTGCGGCACAACCGCCTAATCCACCACCCATAATCAATAAATCGACTCGATATTCTCGCAAAATCGTTCACCCCCGACTACATGTTTCATAGTTTAGATTTCGATTACAATGTCATTTCGTCAACAAATCGCTCGGTAATCTCTTGTGGACGCGTGATCGCTGAACCAACGACCACGGCATAAGCCCCATATATTATGCAGTCCTTAGCAAGTTCAGGTGTGTAGATTCGTCCTTCAGCCAGTACAGGTTTGTGGCAAATTTCGGTTAGCTTTTTTAAGAGATGATGATTAAACCCGTCAATGTCACGTGTCTCCTCGGTATAACCGGATAAAGTCGTTGAAATGAGATCGACATTTAAGTCATCAACATACTTTCCTTCTTCAAATGTCGATACGTCCGCTACCAAAAAATGATCGGGATATTGATGTTTGATCATCGATACAACATCTTTTAAAGATTGGTCATCTGGTCTTTTTCTTAACGTCGCATCAATGGCCACCATATCCGCTCCTGCTTCAACGACAGCCTCCACTTCCGCCATCGTCGGGGTGATATAAACGTCACTTTCTGGATATCTTTTTTTATATAAACCAATGATTGGAAGGGATACGGAATCCTTAATCGCTCGAATATCATCAGGTGTATTAGCACGTATACCAACCGCCCCACCTTCCTCTGCTGCTAGAGCCATTCGTTGCATAATATGCGAACCATGTAACGGCTCATGGGGCATAGCTTGGCAAGAAACGATTAATCCAGATCTTAAGCTTTCTATAACAGGATTCATTCAAACACCTCTAAACGGTAAAATTTAATAAATTTTATTCACGACGGCTTCTGCTGTTTTGTTTTTCATACTTAAAGAAGCTTCTTTCTCTAATAATGCCAATCCCGTACAAATCAAATCAACAACAAATAATTGTGAGATTTTTGCCGTTAACGACCCCCCTTCCAGAGGTGATTCCTTAGCGCCACCTAATAAGACAATGTCAGCAAACTGTGTAATCGGCGAACGTGAGTAATACGTAATCGCTATAATTGTGGCGCCGTTTTCTTTAGCGATTTTCAAAGACTCTAACGTATCCCGCGTACTTCCAGATAAACTCAAACCAACCACTACATCACCTTCTGATAAAGTCGCTGCTGACATGGCCTGTAAATGGGAATCCGTAATCGCATCAGCGTGCTTGCCGATTCTTAAAAGACGGCTTTTGGCATCTAATGCGGTAATACCTGAACTCCCCACACCAAAAAAGTGCATCGACCGAGCTTCATGAATCAATTCAATGGTACGGTTTAAGTCCTCCTCATTGATGATGGAAGCAAGATTTGTCACCGATTCAATCGTATTACTTGCTATTTGTTGAACTAAATTAGAATTTGATAGAACATTTTCATGCTTCGGTGACTCGGATATATTTTGAGCAATCGTTAGCTTAAACTCCTGGTAGCCCTTTAACCCAATTTTTCGACAGAACCTTAAGACGGTCGTTTCCCCGACGCCTACTTCATCTGCCAAATCGGTGACCGAAAAATAAATCACGTGGTCTAAATGGTTAATGACATATTCAGCCACTTTCTTTTCGGAGTTGGTTAACGAGGGATAGTAACTGTGAATAATTTCAACTACTGGTGTTTTCATCATACATCGTCCTTTTCTCTAGTTTATATTTTCATTAAAACGTGTTTTTGGCTAAGTTTATGTTCAACGATTCGGTAAAAACAATTAACCCAAAATAAGATCGTTCCAATCGTTAAAAACACCCACATACCCGGAAGTAGGTATGAGATAAATAAGATCGCCAAGATCCCTATTAAAGCGATGAACAAATAATGGATATAGGCCATTATCGAGAAAAACGAAACCTTAAATAATCGAAGGATGCTTAAATTTTTAGTCAACATTAAAGGAAAGATATAAATCGTTAGCATCATCCAAATGCCCGATAAAATAACTAAACTTCCAAGGCCTAAGCTTCCGATTACGTCTCCCTGAAGGCGGTTAAAAAAGGAATAATCAACATATAAAATCAGGTAACCTATGGCTAAAATCCACCCTAAGAGTTGTGACTTCCCATAATATTGTTTAAAGCCTTGCCAAAATCGCTTCCATATCGGGAGATCAGTCTCCCCCTTTAGCCACCCTCGCGTCACATATAAGCCACCGACGAGAGCAGGAAGGAAGCTAAAGACAACTATGCCTAACGCCGAAGTCAACACACATATCAGGTTTAACTTCACGATTCTCATGATCCATTCACAACCATCTAACATTTTCCTCATGATTAAATCCATCATTATCAGCCTTTCACAGAGCTATTATAAGCAGCTTCAATGAAATAACGTTGGAAAGCGATAAACACAATGATAATCGGTATTAAAGCAATTAAAGCACCAGCCGCTATTAACCGCGTATTCGCAGAAAAAGTACCTTGAAGCTGATAAAGCCCTAATGTAATCGGGTATTTATTTGGATTATCTAGAATCAGTAATGGCCATAGGAAATTGTTCCATGATGCAATAAAACTGAGAATCGCAAGGACACCCAACATGGGCTTAACCATCGGAAAAAGAAGCCGCCAAAATATTTGCCATACATTAGCCCCGTCAATAATTGCGGATTCCTCTATTTCCTTTGGAATCACCAAAAACCCTTGCCTCATAAGGAAAATTCCTAGAGGTGGAACAGCGCCAATTAAAATGATAGCCGTATAACTATCCATTAACCCTACTAAATTGATGGTTAAGTAAACCGGAATCATCGTGACTTCGTTAGGAATCATCATCGTGGCAATGATTAATACAAAGATGACATTCTTTCCTTTAAAATTCATCCGTGCCAGTGGATAGGCAGCACAGGCGCATAGGATCAATGGCACAAGTACGCCAAAAAAAGTTAGGATCGCCGTGTTTAATAAATACCTCGGAATCGGTAATGTATGCCATACCTCAACAAAATTTGAGAAGGTGAAATTGTTTGGGATTAATTGAGGTGGAATCAAAAAAACCGTTTCGTTAACCCCTTTTAAAGATGTTGAAACCGTCCATAAAAAAGGGACAATGGTAATACACGTAACGATTAATAACATGAGGTACATAAATGCGAGTCGCATAACTTTGCGAAGATTAATCGACTTTGTCTTTTCCAACGTGACGGCCTGGGTTTGCTCCATACTTTCACCCCTCTCGCTAATTAGGTGTTCGATCAAGCATTCTTTGGTTGATCAAGGTTATGACTAAAATGATAATAAACAAAATAAATGAAATCGCACTTGCATATCCCATGTCTAATCGTTCGAATGCTTCCTTATAAACTAAAAATACAGCTGTCGTCGTCGAATTTAATGGTCCTCCATCAGTCATCGTCAGCATCAGTGTAAATTCTTTAAACGCACTCATCGTTGAAATGACAGCCACAAAGAAAATCATCGGTTTGATCATCGGGATCGTGACATATAAATGCTTTTGCCAAAAGCTTGCCCCATCTAACTCACAGGCTTCATATAAATCTTGCGGGACACCTTGAAGCGCAGCCAAATAAAATAACATATAATAACCGAAGCCTTGCCATATGGTGACCACCGCTAAAGCAGGCATAGCTGTGCTCGTATTCGTCAACCATCTGACTTTATCGATGTTAAACAGACTTAAAAAATAGTTAATCATCCCATCGGTCGAAAACATCCATTGCCATAAAATAGCGGTAATGACGACGGAAACTAACACTGGGAAATAGAAGATTAACCGAAAGATCTTAATTCCCCGTAGCTTTTGGTTAACTAATATAGCAACGAAAATCGGAAGGATCACTAAGGCCGGCGTAACCAACAACCAATAATACACTGTATTTAAAATGGTCTCTCTAAAAACCGGGTCCTGAAAGGCTCGTATGTAATGATCAAAACCTATGAATTCAGTTTCAGAGGGTTGGAAAACATTATAATTTGTAAAACTTAATGCCAAAGCTGCGATACTCGGTAAAAATGTAAAAACCAGTAATAATAACAGGGGAATGGAGAGAAACAACCATGCATGTCTGGCTTTATACATTCCATGACCTCCTTAATTGAAGATTGGGCTGGGACATAATTTAAATTGCCGACGCTAAAGGCGAATAATACTAAGATTTAGCGGAGGAAATATACGTAGACTCCTGCGGGAGGAAAGGCATAGGTGAGACCCCACAGTGCATAAGCACGAGGAGGCTCACCAGCCGCCCGCGGAAAGCGAAGTATATTTCAGGAGCGGGTTATTTGCACTAACCATTTTAAAAACACTATTATTCCAGCCTCAATCTCCCCCATAAAATTATTGTGCTAATATATTGTTCACCTGTTGTTCAGCATCAGCTAAAGCTTCAGCAGGGTCAACATCTTCTAAAATAACGCGTTGGAAAGCTTGCTGAACCTGTTCGATGACCTCTAAAACATCATCCCCTGGAGGAGACATATTTTCCGCATCAGCTAAAGCCTGTGCCGCATAATAGCGTGAGCGTATAGTCGCGTCTTCAGAATCTTTTCCTTCCTCAAAAAATGGATCTTCAATCGCTTCTTTTAAAGGTGGAAGAACTGACGCCTCTTTAGAAAACTCGACTTGATTTTCTGCATTCGTAACAAACTTAGCAAACTCAATTGCAGCTTCCTTCGCATCACTGTTTGCAGCTACCGCAATATTCATCGGATTGGCGTGCTGTAACCCTGCCTTACCATTAAAAGCAGGAGCTCCTAAAGATTTTTCATATACCTCTGGCGATAAATCTTCGACCTGACGATATAGTTGCGGTCCAGTTGACCACCAAGCCACTTGTTCCTGAGCATATAATTCGGCCATAGATACTTGATTTAACATCACATCCAGATTGTATAATCCTTCGTCGTAGTATTCCTTCAAATTGCCCCAGAGCTCAGCCGCTTCAGGTGTATTAAATGCGGCTTCAGTGCCATCTTCATTTAGTATGGGTATACCATTTTTCGGGAATAACAAATGCATTTCTGGCCCCACAACTTGACCATACTTCCCTGTCTCTTCATAAATGACTTGTGACATTTCCCAGGCCTCTTCAAATGTCGAAGGTGGCTCCTCAAAACCAGCCTCAGCCAATATATCTGGGTTATAAATTAAACCACTCGTCGTTGTATACCAAGGTAAAGCATAAACGTTCCCATCTACCTCAGCTGTCTTCCAAAGTCCCTCGAAGAAATCATCCTTAACATCATCAGCAGCCTCGTCCATGTTGACTAAAGCACCATTAGCAGCAACTTTCTTTACGAATTCAGTATTTAGATTCATCACATCCGGTAAGCTACCACTAGACGCTTGAGTCAAAACGACTTGTGACACTTGATCATAAGGCACATCATTAATGGTAACGGTTACATCTGGGTGCATACTCTCAAACTCATCTTTTAAATTGTTCAAATAATCCTCAAATGCAGGAAGAAGTGATATCGTCATAAATTCAACTTCTCCCGAAAGTTCTCCAGAAGCACTTTCGCTACTTGATCCTCCTTCCGTTTCTTGACTTGCGTTCTCTTCTGGATCATCACTTGTGCCTCCTTCACTGTCTGAACAAGCGACCAAAAACAACCCCACAATAGCTAACATCATCAAACATAACCATCTGACCCTTAAAGCCTTCACCTACAATCCACCTCCATGGATAATTAATTTGGAATAAAAATTCATTTATGAAATAAAAATTGAAGAACATTTTCATTTATAATTATAAAAATATTCGGAAATGTTTGTCAATATCTTTAGCAAATTTAAACACATATGCCCAATGCATATTTATTTTTCAATCTGTATTCCTATCTCAAACAATCGGCTCCACGGCAAGTAAAGTTCTTTAATTCGATAAGGATCCATCATCGGGTCGTTTTTAATATACTTCATGAAGTAACGATTGATCATCTCAAGCTTTTGCTCATCAGTGGCCCGTTCATCAATTTGTTTTCTAACTAATGCCCTAATTTTAGCTTGATATAAATAATCATCTAAATAGCGAATACGTAATAAGTAGTCCTTTTCTTCTGTTATTTTTAACCCTATTCGTTCGGCTAAGACGTATAAGGCTGCCTGTGATACAACGGTTCCCATTGTGTTTCCAGCCGTGTTCCAACCCGCAAAACCGATGAGATCCGTTAAATGCCATTCACTAAAAAGATGTTTAACCATGGTTTCATCAGCACCATTCGCATAAGCGAGATCCGCAACAGCCACAGCTTTTCCTTTACGGAAATAATAACTTAATCGCTTCGTCCACTCTCCAATATTGCGGTCATTTGTATCCACTTGATTCAAATAATGACCTAAAGCTAAATCACCCTGCTTTTTGCCAGGCACATTCACACCTAATACGATATCAGCATCTTGAACACTGTCTACGATGTGGCTTCCAATTGCGTAAACTTGTCCCTTAACGGACTCGCGTATCGGCCGATCTTCATACATCGCGTTCAAAAACGAACCACTTTCACCACTATAAATCGGATAGAATGTAGGAGGGCTCTGGTTCACTGATTGATAGATTAACCTTGTCACTAACGTGCTCGCGACCTCATCCGCTCCAGGATAGATTAATATGTTTTGGAATAATTTCTTTTGGTAGATGGTTTGATGTAAGATTTCTTGCTCTTTGATATTAAGCCCATATTCGCTTGTATCGTCTTGAGGAAATACTAAAAAATTAAGCCATTTGCTTTCGACATACTCGATTAACTTTTGATTGACTTTAAAATGCTTCTCTCGCGTTGATAGATAATCTTGAAGAATGACCTCTGGAATCTCCACTTCTAATCGCTTCATCTTTTTTTGATCTTCTAATTCTTGATGAATCTCATACCGGTGAGCATAATATGAATATTGATAGATTTTAACCCCGTAGTCCTTCCAATACACTTTTTCTTCTTCATTGATATTATTATTCGAAATTCTCATCGTTGAGCTCATAGCCATAACGGGTAACGATGGATTCGTTTTTTTAATTAATTTGAGTCGTTCTAAACGATCAAGTATGACGGATAAATCTTCTTGGTTGATGCGTGACGGAACCAATCCCCCGTAAAGAAGCATATCCATCGATACAATCACACCATCAACGTCATCGATTACGTTTTCCAGCCATGACCATACCCCATCAATGTCTGCCCGTTCCTTTAAAAAACCTAATTGATGCTTAGGCGGGAGTACGACATCCCAGCCGCCGATCCGGGCTAAATCACGTGGCAAATCATATGAGACGGGTCTTTGATCGATTGGAACAAGAGCAATCTTTTTATTACGCAAACCTTTCACCTACTTTAAGTTGATGAACTTAATTCTTTTTTCAATAAATCCCACCAGTGATATTCTTCTAAATAAACCGTATCAAACAACATCACACCATCTGACCGTTCCTTACATAAACGGACAGCATCTATAAATGTCTCGGGGTGTCCTCGATAATTTTTCAAAAACAGGCTCGCCACAAAAGGCGTTCCACCATTAATCACTTCTAAACTCTTTTCAATGGCCCCTTCCACGCTATACCAATCAGCGGGTTTTTCGCTTTGTTTCGCTTCTTCAATCAGGACATCTGGGTAATAACAGCCCGTCATCAAAAAGTCCAACGTCTCAGCTAATCCCGTTTTGTGAAATTCCTTCGACGTCCAACTCAAATCGGGCTGGTACGTTTCGCTAGCCCAATTCACGCCTTCATTATAATATAAGGGATACCAAGAACCGACGTAATCGGCGAAAATAGGGAAACGCTCTTTCGTGACCTTGCTCGCATCTTGTACAAACTGTTTAATATTATGGGCGCGAAATTCAGCCCACTTCGGAAACCACTTGTTAAACACCACTTCTTTATGTTCATCCACTTCCATGATATCGTTCGGCCAATGTTTGATTGGCTCACCAATGTAGACTTCAAATTGTGAACGGCTCAATTCACTGAAATCGCCAAAGACATTGGGATACCGACAACGATCTAATACAACACCATCTAAATCATATTGATGTAACTCTTTTAAAATGTTAAGCTCATGCTCAATGACTTCCGGGTGAATTGGGTTGACGAAAATCGTCTCCGCATCAAGGTATTCCGCAGCATTTGATTCTTTGGATAAGGCTTCATGATAAAAAGTTACTTTCCAATCTTGCTCATAAACGAGTCCGTCACTTGTCTTCGAATAACCTTCCGAAAAAACATTAACATTTGCCAATATGTTAATAGGAAAAGACTCAGCTTTAGATAAAAATTCTTTTAAAAAGTCCCGCCCCTTCCAAGCATCAAAACGCCCCGACGACCAACGACTTATATGATGACCGTATCGGCTTGGATAAGTCGTTTGGCCATAAGGCACTTTCGCATCAATGATTAAATAATCAATGTTCGCTTCCACAGCATGTTGAAGTAACTGCACTTGCTGATTCTCATCCGACAACCGCCTACCATTAGCTAAAAAGTCGACCCATAAAATGTTGGCATTCCCGACAAAAAAATGGCTAGCCACTAAAAGTCCTCCCTATTTTTGAAGAATTTTTTCATTAACACTTAAAAAATTGAAAGAATTATTTTCTAAAATTATAAAATATTCAAAAAATAAGGTCAACAATGATCGATCAATCCTAATAAAAGGACGCCCTAAAAATAGGACGTCCAATTTAATCAAATATATGTTTTCTAATTCTAGTAAGAATTCTAACCTTGACCATGTATTATTCTGCAACGAACTATCTACTTGCCATTCAACAACCGCAAAAGCTTCTCAAACGATTTGATCCATTAAAACCCTTATACATTCAAACTATTTACAAATACTTCTAAGCAATTTTTGAAATTTTATATATCTTCATAACTTAAATTATAACAATCTACACGCATATATTCTCATTTTTACTCTTCCTAAGCAGATTTCTTAGTTATTTCTACAAACTTATGGCTCCTTGACTGAAAAAATGAAAAGATTAAACATAGACCTAATGGTATCATCAAACCTATATAAACAAAATTAGCTCCCATATCAGATGCTACCCAGCCTAAAATTGGTCCACTTATGACTACAGAACCTTGGTTAAAAATCATTCTAAAACTAGCCATCCTACCATGGTAATTTGATTCTGTTGCAATTTGTTGAACAGCTTGTAATAGTGTTCTAACCCATGTGGAACCTAATCCAATTAATAAAAGCCCTACAGCTACAAAAGGAATAAATTTAAATACCCCTACAATCATTAAGCCTATCAACATAACTGAGATTGAAAATGAAGCTATGTTCTTTTCATTTTTCTTCCACCACCACGCTCCCAATAAACCTGCTATCGCTCCACCGACTGATAACGTAGCATCCAAAAAGCCGTAAACTGTTGAAGAGCTGTTAAGATAATCAACTGTATAAACTGATAAAAAGCCTAAGCTAGTATGGAATACTAATTGCCCATTAAACATTATAATAAATAAACCCAATAAAAACCTATTATTTTTTACATATTGAAATCCTTCTCTCAAATCATATAAAACCGACGTTTTTTTACTCTCTTTGTCAGAGCCAACGTTTTTTTCAATAGGCTTTTTAATAAGAATTAATGATAATGTTGCGGCTATAAAGCTTATAGTAACTATAGTCATTGATCCAATTGAAGATAATAAACTTATTATTATCCCACCAGTTGAAGCACCTAATAAGCCTCCAAGTATAGCAAAGGAAGAAGACTTAGAAAAAATGTTCGGTAATTGTTCTTTTTTAAAAATTTCTGCTATAAAAGCTTGGATAGACGGCCTAAATAGAGAACCTGACAATTGGAGTATCATATGGACACCTATTATAACCCACGGTTCAATAATGCCAAATATCATGAGAATGAATAACACACTTATCGATATAGCACTAATTGATGTGGCAGTTACGGACAGAATTTTACGATTCATTCTATCTACAATTACACCGAAAAATAGGTTAAAAACAAGACCTGGTAGAAATCCAAGCCCTACTAGTAAGCCCGTATATTTTGCATCACCTGTAAATTCATATAGTAACCAAGTAACTGTCACAAAATACATTGCTCTACCATATTCAGATAAGAAAAATGCAATTAATATAAATTTATAGTTTCTCATTTCTTCTCCTTTTATGAGTAAATAATTTCTTGAATTCAGTAGTTAAGAGCTCGTAATAGTTATTTTACAACCACTCTTAAAATGCAATTCTATTTCCAAAAGGATCAAAACGTTTCGCTGGTTCTAATGGTTCATAAGTTTAGATTCTTTAACTTATTGCTGGATACGCTTTTTAGCTGGATAAAAATCAGGCTGAATCCAAATATGTAATTGTTTCGGTCCTAATTCAAGCCAAACGCCAAGAGGGCTATCCTATCATGATATATTAGTTCTCACTTCTCCACATAAATCGTCAACACCTGCGCTTCTTCATTATCAACCGGCAGGAAAAAATGTGGATTTGATCCATCAAAGTATGCTGAATCATGAGTTGTCATTCTGTATGTCTCTCCATCATATAAAAGGTCAATCGTTCCATGCAGTATATAAATGAATTCATCTTCCGTATGGGTGTAAGGCTCTTGTCTTGTCGTGATATCTTTAGGTGTAACATAGACAACCATGGGCTCTATTCCCGTAATCTTTGATCGTTTGGCCAGTCGTTCATATGAATACCCCATATCAACGTCCTCAATTTTCCCTTTTCTATTATTTCCTTTTATAATTTCAATAGTTTTATCTTCTTGATCATCAATGATCCAGGACAATTTAACCTCTAAGGCATCACTAATTCTTGATAGAGTAGCCATAGCCGCACTCGTTTTTCCATTTTCAATTTTCGAGAGTAGACTTTTGGATATACCGCAATCATCAGCAATTTGTTGTTGCGTCTTCCTTTGTTTGATACGTATAGTTTTAATTTTTTCTCCAAGCAATGATAAATTTATCGTCATCAACTCCCTTAACCGTCTATCTAGTATTATAGTACATCAGTAAAGATAAAGAAAAACTAGGCTTATCGCCAAGTTGGCGAAAGCCTTAGTTTTAACCAAACATTCAGTGAAAAATAACCACCACATGAATCATGTGATGGCTATATGACATCCTACCTTATTATCCAAATAACCCTAATAACCATGGTGCTGCATACAATATCATGAACATGACACCATAGTTAACGCCATGGCGATATAATAGACCAGAAACTAGTGCGATGAGTAATGTACCGAAAATATTGATTAGCCCTGCATCCATAAAAGCTAACATGACAACTAGTCCTGCGAATAATCCGATTAATGCTTCGTGCGGGATATATTTGAAAACAAAACCACATATTTGGCTAGCGTATCTTATAATGACATAATAAGTAATGATTAGTGCTATAGCTGCCCCTATAACGGTAACCATAATAATCTCGGTTGGTGATAGTAAGTGGTGAATATTGTTTTCTGGTGTGAATACAGGTGGTGCATTAAATAGGCCAGCAGCAGGTCCAATTGCCATTGGTGATAAAGGTAAACCGATCGCAATTAATGGAATGAGAGTACCCGATAGATAAGCCGCATTTGTTACACCATCCATCGTTGAAAGGGCACGACTTGCTCGTTTGATAGGGTCTTTAATATGTCTCGAAATAACATCCCCGATAAAGACTGTCATACCAACCGGAGATAAGAAAAATGTTAAGGTACCGACTACACTACCCGATGCTGAAAATCCGACCTCTTTTTTATTTAAAATTTTAAAAGGGTTAGGCAAGCCTTTTTCTTCTTGCCCCTTTCTAATAGTTATCTCCTTTTGTCCTAAAAATGGTAGATTCAAACGATGATTTTTGTTAAGAAGTTCAAATAAAGAAAAAATGATAGGACCAATCGTAATACCTAAGAAGAAAGATACGAATACAGTTACATCTCCCGGCACGATTTCGAGTCCCCAATATAAGTGACGTAGTCCCTGAATCAATATGCCAAAAGGTACAATGATGGCTAAAGATAATAGTTTGTTTCTCGACATTAACGCAAGAAAAACAGCACCTAGGAAAAATATTAAACCAGCGTAACTACTAATCTTATCTGCATAAGGTAAAATTAAACTAGCGACTAAAAAACTTAATGGAATCGCGATCAGGGTACCAATAACTGACCCTGATGACATCTTTTTAATACTTAAATCTGGCAACCCTTTTTCCTTCAAGACCATGGAGTGTTCAACCATAGGAGCTGACATCACCCCACCTGGAATACCAGCAACCGCAACCGGAATGGAGTCCGTAAGCTTCTTAGCAACGATTGCAGATATGAAAAATGCTAAAATAACATATGGCGAAAAGCCTAATAATACTAGCGCTATCGTAACTGGAGCAAGTACAGCTGTTTCATCCGTACCCGGCGCAATACCAATAATCGTATAAAGTACAGCACCAAGTGCACTAGCTATTACTAGCTGCATGATAATCGTTGGATCCATCTTCATCCTCCCCTTCTACTTTTACATTTCGTTTAGGTTTAATCACAATACTACTAATAATGAAACCGATTACACCACCGACCAAACCAAAAACAAGTGGTTGCGGTGCTTCCCCAGGAGCAATGATATAACCACCCAAGGTAAAGGTAATGCATATGGCCATAGCAATTAGTAAATCTTTGATCTTAACATGGTCTCCCCAAATATCGACTAGCGTTTGTTTTTCTTCTGACATCTCTCACACCTCCTTTCTAACTAAAACGTAATAGCATTTACTTTTGTAAGTTTTCGACAATATTTTTAATCGTATCAAACGTAAATTTTCCTTCTTTGGTGGCCATTTCAACGACTTGATCAATTTGATTGTCATTAGCACCAGCCATGGCAGCCAAGTTTCGTGCATGTAATTTCATATGACCTTTTTGAATCCCATCAGTTGCTAGAGCTCTAATAGCGGCAAAGTTTTGTGCTAAACCAACCGATGCAATAATGCCTGCTAATTCTTCTGCCGAATTAATGTTTAAAATATTGGTAACAGCTTTGGCAACAGGATGAGATTGTGTTGCACCTCCCACTAAACCTACAGCCAATGGAAGTTCAATCGTTCCAAAAATATCGCCATTCTCCGCCAGTTCAAATCTAGTAAGCGTTTGATAATGACCATTACGAGCCGCATAAGCATGAGCACCCGCTTCTATAGCGCGTGTATCATTTCCTGTAGCTAGAACAACAGACGTAATCCCATTCATAATCCCTTTATTGTGTGTCGCGGCACGATACAGATCTTTTGTCGCCAAATCATAACCATACATAAAACGTTTTAAAGTCTGTTTGTCTCCGTTAAACGGATCTTTGAAAACAGCACTGGCGCGAACAATCCGTTTATCGGCTAAGTTAGATAAAATTCTTAAAACAACTTTGCCCCCGGTTATTTCTTCTAAAAATGGCGCACATGCCTCAGCCATTGTATTGACAGCATTGGCTCCCATTGCATCAAGTGTATTAACAATTAAATGAGCAACCAATACCTTCTCATGTTCACCTTCAATGACCTGCAAATCGATATCAGTAGCTCCCCCACCAATAGCAACAAGTGTCGGATCCTGTTGATTACATAATTCTAAAATTTCTTCCTTATGTTCGTATACCTTTGCCATCGCAAAATATGGGTTATTCAGCTCCGTTATTTGAACCTGCGCTCTCATGAATGAACCAGTATAAGATGTTTTAAATCCACCCGTTTCATAAGCATACTTGGCCGCGTTACTTGCAGCAGCAACGACAGATGGCTCCTCAGTCGCCATTGGAATGAGTACATCCCGATGATTAACTTTAAAATTAACTGCAACACCTACAGGGATAGGTAATGTCCCGATTACATTTTCAATCATACGATCAGCTTGCTCTGTGATAAACTTTTGGTTGAATATCATATCCTTGTCTTGTTCAGTGAGATTAGAAAACTTAGAGACCTTATCTAATCTTTCTTGTGGAGATAGTTGATAAAATTTTGAAATTCGTGAAGACAATGAGAAAACCTCCTCGGATTATTAATAAAATTCATTAGTTTAGAAGCGAATAAAAAGCGCTTTCATTTTAGTTCAACATAAATTTAAATTATTCAACTTTGTTGAATTCAGTTTATAATAAATATTCTGTATTTTCAAGTTCTTTTGTGCTAGATTTTGTTGAAATTTTTGTGAGTTTTTGATAAATAAAAATGCCCCCCTTTTTTTGGAGGACATATAAATGATGATTTTCTAATCAAAAATTTGATATTCAAGTTCTAATAGTGCATCTAAACGGGACCATGTCTTATTTTGATCGGCACGTTCAATCTCCCACCCTGCAATTTCAAACACATCTCGAACAATTCGATCAGTTAGAATCTCATCATCGTTCACAGTTTCTCTATACTGTTCAAGTGCATCAATTGAACCTGTTGGCACTTCCAACTCTAGTCTTTCAATCCCATGCACCATCTTTTCAATAAATTGATCCGCCAGCATCTCTTCATCCAGTCGAAGGTCATTTTGATAACCGCCGTTAACTAGGTCATAAAGAAGCAGATTTTTTATAGCCGGATAATAAGGCTCACCTTTATATGCGTAATCCGGGTCCTCCAATTGTTCTAGATAAGCACCCGCTTCAACGAGTTTGTTTTGTAGCTCTTCAATTAGCTGTTCACTTTCATTCATCTCTCGGAACGTCAAATCATTTTCAATACTAATCGTACTCGCAACACCAGCCGCTTCTGCTGTTGCCATTCCGGTTGGTATTACGCGAGCACTCCCAGCCGCGAGTGAGCTGTAGCCGCTTGCTTTACTCGCCACTAACAAATTGTCGACCTCTAATGGAACGAGTGATCTAAAAGGAATGCCGTACTGATTCGGATTCACGTTAACCGATCCATAAGTAAACTTAGACGTCGCCTGAATATCAGCCGGATAACCACCGATTGCAATGTCATCCCAGTGGTGCTTATTCTCCCATAAGTCCGTAATCTTAAGCATGTACTCACTTTCAATATGTCGCGTTTCTCTGATATATAACTCATCAGGATAACGTACAATTTCCGCATCTTCAAAACCAGGCAAATTCTCTCTTAACCAAGGCACAAAGCTTTCGGTTTCCTTTTTCCCAATTTCCAGAGCTTCTTGCTGGCTTTCTTCATCTAAACCATCAACATCAAAAATTTGCAAGGTATTGATGAACACTTCACCTTTTTCTGTTCGGCCAATGTTGAGCCCACGGATATTGGTCCGATCATCTTCAACGACTTCATCATAGGCAAACCAAGCATCGGCAAATCCCCAGGCAGCCGTATCACTAACACCACCGCCACCAAGAACGCCATTGTTAGCCGCTTCCTTAACTTTATCCCAATCCACATTCTCCAAATAAATCATCAAGGTAGCTGCCATTTGGCCTTCCTTATTGATATCAGCTTGTCCAATAAAATACGGCGCTCCAGCCATAGCAGCTAAATCACCATCAGGACTGGAATCGATAAACCGCTCTCCTTCAATCCATTCATCCTCTATTTGAACAGCTTGCAAAGTGCTGTCCTCAACCCGAACATCCTGCACCTCTGTATTCAGCAACAAATCGATATTCTCTTCCTCATCAACCAACTGTCGAAAGGCATCTGTCGCGACATCTAAATCGACCGTATTGATGTGAGTACCGCCAACTAATTGATGCCATTCTTCAAAGATCCCTTTTGACACAACCGTTCCCTCATCATTTTGCGGAAGATCTAAGTAGTTGAGCATCCCATGTGTCATGAGTCCACCCAATGAATCCCGATGTTCAATCAGCAAAACAGATGCGCCATGTCTTGCTGCACTCACCGCTGCTGAAACCCCTTCAGGCTCACCGCTTAAGACAATAACATCATACTCACCTTTAATTTCCTCATCATTAGAGCAACCCATCAAAAACGCTAAAGCAATGATGATTATGTAAATTTTTTTCATTAGAATGCTTCTCCTTTGAGGTATGTACAAACCAAATATATTATAACATGTTTCCTTATACAAATGGCTCCTAGACAAACAACTCATACTCGAGGAAGCTTCAAGTCAAATCAGTATTTTCTCCTACAAAATCGCAATCCTCCGCACTCTAAAATCACAAAACACACCACTCTAGTATATTTTGTACTATGTTAAAATTGAAACTTTATTATTCCCTCGCTAATCCACTTAGACAGGTTTTCATCAGAAATTGACGTATGACAAAGATGTCCATCCAAACTATATAATATATTTCTAGAACGGTTTCGATCACATGTCACAATTAAATCCATCAACTCATCTTCACTTAAATCTTCTTCTAAATAAACAGATTGAATTAAGGATTCATAAGATATAAATTTATATTGTTCAATCAGCTCTAATGCATCACTAATGTCAATCAAATCCATTAATCTTTCATTACTGATGAACGTTCTAAATGCACCATAAATCCCCTTTACATCCTCACTGAAAATATAGACTGGACTATAATACATACTCAATAACACAAGAGCAAAGGTCGTTATAAATCGCTCCCCAGCATTTTTTCCATTATGGATAATCGCACCGTTTAATTCTTCTAGAGCAGTAGTAGCATTAACATCTGTTCCCCTTATGACATCCGAAATCACTGGATTAATTCTGACCGCTTCTATGGCTATATTCCGTAGTAGATTTAAAGCATCTTTCTTACTTGCCATACTTTGTAATAATTCTAATATTAATTCTAAATTGACGACATATACTTCCTTCTCTTGTGAAAGAATATGAAAAATTTCATAGTAGTGTCTTCTAAATGCCTCTTCATTTGGTAAGTTCTTTGACGCTTCTTCTAGGATAATCTCAGGAATAACAACTATATTAGAAGCATTTAAACCACTAACCATAAAGGGATTCTTCACAAAATCCTTCCTTATTTTTGCGAGCATCATATTATCCATAATATAAAGCGATGGGTTATCGTTAAGTACCTTTTCTAGATCATCCAAGTTATCATTTAGAAAAGGTATGATAGAATTTAATTTAGGATTTTCGATTACCGTCATTTTTAACCCCACCGCCCAACTCTCTTCTCCAATCTAACAACAAATTATATACGTCATCATATTTTTTCATATTAGACTGGACATCATCTTCGTTCATGTTTTTTGATGCTTCTTTTAATAGGTTTTTATAATTATCGAGTTTTATTTTATAGCTGGCCGAAAATAGTGTTTGATCGATGTCATCCGGTATATTATTTTTATAATCATAATCGATAATCTCTCTTGCATCCTCAACCTGAATAAGTTTGTTCTGAGCCAATTTAATCACAATTGCCTTATAAGGTAATTCAAAAACAGGTATTAAATGGATGACTATATCCACTAAACGATCGTACTCTTTTTTGAATGAATAGAATTTTCGTTCTAAGATAAAGTCATTAATTAGAAATTCACTCGTAAACAGATTGGGTAATCTCTCTTTTTCATCAAAAATAGTATCAATCAAGATGAAGTTTTTTTCCTTACTCTTGATTTTTTCTTTATCAAAATAAAAATGGTAAAACTCATGTGCCCACATAAAGTTTTCATATATTTTGGGTTGGGAAGAATTAATCTGTATATAAAAACTTTTATTAAGATAAAAAACCAATCCACCATAATCTAAATTCTTCACTGGAAACTCAATAACATGAGCATTTTCATTTAAATGCGTTTTTATAAATTCAAGAGGTTTTGAAGCAATAAGTGGATCAGCCGAAGATTTCAAAATCTCTATATTTGACTTAATCTTTGACAGGTATTTTTGATTAAAATCAATGACCTGTTCTAAATTATCTTTATTGATCAAAAGAATCATCCTCCAACACAACAGATTGATTTGCAAGAGGTTTAAGAACATCTATCAATTCTACGATATCTCTAAAAGCTTTCATCCCTTCCTTAAATTCTTCGCTGTCTGCACCATGAAAAGAAAGTGCCGCAAAATCCATAAAATTCTGTTCCTTATTCTTCTCACTTATACTATTAGGTAACGCCATTTCTTCACGATGAAAGTAAAAAGGATCTTTAATTCTAAACAGTTTCAAGATTTTTTGTTCATATTGATCCACATTTCCCTCACCTCTAAGGAAATTGTAGAAAGCCCCTTTACTTACACCTAACCGTTCTATAACCCAACTATGCTTAATACCTTTAGCTTCTAAATAGCTCTTTACATTTTCGCCTATTATCTTTTTTGTCTCACTCATCATGACACCTCCGCATCAATTAGTATTGTTATTATATACCTTTATATAATATTATACTTAAAAGAAGCTAAAGGTACACATAATTAATAAAAAAGGTACACAAAACAGGAACCTTAAAATTTGATTTAACCATATTTTTTAAAGGTTGATACATATGTTTTTCAGAGGATATAACGTATCCAAAGATTTAATGGCATTTTATGTTAAACTGAGTACAAGAATGTGAAGAAACGCTCCTAATGAACTAACGCAGCAGTTTATTTGAAGTTGATTGAACTATTTTTGATAAGTTGGAGGGGGAAAAGTGACAATAGATAACCTTAATAATTTGAGTGATAATCTCAGAAATTTAGAAAGGGATTATAAAGAAAAAATTGAGCCGCACCGCTCAGACTTGTGGAGATATTGCTATTTCCTAACAAACTCGCCTTGGGATGCAGAAGATCTTGTTCAAGATACATTGTTGAGGGCTTTTTCAATTATAGCGAAACTATACCAACCAGTTAAAACGAAGTCTTATCTATTTAAAATTGCTACCAATCTATGGATTGATCAAAAAAGAAAAGATAAATTCCTCAATCAATCTAGTGACGAAAATTATCAACTACAAGATATTTCAACCTACTACAATTTTCAATTACTTGAAAACCTTGATTTCTTAGTGAATAATCTTTCTCATATGCAGTTTGTTGTTCTTATTTTATCGGAAGCTTTTAAATATAAAGGTAAAGAAATTGCAGAAATTATTGGAACAACTGAAGGAGCCATATATACTAACTTAAGTAGAGCGAGAGATAATCTTCGTAACGGAAAGAATATTAAAATGCAAAACGGAAAAACAAACGTTAAAAAAATTCAACCTGATAAAGTAATAGAAATTATGCTTGAAGGCTTTAGAAAAAAAGATCCTAAACTAATTGCATCAATTTTAGAAGAAAATATAGTTACAGACATAACTCACTCTGGTTTAGAAATTGGTCTTGATGAAACAAAGAATAATTCATTAAATGACTGGTACGAGATTGTACAAAAACAAAATATTATTGAATCTGAATACAAAATACTTTGGGGTCGTCCAGTAGTAATTGAGTTAGAAAGGAAACAAGACAATCAACTTTACTTAAATAATGTACATTATATAGAAATGGTAGACGACAAAATTACATTTTGGAAATTTTATTGTTTTTCTTGGGATTTAATGAAATACGCCGCTAAAGAGTTAGAAGTAAATCTAAATGCTGAGAATTTTTATCACATTTTTTAAGAAATTTAATTTTTGTGTAAGGATTTAAACTCATGATCCGTTGTATAAATGAAGAAATCCTTAATTGGGATTATAAATTATTCAAGGAGAGTGGTAAATGTGTTTAGTCCTATTAAAAACCAGATTAACACTATTTTTGTTCATGTAAGTAACTTAGAGAGATCAGTCAAATGGTATAGTCAATTATTTGATCAAGAAATTGATTTAACAAAAGTTTCCCAACCTGTTCACAACATAAAGGTTAACCATTTTACTGGATTAACTTTAGATGCAGGCCCATCTGATATGACTAAAGATATTAATCCTTCTTCATACCCATTGTTTAATTTTCATACAAATGATATTGAAAAATCGTATGACTATATTAGAGAGTTAGGTATTAGAATAGAATCTGATATTGTTAGATTTGATGATTTTGCATATTTTAACATAAGTGATCCTGATAAGAATATCATAATGATTTGTACAGGCTAGTTGTAATTAGAGTGAGGCGATATTTAAAAAAGTAAATACCGCCTGTTTTCTTCTTAACTATTTGGCGATTTAGTTGAACAAAGATAGTAAATTATTAGCGCTCAGATTAATTCTGGGCGTTTTTGCTTGCTACTTATTTGTTTATTTGCTATTAAAATCTATTCTAATTAGTGTGTTATTCACATTGTGATTCTTCCATAATAAGGCCACTTTCTTAGTGTGAAACGGGTACTTCATGATATTTCAGCACCTTCAATCTCCAGCAACTGCTTTTTCATATCCATCCCACCTGCATAGCCGGTCAACTTTTTATTGCTGCCAATGACGCGATGACAGGGAAACAGGATAGGCAAAGGATTACCAGCATTAGCCTGACCTACCGCACGAATAGCTTTCGGTCTTCCGATAGAATTGGCTATTTCAGAATAGGTTCGTATTCCCCCATAAGGAATATTTCGTAAGGCCTGCCATGTTTGTTTTTGGAATGGAGTCCCTAACAGTTCATAAGACAAGTCGAATTGACTACGATCCCCATGGACATATTCCTTAAATTGTTGACAAACGGGCTTTCCAAGCTCATGGTTTCTTTTCATAGTTTGTTTGGCAGTTAAAGCATGCCAGAGGTCGTCGGTTAACACGATACGTTCAAGTGCACCATCTTCGTTGAAAATATACCGCAAATGACCGATTTTTGTCTGGCATTCATCATAGATAATCATGTGCGTGCCTCCTTTCGGTGCCGTTTTGTCCCCCTTTATAAAGATGCTGGTTTTATGCCTATATAATCAATCCAGGTCTTAATAAGACGCCTTTTCAACGTAATTGGCTTGAAATTGACTTGGTGTAAGTCCGGTGTGACGTTTGAATGCATTATAAAAGCTGGAAATGCTTTGATAGCCGATTTGATAACCAATTTCCGTGCTATTTAAGGTAGTCGATAAAAGAAGATCTTTCGCCTTATTGATTCTAATCTTTTCTAAATACATAAGTGGTGTGTATCCCGTCCTATCCTTAAAAAGCCGATTTAAATGAAACCTGCTAACGCCGACCTTTGTTGCGATTTCATCGAAAGACATTTTTTGCTCATAATTTTTTTCGATGATCTGCATGGTATCTTCTATAATTGATCCAAATGGGTCATATGTCTTTGATTTCAAATCAGGCCGGCACCTTTTACAAGGACGATATCCTGCTTTTTGAGCATTAGCTGCGTCCCCAAAAAAAGAAACATTTTCACTATTAGGCACTTTAGACTTACAAGACGGCCGACAAAAAATTCCCGTTGTCTTGACGGCGTAAAAGAATAGCCCATCGTATGCTGAATCACACGTAATCGTCGCTTCCCACATGGTTTCTTTAGAAATATCATTTTGGTTTATCATTAAATTTCATTCCTCTCCCTGTCGAAAAAATCTTCTTATCAAAAACCATATAAATAACATATAGAGCCAAGACAATCAATGGAACAAAAATATACAATTGAAAGAATGGGATGACCAGTAGACATAATATTAATGAGAGTAACGACGCAGACCATGCCAACGTCTTTTTCTTAAATAATTTAACGCCAGCTGCCATAGAAAGTATGTAGACTAAAATTCCAAGAGAAGTCGGGATAAACAAAATATCATTAAACGTTAGTGACAGTAACTCCAACACTAGAACCCCTGCTACCGAGAAACTGATAATAAATAAAACCATCCGTCTAGGAATGTTAGTGGTTGCATGCCGTTTTGAAAAAAACGTTGGAAAAGCACCATCCCTGCTTAAGGAATACCCCAATTGCGTTAAACTGGCTACAAATGCGTTCGCTGTCCCTGCACAAATGATTAACGCCAATACAGCTGTCATAGATTTAGCACCTATACCCACTGCTTCTCCCATTATAACACCAATAGGAGACAGGTTACTTTCTTTACTCCCATACGTCGATGTTCCAATCGTGACAAGACTTAACGCCAAAAACAACACACCAATGACGATAGCACTAACAATCGATCCTTTTACAATATCTTTTTCCGGCTTTTTAAAGTTATCCGCCAGACTACAAATGGCCTCCCAACCGAAGAAAGACCAAAAAATAAGCGTTATCGCACTTCCGACCGAAAACCATCCATTCGGAACAAATGGCGTAAAGTTGCCCCATTGTATAGTTGGCAACGCCACCAATATCGTTAACAATAAAAGAAACAGTAAACAAGCACTTAAAATCAAAGCCACTTTACCACTTATATTGACACCAAAAAAATTTAAAACACCTGCAATCCCCAAAATAATGACGGCCATTAAAGTGGTTTCAACATGTGAAAATCCAAAGGCATGGCTAACAATATGCACCCGTTAAAGATACAATCGTTTGACCAACGGCTGCTGTAACAAAGTAAAACCACCCAACAATATTACCTAAATGATGTCCGAAAGAATGCCTGACAAACGTTGCTGCACCACCAGCGTCTGGATATTGCCGAGCCAAACATGCGAATGAATAAGCAAGTGGAAAATTAATTAAAATCACTATCAACCAGGATACAATCGACGCAGGCCCCGCCATTGAGGCCGTTACTCCAGATAAAAATAGGACACCTGATCCTAATATAGCTGCGATATATAAGGCAATTCCTTGAAATAATCCAATAGATTTATGGTTCATGCCCTCACCCCTTTTTCTGTATTCAGTGTAGCCATGAAGGAGTAAGAAATTCTTCCTGTTTTTTGCTGTTTAATTCATTAAAAAGTGATGCCTATAAAACTTTTTCTTCCACTAAATGGACCGTTTGATTCTGCCGACAAAAAATAACCATATTTTTTGTCGTTTTTTGTTGACCAAATTATATTTTTGCATTAATATGGCTAAAGTACTGAAACAATAGTCCTATATATGAAAAAGGCAAACTTTCCGAAAGGTTAGGACGCAAAGCCTAGGGTCTAAGGTTAAAAAACTACGATCGCCTGGCTACCAAGTAAATGAATAGATTTATTTGGCTACTCATGATGATGGGTAGCTTTTTTAATTCATAAATCATAAGGTGGTGAAAAAATGACTACAGATGCCCAAAAAAGAACAGAAGCCGTTACTTATCTTCTTAATGGCACATTGACTTCTATTCAAAATGTTATCCCAATGAATTTAAATATCCAAAAGCCCAATGATCTAAAGCAAGATCCAATCATTAAATTTGGCGTACTGATCGGCATTACGGGGGATATTAAGGGGAAGCTCATTCTTTCAGCACAAAGTTCCGTCTTCAGTTCAATTGGTGAATCCATGTATGGTATGAAGCTGGAAGGCGAAATGTTGACGTCATTTAGTGGTGAACTTGGCAATATGATTGCTGGCGGTATTTCAACCATTAACGACTCGAATGACCTTGAAACCAATATCACAGCTCCTACGATTATGGAAGGAAACACAACCATTAAAGGCTACGAAAAGGCGATTCAGCTCAATGTAGAAGTGGAAGATAAAGGAGAAATTGAGGTTTACTTATTACTCGATTAAAAGGGATGCTACTCGGGAGATATTGATTTCCTCTAGATAACACAGTAAATCCCGAGAAAAATTCCTTTTACTATAAAAATCAATCTCTCAAAACAAAATGATCATTTACATAGAGCAGTAGAAATAGCTGAACAGGAAACAGTCAAGTCAAAAGGAGATGGATAAAATGGCAAGGATTTTAATCACCGATGATGCCGCATTTATGCGCATGCAACTAACGGATATACTACAGAATCAGGGCCATGAAGTCGTTGGTGAAGCCGCGGATGGAAATGAGGCTGTTGATCTATTCAAAAATTTGGAGCCCGATATCGTAACCATGGACATTACGATGCCTGAAATGGATGGCGTAGCAGCTTTAAAAGAAATTAAAAAAATTGATCATAAGGCCATAGTCATCATGTGCTCCGCCATGGGACAACAATCCATGGTCATAGATGCTATTGAAGCCGGGGCAACAGATTTTATTGTCAAACCCTTTACGCCCGAAAGAGTACGCGAATCGTTAGATAAAGTGTTGCAGATAGAAACAAATTAACAGAGGTGTACATCAATGAAAAAACTATTAAACTTTAAAAGCATTAAAGCAAAAATTTTGTCCGGTTTTTCGCTTGTTATCGCATTGGTCATTATACTAGGCGTATTTAACTTCATCTCTATAAATAAAGTTAATAACGATACAGAAAACATCGTTGACGAGCAACTTCCTTTATTAGTAGCCGATGAAAAGCTAGCCTTCAATATGGCTCAACGAATCGCATTAACGCGCGGTTATCTATTATACGGTGATGAAGATTTCAAAAACCGTTTTAATGAATACACGTCAGATAGCATTCAATATCAAAATATGATTTTAGAACAAAGTGATTCAGAGGAAGTCGAGTCGCTTATTAATCAAAGTATTGAATGGCAACAAACGGTCGTCGATAAATTATTTGTAGAATACGATAAAGGCAATGAATCAAGAGCTAATCAAATCTTAATCCATGACATTCAACCCGTTGCGGAAGAGATTATGGCCGGCTTTGAAGAACTATCGGCTCAGCGAGAAAATCAAATTGTAGAAAATGGCCAAAATATATTAGAAAATGGAAACACGGTCCTATATGTTGGCTTAGGTGTTTCGGCTTTAGTTGTCGTACTTGCCATTGTTGTTTCACTCGTAACGGCACAGGTGATTACAAACCCAATTAAAATCGTCAAAGAACGAATGAAAGCCATCGCACAAGGTGATTTAAGCCTCGAACCTTTACAATCAAAATCTAAAGACGAAATCGGACAACTCGTAACCGCAACGAATGACATGAATGATAATATGCGTCAATTACTCACACAAATCAATACCGTATCAGAGACTGTCAGCAGTCAGAGTGAAGAACTAACTCAATCGGCTAACGAAGTTAAAGGTGGATCAGAACAAATCTCAACAACCATGCAAGAGATCGCTGCAGGATCCGAGTCACAAGCCAATAACGCTAGTGATCTTTCTGATAACATGGGCACTTTTGCAACGGAAGTACAAGAAGCCAATGAAAATGGTGAGTTTATTTATAAATCCTCAAATGACGTCCTAACGCTAACCAACGAAGGTAGTCAACTAATGAACACATCAGTGACTCAAATGTCTAGAATAGATGAAATCGTTCAACAAGCCGTTGAGAAAGTCAAAGGACTCGATAACCAGTCACAAGAAATCTCTAAACTCGTATCAGTTATTCAGGACATTGCCGAACAAACCAACTTATTAGCCTTAAACGCCGCTATTGAAGCCGCACGTGCAGGTGAACAAGGTCGTGGCTTTGCGGTCGTTGCCGATGAAGTACGAACACTAGCCGAACAAGTTGGCGAATCAGTTGAAGAGATAACCGGAATCGTAGATGGTATTCAGACCGAATCATCAGGCGTCGTATCATCCTTACAAGACGGCTATACAGAGGTTGAAAAAGGAACAAGTCAAATTAAAACAACCGGCGAAACATTTAATAAAATCGAAAATGCCGTAGACGACATGACGAAACGTATTCAATCCGTGACGGATAACCTATCATCTATCAGTTCCAACAGCCAGGAAATGAACGCATCCGTTCAAGAAATCGCATCTATCTCAGAAGAATCAGCTGCTGGCGTCGAGCAAACATCCGCTTCTGCCCAGCAGGTTAATAGTTCAATGGAAGAAGTCGCATCAAGTTCCGATGAATTAGCTAAACTAGCAGAAGAGCTTAATGGATTGGTAAGGCAGTTTAAGCTTTAAAGTAAAAGCAGATCTAGTGTTTTCGCTAGATCTGCTTTTTATTGATTTGGTGACTCAACCCTAACAATTTCGCGAGATTGTCTCTTAACCAAAATAAAAATTAGCGGATGAAGTTTAATATTAATAATTTTTATATTCTCTCATGCTTTTGCGATAACTAAGCAAAATCTGAACGAACATGTAAACCCAAAATAATAAAAGGGCGAGTAACAATGGTCGCATCACTCCACTAAAGCTCCATGTTATAAAAGGCTCATCCATACTATAATTCATATACAATGAAAAAGATAAAAGGAGAATAAGATAAAAACTTATCCCAATATTCATTTTAAAAGCGCGTTTGATGGACTGTTTTTGCTCCTCTTTATCATAAGAGAATTGAGGTACTGGTTCATCAACATTATAATGCTTAGCCCAAATTGAATAATTCAACAAGGTCATGTTGGATGAATATTTAAGCTTCCAGCCAAATTCTTTATGTGTTGTAAAGAACGAAGGTTGTACTTTATATTCAAAGATGCATTCATACTTAATGTTAGAGGGTTCGATTTCCCTAAATGTAAAAATAGAAGCTGTTACCTTCTCAAGTTCATAGCCATCTTCTGCGAGTTTCTCGAGCCACGTCTTCGTTTCCTCAAGATGATACATCCAACCAAGCTTAAATTTACGCATCTTTTTACCTTTGGAAATAAGGTCAGTTGTAGCATCCATCTCACGGAGTTCAAACCGACGATAAGCCTTGAATACATATATAGCAAAAAATGCGAGTCCTATTCCTACTGCCAATAAGAATAGAAGTATCCATAAACTATCTTCTAAGAAGAAAGAATCATCCTGGCTGGTTAAGGAAACGATTGATAATAAAATAATGGGAATGTGCGTTGCAAGCTGAAAAATGGCTAGCGCGCTAAAAATATATGCATGCGTTCGATTACGTCTCACAACTTCATCTCTAGTGGGATACAAACTTATATTTGCTTCTTCGTTTTTTAGAAATAACCAACGACCTTCTGAGACAACAGTATCCCAGCCTTCTTTTTGTAAAGTCAAGGGGATAGAGCGACTCTTAGGACCATATTGGATTCGATACGTCACATTC
This sequence comes from Tenuibacillus multivorans, assembly GCF_900103915.1. GTDB lineage: Bacteria > Bacillota > Bacilli > Bacillales > Alkalibacillaceae > Tenuibacillus > Tenuibacillus multivorans. The sequence continues at coordinate 23,008 of NZ_FNIG01000005.1, read as the reverse complement.
TTTTTATTACCTTTCTTAAAAGTGAATGTTCTTGTCCACTGATTTACGCCCGTTAAATGCCAACCATGTTCTGCCATTTCAGAAAGCCATCTCTCAGTTTTATCTATTTTGTAGCTCCACAACAACTTCACTTCTTTTTTGACAGTCATTGAAAGTCCTCCTCGTATCGTAAAGCATTGTCGTGTAATTCTTTCAATCGGTCCATTTCCACACGCATTAACTGCTTTCCTAAATCTGTAATTTCATAAATCTTCTTTCGTTTTTCGTCCGCGAAAATGGTAATAATTTCATCCCGTTGCATCTTCGTCAATGTACCATAAATCGTACCGGAACCTAGTTTAATACGCCCCCTTGTCATTTCTTCAACCTGTTTAATGATTCCGTAACCATGCCTTGGTTCCGTTAAGGATAGTAGTATATAAAAGGCTGTTTCAGTCATAGGTACATATTTTTTTAAGATTCTATCCAAATCTATCATCCCCTATATGTCACACCTCGACTATGTCACAATACGACTATATCACATCACGACATATATAAGCAATAAAAAATTGTTAGGATACAAAAACAGCCTTCTGATCCTACACGGTAAAGTCGAATCTCTGAGAAATATTTACAATTGGGTCCTTTTTTGAAATAGTAACGTTTGTTTGAGGTTGTTAAATTAAGTATATACACTTAAACAAACACATGAATAACTGGGGCTCCACATATAAAATTTTTAGGCCATGTATAAAATACTATTTCTTTTATACATACCTTAACTCTTTTGCTTCAAAAGGTTATTTCCCTTCATTAAATTTGGAAAATTATTGGATTCACTCAATCACATGATAGATAAGGGAAATACGACAATATGAAAAAGTACATATTACTTTCCATCTTTGATATGTTGTTACTTGTGGGTTGTGGTGATACAAGTGAGTGGAGAAAGATCAACCTGCCGAACCTGTTCAAGAAACCGTCTCCCGATAATACAAATACCGAAGAAGATCCACCAGAGGAAGAAACTGTAGAGGAAGAAGAACTATATGATGGGCCGATATAACAACTTTACCCACGTCGCATATAAATACGATTCTCAAACAAAACTATATAGTTGTTACCTGGAAGAAGAGCCACATGCAGTTCGAGAATCCGGAGAACAAATCAAAACTAGTAATGTCATCGTCATCTACGCCAAACAACTCTTAATCCCTGGAGATAAAGCAGGAAGAATTAATATTGATTAACAGGGCAAGGAGAAGCCGAATGAAAAATGAAAACGGTCATCCGCTATTATACCAACGGTGAAATCATTTCCCTACAGCCAGGGAAAACTTGGTTTCAAGTCGAAAGCTAGTCTTACTAAAGTAAAACCTCTCGCCGCGGCAAGAGGTCCAAATCTACTTTCTTAAAAACTCATTCAACTTCTTAATTCGTCATACAACACTTCTTATACTTCTTCCCACTCCCACACGAACATGGCTCATTGCGTCCCACTTTATCAACCTTTTGGACAGGATTTGTTTTCCGTTCTGGTAATGGTTGCAATTGATCCTTCTCAGATTCCTCATTGATCTCATGTGGTGTGTGGCCGTTGTTAACCCATGTGCGAGTATGATTGTGCATATCCGTTACCAACTGTAATAATTGATTAACCTGCGCCTCATCATTAAACGAAATATTTCTTCTGTTAAACTCGTCCATTGCATTTGTCAGATCCGATTCTCCCATTTGACTACCCAACTGTATATCCATACAAATATCCTCGACCATCTGGATCAGAAGGAATAATTTCTTTTAATAGAAACCGTCGCAAAGCTTCATATTCACTAGTTCTTTCAATGTACTCATCATCCTTATACTTCAGAAGCTCTTGCTTAGGCGGGACATCTCCTCACCGATTATTGGCGAACAAAAAAACCCGCCAAGCTGTTATATAAACAACTTAGCGGGCAAGTATGTTCTTGAAAGTTATAATTAAACCGATATTAATACCAATCAATGCTAGTCCAACTTTAAAACTATATTCGGGGAGGGACAGTGTAGAACCTTTGGTATTCAAGTTAAAAACAATACCTGCAATTAGGCCACCTAATAACCAACCCGTAGGTACTTTTAATATCGTAAATAAAACGCCCAAAATGAGCGCTAACATTAAAAAATATATTTTTAAAAACATGTTAATTCTTCTTTCTGTCATGTCCTTTTAATGTAAATTCAATCTCTATCATAGTAGTCATTCGTTATCACCGCTATCATTATCTTCTTTCATCCTCGTGAAATATGAGCCGAGTAGCAAAAAGGCACCACTTAAATAAAATACAGGAGCAATTCCAGCTACTTGCCCAATTGCACCGAATACAAAGGGTGCAACAAATTGTGATGCTCTATTAAATGTCAATCTCAGACCCAAAACCTCGCCATGACGCGGAACAGGACTAACATTTAATGTATATACTATACTTAAAGGTTGCCCTAATCCCAAACCTGCTCCTAACATAAGTGCAAAAATACTTAGGTAAATCATTGAAGTAGAAGTCGGTACTAATACAAACGCAATTCCACTTAATATTAACGTAGAAAATAGCACTAAACTCCTTCCAAATTTTTTAACCAGTGTAAATTGTAACATTCTTACTACGATTGCCATACCAGAAACGAGTGAAATAACTAATCCGATTTGAGATGGTGTAAGACCAATGTTATTCCCATATACAGGAAAGTAACCAACAAACAAATCTTTGGAATATAACACTAATCCGCTAATAATAAGAGCCTTCCTTAAATTTACTTTCTTTAACATTGCTAACGTGCTTGATTTCTTTTCAGTAGTTTTATGACTATCTTTTCCTTTATTCTGAACACTTTTATTAGCTGGCAGCAACGTGACAATTAAAGTTGAAACCACTACTGTTATAATCATCACAATAAATGTTACTCTAAATCCAGACTGCTCAAATAATAGCCCTGTAAAAGAAGGACCAATAAATTCACCGATTGACCCAGCAATACTAAATGACGCAATCAAAAAATCCCTATTCCCAGGAAGATTACCAATTGTCTTTTGTAAAGACACAAGTACACAAACATGTGATATTCCGATTATAAACTGATTAACAAACAGCATTAAAAGTGTAGGGAAAAATACTGGTAAAACTAAAGAAATTATCATCCCTACACTTCCCAATAAAGCTATTCGTTTTGCGCCATAATTATCTAACCACTTTCCCGCTTGTATCGCAAAAAGCATTGGTAGTAATGCAAAAGAAGATACGAGAAATCCAATTATTAAAGGAGAAGCTCCCATAATATCAGCGTACAATGAGACAATTGGACGCGAGCCTCTTAAAGCTATAGAATAGAGTGCTTGACAAATAAGCACTATCCAAAATAACCGCATTTCCTACACCTCTTAAATTACAAGTAATTATGAGAACTAATTAATTAAATAACTCATAAAATTCTTCTGAAATGTCTCTTGAAATTCTTTCCTTAGCTTATTGTTAATATCTAGCTCCGAAATAAATTTACCCTCTTTTTCGTAAGAGTGCGACGAAAATTCCTTCAACACCATCTCATTACCTTTTTTAATCCTTTTAGAGGAGAACTTTTTCATAATGAATTGCAAATTAACTGTTATAAATTTCAGTTTTTGCTTTAGTGAAAACTCTCTGCTAATATACGAATCGAGATCGTCTATCAAACTTTTAATATAGTAAAGCTCCCTAGCTTGATCAAAAAGAATATAATTACCTTTAGTATTCAGCTCGATCAATCGATTGACATCATCATCATCAATCATGTTATCCTTTGAGACTCTTCTCATAATTTCATTGATTTCTGTGCATAAGGACTTCATCTTAGTCTGACCTCTAATAATAAGCGAAACCCTACTAATAATTTCATTAGTTTGATCCGTCATGAATTCCGAATTGTTAATTGCCTGAAAGCTCTTTAAAGCACTTTTTAATCTATAAAAGATTTTCATATTCCTTACTGAACATCTCTTAAAGTGTGAGAAATTATCACCCATAATACTGTCCAATTTAACGAAATTTTCATATACAATTGATGCATCATCCCGAGAACTTTCCTCCCCGGAATGATTAACTATTAGAACTTCACCATCATTAACCGTAAATAAATAGTTTTCTTGATTTCCTGAAAGAATCCCAAAAGGAAACGCACTAACATCTTTATATCTATTATCAGATTGTAAAATTTCTTGCAAACTTTCAATTCTAGAGTTGCTAGTTTTAAGCACTTTAGGCATCCTTATCAACCTTCCCTTACTTTTTTTGTTTAACTGTTTTAAATATGTCAAAGGATACTACTATTACGGCAACTAATAATAGAATTAAACTAATTGGGCTCGTTACAAAAGCAGTAAAATCACCCCGTTCAGTAATTAAGGCCTGTCTGAAGTACCTTTCAAAATCTTCACCTAAAACGATAGCTAATACAAAAATGGCCGGTGACAGTCCGCCTACTCTCATGAAAAATCCAATGATTCCAAATAGGAATACTAACCAAACATCTGTAAATGATCCATTCAAGGTGTAACATCCTGTAACGGCAATTACTAATACAATTGGCATTAGGTATTTGGTTGGGATATCTAAGACCTTTACAAATAGGGGTATTAAAGGCAAGTTCAAGATAATTAGCACGACGTTTGCAATAAAGGCCGAAGCGACGATTGTCCAAAATAAGTCAGCTTCACTAGTAATAAATGATGGTCCGGGTGATACCCCGTACATCATCAACGCCCCAAGTAATACAGCCGTTGTCCCTGAACCTGGGATTCCTAATGAGAACATCGGGACAAGAGCCCCACCTACAGATGCATTATTCGCTGTATCTACAGATGCTAAACCTTGCATCGCACCTTTACCAAATCTTTCAGGTGTTTTAGACAATCTTTTTTCAGTAGAATAAGATAGAAAAGAAGCAATTGTACTACCTGATCCCGGTAACAACCCTGATACGAAGCCAATTATTGACCCTCTAAAAAAAGGTGGTATTGATTCTTTGAAGTCACTCTTGGTCGGAATTAAAGAGCCCTTCAATGCGAGTCTTTTTCCAGACTTGCCACCTCTCCTTTGAGTGACCAAATAATAAAACACTTCACCTATACCAAATATACCAATGATCACGACAATCATATCGATTCCGCTAAGTAAATGATCAATACCCAGCGTAAAACGTGAAACACCTGTTTGTAAGTCTGTCCCGATTAGCGAAAATGCTACACCCAGTCCAATCGAGAATAATCCTTTTAATACAGAATTCCCAATCAATGTCGCTGCCATCAGTAATGCAAAAATCATGACAGCCGTATATTCTACGGGGCCAAATCTTAATGCAAAAGTACTTAGAGGAACAGTTAGAAACATGACACCAAGCAATGAAATAATACTTCCATAGAAAGACCCAATCGCTGTAATAGAAATAGCTGGTCCCGCTTTACCTTGTTGAGCAAGTGGATAACCATCTAGTGTAGAGACAACCGTTGAAGGAGCACCTGGCATTTTCAATAAGATAGCCGTAGTAGATGCTCCATACATTGCGCCATAATAGACGGCAATCATCATAATTAATCCACTATCTGAAGGCAATGTAAACGCAACGGGAATCATGATTGCGATTGTTGCAGAAGCACCCAACCCTGGCAGTATTCCTACAACAGTCCCAAGTAATGCCCCTAAAGCTGCTGCGAATATATTTTCAACTGTAATCGCGGATAAAAAACCTTCATACAGTAATTGTAAGATATCCATATTTCCCCTCCTTATCTATAGACTTGGCCACATTGGCATGGATAAATTGAGTAGAATATCAAAAACAATCCAAATAGCAAAAGATACACAAACTGATACTATCAAGTTTTGTATGATCTTACCTTTCTCCATTATTCGAACCATGACAAAAGTTAATAGAAATAGTCCTATAAACATGCCAAGATATGGCACTAATAATATAAATACCAGTATGAGTAGAAGATACGGTATAAGACTTTTTAACTCAGATAGCCCAACATTATCCTCATTTCCTTCTTCTTTACTTAAAAATAAGATTCCGAGTGAACATAAGACCATTTGCGAACCAATAATAAATGGAAAACCCCTTGGCCCTAAGAAATCCATTGTAGCTGATGGCGGGGGTTCTATTTGAAAGGCTTGATAAATAAAAAACAAAGAGAAGAGTAGACAAAGTAACCCAGTAACTTTGTTTTGGCTTACTTTCATACATTTTTACCTCCCTTTAAAAGAGTAGGCAATCGCACCAAGAATACGATTGCCATTAAGTTTGAACATTCCGAAAATTTATGGTAAAACTATTCCTCTGCTAAACCAATTTCCGATAACAAATCAGACATCGTCTGTTTTTCTTCTTCTAGTGCCTGTTTGAATGTTTCAGAGTCAGCATAGGCATCAAACCATTTATACTTATCTAAAATCGCTTGCCATTCTTCAGTTTCTACTAATTCGCTCATTTTTTCATCCCAATAATCAATAGCACTTTGTGGCATGTTCGGAGGTCCAAATAAACCTCTCCAGTGTAGGATTTCAACATCAATTCCTAGAGAATTCCACGTAGGGACGTCTGAAAAATCTCCACTTAGTGGTTCTGGGGATGAAACGGCTAATATTCTAACTTTTCCAGCTTCTCTCTGCTCGATAGCTTCAGAAATACCAGTAGAAATGACATCAATATGTCCACCTAATAACTGTGTCATAAGATCCCCACCAGAGTCGAAGGCAACAATTTCTACAGATGATGCATCAATACCTGAAGCTTTAACAGGACGAATGATATTCATTTGATCATTACTTGGTACTGTTCCTACACCAAATTGAACAGCTTTTGGATCTTCTTTTAAATCTTCAATAATTTGAGTTGCTTCTGTATATTCTGAATCTTCACGTACTACCCATACAAGGTACTCGGTAGCCATACGAGCCAATGGTGTTACATCATCAATATCTAATTCAGTGTTTCCGACAATATTATTTACATAAACTCGATTCGATTCAGTTAGTAGTGTATAAGGGTCGTCATCTTGTTCCTTAATATAGGCTCTTGCAGGGTTTCCGCCCCCACCACCTTTATTTTCAATAACAAAAGGTTGATTTTGTAAGTCTGCATCTTGAAGACCTTGGTCAATAGCTCTTGCCAATGTATCGAGCCCACCACCAGGAGAACCTGCAGCGACTAATTCAATTGACTGATTAGGGTAATCTTCTCCTGCTCCTTCACTAGTTTCTGAACATGCTGTGAGAATACCAACTAGTGTCATTAAGAATCCTAAGAATAAAATCTTTTTCATCTCGCATCCTCCTAAAATTTTTTATAATACATATTCTTTGTGTTTCTGAATGTATGGAACTAAGCCCCCTTCATTCAGAATTTCCATCATAAATTCAGGAATTGGTTTAAAATCATAAAGTTTTTCGGTATCCGAATCTCTAATTTCGCCAGATTCAATATCAATTGATAGTTTCTGATCTGATTGAAAAATATTGTTAGCGTTTTCATAAGTGATAACAGGTAGTCCCACATTAATCGCATTTCTATAGAATATCCTTGCGAATAAAGGAGAAATTATTGCTCCTATTCCTGCAGCTTTGAGTACTGCTGGTGCCGCTTCTCTAGAAGAACCACACCCAAAATTGGGACCAGCCACGATAATATCGCCTTTAGATATTGTTTTATGAAAATCTGTTCGAATATCTTCCATGACATATGGGACCATATCATCAATATCATGAAAGGACTCTTTTCGTTTAGCCGAAATAATGACATCCGTATTGATATTGTCACCAAACATGTGGACTTTTCCGTTAATCATGAAGCTGTTTTCCCTCCCTCTTCTGGAATTTTTATATGACCTGATACCGCCGATTGGGCAACCACTGCTGGAGATGCCAAGTAAATATGAGCTTTTTTATTTCCCAGTCGACCAACAAAATTTCTGTTAGCAGCTGTGATGACATTATCTCCATCAGAAGGGATGGCGAAGTGTGCACCCCCTGAACAACCTGAGCAGCCTGGAACACCTAAGATAGCTCCAGCTTTAATGAAAATTTCAATGATACCTTCCTCTAATGCTTGAGCATAAGTCTCTCTTGATGCGGGTGTAATAAATAACTTCACACCTTGGGCAACTTTTTTGTTTTCTAGGATTCTTGCTGCTTCCCTTAAATCTTCTAATCTACCATTTGTACAAGTCCCTATGACAGCTTGTTGAATAGGTAGTCCTTCTGTGCTGTGACCGTCAGTAATATTTTCAACTTGATCTGGAAGGGAGATTCTGGGACGTAGTTTTGAGACATCAATGACGATTTTCCTTTCATATTTTGCATCTTCATCAGGGGAAATCTCTGTCATTTCTTTTTTATATCCTGAATGTTCTAACCAGTCCTTCAACACATTGTCGAAAGGGAAAATTGCCGTTTTAGCCCCCGCTTCAACCGCCATATTTGAAATGGTCATTCGACCTGCAACTGAAATGCTTTTTATCGCTTCTCCTGTAAACTCTAATGCTTTATAAGTTGCTCCATCCGCTTTAAGAATTCTAATGATTTCTAAGGCTACATCTTTCGGATAAACGTTTTCTGGAAAAGACCCTTCTAATTCTACTTGAAATGACTCAGGAACCTTAACCCAAGTTTTCCCCGTAAGTAGAGCCGCAGCTAAATCACTTGTACCGACACCCACTCCAATGGCATTAAATGCCCCATTCGTACATGTGTGAGAATCAGTACCTAAAACTAAATCTCCTGGCCCTACTTCACCTTTTTCAGCTAGTATTTGGTGACAGATCCCCTCTCCGGGACCAATTAGTTCAGCTCCTTGTTCTGATGAGAATTCTCTCATTTTGGCATGTATACCTGATGCCGATTGATTCGGAACCCCTGGTGCGTGATCCATTACTAGTTTTACTTTGTCAGGATCATACACCTTATCCCCACCCATTTCTTTAAAAATGTCTGATGCTTGGGGACGATTTGCGTCATGGCAAACCATTAAATCTACATCAACTATTGTCAAATCACCTTGTCTAACATCAGCCATAGATTTTGATTTATTAGACAAAATCTTTTCTACCATAGTTTTACCAGTCATGACATTACTCCTTTACTAATTGCTTTTTTTGAATGTCATTCCAAAAATGATTTACATCTGAATAAGTCTGAACACTCAAAATACCTTCCAATAAGTTTTCTGCAATTTCTTTGCCGTAAAGTGTTGTCATAAGATGTGTAAATTTACCTTTTACTTCTTCTTGTTTTAGTGGATGAAACATACTACCCTTAGCATGGGTTTTCTCTTTATTGACAGTACTTCCATCACTAAAAGTAAGTTTTAGTTTTATATGATGACGCCCATCTCTTCCAAATGAATCAAATTCTGTATTTGATTCTATTCTTACTTTCTGTATTAACTCATTGACATCATTAGATTGAATTCGATCATCTTCATACTGCTCGACTGAACAAATACCATCTAATAATGATACAGCCGTTGCATAGGCTAAATTCATTTGTGCACCTATAGTTCCACTTGGCTTATAATCCCAACCAACATGGTGTTTCGTTGCCGTAGTAGTTTCAATCTCTACCTTTTCTATTTGATCTACTTTAAAAGGTCCATCTTTTTCCTCGATAATTTCCATAATAGAGTCAATAGTCGTATGATTACTACCACAACATGAGTAAGGTTTAAAACCAACATTCAATATCTCGTAAGATTCTCCTAAATTTTCAAATTCATTTTCATCAATCGTTGTGTCAGCGAACGTACTAGCGAAACCACCGTATTCGGCTTCTAACACATTTGTTATTCCTGTGAACCCTTTACTAGCTAATAAAGCACTTAGAACTCCACTTTGTGCAGACTTTCCAGGGTTCATTCTCTTTGCCATTGCTTCGTATTGAGCCGACATCAGTCCACTTGCCTGAGTTCCTGCAATCCCTATCGCATGTAGTGTCTGTTCCTCGTTCAAGCCAAGTATTTTTGCTCCGGCGGCTGCCGCACCAAAAACACCTGAAGTTGCAGACGGATGAAACCCTTTATTCAATTGTTCTGAACCAGTCACCATTCCTACTCGGCAACCGACTTCGTAACCAACAGCTAAAGCCAAAATAAACTGTTCCCCCGTTACTTCCTGACCATTGTTCTTTAAATATTCTGACAAGCCAAGTAAAACAGGAATCACTTCAGCACCAGGGTGAATAACTGCTGATTTGTGCAAGTCATCAAACTCAAACGAGTGTATTAATGTACCATTAATTAAAGCTGCATGATCAGGTGTGTATTTTTCAGTTTGTCGGAATACACTAGATCCTTCAGAGGGTTCACCTGATAATTCTCCAACAGCCTCAATAACCTTTTTACTCCACGGAAGTGTTGACCCGTAAATACCACACCCTAAAGAGTCTAATAAACACAACTTTAAGTGCTCAATCACTTCTTTCGGTAAATCATCATATTGCAAGGAACTCGAAAACCTCGCAATATTTTTAGTAGCTGTCATCCTTCTACTCATCTCCTTCAAGTTCTAAATAGGTTTTCTCTAAGCCCTTAACCCTGTCCAATTCGAATAGATTCTGTCGTTCCTCCCAAGTACAAATCAAATCATGGACATTTTTATGAGACTTTTCACTATAAAGGGTTTGCATCGCACTTCTTATATTTTTTACCGCTGCTCTTAAAGCTGTATTGGCACATATCATAATCTTAAAGCCCATTTCCTCTAATTCTTGAGCACTTAGTAACGGCGTCAAACCACCTTCAACCATATTGGCCATTTGTGGAATCCCTTCTAGCTCGGTAGCAATTCTTTGTAGCTCCTCTTTAGTTTGTGGCGCTTCTACAAATGTGACATCTGCACCAGCTTCTGCGTAAGCTTTGGCTCTAGATATCGCTTCATCTAAATCATAAATCGCTCTTGCATCAGTTCTAGCTACAATAATAAAATCATCATCTTCACGGGCATCAACAGCTGCTTTTACTTTTAGGACCATTTCTTCTTTGGAAATCACCTGTTTCCCAGTAAAATGGCCACATTTCTTTGGAGACACTTGGTCCTCAATTTGTATACCTGCTGCACCAATTTTCTCGAATTCTTTTACTGTTCTAATTAAATTGATGGCATTACCAAACCCTGTGTCTACATCTGCAATAATTGGGATATTCGTTGCTTGCGCCATATGGTCAACACTTGCCATAACCTCGTGCATAGATGTTAACCCAACATCAGCTATACCTAATTGACTATTTGAAATTCCTGCCCCTGTTGCTAACATCAAGTCAAATCCCGTTTCTTCAATAATTTTAGCTGACATAGCATCATAACCGCCTGGTGTAATAATTATTCCATCTTGGTTTAATAGCTCTCTAAATTTAGTAGTTCTCTTCATTCCTCATTCTCCTTTGTAAGTTTCAAATAACTCTCGATTGAATTAACTGCTGCATTTAAACTGTTGTTAATATGCGTTTCCATTGATTTACCACAATTTTCATGGTCACCACTAGCAAAAAATTCAAAAATCTGTCTATGCTCATTCGCTGCTGATTTACTCCTATCAGAGCTTTTAGTCGGGCCGATCCTCCTATACCTGTTGATGTGATCATTTAATTGGCCTAATAATTTTTTGGCTGTTTGATGTTCGCTAAGTTCATATAGGTAATTGTGGAATTCAGAACCAAATCTTACGACTTCACTTCTTTGATCAGTATCTGCAGCATGGGTGATTAGATCAGTAATTCTCTTTAACTCCTCGACATCTTTCGAAGTTGCTTTTTTCGTGGCTTCTGTAGCAACTAAGCCTTCAATCCTACTTCTGACTTGGAAAATCTCCTTAACCTCGTTTACAGAGACTGGAGAAACTTTTAACCTCCCATTACGCTGTTTAACTAACCAATCCTCTAACTCTAATCGTTGTAACGCCTCTCTAAGCGGCGTTCGACTCACGCCAAACTCCTTCGAGATGTTGTCCTCGACAATTGGCATATTTGGTTCTAGATCACTATTTATTATTTTTTGTTTTAATTCTTGATAAAGAATATCTTTGGTTTTCATTGTTTTAATCATAACAACACCCCCTTATGTTGAATAATTGGATAATTGAATTATTGTATACAATTATACATAAAAAAATATAAATGTAAACGGTTTATTATGAATTTTTTGATGTTAATTAATTTTCTGAATACATGTATCGAAAAAAGGTCTTGTAGAGCAACTCTACAAGACCTAAATTAATGCTTCGAAGGTTTGAATTTTCAATACAGATTAAATTATATTTTTCGAAATTATCTCTTACTTTCACTACATTATGTGGTTGTTGTAGCTCATTTACTGGTTCAATTTGACCAAAATTAATTTGGTAGCTATCACTTTGATAGACGACATCCCAATGTATATTATCGTTATCCCACATGTAAGTTATTTTACCTGTCACCGTTCCACCTTCATCTATAAAATCCAATACAATTTTGTCTTTGTGTTTTGGTATTTTATAAATATCCAAATATATGCCATTGTCAAAGTCTGAGCCTTTATCTAATCCAAAACCATAGATTTCAAGGTGTTCATTCGGGAAAGTTGTGTCATCCGAAATATATAATTCATCTGTACTGTACAAATTCATTAATTCACCAATCTCTCTTTCTTGAAAAGCAAAGTCGATATCTAACATTAAGTTAGTAGGTGAATATATACCTTCGAAATCATCTCCTTCTTCTAGAGTTATAACGCTATTCTCGTCTTATACCATTAAAAATAAAGGCTTATAACGAGCCTTCACCATGCAAGCGGCTTTCACCGCACACAGCGATCCATCAGTAAACTTCTCTCTAATAATAATTACTTATCTCTGATGTTCATTATATAGAACAAAAAGGTAGAATGCTGTCACATCCTGGATTGTAAATTAAGATTTTTGAAGCAAAATATTATATGTTTTTACATTAACGGTATTCTTTCTCCGTTATCAACTTTTTAAAAAGATATATATATACTTTGTTGTAATACTTTTAAAGGATACTCAACGGAACCTTAAGAAGTAGCATTTGATATAGATACCTATGTTGCACATCATCAGATGAGAAAATAGATTATGTTTAACATAAAAGAAGCAACCGTAACGGCTGCTTCTTTAAATGATCCAGGCTTAATAAGTTAAATATAAGAAACTAAAAAACTATAATGCCCATTTCAATAGGTATTTACCTTTATTTCTCATCCATTTCACAAATTCACTTAGTTTTGGAACTTTATTAAATAGTGAAGGCTTCCATACACCTATAAGTAATAGAATACCGATTATTTTCGGGTAGATTAAAGCAAAGTTTTTATAAATAGTGTTTTCATCACCAGCAAAAACCATTGTAGTTTCAATACCACTACCAATCACATCAACACCTACAACACCTGAAATAATCATTGCCGTAGCACCTATCTTGAATAGTATTGCTAGATTTGCAAATTCCTTTCGATCATTAACATTATTAACCTTGAGATATATTAAATACCAAATAAATAGAATAAAAAAGACGTTAACCATACTTCCAAATCCTATTAAAACACCCGCAAAAGCTATAAAAACGAGATAAAAAGCCAAAGCCTTATAATTTATATTCTTTCCCTTATTAATTAGCCACCAACTAATTCCAGAAATAACGATTAGAAATTCAGCTATTCGATCAAAAAATTTAAATAATGGATCAATAAAATTAGAAGGCAATGATAGGCCTACCATACTCATAAACGTATCTGCCATATCCAATAAGAAAGTTATATAAGTTTGGAACAGGGGACTTAGAATAAATATAGCCCACCCCAAAACAAAAAGTAACACCGACATCAGCAGCGGAATTATAATAACGAGATAATAAAGCCAATTCAATACTAAATGAACAATTAAAATTACGAGCAAACCTAACAATGTAAAGGTAATAATAGATATAGTATTATCAAAATAATATAAATAGACCGGTAGCATTAGAATTAGTGCTATGACATACAACACTCCTAAAAATATACCACTATCTTTAATCTTAAATAGGAATGAAGCGTGATCATTAACTTGATTCTCCATTGATAGAACTCTCCTTAAATTAAAGTTTTTCTAATGACTCGTTAAAATAAATCATATAATTGCAATATTGTTCTGCCATGAAAACAAAGCATATTTTGGAATCACACCTTATATACCTCCTTTTTACTGCTACATACTACCTATTATTCTAACAAAATATTCTAATTTATTCCAAACCTATTCGACAATAACAGTCATTTTGTATTATAATATAGTTATTATTTGAAAATTACAAATGAGGTACGTTATTATGGCCTACTCCAAAAAAGGGAATGATAAAATCTACTATAATTGGATTGATGCAAAGAACTCATCAAAAAATGAAACATTAATCCTTATTCATGGTGTAGGTCATGACTTACATTCCTGGGACTTCATTATTCCTTATCTTGAAAAGAATTTTAATATCCTAATGTACGATCTTCGTGGACATGGCAATAGTGATAGAGGAAATTATGAGGTCGACATTAAGCTATTATCTGAGGATTTAAATTTTATCATTGAAGCATGTCATATTCAGTCATTTCATATTATCGCTCAAGGTTTTGGTGGATTTGTTGGATTAAAGTTGGCCACGCAACATAACAAAAAGTTAAAATCCATGACTTTGATGGGAGTCCCTATACACTACCCAAAAAAAATCGGCCAAACAGTCGTCCATAATCGAAATAAGATGGTACAAAGTCAATCATTTCTATCAATGGCTGAACAGTTAATTAAACAAATCTGCTACCCTCTAACAGGGAAAAAGGAATTAATTCTTTTAAATAGTTACAGCAAAGTCTCACCTGATGTTTATTTTCAGCTTTTTAGTACTCATTATTTAGAAGCAGGAGCAGATGCATTAAAAAAATTAAAGATTCCTATCCTGCTTTTATCCGGAGCAGAGGACCCAATCTATCCGCCTGAATTATCCAGTGCGAGTTTGAATTTCAACTCTAACGCCCGATACTACACTGTTCCTGACGCTTCATTCATGATACAAATGGATCAACCGCAATTAACCGCACAATGGATGACCGAATTTATAATCAAACAAACTATTCATACAAAAGATGATGCTACAGCATTTAATGATCTTTACCGCAAACAACTAACATCTGAGCTTTATTCTGGCATAAGAGAAATGATTGAAAATGATAAAATGCCTTCTAATATGGAAGTGAATCAATCAACAGTTGAGTCTTTTACGGATAGAGAAAGGCATATCCTTTTCCTACTAAAACAAGGGTTAACCAATAAAGAAATTGGACAAAGGCTATTTTTATCAGAAGGAACAATCAAGTTTTATACTCATAATATCTTTTCTAAGCTCCAAGTACGAAATCGTACCCAAGCACTGATAAAGGTAAGGGAGTTAGACATACTTCCCAATATATAAAGTCCTGTAGAACACTTATCTACAGGACTTTTTAAACCTATTGTTGTAATTCATCAATTTTAGCCAAAGCTGCATCCAACTTATCTTTAATATCCTCACTCACATATTGCCTTTGGTTACGGGACTCGAAGTCATACAAATCATAATAGGCATAGTTAGCTTCTTGTACTTGTTGTTTATCAGCCAATGTTATTTCTTCAACAGGTGGTAATGCTTCAATCTTTAATTCGACCATTTTAGCAATAGCCTGATCTAAATTTGTAACGTGTTCATCACTCACATATTGTTGTTGATTTTGATAAACATAAACTTTTAAATCATCATAAGCTGCTGCAGTTTCATTGATTAATGCCTGATCTGCTAAAGTTAGATCATCAATTGGCAGCAATTCTTCTATCATCAATTCAACAATTCTAGCAATTGATCGATCCATCTTATCTTGGTTTTGTTCTCCAACTATGTCCTCTTGGTCATTTGTAAGTTTATCGTATGCAGAATCTATTTCATAAACTTCGCTTTTATCACCAAGAGTTAAATCTTGAAGTGCAGGTAAATCGTTAATTTTGCTTACAATAATATCTGCAATCTTGTCCTTCACTGCATCTAATTTTGACAGATTCGAATCGGATATTTCTTCTTTCTCTTGTTCAGTGAGATAATTAAAAGCAGAAATGACGCTATTGACTTCGTCTTGATCATCTAAAATTATGTTTTCAACATCCGGTAAGGATTCAATCATATCGGACACATAACTAGAGGTATACGTTTGTATTTCTTGATAAACCTCTGTTGGTTCATAGCCATTGGCATAAATAATTATATTACCCGTACCAATTTCACCACTTCTAAAAATAATTTTGCCAGGTTCCAGTTGAACGATTCTTTCGGATACCAATACGGACCAAGATCGTCTTTGAACCTCACCTGATGGATCAGTATACTGAATCGCTTCAATGGAATTCAACCAACCATCATTTTTTTCATAAGAAATTGCAATTGGATAGTCACGATAATTATTAGTTGTATCTGGCGAAAGTTCTGGTGGTGTGTCTCCAGAAGAAGTATCTAATTTAGCTACTGCATCATGATAGCCTGTAGCATGAAAAACAAATTCTACACCATATAACGGAAACGTAGGTGGAATTGCTAAAAATATCTCTCCTTCTTGTACTTCGAAAAATCCTTCATCCTTATGCATTGTCATTGGTTCATCTGATAACCCATATACAGTAACTGAGTTGACCTCTTTTTCCCACGATGAGTCAGCATTAAAATTAATTTTAATAGCTTCATCATTGGTGTTTATGTTAAGTGTTGGTGGTTCTAAAAAATCGCTATTCTCGTCTTATACCACGATAAAATCATCGCAGCTTTCGATTCGAGCCTTCACCATGCAGGCGACTTTCATCGCACACAGCGATCTGTCAGTAGTAACTATTACTTATTCCCATGTTGAATTTTACATGTTAATCGTTATAGAAAATACTAACTTTCGTTTGTTCTGGAATAATTTATTGGAAAAACACAGTCATAAAAAACATGTAATTCAACTTATTTAAATTCTTTTTCATATCTTAATTTATATATAATGGATTAAATCATTGTAATCTCAATAAATACTAATCCTAGCCTCTTCAAATGTCTTAAATATAAAAAGGGCTGCCCTACTAAGTCATATTTATAAAAGACTTATAGGACAGCACTTATTTAGATTATTCTACAGACTCTCTTTTAACTACTACTTCATCGATTTGAATAATATTTTGGTTAGAGTCATACCAAGTGTACGTTTTAACCCACTCATTGTTATAACCAAACGCCACAGTATTACCTGTAGTATCATCTTCATAACTTACAGGAAAATAACTTCTTGCACCTAGCACATTACCCTCAGCATCTTTATACGTAAACACATAATCATCCAATATAGTGATTTCGCCTTCATCGACATTATCTACTGAAATGTACTCTGCTCCTTCTGGCATTTCAATTTTCACTTCATGGTAATTGAAAGATTCATTTGCACCATTTTCTACATTAGGATTTTGAGTTACAGAGTCAAATCCTTCTGCAGAGGGATTAACTGTTAAGGTAACACTACCCTTTTCTGCAGTATATTCAACCCCTACTACTTTCGTATCACCTTCAGATAATCTATCAGCAGTCACTTTAACTATTGATACTACATCTACCGGTAATGTTTTACCATCTGGGGCAGATACTTCCGCATTTTCTTCTTTTACAATTTGACCCACTGATTCCTCAGGTGCATCAAGAAGAACACTTCCGCTTTCAACTGATAAGTAATCGACCCGACTATTATTATCTACTGTAATGTTTGCATTGTTAGATACTATTACATTATGGATTGCTCCGGCTAAAGTAATATCACCACCATTAGATAAAATATTTACCGTCGAGCTACTTGCATTACCTGTTAATTCAATTTTTGATGAATCATCATCTGTAATATTAATGTTACCTGTATGATTTGCAACACTTACAAGTGAATTACCGTTAACATCCACTACATTTGTTTCACCATCAATAGTTACGTTATCTTGTAGTTCAACGTGTGCATTCGTTGTATCTATAGTTAGGTCACCAGTAATATGAAGATTTTGGATAGTTACTGTACCATTCACATCTCCAGAGATTGTTATTGATCCATTAACTGTTTTTGAACTTGTTTCAGGACCATATAATTTGTCTGTTCCAGTTGCATTTAATGACAAATCACCCTCATAATCTTGACTTGAATTAACAATTTGCTCATCAGTTGGTTCGCTATTCTCGTCTTATACCACAAACATGTGGCTTTCGTTTCGAGCCTTCACCATGCATGCAACTTTCATCGCACACAGCGATCCGTCAGCTTTGTCTCTCTTATTTCCTATTACTTAATCCCTATTTAGTATAATATAATAAGTTTTATGCGATATTTGTAATTATTTGTCATGTTACCAAATTTTTTTATAATATTTTATTCTATGTTTGGTTCAACTGTTATATCAGTTTTTAAATCAATATAGTAAGGTCTGAAAACATAAAAAGAGAGAATTGTCAATTTGACATCCAACTCTTTTTTCCCTATCTCATCAATTTGTTTTCTAAGTTATAAGTTTTTTAATCCTATTCTTCAATAGATATTAATACTTCCACTTAATTCAAGTTTATAAGCAAAAGCATTATTTGTTTCTAATTGTGTAGTAGTATTTTCCCCTTTTGTCATATCTAGAGACACATCTGTACTCGCATAACTAATCCCTCTTTAATAGAGCATAATCTACATATATGCCGAGATACACCAAGTTCTATTTTAAAATTAAGGTAGCACTTTAAGTAATGAGTTGTTTGTAAGGATTATACTGTAGAAACCCTGATTGGTATTATTGATTACATGTGTTTATGGCAAACTAAATTCAAATTTGTACCTTCATTCTATGAAAGAAAAAAAGCCGATTCTATCTTTGAAAAATATGAGAAGAAGCAACCAAAAGAGAAACCAAACGAAGATATCAAGGCGATTTTGAATAAATTTGATGAATAAACATTAACCCATTAATTAGGGTAAGGAACATTCTAATAGTAGTAGATTGACCAATATAACTAATCAAACACAAGGTTTATTACCCTTGTCTTTTTTAATAGATTAACTTTATTTCTTGTTATTAAGTTTCTAAGTAGGTTCCATATGCATCTACAAATAACAACTAATGCTGAAACGAAGAGAGAGATAAACTAGGAATGAAATAACATAATAGATTTTGTAATTAATTGAATTCTTCTTTAGCATCACCAATTAAATGATACATTCAAAATGTTGTAGACCATATAAATAGACGAACCAAGTCATGATTTTTATCTTGATTCGCCTATTTTTGTTCTGATAATGATTGTTATTTTGTTCTACTTTACTACTTATAGGTCCAGATTAAATAAGATTAAAAGCCTTTGTTAAGATTTAAAACCTCAACAAGATTTTAATTAAACTATTCTAATTACTGCCCCATTGTTACATTAGCTGCAGTTGGCATTCCTGATACCTGTCCCGCAGTATCTTTTGAGAACACATACACTTTGAATTCACCAGTATTTGCACCAGCGTCTACTTGAAGACCATTTGTTCCATCCTCAATCGAAGTACTTGTTACACTGTTCACTGCTGCATTTGTGACTTCATTATAGGTAGTACCTGTAAATGTACTAGCAACAATATATACTTCATATGAGGCAAAATCACTTTCTGTAGAATTAGTAAAGTTTACATTTACAAAAGTTCCATTGCCTGAGGTATCTGCGTCATTTGCTGTAATTCCAGAAATTGTTGTAGGAGCACTATCTATATCTTTTGTTGTATCTACTTGAATAGCAGTACCTAAATTTATATTTGTACCATCAGAAGCCCCTACATGATAGTAATATGTTGTACCAGCATTAGCTGTAGTATCAGTATATGTTTCTGTATTTGGTTCTATATATCCATCTAGTTGTTTACCATCTAGAGGATTTGACGTTGTAGAACGGTGAATTTGATACGATTTGACATCAGCAGAAATACTATCTGTCCACGTAATCTTATTCTGAACACCACCAGTTGCTTCTTCATTTATATCAGTTGATGATACATTTTTGTTTGTTACTGGCTCTGGCATAGTTGTATCTTCATTATTTTCGCTATTCTCGTCTTATACCACAATGTTTGGCTTTCGGTTCGAGCCTACACCGCACAAGCAACTTTCATCGCATACGGCGTGCCGTCAGTAGTATTTATTACTTTTCCCTATTTTTATATTAACCTATTGACTAATTACTTTACAACATATTTTGACAATAATTGCTCATTTCTAATTAACACTTGATAGTTTGATTATAAAATACATCTTTGAATATGATTTGCTGTCTTATATCAATATTTTAGAACTGTTATAAAAAGAAGATTCAATTATACCTTCTGTCGGTGGCCATTCACATTAGTTAATTGTTTTCTGCTACAACTGTGCTAGTTAATTGTTAGTAACAAAATTAAAGAACTTATCATTTTCCTCATAGTTATTAACCTCCAAGAATAAATTCACGAAATACAACATCTTATGATTTGCATTATTTTGTATGTAAAACCCATTCAATCAACTTGTCTCTATTAATAAGTTTAACTTTATTCGCCTTTGCTAACTTAATAGCAGCAGGTGTGTAATAGTTACTTGTAATCACCCAAGCCTCCGTTGCATTATAGTAGGACTTAGAAGAAAATATTTCTTGTACAGCACTAATTCCTACTTTTTTCTTATTATACCGTTTAGCTTGGACGACTATATCTTCGCCATTTTTCACAGATAAAACTAAATCAGCACCAAAGTCCCCAGTTGTTTTCGTCTGCTTAACTTTATAAACTTTTTTCTGAAGTAATTGTGAAAGGTAGTATTCAAATTGTCTTCCAGTCATTTGATCAATTTCCCTAATACCTGAGCTAGCTATTTTTCTGTTGTGACGAATATTATCTAAAGATTGATAAATAAAATAAGTGACTAACAATCCTATAAAAACAATCCCACTTAATTTCAAATCTCTTGTCATTGTTAGGACCAAAATAGATATAAAAAATATGGCACCCCAAAGTAAATCATTGATGATATTTTTCATAGCTTGACCTCCACGTAAGGTTAAAAAGGCTTCAGATAGGCTTTACTAATTAAGCGCATTCCAGTTAATATATCGGAAAAAAATGTAACATGTTTAGGCAATCATTCTTACCTTAATTACTTAAAAAAAATTCATAGTTTTGTAGATTTTCACTTCGACTTCCATTACAATAACCCATATATAACTATGATGGAGTGATTAAATATGTCTTTACTATGTTAATATTTACATTCTTAAAAGAGTGATTACAATATCTATTCCATTTTTTGAAGCTTTATTTTAAATCTACACATCGCTTAGAAAATGTTGCTCTTAGAAGCCAATTAGCTCTATACAATCACCAATTTGAAAAACAACAACTTCCAAAACCAAAACCTACTCCTGCTTTTAGGCAACTTTGGGTTTCTATCCAATCATCTTGATAATTGGAAGTCGTTTTTGACTATTGTTAAACCTGAAACTGTTATTAAATGGCACCGAACGGCTTTCAAGTTTTATTGGAAATTTAAATCAAAGCAAATAGGACGTCCAACAACTTCTCGTGAAACGATTAATCTTATCAAGCGTGTCCATAAGGAGAATCCGTTACTCTCACCAGAAAAGATACATGAACAGTTGGCTAGGTTGGGGTTGAAACATCCACCAGCGCCAAACACCATCGCCAAGTACTTACCGGATAGACGTAAGTCACCTTCACAAAAACAAATACAATCCTGGAAAACTTTTTTGAATAATCACCTTAATGATACATGGTCCACAGATTTCTTGACGATTCCGACACTCAAGTTCGATGTACTATATGTCTTGGTCATTATACAGCATAAAACTCGTCGCATCGTTCATTACGGTGTAACTAAAAACCCAAACACTTCTTGGTTGAAACAACATTTTCGACATGCGACACCCTATGATCAAAAACCGAAGTACCTAATCCATGACAATGATCCCGTATTTCGTTCCAATGATTTTCAAGCTTTCTTAAAGGGGTCTGAAATTAAGTCTAAGCGAACATCGTATAAGTCGCCGTGGCAAAACCCATATGCTGAAAGAGTGATAGGTACGATACGACGAGAATTACTCGATTATATTATTCCACTAAACGAAGATCATTTACAACGGTTGTTAAAAGAATACATTGATGACTATTACAATACTCGACGTACTCATCAAGGGATTAATGGTAAAACGCCGGTACCATCAGCAGATTACATCCCTGTTGATGCTGAAAAGATAAAAATAAAAGCAACCCCTGCATTGAATGGTCTCTACCATACATACAAAAGAGTTGCTTAAATGAACTTACATTAACAGATCTAGTGACCTTGCCTTTTGGAATTGAGGCTTTCAAAGTCTTTTTTGTCATGTCCTTTTTTATCTCTTCCCTTACAATGTTGTCTTTCCACAAACTATTTCTATGATATTATCTGTATTTCTCTTTTTTACTTTTAGAATATTAGTAGATTAATAGCTTTATTTTTTTCAGATGGACTTTTTGAAGGAGACAGGATCCTTTTTGTTTATCTAAAATTAAAAAAGAGTATAAAAAAATCGTGGAGGTAGTGAACCCCAAAAGTTAGAGTTTTGATTATGCAACTGTGTGGCTGGTTTGAGTTCGGTATTCCACTGGACTTAAACCAGCCAATTTTTCTTTTATGCGTTCGTGATTGTAATAATCGATGTACCTCTCGATTTCCTTCTTTAATTCAGTATAAGAAACCAAGGGTTCCCCGTAATACATTTCTTGCTTCATAAGGCCAAAGAAGTTCTCCATCACGGCATTATCTGCACAGGTCGCTTTCCTAGACATACTTTGAAAAATTTTGTTCTTCTTCAAGGTTTTTACCCATTTACGATGTTGATAATGCCACCCTTGATCTGAATGGATGGTGGT
>NZ_FNIG01000004.1 GCF_900103915.1 Tenuibacillus multivorans | reverse complement strand
GCATATGCCACCTTTCAACATCGAATCATGCGATTCGATGAATTATCCGGTATTAGCCCCGGTTTCCCGGAGTTATCCCAGTCTTACAGGCAGGTTGCCCACGTGTTACTCACCCGTCCGCCGCTCGTTCCACAGACGTCCTCCCGAAGGATTCTGTCTGCTTCCCGCGCTCGACTTGCATGTATTAGGCACGCCGCCAGCGTTCGTCCTGAGCCAGGATCAAACTCTCCATAAAAGTTTGATTGGCTTATTTGTCCTCAAGTTTTATTTCCCAATCGAAAAATAAAACGGAATTGACTACAGGCTATTTTGTTTAGTTTTCAAGGTTCGAAATTAAATGGTGGGCCTGAGTGGACTTGAACCACCGACCTCACGCTTATCAGGCGTGCGCTCTGACCGACTGAGCTACAGGCCCATTTAATGGAGCGGGTGATGGGAATCGAACCCACGACATCAGCTTGGAAGGCTGAGGTTTTACCACTAAACTACACCCGCATGTATTTAAATAGTCTATTAAAAATGAGACAATAAATATATTAAACTGTTATAGAAGAAAACACAACCATAAATTTTTGGAAATTCATATAAGTTGCTACGCGCCCGAGAGGAGTCGAACCCCTAACCTTTTGATCCGTAGTCAAACGCTCTATCCAATTGAGCTACGGGCGCCAATGGCGACAAACTTCATAATAACAAAACCACCAACAAATTGCAATAACTTTTTTTGGTAAAATGCGGCCGAGAGGATTTGAACCTCCACGGGGTAAACCCCCACTAGGCCCTCAACCTAGCGCGTCTGCCGTTCCGCCACGACCGCAAATGGTGAGCCATGGAGGATTCGAACCTCCGACCCTCTGATTAAAAGTCAGATGCTCTACCGACTGAGCTAATGGCTCGGATATAATTTATTAACCATAATTATCTTATTATTTTTGTATATCAGATGCTCGTCACTTTGTCAGCTTAGTCGAAGGAGTTATACGCTCCTCGCAAAACCTACAATGATGTTAATCCAATCGATGTTTACGGTCTTGCTCTACCAGCTGAGCTAATGGCTCATGTATAAGTTAATTTTGCGCAATAAAAAAAGACGTTTAACATCGTCTATCCAAATCCAAGTACAATCCCTTTTTCTACATAAAAATAAAATGGCTGGGCCAGCTGGATTCGAACCAGCGCATGACGGTACCAAAAACCGTTGCCTTACCGCTTGGCTATGGCCCAACGAATGGCGGTCCGGACGGGACTCGAACCCGCGACCTCCTGCGTGACAGGCAGGCATTCTAACCAACTGAACTACCGGACCTTAAATCAAATTTTGACAAAAGAAAAATGACCCGTACGGGACTCGAACCCGTGTTACCGCCGTGAAAGGGCGGTGTCTTAACCGCTTGACCAACGGGCCATGTGGGTAAATGGCGGAGAAGGAGGGATTCGAACCCTCGCGCCGCATAACGACCTACTCCCTTAGCAGGGGAGCCCCTTCAGCCACTTGGGTACTTCTCCATGGCTCCAGCGGCAGGATTCGAACCTGCGACTAACCGGTTAACAGCCGGTGGCTCTACCACTGAGCTACGCTGGAATGTTATTAGATAATGCTTAACTCATAATTAATTTTTGAGAACTTGTCCTTTAACTAGCGACGTTAGATATCATACAATATCTTTTAGATGCTGTCAATTAGTAATTCGAAATTTATTGAATGAAAGTTATTTACTGATTTTAAAGAAAAACTTGGTTTGTCGCATAGTCTTAATGGCGAGATCCTAGCTTTACTTTAAATTAATGCTTTAACAACTTAGATACGAACTAACATCGCGCGAAATAAAATTTAACATGAATTCGTTAATGAAGTCAATATGATATCGCAATTTAATTGATTAATTTTAACTTTCCTCTGCACTTACCACATCGATATTTATTTAAATTGATTCGCCGCTTACGCTGATACTCCGTACCACACGTTTCACACTTGTATTTAATTCGTTTCTTTTGTTCCTCAGAAGGTAACATTCGACAAAACCTAGGTGAACCGGTCTTCCTTAGTAATTCTCTAAACTCCTTACTCCTATGGTTGTATGGTTTCCCGGCTATATGTAGGTGGTAATGACAAAGCTCGTGTTTAATAATACCGATTAGGTCTTCTTCTCCTAACTCATGTAAGTATTTCGGATTGATTTCGATTATATTTTGTGATGGGATATACCGTCCACCAGTCGTTCGAAGACGTCCATTAAACTTAGCATTACCAACAAACGGTTTATTGAAATATTCGAAAGAAATTTTTTCGATTAATGCTTTCAACTTTGAATCGTTCATTTACATTCTCTCCCATCATAATAATATACCTAGCATGAAATATTGAGAGCTCCATGCTAGGTATACCGTGGAATTTATTACTATGAGCAATTTTATCTCCCGTGCATATACTAAAACCAAAATAATCTCAAAAGGTGATTAAAATGCCAAAATGGTTTAAGCGACAAATGTTAAATGCATACGCCAATAAAGATGTTCGTCAAATCAAAATACTAAATCAATGCTGGTTTTTTTACCGTAATAGTAATGTCGATCCATCATAAGTTTAACTTTGTGCAGGAATCATCGTAAGCGCTATTCTTTCACGTTTTATATCAACCTCATCAACCCAAACTGTCACAATGTCCCCAACTGAAACGACATCTAATGGATTTTTAACAAACCGATTAGCAAGTTTAGAAATATGGACTAGACCATCCTGCTTCACACCAACATCAACAAATGCACCGAAATCCACCACATTTCTGACCGTACCTTGTAGTTCCATTCCAGGTTTCAAATCATCCATGGACATAACACTTTTCTTAAGCAATGGTTTTGGTAACTCATCACGTGGGTCTCGGTTTGGTTTTTTCAAGTCAGCCACAATATCTTGTAATGTTAAGTCTCCAACATCTAAACCTTCCGCCAATTGATTGATATCTTCTTGATTTAATCTTTGAATTAATTCGTCTGAGCCGATTTCCTCAGTGGATAAGCCTAGACGTTCTAATAGTTGGCGCGTTATATCATAGCTTTCTGGGTGAATAGAAGTACGGTCTAATGGTTCTTCACCTTCTAATACACGCAAGAAACCAATGGCCTGTTCGTAGGTTTTGGCACCTAAGCGTGAGACATCTTTAATTTGTTTTCGGTTTGTAATTTTGCCGTGATCTTCACGGTATTTTACAATATTGCTTGCTACGGTTTTATTCAACCCTGATATATATTGTAATAGCGAAGTTGAAGCTGTATTTACATTTACCCCAACTTGGTTTACAGCTGTTTCAACGACAAATTGAAGGGAGTCACTTAATTTCTTCTGACTTACATCATGCTGGTATTGACCAACCCCGATTGATTTCGGATCAATCTTGACAAGTTCACTCAATGGGTCTTGAACTCGTCGTGCAATGGAAACAGCACTTCTTTCTTCAACTTGTAGATCCGGAAATTCCTCGCGAGCTATCTTAGAGGCGGAGTATACACTTGCCCCCGCTTCATTAACGATTAGATAGGCTACATCCAGTTCATGCTTTTGAATCAGTTCAGCTATAAATTGTTCCGTTTCTCTCGAAGCTGTTCCATTACCTATAGCAATTAATTCTACAGGATATTGCTTCATCACTTCTAGAACCTTTTTTTCAGCTCCAGTTACATCATTTTTAGGGGCTGTTGGGTAAATGACATCAACATACTTCATATGTCCCGTTTCATCTATAACAGCTAGCTTACACCCGGTCCGAAAAGCTGGGTCAACTCCTAAAATCGTTTTTCCTTTTAAAGGCGGCTGTAATAATAAATTCCGTAAGTTTTTGGCAAAAATATCTATCGCATGGTCTTCTGCATCGTCCGTTAATGTTGATCGGATATCCCGTTCAATTGAAGGCTGAATTAATCGCTTATAGCTATCTTCAATCGCTCGGTTTAAGAAGCTTGTCTCCTCAACATCTCGCCGTTTGATAATGGAACGGTTTAAATAATCTAAAATAGGATCAATTGGCGGTTCAATGGTCACTTTTAATACCTTTTCTTTTTCACCGCGGTTGATTGCTAGCACACGGTGATGTGCCATTTTCGAAACGGGTTCATGATACTCATAATACATTTGATAAATTTGTTTCTCATCTTCTGCATTTGTCTTCTTCTCTGTATTAACTGTTCCTTTTGAGAAAGTTAAAGAACGAATTTTTTCTCTATACTTGGCATCATCAGATATCCATTCCGCGATGATATCGTTCGCACCTGTTAGAACATCATTAACCTCGGTTAATTCATGCTCTTCAGAGAAATATCGTTTAGCTTCTTCAACAAGATTAATACCAGATTGTTCCCATATAAGCTTTGCTAAAGGCTCTAAACCTTTTTCTTTAGCAATCGTTGCTCGTGTACGTCGTTTTTGTTTATATGGACGATATAAATCTTCTACCCTCTGAAGCTTATCAGCACTATGTATATTATGTTTCAATTCATCGGTTAATTTACCTTGCTCATCAATTAAGCGAATAACCTCTTCTTTTCGGTTCTGTAATTGTACTTGATAATCATATGTTTCTTTAATCGCTTGTATTTGGGTTTCATCTAAACCTTTTGTCTGTTCTTTTCGATAACGTGCAATAAAAGGGATCGTATTACCATCTTCAAGCATTTCAACTACTTTAGAAATGATTGAAGATGACAGGCCGACCTCTTTTGCAACAAATTGAATTAAGTCAGTATGTACCTCTGTCAAACCATTTTCCTCCTCGATTCATAATCTCCTACCTATTGTAACAAAAATCCAGCAAATAGAGAAAACACGCCTTAAAGCATGGTTGCATTTTTTAAAAGGGCATAAAAAAACGAGCCGACTATGATAGGGCTCGTCCTCTAAACTATCCTGTATATTTCATTGCGATTAAAGTTGTATCGTCCTTTAACGTCACTTCTTGTCTTAATGCAAACCATTCAATGGTTAAGGGCATCGATTGATTATTATAAAATTCTTTTGTTAGCTGCCTTTCATCAACCCCGTCAGAAAACATAAAAAATACAGTCCCGGGAGTAATGGCCCCACGTTGAACCTTCGTTTGAAACGGAATCCCAGATAAATAGCCCGAGACAGGAATATTTCGCTGTTTTCGACCTTCAGTTGGCATAACAATAATCCCAACGTTTCCTAAAGAAACATATGAATACGACTGTTTATGATAGTCAATCTTTAATATACCTAAAACAGATCCGCGCCTGTCATTCCCTAAAAATTCTTGATTACATTTACTTAGCAAATCGTCTATTGGGGAATAAACATGATCTTTAATAACATCAATAACTACTTCAGATGAAGCTTTCGCGACCTCACCACTTCCTAATCCATCCGCTAGCGCACATATAAAGAAGTCTTCACTCTCAAAATAGAAATAACTATCTCCCGAATAATCATTTCCGTCTTTCGGTTTTTGGAATGTCGAGACTTCCATATGATCATGGTTGTCAATCAAAATAATACCTCCATGTCTTCTTCGGAAATGGTGTCTCTTAACTTACGAAGGGCGCGGCGTTGCAATCTCGAAACATGCATTTGGGATAATCCTAGACACTCACCTGTTTCTTTTTGGCTTAGGTTTTCAAAGAAAATACATTTTAAAATTTGTTGTTCACGTTCTGATATTAATGGCATTAGCTTTTCAACTAATAATTTATAGTCTATTTGTTGATAGCCAGATTCTTGAGCACCAACTAAATCTAAAATCGTCACCGTACTACCATCAGAATCAGCTTCAATTTTTCGATCTGTGGATAGGGCATTATAGCTTTTCCCCATCTCCATAGCTTCTAGTACTTCCTCTTCAGTCACTTCCAGATATTTTGCAATCTGTTCAACTGAAGGTGAATCCTGATGTTCTGTTGTTAATTCCTCGACCGCTTTTTTAATTTTCGGCCCTAATTCTTTGATTCTTCTTGGAACATGTACACTCCATGTTTTATCTCGGATAAAGCGTTTAATCTCACCGATGATTGTGGGTATGGCAAACGATTCAAACGATTTGCCATATGACTCATCATAGCGTCTCACCGCTGCGATTAAACCTAACATACCGACTTGAACTAAATCTTCATGAATGGATGTGCTTTTAGAATACTTTTGAGCAATGGAATGGACCAAGTTTTCATACTTAAGCACAATCTGTTCCTGTATGTCTTCATTATCTGGTGCCTCATGCAGCTGTGCAATAAGTTGATAGATTTCATCATCGTTACTGTGTTGTTGAGATTTGGTCGTCATTTTGCCCCACCTCATTTTCATGCAAATACTTGGTCATCAGCACGACTACTCCGTGATTATTATTAATCTCGACTTTATCCATTAGGGCATCAATTAGAAAAAGACCAAACCCTCCTTCTTTCATGTTGTCTATAGGCATTTCACGATCATAAGGGCCTATGTCTTCCTTTATTTTTTCTAAATCAAAACTATCACCATAATCGGCTACCATCACTTCTAAACGATCTTTATACATACCAAAGCCTATCGTGACTTCACCTTGATCCTCTTCAAAATAAGCATGTTTGACAGCATTAGTAATGGCCTCTGAAACAGCGACCTTTAAGTCCTCAATATCTTCATAGGAAAATCCCAATCTATTAGCTACACCTGAAACGGTTAAACGAAGTACACCGACATACTCTGACTTAGCAGGCAGTTTCATTTCAACAAAATCAAAAGGTTTCCCCATTACTTACCACCTCTAATTGTATTATCGATATCCATAACTTCGTTTAGCCCGGTAATATTAAACAAGCGATAGACATTTTCCTGTAGATTAATTAATTTAAATGAGCGGTTTGTTTCATTTGCTGTTTTTAAAGCGCTAATAAAAACGCCAAGACCCGTACTATCCATATAATTAATTTTCTCCAAATCAACCATGACTCCGATTCCTTCTGTTTTAATTAATTCAAGTAGTTTTTCCTTTAATTGAGGTGCTGTATATGCGTCTATTTCACCAGCCAGTTTTAACACGTAAAGATCCCCATCCTTATAGTCATCGATATGCAAGTTCATATATGTCCCCCTCTACCGATTTAAAGCTATTTATATTTACCCCATCCATATCAAAATAAAACTGTTAATTATTTCTTTTTATGATGATGAGCGTAAAGTCATCTCTCATATTAAAATCCTGAAATCTCTCTAGGCTTTTGTAAACATTCTCAACGATATCGTTTGCGGGTAAATGTTTATTTTGCTTAATGATATCTAATACTTCTTCTCGTTCAATAAAGCGGTCCCCGCTCCGGCATTCTGTAAAGCCGTCTGTTAATAAAACAATCATATCACCATTATGAATATGGTTCACATACTGGCGATATTTCACATCATTCTTAACACCAAGCAAGAGTCCTTTAGCATCTATTTCCTCAAAGTAATCGTCTTCTGCTCGATAAATAAATCCAGGTTCATGACCAGCTGTTGCATAATAAAAATCGTGTCGATATATATCATATAACCCATAAAACATCGTGACAAACATACCCGATTCTACATTTCGTTCAACAACACGGTTTAACAATTCCAAAATGACTTTTGGGTACATTCTGTTTTCAGGAAAACTCTCCATCGCATACTTGATCATCGACATAAAAAAAGCTGCAGGAATTCCTTTTCCAATAACATCTGCAATGGCAACTCCTATATTCCCCTCATCATCTTGAACAAAATGGTAATAATCCCCATTCATTTGTTTAGCCGGTACTGATTTCGCACCGATATCAATATGTTCCACGTTTGGAATAGATGTGTTTAATAACGTGTCTTGCATATTAGCTGCAACATCAATTTCAGCACGAAGTTCAATTTGTTTTTCTCTTAAAACGTGATATTCTTGATAAGCTAAGCCATAACTAATCATCGTTTCAATTAAAAAATAAAATGAATCTTTCACACGCTCATCTAAATCCGGTATTAACTCTAAAATGGCTTGATAGTGTTCATTTATTATCTCATCAGGTGATATATTGTTTTGAATAGAGCTTTTGCTAAATTGCTCTGCTTCATAAAGTACCGCTTCATCCTTTGTTTTAATATATTGTCTTAATAGTTCTTTATAATCTCCGATGTCTGATCTTAATGAGCACAAGTTTTCTCACCCCACAATTACCTCAACCACATAATCACTGTTATCTTTGTTCCATCTCCATTAGATTCAACATCAAATTCATCCATCAAACGTTTTACACCTGGTAATCCAGCTCCTAATCCACCAGAAGTCGAATACCCATCCTCCATTACCCTACTTATATCTTTTATACCAGGCCCTGAGTCAGTTGCTATTATTTTTAATCCAACTTTAGTTTTCTCACAAACTTCCTCAAAAGAGATTTCACCATATTCTGTATATAAATAAATATTCCGAGCTAATTCCGATATCGTAGTAGCTATACGGGCTTGATTTACTGAGCCAAACCCTAGTTCCTTGGCAATGTTCCGTCCAGTTTGCCTAGCACCAACGATGTCCCATTCTTTAGAGATTGGCACTTTTGATAGGGACCCTTTCATCACTTCTCCTCCAATTCTTGTTTCAACTTAATTAATCCTTGTTCAAGATCTAACGCTGTTTTTACATTCTTTAAATGAATGCCAAGATCAATTAAGGTCATGGAAACTGCAGGTTGAATACCTGTTAAAACGACTTTAGCCCCCATTAATTCTGCCATTGAAACAACATCACCTAATACTTTGGCAATAAAAGACTCAATAATTTCAACAGAAGTTAAATCGACGACAACGCCAGTCGCTCCTGTTTCGTGAATTTTATTTAATAAATCTTCTTGAAATTCTATTGCCGTTTGATCGTCTAATTCCACTTGAATGGATACGAGTAAATAATTCTGTAGTTTTAATATTGGGATTCTCATCTCTTTCACTCCTTATCAATTGACTGCACCATATCGTCAATAATATCCGCATCCTTCTCTTTTACGTTAACAATATCTCGATTCGTCATTTCTAGAGCTTTTTCAAACCCTTTTTTCAAAGAGCTTTTAGTTGGGAATCTACTTAAATCAATACCTAAGTTGACAATGGTCTGAGCAATTTCCGGTCTAATCCCAACTAATATACAAGTAGATCCGATCAAACGAACAGCTTCTGCTGCCTGTACAATGTGATGTGCAACCATTGTATCCACCACAGGTACACCGGTTATATCGATTAAAACAACCTCTGCTCGAGATTTAATGACACCATCTAATAAATTCTCCATAATCAATTTCGCGCGATCCGTGTCAATCGTTCCCACTAGTGGCATGACGGTAATGCCTTCCATTACAGGAATTAATGGTACAGAAAGTTCTTGTAATGCTACTTTTTGTAATGAAATGATGTTATTCCAGTTATTTGAATACTCATTAATAAGCTGATTCTTAATTGGGTCTACCCAATTATTAACATCATCCATCACTTCTAGAAAAAAGGCCTCATCCTTATTATCTATTTGTTCTAGAATTGTCCGTATACAAATACTTCTGAAGGATTGCATGCCTTCTGTAAGATAAGCTAACGGCCAGCCTAAATTAACGATTCGTTCAGAGAATTGCTCTAATGATTCGTAGTTCACCCCATCTTTTAGCTTTGAGAAAATGAGATTTACAAATTCTCTGTTTACCTGTTCGATCAATTCATTTGACACCGTGGATTTGTATTCTTTCAGTTTATTGTCCTCTAAGTCGTCCATCCATTTTTTAATAATTTCGTCACTATAATCTAATAGAATATCTTTATATTCCGGATTCACTTTCATAAACCCCCCAATTTTAGTTATATACTTCAAATTTAACACTTCTAAAGAAATAGTGCTACATTTTTCAGAATACTTAAAAGGATTGTAAAAAACTTAGTTGCATCTATAATCTCCTATGAAAGTTGTTGAGCGCCCATCGTAGTGGCTGATTACCCATTGAAACGGATAATTCCCCAATGAACCATGGTGAATGCCCTATGACGGAAAATAATTCCCCCATTATAACCGGTAATTCCCCAATGGAGTTGATTTTTTGCCCAATGAAGAGCTCTAATTCCCCAATGTCCATCGTTAATTCCCCAATAAACCTCATGAATGCGGTTTTTTTAATCTGCATTATGAGTCTTATTTCCAGGTTGGCCCAAGACTCTTGCGGGAAAGTTAGCCATGAAAGACACCACAGAACGTAACGATAGTGGAGTTCGAGGAGGCTAGTTGATCGCCCCGTAGCTAGCGAGGACCTAACATGAGCCTAGTCAATAAGTTATCAGAAAATTGCCACCCCAACAAACATTTTAGAGCCAAATAAAAACACCTAGTGCACATCAAGACACTAGGTGTTAAACTATAAATCCATTAAACCTAAACTGATTTGTAGAGCTTCATCAACTTGTCTCATGAGATGCTCATCCAAAGTTGTAATTTTATCCGTTAAACGTTGCTTGTCTATAGTTCGGATTTGCTCTAATAAGACAACTGAGTCTCTTTCAAACCCATACTTTTTAGAATCAATTTCAACATGAGTAGGCAGTTTAGCCTTCTGGATTTGAGCCGTGATAGCACCTACAATTACTGTAGGGCTGAAACGGTTTCCGATATTATTTTGTATGATAAGCACTGGGCGAACACCGCCTTGTTCAGAACCTACCACAGGGGTTAGATCTGCATAGTAGACGTCGCCACGTTTTACGTACAAGTTAATTACACCCCACTCACTAAGCGCTCAAGAGTGGTTTCAGCCTCCTCTTCGGCTACAAATGCTTCTGATGCAATCCCTAAGTTGATATTTCTCATTTCGACATAACCACGGCGCATCTTTTCTTTAATTTTTCGTTTCTTCTCATCTTGAACGTACGCGTTGACCGCTTGCATAATTAGTGTTTCACGATCTAAATCATCTTGGTTTTGTACTAAGCTGTCACATTCGTTTAGTAAAGAAGTTGGTAATTTTACAACGATCTCTTTCGAAGATTCAGACATTCCTTACACCCCCAGCATTTTCACGCAGCAAATCTATACCCCATAATAGCATTATTCTCCACAATTCGTAAAGAAAAAACGGAAAAAAAGTCGTTTATGAAAGAATTTTAAGCCTTATATAGAAAAATGACAAAAAATATGATGTCTAGTTAATATAATAACGTGGAATGCGTTTCCCAAGTATACAAGGGATTTCATAGTTTATGGTTTCAAGATAATCTGCTACATCATCCATCGACACAACTCCCGTTTGGTCAGAACCAATTAATGTCACACTAGTTCCTATTTCATAAGGATGATCAAGACGTATCATACATTGGTCCATACAGATACGTCCAACTATAGGAAGTTTCTTTCCATGGATTAACACTTGAAAGTTTTGCAGTTTACGAATCCAACCATCACCATAACCAATGGGAATCGTCCCTATCCATTCATCTTGGTCTGCAACATACGTTTTTCCGTAGCTAATAGCATCTCCTTTGTTAATTCGTTTGACGTGAATCAGTCGGCTATATAAAGAAAATGCTTGCTTAAGATGAAGAGAGACATTTTCACTAACAAATTTTGAAGGGTATAGACCATACATGCCGATTCCAAAGCGTACGGCATCAAACATATCGTCTGGAAACCGCATAGCTGCAGCAGTATTTCCGATATGTATTACTATATTTTCTTGAAGGTACCGCTTCACTTGAATTAGCCATTGTTTGAATGCTGCGATCTGCTGACTGTAATAGTGATTACCTGGCTCATCAGCCGTTGCAAAATGAGTAAAAACACCCGTAATGAATATATTGGTATGTTTACATGCCTTAATTACATCATATGCCTCTTCAACACTTCTTATACCTATTCGTCCCATACCTGTGTCCACTTTTAGGTGAACGTTTAAATGTTCATCATTTAAATAGGAGCTAGCCTGTTTGATCCAATCCGATTGAAACGTCGTTAAGGTGATGTTGTGTTGAGCTGCCAATGCTACGTATTTGGGATCCGTCCATCCCATCACTAAAATAGGTATATCAGGGAACTTTTGACGCAAGCGTAACCCTTCATCAAGTACCGCAACTGCTAACCTTGTAGCACCCGATTCAAGCGCGGCTTCAGCCACTTCAATTTCACCGTGACCATATGCATCAGCCTTCACAACGGCCATAACCTCTTTATCCTTTAAATGATGGTTCATTGTTTTAACGTTATGTCTTATTGCGTCTAAATCTACCTCTACCCAAGTATCGCGATGATAAGCTGATTTATCCATGTCAAGACCCTCTTCTATTAAACATTTATTGTTGTTTATTATTATCCTAGGACAACTCTTGTATTGTCAA
Organism: Tenuibacillus multivorans; assembly: GCF_900103915.1. Taxonomy (GTDB): domain Bacteria; phylum Bacillota; class Bacilli; order Bacillales; family Alkalibacillaceae; genus Tenuibacillus; species Tenuibacillus multivorans. The sequence goes on along the minus strand of NZ_FNIG01000004.1, from coordinate 274,443 downwards.
TATAGCGATTATTGGAAATGGTCTAGACAAAAAAATTACCCATAATATCTTAAATATTACGGGTAATTTAGTCAGATTATGTTTCATTTTACTTCATCGCACGATCTTGTACAGATTTTGCTACTACAACCATTTCATCAACGGTTAAAGTGTCACTCGCCAACACGAAATTCATACCATCTTGTTGCCATTCTAGGGTGTTATTTGATAAATGACCCACTGTAAATCCTAAATCAACCATCTCACCCGAAGCATAGACTGGTACTTCTATATTCGTCGGATGTGATTGATACATCTCTTGAACCAATGTGAAATTTTTGTCACCTTCAAATGATAAGATTGACCGTTCTCCATTTTCAAATGAAACAACTTCTTCACTTGCTAGCTCAGCACCTTCTGGAAGGTTATCCGGGTAATAAACGGCCATAGACTGTTCTTCTAATTCAGCCATGGTTGGAACGCTAACAGTTCCTTCAGCTAAATTTTCTTCTGTATCAAATTCAGTATTTGCAATTTCTGGATTGAATTCAAAATCAGAGAAATCAACGTTAACCATTGGCTCGTTTTGTGAATTCAATACTTTGACAAGCGCTGGTTCTAATGATTTCTTATGGAAGTAAATTTCTTGATACGGTAACTGTTGATTGCCCTTATAATTTGTTTTCACTGTGAAGACGTAATAATTTTCAGTAACCTTAAACTCACGATCGGCATCATTATTAATATCCGATACGAGTGAGGTGAATAAATACGGCTGACTGTGATGTTTTGGCCAATCATTTTGGAACTTGTAACTTTTGTTGATGGAAGGAGTTAATACAAAAACACCTTCGTCATTGCGTAATATAACTTGATTTCCTTTATCATCTAATTGATTCTGCAGTACCACTTTGTAATAGTCATCTTTCTTATGCCAGACTTGTACATCAAATTGCTGTGGTTCTTCTCCTGTTTGGATTTCCATGGTCGCTGTTGTTTTAAAGCTTTCCATGTCTTGTTCTTTTTTGTTTAGTGAATTCACAACATCATCGACCGTATCTTCCCCGCAAGCAGCAAGTAGCCCTACCATTGACAAGAGTAAAATGAAGAGCACTAGTTTACCTTTCATTCAGACAACTCCTTCGCCTCATAATTCAATAGCTTATTCTAAGGAACAAGCAATCTATTCGTGTTGCGGTGACAATGTGCACATTGGATCATTTGTTACCCCGCAATACACTATATGTGACAACTTGTCTGAATATGCAGACTAGCTATCCAAGAAAATTTATTTTTCTATGATAACTTGTGCAATGGCATAAGTCTGACTATGAGAGATCGATAAATGAACGCTAGGATGCTGCTTATCATCTATGTATATTTTAGGTTGTCCCATATCATTCGGCATAATTTCAAATGATTGAAAAGAAAGATGTTGGCCGATCCCTGTTCCGAGTGCTTTACTGTATGCCTCCTTAGCAGCAAAACGACCTGCCAAAAATTCAACCTTTCGTTTATGATTTGATAATTGATTAAACCTTTCCCATTCATTAGTAGAAAGTATGCGACGAGGAAATTTTTTTTGTCTTAAAAGTAATCGTTCAACACGATCTAACTCTACAATATCTATTCCAATTCCTTGGATCATAAATTAGCCCTTCTTTCTCACTTTAATTGAAACTTTAAGCAATCATTAGTATTCTTATAGAAAAGTGTTAAAAGAAACGGTTATACTTTTGATGAAAGAGGCGTCCCATATGTTTTTTATTAGAACGGAAAGCTTTCGGCAATTCTTAAGATGGTATCCTATTATATCAACGATTGTCGCGATTCATCTCATCCTTTACATATTTACAGAATTCATTCCAATACCTTTGTTTATCGATATAAGATTTCTTATGGTCGGACAAAATCTACTCATTGAGTCTGGTGAATATTGGCGATTATTAACGCCTATATTCGTCCATGGTGGATTGATGCATGTCCTATTTAATAGCTTTAGCTTGGTCTTATTCGGACCTGCATTAGAGCACTTATTAGGTAAAGTCAAATTTATTTTAGCATACTTGATAATGGGCATACTTCCAAATGTTGCGTACTTGTTTTTAGGCAATCCTATGGCAGAGTACGTCGGGGCATCAGGAGCCATATACGGATTATTTGGTTTATATGCTTATATGATGTTTGCTAGAAAAGATCTTATTGATTCCCAAAGCAGACAAATTGTAACTGTCTTTATCATTATTGGTTTTTTAACCTCTTTTGGCCCACACATTAATTATATTGCACATATATTTGGTTTTATTAGCGGTGTTGCACTAGGGCCAATTCTGATTGATCGAATACGTATATCTTATTATTAGAGGTGTCTATAAATGGAGCAAAAACAAATCATGCCATACATCGCCGTTATCATTGGTGTCTTAACTGTATCAACATCCGCCATATTTGTCAGACTCGCCGATGCTCCCGCTTCTATCATTGCTAATTACCGCTTAGTATTTGCGGTTATTCTAATGCTGCCTCTCGTGCTAATCAAATACAGAGGTGAGATAGCTCAAATATCCAAAAAGGATTGGCTCTTTTCTATTGCAGCTGGGATATTTCTAGCGTTTCATTTCATTTTATGGTTTGAATCACTCAATCACACATCTGTTGCAAGCTCTGTTGTATTAGTAACGACACAACCAATTTGGGCATTTTTAGGTGGTTACTTTTTCTTTAAAGAAAGGTTTACAAGTGGTGCTGTCATTAGTATGATTATTGCCCTTACAGGTAGTGTGATTATTAGCTGGGGCGATTTTCAAATAAGTGGAATGGCACTCTTCGGTAACTTCCTCGCTTTAATGGGTGCCATTACGATAACAGGATATTTTTTATTTGGGCAAAATGTACGCCAGCGTTTATCATTAATCACTTATACATTTGTCGTTTATGGGATGAGTGCGATAACGTTAATCCTGTATAATCTAATACTTAAGGAACCATTCGTCGGTTACTCGACTGATACGTGGCTCTATTTCTTAGCTTTAGCGATTTTCCCTACTTTCTTTGGCCATACCTTGTTTAATTGGGCTATTAAATGGATTAATGCCTCTACCATCACAATGGGAATATTATTCGAGCCAGTTGGTGCTTCCATTCTAGCCTATTTCATTTTGGATGAATGGGTCACGTGGTCACAGTTCCTGGGTGGAACCATTGTCATTTTTGGGTTGATCCTTTTTATTTTTAGTACATCGAAGAAAAAGAAAGTCAAAGTGATTGAATAAAAAACATGTCTTTTAGGCCATACACTAATAAAAGAGGGTGAGTATATGTCATTTCAATTAATGGTAGATGGGGGAGCTGATCTACCAAAAGAATTAATCGAAAAATTCAACGTCAAAATTGTTCCGTTAAATATTCATTTTGCCAATGAGGAATACAAGGCTGGTGTCGACTTAAGCACAGAAGAATTTTATAAAAAAATGAAGGCCACAGATGAATTACCGAAAACATCCGCATCAAGTCCAAACGATTTCTACAATGCCTTTAAAGAGATCAATCCTGACATACCCATATTATTGCTGTCGTTAACTAAGAATTTAAGTGCAACCTATCAAAATGCAGAGCTTGGGAAAAATATGTTATTGGACGAGGAGCCTGACCGAATCATTGAAATTGTTAATACTAAAACCGCTTCATGCGGAGTAGCTTTACTATTAAATGAAGCCGTTAAATTAAAGCTGAAAGAAGTTAACTTTCATGAAATCGTTAATCATGTAAAAGCATCTGTTGAGCGTACGGCAACGCTATTTTCATTAAAAACTGTTGAAAACTTAATTAAAGGCGGTAGGTTGGATAAAGTTCGAGGTGCCATTGCCAAGACATTAAATATTAAACTATTGATGAAAGCATCAGATGAAGGCGACATCGAGGTGACTGAAAAGGTACGCGGGGAAAAGAAAGCCCTACGACGTTTAGTTGAACAGATTGGTGACTATACCAAATCACTAGAAGGAAAAACCATCGCACTCGCACACAGTAATTGTGAAGAAAAAGCCAAGAAGGTACTCGCATCAATTAAAGAGAAATATAACCCATCCGAGGAGCTTTTAGTTGAGATGGGGCCGTTAATCGCTACCCACGCAGGCGAAGGTGGACTCGTCATTTCCTTTCTGGAAGATAAGAAATAAGATAGATATTAAGAAGAGGGCTGAAACAAAACTTTATTAAAAACATAAAATCCGAACTAGATTCAATTATTCATGAATGAGTTCAGATTTTATTCACTACGTCAAAATGCTTCGCTTGCCGCGGGCACGGCTCGAGCCTCCTCGGCAGAAAAGCGCTGCCTGCGGGGTCTCGAGACTCGTGCTGTTCCCGCAGGCGTCTACGCATTTTGACTCCGTTCATTTTTAATGATATTAGATGATATTGTTCGCCTTTCATCACCCTCTAAATATTTTTGTCCCAGCCTTTTTATCTGTGGTATCTTTGATAATTAGGGGCTGGGGAGAACCAGGCTAATAGCATTGCTATTGCAGGGAATAATAACATCACGATCAAAATTTCACTAAATCCACCAAACCATTCAAAGAAATAACCAAATGGTAATGGCCCTAAAGCAGATCCTACAACCATAGCTGACTGTGCAATACTCTTAATACTTCCTAAATGCTCTCTGCCAAAATAATTCGGCCAAACAATATTTAGTGCTATTCGCTCAAATCCATGAGCTAATCCCCATATTACCCCATAAATAATGGCCCCTGTAGCACTCTGTACTAAGAACAACCAACTAATTGCTACGACATGAATTAGAAAGGTAATCGCTAAAATATGATTCACTTTAATCCGATCAGCTAAATAACCAGATATAAAGGTAACTGGAAATCCAATTATAGCCATTAAAGATAATATAATTGCCGAAAGCTCCATGGATAAATTTTTAGTTTCAAAAATTGAAACTAAGTGGAACGTAATCCCCGTATTCGTCATAGCTGGAATACTAACACAGAATAAAATAACCCAAAATGCTTTTGTTTTCGTGGCTTCTTTTAATGTCCAGCTAATCTCATTATCTTCCGTTATCATCTCCTTGACAGATGACTTTGGTTGATCGTCAATTTTTTCAACCCCGTTGGTCGTCTTAGATATATATCTTTTTCGCAAGACCACGATCAGTGCCATTAATGTTACAGCTAGTAATATTATACGAATAACCACACTAGGAAACCATACAAATGTGTTTAATAAATACTCATTGATGGTCGGTATTAAAGTTAGGACGATAAGAGTAGACAAACTGATCATGGTAAAGAGGGGCAAACGTGAAGTTTTTATGACCTTTACCTTTAAATCTTCTCTACCATCCATAATTTCGCCAATATCATCTGGTTTGTTACGAACGAAAATAATGACTAATGGTACAAAAATGACAAGTAAAGCGACTCCCCAAATAACCCATGTTATCCGCCAGCTAAACGTTTGAACTAAAAACACATTTAACGGCGGAAATAAAGCTGCACCTGCAAAGCCACCAATTGCCATAACACTTAACGCCCGGCCTCTCTTTCTTAGAAACCATTGCGGAACTAAAGTATTCGGTAGTAATGTCATCGATCCCTGGCCGAATATCCGTAGCATAAAAAAGCCGATAAACATCATTAGCGGCCCTATAATCATGGCATTCCAAAACGTTGCAAAAGCTAAGGCAAAACCAACGATGGTCATCATAAGTCGTTGACCGTATAGATCTGTTAACTTTCCTATTGTAAATAATAAAAAACCTGCTAGTAATGTAGCAGCAGAATAAAGACTAGATATGTAGGATGGGGAAAATCCAAAATCTTCGCGATAAACGTCAATAAAGACAGATACGGCATATGTTTGCCCTGGCCCCGAGAAGAAGACGCCTAAAGCTGAGACGAATACAATGACCCAACCGTAGTAAAAAGATGTATTGGTCACCTTATTCTTAATCATTAATTAACCCTCTTTCTACTAATCACTTGAAGCAATGCTTTTCATTTTATCATAAATAAATAAAAATAAAATATAAAAAAAGATCTTCCGAAAAAAATTCGAAAGACCTTAGAATTTCATCCCTTTAACAAAGTTGTTTAATGATTTGACCATCGGACCAACTTGAGCTGCTGTTTTCACAAATTGGTTAGTCGTGTTAATAACTTTGTCTATATCAACTTCCCCATTATCATCTTGAAAATATTGAATAAATGGTGATTGTTGATTTTGGAAATTTTGATATTGAGTCCCTTCATTACTTGGGACTTCGAAATATAACGGTTGGTTATAGTTATTATAAGGATAATAGTATGGTTGCTGTTGCTGCGTTGGATCGTAATAGGATGGATAGTAATAGTTTACTGGGTAATATCCGTTCTCATGTTGAGATTGGAAATGATACATCGTAAACACCCCCTAAAACATCATATGAAAAATAATCAAAAAAGGGTGTTTGTCTAAAAAAGTTTTATAAATCCAATTCAGATTTTAAACGATCATGTTGAACACCTTGAATACATTGATCACCAATGAAAGTTACAGGTGCAGCAAAAATATTGTGATTTTGAAGTTCCTTTAAATAGGTTCGGTTCTCAGTTACATTTTTCTCTTCAAAATCAACCCCCCAACGATTCAGCATTTTCCTTAATCGCTCTGACTTCGTACAATTTTCCCTAGTGTAAACCGTTATTTTTTGCTCCGGCAAATATGCTCACCTCTAAATTATTGTGTCCATAGAGCATTATACCCACTATAAGTTTTAAATAAACAATCATTTATGAATCTCTTAGCTTTTCTGCATGAACACCTAACTTTTTCAAAAGCTTAATCGCCTGTTGTTTTTCTTCACCCGATAATCCGGATACAATCCTTTGAATTTCTAGCCAATGCTCTGGAAAAATATCACCCAACAAGGCTTGTCCTTTATCTGTTATTTGAGCGTATGTGACCCTGCGATCATCCTCTGAGCGCACACGATCCAAATATCCTTTTTTCTCTAAACTATTAACGACATACGTAATACTGCCACTTGTCAACAGAATCCGGTCACCGATCTTTTGCAAGGGTTGTGGTCCCCTATGATATAATAGCTCGAGTGTTGCAAATTCGGTTGGGTTTAACCCATACCGCTCCATGTCCGTTTCAGCTAAATCCAATAATGTCCGACTTGCTTTTGATAAAACTACAAATAATTTTAATGAATCATCTTCTCTTCTTTGTTCATATATTTCTTTATCCATATCCACCATACCCTCCCATCTACCTAAGATAATTATAGAGTTTAGATTGTTTAGCGTCAAAATAGTTTCCAAATGAGTAGAAATTTGGCATAATTAAGTTGCTTTTAGGAGGGACTCAAACATGATTGAAGATACAGGTGAACGCGTCATTCCGAACCTAATGGATCCATTAAATCCATTACTACTCGAACATATTGCTCGCTATCAGTTCGCATTAAATTATTTATATGGAAGAGTTTTAGATCTTTCTTGTGGGGCAGGTTATGGCACACATATGATAGCAAAACGTCGCAAAAAACAAGTTAACGAAGTAATTGGAGTTGACCTTGATCCAAACATTATCCAATACGCCAACAATGAATACTACCATCCTAAGTCGTCTTATCATATTACTGATGCAACCGATCCGAATTTAAATCAATCATTTGGAACCTTCGATTGTATCGTTAGTTTTGAAACGATTGAACATATAGAGGATGAACAAGCTATATTAAATAACTACGATCGTTTACTCAAGCCAGGTGGGACTCTTATTGTATCAACACCTTTTGGTAAAGGTCGTGGTGAACCATGCGGGAATCCTTTTCACGTTCATCAGTTAACTCAGGAAGAATTTAAAGAACTCTTCACAAATGACTATCAACATGTTGAATTCTTTTACCAAAATGGTGTCGTCATGGAGCCTCATCAGCGTGAAGGAGTTAAATACCCCTTAGGCATCGCTGTATGCCAAAAAGGAGAAGCATGAAAAACGCTTCTCCTTAATCCATGAATCTATTTAAGACAATTTGGCTTCGAACATAGCCCAGCTCATTAAGCGATAAAATGGATAAATAAAGCATAAAAAGTAAGCTAAATAATTAACCTTTATCACAAAGGTAAACAGTAAAATGAGAAACACAAATACTAAAGCCATAGTTGTTCCTCTTTTACTATTGACTGGCAATGGATCATAAAACATCGTACCTCGTTGACGTTTTTCATCAATATGTTTATTAAAGCATTTTTTATGAAACGGTTTCAATTTAAATTTATTTGCGACAACTAAATCTGTCTTATCTTTAATCTCCTTATCACAACGATAACACGCTATTTTTTTATCGCCCATACAACATCACTTCCCCATGCATATCAATTGAAATTTTGTAATAAATATCAAACAATTATAATCATAACTTACTTATAGAAAGGTGTCGACAAATGACTATTCAGCTCAGTGTTTTAGATCAATCACCACTATTACAAGGAAACAATGAGCGAGATGCTTTAAAACAGACGATAGAGCTAGCTAAGCATGTTGATCAATTAGGATATAAACGTTTTTGGATGAGTGAGCATCATAGCACGAAAAGCTTGGCAGGATCTGCTCCTGAGATTTTAGTCTCATCAGTAGCGGCCAATACAAAACAAATCCGTGTTGGAACTGGGGGCGTTTTACTTCCGCATTACAGTCCATATAAAGTGGCAGAATCCTTTCGGGTATTAGAAGGGCTATATCCCGAGCGAATTGATTTGGGAGTAGGGCGAGCGCCTGGTGGAATGCCTGGCGTGAATTATGCTTTGAATCGTGGGAAATATCCGGATGTACATAGCTATCCGACTCAAGTGTCTCATTTAATTGATTATTTATTAGGGAAAGACCCTGAAGGCTATCAAGTTAAAGCCACACCACTCGGTGAAACGACGCCACCTGTACACATGTTAGGTTCTAGTGGTGGAAGTGCTTCTGTAGCCGGCCAGCTCGGAACTGGGTATACATTTGCACAATTTATTAACGGTGATGGCAGTCCAGTCGCTATTGACCGTTATTATAATAGTTTTATTCCTTCACCTATGATGCAAGAACCTTATGCCAGCGTGGCCATTTTCGCTGTTATAGGCGATACAGATAAGGAAGCTGAGTTTTTAGCCTCAAGCCTCGATCAAGCTCTACTTATGATCGAGCAAGGTCAAGTACGTGAATTTTTCCCTTCCCCTGAAGAAGCTAGCCAGCAAACGTACAATATGTATGAACAGGCACGCATTAATGAGAATCGTAAACGAATGATTATAGGAGACGTCCGAAGCGTTAAACAACAAATTGAAGACCTCGCTCATGCGTTTCAAGTTAATGAAGTGATGGTGAATGTAATTGTTAGTCCATTTGAACGTCGGTTAGAGTCGTATACAAAGCTCGCGAAAGCTTTTAATATGTAGATTTCATAAGGAGTGTCGAAAATGATTGCTTTTGATCATCTCGTTATTTTTTCTAATGATCCAAAAAGGCATCAGGAAATCTTCACATCATCACATACGCAAGTTGGTGTTCCAGGAGGTCAACACGATGATTGGGGAACCTTCAATTACCTCGCTTTTTTTAAAAACAATGCGTATATTGAGTGGCTCGGAATTGATGACGATGAAAAAGCCCAGACCTCCGAAAACCCGCTTATACAGCATACTGCTTTTGCAAAAGAAAAAGGTCAGGAAGGGCCAATCCAATTTGCGCTTCGAGTTGATCAAATGGAGAAATATCAACAACATTTTGATGAGAAAGGAATTGAGTATATCGGTCCCTTTCCAGGCAAGCGAACAAAGCCTGATGGCAGTGTTTTAGAATGGAAAATGCTTTTTCCAAAATATGATTTTGATGCAGAACCGCTGCCATTTTTAATTGAATGGAGTGGGGAAGGAAACAAACCCACTAGCGAAGCAGATATGAATGCAAGTGAGTTTAATAACGTCACGATTTTCTCAGAAAACCCCGATGAATTTGCTAACCAATTAAAACGCATTTATCAACTAGATGATGCCAAGCAATCTGGTACAACTTATGAATGGAAATTAGAAAACGGAAAATTGTTTGTTCAACAGGGTCGCGGTATAGAAGCGAGGTTTAAATTTAATTTAATCAAGTTTAGATCGATTTTTTAAGTGTGCACGTTCCCAGCTTAATCTGGGAACGTTTTTATTATTTCATATTACGAAATATTCTTTATCCGAAGTAATAATCATGGTATAATAATGACAATAAATTAAGAAAATTTTGAAGCTAATAGGAGGTCTTCACTGATGAGTAAAACAGCATACCCTATAGTCTGGGACTTAGAAGTCTTTTTTAAAGGTGGTAGTGAATCACCAGAGTTTCGTAAACATTTAGATCAAACTAAAGACCGCGTTCGTACATACGCAGAACAGTTAAAAGATTTTAAAACACCCAAATCAGCTTCTAAAGCTGATCAAGTTGCCGAAACACTAAATCAAGCAGCAGATATCTTAATGAGCGTAAGTCAAGCTGGAGCATTTGTCAGTTGTTTGGAAGCACAAGACATGAGTGACCAAAAGGCTAGTGCTCTCCGAAGTGAAATTACGGAAATGTCGGCACTATTTAATTCTGCCTTTAACATTCTAAAACAAAAGCTAGCCAAAACCGATGAAAACGTTTGGAACGAGCTTTTAAATCATGAAAAGCTTAGCGAGCTTAATTTTGTGCTGAATGAATGGCGTACACAAGCACAAGAGCAGCTTTCCGAGGATGAAGAGGCGCTTATTACTGCTTTATCCGTTGATGGCTATCATGCATGGGGACAAATGTATAACACCATTGTTGGTGGAATGACAGTAACCGTTAATGTTGAAAGTGAAGAAAAAGAATTATCAGTTGGCCAGGCCAACAACCTTCTTTCCCATGAAAATCCTGAGGTGCGTAAAGAAGTTTTTGAAAAGCTAGAAGCGACATGGAAAGAAAAAGAAAATCTATTTGCTAAAACTTTAAACCACTTAGCCGGGTTCCGTTTAAATACGTATCAAAAACGAGGCTGGGATAACGTTTTAAAAGAGCCACTTGATATTAACCGCATGCAACAGGATACATTATACGCCATGTGGGGAGCAATCTCTAAAAACAAAGACCCTTTTGTGGATTTCCTTTATCGTAAAGCTAAACTATTAGGTAAGGAAAAACTAGAGTGGTACGATCTTGGCGCATCGACTCAAAAGAATAAAAAGAAACTTTCATATGATGATGGAGCTGCCTTTATCCTCGAACATTTTGAGAAGTTTAGTCCGAAGATGGCAAACTTTGCGAAAACAGCCTTTGAAGATGCCTGGATTGAAGCCGAAGACCGTCCGGGTAAACGTCCAGGCGGGTTCTGTACAGGGTTCCCATTAAGCGAACAATCCCGTATTTTCATGACTTACAGTGGATCGATGTCTAACGTCGCAACGCTGGCACACGAGCTTGGTCACGCATTCCACTCTTATGCGTTAAAAGGTGTGCATCCATTAAATCGTCGTTATGCGATGAACGTGGCGGAAACAGCATCTACTTTTGCTGAAATGATTGTGGCAGATGCCTCTCTTAAACAGGCATCATCAGAGAGCGAAAAAGTGGCCTTACTTGAAGATAAATTACAGCGAAGTGTCGCATTCTTTATGAACATTCACTCTCGTTTCTTATTTGAAACAAGATTCTATGAAGAGCGTAAAAATGGTTTCGTTCCTGCTAGTCGCTTAAATGAATTAACAGATGAAGCGCAGCGTGAGGCTTATTGTGATGCTGTGAACTCAACAAGTCCAAGCTTCTGGGCTAATAAGCTACATTTCCATATTACGGGTGTTCCATTCTATAACTTCCCGTACACATTTGGTTACCTATTCTCCCTAAGTATTTATGCAAAAGCATTGGAAGAAGGTACAAATTATGAAGATAAATATATGGCACTTCTCCGTGATACAGCTGTTATGACTGTTGAAGATCTTGCCATGAAGCATTTAGGTGAAGATATTACAAAAGAATCATTCTGGGAAAAAGGCATTGAGCTTTGTAAAAACGATGTAAAAGAGTATTTAAGCTTAACTGAATAAAAAAGAAAAACTAAGGCTTATCGCCACGCTAATGGCGAAGGCCTTAGTTTTTTTATACCTAAATCCTTTTACAACGTTAAACATACCTAAAGTGTTATTAAAAGCACTCACTAATAGATGGCGAGTGCTTTCACTTCACTTCCCAACCACTTTTTCATAATAAACAAATGGTTCTTTATAATGTCCATGGCGTTCTGCTGTAACAAATGAATAGCCAGCCTTTTCGAATAAGCGTAAAGCTGCTTTATTGGCACCATTCGTATCTGTTCTGAGCGATGGTACCTCTCTATCTTTAGCTAACTCTTCTGCAAATTGATAAAATTTTAGCCCAATTCCTCGTTGGCGTGTCGTTGGATCGACAGCTAATCGCTTCATACATAAATAAGGTTTTATGGTTGTCTTCCAATCAATTTCATCATATTCAGAGTGACCTGTATCACTGATACAAGCTGCTCCAAGAATTCTTCCTTTTTCTTCGTAAACAAATAACCGACCATGACGTAAGTCGTCCTCGTAATGTTCACGTTTCGGATATGTATCATCCCATTGGTCATTACCTTCTTCAAGCATTTTTTCTTTAGCTCGTTTAACGAGACTTTCAATCTTGTCTAAATCCTTTAACTGCCCTTCTCGTATCATCCTCGTCACCTCTTTCATTAAAATTTTAATTGAAAAAAATAATCAATTCAATTCATTGACATTCAAACGACAATTTGAATATAATACAATCAAATGAATATTTGAATGAAATGAGGAATAGCTTATGAAGCTTCCAAACTGCACGTCAAATGTATCAGAGGATCAACTACAATCTGTTCATACATCCTTGAAGGAAGTCCCGGTTAAATCCGTCAGCCAGCTTTTTAAAATATTAAGTGATGAAACGCGGGTCAAGATTGCCCACGCACTCACGGTAGAAAAGGAACTTTGCGTATGCGATGTTGCAGCAATAACCGATTCATCTGTTGCCACAGCATCACATCATTTACGCACCCTAAAAAAACATGGCTTATCGAAAGTAAGAAAAGAAGGGAAAAACGTCTATTATTCGCTCGATGATCACCACGTCCATGACCTCATTAAAGTAGCTGTCGAGCACCAAGAGGAATTGGAGGGGTAACTATGGCTAGTGAAGAACAAAGCTTTTATGTGCAGGGCATGTCCTGTGCTAATTGCGCTAAAACATTCGAAAATAATGTTAAAGAAATTTCCACAGTCAAAAACGCCGAGGTTAATTTCGGCGCATCCAAAATTAAAGTCGAAGGTTCGGCTTCAATTGAGCAACTAGAAAAAGCCGGATCCTTCGAAAATTTAAAAGTCACCCAAGAGTATGAAAATACACCACAAAAATCATTTTTGGATTATGTTAAAGAAAACGGAAATGTTGTTGGCTCCTTTATATTACTTGTTACCGGGCTTATCTCACATTTTCAATTAGGTACAGACCATTCATTAACGCTTGGAGCATTTATCGCCTCTATTGTCGTTGGTGGACATCAACTATTTTTAACAGGCTTTCGTAATCTTGTACGTCTTCGATTTGATATGAATACATTGATGACCATTGCTGTCATTGGCGCTGCCTTAATCGGTGAATGGATTGAGGGGGCAGCTGTTGTTATTTTATTTGCGATTAGTGAAGCGCTTGAATCCTATTCTATGGATCAAGCACGGAACTCAATTCAGTCCTTGATGGGAATTGCACCGAAAACCGCAAATGTTATCCGTAATGGCGAAAAACAAGAGGTAAACGTTGAGGACATTCAAATAAACGACGTCGTAATGATTAAACCAGGCGAAAAAATACCAGTCGATGGTGTTGTCGTTAAAGGCGAAACTTCCATCAACCAAGCCGCCATTACCGGTGAATCAGTGCCCGTCTACAAAGCCTTGGATGATGAAGTTTTTGCTGGAACGTTAAACGAAGAAGGTTATTTAGAAGTTCGCACGACCAAACTCGTTAAGGATACAACACTTGCAAAAATTATTCATTTAGTTGAAGAAGCACAGAATGAAAAAGCGCCTGCTCAACAGTTTGTCGATCGTTTTGCGGCTTATTATACACCATTAATCATGTTAATCGCTCTTGGCGTGGCTATTGTTCCACCAGTATTTTTCGGGCTGAACTTCGAAACATGGTTATATCAAGGGCTTGCAGTATTAGTCGTCGGTTGTCCATGTGCCCTAGTCGTGTCAACACCTGTTGCGATTGTCACAGCTATTGGAAGTGCAGCCCGTAACGGTGTTCTTGTTAAAGGTGGTGCCTATTTAGAATCGCTCGGTCATATCAAGGCTATTGCCTTTGACAAAACCGGAACAATTACTCAAGGAAAACCTGTTGTCCAAAGCTATCGTATTTTTGATGAATCAATTCAAAAAGAGGAATTTTTCGGTATAGCAAGTGCACTAGAAAGTCAATCGCAACACCCATTAGCTAAAGCCATTATTGATTTTACAGAGAGTTTGACTATTAAGCAGTATGATATCAACGACTTTCAATCAATAACAGGCAAAGGAATTACGGGTTCAATTAATGGTGAAACCTATAAAGTCGGGAGTCCTTCAATGTTTGATTCTGTTAGTCCATACATTTCCGATGAGGTCGAAACCTTACAAGAAGAGGGGCATACAGTTGTTCTGATGAGTCAAAATGACAAAGTAATCGGTCTTATTGCCATTGCTGACGCGGTTCGCGACGTATCGAAAAACATGATAAACAAAATCCATGGACTTGGTATGAAACAATCTGTATTGCTGACGGGAGACAATGAAAAAACAGCTCGATCTATTTCGAATCAAGTCGGAGTTAAGTCGTTTCTAGCAAACCTTTTACCTAAAGATAAACAAACACAGATTAAACAATTACACGACGAGCACGGTCGGGTCGCGATGATTGGCGATGGTGTGAACGACGCCCCAGCCCTGGCTACTGCTGATGTTGGCATTGCAATGGGTAGCGCTGGAACAGATACAGCTCTTGAGACTGCGGATATTGCACTAATGGGGGACGATTTAGAAAAGCTTCCCTTCACGGTTCGATTAAGCCGACGCACCCTAAACATCATCAAACAAAATATTGCCTTCGCGTTAGGCTTAAAAGTGTTGGCCCTACTGCTAGTTATTCCTGGGTGGCTCACTCTATGGATTGCCATCTTAGCAGATATGGGCGCTACTCTACTTGTTACGCTCAACGCATTAAGGTTAATCAGAAGTAAGGAAACCAACTAGTGGGTTCAATGGGGAATTTATAGCAAACATTGGGCTATAAAGTAGACTCATCGGGGAATTATTAGCACTCATGGGGCAAAAATGCAGACTCATCGGGGAATTATTAGCACTCATGGGGCAAAAATGCAGATTCATCGGGGAATTATTAACACTCATTGGGTAATAAAGTAGGTTCAATGGGGAATTATTAGCACTCATGGGGCAAAAAAGTAGGTTCAATGGGGAATTATTAGAATAATCGATGTTCGGAAATAGAATTCCAACGTAATTAAATTAACCCTTCCAACAAAATGCTGGAAGGGTTTCATTTACTCCTTATGTTCAATTTTGCCTAAACCATATGCTACGAGTAGTCCAAGGATAAACGCAATTGCACTCAACACATTTCGCATGGATTCGCTCTCGAAGCCCGGGAAAATTACTACAAGCGAGCCGATAACAAGTCCAATGATTAGGGCATAGGTTTGATAATAGAAGCGATGAAACAAGTAAGTTAGTATTTTACTCATAATAATTAGTCCAAGTGCGATACCTAACCCTAATGGAATTAGAGCATCGATTACCAATTCTTCGATCGCATAAGTAAATGTCGGATACATACCAACCAATAATAATAAGAACGACCCACTAATGCCGGGTAAGATCATAGCCGAACTAGCTAACCAACCTGAAAAAAACAGTAGAATATATGTTTTGGCATCAAATGAAGTCATAGCACTTGTATCAGAGCCTTCACTAAAGAAAGCCATGGATGCAACAAACAATGTAGCTAAGATAAATAAAATATAATGCGTGCCCCCAAAGGTCTGCTTATATTCTGATTTCCTTACCAATAGTGGTATAACACCGGCAATTAATCCTAAAAATAAAAATTGAACTTGATTTGGGTAGTATTCAAATGCCCAATTAATCGCACCAGCTAGTAACCACATGGCGAAAACGACACCGACACCTAAAGGAATCAAAAATGCGAAATGTCTTTTCCATTCCTTTGTAAAAACGCCATTGATTGCTTCAATAAACCGTTCATATATGCCTAAGACAACAGCAATTGTTCCACCACTGACACCCGGAACAATATCACTGGCCCCCATAATCATGCCTCGATATAAATTTCTCCATTCAATCATGCAGCTTCCCCATTTCATTAATTTTTCTACTACCCATTATACTAAACAAGCCTTGAATTACGAATAAAAATTTATAATAAAATTTGGGGAATATTTAATGTTGGATGCTGTATAATCTCAGGGTTCGTATGATACACTTTTTCAAGCGTTTCTGAGGTGATGATATCACGACTAGTACCAATGTTAACAATCTGGCCCTCATCCATTAAAACTAACTCATCGCAGAATTGGGCAGCCAAATTCAAATCATGAAGCACCATCATGACCGTTAAGCCATCACGTTTTTGCCAATCTTTTACTAACTTTAAAATATGTTTTTGGTGTCCAATATCAAGAAAGGTCGTCGGTTCATCAAGTAAAAGTAATTGTGGCTGCTGGACCATCGCCTTAGCAATGGCCACACGCTGTTTTTCACCGCCACTTAATGTATCAAGCATTTGATCACGAAAATCGGTTAAGCCTGTAATGTTAAGAACTTCATCAACTTGACCGTAATCGCTTTTACTTTCCCGCTCAAAAAATCCTAAGTGCGGATAGCGTCCCATTAACACAGCATCGAAAACCGTTATAGGATAAGGATCTAATCCTCCCTGAGTTAAGACAGCGATGTGTCGCGCTAACTTTTTAACAGTCCAATCTTGAACATCTTTTCCGATAAACTGAATGCTACCACCTGAAGGTTTTTCTAAGGCTGAAACGAGTTTAACCAACGTTGATTTACCAGCACCATTAGGCCCAATCAAGCCAACGCAGCTACCTTTTTGGACAGAAAAGGTAATATCATTCACGATTGTTTTACCCTCAATTGATTTACTGACGTTCTGTAAATCTAGCACTGTTGACTCCTCCTCCTAAAAATAGCCCCGCTTAGCTCGACGCAGTAAATACCCAAAAAACGGAGCCCCTAAAAAGGCGGTAATGACCCCTAAAGGAATTTCACGTGGCGCTAAAATTGTTCTCGAAAACGCATCGGCTCCGACAAGGAAAATCGCACCGCCGACTATTGATAGTGGCAAAATGACACGGTAATCAGCGCCAAATAGTAATCGAATAATATGCGGAACGACTAAGCCGACAAAACCAATCGCGCCGGAAACAGACACGGCCGCTCCAGTTATAATTGATGCTAAGACTAACAATACAAACCTAGTACGTTGGACGGACACTCCACTATGATGGGCGACTTCTTCACCTAGTCCTAACATATTAAGCTCTTTGACAAAAAACAGTGATAGCACGCCAACCATTAAAATAATTGGAAAAATAATTTGGTTATAGCTCCAATCCGTTAATGCTAAGCTACCCATCATCCAAAAAACAATCGTCTGAAGCTGTTCGTTTGATAAGGACAAAACAAGAGATAAACAAGCCCCAACAAAAGACTGCACGACAACCCCGGCTAATATAATCGTTTCCAAACGCACTTTATGATTAACCCGCGATAAAAAATAAACAATGAGTAAACTGACAAATCCTGAAACAAATGCAACAGCCGGAAGTGTGAAACGGCCTAGCAACATGAGTTGCCATCCAAAAACCATCACAAGAGATGCACCAAAAGAAGCACCTGATGAAACGCCTAAAATAAACGGATCAGCAAGAGGGTTACGTAACACACCTTGATAAATAGCTCCTGCTAATGCCAAAGCTGCACCAACAAGCGCACCCAATAACACTCGGGGCATACGGATATCCCATACGATTGTTTCCGCTGAGTCACTCCAGGTCACATCCACCCAATCGCTTAACCAAGGTATTTTTGAAAAGATTATTTGCCAAACAAGCTGCCAATTAATATTGGCAGCTCCTAATGTGACAGAAAAACTCATGGTAGCCATTAATATTAATAAAAAAATAGGCAACCACAACCATAATTTATGATGTTTACTGTTCATCATTGTGACTTCCTTTTACTCAAAGTGGTCTGGATAGAAGGTTTTAGCCAGCGTCTTAAGCCCTTCAGTTAAACGCGGCCCAGGACGTGTTAACATATCACTGTGTAAATCATAAACTTGTTCTTCTTTAACCGCTGTGACATTTTGCCAATTTTCACGAGCTAATACCTGTTCAACTGAATTATCGATATAGTATCCGTATGTTGTAATAATGACATCTGGGTCTTTTTCTAATACAATCTCTTCACTAACCTGTGGCCAACCCTCTTGGTCGCCAATAATATTAATGCCGCCTGCTAAATCAATCATCTCATCTATAAATGATCCTTCACCGCCAGAAAACAGTTCTGGACCAACCTCAATCCACACTTTTTTCTTCTCATCTTCACTCAAACCACTAACGACTTCTTGTACCTCTTCAACATCAGCCTTCATTCCGCTAATAATTTCATCGGCCTGATCTACATGACCTGTCGCTTGACCAACTAGCTTAATATCTTCATAAACCGCCTCTAAATTTTGTGCACCTAAAACAAGTACGTTTAAGCCTGCCTGGCGTAGTGCGTTGATATCCTCACCATTATTGACATCAGCTACGACTAAATCTGGTTCGAGCGATACAATTTTTTCAATATTGAGTTGTAATCCGCCTACTCTTTCGATGTCTTGAACGTCTTCTGGATAATTGGCGTTATCCGAAACACCTACGACTTGTTCACCCGCACCTACGGTAAATACTGTTTCTGTTGCACTAGGAATAACTGATACGATACGTTCAGGTAGTTCTTCAATGGTTACTTCTGTACCTGATTTATCCGTTAACGTTACAGCTTCAAATCCATCACTTGATGATTCATCAGATGGTTCTTCTTCCTGACTGCTGTTATCGTCTCCTTGTTCTTCTCCTGATTCCTCGGTTTGATCCTGGTCATTTGTCTCTTCACCTGTGGAATCCCCTTGACATGCTGCTAACCCGACAGCAAGTAACATAACTAAAACGATTAACCATTTTGACCAAAATTTTTTCTGCATCTCTAAACTCCCTTTCTTGTTATAAAATAAAAATGCCCTCGTTTCCTAAGGATTAAGAAAACGAAGGCATATTGCCAATCTACGACCACAAATCTATCATAGCCTTTCCTTTTAACCCGAAGGAAAACGAACTAAACAACAAGGCAGGTCTCCTGGCTTAGGATAATCGCTTCTAATCCCTTCCCATCCATTCAGACAGTGGTTGATTAGTCGCTACCCATATACAGTGGCGGGACCGCGTCGGATTCGCACCGAACTTCCCTTTTAAGCAAACACCAAAATGTTTACACCTTATTGCTTCGACATATTTTTTTGATAATTTCATATTAATCTTAAATTGTAATGAAGTCAATTATCACAAATTTAATATTTTTCCAGTCTATAATAATCAACAAAATAATGGTAAAATTTGATGTAGAAGGAAAGTTAAGGTGATACTCATGGATTTAGGAGCCATCATACAATATTATCGTACCAAGCAAGGATTAACCCAAAAAGAACTAGCCAATGGCTTATGTTCGGTTTCCTACTTAAGTAAAATTGAAAGCGGAGTCATTGAACCTAATTTAGACACCATCAAATTGCTTCTCAATCGCCTAAACATGGACTATGAGAAGCTGACCTCTTATGATGAAGTCGCCATTGATCATCGTATAGATGAATTAAACCAAAAAATTAATGACAAACAGTTAGACGAAGCCAAAAAAATTGTTAATGAACTTAAGGAAGTTATTACACCTTTTCATCATTCCGACACTCAAAATTACTTTCAACTGAATTACTTTTATTACTTAATTTCGAAAGAACCATCCAAAAGGTACAACATTGACATTCAAGATCTTCTTACTTTAGAAGGTACGTTTTCAGGAAGAAAGCTTTACTATTTTTATAAGGTTATTGGCTTTTACTATAGCTGCCATACCAACTCTAAATTAGCTAATCAATATTTTCATAAAGCTAAAGAAATCTTAGATTCACAGAGTATACATGACCCAGAACTATACTACCTATTAGCCTTGTCATATATGGGAATGCGACAACCTGTATATTCAAACTACTATTGTGGTATGGCCTTAGAACAATTCGCCAACGACCTTCTCTACAATCACGTAACAGATTGCTATCACTTACTTGGCATTAACTATTTGAATTTAGGTGCTTATGATATTTCGGAAAATTATTTTAATCAAGTGCTACAATCCAAACCAATGGGAAGATCACCTAAAGTCCGATCACGAGCGACTCATAACTTAGGTATTCTTCACTTTCGAAAAGAAGAATACGAGAAAGCATTAGCTTGTTTACACGAAGCACTAGAAAATCATGAAAAAGTATATGATATTCTCTATTCTATTTATGTGATCGCAAAAATTCATTACTTACAAGGCGATAAAGATAAAGCATTGAAATATATCAAACGGGGTGAAGAGATTCTTAAAAGCGATAATATTGTTAAGCTTCGTTATCGTTATTACATTCTTCGTCACCAAATCCATAACCAAACCCATGATGAAGAATTTTTAAACAAGGCTAAAAATGTCATTCTGCCCTATTATCATACGATTGGCGAAAACCATTTTATTAAAGAATTAAATGAATTACTTGCAGAAATTTATAGCAAGAAAGGAGATTATAAACAGGCTAGTGAATACTATAAGAAGTTAGCCAATATAATGATTCAATGAGGTGATGAAATGGGAGAAACCGTTCAAGTTAAGCAAAAAGGACCTGTAACAACTATTACCTTAAATCGACCAGACCAGTTAAATGCAATGGACGAACAGTTACTTGAAGAATTAGCTGAAATATTACAACAGGTTGAACAGGATGAATCTAAAATCGTTGTATTAACAGGGGCTGGAAGAGCTTTTTCCGCTGGCGGGGATATGAAAACGATGCTTCAATCCGATGACCCAGAAGGTTTTAAACGTGTGATGGAAATTATTAAAAAAGTTAGTACTACATTTTATGCCTTACCGAAAGTAACTATTGCAGCTATTAATGGAGCCGCGGCTGGTTTAGGGCTAAGTCTAGCTTTAGCTGCTGACTATGTAGTCGCGCAAGAGGATGCTAAAATAGCGATGAACTTTATTGGTATTGGACTTATTCCTGATGGTGGCGGGCATTTCTATATGGAACAACGTCTCGGAACTGTTAAGGCTAAACAAGCCATTTGGGAAGGACAAACGATGATGGCACAAGAAGCCGAAGCAATCGGTCTTATTGATGTTACGACTGATGAGCTCAAAGAAGATTTGGAGGAACATCTAGTCAAATTACAACACTTACCTTTACAAGCTATGATTGAAACGAAGCGAATTCTAAATTATAAACAATTACCATTATTGGAAGAAGTCCTCGATCTAGAGACAAAAGGACAATCAAAAATGCGTCAAACCCATGACCATGAAGAAGGTATTCAAGCATTTTTAGATAAGAGAGAACCAAACTTTAAAGGCAAATAACTAGAATTAAAAGTTTTACTTTACCTTACCAAACTATGATTCAATATTGACAATAGACTGGCTTCGGATAAGGGGCTGGGTAGCACTGTTGATCTTCCGCTAGTCTTCGTTGGGAGACTTCCTGAGGAGGGAGGTGCTTGCCTATGGACATTGTTAGTACACTAACGCTCAAGATATCCTTCGGGATGTTAGTAGCGTTTATCGTTTCTGATAATAACCATAAAAAACAACCCCTCATTATGCGTTCTAGCAGGCGCTGAGGGATTATTTTACCTAAAAGCTGCCTAGCCCCTCTTGATGGGGTTCGGTCTATTGCGGCCGCCCCATGTAACAACATGGGCGGTCTTTATTATTTTATGATCTTTCTACATATATTATACCACGAATTTTATGAATGTACACATCTTTAATAGAATAAGACCTAAGACCTTTACGTTTTTGTGTTACCATAAAAAGCTCCTCTTGACAATAAGGAATCTAAAGGGCCAAAGGGGTAAATGGTGCAACTTTTAATAAACGGTACAACTTTACTTCAAAGCAATAGCTATCATTAACAGTTTGTGAATTTATAAATTAGAATGATTAAAATCATAACCGTCTAAAATGTCATGGCTGATATCTAAATATTTATAAAGAACTCGGGTTAGTTCTTTAATTCGCATGATGACATCTTCATCAATAATCTCATTTGTATGTGAAAAATGGTTCGTATGTGTATAAACATAATTAGGCGTCATCAAGCTACGGAAATAGTCTAATATCGGTTTTAATTGATTAACGACAGCTAAGTGATGTTGAAACGTACCACCATTAGCCATAATTGCAATTGGCTTATAACGCATAGCTTTTGGAGAAATCAGATCAAATAAGTTCTTCAACACCCCAGGAATAGACCCCTGAAAAACGGGCGTCGCTACAATATAACCGTCGGCCGATTCCATTTCATCTATTAACCGCGACGTATCCTCATTATATTCACTTTTTAGACGACCATTGGCAAATTCCATTTGATAATCTTCTAAATGAATCGTTTGAATTTCATTTTCAGGTATATATTCAATCAAATGCTTTTTAGCTTCATTTAATAGCACCTTAGTTTTCTCTCCAACAATGGTGCCATTTATTAATAAAATCTTCAAAGCAGATTACTCCCTCCTGGATCAATACTGCATCTAATATCACTTTATTGTGTCTACCAATAAATCGTGCGTACACTATTCATTATTGTAAAACGATAGAACGTCTTGCCGTCAACCGGAATGCTTAATACCTGAATTATGGCGTTTTTGCAAGATGAATTTTTTCCTAAATCATTTATCGTACAAATGTAACATAAATGTTATATCTGTGTTCATGCATTGTAATTGACTTGTGATTTTTAGCTGATATACTACATGAGGGTAAAAAGAGTTCTAATCCTTTTTTACCACTACCAAAGAACGAAATCTACTATGGAGGGTAATCAATGAATAAACTTCTATTTAGTATGATCAGTATCTGTTTCATACTAATGATGTTTTGTTCTCCATCTATGGCAGCTACGAAAACAATCGATGAAAATACAGGTGAAGAAAAGCATCTTGTGCAATTTCTTTCAACATCTAAGAGTCAACTAGATTATAAAGAAAAATTAACGTTCATGGAGCCTAAAACTGGACAGGCCCAAACTAATTCATATACTGAAGAACAGAACGGCATTCAACAAGTCAGTGAAACGAATGAGGGAGAAACGATGTATGTGACCGCTACCGCTTATACTGCTTACTGTGATGGCTGTAGTGGAACGACGTATACAGGTATCGACTTGCGTAATAATCCCGATAAAAATGTTATTGCCGTTGATCCCGATGTGATTCCACTTGGATCTAAAGTTTGGGTGGAAGGCTTCGGGACAGCAACTGCTGCTGATATTGGCGGGGCAATCAAAGGTAAACGGATTGATATTTTTATGCCTACTAAAAAGGAGGCCCTGCGCTATGGGGTACGCCAAGTCAGAGTTAAAATATTAGATTAAAAAACTCCGAGGGGATGCTCCTCGGAGTTTTTACGCTTACTTCGCTTTTGCTTCTAATTCGACGTTGACATTATCTCTTGTTGCCTTAGAATATGGGCAAACTTTGTGAGCTTCCTTAATTAGATTATCTGCCTCTTCTTGAGAAACGCCACTCATTTCGGAAATGAGCTTCACATCAATCTTAAAGCCACCATCTGATTCGTCCTTCATAAAGCTTACTTCTGCTATTGTAGTCGAATCAATATCCTTATTGTTATTTTGTGCGACTAAGTTTAATGCCCCATCGAAGCAAGCTGAATACGCGGCTGCAAATAGTTGTTCAGGGTTTGTCCCTTCCTTATCCGTATTTTCCGTAGGCATGACTACATCGAGATCGATGATGCCATCATCAGATTTGACATGGCCACCACGACCACCTTGTGCCGTTGCTTTAGTTGTAAATAGTTTACTCATAGAATTCACACTCCTTAAAATGGTTAATCCTATTATCTGCTTACCCTAATAACTTGTCCTTCATTCATTATTTTACCAATTAAGATTGTTTTTTCATATGTACTTGCTTAAAATCATATGGAATACAACATTTCAACATGTGGGATACCATCTTCTAAAAATTCATCAGAAATCGTCTCAAAACCACATTGACTATAAAACGCTTGTAAGTGAGCTTGAGCTTCGATTTTAACATCACAATTTTCCCAGTTTTCATCGATAAAATCCATGGCTTCCTGTAGCATTAACGACCCAATCCCAGTACGTCTTTCACTCGGATGTGTAATGACGCGTCCAATGGAAGCTTCTTTAAATTTAACACCTGGTGGAATCATCCGACAGTAAGCCAAGATTTGTCCATCTTTTTGGTAAAAAAAGTGCCGTGCTTCTCGGTCGAAATCATCAATTTCAGGGTATGGACAATTTTGTTCCACGACAAAAACATCAACACGAAGCTTCAAAATATCATAAAGCTCATCGTTACTTAATTCATAAAAAGATTTGTTCTCCCAATTCATGCTGAACACCCTTCCTCAAGATATGAAAAAAACGCACGTAAATGAGATTTACGCACGTTTTTATAGTAAGCATTCAATTATTATTGAGCGACAACATTAGCTGCCTGTGGTCCGCGATCGCCTTCAACGATTTCGAACTCAACTGTTTGACCTTCAGCTAAAGTTTTGAAACCCTCTGCTTGGATAGCTGAGAAATGAACGAATACGTCATCTCCGTCTGGACGTTCGATAAAACCAAAACCTTTTTCAGCGTTAAACCATTTAACTGTACCTGTCATCTGAATGACCTCCTTTTAAATTACTACAAAACAATTGAATCTTGTTACTTAGACTTCCTTAAAAGAGGTCAATCAGTAAACATCGATCTCAATTACTTCGTACATTCTTACTTTACTCTTTTCAATTAAAAAAAGCAAGTGATTTTATAAATATTACAATTTAATTTCAATACATGTTATAGCTTGTCCTGTTTGGTATTAGTGTGCTACAATTCATACTCGAAACTAATTTTCATCAAAGGGTGTGTATGAATAATGAAGAAGATTTTATTAGCAAGTTTAATTGTGATGTTAACAGCTATCTTGGCTGCTTGTACAGATAATGGTGAAGAAGACGAAGGTGATAACCAAGAACAAAATCAGGAAGAGCAAGGCCAAGAAGAGCAAAACAACGATGAGCAAAGTGAAGATGGTGAAAATACAGGAGAAGAATCGGCCAATGGACAAGAAAGTTTAACAGCAGATCTTCCTGAGGATGAAGTTGTTGCAACCGTCAACGGTGAAGAAATTACAAATGGTGAACTATTACAAAATGAAACATTCGTTAAACAACGTTATCAAATGTTCGGCATGCAACAAAGCGCAGAACAAATTCAACAACAAGCTTTAGATCAATTAATTAACACAGAGCTTGTCTTACAATCTGCTGAAGAGGCAGGAATTGAACCAACCGAAGAGGAAATTAATACAGAATACGATAATATGATTAGTCAACTTAAAGAACAAAATCAGACAGACGATGTTTCACAAATATTTGAACAAGCCGGTACAACCGAGGAAGAAGTTAGAAATGACATACGTACTCAACTTACAACAGAAAAATATCTAGATCAGAACACTGAAGAAGTAACTGTTTCTGATGAAGAAATTCAAGAGGCTTATGACAATTATACAGCACAACTAGAACAAGCTGATCAGGAACCACAATCACTTGAAGATATGCGCGGACAATTAGAACAACAAGTTAAAACTCAAAAAGAAGGCGAACAAACACAACAATTACTCGATCAATTACGTGAAGACAATGATGTCGAGATATTAATTTAACATTGGAAAGCTGCCGACCTTAATCGGCAGCTTTTTTACTTTGGCTCAGAGTGATTTCTTAATCATAAAAACTGTTATAAAGGTTAAGGCTTGACGCAGTTCTACAGGTAATGAACTTATATGCTTTTCATCTACACCGCGTTTAAAGACGTATTCCTGATCAAGAACCTCTAGCTCTTGCTCTTCAACAATCTTTGTAAACTCCCAAGGCATCATCGTATTCATAATCACATTTTCGCCATATAACCGTTGGTAGCTATTGACACGTGGTGCTGCTGTCGGACCTAACACCCCGATACACATAAACCCACCAGGTTTGATAACTCTGATCAATTCTTCTAAAGCTTGGATTGGAACCTCAGCCCACTCCAACGCATTAATTGCCATTAGAGCATCAAATTCATTCTCATTAAACGGAAGATCAAGCATATCCGCCTGTAAAAATTGAAGCCGCTCCATGTCATCCGTTTGACGTTGTTGACATAATCGAACCATCTCATCAGACAAATCAACTCCTTTAACGTCATAGCCTTCACGCCAAAGCTTATAAGAGCCATATCCATCGCCACATCCTAAATCCAATACCTTAGATTCGTCCGGAACATGCTTTTTGAAAAAAGGAACAATCGATTTACGACTGCCGTTATCCCACATTTCTTGGCTATTAGCATGCCAAAAAGAGGCACGCTCATTCCACTTTTCCCTTGCGTCTGAATGCCAATTAGATTTCACCACAATCATCACCTTAAAAGTTTATTTTTAACTCCATAATCTAATAAAGCTTCGTATGGATCACCACTTAATTCTAAAAGCTTACAAAAGGCAGGTTCAGTCTTATAGCCTTTCGTTTTTAAATCATATATTTTCTCTTTTAACTCTGGCCGTTGCTTTAAAATGCTGTCTTCAATCACCATATGTAGATAAGCATATTGTTTATGAATAGGTTGTGGTTGACCAAACAATTCAAATTCAAAACCCCTAAAATAAAAATTCGCTTTAATAGTCGAGACACCGCGAACAGTAAAACGTTTAACTCTAAACCCTTCTTCCCGACTATAAAGGCGTGTTAGTTTTTGTTCAAACTCATCGAAATCATGAACCTCTATCACCATATCTAAGTCCGATCCTTCTATATTAATCCCAAGCGGAACCGTCCCACATAACGTTGGTTGATACTCCGATAAATCCTCTAAAATATGGAGTTCTGTTATCGCTTCAAGCGCTGTCGTTGAATATCGTCTCCATATTGTAAATCTTTAATATCTAACAAAGTCATCCACCTCTTCTCGTTCATAAGCGATAACCTGTTTATACATTTTAAATCCTCCGTAATGTTAAATAAATGTTTTGAATATATAAATGAAAAGGGGAGTGTTCGTATGAAAAATTTATTAACGATTGCTATCATCCTAACAGCATTATTCTATATTTTCTTTCGTCCAAGTACGTCTTTTGAGTTTGAGCTCTTTTTAAAAGTTCTACCTATAGCTTTTATAATTCTTTACGCTATATTGAACATGCCTAAAAGTCGGCACCTAATCCATTACTTAATCATTATTGGACTCGTTTTTGGTGCTGTTGGCGATGTCACACTCCATCATTTCACGATTGGTTTAACAGCATTTCTTATCGGCCATTTATGTTATGTAGTGGCATTTATGACACAATGGTGCTCATCATTCATGCGAGCAACATCGATAGTACCGATCATCCTCTTCAGTTATATTATCGGTCATGGCTTAATCACATCGATTGTAAATAGCGGGAAGCAATCGTTAATCATGCCAATTATATTATACATCATGGTCATCTCATTTATGGTGTGGACAGCAATTATGACTCGGAATCTTTTCGCTGCTATAGGTGCTATACTTTTTTTAATTTCAGATGCCATTCTAGCTTGGAATATGTTCGTTGTTGAGATCCCCTATGCTAGTGTACTCGTTATGCTGTTTTACTACGGAGCGCAATATTTAATCGCAAAAAGTTTAAAAGATTTTTAGGATGGTGACCATCAATAACATCATTAAAACCTCTTAAAAGTGAAAACAGACCGCCATTTAGCGGTCTACTTCAACTCTTTTATTCTACTTTTAATGTCATCACGGACGTCGCGAAAGACTTGATTGACTTCTGCTTCTGTTCCTTCGGCTTTCGCTGGGTCAACTAATCCCCAATGTTCAGATTGCACATTTGGCGGTAATGTCGGGCAATTGTCGCGTGCATCGCCGCACAAAGTAATGACTAATTCTGCCCTGTTTAGAGCATCAAGATCAATGGTTGAGGACTCTTGATTTGAAATATCAACCCCAACCTCGTCCATCATTTCAACCGCTTTAGGGTTTAAGCCATGTGCTTCAATACCTGCACTTCGGACATCCCAGTTGTCACCTAATACTTCTTTTCCAAAGCCTTCTGCCATCTGACTACGGCATGAATTTCCTGTGCATATAAAGTATAAAATCGGTTTTTCTGCCACTATCAATCCCTCGCTTTATTATATTAGTAGTATCGAAATATATAATCCTAACAAAGTAAAGAATAACACGGGGATGGTTAGGATAATCCCAACTTTAAAGTAGTATCCCCATGAAATATGAATCCCTTTTTTCGATAACACATGTAACCATAACAGTGTTGCTAAAGAACCAATTGGGGTTATTTTTGGTCCTAAATCACTTCCAATGACGTTAGCATAGATCATCGCTTCTCGAATAGTGCCTGTTGTATTTGTATTCGTAATGGCAATAGCGTCAATCATGACTGTCGGCATATTATTCATAATGGATGATAAAACAGCTGCGATATAACCCATAGAAATCGTCGCGATAAATAAGCCTTGATCAGCCGCTGCATCCAATACCTGAGCCAGTAAGTCAGTTAAACCAACATTTCTTAACCCATAAACGACGACATACATACCGATTGAGAAAAAGACAATATCCCACGGTGCCCCTTTCACCACATCCATCGTCGGAACAGCCGGACTTCGTTTAGCCATCCATAAAAAGAAAATTGCAATAATACCAGCCACAATAGAAACCGGTACTTCAATAAACTCACTAACAAAATAACCAATTAATAAAATCGCCAAAACAACCCAGGATAGACGGAACATCTTATGGTCTTTTATCGCTTCATGTGGCTTTTTTAAATATGCTAAATCATAATCCTTTGGTAACGATTTTCTAAAAAACATATAAAGAACGGTGATACTAGAAACGATCGAAAACAGATTGGGAATAATCATCCGAATTAAATATTCCGTAAACCCAATTCCAAAAAAGTCCGCGGAAACTATATTAACTAGATTACTAATAATAAGAGGCAATGAGGTTGTATCGGCAATAAAACCACTCGCCATAATAAATGGCAGAATCATCGCCTCTTTAAAATTCAACGCTCTAACCATCGATAATACAATCGGAGTCAAAATAAGCGCTGCACCATCGTTCGCGAATAACGCCGCTACGGCTGCGCCTAATAACGTCACCAATATAAACATCTTAAGGCCACTGCCATTCGCTAAACGCGCCATATGTAGGGCAGCCCATTCGAAAAATCCAATTTCGTCTAAAATTAAAGAAATTAAAATAATAGCAACAAATGCAAGTGTTGCATTCCAGACCAAATCTGTTACGGCAATGACATCGCCAAATGTGACAACACCGAATAATAGAGCTAGTAATGCCCCTCCACAAGCGGTCCATCCGATCCCTAAGTTTTTCGGTTGCCATATGACAAGTGTGAGTGTGGCCAAAAATATGATCATAGCTACAGTAATGTCCAAGTCGAAACTCCCTCTCTAATCACAAATAATACGCATATTCTGATTCGATAACTCTTCTATTTCTTTTTTCCCGTCTGGTAAATGCCCTAAAATTCCGTTGATGATTTCAGATGCTGGGTGATTCATATTCTTTGAATAAAACACCCAATTTCCCTTACGTTTTTCGTTGACTAGTCGAGCATCCTTTAATTTCCGTAAATGTTGACTAATAGATGGTTGTGATAAATTTAACAACTCAACTAACTCGCACACACAACATTCATCAACTGAAACATAACGCATAATGTCTAGTCTTGTACGGTCGCCTAGTAACTTTAAAACTGTTGATAACTCTTCAATACTTAAATATGTCTTTTCCATGTACATGAATCACCTCATATAATCATATGCTTATATTATAATATAATGATTTAATTATATTTTGCAAATATAAAATCACGCGTAGGGAAAACGCGTGATTTATTTATAATTCAGTCCATTCGACTGTAAGCGACCCTTCGATATTATGGCCATAGTAAATTAAATCTAGTGTTCCATTCGCTTTTGCTTCAAATTGATAAATCCAATCCGATTTTTGCTTCATATCACCAAGTTCTTCTAAATTTGGATTGACACGCATACCATAACCCGATTCACTTGGGATGCTCCACATGATATCAATATCATATGTTTTCCCTTCTTCAACAGGGATGTTGATTTCCTCAGTACCATTTAATTGTTCAAACTCGGCTGTGTATGTTTGATCACTGTAATCACTTGTAAATCCTGATTTAATAGTTGGGTTAATGATTAGAAACGAGACGAGTATAATTAAAGCCGGGAAACCAACTATAATGATTCGTCCCCAAGACTGGCGGATGGCATTTTCGATTAAATAATATCCGATAAACGGAAAGACCGTAAACATGCTTCCATACAAGACGACATAAATATAACCTGAAAAAGAATTCATTAAAACGGGAATAAATAAGACAACCCATATAAAAACACCAGCTAATATGTATGCATTAATATAGCTCCATTTTCGGCTTGTATTAAATTTATGTAAAATCCGGTCAATAATATAAGAAGCAATAATTAAATACACACCATAGATAGTCCAGTTCAAAGGACTTATCACCAGATTATAAGTATCAGGAATGTGCATGTTTGATAATAAGAAGTAAACCAATACTAAACCAAAAAATGCTGCAAATGATGCCGCATATTTACTCATAATTTTTTGTGTAAATGTCATTATGACAACCTCCTGTCGACAACAAGTATACATTAAGTCATAAAAATTTTAAAAAATAATAATTCGTATGTTTTTCTTTCTAGTAGAATAAGTACTATAATCTTTTTTAGTAAGCTATAATCTTCACAAATGTCTGATATTATTGTAGGTGAAATGGATGGACAAGAAGAACGAAAATTTAATGCTTTTTGCTTGGATCGTGGCCTTTGTTGCCACATTAGGTTCACTTTACTTCTCAGAAATCAAGTTATACGAACCGTGTAAGCTTTGTTGGATTCAGCGTATTTTCATGTATCCAATGGTTATTATCTTACTTATTGGTATTGCGATTAAAGACCCTAAAACCGTCTATCATACAACGGTATTTTCCATAATCGGTTTTCTTATTTCAAGCTATCATTACTTGATTCAAAGAATTGAGGCTTTAGCGGAAGCATCCCCTGCATGTGGACGGGTATCCTGCACAGGTGCTTATATTGATCGGTTCGGATTTATCTCCATTCCATTTCTAGCAGGAACAGCATTTTTAATCATTTTGATCACGTCAATTATCGTTTGGAAACGAATGAAGGAGGAATAATATGAAAAAGTTGATCATATTTGGAGCGACAATAATTGTCCTGTTTATCGCTGTAGCCATTTTAACCAATTTGGCACAAACTGAAACTGTAGGCGGTGATAACCCATATGGTAAGGAGTCACTTAATTCATCAACAGCTGAGTTATTAGATAACGAGCATTATCAAAACATCATTTTACCTGATGAATTGCAAGAAAAATTAGATGCTGGAGAAGATGTCACGGTTTATTTCTTCAGTCCTGAGTGTTCACACTGCCGAAACCTAACACCTCGACTCATGCCATTAGCTGATGAAATGGGTGTGGACGTGAAGCAATACAACCTGTTAGAGTTTGAAGACGGTTGGAATGACTACCATATTGAAGCAACACCTACCCTTATTCATTTCGAAGACGGCGAAGAAGTCGATCGTATTGTTGGTGATCGCGAAACAATGGACGAATTTGAGACTTTCTTTAATCAAAACGCTTTAAATTAAATTCAAACCGGACGCCTTAATTAGGCGCCCGGTTTTTTAAATTTTAAATGAACATATCTCATACCAAGGGTGTTGATGATTATGAACAAAGACTGTTTCACCATCTAGGACTTGATAAGGACCGTCTATACTGTTCTTCGTGTGTTTAATCCAATCGGTCAGATTTATATTTTCATAAGCGATGTGCGTATCAAAGTTATGACCCTCTGTTAATTCAATCACCATTCCACTTTTGGACCTTAAAAAAACGATCTGTTCACTATTCCATTTTAGTGTATTAATAATATTCATCTGACACTGCTTTTCAAAGAATTCAACCGCTTGTTGTAAATTTTCAACCTCAAAACCTATATGATGAATGTTCATGATGGGTCATCACCTAAAATTAAATGCAGGTCACCAAACTCATGCCACAAAAACTGTCGTTCAATGGCCTCATGATACAAAGCTGTGATTTCATCTTTTGATAGCCAAGATGTCAACATATCTAAATGGCTCGCCTCAGGCTCGTGCAAGCCCGTCAGTAAACTATCGACCACTTTTCGTTCATAACGTTCATTAACATAAAGATCGGTATATTCATTATTCTTCTCAACCACATCACCCAGCTTCCCGGCTGATTCAAGAGCTCGAACGACTGTGGTTCCAACAGCGATGACTCGATTCCCTTTTCGTTTTGCTTGATTGACCAAATCCGCAACCTCTTTTGATACACAGAAGCGTTCAGGGTGATTAGAGGGATTCGGCCAACGGTCTTTTTCATAATAGCTTAGGCCTGTAAAGAGTTGAACAAAGCCAACCTTAGCACCCTTTTCTTTTAACGTGTTGATGATTTGCCATGTAAACGCTCGACCCGCAGATGGCATTTCCATCGAACCTGGAACCGATCCATAAACCGTTTGATATGTGTTGATTGGAAAAGGTTGATAAATATAATCATATCGAATCGGCTCGCCAACCGAGAGAATTTCCATGATGGTCTCCTGGGTGTTCAAACCACTTTCTAACTGTAATAACGGCGCTTCACTTCCTTGACCCATGACTGCGAACGTAAGGTTTGATGACACTATAAGTCTATCACCAATATTCACATTCTCTTTTAATACAATCCCTTCCCAAATCAAGTTATCGATTTGCTGAGAGAGACGAATTTCTATTATTTTATCTTTCCACTCAACTTTTAGACTCGCAGGTATGGTTCGTGTATTGTTAAAAATCAAAACATCACCCGGTTGTACATAGTCAGATAAATTTTTGAATGACGTGAAGGTCGTTTCCCCTGCTTCAGTTACCATCATTTTTACCTGATCGCGAGAACCATTTCGGTACTCTGCTGGAAGAGAAGCGTTTAGATCTTTCGGTATCTCGAATGTTTTAAGAGCCATGTTGAGATACCTCCAAGAGTTCTTCAGCGGTTAATCGAATATCGTTAAACTGTTTGGATTCTGAAGCTAAATACACAATTGCTTTGGCAACATCGTTTGGATCTGCTAACTCATAATCACAATCCGGAACAGCCAAATCGTGCATGGCAGTATCCATTTCACCTGGATCAATCATGTGGACATTTATATTAGATTCCTTTAATTCAGCTGCCCAAATTTCAGTCAAACCTTCGAGACCAAATTTAGATACACCATAAGCACCCCAGCCAGGATAACCATGATGACCCGCTTCAGAAGTGATATTAACAATTAATCCCTTATCACGCTGTAACATTCCCGGTAACACTCTTTGCGTCATAAGAAGTGGATTCATCACATTAACATCCATGACTTCTTTAAATTGATTAATCGGATAATCCGCCAATAAGGTCGGACCGGATCCGTAAATCGAGGCATTATTAATTAGAATATCAATATGACCCCATTTGGCTTCTACACTGGAAACAAACCTCTCGACATCAACTTCATTTGCAACATCAGCCTGAATAGCTAGAACATGCGCTCCTAACTCATGCAGCAATATTTTCATATCGTTAAGCCCCGCTTCATTCCGTGCGCATATGGCAATGGCATCTCCCTCTTTTGCAAAAGCTAAGGCTAGAGCTTTTCCTAAACCTTTCGTTCCTCCAGTAATTACAATTTTTCTATTCATTTAATAATCTCCTTTTCATGTGTTGCCTTTATCGTATAATGAACAACACACCAATACATCGGAGATTTTGTGTAAGTTTTATCCGTAAAAAGATAGAAATATGTATACGACTTTTGGAGTAGAGACTGAAGATTTAACAAGTAGACGACTTCCTAAAACGCCCATAATTAAAGAAAAACTCTGCTACGAGAGCAGAGTTTGCAAACTAAC
Source organism: Tenuibacillus multivorans (assembly GCF_900103915.1). GTDB lineage: Bacteria > Bacillota > Bacilli > Bacillales > Alkalibacillaceae > Tenuibacillus > Tenuibacillus multivorans. The sequence goes on along the minus strand of NZ_FNIG01000004.1, from coordinate 239,878 downwards.
TATTCTTTTCTTCTTTATCATCTAACTTCGAGTCATCTGGTAACGGATCAATCTTATGCTCATAGGCATAACCTTTCGAAATAGCAAAAACGGATAGTGCTAATACCGCGATAATAATTACTATGGACAATATTAATACTTTAAGCATATTCATCCCCCATCATGACTATTTATTGATTCGGGTTTCTACGTTTGCGGTTTCCTCTATTCCCTCTGTTGTTAGGGCGTCGATCATCACGTCGACGACCACCGCCACGGTTACGGTTCTGGCCGCCACCACGTCTGTTATTATGTCGCTTGCGGTTCCCGCCACCTTTTCCTTGTCGCACTTTCTTCACACGTAAAGGTGACACGGCTGAAAGTTTTACTGGTGTACGGTCTGGCTCTTTAGCTAATAGCTTTAAAGCAGCAGCAACCACATCAACCGAATGATACTCATCCAATAGATTTTCCGCTACACGTTTATACTTCTGGAAATCTTGATCCTCTAAGGCATTCAGTAAATCATCACGTGTCGCTTTTTGGATACCTTCGAGCACATCATCGTAAGAAGGAATCTGTTTGCGCGTCATCTTGTGTTTCGTTAGTTCCTCAATGTTTTTTAAATGTTCAAACTCACGCGGAACGACAAAGGTAACGGCTTGGCCTTTATTACCAGCACGACCCGTACGGCCAATACGGTGAACATAGCTTTCAGGGTCTTGAGGTAAGTCAAAATTATAAACGTGTGTCACACCTGAAATATCTAAACCACGTGCTGCTACATCCGTTGCCACTAAGATGTCGGTTGTTTGATTCTTAAATCGTTTAATCGCACGCTCACGTTTGTTTTGCGTAATATCACCGTGTATTCCCTCAGCAGAATAACCACGTTTTAATAGCCCTTCCGTTAATTCATCGACACGTTTCTTTGTCCGTCCAAAAATAATGGCTAAATCAGGTGATTCAATATCTAATAATTTACAAAGAACATCAAATTTTTGGGGTTCTTTGACTTCTAAATAAAATTGCTCGATATTTTCAACGGTTAACTGCTTCGCTTTTATTCGAATAACTTCCGGTTGATCCATAAAACGCTCGGCTAAACGTTGAATACGTTGTGGCATCGTCGCTGAAAAAAGTAATGTTTGGTATTCAGACGGGATTTCAGCTAAAATCGCCTCAATATCCTCAATGAATCCCATATTTAACATTTCATCCGCTTCATCTAAAACAACGGTTTGAATTTCATCTAGTCGAATCGTACGTCGACGAATGTGGTCTAATAAACGCCCTGGCGTCGCGACCACAATCTGTGGGTGTTTTTTCAAAGCTTTAATCTGCCTTTGAATATCTTGGCCACCATAAACCGGAACTGTTCGAACCCTTTTGTGCTGGCCGATTCGATTTAATTCTTCACCTACTTGAATGGCTAATTCGCGTGTCGGTGCGATGACCAGACCCTGTACTTTTGACTGATCCAATGTTATCTTATCAATCATCGGTACCCCAAAAGCCGTTGTTTTACCCGTACCTGTTTGAGCTTGTCCAATCATATCCCGTCCCTCTAAGGCAACGGGAATCGCTTTTTCTTGAATGGGGGTTGGGTTTTCAAACCCCATATTCGATAAAGATTTGATAATATCTTCACCGATCTGAAAATCTTTAAATGATGTCAATCTTGCTCCTCCTAAATATATATGAAAATTTTATCTTATAATCGAAAAACTCGTCTTCACTCAGCCTCCAAGCGTGGGGCTGGAGACGAAGTTTAATACTATGGCTTAGCTTTCCATGTTCACTATGATTTTATCCAAATTTAACTAAGCGATAAGAATGACCGAACTTTTCCTAAGACAATTCAGTATAACTGTTTCAGGAATTAAAAGTCAACTTTATGTTTATCACATAACCCTTATCATCACTAATCTAACAAACTTGAAGCCAATTGTTCTAATACAAGATCATCCATTGGTGGATTGTGTAGGCCAGCGCGCACATCACGGTAATAGCGCTCAAACGGATAATCTTTTGATAGGCCGCGGCCACCTGCAATTCTCATAGCGAGATCAACAATTTTATTTGCATCGTTCGTCGTTGTAACTTTAACAGTCGCTAAATCTTTGGAGAGTTCCCCGCGTTTTTCGGGAAATTGGTCCCATTCCTGCGCAATACTAAATAAATAATGACGAGCTCGCATTAACAGCATTTCCATTTCACCGATTTTTTGTCTAATATGAGGCACTTTCGCTATCGGATGCTCTAAACTATTAGGTTGAAATTTTTTTGCAAATTTTACTGCATCGTCTATGGCAGCTTTTGCAATTCCTAAGTAACAGGCTGGAATATGCAACAACCACCCCTTAGGAACTGACTTTTTACTTTTACGTTCTACTAAGCTATCTTGACTCACGTTCACTTGATCTAAAACTAAATCATCACTCGCCGTCCCACGCATACCTAATGTGTCCCAAGTTGGATCAACCGATACACCCTCTGAGGTCATATCAATCACGAACCATCCGAGAATTTCTTCGTCTTCTACCCAAGCAGATACAACGGCATAATCAAGGACACTAGCCATGGTCGTAAACGTTTTCCGTCCATTTAAAACATATCCATCTCCACTTCGAGTTGCTACCGTTTCCGGACGGCCTCCACGCGTTGGGCTACCGGTATTTTTCTCTGTGGAAGCACGATTGAATAATTTTTGCTCACCTGCCTCTTTCGCCACCCAAGCGAAATCTTCTTCCGACCAAACGTCATATTCCTTTAGATCCATTAACAACCCATTATGCCAACCGACAGAAAGAGCCGTTGGTGCGTCACCCTCTGCAATTTTCTCTTGCATAAGCAACCATTCATATAAAGATAAGTCCTCACCGCCGTATTCCTCTGGTAATATAATGGATAAATAGTGATGATCCTTTAGAGTCTGCACCGTCTCCGATAAAAAACGCGCTTCCTGATCCGACTCTTTTACATATTGCTTTAATTGATCAGAAAGCTCAGTAGCCTTTTTATATAAATCAACATGACGATCATTTTTAAGAAAAATATTTTGTTCTTTTGTCATGATTGTGCTCCTTTCGCAAGTATAAGATATCATATGTATTTACTAGGATTTAGCATAATACATATATACTTATTTTTGAAATGTTTAGGATGAAATATGTCTAAGGAAAATATTTTGAAGGAGGCGTTCTGCATGAAAGTGTTAGGTATTATCAACCATTTAATTAGTATCCTCTTTGGTATCGTTCAGTTTATTTTGGGCTTGCGTATCATTCTACGGTTTTTTGGAGCATCTGAAACGGCTTCATTTGTTGAATGGATATATGGTATAAGCGAACCTTTACTTCGTCCATTTAAAGGCACATTTTCAAATAAAGTGTTAGATGAAACATACGTCATTGAATTCTCCTCCATATTTGCCCTATTGATCTATACAATGATTGGCTATATGCTAACGGCTTTGGTGGTTGGCTTCGACCGGAAGTGGAACAAAAAATAAACGCACGGCTATGCTCGTACGTTTTTGAATCGTTGCTTATTCGACAATAAAATTAAACCAGCCATGAGCAAAACAAGACCAAATCCAGATAGTAATGTCAATTTTTCTCCGAGTAAGAATAACCCTAATATCGAAGCTGTCAGTGGTTCAGCTAATGCGAGGGTAACGGCTGTTGAGGCCGCTACTCCTTTTAATCCGCGTGCGAATAAAATATAAGATAAAGCCGTTGCAAGGATTCCGAGGTGAAGAACTGATAACATGCCTGACCATTGTAATGTCCAGCTTAAATCGGCTGTGAATAATAACGGCAAAAGAAAAACGGCAGCTGAGCTAAAAACAAGCGCAACAACTACATCAGGTGGATGTTCAGCAACAAGACTTTTACTAACAAACGTGTAGATTGCAAACGACAAGCCCGCGATTAACGAAAACAACACACCTAATGGATCAAAAACAATACTTTCCTCCGACTGAAAAAGCAGTAAACATCCGATAACTGCTAGAATTGTAGATAAGCCCCACACCCAGTCTGGAAGTCTATGATAAATAAGCCATTCGATCAAGCCAGCAAATATGGGAGCACTACAAATGGCAACCACCGTCCCAATCGCAACTCCTGTCATATGAACACCTGAAAAGAAAAACGGCTGATATAGAGCCATGGCCAGCGCACTAATGAATAAAGCTTTCTTAGGGATACCTTTAATTGTAAAATTACGTTGAAAAGCGATGTAAATAAGCAAGGTGCCACCACCAATTAATAGGCGCAAGGCACCGATAACTAACGGTGAAGCGTTAGTTGGGGCTAGCGCCTGTGCTGTTCCCGTCGTCCCCCATAAAATAGCCGCCATTAAAACAAGAAGGACACTTAATTTCATATCATCACCACAGTACTTTTATATTTAAAATGGATTGGTTGCCCACTGTAGTGATTGTTTAATAAATATGCGTTGGTTTAATTTCAACTGGGACACCATAAATTCGGCTAGATCTTCCGGTTGCATATATTTGTTTTCATTTTTTTGTTCTAATTGGTCACCAAAGACAAGCTCCGTTGCCACCAAACTCGGATTCATCGTGAATACGCGAATGTTATATGGACGAACCTCCTGCATCAATGCCTCACTCATTCCTTGTACCGCAAATTTGGAAGCACTGTAAGCGGACGATCCAGCCGTTGCCTTCAGTCCATTACTAGACGAAATATTAATAATATCACCTTTATTTTTCTCAATTAAGTCCGGTAATACAGCTCGTGTGACGTGATAAGTTCCAAATACATTAACCTCAATTGGTCGCTTCCATTCTTCAGGTTCGGCGTCAACTAGGTTACCTTTAGATCCAACACCTGCATTATTTATTAAAATATCGGCTGAACCTAAGTTTGCTCTCAGTTGATCGATAGCTTGATTGACTGCGTCTATATCTGCTATATCAACCGTTACATAATCTGCTTGCACACCGTAAGCTTTGACCTCTTCAGCGACATATTGCAACTTACTCTCGGTCCGTGCAATTAACCCTACGTGTACACCTTCTTTGGCTAATTCAATTGCTGTCGCACGACCAATTCCTGATCCAGCTCCTGTAATATAAGCTATCTTACCTGTCAAATCTTGACCCATCATACCATCCTTTCTTTTCAAAACATCTCGTTTTATTCTCAATAAATCCTATATTTTTCTAATGGTCATTCTGTAACTTAAAGCCGCGACCATAAGCGCGGCTTTATAAAATTAATCGATAGGTTTTAATTTTCCTTCAATTTCTTCCCGACGTGGTTCTAAAAACGGCGGTAATGCCAGCGATTCTCCCAAATGTTCAGCATCCTCATCCGTATCAAAGCCTGGTCCATCCGTAGCCAACTCAAATAAAATACCATTGGGCTCACGGAAGTAAACAGAACGGAAATAGAAACGATCGACAAAACCAGAATTTCCAATGCCAATCTCATTTAATTGTTCCAGATATTCACGAATCTTCTCTTCATTTTCTACACGGAACGCGACGTGGTGAACGCCGCCTCGACCAAGGCGCTCAGGGGGTAAGTCTGTACGCACGTGAATATGCAATTCAGCACCCGTTCCACCTTCACCTGTTTCAAACACGATAACCTCTTTGCCTGTGCTATGGTGCTGATACTCACCTGCACGTCTGAAGCCCATAAGCTTCGTTAAAATGGCTTCAGTTGGCTCAAGGTTTGGTATTGTTAAATGAATCGGGCCTAAGCCAATAATGCCATACTTCGGATCAGCAGCACTTTTATTCCAAGGTGTCCCACCAGCAACGCCTCGATTTTGTTCGTCTGAAACTAAAATTAATCGTTGATTCTCAAAATCTTTAAACGGTAAAACCTTTCGTCCATATTGCTCGACAATTCCCTCATGCTCAACGTCATGTTCCGTTAATCGTTGTTCCCAGTACTCTAAGGCTTCATCATTCGGAACTCTTAAGGATGTTGTCGAGATACTTTGATTCCCATTATGATTTTGCCCAGCACGTGGTATTTCAAAGAATGTTAATTCAGTACCAGGATGACCGATTTCATCACCGTAAAATAAATGGTAGACTGACGGGTCATCTTGGTTTACCGTTTTCTTAACCATCCGCATGCCTAATATTTTTGTATAAAAATCTACATTACCCTTTGCATCGGCTGTCATCGCTGAGAGGTGATGTATACCTAATAAATCCATCAAATGGCTCCCTTCAAAAGCATATTAGTTATCCTTATGTTACCAAAAATATGTTGAATTCAAATTAATTTGCTCATGCTGTTGGCCCTTAATAAAAGTAGCCAAAATACACCAACAAATCCTAATAGAATCGCTGTTAATAAGTACAATGTCCCTAAACTTAAGTAATCCACAATCACGTAACCAAATAGAGGACCGAAAGCTGCCCCTAAATCAACTGCTACCGTGTAGGCAGTCATTAACCCTACCTTAGACGTTTGAGTAGCGACATCGGACGCTAATGAATCTGAAACCGTAACCAATATAGTAGACATCAATTGAAATGTTAAAAGTAGGATAAGCAAGAACCAAAATGCCACTTCTAGTGTAAATAGATAAAATGTTAATCCTGATACCAGGAAAGCTAGAATGAGAATCTTAATCCGACCGAATTTTTCATCAGAAACCTTACCTACAAGCGGGGCGAGGAATGGGTCCCATCCCCATTTAATGGCTTGAATAAAACCTGCAACAGTTGCTGCTCCTATGGTTATGCCTAACCATACGAAACTTTCATTCATTTGAACATCTAACAAACGACTTAACGTCGATAAAAAGATACCGAAAATTACCATCGCCATCATAAACCCAGTTCCAAGGACCGCCCAAGTCTCTTTTCTTCTCCAGAAGGATAAATCGTTGTCATTATTTTTCGGTTGAGATTGTGACCCTTGTTTAGTTCTAGGGATATATCGAAAGGCAAATAGTAGACTGATGATTGATATAGTGGCGAATAGTGTTGCAACAAGCTCCAAACTAAATACATCTACGAACAGGCCTCCAACAAGCATACCTGTTAGACCACCTAGTCCCCAAAGTCCATTATATTTACCCATTAACCTTCCTCGTGTCTGATCATTCGAAACTTCTATGACTGTTAGAAATCCACCTAAACGAAGAAGCGACCAAGCAACGCCCCAAACGCAACGCATCAGGAGAAGAAGCCAAAAACCTTTCAACCAGCCGTAAGACAGCGTTGATACCGCTGCTAGAATAATCGCTAGGATAACCCCTGTTCGTTTTTCCATATGCTGATAAAACCAGCCGACTAAAGGGTTAATCGGTAGACGGATTAATCGATTAGCTGATAATAACACACCTACCTGCCATAAAGCTGTCAGCCCAAAATCGCGCCAATAAATCGGCATGACAATAAACAGCATGGCATCCCCTAAAATACACGCAGCTGTAATGAGAGCAATTACGGTCACTTTTCGTTCTCTTGTATTTCCCATATTACACCTCTAATTACTGTAAATTATTATAGAATATCATAGTACTAGAGGAAAAAATAGACTTTTTTCATAAAAAATAATACCTAAAAAAACTGTTAGCCATCCAAGAACTAGAGCTTCAACACAGAAAAATTCAGGAAGAAATCGACCTTACATGGTGTTCAAATAGGAAATCAAACAAAGAAGATATTTAATTATTAACACACCTTATATCACTAGCGTTGCATTAATTAAATCTTTTAATTCAAAATACTCATAATGTTCAAAAATTTAGTGTTCAGCCCATAAAAAAATCCTTTACAATGGAAAGTACAGGTGGTTCCTGTCCAAATCCAAAAGTAAAGGAAATCAGTTATGGACAAGAATACACGACTTTCATCATTTGGTAAATGGGTTTCACCCATAAATTTTGAAAAACTTTATGAACAAACCGAAATATTCAAATCAGATTATTACACCAAGAAACTCACTACCAAGGCCTACATTTTATTTATGTTGTACGCACATTTACAAGAATCTGAAAGCCTACATGCTATGAGTGACACTTTGTTGGATGAGGATTTGCAGGATGCCCTGGGTTTACAGTCGATTAGTGCATCGCAACTATCACGACGTCATAATACCATGGATACCCAGATTCTAACTGACATCTTTGTCAACCTTGTCACGAAAATCAAACAACATCATGCGGGGCAACGCGGATCTAACTTTCCGCTGAAGATCATTGATTCCAGCACGTTGCCGTTAAATCTCACGAAATACCCGTGGGCGAAGTTTCGCAAAACCAAGTCTGGTGTTAAACTTCATTTACGTTTAGTTTATATGAATAAGGATACCGTCTATCCAGACCAAGCGGTTATCACAACTGCTCATGAACATGATCGAAATCAGCTTGAAGTACTGGTCGATGACCGGGAAGCCATGTATGTCTTCAATCGTGGCTATATCGACTATGAACGATTTGATCGCATGACCGATGATGGTTACTTCTTCGCCTCACGCCTTAAGAAAAATGCTGTCATTCGTGAGGTTGCTTCTTTTGATGTCGCAAAAGATGCATCGATCCTATCGGATCGAATGGTTTACATTGGCACGACACAAAATCGAGCAGAAAACGTCTTTCGTCTAGTTGAAGTCATTGATACGCAAGGCAAGATACTACGGATCATCACCAATCGGTTCGATTTAGATGCGATGGCCATCAGTGAAGTTTATCGCTCACGATGGGCAATTGAACTCTTCTTCAAATGGTTGAAACAACACGTTGAAATCAAACACTTTTATGGCATGAGTGAGACAGCTGTTCACAACCAAATTTACTTAGCACTCATCGCTTATTGTTTAAATGTGTTAGTTCAACTGGAAACTAAGGGTCGAAAATCGTTACTACGCATCACACGCTGGCTGAAAGCCGCGATCTGGAAACCTGCTTACGTATGGGTTCGGCGTTTTGATGGACGAGCAAGTCCTTGATACTAAAACTACTGTTGATGTTTAGTTGTTGGACATAAATGTATATTTTTACCAAATGGATAGTGCCACCTTCGGGTTAGCATTAGCTTTTTTGCTCATTTGGTAAGGATATAAGAAAACTGAATATTCCAACTACATTTATGCAACGCTAGTGACCTTATATATAATAAAGTGTAAGTATCACCTTTATCATAAGAAGAAAGGAGATAATTAAATGGTAAGTTTTTATCTTTTTGTCCTTATGTGTATTTTTTTTATTATTTTACCGGGTCCCGACATTGCAATTGCTACAAAAAATACTGTCACCACTGGGAAAGTCGGGGGGCTTAAAACAGCTTTAGGTATTTGTTGTGCTCTTCTTATCCATACTTCTGCTGCTGTATTAGGTCTCTCAGCCATCATTGTGAAATCCGCGTTATTGTTCTCTATTATCAAGTATGTGGGTGCTGCTTACTTAATTTATTTAGGCGTTAAGACATTATGGTCTTTGAAGAAAAAGGATGTAGCTACGAGCAATGAGATGAATACAAAAGGCAAGTTTGTAAACACATCTTGTTTTAAACATGGTTTTCTTACAAATCTCCTAAATCCCAAAGTTGCGGTCTTATTCTTAACCTTTTTTCCTCAATTCATTGACGCTGGAAGTCATTCTTTTTCGCCGTTTCTTATAATGGGTGCAACTTATACAGTAATGACTGCCGTATGGTTTTTCCTATATGTATATTTGATAAATTATATTAGTGCCATTATGAAAAAACCTAAAACACAAAATATTATTGAAGGAATCACGGGCACAATACTAATCGGTTTTGGAATAAAACTATTTTTTGAAAAGGCTCATAATTAGATTTTCTTATGATTAAGTAAGCCCCTTGATTTTCCTAAATCGAAGGGGCTATATTTGTGTGTGACATTAAAGATTAATTGAGCTTTCATAACAAAATCATACATTCACTTGTCTTTAATTTACAGATTAGCTAGGGTTACAATTCAATCCAATAACGTTTGACCACATTTCCATCCTCTTCAACAAAGGATTGACCTTCCACGCCTCCGTTATTAAGAATAACCTTCTTTGAAGCAATATTATTTTCATTACATGTGATCAATGCTTGTTCTACCCCCATATTTTTAACCTTCAACAGGGCTAGCCTTAAAATTTCTGAGGCATATCCTTTTCCCCGCTCAGTTGGTCTGACACCATATCCAACGTGTCCTCCGATATTTAGAAGTGTTTCGGTTAATTCATGGCGAATGTGGCACGCTCCTAAGATTCTTTGATTGTCATTAACAAGTAAATAAGTTGAATTAGCCACCCATCCTTCGGGAATCCCGATGCCCCGTTCGGCTAATAATAGTTTTTCAATAAATACTTCAAAATTGTCTCCTGGTCTTCTTAGGACAGTTGGTACAAGCTTCTCACCATACTCTTTCCATTCATTAATATAATCATTAAAAGCCTCTTCTAATGCAATCGTTGGTTTTACTAATTGATTCCCCATATACTCACCCCCTAGAAAATTTGAAAACTATTATATCAAAAATAATAGGAGATGCTCTCCGTCTCAAGGCGTATATTTAGTGAAATGGTATCCAAGGAATCTTCCAGACACCATTGCTGTTTTTGACCACTCGAAAACTTAGCGGATTTCCTTCCGTAGGCTCCTCATAATGAATTAAAGCCTCATGATCTGATACATATTCAATTTCAAATTGATCAATCGTTAAAAGTTCCTGATAGAAATCGCGATAATTTTGCTTACCTACTTCATCCATGGCTAAATCCGTTGCAAAAGGTTCGAATTCGTCATAAGGAAAATATTGACCCTCTTGATAGTACAATTCGAATTCGGTTCTTCGATCAAATTGAATCATTGATTCGTGATACAACCTAAAAATATCAAATGGCTTTAATCCTTCCAATAGCTTTTCATCATGGGTCTGGGCGTACTGTTGATAGATTTCATCTAATTCATCCGTTAATTGTAATGAGGTATATTCATTAGTGTCTTCTGGTTCTTTCGTTTCATCTTGCACGGGTTCTGATTCTTCAGTTTCCACTGGGTGAGTTGATTCTTCAGCTTCTTTACCTTTATTAGGTGCGAATGATACCTCTGATAAAAATAATACAACTGCGATACTGACTACAGCTATGGTCAAACCGGCCATAAAAAATGGTCGTTTACTTTTAACCTCCGAATGTCCACCTGACTCTATTCGGTTAAAAATGGCTTGCTTCTGTTCTTGATTGAATAACTTATCTTTTCCAATCATGTCATCCAATTCTTGCTTGAGTCGCTGTTTCACCATTCCCACCCTCCTTCTTTAAGTTGATTCTCTAACTTTTTCCTGGCACGAAATAATCTAGTTTTAACCGTGTTCTGTGATATATCAAGTGTTTTAGCTATTTCATCAACTGTAAAGTCTTGATAGTAAAACAAAATAATAACTTCACGTAATTTGATGGATAGCTTTAACACGTTCTGAGCTAGCTCTAGATTTTTATCTTTATCTAATAAATGTTTCTCTGATGTGTTGCCTTCTTCATGTGTCAATGTGAACTTCTCTGTTATTTGTACTTTTCGGTGATGCCAGCTTCGTAAGTAGTCGTAGCAGCCATTCATCACAATACGATACAAATAAGTCTGGTAAGAAGATCGACCTTCAAAACGATCTAGATTTTTATATACTTTAAGAAACGTTTCTTGAATAATATCTTCAGCAATATACTGATCCTTTACGTATGTCATGGCTAGTCGTGTCAAGGATTCACCATATTGATCCATCAATTTCTCCAAGAGCTGCCTTCGATGGTGCGCGGAGTCAAGCTCTTCTGATATTCCCATGGCTTTACCTACCTTTTTGTTTATTTACTTATTTAGACGAAACCTGAAGTCGTAAGGTTCCCATCTTTACGAATAAAAAAACTGCCCACCATTTATGATAAGCAGTTCATTTAATGACTTCCCATTCCTCCACAGATCCTTCTACGACTTTAAATAGTGGGTGTGGAAAAATATCTTTAGCCACTAGTTTCTTTAATTGTTTTAAACGGTTGGGGTCACGTTGGCGTAATTTTGCCCTTAAGTGAGCCCATTCATATTCTAATTGCCCTGTAGTCACCAAAATCTGGTCACAAGGCTTGACTTTGACAATTTTTTCGTGGTCAAAATTATAACCACGAGCCTTGGCCTCAATATAAACATATTCTAAATAAATACCAACAGCCTGAATCGGATCCTCATGTTGACGAAACCGTACTAACTGAGGGTGATTCGTGTAGCCTTTTGTTTCACCCCGTAACACCTTTTGCGCCAACAATGATTCACGCCAACAAGCAACTAACCCTTTCGCATCTAAATATCTGGGATGTATTGACCATAATCGCATTTGCATCGTCCTTTATAAGATTTGGTCTATTCGTTTGAATTCTAATTCCTGAAACTTTTCCATCACGCGGTCGCGATTCATACGAAACTCAGCCTCATTCAGATCACAGCTAACACCCGCTTCACAATTAATTTCAGCGAGTTTTCGTGAAAGATGGACCATGTCTAAATCATTTTCAAATTTTGACCGTTGTGCTTTCGTTAATGAATCGAGGTTTTCTAAAATTTGTTCCAATGAACCGTGCTGCTTCAATAATTTCAGTGCCGTTTTTTCACCGATACCTTTTACACCTGGATAATTATCGCTTGTATCACCCATCATGGCCTTGAGTTCAATCATTTGCCTCGGCGTTATCCCTTTTTCTTCTTTAAAACGATCAGCGTGATAAATATCGTAGTTCCCGTAACCTTTTTTGAGTAACACGACATTTACATTAGTGTCTAGCAGCTGTAAAATATCTTGGTCACCCGTTAAAATATAAACCTCAGAATCATTTTTATATAGATTGGCCAACGTTCCAATACAATCATCAGCTTCATAACCAACCTCACCGATATTCGGTATGTCCATCGCTTCTGTTACTTCTTTAACTAAATCAAATTGTGGGATCAGCTCCTCAGGCGGAGCACCGCGGTTGGCTTTATAGTCTGGATATAAATCATTTCTAAATGTATGACTTCCCATATCCCAGCACGCTACAACATGCGATGGGGTAAATGTGTTGGTTGCTGTTATTAGATGTCTAACAAAACCATGAATGCCATTTGTCGGGATACCCTTACTATTGACCATAAAATACCCACTCATCGCTGTTGCATAATACGCCCGAAACAACAGTGCCATACCATCCACTAATAAAACTTTATTTTTCGCCATCATTATTCCCCCTAAACCTCTACCTATTATAATTTATAATAGACACACTTGAAAGTGACCGTGTGTCTATTTTCGCTCAACCGTTCTAAATTTTTTAATGAATTCAGCTGGTGATTCTTTGATATGAAGTGTTACAACACCTTTATTCGTATGAAGATAAAAGAATCCATACCGATTGGAAAGCATTTTATATGATAAATCAAACACTTGATGAATCGGATATTCCTTTTCTTCTGTCACCAATTTATCCTCATAAAGCACTACCCAATGCTCATCTTCAATCTTCTTTTGTTGGAAATTAAAATAATCAATTTCACGTCTTACGGTGTAATAAGGGTGTTGGTGTAAGATAGGAAAAACTCCCTTCGAAGTACTAATGTTATTATAGCACGTGGTGATGAACGTGTCTTTTAAGAGAATACACTATACAACCCAAGTAGGATGATATAAACTTTCTATAAAAAGTGACGAGGAGTAAAAAAATGCTAGATAATATAATGGAAGTCATTCATTTATCGGAAAAATTGAAGTCTGAATTACGCCATAGCTGGCTATCTGACGGACGTCAAGAAAGCGTCGCAGAGCATACTTGGCGCGTTTCTTTAATGGGCATGCTTATTTCACCATATTTAGAAAAGGAGATTGATCAGCTTAAACTGCTCAAAATGATTATTATTCATGATTTAGTTGAAGCAGAAGCTGGTGACATTCCGGCTTTTGATACATTAAATGATGACGAAGCAAAACTGGTGAAGGCTAAAAATGAAGAACAAGCCATCCTTAGAATAATGGAACTTATTGGCGGTGAACAGGGACAAGAATGGTATGACCTTTGGCATGAATTTGAAGATAAACAGACTTATGAAGCTAAAGTTGCTAACGCCCTTGATAAGCTTGAAGCGCAAATCCAGCATAACGAAGCTGACATTAAAACCTGGCTTCCGATTGAGTATGATATGAGCTACATGCTTGGTCGTCACACATCCTTTAGCCCTGTCTTGACAGAGCTGAAAGACCTTATTGAACAAGAAGCTAATACAAAAATAAAACGTGCAACACGATCTGGTCAGAAATAAGGCCAGATTTTTCAAAGGTTTATGTACCGATATAAAATGTTTTACTCCTTGAATAACTGGATTAATGATAGGGGCTGAGACAAAACTTTATTAAAAACATAAAATCCGAACTAGATTCAATTATTCATGAATTAGTTCAGATTTTATTCACTACGTCAAAATGCTTCGCTTGCCGCGGGCACGGCTCGAGCCTCCTCGGCAGAAAAGCGCTGCCTGCGGGGTCTCGAGACTCGTGCTGTCACCGCGAAGAACTGGATGTTCAAGTGTCGGCGTTGGCCACAAATGCTACTTGCGTTACATCCTTGCGTAAGTTTGCGCCGAGTAACCGCAGGCGCAGGACGTGGCCGTTTTTAGTCGACGAGGCGTCTACGCATTTTGACTCCGTTCATTTTTAATTATATTAGATGATATTGTTCGCCTTTCATCACCCTCTAGTTATTTTTATCCCACACTCTTTTCTATTACGATTCTAACCTTGATAGGCTTCTCTTAATTTTTCTATGTTAAATTTTTTCATTTGGAGAAATGTTTGGGTTAATCGTTCCATTTGTTCGTTCGTCCCGTTCGCCATCATTTCTCCCATAACCTCTGGCCAGACTTGCCAAGAGACTCCGTACTTATCTTTCAACCAACCGCATTGTTCAGCTTTAGGATCTGATGAAAGCTTTTCCCAGTAGTCATCTATCTCTTCTTGATTGTCACACCGAACTAAAAGTGAAATGGCCTCATTAAATGTAAAGTCATGTGGCCCCGCACTGTCCATGGCGGCTAACCATTGATTATTAAGCATAAAATCTGTAAACATCAACGTCCCTTCCTTTTCTGGTTCCATGCCAGCAGGATAACGAGCGATTTCCCCTCGTCTTGAATCATGGAAAACAGAAAGATAAAAGTCACTGGCTTCTTCTGCCTTACCGCACACATCCTGAACAAACATTAATGAAGGTACAATAAATGGCCGTTCCTCACCTTCTGGGTTTGTGAGGATCAGCTGCCATGTCAGGCCATACTTATCCTGTATCCATCCGTAGCGTTTACTGAACGGATATTCTTGGAGTGGCATAAGTGGTGTTCCACCTTGGGATAGCTTTTCCCAAAGCTGATCTAAATTGTCTCTCGCGTTCTCATCTCTTGAAGGATCAAAATTGACAAAAAAAGAAATCGAAGGATTGAACTGAAAATGTGGGCCACCATTTATAGCCATGAATGAATAGCCTGCAAGATTAAAAGAAACGATATCACTATCTCCAGATGGCGTATCACGTACGGTTGCGATATTGATCACTTTTGAATCCGGAAAAATAGATGTATAAAATTGTGCGGCTTCTTGCGCTTCTTGATTAAACCACAGATGGGGAACAATTTTTTGATTTATCATTGATAGTTCCTCCTTTTAAATATAGGGTATGCTTTATTTTACTTCTTTTAGATGCTCTTCTAGACGGTTCCAAGTTTCCGTGATACCTTCTAACATCCCCATGTCCATGACAGTCTTAAGAGCTTCTGCGGATACATATTCAGCACGGTTAACTAGCCTCGTTTTATCACCTAAATCGATGAATTCCAACGTGATCTCTGATGATGGCAAACTCTCGTCAATATTTCCATCAGCATCTGAGAAGTAATCGGTGTAAGAAATCATCTCGGGCTCAATAATATCCTTGTAAACGACTTTTCCCCAAGATTCCATCCCATAAAATTCCCCTTGATTCCGGTCAATGCATTTCATACAGAAATGCCATGTACCGCCCGGTCGAAAATCAATGTGGCAAACAGGAAGATCCCAGCCAATAGGTCCCCACCAATGCTTGAGATGCTCAGGTTCTTTAAACATTTTGAACACGAGATCACGAGGTGCCCCAAAAATGTGCTCCAGTACCAGCACCTGATCGTTTTCTACTCTAGAGGTTAATTCGTTAATTGACATTTTAACTCCTCCATCCAATTGTATAATCTTTCTCCGCTTCACATTTACCTTAATCAATACTCTTTATCATCAGCATAATTAAACACGCTTATGGAAAGGTTGACTACTATGTCTTCGAACTTGATGTTTTTGCTTAATCAGTCACCATACATACAATTGATAGAAGTGACTTTGTGAAAATATCGTGTTTTATCGCTTCCAATTCATCAATTCAATGGTTTCTTTCCCTGTAATACATTGAGATAATCGTCCAGCCGATCCATCCGCGCCTCCCACATGCGACGGTAGGAGTCAAGCCAGCTATCCAATTCTTGAAACGGTTCTGGTCTTAGCTTATAAATACGACGATTAGCTATCGGCTGAACCTCAACGAGACCAGCTTCACTCAATACACGAAGATGCTTCGAAGTTTGGGGTTGGTTTAGCTTTAGTTTATCCGCAATTTCTCCTACTGGAAGCGGTTCTTCAAGAAGGAGGTCGACGATATCAAGTCGATTGGGTTCCGCCAATGCATTAAATGTTTGTGCGTTCATGTTGAATCAGCTCCCGTTATTTGTATTTTACGTAAACCCATAAGCGCATTTTGCTGCATTAAGAATACCACCTCCGGATTCTTCACTTTAACATTGACACACCTTGTTGATGAATCGATTATTCCATATAAAGAATATTCCTGTCAAGTAATATTATGTACATTTTTCAGAACAGTAGAAATACCTAGCCACGGCTTTCTTTCAACTATTGAGATAAAAGCTAAATTTCCAATTTGCTAGTAACCCTTTTAGCCGAGTATATATTTACGTATTAAACCCACCTAAGACTTAAGTTAAAAAAATGAAAAAGTTTCGGTTACCGTACTATTTATTTTGGAAAATTCGCGGTAAAATAATTACTATTGGATTAAAATAATAACTGTTGGGGGACTCATCATGAAATACGTCGTACGTTACTTAAAACCGTACTATTTACATATAATTATCGCTTGGTCACTCATGTTAATTGAGCTTGCTGTTGAGTTAATGCTCCCCTTCTTCTTAGGGAAAATGATTGACCAAGGGATTCAAACACAAAATTTAGACGCGATTATCTATTGGGGCTCCATCATGGTTGGCCTTGCATTCCTTTCCTTTGTGGCAGGTGTATTTAACTCGTTTTATGCATCGCACGTCACCTTTCGTTTCGGATATGACGTCAGACAAAAACTGTTCGATAAGGTGCAGGCTTTTTCATTTAAGAATTTAAATGAGTATCCAACATCATCACTGGTGACTCGTTTTACAAATGATATTCGAATGATTCAAAACGGAATATTTATGGGATTACGGATCATGTTGCGTGCACCGCTACTTGTTATCGGCGGTGTGGTGATGGCGTTTATCGTGAACTGGCGAATTGCGCTGATCTTCCTCGTAACAGTTCCCTTACTCATCGGTTCCTTACTTTGGCTTGTTCGAAAGGGTGGAAAACTATTTGAAAAGGTTCAAGCACGTCTAGATAACGTCAATCGTATTATGCAGGAAAACCTTTCAGGAATTCGTCTCATTAAGGCTTTCTTACGTAAACGCTATGAAACAAATCGTTTTAAGAAAACAAATACAGAGTTAATGACATATACAAAAACATCGCTCCGTTTAATTGAAGCGTCCATGCCTATTCTGTTATTCGTCATGAACATGAGCTTACTATTCATCTTATGGTATGGAAATATCGAAGTCGGTTCCAATAACGCCGAGGTCGGGGACGTTGTAGCGATCGTAAACTACGCCTTACGCGTATCGATGGCGATTTCGATGTTTGGATTTTTAACGATGGCACTTGCGCGAATGAAAGCCTCAGCTGAACGGATTGAACGAGTGTTAGATGCTGATATTGACTTAATAGAAACAAAAAATGCTAACGATCAATATCGGGTTAAGGATGGTGCTATAGAATTTTCCAACGTATCATTCCATTACCCTAACTATCAAGAAAATGTACTGATGGACTTATCATTCAAAGTCAAACCACAGGAAAAAATCGCAATCATTGGAGCAACAGGTTCTGGAAAAACGTCGTTATTTCAGCTCATCCCTCGTTTATATGATGTCACTAATGGTGCTGTTTTTCTAGATGGTCACGATGTTCGTGACTTTAAACTCAATCATTTACGTCGTGCGATTGGTTATGTCCCACAAGCCCCACTCCTTTTCACCGGATCGATCCGCGAAAACATTCGCTGGGGTAAAAATGGGGCTACCGAGGATGAAAT
Organism: Tenuibacillus multivorans; assembly: GCF_900103915.1. Taxonomy (GTDB): domain Bacteria; phylum Bacillota; class Bacilli; order Bacillales; family Alkalibacillaceae; genus Tenuibacillus; species Tenuibacillus multivorans. The sequence goes on along the minus strand of NZ_FNIG01000004.1, from coordinate 221,425 downwards.
TATTCAAGCCGCTAAAGATGCCCAAATTCACGATACAATTAATGCGTTACCTAATGGCTACGAGACGCCAATCGGTCAAAAGGGTGTCAACTTATCCGGTGGGCAAAAACAACGGGTATCTATTGCACGTGCTCTTATTAGACAACCAAGGATTTTAATGTTAGATGATAGTACGAGTGCACTTGATTTAAAAACCGAGTCCCACTTACTCGATGCGATTCAAGCCTATCAATGTACGACGCTGATTGTGACACAAAAGGTCATAACGGCGATGAACGCTGACCGTATTTTCCTTTTAGATGATGGCAAACTTCTAGCAACAGGGAATCATAATGAATTGATCAAGTCATCAGAGTTATATCAAAAAATTGTCGAATCACAGTTCGGAAAGGAGGGTGTCCGTGAGCTTTAAAGATCTTTTTATCCAGCCATTTAATTATGAAAAAATCGATTTAAATGAAGCTAATAAAGTGGATGATCCCCGTGCCAAGCCAAAAGTTCGTGATTGGAAAGGGACGATTAAACGAATCTGGGGTTATCTTATGGATGAAAAAGGGCTTCTCCTTTTTGTCTTTTTAATGATTGTCGTCAGTTCAGCTCTGGCCATTCTCGGTCCGTATATGATAGGGCAAGCTGTAGATGAATTTATTGTCAATCAAGAATTAACTGGTCTAGGACAAGTGATGATTGCCTTACTGTTCATTTACATTTTTTATTCAATATCTATGTTTCTTCAGCACTTCTTAATGATTGGGATTGCACAGAACACGGTTTATCATTTACGTTCTGAGTTATTTAACCAACTCCATTTGCTGCCGATTGCCTTTTTTGATAAAAGACAGTTCGGTGAAATCATGAGCCGTGTGACCAATGACGTCGACAACATTAGTAATACACTGAATATGTCAGTTATACAAATATTCTCAAGTGTCCTAACATTAATAGGAACCGTTTCAGTCATGTTTTTCTTAAGTCCCTTATTAGCCGTTGTGACATTGACAATTATCCCGATGATGGTCTTTGGGATGAAGTGGATTACGAAGCGTACAGGTCCTTTATTTAAAATCCAACAAAAGCGACTCGGCGAATTAAACGGCTATGTTGAAGAAATTGTGTCTGGACAGAAAATCGTTAAAACGTTTTCCCAGGAAGAACGAGTAACAAACACGTTTGAAAGTAAAAATGATGACGTGATGCGCTCAAGTTATTGGGCATCTGTATTCTCTGGCATGATTCCTAAGCTGATGAACATGTTAAACTCATTTAGTTTTGCAATTATTGCATTTGTTGGTGGTGTCCTCGTCATTTACGATATGGCAACGGTTGGTACCATTGTGATTTTCACAGAGCTAGCCCGACAGTTCACGCGGCCTTTAAACGAATTATCGAACCAATTTAATCAGCTCTTATCAGCCGTAGCTGGTGCTGAACGTGTCTTTAATATCATTGATGAAGATAGTGAGGAGCTTGATGAAGACGATGCGATTGAAATTAACGAACCAAATGGAGACGTGGAATTTCGTGATGTTACGTTTTCCTATGATGAAGATGAAGTGGTCTTAAATAATGTCTCATTTAAAGCTGACGCTGGTGAGACGGTAGCTTTTGTCGGCCATACTGGAGCGGGAAAAACAACCATTATCAATTTAATTTCACGCTTTTATAATTACGATAGTGGTCAAATTTTATTAGATGGAACGGAAATTAAAGATATTAAGCGTACAAGTTTAAGAAAATATATGGCCTTTGTCTTACAGGATGCCTTTTTATTTGAGGGTACGATCCGTGAAAATATTCGCTATGGCCGTTTAGATGCAACAGATGAAGAAGTCATTGAAGCAGCGAAAAATGCCAATGCCCATTTCTTTATTATGAAAATGTCAGAGCAGTACGATACCGTTTTAGACCCTAATGGCAGTGGGATTAGTCAAGGTCAAAAACAATTAATAACAATCGCTCGTGCGATATTGGCTGATCCAAAGATTTTAGTCTTAGATGAAGCGACAAGCAGTATTGATACTGTAACAGAAGTCAAAATTCAAGAGGCCTTACAACGTCTCATGAAAGGGCGTACAAGTTTTGTCATTGCACACCGACTCAATACGATACAAAACGCCGATCAAATCATCATGCTTGAACACGGGCGTATTATCGAAATAGGCACACACCAAGAGCTTATCAAACAAAATGGACACTATGCTAATCTGTATCAGGGTCAGCTTGATAATCTGGCAAATTAAAAATTTTAGGGGTTATAACGAAAGGACTCGCCGTGGTAGCGAGTCTTTTATTATCCTTCTATCCGTTGTAACCACTCTTGTTTGAATAAACCCCTTATTTCCTCATCAATTGGAATGTCAACCTCAGGCATGCCTGATGCTCCAGGTGCAACCTCATACTTGTCAAATTTAAAAACTAAATTCCCGTCACGAATGTACATGTTATTAAAATCATAATTGGGTTGTTTCATCCAATCATTTAATTCGTCTTCAAAGACCCCGTATTCAGACTCTAATAGCGCATCTCTTACCTGTGGCATGATGACATCACGTGCTTGCTGGATATTCTCAAATAGTGTGCTCTGTTGAATAAGCTTATTGGTTTGTAAATCAACCATCCATACTTCCTTTGTCTGATTGACATTTGCGCCCCCAGTATAGGCTTCCTCTGAAGAAACTAGAGAGTAGAGATCTGTCCCACTTGAATAAATATCAAGGATGACATATAGACTTCCAGGTCGTTCCTCTGTGACATTTCCCTTAATCGTGTTTAAAAACTCCTGATTAGTCTGCTTCATATACCTTTTAAAATAATTATTCAATCGATCTGATTCGAACACAGGCAACTGAAACTTAATTTCGTACAGTTCTTCCTGTTTATCAAAGGTAAGCATCCGAATTCCTTCAAACTCCGTTTCAACAATGTCAAAATCTTTTCCGACATCTATATCCTCCGCACTTGAAAATATTGCTGTAAATATATACCCGACTAACACACTTACTACAAACGCTACAAAAAAATACTTCATCGTTTGTCTAGATTTTTTATTCCTCATCTCGACTCCTCTTTCTTCATAAATGATTTACTTTTAGTTAGTCCCAAGATAAGGAAAATTATGCAATGTAATTATGAGTTTTATCTTATGTGTTAAAATTTCTTATATTGGTATAAGAGTTGTAACTCAAATATTTGGAGGTTATCTATTTGAATAAACTAGACAAATTCTCTATCCTACTGTGGCTTATCGTGGGTGTGTTATCTCTAGTAGCATTATTTAAAAATTTATTAGTTAATAATCTAGGTATTGAAAATATTAACACATTAACTAATTTGATTTTTATTTTTGCCAGCATAATACAGATAGTGTATTTGGTAAAGAAGAAAAATCAGCATTTTAAAAATGAGGATGCGACTATTGATGATAAACTCCTCCAACTATTAAAAGAGGGAAAGGATGTTCAAGCGGTTAAACATGCTAGAGAAGCATTAGGTCTTTCTTTAGTAGAAGGAAAACAATACATTGATACATTAAAAAGGGAATTAGGAGAGTAAGCCCCAATTCCCTTTTTTAGTGATCAGTTTGAGTATTTCTCGGCCTGAGTCTGGATTTGTTTGGCTGAGTGTGGATTTCTTGGTCCTAAGTCTGGATTTATTTCATTTGTACGTGTTGGTTTACACAAACAACATCCAAATTATCATCGCTGTGATAATCGCAACTATACCTTGAATAAGTGTACCACCCGTTTGTGCTTTATAGGCTTGTGTAACCGACATTCCACTAAATTCTTTAACGACCCAGAAGTAACTATCATTAATATGGGAAACAACCATGGCACCTGCTCCAACTGCCATGACGACTAATGCCATTGGTACAGCACCTGTGATACCAACATCTACAAGGAGTGGTGCTACCAATGTTGATGTAATCACTAGTGCAGTAGTGGAAGAACCTTGCGCTGTTTTTAATGCGGCTGCAATTAAGAACGGTACTAATAGGAAGAATGCTCCCGTTAAGAATGGACTACTTGCAAAACCTTCGATGAATCCTGCAATTTCAGTTGATTGAATAACCGTTCCAAAAGCACCGCCAGCACCTGTAATGAGTAAGATTGGAGCCGCTTCTTTAATACCTAGTCCGATCCAGTCATTTAACGTCTCTCGATCGAATTTTGGTACTAGAGCTAAAGCAAATAACACTCCAACCAATAAAGCAACAACAGGTGAACCTAAGAATAATAAGAAGTTAAAAAACGGTCCTTCCCATTCAGCAAACGTGACGACTGAACCTAAGCCAATCAAGATAATAGGAACGATAATTGGTGCGAATGCCTTCCCAGTTGATGGCATGTCACCAAATTGATTGACGACCTCATCGTAGTCAAAATCCCAATCATCCTCGCCTTCCACTTTAATTTTTGTTCCGACTTTAATCGCCCAGAAATAACCTGCCATAATAGCCGGTATGGCTACAACAATCCCAATTAGAATAATAGTACCTAAATATTGCTCAGCACCAATATTACCAGCTGCGGCAATCGGTCCTGGTGTCGGTGGTACTAAGGTATGGGTGGCGAACAAACCAGTCGATAAAGCAATCGCCATCGAGGCTACCGCCACCTTAGCCCGCTTAGCTAATGCCTTTTTCAATGAAGATAAAATGACGTAACCCGAATCACAAAAAACAGGTACACTGACAATGCTCCCAATCACACTCATAGCGAGCTGAGGTCTTTTTTCGCCTACAAGCCTTAAAACAAATTCCGCCATTCGATAAGCGGCACCTGTTTTTTCAAGTAAAACCCCAATAATCGTACCGAATACGATCACGAGACCGATACCACCCATTAATCCGCCAAACCCATTATTGACGGCATCAACGACATCTGATAAAGGTAAACCAGCAGCAATCCCTAAAGCAAATGCGGCAATAATTAATGATAAAAACGGATGAACATTGAATTTTGCTGTCAATCCAATAACTAATAAGACTGCTGCAATAATTACAATAACTAAGCCAAAGCCTTCCATATATTCCCCTCCTTTGATTTATGTGAACTTCCCTATGGTTTTATAAAAATTAAACACTTGAATACTTTGCTCATAGAGAAGTTGTTCAACTTGGTCCATTGCATCAGTTAAACTCATCGGCATATTCATAATTGAAAAGGTTGCAGTAAATTGATCTAGTAATTTTAAATCTGGATCATCAACCGACCCTGATATAAGAACAACTGGCTTATGATGCTTCTGAGCTAACTGCGCCACATAGCTTGGTGCCTTCCCAAACAGCGTTTGTTCGTCGCTTTGTCCTTCCCCCGTAATGATCAAATGACTTTTTGCTATCGATTCTTCTAGCTGCATCGTTTGACCGACTAATTCTGCTCCCGAGGTTAAGGTTGATCCAACCGTCATTAAAGCAAAGCCGAGACCACCAGCAGCCCCAGCACCAGGTACATTTCTTATCTCATTTCCGGTTTCTTGCTCAATTAATGCTGCATAGTTATCTAAAGCTTGATCTAACCTTTGCACCTGCTCATTTGTTGCCCCTTTTTGGGGTCCAAATATAGCACTCGCCCCCCTTTCACCACACAGAGGATTATCGACATCTGATGCAACTTGAATGCTTATATCTTTTAAACGAGGGTCTAGCATACTTAAATCAACGTTATGTATGTTAAATAAATCTTTTCCGAAATAATCGACTTGTTGTCCATTTTTATCGTAAAATTTGGCACCTAATGCCGTCAGCATCCCTAAACCACCGTCATTAGTTGCGCTTCCTCCTAAACCCACAATGATTTGATTAAAACCTTCATCTAACACATGCTGAATCATTTCACCTAAACCATAAGATGTCGTATGATATGGATTCCGGTCATCTTCAGGTACTTGAATGAGCCCCGCCGTATTTCCAACTTCAATAAAGGCAGTGCCACCATCACCATGCACCCCAAAATAGGATTCAATAGGCTGACCTATAGGACCTGTGACACTTTTCTCATAACGCTTACCATCTGTAGAGTATATTAGGGCATCAATTGTACCCTCACCTCCGTCCGCCATTGGCATTTGGGTGACATGAGCATTAGGAAACACGTCATGACAAGCTTTGGCAATCGTTTTGGCGGCATTTTTCGAACTTAAACTCCCTTTGAACGAGTCTGGACACACGGTTACATACATGTAAATCCCTCTTCTCTCTTATGAATAGATTATTTTTTATTACGAATTTCATGAATATTTTTTATCATTTTAACATTAATTTTCTGACAATCCTTCTTACTAGGCAAATTAAAACAACAAACTTGGACACTTATAATGTAAACTTGGACAATTACGGTTCATTATCGCCTTCTGTGGAACAAAATTTATATTTTTTATCAAAAAAAGACGCGCCAAAGCACGTCACTTAATCTTGATCTTCCATTTTTTTATGTTCTTTTTGAATACGTTGATATCGTTTCATATCCCGTTTCGAAATCGGAATCGGTTCTTTTTTCATCAACAACCGTAATATCTTCGTTTACCGCTTCCGCAATTCCTGCTTATTTATTCGTTCCCCAACTTATAGAACCTTTTCCAAAAAGTCTCTAGCACGATCTGTTTTCGCAGAGGAGAAAAACTCTTCTGGCTTCGCCTCCTCCACTATTTTGCCATAATCCATAAATATAATACGGTCAGCAACCTCTCGAGCAAATCCCATTTCATGAGTTACAACAGCCATGGTCATGCCTGATTTGGCAAGTGATTTTATGACATCCAACACTTCCTTAACCATTTCAGGATCTAAGGCGGAAGTCGGTTCATCAAACAGCATTAATTCAGGTTCCATAGCCAAAGCACGAGCAATGGCAACTCTTTGCTTCTGTCCGCCCGACAAGCTATTCGGATAAGCATCTATCTTATCACTTAACCCAACACTAGATAACAGTTCGTGTGCATGGGTCTCCGCCTCTAGTTTAGATACATCTTTTACCGTTAATGGAGCATATGTTAAGTTGTCCAATACCTTCATATGTGGGAAGAGGTGAAAGTGCTGAAAAACCATACCAATTTTTTGTCGTATATTTAAAATATTGACTCCTGGTTCTGTTAAATCTTCCCCATCAACCCATATATGTCCTGCAGTCGGCGATTCTAATACATTTATACAACGTAAAAATGTAGACTTTCCAGAGCCGGAAGGACCGATAATGGCTACCACTTCGCCTTTTTCAATGGAAGTATTAATATTCTGTAATACCTCTATATCTCCAAAGCTTTTATGCAAATTCTCGACTTTAATCACTTTTTTTAAGCCTCCGTTCTAACAGCTTGCCAAGTACTGTTAACATCATAACCATCACGTAATAAATGGCACCCACAAAAATATAAGCCTCAAAATTACGATACAATTCTGCTCCAACGACTTGTGCACGTCTCATTAAGTCCAAATAGTTTATAACAGAAACAATCGCAGATTCCTTTGTTAACGTGATAAACTCATTCATCAAAGCCGGCAGAATATTTTTCATTGCTTGCGGTAAAATAATTTTAATCATCATGGGGCGGTATGGAATTCCTAACGCCATAGCCGCCTCACGCTGACCCTTATCCACTGCCTCAATTCCCGCACGTATAATTTCAGAAACATAGGCTGATGAGTTTAAACCAAACGTTAAAATGGCTGATAAAAAAGGTGATATATCATAGCCTAAAACTTGTGGTACAGCGTAATAAACAAACATCAATTGTAAGATTAAAGGAGTACCACGAAAAACTGACGTATAGAAGTCAGCGATCCAACGCAAAACTTTGATATGACTAATCTTAACTAAGGCAATAAAAGATCCGATAAAAAACCCAATAACAATCGCAATGATAACAAACCCTAATGTAACCCATATTCCCTCTAGCATAAAAGGAATATAAGGCACGATTTGGGAGAAGTCCAAATTCATGCCTTATTCACCTCAATTCTATTTCTGTAAGTTTATTCTTCGTCCAATCCCCATTTCGCTTCTAACTCAGCAATCGTACCATCTTCTAAAAATTGATCAATAACAGCACTTACGTCACCTTCCAACTCACTATCTTTAGGAAATGCGACAGCCATTCCAGGAGAGCTTGTTGTTGGATCATCAAAACCTGCTAAATCCTGCTCTTCAATAAATCCTTCAGCGACAGTTTTATCCATATAAGCGACATCGATACGCCCCGTTTTCAGTTCCTGAATTAAGTAAGTAGCTTCATCCATAGGTTGTAATTCAAAGTCATAGTCTTCCTGTAACGTTTCAGCCCCCTCCTGTTGAATAGTTCCGAGCTGAACTCCAACTTTTTTACCTTCCAAATCTTCCAAACTCTGAATCTCTGAATCTTTCCCCGTAACAAACATTTCACCTGAATAATGATATTCTGTTGAAAAATCAACATTTTTTTGGCGTTTTTCAGTTGCTGACATACCTGCCATTACCATATCAACGCGATCAGATTGCAATGCCCCGATTAAACCGTCAAACTTCATATCTTTAATCTGAAGCTCATAGCCTAATTCCTCCGCGATGAGATGAGCTAAATCAATATCAAAACCTTCAAATTCACCTTCAACTGAGAAGGATTCAAATGGAGGGAAATCTGCTGACGTTCCCAAAGTTAATGTGTCAATTTCCTTTGTATCTTCATTACCTGCTTCCTCTGAATTTGAATCCTTTGATGCATTTGCTTGATTGTCACTAGTCCCACAGGCTGCTAAAACACCTAATAGAAAAATAGATAAAAATAAAACCATTCCTTTTTTCAACATGTTTATTCTCCTTTCAAAATTGTATATTTATACGATTAAATGAATATTAACACATAAATATGCATAATAAAACCATTTTATTAAAATAAGATTTTTTAAATAATTGAAAGGGTTTACAATTTCGATTCACTATTTTAGCTTTACAAATAAAAAAAGAAGCGTGCTTAATAATAAAGCACACTTCTTTCCCATTTGTATACGTTATTCATATTCTCCAATTAAATCGACGACCTCTTCTACCAATGATGTATCCACAACTTGATCTAAATTTAGTTCACCTTTAATAGCACCGTTTTCCTTATACACTTCATATTGATTATGAATATCTTCAACAAACATTTTTCCATTAGGATCTAACCCTGTCACGCCTACCTCTTTCCATGTTTCTGGGTCCTTTAAGGCTGTGTATTCCGTCATAATATCAATAATTTTGTCAAGATCACCCGTTTCTTTAATAAAGGCATCGTTGTAATCACGGACACCTTTTAAGTAGGCTGCCATAAATCGTTTAGCAATTTCACGATCCTCATTTAGAAAATCAGGTGATCCAAGTACCATCGCAATTTGTGCTTCTGGTGCATAATCGGTTGCATCTCCAAATCTCACATGTAACCCCTGTGATTCTCCCTGTGTGATCAATGGTTCAATCTGTAGGGCTGCATCAATTGTTTGATTCCCCATAGCTGCTAGCATGTTTCCAAAGTCACCCATTAATTCAAATTCGACATCATCTCGAGTTAAGCCAGCATGCTCAAGCATCTGTTGGAAGATGTAATCATCAACCCCATTTTGCGTCGATACAGCAATTGTACGGCCCTCGAAATCTTCGTAGCTCGTAATCTCATCTTGGAGGTCTTCACGAATCACAAAAGTAAAATAGGAATTGCCTTCCGTATTATGTCCCTTATCCGCAATCATCCTTACATCAATACCTTGCGCAATGGAGTTGAAAAACGAGGCACTCGATATACCGCCAGCGACATCTACTTCGCCTGAAGCAAGAGCTGGTAACATTTCATCACTATTACTAAATGTGGCAAACTCAATTTCGATATTGTAATCAGCAAAATACCCCATTTCATTAGCAATATAAAAGCCTGCACCAGATGCAGCCCCATCTTCAGCTACAATAACCGTTGCCTTTTCATCTAAAGGTTCAAGCCCCTCTTCCGTTTCTTGACCCGAACCTTCCTGTACCTCATCTTCGCTACAAGCACTTAAAACAAGTACTAACACTAAAAGCGGAGCCATCCACCACTTTTTTATCATGTTCATCTACCTTTCGCTCTTAATTCTTGATTCCTGCACTTCTGTTTGCAGGTGGTTCCAAATTTTTAGAAATACATCAGCCATTTTAGGATCGGACCGTACTTGTGTCATTTGACGGGGTCGTGGTAAATCCACTTTAACCTCATCCTTAATCGTTCCAGGTTGTGCACTCATTAAAAATATACGATCACTCAATAAAATCGCTTCATCAATACTGTGTGTTATAAAAATAACGGTTTTTTTCGTCTCTTCCCAAATCGATAGTAATTCCTCTTGTAAAATGAACTTATTTTGTTCATCTAAAGCGGCAAACGGTTCATCCATTAGTAAAATTTCAGGATCATTCGCAAACGCCCGGGCAATACTCACCCGTTGCTTCATCCCACCTGATAATTCTTTAGGATATAAATCAGCATAAGGCGTAAGGCCGACCTTTTGTAAGTATGTTTTCGTTCTTTCTTTGATATGATTTTTGGGTACGTGACGCATCCTTAACCCAAGTGAAACATTCTCTTGAACAGTCATCCAAGGTATGACACCTTGTTCCTGAAACACCATCGATTGTAAAGGATGATTAGTACGACTTGCATGAATCCGGTGATCACCAGAGCTTGATTTCTCTAATCCAGCTAAAATTCTTAATAATGTTGTTTTGCCGCAGCCACTTGGTCCTAAAATACAAACGAATTCCCCATTTTTTATCGAAAAATTAATATCCTTTAGGGCCATGACGCGTTCTTTATTTTTAAAAAATACTTTCGTTAACTGATTCACCTGAATCTTTTCTTGACTTTGCAAACGTCATTTCCTCCTTTACTTCCATGGAATTAATTTACTTTGTAGGCCGCGTAATAATAACGAGAACAAGTAGCCAAAAAACGATATTAATATGAGACCTACAAACATTTCAGGAATGAGAAATGCCTTGTAATTCATCCATATGACATAACCTATACCTGAATTGGCGCCAATCATTTCAGCTGCAACGATGGTCAATAATGCAATCGCCTGCCCCATTTGAATCCCTTCCATCATGACAGGCATCGCTCCAGGCAAAGCAATTTTCAGGAAAAAGTCTGTCGGGTTGGCCCCGTAGTTTTTAGCGACATCAGCATAAATTTTATCAATATTCGTCACTCCTGCCGCCGTATTAATCACGACTGGGAAAAAGACACTCGCCGCAATCGTTACTATTTTTGAGAACTCACCAATTCCAAAAATAATGAGGATTAGTGGCAATAATGCGAGAGTTGGAATCGGCATTAACGCCATAATTAATGGTGAGAAAAAATGCCGAATCGCTGAATACATTCCCATCAATAAACCTAATGTGATGGCTGGAATGACACCCAATAAAAACCCAGCCAAAATACGAATCAAACTCACTTGAACGTGTTCAAACAACTCGCCTGAAGTCCCCATTCCAACTAATGTTTCAATAATTTTAGTTGGTGGTGGGAAAAACCTTGGGTCAATGATTGCTGTCTGTGAAAGAACTTCCCAGATCAATAACATGAATATTGGAGACGAGATTGTTAAAACTTGCTTAATGCGATTATTTCGTTGTCGACGTCTAAGACCTTCCTTTTCCACTTCAACAGCCTTATTTAACTCTTCCACAGCTCTATCACCTCTACGCTTCATTCTATGCATTGGGCGTTTATCCGTGCCTGTACTGAATTTTTTGTATAAAAAAAGACCCCTAAGACTCTCATAGAGCCATAGGGGCCTCCTATCTATTATTTATTAAGGGGGAGTTTATGCTTGTATTGAATAAACTGCTATCTTTTTATTTACTGCTCTGAATCTTCGTCATCTGATAATCCACTATCAGTTGAGTCGTCACCACCCATTGAATCATCACCATCACCTGTCATGCTGTCATCAGAATTGCCTGTGCCACCACTTGTGGCATCATCTTCACCTGAAGTATCGCCACTCATGTCGCCATCTTCAGTCGAACCGTCTTCATTTCCTCCTCCGTCTTCTTCTACACCGGTTGTTGGATCTTCAGGTTGTTCTTCACCACCGCCGCATGCAGCTAAGAAACCTGCACCAACAAGTAATGAGCTAAGTAACAATTTTCTCATGCTAAAACACTCCTTTTCTTATCTGTAAGACTTGCAACATGACGTTGCAATAACCATATACCCGGTGCTAAACACAAAATAACGGATGTTATGAACCTGTAAATAACTTAATATTTTCATAACATGACAAGCATCGATAGACTCATGATATAAGTTGGAAAATTAATGTATTGGGATGCTTGTCCTACAATTCTAGTCTTAATTTTTACATTAAGATTTCAATGGTTTTTTTATTAAAAAAGTGCAAGCCGTTTGAACGACTTAAGCATCACTAATCAAATAAATATTTATAATAGGCAGGGAATTCCCGAACTGTCGAATAAAGATCGCGAAGCTCAAAGTATTCAGCATGTGCTGAGTAAACATGTTTAATTCCTGCTTGGTGGAAAGCGAGTTTCGTTCTAGAAATATGAAAGAATTGCGTAATAATCATGGCTGATTGGTAACCTTGATTGCCTATAATTACCTTAGTATTTTTCGCCGTCATCGCCGTGTTGTACCCACTCAAATCCGTTGTAATATATTGCTCTGGAATACCTTTTTCAATCAGGTATTCTTTCATAACCTCAGCTTCATCAAAGCCTTCCTGACCAATGCCGCCACTGACAATGATTTGTTCAAAATAACCTTCTTTGTAGAGCCCAATAGCTTTATCGAGTCTCGCTGCCAATCGTTCTGATGGCTGACCATCCAATTCAACTTTATTTCCCAACACGACAGCGACGTCTACTTTTTCAAGTTCATCATTTAAACCATCAATCGTAATAACAACTGTATGTATAATAAAAAATCCTAGAAGACCAATGGCAACTATAAAAAAATACTTTTTCAATTGATTATTACGCATATCCTCACCCCAAAAAACTTATATTTTTAGTTTATCTTATTACACATAATTATGGAAAAAGTCTTTTCCTCCTCAAAAATAAAATAAAGTAGGGTGAGAATTAATCTCCCCTACTTTATTTTAATATCATATTGTCTCATCCAATAATCGATTTGGCATAAATGGGCGATTAACTGTGGTCCTTTCATTAACTGGCCGTACCATGGCTCTTTAAATATACCCCCCTCCGAGTCAACTAATTGTTTGACTTTATCCTTCGCTAATAATTCAAACAAACGACTGTTAGGGTCTTGTAAAATATCATTCATCCAATTCATAACAAGTTTTGTATATTGAGGTTGGAACGTTTTTGGGTAAGGGTTTTTCTTTCGATACAAAATTTCATTCGGTAAGGTACCCTCTAATGCTTTTCGTAGTAAGCCTTTTTCATGACCACCAACGTTTTTCATCTCCCAAGGTACATTCCATACGTATTCAACTAATTTATGATCGGCAAACGGTACCCGAACTTCGAGAGTTGCTCCCATACTCATTCGGTCCTTACGATCTAAAAGCTGTGTCATAAACCAATGCATATTCAAATAAAACATTTGACGGCGTTTTTGATCGATTTCACTTTCACCATCTAATAGGGGTGTTTCTTCAATTGTTTCCTGATAACGGTGATAAACGTAGTCTTTCAGATTTAATTTTTTCTTCCAATCTGGTAATAGAAGATCCTCACGATAATCAAGTGATCGTATCCACGGAAATCCATTGTCTCCATTCGATTCTGGATTATGAAACCAAGGATATCCACCAAAAATTTCATCCGCACATTCACCAGATAAACTAACAGTTGTTTTTTCTTTTATTTTTCTGCAGAACCATAGTAAAGATGAATCTACATCAGCCATTCCTGGTTGGTCCCGTAGTATAACAGATTCTTTCAACAGTTCAAATAAATCTTCTTCATTAATCACACAATCGGAATGGTCCGTATCGAATTGCTTTGACATCACCTTGATAAAGTCACTGTCTGTTGTTGGTTGATAATCACTTTTTTCGAAGTATTGGTCATTTCCTTTATAATCAATCGAAAATGTTGGCAGCTGTCCTTTACCGTTTATTTTAAAATGATTAGCAGCAATCGCTGTAATGGCGCTTGAATCGACTCCTCCAGAAAGAAATGTTGAAAGGGGTACATCCGAAACTAATTGTCGCTCAACAGCATCAATGAATAAGGCTTTCACCTTTTCAACCGTTTCATCAAAACTATCGGTATGTTCTTCACTTTTAACATTCCAGTAGCGCCATTTTTTTAACCCTTTAGGACTAACAATCATAGCATGGCCGGCTCGTAGCTCTTGAATTTGAGCAAAAATCCCGTGTCCAGGCGTACGTGAAGGTCCTAATCCAAACACTTCCGCTAAACCATCCCGTTCAACAACCGGCTCTACATCAGGATGTTTTAAAATGGCTTTAATTTCGGATCCGAAGATGACTTTTTTATCTACTTCAGCATAAAATAATGGCTTAACTCCAAGACGGTCCCTAGCGATAAAGATGCTCTCTTGTTGATCATCCCAAATTGCAAAGGCATAAATACCGTTTAAATAATGTAAACAATCAGAACCCCAATGCACATAAGCATTTAAGAGAACCTCGGTATCGCATGTAGTTCGAAATCGAAAACCTTGCCTCATCAACTCTTTTCTTAATGCTTCTGTATTATATAACTCACCATTATAAATAATCGTATAAGTATGACCGACATGATTGACAACCATGGGCTGCCTTCCATTTTCAACATCAATAACAGCTAGCCGTCGATGTCCGAAAGCTACATGCTGATTGAAATAATAACCTTCATCATCTGTGCCCCTTTTGACTAACTGATTCGTCATTTCTTTAAGTACATGGTGATGCTCTTGTTGGTTAACCCCATTCCATTCAATCCATCCGGTAATGCCACACATATGTTTTTCATCTCCTTCTAAAAAAACTCTCAGTCGTATAAATCATTAACTAAACAAAAAATTAGCCTATGGTGAATTATATGATGAAAAGTGGAAATGTTTCGTTTGTGTAAAATGAATAGACCGAGAAGATCTTTATTGTTAAGATAGAAATTACCAAATCGACTTATGAGTACCTAGAAAAAGAAGGTTTTTGTTATGAATCAACGTTATGTAAAAGCACAATTCGCATCCATACTGGGGATTGTTGCGAATCTTTTGCTTGCCATCATCAAAGGTATTGCTGGCGTTTTTACAAACAGTAAAGCTTTAATCGCTGATGCTTTCCACTCAGCTTCCGATGTCGTGAGCTCATTTGCTGTTCTTATCGGCATTCGTGCAGCTAGAAAACCACCCGACCCCGAGCACCCTTATGGTCACGGTAAAGCAGAAAACATCGCAACTTTAATCGTTTCCATCTTATTAATCATTGTCGGATTTGAAATTTTATTAGATGCGATTCAGTCTATTTGGCAGCATAACACCCAGGATACAAGTATCAATGCGTTATATGTCGTCATTTTTTCCATTATCGTCAAAGAAGCTTTATTTCAATATAAATACCGCTTAGGTCATAAAATTAACAGCCCCGCTATCATAGCTGATGCGTGGCACCATCGTTCTGATTCGCTTTCATCTGTGATCGCCCTAGCCGGTATTGGTATATCAATTGCCGGTAGTCATTACGGTATACCTGCTTTACAATATTTTGACCCAGTTGCTGGAAGCCTAATCGCCGTCCTTGTCATGTGGATGGGTTTTAAGCTAGGGCAAGAAGCTGTAAACGTCACTCTTGAAACCGTTTTAGATGAAGAAGAAACGAAAAACTTTGAACAATCAACCTTGACAGTCGAAGGCGTTAAACGTATTGATACACTGAATGCTCGAACACATGGTTCCTACGTTATCATCGATGTGAAAATTAGCGTTGACCCTGAAATTACAGTCGACGAAGGGCACAGTATCGCAGCCAACCTCAAAGAACAACTAATGGACGAGCATGAAGAAGTCCAAGACGTATATGTTCACGTCAATCCATATCATTAATAATGTTATTAAGGGGATTTTATTGGGGGAATAGGAATGATTGATGTTAGAAAGTTAAATTTAGACAAAAACAGGCGCATCATTGTAATTTCAGATATTCACGCTAGCTTGGATTTATTTAAACAATTATTAAGTGACGTACATTACACGAATGAGGATTATTTATTCATTAATGGTGACCTATGTGAAAAGGGTCATAACAGTCTAGAGGTCGTTCACTATGTTAAACAGATGAGCTTAAATTCTGAACGTGTCTATTTGACAAAAGGCAACTGTGATGTCATTCACCGCTATGTTTTTGAAGGGCATGAGGGAATTTATAACTATATGGAAAGCCGAAAAGAATCAGTCCTCAACGAAATGTTGGAGTACCACGGTAAGTCACTTCATGATTTTCAGAATTTAGAGGAGTTAGGGACGTATTATTTAAACCATTTTAAAAATGAAATAGAATGGCTTGATTCCTTACCAACTGCGTATGAAACCGATGAATATATCATTATTCATGCTGGATTAAATGAAACACTCGAACAAACCGATGAACCTACAGCATTATATGTACCTGCTTTTTATGAAAAAGGACACAAGGAAGATAAGATAGTCATCGTCGGTCACTGGCCAGTCGCCAATTACCGCGCCAATCAAATAAGTTCGAACAATCCGATTATTGACTATGAACAACGAGTCATTGCATTAGATGGAGGGAATAGAATTAAGCGTGATGGTCAGCTTAATGCGCTCATCATCGAAAATGGAAATTATTCCTATACATATGTCGATTCCTTGAGAGATGGAGCCTATATACAGAAAGATCACTTACCATCCGAGGATCGAAAAGGGAACGTAACCTATCCGAACTATGACATGAATATTATAAAAGAGGAAAAATTTTTTACGCTCTGCCAGAATGAAAAATTAGGCATACAACAATGGATTAAAAACGAGTATCTTATTGAAAGCGATGGAAAAACAATGTGCAAAAGCGACCTCAGCACGACCTTCCTTTCCGTTGAAGCCGGTGATCAAGTTTGGATTATAGATGATAACTGCGCTGGCTACTTTCTGATTAAGAATGTGGATGGAGACGTTGGGTGGGTGCCTGATGGATGCTTTAAATAAATTTAATCCCTTCTCATTTTGAATGGGAAGGGATTATTTGTCCGTTCACTATCGGTGTATCTTCACTTTCTATCGGTGGTTTTCCGAATTCTATCGGTGTATCTTCACTTTCTATCGGTGTTTCTCTGAATTCTATCGGTGTATCTTCACTTTCTATCGGTGTTTTTCTGAATTCTATCGGTGGTTTTCTGAATTCTATCGGTGTTCTTCAGGTAATCAAAGTCTCTCTCATAATTAAAGTTCAACAAATACTTAGTATGCCTTCCCTTTCCTTTTTTAGTAAGATCGGCTCTGGTTAACATCCCTTTAGCGGTGTTAGTTGACTCAACCCCTGTAAACCTTCTAAATTCACCGTTCGTAATCTCTCGCCCGACTAACAAAAAATAATCCTTTAAAGCTGTCATAAATGCATCTGCTGAACGAAGGCCGCAAGTTGGACATTCCAATCTCTTTTTATACATTTTCATGCCTAAAATTCCGCACTGCGGGCAAATAAACCCAGGCATTAACTCATGAGCATTAATTTTATACAGCTTTAAAATATCTGGGATGTAATCGGTATGAGCGTCTAGAATTAATTGTCCTAGTTGTTTCATCTCGCTAATTTTTAAATACTCATGAGGAAACTGATTGGATATCTCTCTGATTTTACTAGCAAGTCGGGGAAGGGTGACCACTTTCTCTTGATGAATGGTATTCTCTGAAGAAGTTTTTAACAGCACTCGAGGGTTAACCATCACAACGACCGTCTCAACGGGGATTTGGGTGAAGCCGTTCATCTGTAACCACATCTCCAATTGATACTTTTGTTCCTCTACTTGTGAAACGGGGTCTTGATAAACTTTGTCCCGATGTAAAACCTGATCAAATTCTTTAAAAATGACCTCGTCACGGTAATTTTTTACTTCGATAATAAGGATAAAACGTGGCGTGATTAGGAGTGCATCCATTTGGAAGAAAGAACTGTTGTAATTAAGGCGTACACAATGGAGGTGATCAAACTTAAGGTCTAGTTTACTTAAAGGGTATTTTAGTTGTCGCTCTCCGTTGAAACCGGCACGCTCCCTGTTTAAAACATCCATTATTATTTCATATTTGGGATTACTAGTCGGAAAACGTTTGATGAGGGCTTCTAGTTTAAGAAGGTGGGGGGACATTTCGCATGTTTTGAGTTCCATTTATTCATAAAAAACTCCTTTCTACTTTAATTACCTTCTATTGTAAGGAATTTATAGAAAATTTCAACAGGTTAGATTATAAGTGATATAAATGGTATAATTCCCCTAAAATTTTAATAGGTGGGTGATTATTATTCTGAATATCATCATAATTATCGTCATGATTTTTGCGATTATTGGTTCTATTGCCGCGTGGATTAATACGAATATTATTCTCGATGAACTTAAGACAATCAAAAAGGAATTAGGGATTAAGGACGATAAACTAAAACATTTTTTAGACAAAAAAGAAGAGCCATAAAGTGCTCGGCACTTTATGGCTCCCTTTTTATTTCACCGCTTCTTTTTCACGTTGTCTTAATTCAATACGACGGATTTTTCCTGACGTTGTTTTCGGTAGTTCGTCGATAAACTCAATCTTACGAGGGTATTTATATGGTGCAGTCAAATGCTTCACGTGTTCTTGTAGTTCTGCAACAAACCCTGCACGTTTTGAATCAACACCATCCTTTAATACAATAAATGCTTTGACAACCGTTCCACGAACTTCATCAGGACTTGCAACCACAGCACATTCCTGTACATCGGAATGCTTCACTAAGGCATCCTCAACTTCAAACGGTCCAATTGTATAGCCTGAGCTAATGATAATATCATCACTCCTGCCCTCAAACCAAAAGTATCCGTCCTCATCCTTTTTCGCTTGATCACCGGTTAAATAGTATTCACCACGGTAAGCTGCATGCGTACGCTCTGGATCTTTATAATATTCTTTAAACAATGCTGGTGTAGAGCGGTGAACCGCAATGTCACCTACTTCATCCGGCCCACAAGGCTCACCATCTTCATTAATAATGTCGACGGTATTCCCTGGCGTTGGTTGCCCCATTGACCCTGGGCGAACTTCCATGTCTTTAGTGATTCCAACTAATAATGTATTTTCCGTTTGCCCATAACCATCACGAACGGTTACATCAAAATAACGACGGAAAATATCAATGACTTCACGGTTTAGCGGTTCACCTGCTGAGACCGCACTGTGCAGGTTCGAGAGATTATATTGCTCTAAACCGTCAACCTTTGCCATCAAACGATATTCCGTTGGCGTACAACACAATGCATTAACCTTATATTCTTGTAAAAGCCCCAAATATTTATTTGGATCAAATTTTCCTAAGTAAACAAGCCCCGTTGCACCCGAGCCAAGAACCGATAAAAATGGACTCCATAGCCATTTAGCCCATCCAGGTCCTGCTGTAGCCCAAACTACATCACCTTCATTTACGCCTAACCAATTAGAGGCAGAAGTTTTCAAATGGGCATATCCCCAACCATGAGTATGAACAACACCTTTAGGATTACCAGTTGTACCCGATGTATATGATAAAAATGCCATATCATCGCGGTTAGTATCCGCCATTTCAAAGTCATCTGTCACATGCTGCATAAATGTATCTAAATGCTCCCAGCCATCACGTTCTTCACCCATCACAAACGTCTGAAGGTCAGCAACACGATCAACTTTTTCAATCTCTTCAACAAATGGATGGTAACTAACAATAGCTTTTGCTTCACCATGTGTGAGACGATACTCAATATCTTTTGAGCGCAACATTTCAGAACCAGGGATGACAACTAACCCTGCTTTTAGTGCCCCAATATAGACTTCATAAGCCTCAATCAGTCTTGGAATCATAATGAGCACCTTGTCCCCTTTTTGTAGGCCACTCTCAGTAAAAACGTTCGCAACTCTATTCGCATTTTTCATTAAGTCTATGTAGCTAATATCCTTTTTGTTTCCCTGATCATCCTCCCAGAGAATCGCTTTGCGACCATCATCCATCGCATACTTTTCAAACTCCGATACGATGTTATACTGATCTGGTGCTATTAAATCTTCTCTTTTCATTCGATCCCCTCCGGTCAATTATTAATTGAGTAATAACTCAAACTATCATTAATAGTATAACAATTATTCAGAATTATTAAAAATATGATAATAAGAAAGGGCAAAATTGGCAGATTATTACTCTAACTTTCCATATCTATGTTAAAATGAAAGAAAAATGAAAGGAGTTTCGGCCATGAAGGTTTATTCGACTGAACAAGCCCCTTCCGCAATTGGGCCATATTCACAGGCCGTTGAAGTAGGTGACTTAATTTTTATTTCTGGGCAAATCCCACTTGACCCTAAATCTATGGATATTGTTAGTGAGGATGTGTCTAAACAAGCTGAACAAGTGATGAAAAACGTAGGAGCGATTTTGAACGAAGCCGGGTTAGACTATCAAAACCTGGTTAAGACTACGATCTACTTAAAATCAATGGATGATTTTGCTACAGTAAACGAAATCTATGCCAATTTTTTAAAAGAGCCCTACCCAGCACGTGCAGCTTTTGAAGTTAGCAAACTACCTAAAGATGTAAAAGTTGAAATTGAAGCCATTGCTTCCAAAGCATAGCCTAATAATTTCAATTAATTCGTCAAAAAACTAGCCAAATGAAAGTATTCATTATAAGATAAATACAGTGTTGAAATCCTTTTTAACAGTGTTTATCCTACAAAACTCTCATTTCACATAAGCTCATTTGATTATAATCATTTTAATTTACAACTTATTATTAATAAGTTAAGATATTATATGAAATCATTTTTATTAGGAGGAATGATTCATGGTAGATAAGAAAAAACGCTTAACGACTTCAAGTGGTTCGCCAGTCGGTGATAACCAGAACTCTATTACTGCAGGTAGTCGTGGACCTGCATTAATTCAAGACGTACATTTATTAGAAAAACTTGCACACTTTGATCGTGAACGTATTCCAGAACGTGTGGTTCACGCAAAAGGTGCCGGTGCTTTCGGTTACTTTGAGGTTACTAACGATGAAATCTCTAAGTATACTAAAGCTGATTTCTTAAATGAAAAAGGTAAACGTACACCAATGTTCATCCGCTTCTCAACCGTTGCTGGTGAGCTAGGTTCAGCAGATACAGTACGTGACCCACGTGGTTTCGCAGTTAAATTCTATACTGAAGAAGGTAACTATGATTTAGTAGGGAATAACACACCAATCTTCTTCATTCGTGATGCAATCAAATTCCCTGACTTCATCCATACACAAAAACGAAACCCACAAACTAACCTAAAAGATAAGGATATGGTTTGGGATTTCTGGTCACATTCTCCAGAATCACTACACCAAGTGACTTATTTACATGGTGATCGTGGTATTCCAGCAACATACCGTCATATGAACGGTTATGGTAGCCATACTTATAAATGGGTGAATGAAGAAGGGGAAGCTTTCTGGGTTAAATACCACTTCGTCAGTGACCAAGGTGTCAAAGGTATGGATGTGAACGTAGCTGATGAACTAGCAGGTACAAACCCTGACTATCATACCGAAGACTTATACAATGCCATAGACAAAGGTGACTATCCATCTTGGACATTGTATGTACAAATCATTCCATATGAAGATTACAAAACTTACAAATGGGACTTGTTTGATGTAACAAAAACAGTTAGCCAGAAAGATTACCCAAGAATCGAAGTAGGTAAAATGGTACTTAACCGTAACCCTGAAAACTATTTCGCTGAGGTAGAACAAGCCGCATTATCACCTGCACATTTAGTTCCTGGTATTGAAGCATCACCAGATAAAATGTTACAAGGTCGCTTGTTCTCTTATTCTGATACACAACGCTATCGCTTAGGTGTTAACCATGAACAACTTCCTGTAAACCGTCCAGTCGCTGAAGTTAATAACTATCAACGTGGTGGTTATATGCAAAATGGTCACGCAGGAAGCAATATTAACTATGAGCCAAACAGCTATAGTGATGCGCCGAAAGAAGATAATGCTACAAAAATGAATCCATTTGAGGTTGAAGGCGAAGCAGATAGCGTAGCTTACGACTCTGGCGATCATTTCACACAAGCCGGTGATCTATATCGTCTAATGAGCGATGATGAAAAAACACGTTTAGTAGAAAACCTTGTTGATCATATGAAACCTGTTACGAAAGATGAAATCAAACTTCGTCAAATCGGACATTTCTACAAGGCTGACCCTGATTTTGGTGAGCGCTTAGCTAAAGGCCTCGGATTAGAAGTACCACAAGAGGTTAAAGCTTAATAAAATATATTTTAAAAACCAGTCGTGAGTGCACGACTGGTTTTTTATATTCTAAATCACATGCTTACCATAATAAGGCATATACATAAATATATAAATTTTATTCAAAGGGGAATGACTAGATGCACAATTCAAATTACGAGCTTAATTCTTATACGATTCCGTATTACTATTATCCTTGGTACGATATATATCACATGTATAATCAGCAATATACACCTCGTCAAGACTACCCGGAAGTGGATCCAAGTTTGTTTAAAAAGTCAGCTGAATCATTTCGTGGATTGTTAAATGAAGCAAGTGGAATGTTATACAACCTTTCTCAAGATGAAAAACTAGCCCATGATGTCATGATGGCCGCTCAGAAAAATGAGCTTGACGAAGTAAAAAAATTACTGGAGTCAACGGATATAAGTAGTCGAGTTGACGTTGACTATAACCCTGACGGCATTACGATGAAAATGAGTTCTCAAGTAGAGGGTACTGACTGCTGCCATTTAAAAATGGACCTAAGATGGTAACATTCATTTGGCTGTCATGATTGCAGCCAAATGGACTTTTTTAGATTGACAAGCCCTTACCTGCCTAGACACAACATTAGCCCATCATTTATTCACAACCTCAACCTTACTCACCGTAAAACCGTCCATTTCTTTTACATGAAACGTAACGTTCTGATATTGAATACTGTCCTCCTTTTTAAGGTCATACTTCTGTGTTAGCAACCAGCCGCCAAGCGTATCAACATCATTTGGATCAATATCTAAATCAAACCAATCATTAATCTCAGTAATCAATACACGTCCATCGACTAAGTAAACATTACGTTCCAATTCTTGAAACCGATTCTCCTCTTCTTCATCAAACTCATCCTGGATTTCGCCAACAATCTCTTCTAAAATATCTTCAACCGTCACAATCCCAGATGTCCCACCATACTCGTCTACTAACAAAGCCATATGAATATGTTCCTTTTGCATCTTTTTCAGTAGTCGTTCGATGGGTACGGTTTCAATTACCCGAATAATTGGACGAACGTATGGTTTAATGATCTCCTGATTAAAATCCTTTACGTTTAAAATGGACGTGAGTACCTGTTTAACATTGATCATCCCAATTATATGGTCATGGTCACCTTGTATAACAGGATAACGGGTAAAGGTCGACTCTTGAACCTCTTCTAGAAATTGCTGGAGTGTTGCATCAACTTCGAATGCTTCAATTTTCATCCTTGGAACCATGATCTCTTTAGCTAATCGATTATCGAACTCAAAAATTCGATTCACATACTTATACTCTGATTGATTAATCTCGCCACTTTGATAGCTTTCGGATAGGATAATCCGTAACTCCTCTTCAGAGTGCGCAATTTCATGCTCAGATGCTGGACTAACGCCAAATACTCGAGTTAATAATCGAGCTGACCCGTTCAATACCCATATAAACGGAAACATTATTTTGTAAAACCAGATTAAAGGTCTTGCTGTAAGGAGAGCAATAGACTCAGTCTTTTGGATGGCTAATGTTTTTGGAGCAAGCTCTCCAATGACTACATGTAAAAACGTGATAATTGAAAAAGCTAATACAAAAGACAATAAATGTGAAACCGAAGCAGGAAGTGGAATATAATCAAACACAGGTCCTAATAACCGTTCAACCGTTGGCTCTCCTATCCAGCCTAGTCCTAGTGCCGTTATGGTAATCCCTAGTTGACATGCAGATAAATAAGCATCTAACTCACCTATAATCTTTTTCGTCGCAATCGCACGTTTATCTCCACGTTCAACTAGATGCTCAATTTTACTGCTTCTAATTTTAACAATGGCGAATTCAGACATGACAAAAAATGCAGTTAAGGCAATTAATAAAATGATTAGAAACACATATAAAAGCGTCATGCTAGACATCTATTTTCACCCGCCCCGTAAAAACTCACCTTTATCATACCCTGTAATCATGCGCCTTATCATAAAGGGTTTATGGTATAATTTTTTTAACATAATGAATCTTTTGTAGGGGAGAATAACCATGATTTATCTGGTCATTATATTGGGCTTTGCGGTAGTTTCAGCATTGATAAATTTTATTCAACATGGCCTAAATGTGAGGCGGGATTATAACGTTTATATTTTTGGAGCGATTTTGATAGCCAGTATGACTGCATTCCTTCTCGGTTTCTTTTTTGACTTCAAGCATGACCTGTTTTTCATCGGCTATGGGGTACTCTTCTGTTTAGGTTCCATTGTTAGCTTGATTATCACGTATATTTTACACTAGATGCGATTGAGCTTCGTTTTATTAGGAAACGAAATGTCTTTAAAAACCACTATATGAATCGCGATGAAAACGTCCATTAGCTTGATATAAATATTTTTCCGGGATTACTTTTTCCATTATCGGGAATAGTTGTCGTTCTTCTAAACGTACATGTTCATATAGCAGTTCACCTAACCGTCTCATTTTCTCATAGGAAGATGTTAAATTTTTTTCCCTTAGTTCATGGATTAAGCTTCTGATTTGAGCATGCTGATATAGCATTTCCTTAACTAATTCTGTCTCGATTTCATCTAAATGTTCAAGGTATAACGGAACTAATACTTCTTCTTCATCTCTAAAATGAAATTCACCATCGTTTTCCCAGAAATCAATCATCTCTCGAATTAATTGCTTGTAAGTTTTGGTACTTTGATCTGCACCAACTCGTTTCATATCTTTAGCCATCATAAGGGTATGATGGTGATGATGCGATAATGGATTTAATGCTTCATGTCGTCTCATTAGAGCCCTCCTAACCCTTTTACTATTTATACAAAGAAAGCAACCCCCGTAATCAAAACGAGGGGCTCTCTTTAGTTTACTTCACAACTAACGTTGATATCATATCAGCATGCCCTGGCCCACAAATAACACTGCATCGAATCGTATATTCACCGGGGTCTAATGTAACGGGCGTACTACCATCGTTTTGAATCTCAAAACCATCTACACCATCAATTGTAATACCATGCATACCTTCTTTATTTACTAATTCTACTGTAACTTCCCCTGCATTTGCTTCGTACTCTTCATGATCAAATTCGAAATTAGATGCCTCTACCGTTACTTTATTTCCAGTTTCACCAGTTGTATTCACATTATCACTTGAACCATCGTCTCCGCCACAAGCCACAAGCATTAATAATAAAACAGTAAGCAGAAAGATTAATAGCCTTTTCATTGTCAATACCTCCTCATTTTATGCGTTACGTCTTACCAGAACTTAAACCCTTTTGATCCAGGTGGTGCGTTCTGAATTATATCAATGACTGGTATCGTGTAAGCAAATAGAATCAAGGCAAATGCAATACCTACCCACACCTTCCAATTTTCTAAAATAGCTGGATGTTTCAGCGATTGATCAGCTTCTACACCAACTGGGAATTCTTCCTGACCTTTTGGTGCAAAGAATGCTAGATTAATCATCAAGATGAGATATAGAACTAATGAAATAAAGAGTAATGATCCACCAATTGCCATCGCTGTTTCATAAGGTCCCCACGCTGATGCTACCGCATGATCCCCGTAGTTTGTAACCTGAGTTCTTCTTGGGTTACCAAGTAGTCCGGAGTAATGCATAGCACCTGACATGACAAACATACCTACAATCCAGATAACCGTTTGATACAATGCAATTCCATTCATTTTTTTAGTCAATTTACGACCCTTGAGATGTGGAATTAGCCAGTAACTAATACCGAAGAATGTAAGAGCTACTGTTGCGCCAACGGTTAAATGAAAGTGGCCCGTAACCCAAATGGTATTATGAATGATTTGATTTAATTGGTTACTAGCGTTAATAATTCCACCTGCGCCAGCCGGGATGAAAATGAGCATCCCCATAAATGGAGCAAAGAATCGAACATCTTTCCATGGTAATTTTTTAAACCAACCAAATAGTCTCTTTCCACCAAGTCGTCTTCCACGCATTTCGAAGGTTGCAAATAGCGAAAATGCTGTCATTAATGAAGGAATTATAACGGCAAATGTTAAAACAACCTGAACAAATTTCCATCCTTCACTAATTCCTGGTTCTAAAAGCTGATGGTGAAAACCAACTGGGATAGAGAATAAGATAAAAAGTAAAAAGGCTAATCTTACTAATGAGTCACTAAAGATTTTACCACCGATAATTTTTGGAACGATGACGTACCAGGCCATATATGCTGGTAGTAGCCAGAAATATACAAGTGGGTGACCGAAATACCAAAAAAGTGTTCGACTCAAGGTAATATTAATCGTTTCAGATATTCCCAATGACCACGGGATAAATTGTAGAACGACGGTTAAGACAACCCCAATTGTTGCGATCAACCATAATACTAAGGTCGCGACTGCCATAAAGGCTAATAATGGCGTTTTTTCTCCCTGATGTTCTTTGCGCCATTGGCGATACTGACCGAATATCGCAAATGCCCCGAAATAAGTACCAACGACGAGTAATGCTAAAGCGATATAGAATAATGGGTGCGCCTCCAGTGGTGCATAAAACGTATACAGTACAGTTGCTTTATTAAGTAAAATCATTATGACGGCTGTAGCTGTCCCGATAGCCATAGATATAAAACCGATCCAAGCTACCTTCCTTCTACCACTCGTGAAAGGCCCTGTTGTTCGTACGATACTTGAATAGAGGAATCCGTAAATAAAAAATGTTGTAAATACTAGAGCCATTAAAACCCCATGTGCTGTTAAGATTTGATAATAGTTAATAGATGATGGCAAAGTAATCATTTCACTACGAACCAAAGTTTGAAACAATCCAAACAAACCACCAACACCTATAGCAGCAAATGCTACGTAGAAATGAGCTAAACTTAATCTTGAATCTAATCGGTTCATGTTACTTCACCTCCAGTTCGGCACTCATCATGTGGTGACCGATACCGCAATACTCATTACAAAGAATGAGATATTCGCCTTTTTCTTCAAAAGTGTAAGTCATTGAGTTCACGTGTCCTGGTGTGACCATCATATTGACACGTGTTCCAGCAATCTCAAATCCGTGAACAACATCTTTTGACGTGACAATAAATTTTACTGTTGACCCATGTGGAATTTCAACTTTATTGGGTGTAAATCCAAATGACTGAAGCACCATTACCAACTCATATTCATTTTCCCCTACTTTTTTAAGGCCAGGTTCATTAAATGGAGGTGTTTCATCGACTTTTTCAGGATCAACTTTCGTTAAATCACTTGGAGGTGCATGACCAGAAGCAAACGCCTGAATTCCAACCGTTGTTAAAAAAGCAATTAATGTGATAACTCCAATAATCAACCAAACCTTTTCAAGCTTGTGCATGTGCATAAAATCCCCTCCCAAAAGGTTCTATCAGTTCATCAACTGGTAAGCTCAATAGCAAAGCCAGTGGTCAGGCGAGCTAAAATTTATACTCCCTACCTGGTAATGAAAAGATAGTAGATTGACAACCATGAACCAACAATAAAAGCACCTAAAATCAATACCGAGATAAATGCCCCATGTAACTTTTCTTCCTCCTGTCCATGACGCTTCATTAGTAGCCCCCCTTATCTCTTTTCTTACCTACAGCTTATTAATAAGTGATTCTAAATTTTGTGATATAAATCACAAAATCAGAGTCAAATGATGACGAATTTGTGAAGGACTTCACAAAACAAAAAAATTAAAAACACCTCATATTTAAGGCGTTTTTAATCAATCGTATAGTCTATTAATTTTCGATAATCTAAAATATGTATTTCTTTGCGATTATACGTTATAACTCCTTCTTTTTTGAGTCGGTTAATTACGCGATTGACAGTCTCTCTAGAAACACCAATCATACTAGCTAGATCGGTATTCGTAATCGGTAATTCTAACAAAATTTCATTATCACTTTTTTGCTCACCCAGCTCATTTACAAATTGAGCTAACATCACTACAAGTCGGTGAAAAACATCTTGAGTTTGAATCGACTGTAGGCGCTCCTGTAATGCTAATAATTTTTTTCCGATTACCTTCATAACCTTGATCGCCATGTTAGGCTTTTCAATTAATAACATTTCAAAGTCCTCAATTGGAACCGATAATAATTGGACATCCGTTATCGTGACCGCGGCTGCAGGATACGGGGTGTCATCAAAGAACCCTACATGCGGAAACATCTCATTAGAGTGCAGAACATTGACGACTTGTTCTTTTCCATCTGAACTAACTTTATATACTTTTATTAAACCTGATAAAATAAAATATACCGCTTTTCTCGGTTCACTTTGACGAAAAAGAACCTCGTCTGGTTTGTATGTTTTTTCGATCGATATGTCTTTCAACCGATTTAATTCATCCTCTGTTAAATCCTTAAAAATGGGAAATTGTCTAAAAAAATCGTCTGAATGAAACAATTGGGCTTCCTCCTAATTCAGCTCTTCATTTTCTTTAATTTAATTAGCCAATCTAGTCGTGTCGGTAAACTCCATTGATAAATCATAGATAGCATGCGCAAGCTTACGATACCGATGATTAATAAGATTAGTTGCCAAGTCGATTCAGCAATTCCAAAGCCAACCGTCATAGCACCTAACACTGCCCACATCGCATAAATCTCTTGATGTAATATAAGCGGTTTACGTCCCGCTAATAAATCGCGTATCATACCGCCACCTGTACCAGTTAATACACCGCCAACAATGACGGCACTCATGGGGTATCCTGCCATTACAGCAAATAGTGCCCCCTGAACAGCAAAGGAAGCTAGACCAATCGCATCAAAGAATACCCCCCAAAGCTTTTTAAAACCTAACACCCAATGAAAGGGAATGAAAAATAACAAAGTCATTGTAATAAAGGCAATCGTAAAAAGCATATGTTGATTCCATATATCTGAAATTGGTAATCCAAGTAAAACATTTCGAATCGTCCCACCACCAAATGCGGTCACAAATCCTAATAAATAAACGCCAAATATATCATATTCTTCTTCTAATGCTACGATGGCACCACTAATCGCAAAGGCCATTGTCCCTATGATATTTAATATTTCCCATGTCATCGCTACACCCCCTACTATACATCACAATAAGTTTATCAAAATAATGATTAGATGTAACTAAAGTCTTTCCATTTCCAAATTAATTTCGGAATTTCTCCAATAAATTATTGTATATTCCAATATATTAAATTTCCACAAAAAGAAAGCCCGCCAATAGGCGAGCTATTATTATTTTATTTTTCCTGATTTTTTTATTTTTTATGCATAAATTAATATATTCACGCATATCATAGTTAGTTGCACAAAATGAAAATGCTCCCCAAATGAGGAGCATTTTAATTAATCTAAAATTCGATTGTTTTCATCAACATCTCTAATCTGGCTTGGTTCACGGTTTTCATAATCCGAAACGAAACCGTCACCACCGCATACGGTACACGTATAGTGCCATTCTTCGTCATCCATTAAAAGGCCGCTACCTTCACAAGCCTTACATTTATATTCTTGAGAGCCCATTTAAACCCCACTTTCTTGTTTGTTTTTAATCCAATTGATGATGCCACCTGCCAATATTATGTCCAGATGTCTATCCGTTAAACTGTGTTTAACTTTTATCTTTTCATCCTTATCTTTAATACCCACTTCAAATTCGTTGCTATTCGGGAGATTATCGCGAACATTTTCAAATTGTAAAATGTCACCAGACTCCAGTTTATCAAGATCATCTTCATTCACAAATGTTAATGGTAAAACACCGAAGTTAATCAGGTTCTGTAAATGAATACGTGCGAAGTCTTTAACGAGTACCACTTTTAACCCTAGGTGTCTTGGAGCCAATGCGGCATGTTCACGGCTTGAGCCTTGCCCATAGTTAAAACCCGCTACGACCGCGTGACCACCATCATCCTTTTGCTTCATTGCACGTTCGTAATAAGTGTCATCGACGATTTCAAATGTAAAGGTACTGATTCGCTGTAAATTACTACGGTAAGGTAAGACGCGCGAACCACCAGCTAAGATTTCATCCGTTGAAATATTGTCGCCCATTTTTAATAAAATCGGTACTTCGAAATTATTCTCAATTGGTGCCAATTTCGGAATCGATTTGATGTTTGGCCCTTTATCTAATTCAGCATTAATACCTTCAGATTCAGGAATCGGTTCCTCTAGCATGCCTTCTTCTTTTTCAAAATCAACTTTCGGTTCCTTAATATCAGGGTAATCCATTTCTAACGTTCTCGGATCTGTAATGACACCAGTTAGGGCTGATGCTGCTGCTGTCTCCGGGCTACATAAAAATACACTATCCTCTTTTGTTCCTGAACGTCCTGGGAAGTTACGTGGTGTCGTACGCAAACTATTTCGACCAGAAGCAGGTGCCTGCCCCATACCGATACAACCGTTACAACCGGCCTGGTGTAAACGGGCTCCCGAACTTAATAAGCTAGCGATATGGCCATTATCAACAAGCTGCGTTAAGATCTGACGTGATGACGGATTAATATCAAACGATAGCCCTTGCGCAATACTTTTACCTTTTACAATTTCGGCTGCAATCGCAAAATCGCGATACCCTGGGTTAGCGGAAGACCCGATGTATGATTGGTAAATAGACTCACCTGCTAGCTCGCTTACTGGAACAACATTGCCTGGACTTGACGGTTTAGCAATTAACGGTTCTAATGACGATAAATCAATTTCATCATGAAGATCGTATTCCGCACCATTATCAGCCGTTAATTCAACCCAGTCTTCTTCACGGTCTTGAGTTTTCAAAAAGCGCTTAATCTCATTATCAGAAGGGAAAACTGTAGCCGTAGCACCTAACTCAGCTCCCATATTAGCAATAACATGGCGGTCCATTGCTGTGAGATTCTTCAAACCTGGACCGTAAAACTCGAGAATTTTACCGACTCCTCCCTTAACATCATGACGGCGAAGCATTTCTAAAATAACATCTTTCGCACTGACCCAATCAGGTAATTCTCCTGTTACTTTAACACCCCAAATTTGCGGCATCTTAACATAAAAAGGTTCACCTGCAATAGCCATCGCGACATCAATTCCACCTGCACCCATCGCAAGCATCCCCATACAACCATTAGCACAAGTATGACTATCAGAACCAAGTAACGTTTTACCTGGCTTAGCTAGCTTTTGCATTTGAACAGGGTGACTAACGCCATTTCCCGGGCGGCTAAAATATAAGCCAAATCGCTTAGCTGCACTTCTTAAAAACAAGTGATCATCCGGGTTACGGTGGTCATCCTGAATTAAGTTATGGTCGACGTACTGAGCCGAAGCCTCGGTTTTGGCTTGATCAACCCCCATTGCTTCCAGTTCGAGCATGACCATTGTTCCAGTCGCATCTTGGCACAAAGTTTGATCAATTTTTAGACCAATTTCCGTACCAGGATCCATCTCACCAGAAACTAAATGCTCTTTAATTAATTTCTGCGCTAAATTTAATTTCACCAATAAAAACCCCTTTCTAAAATTTCCGTACATATCCACGTTTAAAAACGTTTCTATGTAAAAACTTCCCCAAAAACCCACTTAATAAAACCTATGCAATAGTTATATCAATGGTTATTTTGTACAAATACTTAAAAATTACACTTATTTGTAGTGAGATAGTACGATTTTGGATAAAATAGTTTACGAACACATGTTCGTATTTTATAATGTGGACAAACCCTAAACTCGGAGGAATATTTTGGAGGTGCTACAACATGGATGGATATGGGTACATTTTAATCTTGTTTGCATTTGGGTCATTTATTGTTACCTTAATTTCTTTAATTGTTCAAATTATTATTGCGATCACGAAGAAAAAGTAATGTTGTTCAGATGAATATTATGGTTTAAAATCATTATTAAAATCCGGAAATTTTCGGGAGTTTGAGTCATGAAAAATTTAGAGCATGAACGAATTGCCATTAATGCGATTAACTATATGAAAAACAATCTTGGCCAATCTCTTACAACTGAAGACATAGCGAGACACGTTGGTTATAGCCACTACCATTTTGTGCGGATTTTCAAAAAGGAGACAGGTATCTCACCTAGACACTTTCTGTCCGCTTTAAGAATCGAAGCAAGTAAGCAGAAGCTTTTTGATTCTAAACGTTCCATCTTAAATGCTTTACTTCAAGTTGGCTATAAAAGCATTGGGACATTCAGTTCAAAATTTAAACAGTTCGTAGGGGTATCACCAAAAACATTTCAAACCGAACTAAAACAATTATCCTCTAAGATGCTTCATACAAACAGCGAGCGTACGACAAAACTTAAAAAAAATGATACCCCTACACTCATGTGTACAGTTCAAGCACCTAAAGCATTTAAAGGCTGGATCTTTATCGGCTTATTCCCTCGACCAATCCCAGATCAAAAACCTATCATCGGAACAGCGCTTCATAAGAAAAGGATTTGTACTTTTTCAAACGTGCCTACGGGAACCTATTATGTTTTAGCCGCTTCAATCAAGCGAAGTCTAAATCCCAGGGACTATCTGTTACTTGATCATGCTTTGCGAGGGAAAGCTGTTAAACCCATTCACATCACAGAAAACACCACCCGCCACGTAACAATTCATTTAAGAGAGCCATCACCATTAGACCCACCCATCTTAATCAATTTACCAAACTTACTTTTTGAAAAAAGCAAACGAGAAGAAATAAATTAAGGAAGGTTATGGTAATCTTATATAAAAAGGAGGAATCTTATGCTTGATCAAGTATGTGTTATGACGATAAGAGTTAAAAACTTAAAGGAATCTGTCCATTTTTACACTGAAGTATTAGGTTTTGAGCTATCTCAACAATATGGGGAAAGTATTGTGAGTTTGAAACATCCAAATATACCACTTATTTTAGAGGAGCATAAGGATCTAGATGTCCAATCACAGAATAATATTGTACTAGCTATCAAATCGGAAAATCTTGTAGAAGATATTGAGCAATTAAAAACAAATGGGGTTCATTTTGCTTTTCAAAATCCGGAACCATGCCCACCTGGGTTGTATAACGTTTTTAAAGATCCTTCAGGAAACCAAATTGAACTAATAGAATTTTCAAAAGTGAGGTAGAAAGAAATGACCATTTCACATCGAACATATGTTAAACGTGATCCTGAAGACGTTTATCAAACTTTGACATCTGCGGATGCATGGAATACGTGGTTTACGGATGAAACCAGTATAAATATTAATGAATTTGGTACTGGACAAATTCAATTTGTATGGAAGGATTTTGGTGTAGAACAAACTGATTTTAAAGACGGCGGAGAAATTATTGAGGCAATTCCCCATAAATCCTTTATTTTTCAGTGGACCCTGGTGATTCTGTTACAACAGTCAGCTTTCAGTTGAAACCCTTTCGAAATGGTACGCTCATCGAACTTCATGAGACAGGTTATTCCAATTCAAAGGCTGATCAAGAGGCATGTATCGATTGCGCCACTGGTTGGGGTGAAGCCATGACCTTATTGAAAATATATCTAGAGAGAGGACTAACATTCAAAGATGATTTATAGTAAATTTTTATAAATCCCTGTTGCTGAATCAACAAATCCGTTTTTACTATAAAACTCATGTGCCCACTGGCGCTCTTCGCGAATCCCACTATTTAATGTCACCATGTTAGCGCCACGGTCCCTCCCCACTTTTCGGTTGCCTACGAAAGCTCCTTTACCAATACCTAACCCGCTTAAATGCTGTATCAACGGCCATCGAAATAATCCGGATATATTTATCATCATTTTCATAGCGAAACGCCCAATAAGCTTTTGATCCTTCTCAAAGGTTTCATTGCCTGCACATAAATCATGAATATTTATTAAATGTCTACAAAGTCTATTGTGTAGGTGATTAACTATGATGAGAAATATAATATGCGGACTTATAATCCCTAACATTTTAGGTCTCTGGTTTTTTAAAAAAGATAAAAAACTTCTGATAAAAATAGTTCCGTTTGTATGGGTGATGGCAACCCTGGTTCAGGTTTGGGGAAGTTATCGGAAATATTGGATCTTAAAGCCAAGAATAAGAAAAGGGAAATTTTTATCAACCATGCCTTTCAGTCTTGGATTATATCCTATATTAAGCGTACTCATGATTTATTTTATTAAACATACAAAGGGCTTAAATACCATTTTAATTTTCATTTTTTCTTTTTTCACAACCGTTGCAGAAATATGTGCCCTTTTAATGGGTTGGTTGAAATACGGTAACAATTGGAATATCATCAAAACCTTTTTTTCATATCTCCTGCCCTATTATTCCGTTTATAAATATTATTTTTGGACGGATAACAATGAGGATTCAACTTTGCCATACTCCAATTAGGGGTAATGGCATTTTTTATTTACCAACTCCGATTGAAAACTTACATAAATAGCAGTAAATTAGAATAAGTTGATTAAAAAAGATGGAGGAGTAATCATATGAAGAGGATCGCTGTATTCTGTGGTTCCCGAGATGGGTATGAGCCTAACTACATAGAACAAGCAAAGAAGCTAGGAAATATCATAGCTGAAGAAGGAATAGAACTCGTCTATGGAGGAGCCGTCGTGGGTCTGATGGGAGCCGTTGCGGAAGGTGCATTAGAAAATGACGGTAAAGTTATCGGCATCATTCCAGAAAAATTAAAGTCAATCGAAGTCATGAACAATCAAATCACCCAGCTACACGTTGTGAATAACATGCATGAGCGAAAGGCCATGATGGCTGAGCTATCTAACGCATTTATCGCCTTACCAGGTGGTGCGGGAACGATGGAAGAATGGTTCGAAGCCTTCACATGGGCACAAATTGGCTACCACAATAAACCCTGCGCTTTACTTAATACAAACGGCTACTATACACCGCTTCTGGAACTATTTGACCATATGATTGAGCACGGGTTTGCCGATCCTCACTATAAAGATTTTATTATAATGGAACACGACCCACAGACATTAATCGAAAAAATCATCAACACTTAACTTGCAGGTATTTGATAATCATTTTCCTTTAAATATTGGGTAATTTTAGAACTGATAAAGATGTAACTAATTATAATAAGCCCTGTAAATACCCATCCTGTTACCTGTAAATATATGAGCATTTTGTCATATCCATCAACACCATATTGCATAATTAGCCATGCCTTCAAACTGTTTTGGAAAATGCCACGAAACACAAACAGACCAGTTAAAAGTTGAAACCACTTAAAAAGACCTTTAGCATTAAATAGAGCCTTACTATTTCCACGTGGATGACCCTGTAAGTAGGCAAAATCAACTGCAAAGTATAAAGCGAGTGGTCTTAACAGAATGATAGATAACAAAAATAAGCCCGCTGTCGCATAGCCTAAATACACTTGATTCCAGAGCATATTTTCAGCGCCATTAGACATAACATTTACCGTAGTCGAGACAATTAGTGAGCCGATGATGAAAAGACCGGCAATATTAAATTGTTTTTGTTTTATAAAACGGTAGATGGTATAGATAATTCCAGGAACTGTAGAGAGAAGCATCGCATAATAATCACCAAGTGGGTCCCGACCATAATTCCAAATCAATAACGGTATTCCTACATAAAAAATGAGATCAAGTAAAACAAAATTTTTCATAACTTTTTTCCTTTCATTTTAAAAATCAATATCCAATAGCTGCTTCATCTCATCTAATAGTTGTTGATGTTGATCAACCGTTTGAAGTGGCTTTGAAAGTGAATCCGGCTCATCATGAGAAAAAATAAAGGTGCCATCAGCTAAAACGTTAAATGAATATGGTAGGGGATCACCCGTCATTTTTTCATTTTCAATAAACCCGAACATATAGGCGTTTTGAGATGTCATTTCTTCTATAACCAAATTATTATCTACCTCTTCTACTTTAAGCCCTTCAACCATCGATAAAACTTCTACAATCTTTTGTTGATCCTTGACGATTTTAGTCATGTCATTGGAAGAAGTATTTCCTTCTACTTTTTGAATAATTAATACGTTAAATACAGACTTATCCTCTATTTTTTCTATGACCTTTTCTTGATCCGAACAGGCATTAACTATAATTAACAAACACCCTAAAATTAAAATTTGCTTCTTAATCGTCATCACCCGGTCTTTTGATTTTTAGCTTGTAACAGTTTCAAAAACTTATTTTTTGTCTCAGGATGATATGTAATTTTATCTCCTAGTACTGTTTACCTTGTTACCCATAGACTATTCGGTTAATGGAATTTCTATCATCTCATCAACTTTAACCCCATATAATAGATTTGAAAGTTCTACTGTAATTTCTTCAGACTCCTCCACAAATTCCTTAGGTATAGTAAATCCAACTCTGTTTTCTGATCGTGATGAACTAAAACTGCTAAAGTTATGCCTCTCCCCTGATTCATTTGTTACAGTTAAATAATTATGAGAGTCTTCTGGATAAACGCGAGGCCCACTAAAAAGTAAATAACTTTCCTCATTTAAATTATTAAAACGGAGCGTTACATATAAACCATCTTTTGTATTCTTTACATGAGCCAAACGGATTTCAGTTTGAAAGATTTCATCAATTTGTTCATATTCCTTCATATCATTTGATTCAAGTTCTGTAGTGTCAATTTTAAATGCAAATTGTTCATCGGTTTTTAATTGTACTTCGTAAACCTCTATATGGGCTTTATCTGGCACTTGATCAAAGGCTCCCAAGGACAACCTTAATTCTTGTGTTCCACTTTGATTCAATTCTAAGTTTGGGTAGTGGTATGGATATTGGCCTCTTTCTTTCAAATCCAAGAATATTCCTTGTAATTCGTAATCAGAGTGTGGTTCATAGTGGATGTTTATATAATTATCGTATAAAAAGCTTTCAAAATTCATTAGATTTAAGGTGAATTCATCCCTATTAATTTCCTCATTTACAGTAACATCATAAACATTATTGTTGTTCATCTTCAAAACTATAAGACAAGGCAATCTCTTGATCCTCAGATACATAATGACGCCCCATAAAATTTAACTCAAAATCAAAAGCAAACTCTCCATTTACCTCCTCTAAAGGCTGACCATCTTCATTTTCAACTGGTTGAATTTTAGTTACTCGGAAGATTCGGTCATCAAGCTGAACAGTACCTGGGACACTATTGAATGGGAGCATTAATGAATCACCAAATTCACTGTGATAGACACTTAGAAAAAATGATCCGTCGCCCTTTAAATCTTCCTCATTTAACTTAGTACTATAAATAAAATAAATTCCCTCTGACGTGTACCAGGTCTTGTTAATGGCCATCGTCCGATCAGTTTTTTGAAATTCGATTATTTGCTTGGTTTGATCCACTAGACCATATTGTTCCGCTTTCTCAAGTCCAGGAACCACATCATAAAAATGTTGATCAAGTTCTTCTTGTGAGTTCACTTCCGGCCAATTATGTCTTGGTTCAGGTGTCGAGTCCTCAAATTCTTCCTCATGGCTTTCTTCAGCTTCTTCTGTAGATTCAGTCTCTTGAGGTAGAGTTGCAATTTGAACACCGACAATAAACACTGCTAGAATAATAACGCCAGCCATAAGTTGCTTTCCATATGCTTTATTTTTAAGATTTCGGTTATTCGAAGACTCCTCATCAAAATATGTATCATGATCTTCATCATTTTTAAACATGATCAACCCCCCTAAAAAACCTTATGTCTTCCAAATCCGTCTGACTTTTGTATGGTTCCCAAGTACAATCTCATAAACATCTGGATTCATTAGGCCTTTTCATTCCTCATAGCCATAATCTGGATCAAAATATCTTAAAATTAAGGTCATCAAATTCCCGTGCGTTACTAATAAACTTTTTCGTTTTGATCCTAAATTGATATCATTAATAAGGTTAAAAACCTTTGGGTTGCTTCAAAGCTTGATTCACCGCCAGGTAATTCTTGATGAACATCTTTAAATGACTGTTTAAGATATTCCATCCAATTATATAATTTCTCTTGACTTAATATTCTCTCTTTTAAATGTTGATGTACTAATATATTGAGCCCCTTTTCCTCTGTTGTAGGAATTATGGACTGAATCGCTCGTGTATAAGGGCTTGATATAATTTGGTCGATTTCAACCTCCGTAAAGAAAACTCGTCGATTGACGAGCCTATTAGGCGAAGTCAGAGACGTAGTTGCACTTATGCAGGTAAGTTAAAATTTATACTTTCTTACCTGCAAAAAAAAGCTGCAAGGTCTTGTGCTTGCTGTTGTCCCTGTTCAGTCAATTCCCACTCTGGTGCTTGCCCAGTTGCTTTACAGTGTCTAACGACATATATGACTTTTTCCATTTCATTGAACATCTCCAAAATATTTCTATCGCACTCTTAATTACAATTCGACAATTAATGCCGTATTCCTTTAAAAATAATATAAGCAGGGTATAAAACACCCTACTTAATCATTCATTTTCTTCAATTTTATTCACTTGAAATTTTAATAAATAAATTAATGCAGATTCATCTATCATGTCTTCAACTGAATCGTATCCGGTCTTTAACTGATTTTTTTGTGCACCTTGCCTATAAAAAGCTAACGCGTATTCTTTACCAGCTTCTAAATCCTTTGTTCCCTGAAACAAATAACCACTAGCGGTTGGATAACCTTCTTCAAAGTGATTTTTTAATTTAGTAGTATACGCACCACCTTCCTCTTCATTTCTTTGTTCGTAGAACTTTATCGTGACATTTCCTTGCCCAGATTCTATAATCGCCCATCCAAACGAATCATGTAACATTCGACCTGATACCATCAGACTTTCTTTCTTACTATTTAATAACTTGCCATCTTTATAAACTTCCAACCATAATTCAAATTCTGATTGCTCTGGTTGATGATATGTAACATCAAATTCAAAAACAGGTCCTAGCCCTAACCTATTCATAACTTCTTTTGTTTCAAACTCATCAAGTTGCTCGATTGTAGCAATACCTTCCTCTTCAGCCGAACTACTACAAGCCACCAAAACAATAAAAGAAAAAACTATAAAACATTTAAAATAGTGCACTACTCTTCCTCCAATGATTTTTCTACAGCACTTTGGACATGAATCTCCGTCGTATCAAAAATTGGGACAGATACATCATCTTGCTTAATCAATAAACCAATTTCCGTACAGCCTAGGATAATCCCTTCAGCACCTTGGTCAATTAATTGCTGAATAACGCTCAAATAATAATTCTTCGACTCTGAATTAATCTCTCCTAGAACAAGCTCTGAAAAAATAATATCATTTACACGCTCATGTTCTGGTTCTTCTGGGACTATAACTTCCATATTATGACTTTCGACACGATCCTTATAAAAATCCTGCTCCATCGTATATTTTGTTCCAAGCAGTCCTACCTTTTTTATGTTTTGGCGTTCAATTTCATTAGCTGCTGCATCTGCAATATGCAAAACAGGAATGGTAATACGTTGTTCAATAATTTCTACAACTTTATGCATCGTATTAGTAGCTAAAATGATAAAATCCGCACCAGCTAATTCCAATGACCGAGCAGCATACCAAAGCGAATCCCCAGCCTTCCACCAATCACCTTCAGATTGCCATCTTTCAATATCATAGAAGTCGACACTATATAATATACATTTCGCAGAGTGTAGACCACCTAACTGTTCATTTACTTTTTCGTTTATTAGGCGATAATACGTTGCTGAAGATTCCCAACTCATTCCACCAATGATACCAATTGTTTTCATCATTAATACCTCCATTTTTAGAGACTAAGTCACATAAACAAATTTAGTTAGGCCATAATACTGAACGAAGTAAAATAATTCATGGGAGTATAATATGCAACTTTCACCACAAATATATCATTCACTTGTTAGACCTCGATGGTTTACGCAAAAATACATTCACAACCAAATTAATAAACATTGTAATTTAAAGAATAAATATGTATTGGACTTCGGTGCTGGTACGGGTAAAAATTGCGAGTTATCTACACCAGATTTTTATTTGGGTTTAGACCCTGACGAGAAGCGCATTAACTTCGCTAAAAAGAAATACCATCAATACCAATTTAATATATTAAATAATCATACATTACCCATTCAAGATCAGTCTATTGATGTTATTTTAATTATCGCAGTCTTACACCATATCCCTCAAGATATGATACTTGGTTATTTGAAGGAATTTCGTCGCATTTTAAAAAATCACGACAGCGAGATCATCATTTTGGAACCCTGTTTATTAAATAAAAAATGTTTAAAAAATTGGTTTATGAGAACGTTTGACAAAGGTGATTATCTTCAAAATGAACAGTCCTACCTAAATATGTTCAAAGGTGCTGGATTTCAAACAACAAAGATTAGTCAATTCCCTAAATTCATGTTTTATAATGAGCTTTTGTTTAAAGCTAAATTAAGTAAGTAATTCGACAATTTCCCGGGAAATATCGCACATGGTTACAAGTACAATCAGTTGATTCGACTATTTTTAACATTGGATCATTGTCTTCCAAGTCATAAGAATGTAAATCCGTCACGATTCTTCGCCGTTTGTAATAACTGATATTTTTCCGACACCGAGAATTATGAGAATCCACGCTAATATTTATTTTATCCCAAATAATTAGAATATTACCTATGCATATTATACAATACATCTATTTTTATTTCACTTCTAATGTTATTATGTTATAATGTAATTACATAATAACGAAGGGGTGTGTTTTAATAGTGGAGTACAAAAAAACGCGGAAAATTGTACAAATGGGTAATAGTATGGGGGTAAGTATTCCAAAAGAATTTTTAGATGAACTCAAATTAGATCAAGGGTCTGAGGTAGACATATATTTAAATGATGGGAGTCAACTAGTAATGGAGACAAAACCAAATATTGATCAATATGTTGATTCTGAATTTGTGCGCGAATTAGATAAGACATTACGTGACCATGATCAAGTGTTAAAAAATTTAAAGGATCGATAATAAGTTATGATTTATTTAACAAAGGAAGAAGTTATAACAATCCATATGGTTATCATGAAACGTTATGGAGAAGGGGAACAGTCGGGAATTAAGGATCATCACTTGTTAGAGTCTGCTATTTTTAGACCCCAACAGACTGTTTTTGGTGAGGATGCTTATAAAAGCTTATTTGACAAAGGTGCTGCTTTGTTTGAATCCTTAGTTAAAAATCACAGTTTTTACAATGGGAATAAGCGAACAGCCTTTGTGTGCACTGATATATTTTTAAAGAAAAATGGATACAAGATTAAAAAACAAGACAAAATTAATGAAGATTTTACTGTTTCAATCGCTGATGGCTCGTCGACTTTTGAAGATATCGTTAAATGGCTTCAAAATAATACTGAAGAAAAATAAAAAATGATTGACCCTCACGTTACGTTATAGCTTACAGTTAGTATCGAGGTGATGATCATGTATCAAGTTAAAGAGGTAGCTGAATTGTCTGGAATTAGTGTGCGCACGCTACATCATTATGACAAGATTGGATTATTAAAGCCTTCAAAAGTGGCTAAAAATGGCTACCGTTATTATGATGATGATAATTTAGCACAGTTACAACACATTCTTTTTTTTAAGGAGCTCGATTTTTCCTTAAAACAAATAAAAGACATTATGACGGATAATGACTTTGATGAAAGAGACACCTTAATGAAACATCGAGAACTTTTAGAAAAGAAAATTCATCGCCTTGAAAAACTGATTAAAACCATTGATGAAACATTTGCATCAATGAAGGAGGGTGGATCCATGAATCAGAAAAAGATGTTTGAAAACTTCAGTATGGAGGACATAGAAAATCACAAAACTAAATATGCTAAAGAAACGAAAGAAAAGTACGGTCATACCGATGCCTATAAGCAATCTCAGCAACGTACGGCCAACTATACAGAAGAAGATTGGAAATCAATTTCAGAACAATCACATGAGATATATAACCGTTTAGCTTCATTAATGAACCATAGTCCTGAGGAAGATGAAGTTCAAAAAGCGATTGGCCAATGGTATCAACTCATCAATGATAATTTCTACGAGTGTTCGCCAGAGATGTTCAGTGGTTTAGGTGACATGTATGTAAATGACCCCCGATTTACGAAAAATATTAATCAATATGGTGAGGGTTTAGCACAATTTATGCGTGATGCCATGCATATCTTCAGCAATAATATGGCCAATAAATAAAAAATGATCATTAACACATACTAACCATAACCCCTTGTTAAAGAGGTGATAGTATGGGTAAAGATGAACACAAACGCCGTAAAGGCAAAAACGTCATGGCACAAACACCTAAAAATCAAAAGTTAAGTGCTCGTGATGTGGAATTTTCACAGGAATTAGCAGATTCCGAAGATTTAGAGGCACAGGCAAGAGCCAGAGCAGCGGATACAAGGGTAAAAAATCAAAAGAGATAAATCTTATCAAAGGAACTCTGGAGAATTCCAGGGTTCCTTTGATAAATAAAAAACACACAGTACCTAAAAACACAGCGTGCTAATGCCTTAGTTACTCGTTAGCTTGAAATTTAAAATACTCGACGTTGTGATGACAATATTCCTTGAGGAGGGAGTCTTCTCGCCGGGAATGATAAAATATATATTAAAAATAGAAGCACTACTTATCAAAAGACCCACAAGCATTGTTATGTCTGCCGTCTTTTGATGAGTGGTACTTTTTTAATGGATACCGAGTTTCATTAACCAACTTTAAACTTAAGATTTAACAGGTAAAAAAATTACAAACTTTAGCGATTGCTCCTAATTACTCTAGTCCCGGCAACAAAATCATGAACCGCCTTTTTGTCATCACGGATCGCAACCATTAATATACTAACAATAAGTAATATCCCAAAAGTAATAACATAAGCTATACCCGCAACTAAATTA
Organism: Tenuibacillus multivorans; assembly: GCF_900103915.1. Taxonomy (GTDB): domain Bacteria; phylum Bacillota; class Bacilli; order Bacillales; family Alkalibacillaceae; genus Tenuibacillus; species Tenuibacillus multivorans. Next base: position 178,091 of record NZ_FNIG01000004.1, on the reverse strand, counting down.
CGCATCAGCATCGTGCCAATCCCTAATTTATCACCATTCTCTTTCACAATCCGCACCCCCATAATATACTTTCCTACAACATATCCGCTCCATACAACTGGTACAATAACACCATACAAAAACATAATAAGATCAATCGCAGCTTCAGCTGGTGCTCCCTCACCCATAAACAAAAGGACAACGGCTGAAACAGGTAGACCAACTATAATAGCATCTATTATTAATGCCAATAAGCGACGCCAAAACCCTCCCGGATCTTCTTCATCAATATCAAATATGTAATCTGACTCCTCGTACATAAAAACACCCCTTCTTCAATTATAATATCATTTTATTAATACTTGCTGGAATTATCTAAAAATATTAACTTTAATCACAAAAAAATGACCCCGAAAAAAACGGGATCATACGGTGATTGTTATATTTGCTGTTTTTTCAATCTCAATGAGTTTGATACGACTGAGACGGAGCTAAACGCCATCGCTGCACCTGCTAACCATGGCGCAAGGAATCCTAAAGCAGCAACAGGAATTCCGGCACTGTTATAGAAAAGCGCCCAGAATAAGTTTTGTTTAATGTTGCGCATCGTAGTCTTACTCAATTTAATCGCCTGTGCAATGTTTGATAAATCGCCACCGACTAATGTAACATCAGCTGATTCAATCGCAACATCCGTACCGGTTCCGATTGCCATACCGATATCAGCAGTTGCTAATGCAGGCGCATCATTAATGCCATCACCCACCATGGCGACTTTTTTACCTGCTTCTTGAAGTTCTTTTACTTTACCTGCCTTATGTTCTGGCAGTACTTCTGCAAAGACATTCGTTTCAGGAATGCCGACTTCTCTTGCGACGGCCTTTGCTGTACGGGTATTATCACCCGTCATCATATAAACATCTATACCAATAGCTTGAAGTTCTTTAATCGCTTGTTGTGAAGTTGGTTTAACGGTATCCGCAATTCCAACGGCAAATCGTAATTCCCCATCAATTGCTGCCAATATAGCTGTTTGACCTTCTCGTTCAAATTCTTGAAGTTTTTCTTCTGCTAACTTAGTGTTAATACCTTTTTCAGTCAGTAATTTACGTGAGCCTACTAATACGTTATGACTTTCTACCCTTGCTTCAATACCGTGTCCTGAAACAGCTTCGAATGAATTAGGATCTTGAACTGTCATATCATTCTCCGTTGTATAGGCCATGATGGCATTAGCCAAAGGATGTTCAGAACGCTTTTCAGCAGCAGCGACTAATCGAAAGTCCTCTTCAGCACCTGATACTGTCACAACGTTCGTAACGCGGGGTTTCCCTTCTGTAATGGTACCTGTTTTATCTAATAATACAGCTTCAATGGCTTGTGTGCCTTCTAAATATTCCCCGCCTTTAAATAGAATACCATGTTCAGCTCCACGACCAGAGCCTACCATAATTGAAGTTGGTGTCGCTAAACCTAAAGCACATGGACACGCAATAACTAATACAGCAATGGATGCTTCAAGTGCTGATGACCAGATGCCTGGGTCAACGATAAAGAACCACGTCGCAAAAGTGACGACTGCAATTCCGACAACAATCGGGACGAAAATACCTGAAATTTTATCGGCCATACGTTGAATCGGTGCTTTGGATCCTTGAGCTTCTTCGACGATTTTAATAATCCCTGCTAGCGCAGTATCCTTACCAACTTTTTTCGCGGTCATTGTAATCGTACCGTTTTTATTAATCGTCGAACCAATGACAGCATCATCTTCTGCCTTATCAACTGGGATCGACTCACCCGTAATCATCGATTCATCAATCGAGGTAGAACCTTCTATGACCTCACCATCTACTGGAATTTTTTCACCAGGCTTAACAATGATATGATCGCCAACTTGAACCTGCTCAACGGGAATTCGTTCTTCTTGTCCATCCCTTAAAATGGTTGCTTCCTTAGCTTGTAATTTCAACAGATTTGTAATAGCTGTCGTTGTACGACCTTTAGCAAGTGCTTCAAAATATTTACCTAAAATAATTAATGTAATTAAAATCGCACTCGTTTCAAAATATAAGTCTGGACTGTCAACTATGCCTTGGTGCCACATAAGCGTTTGAACGACACTGTAGAAGTACGCAGCGGAAGTTCCAAGTGCTACGAGCACATCCATGTTGGCACTTTTATTCGTTAACGCACGATATGCACCGGTATAAAACGGCCAACCGATATAAAATTGAACGATCGTAGCCAATATGAACTGTATCCAGGGATTCGCAATAAATGCCGGAACAGTCAGTCCTATGTCAAATGGCATATGACCAATCATGGTTAATAAAAGTGGTGCTGATAAGATGGCAGAAAATATAAATTTATTTCGTTTATTTTGAATTTCTTTTTCCTTATGTGATTGTTGTTCCTGGTCATCTTGTCTAACAAATGCTTCGTAACCTAACTTTTTGACCTTCTCTAAAACATCTTCAATGGATACGATACCAGGGGTATATTCAATTGTGCCTGACTCAGTTGCTAAATTGACATTAGCTTGAGAAATCCCTTCCATACGGGAGAGCCCTTTTTCAATACGAGTCGAACATGCCGCACATGTCATGCCCCTGATGTCGAGTTCTACTTTCTCTTCTTGTACGCCATACCCTAATTTATTGATACGTTCAACGATATCATTCACAGACGTTTGATCTTCATCATAGGTGACAGACGCTTTTTCCATCGACAAGTTAACGTTCGCATCCACACCATCCATTTTAGTTAAAGCTTTTTCAATTCTGGTTGAACAAGCCGAACACGTCATGCCTGTTACATCTAATTGGGTCTGTTTTCGTTCCTTTTCCTCGGTACTCATCTATCTCTCTCCTTTCCCGACTTATTTAGAATACTGATTAATCACTTTCATAAGTTCATCCATATACTCTTCCCCATTACCTTCTTTTACCGCGTTCGTCACACACATCTTGGCGTGACGTTCTAACATTTGATAGCCTACTTTATCCAAAGCGGCCTTAACAGCTGATATTTGAACTAGGACGTCAACACAGTACCGATCTTCTTCAATCATTTTTTGAAGACCGCGAACTTGACCTTCTATACGCTTCAATCGGTTTGAAACACGTTCCTTTTCCGAATTTGTTCGCGGAACAACCGGTTCATCTTGATTAACAACCTTCACATCTTTATCATTCATTTCTATCACCTCTCACGTTATATACTATACCCCCCTAATGTATTTTGTCAAATATATATGTCTATTTTTAATTTCAGATTGGGAATCTACGTATATCATAATAAATCCCCGCTCCTTATGAACGGGGATTATAATTATGCCACAACATCGTAGCCTTGTTCATCGATTGCTTCTTTCATTTGGTCAACTGTAACTTTGGCTTCATCGTACTTAACGTCTACCTTTCCTTCACCTAGATTAACGTTAACTTCTGAGATGCCATCTAATTCGTTTAACGCACCTTCAACAGAAGATACACAGTGACCACAAGACATACCTTGAACTTGTAAAGTTAGGTCTTTCATATAAAATCCCCTTTCTTTTATGTTTCGACTAAAATATATCATACCCCCGAAAGGTATTCAAATGACTTGCTCAAAAATCCTATATATTTTGTTTATCAATATAAGCTTTTCTTCCATATACCCCCTAAAATATTTAGCATACTATGAAGGTATTAACGTATATTTTAATATGAATAGCTACAAGGAGGTCGCCCATGGGCATTACGCTATATTCTGTCGCCATTTTAATCCTTAATTTACTTGTTGTAACTTTTTTTATACATCCAACAGGAAAACAAATGGAATCGATGCTGACCACGATGGTCTTAACCTCTTCGTTCGGACTAGCTATAGGATTTATCGTGTGGTACCCATTTAGTGAAAAACCTATGGTAGCCACTCTTTTAGCTATTGGCATAGGTATGCTAAATGGCATATTGATTGGAACAAAATTTGGAATCAAATGTCAAGTTGAGGGATTTTTCTCTGGTTTGATGGCCTCGATGATGGGTGTCATGCTCATTATGATGTTTGACATCTATGAAGTGCATTTCTTAATCATGATGGCTCTAGCTTTTTTAACCGGGATCACGATATTCTCAGTGGCTAAACATTACGATTTAAATTATAAACTTTTATTCATAACATGTGTGATAGTGGCATTCATTTTTATTAGCTTTCCAGAAAATCAGCAAGAATATCCAACTCATCATCATAACCTAGATTTACGAATGACTGTAAATTATATACAATATCATTAAATGGACAAAGGGGGATCATTAAAATGGCTAGCTTTAGTTTAATTGGAATTGTCGTAACGTTACTTCCTATTATCGCAATCATTTTAGCTTTACTGTGGCTTTTGCAAATTAGAGATTACAACGAGAAACAAACGGTGCAGAATAAACAAATCATCCAATTGCTTGAGGAATTGAGAAATAAATAATATACATTAAGAAAGCGCAGGGAGTGTGGTACCCTGTAAGTAGTTCAGTTTTGGAGTACAAAAATGTAATTTGTACCCATAATTGAACTACTTTTATCATATGGAGTTGTAGGCTAAAATGTAAGTCTTTTTGCAATCCAAATTGTATAACTAATTGAGAGAATTTTAGGATAATTAACTTATATATGGGTAATAAGAATGAAACGTTATAGATAAATTTACGTCTAATTTATGAAAGGGGTTGATTTGTATTGATTAAAAAGAAATATTTATATTTTATAATGCTAATGATGTTCTTATTTCTTATATCGGGGTGCTCAAATACAGCAAATGAAGAACCCCCTGAAGCTATAGTAAAAATAAATAATAACGAAGTTGAAACAATTAAAGGAACTTATACTTAGGAAGTTGATGGACTCTTTTCAGATGGTAAGGTTATTGCTGATGGATTGGCACCTTACCAAATGCCGGCTGAATTTAATATGAAAACAGAAATTGTTAGACCAAATGCAGCTGCAATAATTGAGTTTGATGATGGTTCTAAGCCTAAATTAAGTGGGTATTTATGGGAAGATGAAAGTCATGGTTCAGAATTATCATCAAAACAAAATAAGATAACTTTGCCCTCAGAGAAAGGTAAACATATCATTGAAATTCCAGCTGAATGGGCGAAAGGGGAAGCTTCTTATACATTTGTTGTAGAAGTACAATAATAGAAAAAATAATTTATATATTTCGCTAACTGGGGCGTTAGTTTAATAAGACTGAGCATTTTCCAATAAGGGAATTGCTCTTTTTTATTGTCGGAATTGCATTAGTTTTTGCACGTGATTTTGCAGTTCTTCAATAATTATTGTGGCTTTGCGAATTGGGTTGCATTTTCCTGTGTAAACAACTACTCAAAATACAAACGAACATTGATATAGCAATGAAAAATTAGCATCAAATTGCTATGCAATTCAACGCTAATTTTATAATACATTTTTATTGTTTGTAGTCCAAAACTGAACTACTTAGGTACCCTGCGCTCACTTTATTTTTTCCGATTTACTTGCTCTGTTAACACTAATAGAACGAGTAACCCTACACCCACGACAACGAAAAAAGCGGATGAACTAAAGGCGATAAAAAGCTCTTTCGTTGCAAGTCCTGATGTCACACCTACAAATATAGCAAATAATATAATACCTGTAGATAAGGCATACAACCCAGCGCGTAACCGATCCATTGCGTATCTCTTAGAGGTTTCACGAGCCAATAAACTATACGTTAAGATTGCACCGCCGACAACGATAAAAATACTAGTTCCTGATTTAGCTGGTCCTGGAACAATAAAATTCATACTTAAAGTCATCATCAATCCAAATAATATGAGCATCACACTGATGACAATTCCGCCTGTTGAAATGCGGTTAGTCATAGAACTATATACCTCCTGCTTCGCCTGGTTTTGGCCATGTTCACGCATATCCTCTACTAATCCACTAAGATCACCAATCGAAGCTTTAGCCTCCATTAGTGCTTCTTCATCGGACATACCTTGCTTTTTGTAATCCTTTATACGTTCATGCATATTGGTTACAAGTTCTAGTTTTAAATCGAATAGCTGCTGACTTTTTCCGACATCTGAAAACAAATCATCAATGTATTTTCTAACTTCTTTAGTCAGATTCATTTTGTTCCCCTCCCATAATTAATTGGTCTAAAACATCCTTAGCAAATAACCATTCTTCCTTGTTTTGTTGATATTTCATAAGCCCTTCATCCGTAATACGATAATATTTACGTCTTCCGCCTTGCGTTTCATCGCCCCAATAAGATGTGATTAGGCCATCTTTCTGTAAACGGCGAAATGCTGTATACAACGTTGCCTCTTTTAGTTCGTATTGGTTTTGACTTATTTCAATAATTTTTTTGTATATTTCGTAACCATAACTGTCACCTTGTCTCAAGATATTCAAAATGATGGTAACGGTATGGCCGCGAATAAGATCTGTTGATATATTTGAGCTCATCCTTATCTCGCCTCCTGAAATATATCATATAACATATTACTGTGTGTGTCAAAGTAATATGTTAAAAATAATAATCTTTTTTATAAGGATTCTCCTGGGAAGTAATTGACAGTGTAAGTAGCGACATAAAAAATCCGTTACCGATTTTTAATCAGTAACGGATTTTCTTATTCCCCAATCACCTACTGTGAATCCCCAATCAACATAAATATTCGCCCAATGAATCAAATTAATTCCCCAATGATACATGATGAGTGCCCAATGACGAGTTATAATTCCCCCATTAATCCGTTTGATTGCCCGAAAACTTCATTGAGTCCCCAATCATCGACGGCTATATCAGTCAGAATATGTGTTCTGTATTTTGTTTTATTAGTTAGGCAAATGGTGTACAATAAAAACAAGCAGTATTTCGTTTAAGCAAGGTAGTGGCTGTAACCTTCTAACCGTCTTTCTTAGGCGTGAGAGGAGGTGATGCCTATGGAATTATTGCCGTTATTCGGCATAGAAATTCCTATTCTTATCATTCCGATTGTATTTACACGGTCGGAAAGAAAAGAACTACCTTGCTTGTGGAAGAAGCAAGGTAGAAAGAAAAACAACCAATAGATGATACAGCACCTGCCTTGTGGAAACGGATACTGCTATATAGAGATGGAATGTTACAGCATTCCATCTCTTCTTTTAGTTTTAATTAATTATATTTATTTCATACATCTAACATGACTGTTAAAATCTCTTTTGTCAACTATAATATACAATGATGCCATTATAATGTCAATTCATGTATATCAGTTTATTACGTTATCCCATTCCATTCGTCACAAAATTCATTTAGAAATTGTTGCATATATTCATGTCGCTTTTCCGCGATTTGAAACCCTGTTTTTGTGTTCATAAGATCTTTTAATTTCAGTAATTTTTCATAAAAATGATTAATCCCTGTTCCTTCACTGTTCCGGTATTCCTCTGTCGTCATGGACTCACGTGGTTGAACATCAGGGTGGTGTATAATATGCCCCTTAGACCCTGCATACGCAAAGCATCTTGCAATACCAATCGCACCTATTGCATCTAACCGGTCTGCATCCTGTACAACCTTAGCTTCTAAACTGCTCAAACCGGGTCCATGACCACCTTTGAACGATATCGTTTTGATAATCGTTAAAATATGTTCTTGTTCATCCGGTTTAACGCCTATCTGGTCAATCCACTCTTGGATACGTTTTAATCCAGCTTCTTCACTTTCATATAATTTATCATCGGCCAGATCATGTAATAACGCAGCCATCGTGCAAATGAACAAATCCGCGCCTTCTTCTTCCGCTATCCGCCTTGCCATATTAGTTACACGGTTAATGTGCCACCAATCATGACCCGAACTTTCCCCTTCTAATTCTCGACGCACAAATATTTCCGTTTCATGTATCATCCATTCCATAACATTCCCCTCACCTTTTATGACTACCTAAAATTGTATTATTTATACGGTTGGATTGAACCTTGTAATGGCGGACCGACCCCAATTGGCGAATCAAACTCCTCTCACGACGAATCGTTTCTCCTTTTTGGTGGATCCGACTCCCTATCTCTTGTATCCCAATATTTAACTACTTATTTCAAAGGAGAGTTTCTCGTTATTTCATTATTTTTGTCCGCTAAGACAGCCCAATGATATGGTCCGGTTTGGATCCAATGCGCATTTATAAATCCTGTCTCACGAAGCATGGCATCTAGTTCACCTATAATCGGATAGTCTCCAGTTGAATCCCAATACTCACCGATTGCTTCTTTTCCATCTTGGACTGCCTGTTTTGACGCGAACATGATATCCAGTAATAGGAGCTTCCCACCGGATTTCAATAAGTCACTACCATTTTGTAGTGCCTGTTTTCTCTGATCTGGTAAAACTTCATGGAAGCAAAAACTAGATACAATGTAATCAAATGTTTGATCGACATTTGGCTCTGAAAATGTACCGACTTTAAGATAATATTCAGGATGTTTTTTCTCACATTGAATCACCATGTCCTCTGAGATGTCTATACCCCAAACCTCTGTATCTGTTTCACTTAAAAGCGATGAAAAAGCTCCTGTACCAATACCAATATCCAATAGTTTAGCATTCTTTTTAATCGATAGTAATTCTTTTGAAATCGCCAAGCTTTGTTCATATCCTAATAATGGCCCTGAAGCATTCTCCAAATCTTGATCATACGATTGTGCCCATTGATTAAATAATTCTTTGGTTTCCTTTGTTGACCTTAGCATTTATTTTTCCTCCAATTAAACTCATTTTGTTCATCGAATTACTGCTTATTTTTTTGCATCTTGATCATATTCTTTTCATTCACATTAATGCATTTTTTAAATAAACACAATCGTTTTTAGAAAACTATGAATTGACATGTTGTTATTAATTATGTTACTTTTTGGTCACATATTATTTCAGAATTTTTTGTAAGGAGGACTTATTTGGATGAAAAACAAGTATCGCTAGTGTTTAAAGCACTAGGGCACTCCGTTAGAAGAGCTATCTTAGACCGTTTAAAACGTAACCCCTCTTCTACTGGTGAACTCGTATCTAACTTCCCGGATATTAGCCGATACGCAGTCATGAAACACCTCAAAATCCTTGAAGAATGTCAGCTTGTTTTATCAAGAAAAGAAGGTCGTACACGGATCAATTATCTAAATGCTTTCCCAATACAACTGGTTTACGATCGCTGGGTTAGTCAGTATGAAGGCCAACAAAGCCGTCATTTAGCGGCACTCAAAAATCATATTGAAGGAGGAGATCAGATGAGTGGACTGGTTCATGATTCATTCAAAATTGAACAAGAAATTAAAATTAAGGGGTCGTGTCAGAAAGTATTTAAGGCCTTAACAACGGACATCGATAAGTGGTGGACGTATCGTGTATTTAAAAATTCGACTTTTTCACTTGACCCTAAGGTTGGAGGTTATTTCTTAGAAACGAGTTATGATGGTGGGACGATCTGGGGAACAGTCGTGTACATTAAAGAAAATGAAGAACTTCGATTAAGTGGCTTACTTGGGCTGAACGCAGCAGTTGAGAGCTTCTATTCGTATAAGTTAGAAGAAGACGGAGAATACACAATTCTAAAACTATCACATCACGTCGTCGGATTATTGGACCCTGAATGGCATCAAGAATACGATAAAGGCTGGAAGGAATTACTTGGGGATTTTCTTAAAAACTATGTCGAAAAAGGAACAGTACCAGCATTATGAAAAAAGGGCTTATTCATCATGTTGAGCTATATGTATCAAATCTTAATCATTCTATAAAATTTTGGGGATGGTTTCTTAAAGAATTAGGTTATAGTCAATATCAAAAATGGGAAAACGGTCAAAGTTGGAAACTTGAAGATACTTATATCGTTTTCGTTCAAGCTGACGAACGCTTTTTGGATATTCCTTATCATCGATGCCGTGTTGGCCTCAATCATCTCGCCTTTCACTCAGATTCAAAGGAACACGTTGATGAAATGACTAAAAAGTTAAAAGAGAAGGGTATCAATATACTTTACCCAGATCAGCATCCATTTGCTGGTGGTGATGATCATTATGCTGTTTATTTCGAGGACCCTGACCGAATTAAGGTAGAACTCGTCGCACCATAATATAATCCCGGCTACTTTAGTGTGGTCGGGATTTAATAAGGAACATCGTTTATATTAATAGGTGTTTGCTGATCCTTCTCCCAATCACTTCTTATCATCGCGTATAGAACTGAATCATAAACACGACCATCATCATTCTCCCACGAATCTCTAAGATACCCTTCTTTTTCGTAATCGCACTTATGAAATACTTTTCTCATGGCGTAATTATCGTGACGGGTATAAGCCTCAATCCTAATCTTATTCGTAGAGCTTAAAAAGATGTAATCCGTTACCCATTTAACACACTTTTCTCCATATCCTTGTCCTCTTATTTCCTCCAATAATCTTATATCGTAAAGTAATGGGATTGTATCTGATACATCCGTTATGATGATCAACCCTATCTTTTGGTTATTCTCCAGAACCCAAAATGTTTCTTTATCATCATGAAACCAACCTGATTTAAAACGTTCTCTTATTTCGTCTGGAGAGGGATTAGGGTTAGCGTGATAATGCCATTCATTTTTCGTATATAGATCGATTAGTTCATCAATCTCTCCATCAAACTTCTGAAAATCTAAATAATTCATCATACTTTTTCTCCTTATGAGCGAGTTTTATTACATTTTTTGAGCTACGTAATGAGTATTGATCACTTTTTTCATTATAAACACGAAATGTCACATGTGCTACATCCTCGGAAAGTCTAGTCATATCAAAATCGGATAAGGATAAACATTTCCAGTTTCGAGAATGGCTAACGTTTTTAAAAGCATCGAGTTGATCCTGTTTATCATATACGATTCCCGAACTACCAATCTCCATAAAATCAGCAGCTAATAATCTTTCAAAGTCTGCTTTATTCTTTAACAATAACGTTTCCTCTAGCGCCTTCAAATGAGATACTAACTGTGAATCTTCCATCATTTATCACTTCCCGTATTAACTAATAGTTCATCTAACTTTTGGATATCTACATTCCCACCTGATATGACGCAAACGACGTTTTGACCAACTACATTGGCCTTACCAAACATGGCTGCCGCAACAGTTGTCGCACTTGATGATTCTATGAGCTGCTTCATTCGCTCCATCACAAAACTCATCGCAAAACGTATTTCATCTTCACTTACTAAGACCAAGTCATCTAAGTATTTTTGCAAAATCGGAAACGTTAAATCACCTGGCTGTGTGGTTCGTAAGCCGTCTGCTATCGTTTGATCCGTCCCTTTAACGGACGTGATTTGACCTTTCTTCAAGGATACAGCAGTGTCATCGCCGATTTCTGGTTCTACACCAACCACACGTATATCAGGTCGTTTTTCCTTGACAGCTGTTAAAATACCCGAGCTTAACCCACCGCCACCGACAGGCACAATAATCGTATCAACTTCTTCAACTTGCTCAAGGATTTCTAGTCCAACCGTACCTTGCCCAGCAATGATGTCTGGGTGATCGTAAGGCGGGATAAAGACGCCATCCGAATCTTCAGCCAACTCAATGGCACGAGGAATTCGCTCAGCGGAAGTTGTCCCGCAGTACTCAATGGAACCATGATAAGCTTTAATCGCATTTACCTTACTGCTTAAGGCATCAGTTGGTACTACTATCGTTGCTGGAATACCCAATTGATTAGCAATATACGCAACAGCTTGGCCATGATTTCCTGAAGAAGCAGCCGTTATAAAATTAGTCCCTTCACTTTTGGCTTGAGTGACTCTATTCGTAGCGCCACGGATTTTAAATGATCCTGTCGTTTGCAGGTGTTCTGATTTAAGAAAAACATTAGCATCCACTTTTTCTGACAATTGTTTTGAAGTTAAGATTGGTGTTTCTTTGACAATGCTTGAGATTCGTGTTCTGGCGCGCAATACATCTTCAACATTTACCATGTAATTGTTTCACTCCTAAACTCATTAATTTTTTATAGTGTCTCTTGACAAACAGTTCGTGTCAACACATACAAATCCCCAGATAACATACTCTTATCTGGGGATTTGATTTAAATAATTGGATAATATGGCTCACACCTTGGATAACCATAATATGGTGGTCTTGGGCCTATCTTAGGCAAGCCAAAAATGTGAGGGTAATATGCTACGGGTACTTTTTCATGGCTTTGAGGTAACAACAAAAGGTTAACACCTTGACAGTGCTGGCTATATTCCATCATTTCTCCTCCCATATCTTCTATTCCTGTATATTATGGCTACTGTTTTATAATAGTGAAAGTATAATCACCATGCACTTATCTCACCCAATAAACATCATATATTAAAGAACAATCATACAGGAGATGGTTTATGTGTCACAGGATTACCAACCAAATCGGAAAATGGGCGATCAGGATTACCCACTCTACCCTAATTACGGTAAAATAACGCGTTATGAAGAGGTACCCATTACCGTTCCAGAGCAACGGCAATATCGGCATCCAGGGGTTGAGGGACTAATGGTTCCAAGACCCATTATTGAAAATCCGAATTATCAAGGAAGTGACAAATTAAAAGACAAAGTCGCTTTAATCACGGGTGGTGATAGTGGAATCGGTGCAGCAGTTGCGATTGCATTTGCAAAAGAAGGTGCTGATGTTGCGATTTCTTATTTAGATGAACATGACGATGCCAATAGAACAAAAGCAAGAATTGAAGAGCTTGGGCAGCAATGTATATTACTCCCTGGGGATTTAAGAGACAAACAACAATGTATCGATATTGTCAAACACACCATTGAACAATTTGGGCAGCTTGATATTTTATGTAATCATGTCGGAATTCAGTTTCAACAATTGAGTTTACTCGATATTACGGATGAACAGTTTGATGATACATTTAAAGTTAATATCTATTCACATTTTTATACAACCAGAGCAGCATTACCGTATTTAAAGGCCGGTAGCTCCATAATCAATACTTCCTCTGTTGTTTCTTATTATGGTAATGATCAATTAATTGATTATACGGCAACAAAGGCTGCCAATGTCGGGTTTACACGAGCATTAGCTCATAGTTTAGCCAGTAAAGGAATAAGGGTTAATGCGGTTGCGCCTGGACGTATTTGGACACCATTGATTCCGGCTAGTTTTTCTGCCGATATCGTCACGCAAGCCGATAATCCGATGCAGCGACAAGGACAGCCATTTGAACTAGCCCCTACCTATGTGTATTTGGCTTCAAATGATTCACGTTTTGTGACCGGTCAGACTCTACATGTCAATGGCGGTCAGGAAATGTCATCATAAAAGCGTTGACTAACCCTTAGAACTTTACTAGGGGTTATTTTATACGCCAATTAATTACAAACTATTCCAAAAAATTAGTCCTCATTACTTATATTTATGGTATAATGTCATTAATTATATTAAAGGAATGAGATGCCATGATTGATGATTTAATCATGAATATCTGTCTATTAATCACATTCATATTTTTCTGGCATCAACTGTTTACGACTCGAAGGCTAACCTATGAATCCCCTCTATGGGTAAAATTTTCAGATGGATTTTTAGCTGGTGTATTGGGGATTATTCTCATGCGCTACAGTATATACGTTAATGATATAACCATCCTAGACCTCCGCCACGTCCCCATTGCTTTAGTCGCTTATTATGGTGGCTTGATCCCTTCATTGGTTGGTGCTGTTATCATCACTATTGGCCGCTATATCATCGATGTTAATTTTTCTTCTCACGTCGCTTTATTTATGATGCTTTTCATTGCGATTGGGTCGGGCTTTATATCAAATTATGTTAAGGCGATTCCTTGGAAAAAGTGGTTAATTCTCTTAATCTATGGGCAAGCTATGTTTTCGATCGCTTTATATATCGTGACCCCAGACTACTCGCAAGTCTTAAACATCGCTATCCTTCACATTATATTCACCTTAGTGGGCGGTATGCTAGCATTCTATTTTCTACGTTATGTGAGACGAAATAGTGAGCTTTTCCTAAAGTACCGAGAATTTTCTCGGAAGGATCCACTAACTGATTTATTTAATGTTCGGACATTTTACTATTACTATGAAAATTTTCTAAAACAAGCTAAAGAGAATAATCAATCGATGGTGCTAATGTTATTAGATATTGACCATTTCAAAAAAATTAACGATACGTATGGGCATATGTCGGGGGATGAAGTGCTTAAGCAATTAGGTGATTTATTTAAACATGAAGCGGGGCGTGACGCGATTATTTCACGAAACGGTGGTGAGGAATTTTCTATTTTATACTTGGACAAGTCAGTTAAAAAAGCCGAAAAAGTCGCTGAAAATATACGAAAGCGCGTTGAGCACACGATTTTCAAACTACCCCACGGACATTCTATTCAACTGACAATTTCAATTGGCATGGCGTTTTATGATCGAGCAATGACTGAAGATCATATTCTCTTTCATGAGGCGGATGAAGCTCTATACCGGGCTAAAAATGCCGGGCGAAATAATATTGAAATTTTTGACCAAGTTAATTAATGGGTTGACATTTTGATTATTTTGTCATACGATAGGTAGCAATCATTTAGATACGGTTCGGCGTAGATGAAGAGGAGTACTTTTTCGAATCTACTTCAGAGAGCTAGTGGTCGGTGTGAACTAGCGTAGAACGTAAAAGGAATGGACTTCTGAGCCTCCAGCCTAACGTAACATCTTGTTATTAGTATGGTTGGCGAAAGTCTCATCGTTACAAGAGACACGTATTCAAGCACAATGTGAAGTGCTTCGATACGGGTAAGCGGACTGTTTCATACAGTCAACAAAGGTGGCACCACGGGTTTCCCGTCCTTATCAAGGACAGGAAGCCCGTTTTTTATTTGTCTAACACCCGAACCAAATTAAATATATTAAATCGTTGAGTAAGAAGAGTACGTATAACCGGATTCGTTACAGAGAGTTAACGTTGGTGAGAGTTAGCGCGATACGTTATACCGAATGGACTTACGAGAGGTTGCCTGAATGATAGTATGGTAACCCGGAATTCCACCGTTAATAGGATAGGGTATCGGAAGTGAAGCTTCCCATCTTCCCGTACCTGAACTTGAGCGGGAAAGTCTATTACTTTCCTATTGAGGTGGTACCGCGAATCATTCGTCCTCTGCAAGCACTTATATGTGTCTTGCAGAGGACTTTTTTTATTTTATTACCATTCGAAAGGAGAATGAAAACATGAAAACCTCACTCTTAAAGAAATTGACAAGTGGTGAACAATTACGAAAAGAGGAAATGAAAGAAGTGGCTCAAGCTTTATTTGATGAAGATACATCTGAAAGTAAAATTGCATCTGTTTTAACGGCTTTACAGGTACGTGGTGAATCGGCTGATGAGGTTGCCGCAATCGTTGAAGTGCTGCGCGAAAAAGCAATGCCAATTAGTAAACAGATCACAGGGGTCATGGATAATTGCGGAACTGGCGGTGATGGCTCTAGTAGTTTTAATATCAGTTCAACTTCTGCTTTTGTGTTAGCTGGGGCTGGTGCCAAAATTGCTAAGCATGGTAATCGCAGCGTTTCAAGCAAAACAGGTAGTGCTGATGTTTTAGAGGAGCTCGGAATCTCACTCGACTTTTCAAGTGAAGAGGTTGAGGAACTACTTGAGACAAACGGGATTGCCTTTTTATTCGCACCCTATGTTCATCCTCGATTAAAAAGCATTATGAAAGTACGACAAGATTTAGGTGTGCCAACGATTTTTAATATTATTGGCCCTTTAACGAATCCTGTGACATTAGAAACGCAATTGCTAGGGGTTTACCGTCGAGATATGTTATCAAAAATGGCGGATGTGCTAAATCAACTTGGCATCACACGAGGAATTGTGGTGAATGGGGCTGGACACATGGATGAAGCCTCACTCGCTGGCGAAAACCATTTAGTATTACTTGATCAAGGTGATGTTCAATCATTTACGTTAAAACCAGAGGATGTGGGCCTTACGTCTTATCCTAATAATGCAATTCGTGGTGGTGATGCGAAGGAAAACGCTGAAATCCTTTTAAGTGTCCTAAATGGAGAACCCGGTGCTTATCTAGACACGGTTTTATTAAATGCTGGATTAGGTCTTTATTCTGCTGGTATGGCTGACAATATTAAAGAGGGCATTGACAAAGCACGTGAAAGCATCGAATCAGGTCGTGCCTTAGAGAAGTTAAATCATCTTATTGAATACAGCAAATATAGAAAGAAGGCGATGTCATCATGACGATCCTAGATCAAATTTTGGAACGGAAAAAAGAAGAAGTTAAAACGCTTAAACAGCTCGATTTAAACGACCAGATTACTACAGATAAACCGGTTCATTCACTCTATGATTCTTTTATCAAAAGCAGACAACTATCCGTTATAGCCGAAATCAAACGGGCCTCCCCTTCTAAAGGAGATATCAATGTAGGTATGGAGCCTACCGACCAAGCTAAACTCTATCAAACGGGTGGGGCGAGTGGGGTCTCTGTGTTAACCGATACACCATTTTTTAAAGGTTCGATGGAGGATCTCACAAATGTTCGTGCCGTCACTGATATCCCGATTTTGTGTAAAGATTTTATTATTGATGAAGTCCAAATAGATTATGCCTATCAAGCAGGTGCAAACGTCATTCTATTAATAACAGCGGCGCTTCAAGCATCAAGACTAAAAGAGC
This sequence comes from Tenuibacillus multivorans, assembly GCF_900103915.1. GTDB lineage: Bacteria > Bacillota > Bacilli > Bacillales > Alkalibacillaceae > Tenuibacillus > Tenuibacillus multivorans. The sequence goes on along the minus strand of NZ_FNIG01000004.1, from coordinate 161,373 downwards.
TTTATCAATATGCAACAAATCTCGGATTAGAGGTTTTACTCGAAGTTCATGATGAAACCGAGTTAGAAGCAGCCAATGACGTGAATCCAAACATCATCGGCATCAATAACCGCGACTTAAAAACCTTTAACGTTGATCTTGGTGTCACTGAACGTTTAGCCGATAAAATCACGGACCCGAATATTGTCATCATAAGTGAAAGTGGCATAAAAACTAAAGCAGATGCTGAACGTGTTGCTTCTGCTGGTGCTCATGCCATTTTAGTTGGTGAATCGCTTATGATGAGCGATTCGGTTGTAAATTCGTTAAAAAGCTTACAAGTCGATAAGGAGTTGTTATGATGACACGGGTTAAAATTTGTGGAATTCAAAAGCTAAAGCACGCACAAGCTGCCGTTCAAGCTGGTACCGATGCCATCGGATTTGTTTTTGCGAATAGTAAACGTCAAGTCACAATCAATCAAGCACGTCGAATCGCCGAACAGATTCCAAGTCATATTAAGAAAATTGGCGTTTTTGTAAATTCATCGCGTGAAGAGCTTGAAACGACTGTCCATCAAGTTGGACTCGATTTTGTTCAGCTACACGGGGATGAATCACCTGAGTTTTGTGAAAATCTTGGTCTTCCCTACATCAAGGCTTTACGCATCCAGCATGAAAGTGATCTTGAACAACTTAAATATTATGAAGGTGCCCACTATTTCTTACTTGATAGTGCATCTGGCCCTCACCGCGGCGGAAACGGAACGACTTTTGATTGGGGTCTTTTAAAACACCAAGATATCGACCGTCAACGTTTCATCCTTGCTGGCGGACTGAACGCGGACAATGTTCAAGAAGCCATTGATCAAACACAACCGACAATGGTTGATGTTTCAAGTGGTGTTGAAACGGATGGTGACAAAGACCCGGATAAAATTAACCGATTTATTAAAAATGCAAAGGAGCGATTAACATGTCATACGCACAACCGGATGTAAACGGTCAATACGGGCCATACGGTGGCCAATACATTCCCGAAACGCTAATGAGGGCTGTAGCTGAATTGGAAGTAGCTTACGAAGCGGTGATTCAAGATGAACAGTTTAATAAACGATTAAACGACTTATTAAAAGAATACGTCGGACGTGAAAACCCACTGTATTTTGCCAAAAACTTAACTGAAAAAATCGGTGGTGCCAAGATTTATTTAAAGCGTGAAGATTTGAACCATACCGGTGCGCACAAGATTAATAACACGATTGGGCAGGCATTACTCGCTGAACGGATGGGAAAGAAAAAAGTCGTAGCTGAAACAGGTGCCGGTCAGCACGGGGTTGCAACTGCTACGGTTTGTTCCTTATTAAATCTAGAATGTGTCATTTTCATGGGGGCTGAAGATGTACGTCGTCAAAAACTTAACGTTTTCCGTATGGAGTTATTGGGAGCCAAAGTCGTCAGTGTTAATCAAGGTAGCGCCACCTTAAAGGATGCCGTTAATGAAGCACTTCGTTATTGGGTAACGAACGTCGAAGATACCCACTACATTATGGGCTCCGTATTAGGACCTCATCCATTCCCAAAAATAGTTCGAGATTTTCAAAGCGTAATTGGCAAAGAAACAAAGGCTCAAATGCTTGAAAAGGAAGATGCCTTACCAAATGCCATTGTGGCATGTGTTGGCGGTGGTAGTAATGCTATGGGAATGTTTTATCCATTTGTTAACGATGAGAACGTGAAATTGTACGGTGTTGAGGCAGCTGGAAGTGGTGTGGATACTAACCGCCATGCTGCGACCTTAACCATGGGATCAGTCGGTGTTTTACACGGCTCGATGGTGTATCTCTTACAAAATGAGCACGGTCAAATTCAAGAAGCACATTCTATCTCAGCTGGACTCGACTACCCGGGTGTTGGTCCAGAGCACAGCTTCTTAAAGGATATAGAGCGTGTTCACTATACCGCTGTAACAGATCAAGAAGCGTTAGATGCCTTTCAATTATTATCACAAACAGAAGGCATTATCCCAGCTTTAGAAAGCTCTCATGCCGTGGCACATGCCGTGAAGGTTGCTCAAGACATGTCGTACGATGAAACACTTGTCATCTGCTTATCCGGGCGAGGTGACAAAGACGTTGAATCGGTTAAATATGCGTTAAAAATGTAAAGTCGCTCATATATCGTGAAACTCGCTCAAAAACCAAAATCTCGCTCATATATCAACAAAGTCGCTCATAAATAAGGAGGTCAATTTCATGTCTAAAACAATTACGAATGGTCGCGAATATTTAGAAGCGACCTTAAATCATACCCTTAAGCAAGGTGATAAAATCTTCGTTCCCTATATCATGGCGGGAGATGGCGGACTTAATCAATTGATTCCTACACTAAAAGGATTAAGTGATGCGGGTGCATCTGCCATTGAAGTTGGAATTCCTTTTTCCGACCCAGTGGCGGATGGGCCAACAATACAAGAAGCTGGAAAGCGTGCTTTAAGCCAAGGAGTTTCACTTCAAGCCGTAATGGAGTTACTAAAAACTGAACGTCACCACATCAAAGCACCGATTATTTTTATGACTTATATTAATCCCATTTTTAAATATGGTATCGATAAATTTATAGATGATGCGTGTGTTGCTGGCGTTGATGGTCTCATCATTCCTGACTTACCATTTGAGCAACAACACTTAATCACCAATAAATTAGATGACGTTGGAATAGCTTTCATCCAGCTCGTCTCACTAACTAGCTCAGATGAACGTAAACAACAGCTAACACAAGCCTCACAGGGGTTCACCTATGCCATAACCGTTAATGGTATCACGGGAGCAAGAAAAGAACATAGCCAAAACTTAACCACTCATTTTAAACAGCTCAAACATTCGAGTAACGTACCTGTTTTAGCCGGATTCGGTATATCTACACCTGAACATGTGAAGCAAATGAGTGAAATAGCTGATGGTGTCATTGTTGGAAGTAAGATCATTGAGCTTTTGCAACATAACGACTATGATTTAATCAAACGTTTGATTAAATCAACACAACAAAAATAACGGGATCGCCTACCCTAAATGACTCGCCTTTTCTACCATTGTATGTTATTTTTAAAGCATCAATCTATAGGTGGCGAGTCAAATGAAAAAATTTATCCTTATCGGACTCATTGGTTGCATCCTAATATGGGGCTCATACCAAGCTATGTTCTCGGATAATGAAGACGTCACCGCTGTACAAGACGAAACAGAACCCCAGCACATCACGCAAAATATTGAAACACTGATTAACGAAGCCATTGAACATTACAACAGACTATTAAAACAGCATGAAACACTAGAAATCGATCATGAAACCGTACGGATCAGTGATTCTAACATAAAAAACTGGATTATTCACACGCATATTCAATCAGCCGTCCTGGCCAATGAAAATTTAGAAGGAATTGAGCTTGTGGACCGAGCCCTGCAATATAAGCATACAAATGAAGCTATTATTAAATGGGCTAAAGAGGTACACGATACAGAAGTGACGGACAAAGAAATCAAAGATTACATTAAACAGCAGCTTGCACATATCGAAAATGGCGAACAAGCGCACCCATTCTTTGTGAAAATCAGTGAAGCGCTAGAACTGACTGAGGCTGAGTATTTTTATGAATGGGAATACGATCGATTCGCTCAGCTATTAATCCAAGATAAACTTTACGATATTTACCAAGAAAACTACTCACAATTTGAAGACGAACCATTAGAGGAATACCAAGGTCGACTCATTGCCTTAATGGAAAAGGATTTAAATGAATATCGTAATCATTGAAGAATTCGCCAAGGCGGGTTCTTTAATTTGTTTAAATGGCTTAATAGGACAAGTTTTCTTTTGTAGGAGATGACATCATGGACTTAATATTACTATTTCTAGTCGGATTAATTGCAACTACGCTTGGAACGTTAGCAGGAGGAGGTGGACTGATTAGTTTACCCGCCATGCTCGCACTTGGGATACCTGTACATTCAGCAATCGGGGCTAACAAAGTGTCAAATACCGTAAGCTCTTTATCCAGTTTTCTAGTGGTTTATCGGCAAAAAGGTGTGACTTTAAAAGAAGGCTTAAAAGTTATTCCGATTAGCCTCGCTGGTGGTATAACAGGTGGTCTCATCGCCGCTTCTATCTCACCAGATTTGATGTACAAAGTGGCTATAGTCCTTTTAGTATTTGCCTTTATTTTTTCATTTATTGGAAAGGCTGATTTCTCTGGACATGAAGCCTTTACATGGTCGAAGAAAGGAACACCTTTGCTGTATGGAATCGGTATTTATGATGGTGTATTCGGTCCTGGGCAAGGGACTTTGATGCTTTATTTATTTTCCTATTTAAATATCGCCTATTACCGTGCCGTTGGTTTAGTTCGTGTTGCGACGTTTTCCAGCTGTTTTGGAGCTGCCATGAGTTACATCTCGACTGGAAAAATCATTTGGCCACTCACGATTGCTTTATTACTAGGATCATTATCTGGAGCACAAGTTGGAGTGCGCCTAGCAGGGAATTTGAAACCGAAGCATGTTAAGCCGTTACTTCGAATCGTAACAGCCGCACTGATTATCTATATTTTTATAGATAATGTTGTTTTATAAGAAAACCAAAGCTGTCTATCATCATAGCTTTGATGTTAGAAACATGATTATTATAACAAAAAAACTAAATGTCTCAAGATTGACTATGTACGGATTTGTCTTAATCTTGGATAACCAATTGGCCGGTTTAACGATGGCCTCTTTTAATACAAGTAATAAGAAATAAACCATCAGTAAACTAAATAAAAACATCAAAAGAGCCATGAGTGTTTCGTCAGTTTTCCAAAACGTGATTGCTAAACACAAGGCCCACACTGACTTAAAAACATTGGCAATTCCCTCAAACGGATTAGATAACGTCGTCATCATATATTTACCATGGTCTTCTGATATCACTTGGTCCTCGTTATATTTAACCAAATAGGAAATATGGCCAGTTTGTAAGGACATCGAAATGACTAACATGATGAGATAGACCAATCCAAATATTGTTCCGACCTTTAACATACCCGAATCTAATGATTGATTCAATGCTATAGGTAACGGTAACCACAAGGCGTACATAAAAACCATCAATAGATGCAAAAACGCGAACTCATTGTTTTTGGCTAATTTTTGAAACGATAGAAATATCACTAAATATATAATAATCCCAACCCAACTCAAAATAACGACTGACAACAACATTGAACATTACTCCTTCTTGAGTGCCTCTAAATGTCCTAGAAAATTTTAAAAATATCTGCGAGCGATTGTCCGTGTCTAACAACAAGTAATTCCACGTACCTACCCCCTTTCAACCTTTTCATCTAGGAGAACACCCTCTTTTACATAGTCAATAATTTTTTTCGCTTCGTTTTCAACTCGTCTTCTACCCACATCGCTTAGAAACCAATTATCTTTTCGAGTTTTAAGATCATTGGCTGGACATAATGAGTAATCGATCCAATTAGGCATATACGTCTTTAAAGTCATATGAAACCTTCTCATATGAGGAGATGTAGTGACCACAATTAGTCTTTTTATATGATGCAAATAAAAGGCCCGGTCTAAAACGAGTAATGAAGCCAATACATTCTCTTTTGTGTGGAGTGCTTTATCCTCTAATAATATATCTTCTTCTGGTACTCCAAGCTTAATAGCTTCATCCTTCATTAAAACCGCTTCTGGTGAATCAAACCCTTCCCACGTTACACCACCAGAAAATAAAATCTTTTTAGCACGACCTTTTTCATAGCATTGTACGGCTTTTGGTAAGCGAATTTGTACCGCTTTACTACTCCCGGGAACAAAAATGCAATCTCCTGATTTTCCATCATCTTTGATCCCACTATATAGTAGATTATCCATCTGCTCATCTGTCAGATTTTCACGATCAAGCTCAGATATATACATGATGTCACCTCATATTTTATTGATTTCCTTTCTATTAATCTATTCAACCAGTCTCTACTCATTTCCTCTATTTTCCTATATAATACTAGAAAAGGAGGTTGCTTAAATGAATCAATCTAATTTTCAGATCATTTTTAATCAACTCAGAACATTTCTTAAAAAACATGAAAATGAGTTAATTGTCAAAACAGATTCGGAAGCTACATATTATTTAGATTCGGAAAGGGTTTTCCAAAAGAATAACAAGCCTTATTTTTTCGGCTCTGTGTCTATTAAGAAAAACTATGTCAGCTATTACCTTATGCCTGTCTATGTTTTCCCAGAGCTCTTGGATCATATTTCACCAGAATTAAAAAAACGAATGCAAGGCAAATCATGTTTTAATTTCAAAACGAATGATGAAGAACTTTTTGAAGAATTAGGGGAATTAACGGACCAATCCTTTGAAAGGTTTAAAAAAGAAGGGATGATCTAACCGTCCTAATCAATGGGGGAATTTAAATTGAACATTAACAATCTAAGACAAGACTTATCAATTAAAGGTAAGAACGGTATTGCATTTTTATTATCTGCCACTATTATCTGGACTATATTTACGATTATTTTTTCTCTACCAAACAATATCGAAACTAAAAACATCTTTATGCTAATCACGACTGGAATAATGTTTCCGTTAGCCTTGCTTTTCTCTAAATTAATCAAAGCAGATTGGAAAATTGATCAAAACCCACTCAGTAATTTGGGGCTCGTTATTAATTTGGCTCAGTTTATTTACTTTCCGATAGCATTTTGGGCTTTTGTTAAACACCCTTCTGAAATGGTTATGTTTTTTGCAGTTATTACAGCCGCACATTTATTTCCTTATGGATGGTTTTACAACGCCAAGGCTTATTATGTGATGGCACCCATTGCAGCGATTTTAGTTGCCATTATCGGATCCACTGTTGAGTCGTTATGGATCATTCCATTAATGATGATCGGAGCCTTACTGATCTTAAACCTTTTACTATTTGTCGATTATAGGAAAAAATCTAAAACAACTGATGAAGTAGTAATGAAAGCGCAGGGTTAAATAGAAACTGGATTGTCTGAAAGGGAGAAGCCTAGAAAATTAAACTTAAAGAAATAAAAAAGTAACCACCTTCTCTTTCTGTAAGGTGGTTACCATGCGTAGAAGCGAGCTGCCCCCTTTAGGGCAATCAGGCTTGACCTATGGTGACCGAACACCTATAGTCAATATATTATATGCATTAAATTTTATATCATGCCTATTTATCTCAAATTTTTGTCTATGTTGGCAAAGCCTAGATTTGTGTTAACTTCACCGTACATACGTTCAATGGTAACATCTTCACCCACTAACCATTGATTAAAATCAAATATCTCTGGCTCCTGGTCGCCTCCGAGTGAAAACCATACCTGTTTTTCATTAGGTAAATATAGTGATGTATGAATCGTACCAGCCCAGCTTTTATATTGCTCAGCAAAAACACCCTTATCCGTATCATTAAAGAATCGAAACGCTTGATTCGCATCCAACATGTTTTGTCTGTTCTCCTCAATGATGTTCATTCGTTTATAAGAATCCTTTAAATATCGTCTGTTTTCTTCCGTTAAAATTTCAAAATGGTTGGTACATATGTTGGACTCTCGTACTTCCACCGCTCGTGGCCCCGCTTCAATCACATACGTTTTGCCATTAATATCCATAACATTGTAACTAAATGCTCCCCGATGTGGAACGGATTGAACTAATTCAATCGCTTCATCAACATTCGCACACTTCTCTAAAATCATGCGTCCCACCATATAACAAACAAAACCATCCCGTGTCTTTTTGCGATGTGTGAAGTTGTATCCCATCACAAGCCCTTTTTCATTCATGCCATCCATTCGCCCTGTAATTCGAGATGTCGGACCAATGAATGCATAGCCATCATCTGTTGGTTGAAATAGGCTAAACATCCCATCATATGTAAACGGATGAAAATCATAATTACGCACCATAAAGTCAGGTGTCGTAAAGATGGAACAACCGCTTTTATCCGGCTCCACTCGGTATCCCCCGAAATCTCGTAGCACCTCTTCCATTGGTAGCTGTAACCCATTTCGAAGCCCCAGTAATTCATCCCATATGGCTGGGGCAAATCGTCTAAATTGTTTTTCAGCTTCTCCTACATCTATTTCAAAACGTGGTCGTTTCAGTTGCCAACCCTGCTGACGATTCTTCACAGTTAATGAATCTCTTAATCTTTTACCTAAGGCAAAACCAAAATCATAATGTGTTCCCCTGAATTGTATAACATCGCTATAGATCTGTTTCATTGTTCATCATTCCTTATGTATCTAATGAGACAATTTTACAGAAAAAAGGAGTGAATTGGAAACGATGGGCTTTTCTAAAAACCCCTAATTAAAAATAATTCTCAATTAGCTATTGACTCTCCACTAACTGGAGGGTTTAATATTAAGCAGGAATGATAATCATTATCATTTAGATAAATTTTAACAGAAAGTTTGGAACAGCTATGAAGCTTAGGTACTTGTGGATCTCCCTATTCCTTTTATCAGCTGTATCACTATTCATTGGTGTGACTGACATTAGCCCAGCACAACTATTCAATTTGGATGACACGCAAACGCAAATTCTCATCCATAGTCGACTGCCGAGGCTCATTAGCATAGTCATTGCCGGAATGAGTATGGGCATATGCGGCCTAATCATGCAGCAATTAAGCCGGAATAAATTCGTATCGCCGACAACAGCGGGGACAATGGATTCCGCTAGACTTGGGATATTAGTATCCTTGCTTTTATTCTCATCGGCAAGTCCCATGTATCGTGCTATGACGGCTTTTGTTTTTGCCTTAGCCGGGACTTACATATTCATGAAAATTCTCGACAAGATCAAGTTCAAGGATGCTATTTTCATTCCCCTTGTCGGCATTATGTTTGGGAATATCATCGGATCAATCACGACGTTTTTCGCTTATAAACATGATTTAATTCAAAGCATTACATCATGGCTGCAAGGTGATTTTTCCATGATTATGAGCGGTCGTTATGAACTGCTTTATCTCAGTCTTCCATTGTTGGTGTTAGCTTACATTTTCGCAAATAAGTTTACGATTGCCGGGATGGGTGAAGAATTCTCTATTAATCTAGGACTCAATCATCGGCAGGTTGTCAATATTGGGCTTATCATCGTGGCGATGGTCACGTCAACAGTCGTTCTAACAGTTGGGTTAATTCCGTTTTTAGGTCTGATCATCCCTAATATCGTCTCCATCTACCAAGGCGATCATTTGAAGAAAAATCTATCACATACTGCCTTGCTCGGAGCGGTGTTTGTATTGATTTGTGACATTTTGGGGCGAGTTTTGATTTACCCGTATGAGATTCCGATTGGCTTGACCGTTGGGGTAATCGGCAGTGGCATTTTCATTTACTTGCTTTTAAGGAGAAGGACCTATGCGTAATCGAACTAAGCTGATAACCCTATTGATCATAGCGATCCTACTCATCGTTGTATTCCTATTTACGGATCTAGGATCAAACTTGGATTACGTTTTACCTAAGCGCACGATGAAAATAATAGCTATCATTCTAACGGGAAGTGCGATTGCTTTTTCAACGGTCGTGTTCCAAACGATTACAAATAATCGAATTTTAACACCTAGTATTATTGGGCTAGATTCACTGTACCTGTTAATCCAAACGTTTATTATTTTCGTTTTCGGGTCAACTCATATGACGCTAATGAACCAACATGTGAACTTTGTCATTTCAGTTGGTTTAATGATTGTTTTCGCGTTATTACTCTATCATTTTTTATTTAAAAAAGAAGATCAAAACATTTATTTTCTTTTACTCATTGGGCTAATCTTCGGGACATTTTTTAATAGTTTATCAGATTTCATGCAAGTGCTCATCGACCCGAATGAATTTTTAGTCGTGCAAGACCGAATGTTTGCGAGCTTTAATAATGTGAATACCGAGCTACTCTTGATTGCGTTCGTCGGAATCGTTTTAGCTACCCTTTACTTTTTAAAGTTCACGAAATACTTAGATGTTTTATCACTTGGAAAAGAGCACGCCATCAATCTCGGTGTGGACTACGACAGGGTGGTGAAGCAATTATTCGTTGTCATTGCGATACTCATTTCGATTGCTACCGTACTCGTTGGACCGATAACGTTTTTAGGATTACTTGTGGCCAATGTCGCTTATCAGTTCTTAAAAACCTACCGCCATAGTGTATTAATCTTAGGTGCGATCTTAATTAGTATCATCGCGTTAGTTAGTGGGCAACTAATCGTTGAGCGAGTGTTTACATTTTCAACGACGATTAGCGTCATCATTAACTTTGTCGGTGGCGTCTATTTCATCTATCTCTTATTAAAGGAGAGTCGAGTATGATTTCAATTAAAAACCTTTCAAAAAAATATGGGCAAAAAACCGTCGTCAACAATGTGAATGTTGAAATTCAAAAAGGTAAAATTACATCATTTATCGGACCAAATGGGGCTGGAAAAAGTACGTTACTAGCAGCAGTCAGCCGGATGATCAAGCAGGATCTCGGTGAGGTTTTTGTTGATGGTAGGGAGTTAAAAAAGTGGAATAATACGGAGCTATCGAAAAAGGTGGCGATTTTAAAGCAATCGAATCACTTAAATGTGCGATTAACTGTCCGGGAGTTGGTTTCCTTTGGACGATTCCCTTATTCGCAAGGTCGATTGTCTGAAATTGACTGGCAGCACGTTGATGAAGCCATCTCCTTTATGGAATTACAAGAACTAGAAAACCAGTTTCTCGATGAACTAAGTGGCGGTCAGCGTCAGCGGGCTTTTATCGCAATGGTCATTGCTCAGGATACGGATTATATATTGCTAGATGAACCGTTAAATAATCTTGATATGAAACACTCAGTCCAAATTATGAAAGTGCTCAGAAGACTTGTTGATGAATTAGGAAAAACGGTCGTCATCGTTATTCACGATATAAATTTTGCTTCCTTTTATTCAGATTATATTGTGGCACTGAAAAATGGGGCCGTCATTAATCAAGGCCCGACTGATAAAATGATTGATCGGGTGAATTTAAAAGAAATCTATGATATGGACATTCCGATTAAGCAAATCGACCGTTGTAAGGTCTGTGTATACTTTGGATAAAAATATATTAAGAGGTGATGATAATGAAAAAACTAATGTTAAGTCTATCTGTTTTAGCTATCGTGTTACTTGCGGCATGTGGGACTGAAGATACCGAAGCCGTTAGTGGGGATACCATCGAAATTGAGCATCCATTAGATACGATTGAGGTTGAGAAAAATCCTGAAAAAGTGGTTGTGTTTGATTTTGGCATGCTCGATACCTTAAAACAGCTTGATGTTTCTGTTGCGGGTGTACCTAAGGATTCACTTCCTTCTTATTTATCAGAATACGATGATGAGAATATCGAACATGTCGGCGGATTAAAGGAACCAGATTTTGAAGCGATTCACGCCATGGACCCGGATTTAATTATAATCTCTGGACGTCAGATGGATTTATATGAAGATTTTAAAGAAATTGCGCCAACGCTTTATGTCGAGCTTGACGCTGAGCGTTATATGGATTCGTTTAAACATAATGCGAAGCTTGCAGGTAAAATTTTTGATAAACAAGAACAGGTCGAAAGTGAATTGGCTGAAATTGAAACGTTAGTTGAGGAGCTTCAGGCTAAAACGGAATCTAGTGACAAAACAGGTTTGATAACTTTGGCTACTGGTGGTAAGGTCAGTACCTATGGGCCGGGGTCACGCTTTGGGTTTATACATAATGTTTTTGGCGTTAAACCAGCTGACGATTCGATTGAAGTCGCTACACATGGGCAAAACATTTCATTTGAATTTATCGTCGAAAAAGATCCTGATTATTTATACGTCATTGATCGTGATGCTGTCGTAAATGGAGAACCTGCTGCTAAAGATACGATTGAAAATGAATTAGTTATGAATACGACCGCTTATCAAAATGACCAAATTATTTATCTAGATCCGAACTACTGGTATTTATCAGGTGGTGGACTGATCTCGACTAAGGAAATGATCAAGGAAATCAAACAAACGTTTGATTGATAGCGAGAGGTGACACTCATGGATAAGCGATTCACAATTGGGGAAATCTCTAAACTTCATAACATCCCAGTTAAAACGCTACGTTACTATGACGAAATTGGGTTGTTTAAACCGGTAGAAGTCGATGAACATACAAACTATCGCTATTATTCTATTGATCAGTTTGAACATTTGAATACCATCAATTACTTAAGAGAGCTTGGCATTTCACTGAAAGACATCAAGAACCATTTTGACCAATGTAATCGCGCTCATTTTCTTGATATGTTACAAAAACAAGAGAAGCACGTAATGAGGCAAATTCAAAATTTAAAGCGAGCTCAACATCGTTTATCAGCTCGTGTTCAGGAATTACAAGAAAGCCGTGAAATTCAATTCGGTAAGCCAATGATTAAAAACATTAAAGAACGCCGGATTGCTCAATTAAAAGAAACCATCACAAGCCACGAAGAATTAGAGCTAGCTTTAAAGAAACTTGAGAAACTCGCTAATCTGAATGCTTCTGTTTACATTGGTGGAGTCGGGGTTACACGTTCGATTGATTCATTAGATACTCGGGGGTACGACTCGATTTTTCTCATGATTGAGGATGAGGAGATCGATTGCGAATACAGCACCATTTTACCCGCAGGCGATTACGCCAGCATCATGATTAATCGTGAGCGAATTTTTCAAGATGACTATGATGCCTTACTTTCGTTTATAGACCAAAATAAGCTGACAGTTTCAGGTGATGCCATCGAACGCGTTTTGATTGATGCTTATATTAGCGCAAATAAACAGGAGCACTTGTCGGAAATACAAGTGCCCATAGCTAGATAACCGTCGCCATGTTCGGCGGTTATTTTTTTGAAACGGGAAAATGAACCTCAAGGTATGTGTGCGGATCATCCTCATCGAAATCGTCACTGTAAAATTCATACTCAAACGGATCTGCCTTCTGATAACCCGATTGCGGCAGCCATTCATTATAAAAGAAATTAAAGCCTTTTCCTATCTCATGAGACGCCCCTCGTAATTGAACAATGGCATATTCTTTTTCAGGGATCTCCTTAACGACCATATCTTCCGGGACTTCACTCGTATCACTCACAGCAACACCTGCCGTATAGAAGAAACGCTTCCCCAATTCCCAATCACTTGGAAACTCGGTCAGACCATAAGCTTCCCTCTGATTTACCCTATTGGGAATACGATTAATATGCTCTTTAAACGCATCCCATAAATCAAGAATCGAATGAGGTGCCCCTTTTGGCATCATGCCGTATGTTTTAATCTCCATACCAATCAATGTAACTTTCTCACGTTTTTCAACCTTAACCTCCATAGGTACCTCCAAAAACCATTTGTTATATTATAACAAACATTTACATGTGATAAACTTTAAACTAAAGTGATAAAATTTTAATATGGAAGGGAACAATTATGGGATTATTTGATGGCATGATGGGTAACGCATCAGAGATGGATGCACAAGACGTACAAAATGAGCTTTCCGAATTACTCGCTCCTAGTGAACAAGTCGATCACGCTTATAAATTGATTCGGGACTTATTCGTCTTTACAAACAAACGCTTAATCCTAGTCGATAAACAAGGCGTAACAGGAAAGAAAACGGAGTACCACTCCATTCCGTACAAAAGCATCACCCACTTCGCAGTTGAAACAGCCGGCACCTTCGATTTAGATGCCGAACTTAAAATCTGGATGTCCGGAAGCTCTACACCGATTGAGAAAACTTTTAATAAGCAGTTAAACATCTACAAAGTCCAAGCAGTTTTAGCTGAATATGTAGGATAAATTGGTGAAACGGCGGGAGTTGCTCCGCCGTTTTTTGGTTTGTGGGGAAAATTTCAGATTTATGTGGAATTTAGAGTGATTTACGGGGAAAATCATAAATTTATGTGGAAAATAATTTATTTGCGTGGAAATTTTTGATTTTATGTGGAATTTATTAAATCGTTAAGGTTATATCGAGTACCTCTTCCAACCCCAAGACGAGATATCCCCAAATTTTGAAAGATATACTTCACTACTTCTCTTGAATCAACTATCAAAAATTCCCGTGCCTCTTCTATAGATATAGTGTCGTTAATTAATAATCCATAATCCCTCAAAGAAGGAATATGTGCTTGTTTAAACGATTTCATACAAAAAGGACACTGCCACGTTCCCCACTCTCTATTAATCGGTAATTTCCCACACCCCGGACAATACACTCCTCTTTGTAAATCCTTCTTACTCACCCCAAACCGCTTTAACACATCTTCATCATACGGGGTATGTTCACGCAAAAATAATTGACTCATTCGCTCCAATTCAGCCTCAGACAGCACATGTTTATTTACTGCTCGATTTATTTTTTCAAATTTAAAAATAAATTCTTGGATCGGAATGATTTTTCCTATATGAAAGTGATCGGTCGGATCAATGTGGAGAATGCAATTACGGTTGGCAAAAACAACGAGGTGATAAATAGGTATCGGCGGAAAACCATGAAGACGTAAATACTTCTCAAGTTGGTATTGTTGTTGAGATACTTGAAGCAAAGGATTGGGGAAGGTTTCGGATATGCCACCTAGGATACGAATCATTTGCTTTGTTTCTTGCTTAAAATGAATATCCCCTACGATGTTTTTAATCTCAGTAATCAAAATAAATGAAGGTTTTACTAAAACGGTGTCCATTTGGAAGTGGTAATTGAGCCAAGGCAATCGCAAATCATAAAAACATCTTAGTTTATCATGATCAATTAGATCAACATAATAGTCAAGTGAGCGCTCTCCCCGATCACCGGCTCGTGCAATACGAAGTGCTTCTTCGATTTCAGAAAAAACGGGATGATTATTTGATACTCGCCTTTCTAAAGCCTCGAGTTTCCATAACTTCAACGGTTTGTCATGTCCTTTAATTATCAAAATACACCATTCCTTCAGCTTTTATTATACAAAATTATAGGAATTTTCCTTCAATTTGACAAGTACTTTCGACCTAATATGGAAAACACAACCATATACCTCGCTTGTCTCAATTCTAAATCCTGTGAAATAACAATAGCATTTTAATGTAATGAAAACTTAGGAGGTTTTTATGCTTAAAAAAATTGCGTTCCTCTGTTTAATTGTTGCTGTGATTGCGGGTGCAAATATGACTCTTTTTGCCGATTCAGAAGACATCTCCGACCCTCAACCTGCTTATGATCTAGATTCGAAATCAATTTCCGGTAAAGCTGGAAACGGAAATGATGAAACACCTGGAGAGTGGTACATTGGAGATACTCCACCTAACCTTGACCCAAGTAAACCAATCCTATTATTTGTACCTGGTTTAAATAACGTTGCCCAAGTTTGGTGGGAAGATAATGATATGTATCAAACCGCATACGATGCTGGATTTCAAACAACGTTTGTACAGCTTCACGATGCTGGTGGGGAATCAGCTGATATGTGGGATAACGGCGAGCTATTAGCGGAAAAAATTGTAGAGATTTCCAACCATTTTGGTGGAAAGCCTATAACAGTAGTGGCCTACAGTAAAGGTGGCGTTGATACGCAATCCGCACTAACCTATTATGACGCCCATCAATATGTTGATAATGTCATAACGTTATCAAGCCCGCACCACGGTTCGCAGCTGGCTGACTTAGCCTATAGCTCCTGGTCCAGTTGGTTAGCAGATTTACTTGGAGCACAAGGTGATGGAACTTACTCCATGCAGATGGCCGAAATGAATGCGTTCCGAAATCAAACGGATCCTCAACCGCTTGCCTATTACAACGATTATTACACATTGGGTGGCACAGATTGGGGTTCAACCTTTTCCTCAACATGGTATGGTGGCATGTATCTATCTCAACACGGCGATAATGATGGTGTCGTCACGGTTGATAGCAGCCGGCTACCTGGTGGGCAGGAGCTTGCGATTGGTGATTGGAATCACACGACAGTCAGAACAGGCGACACATTCTCAGTCTTTGAAAATTATATATCAAGTTCACAGCTTGCTAACAACATACAATCCAGTGAACAGAAAAATAAAACATTCCCTTCTAACCAATGGGTTCATGGAAGCGGGCTTGAACAAGGTAAGCATGAGATAACCATTCCAATTGAGGAAAACGTCAAAGCTTTAACCCTCAATTTATTAACCTCTCAGCAACCAAACGATATGGTACTTGTGGACCCTACCGGAAAAACTCATCAAACTAACTTTAAATCTACCAAATTTCAGGAAGGGGTTTTTAAAGGAGGTATTAGCCATGCGACCACGATTGAAAGCCCACAATCTGGTGAATGGACCTTAAAAATACACTCAGGCAATGATAATGCCTATCTTTTATTGGCAGACTTTAAAGCCCCAGAAAAATATGAATTAAATAAACATGTTAATCGCCATAAATCACTTGAACTCACCTATAATCTAAAATCAAATACAGATCAAGTTAACAGCCAATCCCTACAGACAACATACCGCATAACAGAGTCCGGCAACCCAAGCCAAACGTTAACATACACCCAAAAAGGTGAAGCCAACCATTCTCAGCACATCACACTCAATCAACCGAACCAAGTCTATAACGTCACCATCGACATTGAAGGCAAAACCAAGACTGGTGAAACGTTTAAACGCACGATTATAGAATCTGTTAAGGTCCCCGGTACACCTTATAAATAATCATTTTACCCCCGAATGTTCGGGGGTTATTTTTGTTATAATCAAAATAATTATCAAAATAACTGCAACAATCCCTCCAC
The DNA here is from genome assembly GCF_900103915.1 of Tenuibacillus multivorans. GTDB lineage: Bacteria > Bacillota > Bacilli > Bacillales > Alkalibacillaceae > Tenuibacillus > Tenuibacillus multivorans. The sequence continues at coordinate 144,557 of NZ_FNIG01000004.1, read as the reverse complement.
ATGCACGTTAGATAAGTAGAATGTACAGAGAGGAGAGCGCTAGGTGAATGGTAAAGCTAAACAACAAATAAACCAATGGTACCACGCATATAGCCAAGATCTTTTCCAATATATCTTTTACCTTATTCGCGACCACGACCAAGCCAAGGATTTATTGCAAGACACATTTCTAAAAGCATACAACAAACACGATTCTTTTAACCAGGAAAATACCAAGGGCTGGCTGTTCCGCATTGCTCGAAATGTCACCATTGATTATGTTCGTAAACACCATCCCGTGAGCTACTTGATGGATACACTTCCAGCTAATCAAAATTCAGACAACACACCTGAAAAACATCTCGCTCTATCAGAATCAGAACAGGAACTCTACTATGCACTCGGTCAACTTAAGCGATCTTATCGGGATGTCATTGTGTTGAGAAAAATTAAAGATTTTACTGTAAGCGAAACTGCTGAAATCCTTGGATGGAAAGAACAAAAAGTAAGGGTAACCTTATCACGTGCAATCCAAGCTCTGAAACAACAACTGAAAAAGGAGGGGTATCAGCATGAAGCATTATGATGATTCACTAGATCGTCGATTAAAAAGGTTGAATGAGGAAGTTAACCTAACCGAAGATGAAAAAGAGAATATACTCGATTCGATACATTACAACATTAATCACAAGCACATGAAATCAAACAATATTTTTAATAAACCGTTTGTTTTTGCCATATCCAGTATAGCAATTACTCTATTTTTTGTCGTTTCATTGCTACTGCAACAAGATTCAGATATCGGAACTTCAAATTTACAAGTAACAGGAAAATACAACATAAATTCCGATGAATACACAAAAGAAGAACGAATCCAACTTATAAAAAATTACAAAATTGGAGTTAATAGAAAAGATCAAATAAATCTAGGTAAAGGCACTAATATTCCCCATTCAGTCGGTATTATGAATCGATTTGACATAGGAGCTGATGATAATTATCAATTTGGAAGAACTCAAAACGTTGATGCGGAGGCATTAAAAAATGGAGGTTTAGACGTTCAAGTATTTATTGAATCTGCAGGTGGAGATCTACCTTTAAGCCTTAAAGCTTTTTACTATAGGGAAGATGAACGACAACTCTACTTTTTTGTCAATACTGGGGAAGCTGTCTACGAATATCCAATTGATGAAGCTTTATACGGTGAAAACCGTGATCTTTTCCTTTTAGAAAAACTTAAGCATGAATTGGAAGTTGGTATGTCTAAGGAGGAAGTTATTCAAAATCTAGGTCCTTATGATCAGGATTTTCATTCAAGTCCGGTTGATAGAAAATTTTGGAGGTATGATGTAGAACCGAACAAAGGTGATCCTTACACTAAATATTACCGTTTTGTTGATTTTAGTGGTATTGCAAACAATATGCTAAATATGCAAGTTTTTGTCCGTTGGAATGGTGATTCAGCCGAGTCCTTCTCTGCTGTCTATTTTGATGAGACTAGTCAAAGTGTACGACAATACCATATGTCAGAAGGAGCCCGATTGACAGAAGCGATATTTAATAATGAGGATAATCAGCACATTCATGTGGGAGACTTTATTTATCCCGTTCCATCAGTTAATCATATAACCTCACAGGAAAAACCTTATGATACTCAACAATTTTTATCAGTAGATGAATTGCATGCTCAAACTTATGACCAAACCTTAAATAAAGCCGTATCAACATTCAAAAACTATAGACCTGGTGATACCATTTACTTTGAAGAAACTATTCAATCTATTATCTATCATGAAGCTGAAAATAAGACTGAGTTTGTGCTATCAGAAGATACATCGATGGAGTTTGCGGGTGATTTAAGAGAACAATATAATGAAGGGGATCGTTTACGTTTAAGATTTAAAGTTATTCCTCAATCAGCAGATGGTATCTATGTCACATACGATTATGCATATCATTTTTATCAACATGATGAATCACCACAAATAGAAGACTATTTAGTTGAATAAATTAAAAAACTTCCATGCGAGCCTAGCTCCATGGAAGTTTTTTAATAAAAAATACGACCTTTCTTTTTAACTTTTTTGTGCAATAACCAGCCAATAACGATAAAAATAACACCAAACAATCCAGCTATACGTGCTGATGATTCAAATAAAGCATATGTAAGTACCTCTTGCCATTCTTCCCATTCACTAATTGGATGTGTGTATAAAAACTGGAAGATACCAATTAATAATGCAATGACACCTATTCCAATCAGCAGACGTGAGAATAACCTCATCCCTATTCCCCCAAGATTCGAATAATTCCGACTTTTGTATTATTTTAACACAAATATATGGGAGAAGTATATTGAATATCATTGTTCATTCATTTTGGGGTATAAATCCTCTTAAAACATATTCTGCTCGTGTACCTAGGTCTATTAATTCTTTTAAACTCCTACCTTCATTTTTATGTATATATTGGTCAGCTTCTTCAACATCCATCCACTTAATTTCTTCAATTTCTTCAGGGTAAAAGATCTCCATTTCACCACCAATAATGTGAGCATGAAACACAAAGAAAACGGCATGATGGTTACTCTCTTCAAAAAGCGCTTCGGTACACATAAACAAGCCATTGATCTGTATATCTAAACCCGTCTCTTCCTTAGCCTCACGCACTGCTGCATCTTCTAATGTTTCTCCAGCTTCTACTGCTCCCCCAGGCAGAGAATAATAGGATTCAGGTTGTCCTACGTTCTTAACCATTAATATTTTTCCGCTATCTTGTACGAGTACTGAAGCTACGTCTACACGCTTCATTCATTCCACCTCCAATAAATAATAGAAAATGCTGCCCACGACGAGCAGCATTTTTCAAATATTCATCTTTGAAACGTACCACATGAGTTGATTTTTCCCTGACCGTTTAGCTTGATATAAAGCGCGGTCTGCTTTCCGTATAAGTCCATCCGCGTCCATTCCATCGTCCGGAGCCATCGCAACACCGATACTTAATGTTACATGATAAATTTTCCCGCACACTTCCCACGGTTCAGAAGAAGCTTGTATCAATCGTTTAGCAACTGTTTGAACATCTTCTTCGCTCTCGATACCTTTTAACAAAACATTAAACTCGTCACCACCGATTCGCGCTATTAAATCATCTTCTCGTAAACTATTACGGAGTCGTCCAGATAAATGACGTAAAAACTCATCCCCAGCATCATGTCCTAAGTCATCATTGATTTGTTTGAAGTTATCACAATCAATATACAATACTGCCAAGCTATTAGAAGTATTTTCAAGCTTACGCAAACCGAGCTCCAATTCTCTTTTAAAATAACGTCGGTTTGGTATCTCCGTTAAAGGATCATTATTCGCTAGGTAATAGACTTTTTGTTCGGCTTCCTTTCGATCTGTAATATCTAATAAAACGCCTTCTATATATAAAATTTCCTTATCGTCGTCCCTTGTAACTGTCGTACGGTCGTCTACCCAGCGAATACTACCATCAGCTGTAATAATCCGATACTCTTGTTTGAATTGGTCCACATGATGATCTAAGAAATCTTGAACCTCTTGTTCCACCCGAGGTAAATCTAAAGGATGAATAATTAAAGAATAATCAATGCGTTCTCTTATAAACCATTCAGGCGTATAGCCATATTGATTAACATTTTGGGATACATATTCAATTGGCCAGCCTTCTTTTATCCCCCATCTAAAAATAACGGCAGGACTATTCTCGATCAATCGATTGGCCAACTGAAGCGCGTCCTCTGATCTTTTCTTATCAATAATCACGGCAGCCAAATGACTGAATTGAGTAAAAATGCCTAACTCCTCTTCGTTAGGCAAACGACATTCATTTGGGTAAAACGCTAAAGTCCCAAATAAATTATTTTTAGACGAAACAATTGGAACCGACCAGCAAGCCTTTAAATTGAATTTATGAGCCACATCCCGGTAATCCTTCCAACGTTGATCCGTCTTAGCATTTTCAACTAGAACGATTTCATTGAGGTATGCAGCAGTCCCACATGAGCCATTGTTAGGTCCAACCCTTAAGCCGTCCATACTATCTAGCATTTCCCCTGGCAATTGAGGACCGATTGGGTTTTCCAGACTATGTAGCTGTTCATTAAACTCAAGGATTGATACTCGTATATCTGGCACCACCAATTCGATTGTCTCTGTTAATTTTTCCAGTACTTTGTTAAGAGACGAATCCTCAACCGCTAACATCTCTATTATTCTACTCTGTTCACTTAAAAAGTGTTGGACATTAATCATTTGGCTCATGAGGGTCCCCCGCTGCATCTAATGGTTCATATCGTTATAAATATAACGATATTTATATTTACTATAACATGATTATAATATAATTGGAGATTTTCGACAAAAGTTTTGCAAATATTTGTTAATTTTCTTAATTTACACAAATAACTGCTAGGATAACTCCTAACAGTTAACGTCTAATCTGTCTTATAATAGCGATTCAGCAACAATTTAATAAAGAAATAAATCCAGGCGACGGATACCCCCATTAAAATCATATTTCCATAATCAATCAGTTCGCCACCAAAGGCTATAGAGAATATCAATAGCCCAATAAAACCAAATAGTCCATAAAGTACTAACTGTAGAAAAAACTTTCCTTTTTGTTGAACATTGGTCGTCCATTGATCAATGATTACTGATGAAGGGATACCAAATAACAAATAAACAGGTCCAGCATATATTACGACAAATAAAAAAGTCTCCCAAAATCCAAAATAATAAACATTTTCCACACGCTCATCGACTGGCACATAGTTCAACCAGGAAAATACAGATGCAAATACAAGCGTAGATAAAATTGCCGTCATAAAACGAATCATAATCATTCCACCTTCATCGTCTACTCACCTCAGAATAACGAAACGATGGAAATAATTCAATTTTTAAAGTGTAATGCCAATTAGTTCGGTTCAGAATACTAGATTCATTCATTTAGACATCAATGCTATTGTTACCGGTTAACATGGGAAAATAAGGGTAAACTGAATTCAGAGGTGATCATATGGATCAAGAACAAGCCAAATCCTTTTTAAAAGAAATCATTAAAATCAAAAGTGTTAATCCTCCAGGAAATGAAACAGAAGTTGCAAATAAACTAAAAACTCTATTCGATGAACATGGCATAGAATCCGAACTTGTCGAATACGATGACAATCGGGCTAATTTAATTGCTCATTTAAAAGGCGAAGAAGATGGACCAGTCCTTGGACTAACAGGACATATGGATGTTGTCGGGGATATAAAGGGTGCTGTTTAGTTCGACGAGTTCCTTTAAAAAGGTTCTGCCAATCAAACAACACCCTGTTTCAGCTTATTGCTCATTGTAAATGTCATCCTCTTCATTATCCCACCAGGAATAACTTTTGCTTAGTAAAATAACATCCCTAGACATATGCTTTTCTTTAATTTTATCAAGTACTTTTTGTCTTTCTTTCTCACTCAACATATCAATTTCCTTAATAATTTTATCTGGAATAGACATATCATACACCTCCATTAAGGTATACTTTTTTATTGTACCTTATATTCGCAACGGTATAAAATGTTCATTTATGAGTGGTTTGACGGTGAGGGCCACCACCGAATACTTTATAATGAACGTTTTTTTACCCGAGACTAATCGCGGTACTATCAATTAATAACCCCAATTCATAATAGAATTGGGGCGATTTCATAAATTAAAGTTTAAACCGTCTAATCAGATCATTCATATCTTCTGCCAACTGAGATAATGATTCAGCACTAGAGGTGATTTCCTGCATGGAAGAGCTTTGTTGCTGGGCAGTTGCTGAGCTTTGCTCAATTCCAGCGGCTGCTTCTTCCGAGTTTGCGGCTATCTCTTCGCTCGCTGCTAAAACGTTTTGACTATGACTCGCAACCTCTCTTAAATTATGAGAGGCATTTTTAATTTGTGTAATCATCTCATCTACAGCTGAATTAATTGAATGGAAGCTGTCCTGACTTACTTTAATCTGTTGGTTTCCACTCATCACTTTATTGTGACCTAATTCGAGTGATTGCACGACGGATTTCGTTTCAGTTTGAATACCTTGAATAATGCCTGTAATCTCTTTAACTGATTCGGCTACTTGTTCAGCCAGCTTTCGTACTTCATCTGCTACAACAGCAAAGCCTTTACCAGACTCACCCGCACGCGCAGCTTCAATAGCCGCATTCAAGGCAAGTAAATTAGTTTGTTCAGCGATATCTTGAATGACATCTATGAGCTTTGAAATTTCAGTTGAGTACTCCTCTAAATGTTCAACTTTTTCGACTGCTTCAGCTACAATAGTTGTAATTTCATTCATTTGTTGAACGGACATCTCAATTTGTTTATTACCGTTAGTTGATTGCTCTTTGACTTCAGAAGATACACTTCGTAAGGCTTTTCCTCCTTCATTGGCTTCATCTATTTGTTGATTTAACTGATTCGATAAGTTCGAAATTTGGTTTGAGGAATGAGATTGTTGTTCAGCACTGGATGATAATTCCTCCATCGTGGCAGCAACCTGCTCCGCTCCATTACTGACTTCATTCGCTGATTGAGTCAGCTCCTCACTTTGACTACTAACTGTTTCTGAAATACCCTGAACCTTTGAAACCATGTCACGCAAATTATCAATCATGGCATTCATCGAATTGGCGATTTCACCAATTTCGTCTTTTCCTAGATTGTCCAACTTTTTAACATTCAAATGACCAGCTGCTACTTCATTACTAACCAAAACAACCTTTTTTAAATGCTTTCGGATTCCTCTGCTGACGAAAATGAGTAAAAGGCCACCTAGAATAATTGAACTAGCAACAGATATGATTAAAACAAAACTAGCATAAGTTGAGCTTTCCTTTGCATGTTGAATGGCTAACTGTCGTTCTTCATCAATTAAAGAACGAAGCTGATCCAATAAAACGGCCGTATCGCTACTTAATTTAGAAGCTTCTTCACGATAACGCATAGCAATTGCAGTATCTCGTTCTTCTATTGCAGGAACAATTTGATTTAAAAATAGATCATTCATCGTTCGGTCATTACTTTGAATTTGTTTAAACAGTTCTTCTTGTTCTGGGGTGTCCATTTTTAATTCGACTTGAACCTGCAAGTCATTATAACCATTACGCTTTTGCTCATATTCTTCGATTAAATTTAAATCTCTCGATAAAACATAATCAGCGATAATCGCATCTTTAGCACGAAATTGTGACGTCATATCTGTAATATTCACCGAACGGTCTGCCCTCTGATCCATGGCGTCAATATTCTGATCGACCCCTTGCATTAAATAGGTCACAATACCAGCCGATGCCACAAAAAAACATAACGTTAAGATAAAAATAAATCCGTACTTCCATCCGATTCGCACGTTTCGCCATTTTACGCGTCGCAAATATCTCACCTTCAATCCGACTGATTTTTTTAATTATAGCACATTTGACCTAAATTTTTAGTACTTTTAAGAAAATTCTATTAATTTGTATAATTATAAGATATTTTGTTAAATTAGGTGATAGAGGTGAGAACCATGACTGTTTTGGTAAAAAGAATTTACGAAGATGTATCGGACCAAGATGGTAAACGAATTTTGGTTGACCGAATTTGGCCAAGAGGGGTTTCAAAGGAGAAAGCGCAGCTGGATGAATGGCTTAAAAGTGTAGCGCCAAGTACTGATTTGCGAAAGTGGTTTAGACATGACCCTGATAAATTTGAAGAGTTTAAAAAGAAATATAAACAAGAGTTAGAAGAAAATGAGGACCAACATCAGTCTTTTTTAAAACTAACACAGTACGCCTCGAATCATACTGTTACATTACTTTATTCAAGTAAGGAGGAAACATATAACCACGCCCAGGTTTTGAAAAGATTACTTGAATAAAAAACAAAGGGGCTGGGACAAAAAATCTAGAGGGTGATGAAAGGCGAACAATATCATCTAATATAATTAAAAATGAACGGAGTCAAAATGCGTAGACGCCTGCGGGAACAGCACGAGTCTCGAGACCCCGCAGGCAGCGCTTTTCTGCCGAGGAGGCTCGAGCCGTGCCCGCGGCAAGCGAAGCATTTTGACGTAGTGAATAAAATCTGAACTCATTCATGAATAATTGAATCTAGTTCGGATTTTATGTTTTTAATAAAGTTTTGTCTCAGCCCCCTTATTTAGTCAAAAATTCAACAATGCCTTGCATTAATCCATCTGCTAAAGGTAATTCGGGGTCTGAATAGGTTTGCATATTACCAGTTGGATCCTCCGGTGCTTCTTTTAATACATGATTCATTTTCGATATAATCATTGTTTCAGCACCGGACTGTGCATGTTTTAAATAAGCAGCATGGGCCTTTGGTACTTGTAAATCCCTGCCGCCTTGGATGATTAAAACCGGTTGTTCAAGCTGGGCAATCACCTCTGCTGGATTATATGCGATCCATGAGGCTAAAAACGGCTGTATATCTGGTCTAAAAACATTCTGCAATTCAGTACTTACCTCACCGACCACTTCACCCTGCTTTAATTTTGCTAAAATATTCTCGGCTTCTTCTAACAAATCACCTGATAATTGATCTTGGAGTTGCTCCAATAAAACTTCATCCATAGGTTTTCCAGCGCCGGCTATTGAAATAATTCGATCAGCACCAGCCTCTTGAGCCGCGAGCATTCCGACCAATGAACCTTGACTATGACCGATGATATGAACGTCCGAAAAGCGCTCATCTTCATGCAACAAATCTATCCAGGCTTTTGCATCATTGACGAAGTTTTCAAAGCGAATATCACGTTCAGCAATAACGGCATCCTGATTTTCGGCTGCCCCTCTTTTGCTATAACGCAGGCTTGCGATACCTTGTTCGGCTAATCCTTCAGCCAAAAGCTTCAGGCTATCATTTTCACCAGGCATAGCGGCTGAATTCCCATTACGATCTGTAGGACCCGAACCAGGAATAATTAACGCAATCGGATGTGGACCTTCACTATCGGGTGACAACAATTCCCCTTCTAGCTCACCGTACGCCGTCTCAACACTTAAAAACGTCGCATCCTCTTCTTCATGCCCATCATTAGCTAGTGAACCTCTCTCAAGGTAAAACGGGAACGATTGACCTTGCTGTGTAAAGGTACCTTCAATCCGCCCATCATCTACCCAGTCACCTTCAAACCGTATCTTCTGACCTGGTAGATCCATACGAAAATAAATACCTTCTTCAAACGATAAACCCGTTAGTGGATATTCACTAACATTCTGTATTGGAATACTGATAGAACCCGCCAATTCGTCCTGTTTATGAAACTCAATAATAATATTAAGCGGTGTATCTGGTACTTCAATAGCACCACTCCACGTCCCGATTAGCTGATCCTCTATTACACTCTCATCCGTCTTTTCTTGATTATCGTCTGAACAGGACACTAGTCCAACCAACATAGTGATCAATAAAATAAATGCAGATAATTTTTTCATCATCATATTCCTTTCAATTAATCATACGTTTTGTGAAGGGTTTCGTTTCATTAAAATGCAATCGTCACGAAAAACCAAACAATCATCACTAGCTGAATTACGACTTTTGCAATAGAACCACTGAGAAAACCGAAGAAAGAACCAATAGAAGCACGAATGGCTTCTTGGGAGGTACGATTTCGAAGAAGCTCAGTGACCAAAACAGCGATAAACGGTACGATTAAAATGCCAAAAGGCGGAATAATAAATGATCCGACAATCACAGCGACAGCTGCGACTTGTTCGCCTCGTTTCGACCCGCCAAATTTTTTAACAAAATAACTATTGGCAATGATATCAGCCACAATCAAAATAATCGTAAAAATAACCATCGCCGTGTAAAAGACCCATCCGAGCTCTGTTTGATCAATGAAAAAGTGATAAGCGAGAAACCCGAGCCATAGAACTAACACGGACGGAACAATCGGAAATAGTATGCCTAAAAAGCTTAGAATAAAAAAAGCGATGATGAGAATCCAGATGATAACCTCCATAATAATGCCTCCCTAGGACTTTAACTGATTCTTTTCGTAAAAAATTCTACGACTCCAAACGCAATAGCCAGTCCAATCATAGGTAAAAATAGAATTCCCCAATACGATAGGATAATGTAACCAAGCACGGCACTTAACACTAACGATGCTGGAATGATGGCGATTCTAAAGGTGTGACGAGATACCTTTTGCGGTTCAACCTCTCGCCATTTAACTAAGTCCAAAAATTGATGTGACCATATTTTATTCCAATAAGTTTTTAAAAAATTCCCAATTAAAAATATCATCCCTATCCACATGAACCACTTAAGCCAGAATGGGAACATGACAATTCCAAATACCCCAAAACCAACAATTTGAACATATAGTAATAACCAGTTTTTGCTGCGTAACAACGATTTAATAAAAACTTCTCGATAGCCTATCTCTGGTGTATAGGCTTTAAACATTTTTTGAGATTTTCGAAATAGCCAAGGGTGCTTCCTTAAGTTAGAGATTTTTTCTGACAAATATTCTGGTCCTCCAATATAAGCAGATTGCATTAAGACAAGCTGTAGCAACTTGTTCTTATGTTCAGTATCTAGATCGATTTCACGGTAAAAGTTTTGCTTTTGGCGTATAAAATAAGTCGAGTAATATGCTGTCATAACAATCGTAACTAAGGCTAATACCCATCCGGTTGTTGCCATATGGGCGAGTGAATAACGCATTAGAATATAAACGACAACCACGAGTCCTATGATAAGAAAACGACTCACCCATTTTCCTAATTGAATTTTAAATCGACGCCTTAGTATGCCAACCAACACTTGAAGGAAATAGACAATTAATCCAAGCGCACACAGCATTGAGCCTGTCCAATTTAAATAAACCATGAAAATAGGTGCCAGTATGCCAATCACAATCAGCCATTTAACCAATGAAATAGTATAATAATAGCCTAAACGATAGCGATGTAATGTCCCCATCACATCTTGTTTTTGCCACAAGTACAAAATATCAGCTGATTGAAGAAAGGAAATGCTTATTCCAGAAAAAATAAAAATCGTGATAATCAAAGCAAGAGCAGGCTCATTTAAATATGTTGCCCAACCTGCTTCCATATTCCAAAGCGTGATATATTGATATAACCCCGTTAACAAAAGTGGAATTAACACATAAATCCATACCGCCCAATCAACGGCCACCCGACGTATTTGCATATAAAATTGAATGTGCTGTTTTAAACGTCGCTTAAATAATCTTTTTCCAGTCATCATCATGTACGCTCCATGAGAGCTTCAAAGCTATCAAATAAGTTTGCATCCTGAACTTGGGCAGCGTTTCTTATGTCAGCCAATGTCCCTTGGGCGATAATACTTCCTTTCATGATTAACAAAAAGCGGTCACAAATACGTTCAGCTGTATCCAGCATATGAGTAGACATCAAAACGGCTGCGCCCTGCTCACGTTCTTCATTCAATAAGCGTAAAAAATCATTCATCGCTTTAGGATCTAGCCCAACAAACGGCTCATCGATAATATATAGATTGGGCTTCGTTAAAAAAGCTAAAATAATCATCAACTTTTGTTGCATCCCTTTTGAAAATGTACTTGGAAGCTGGTGAATCACATCATCTAACCTAAAAATTTCGAGTAGTGGCTTTGCACGTTCTGTCATTTCCTGTTCAGTTAACTCACAAATTGAGGCTGTGAATTGAATGTGTTCCCATAAGGTTAGTTCTTCATAAAATACAGGTTGTTCTGGTATGTAAGCATATCGCATCGATTGGTCTTGAAATTGAATCGTACCAACAACGTTTTCTAACGTACCTAATATAGACTTTATCGTCGTACTCTTTCCGGCCCCATTAGGACCAATTAAGCCGATGAGTTCACCTTCTTTTATATCAAAATTAATGCCATGAATAACGACCTCATCTTGACTGTAACCCGCTTCATCTATTGAAACATTTAAGATTTTCATTCCCATACACCTCAACCTCTTACCTAATAAATATAAAAATAATCACAATGACTACTAAAATGACTAACGTACCCTTCCAGCTTTTACCTCCAACTAAGTCTTGCAAACTTCCTCCCTTTGCACGATCAAAGGCATCACCCATTTGACTGGCTTTGTTCTGTTTTAATTCTTCTTGACGCATTCTTTCACGACGATCTTCTGGCTTTTCATTTTTCATAAAATCCTCCTTTATGGGTGCTGATCCCAGGGTTCAAGTTGTCCAATGACATGAACATTTTTCTTGTATTTAATCGAGACACATCATTTTCGATAACGAAACCAAGCTGCACTTGATGATATCGACAGCCTTTAGGCGTATTGATACCTCTTCTTATCTCTTCTATATTCGAATTGCTACCCAACACATGGTATAAGTCCCAGTCATTGATTTGATGAGATAATTCATCCATCATAACGCGCACCGGATTGCCTGTAACACGATGAATCCATGCCACAACTAATTGTATTGGGCCATTTTGTTTAATCGAATGTTGAATACCATGACGAAATTCAGACTCATCCTGGTAATCTAGATATAATGGTGTTATGTTTTCGGTTTGCAAAAGTAACGACTTCATCTTCTTCTCTGTTCGGCCTACGATGGAAACATGATATCCATTTTGTGCTAACCATAGGCTTGTACCTGCAAGCATACCGGAACCACCAATAACGAATGCATGTTTCAAAAATCTCACCCTCTTTTGAATATTATAACATTAATTATGATGTAAAAAGTCACAGCCGATTTAATTGCTGTGACTTTTTAGCGTTATTGTTCAACCTCACTTAGATCGAATGAAATAACGCGATTGGTATTTGGATTATAGACAACACTGCCACGAACGGTGATTGTTTCTCTTGGTGACTGTAATGTAAAATCATATCTTTCTCTTTTACGATTACTAGAAACATTCTCAGTTCCTAATGACTGATAATCTGTTATACGATAACCAGGGTAACCGACGTTAACAATCTCAAGTAGATATTTTCCAAATTGTAATTGTTCAAGCTCAGGCGAAGGTGTAATTTCAACATCTAGAACGCCTACATCTGGATTTGCACCTAAGGCCTCAAACGCTCGTCTGTGCAAATTAATTCGATTAGGTGGGTAATTTTCAACCGTGTCAACAACCTCAACTAATACCTCACGAGTGTTTTGTGGATTTCTTACATTTAGTGTTTGACCGCATTGAAAACCACTTCTCGGACTCACGGCCACTGTCATATACTGATTATCTGACCAAGGGATATTACATTTTGTGACTTGTCCTCCCTCTGTCCACGTAGCCTGACCTTGGATTACTTGTTGTCGTCCATCAAAAAACGGTTGATACGGCATCGGGCCAAACATACGATTTGGATCGTACTGGTATGGATAATACATAGTCATCCTCCTATTAGCATACTTTTTATAACATATGCCTAAAGAAATTGACGCGTTACATATGACATTCAAATACATTTCTTCATCCTTGAAAAAGTGGTATAATAGTGACTGAATATTATATTAAAATAACAGGGGGATAAATAGATTGGGTAAACGATTAATGTTTTTCATTTTAACCAACATTCTAGTTATGACCACGATTGTCATTGTGTGGTCCGCTCTATCAGCATTTTTTGATCTAGGTAGTATAAGTGGAATCAACGGTTTAGGTGGCCTTGACTACCGGGCACTAATGATTTTTAGTATTATCGTTGGTTTTGCAGGCTCATTTATCTCACTCGCCATGTCACGCTGGATGGCTAAGAAGATGATGGGTGTTCGCGTTATTGACCCAAGCAAAAACATGTCAGCCCGTGAACGCGATTTAGTTGAAAAAGTTCACCGCCTTTCACGTGCAGCAGGACTTATGTATATGCCTGAGGTCGGTATTTATAACTCAAAAGAAGTCAACGCTTTTGCAACAGGACCATCAAAAAAGAAATCTTTAGTTGCAGTATCAGCAGGACTTCTTGAAACCATGGATGACGATGCCGTTGAAGGTGTACTAGCACACGAGGTTGCTCACGTTGCAAATGGAGACATGGTCACCATGACGCTTCTACAAGGTGTTGTCAACACATTTGTCGTATTCTTATCACGTATCGTCGCTAGTATTGTATCAAGCTTTGTTCGTGAAGAAATGCGTGTCATTGTGCACTTTGCAGCGATTATTATTTTCCAAATCCTATTCTCTATTTTAGGATCCATTGTCGTCTTTGCTTACTCACGTTATCGTGAATATCATGCCGATAATGGTGGGGCGGATTTAGCTGGTAAAGATAAAATGATTCATGCACTTGAATCATTAAAACGCCAAGTAGATAGAGTACGTGATCCGCATCAAGATGATAATGCCGTTCAAACACTTAAGATTAACAATAAACAAAAAACAAGCATGTTCTCATCTCACCCGGACCTAGGCGACCGAATTGCACGTTTACAAGCAAAATAAAAGGAAGAGGTTGGTATTATGCTGGCCGTTTCCGTTCAAAGTAATTTCAAGTGGGCTGGGACATAACTAGCCAAAAATAACGTAAAAATGGCACCGAACCATAAAAATGTATGGTTCAGTGCCATTTTTTGTGTGTTTTTATCATATTTCATCAACAATGATGTCACCCACGATTTTTTTATTTTACTGGGTTTTGCCCCAGCCTCTATCGGTGTTTTATTTAGTAGTAAATCCAACCATTTTCAGTAAGTACTCCAGAAATATGACAATTTCCTTGTACAATTTTAAATTTCGATCCATCCCTTAGTTCATACTCAACAAAAGGAACTTCGACCTGAATTTGACTATAATCAGTATGCTCATTCATAAACTCAATTAGATCATCCTGTAAAGAATCAATACCATTGGATAAAAGGTCCTGCATCAAGCGAGTCTCATAACTAGAAAAGTAACTCCAACCTAAAAATATTGCTCCTGCCAGAAGACCACTAGGCGATCCAGACACCATTCTTGTAATAAACCAACCTAGTGTAGAAGAAGCAAAAACACCTAAGAAAAAGAATGGATACTCAGTTTGAATCTTTCTTTTATTGTTTTGTTTTTTTTAATTTTTTCTGTATTAGTATTTCTGTAATTTTTAAATAATAGATTAAAAGCCGTTCGCAAGGTGAACACGATCCGAAAATAATTAAACCGTACTTCTACCAGCTTGTTCTCCGATTAATAAAGATATGACTGAAAACTCATACATTAACTTCTTTCCAAATGAGATAAAAAGCACGGTGATTCAAGTTGGAAATCACCGTGCGAATATACCTGCCAATCATTTCAATCATGCCTTACGCTCGAATAAATTAACACCAATTCCCATACACAAAACACCGATTAATAATACGATAGAAATCGGTTCTAAAACCCCTGATAAATTTTGGTTATAAATGGCAATACTTTTAAGAGCCTCCATCGTATACGTGACGGGTACCACTTTTGATATCGCTAAAAGAATATTATTACTTACAGCTTCAATTGGCCAATAAGCTCCACCGATCATGGCCATACTAACCGTTACAATAGGAACGACTGCATTTAATTGTTCCAATGTTTTAACTGATCCTAACATTAACATCCCTAATGCAACTACGGAAAAGACAAAGCACCCAACAACGACAATTAAGGATCCAAAATGGTCACCTACATCAAAGTCAAACACGTATTTAAATAATAGAAAAACTGAAACGATATGGACAAAGCCGATTACAAATGAATACCCCATATATCCTAAATAAACCTGCCACTTTCTGACGGGTGACAAAATAATTCGATTCATTGTTCCCGAACGTTTTTCTTCAGCTATTTTACTTAGACTAAAAATAATCGTATACATCGAGAAAAACAGCGTCATACCGAACAGGACTTGTAGTTCATTATTATAGCCAACATTGTCACTTTCCGTTCCTATCGTTTCATTTTTAACGACGAGAGGCGGTTCTGACATATATTGGTCAACCTCTTCCCGAAAACTCTCTTGGTTGACCTGCTCCTCCACAGCTGTTAAACGAGCTTCATTGATAAAGGTTTGCCTAACGACTTGGTCTAACATTTGAAGTTCTGCACTTTCATTTAAAATGAGTAATTGATAATCATTTTCCATGACCTTTAACGAAAAAGGAACCGTCCCTAGAGCAACATCCTCTCGAGCTTTTTTCTCATCGGTTTGAAAGAAAGAAAACCCTTCCGCTTGATTTAAACGATCTAACCAAGACTCTCGCTCTTCTTCATTTATCGATTCATCAAATGAAGTAGGAACACTAACCGCATCACCAACTGATGAGCTTCCCATAGATAAAACAAATATAATAGACATCAAAATCATCGATCCGATTAACAGCGGTTCCCTTTTTAGACGCTGCCATTGTAATAAAAATAAAGCCTTCATCTATGCCTCCCTCCTTCTTGGGAAAATGAGTAAGCTTAATATCCATATCACAAGCGTTAAAATTAATAGTCTCATTAACAATGGACTTATAAATGAAATTCCAAGTCCCTGTGACCATTGAAGATAGGCATTCATCGCCATACCATTTGGTGTCCAGCTTCCTATTTTTCCAATGATATCTGGAAGCTGTGATGTTGGAACGAAACTACCCCCTAAGAAGGCAAAGACGCTCACGATTCCACCTGAGAAAACACCTGGAATCACATTACTATTTGACCTAATCGTAATTGAAATAAGCAGTGAACCTATTGCGGCGATACATAATGCAAAGATCAGTGTAATAAGTGTTATCCCCATCCATTGGCTGAATGAATCAAAACTTAACGACTGAAATAACATACTCGAAATGATCAGTAATATCGCAATTTGTATAAAGACAATAATCGTCGTTGAAGAAGCTTTACCTGACAAATATAAATAGGGATGCTTACCTGTTAATAAGATTCGGTCAAATACGTTCTGATAGTTCTCTACATACGCTTTACTAGCCATTGTTGAAGCTGTAAATAAGGCAAACATAACGGCCATCGCAAAAGTATAATACTTAAGCGAGGAAACAGGGTCCTGATCTGAGACAGATTCGATCTGACCCATTTCGTTAACCGCATCCGTTTGTTTTGATGACTGGTCGATTTCTTCCATAGCAGCTTTTGCGATTGCTGTTTCTAAATTCAGATTTGCTGCAAAACCATTCATAATATCTCCTAACACACCAGATGACAACGTACTATGTTCCCCTGATTGTATGATCAATTCACTACCTTCACCTTGATCCAATATCATTTTTCTTAACGTTTCATAAGTAAATCCTTCGGGCAGACGTAATATGGATGATATTTCTTCATCTTCAAGTGCTTCTTGGGCTTCTGACTTATTTAGGTAAGTTACGTCTAGCATGTCACCTAATTCATCGCTATCGAACACTTCATTTAACATGGATGCAGGTTGAAAGGATTCAGTGGCTTTAATCATCTGCTCCTTTGCCTCATCCGGTATAGGTAAAGCATCAACCTCATTTATAAAGCGCTCAAGTCCTTCTTCTGAGTCGTCTTCTTGAACAACAGCCACCTTGGCATTTAAAAAATCTCCATCACCTGACATCAATCCACCTAAAGCAAAGCCTAATATAGCCGTTAATACGAGAGGCATTAGTAATAATACAGCCAGTTCTGTTTTATCACGAAACAGCACGAGCACATCTTTTTTCAAAAATGTTAGCATCACTTACACCTCCTAATCCCTTAGCTTCCGACCAGTTAAATGTAAAAACACATCTTCTAACGTCGGAACTTGAACATTGATACTTACGATTTGAGCCTCTTCTTTTTCGGCTTGTTGAAATACTTTTCCAAGTAAACGGCACCCTTTAGGTACGATAAGTTTAATCCCCTTATCGTGCTCCGTAACTTGTAAAACATCATCAAGGCTTTCTAATGCTTGAATTAAATTCGGATACGACCGATCAAGCTCAACCAAAATAGTCTCTTCACTGGATAAAATACTCGTTAGTTCATCCTTCGTACCGGTGGCGATAATTTTACCGTGGTCCATAATATAAATTCGATCACAAAGCCTTTCTACTTCCTCCATGTAATGACTTGTATAAAGGACCGTCATCCCTTTCTCTTCATTTAACTGACGTACCATTTCCAATATATAGTTTCTGGACTGTGGATCAATCCCTACAGTTGGTTCATCCATGATAATGAACTCGGGTTCATGTAATAATGCAACCGCGATGTTAATACGGCGCTTCATCCCGCCAGAATAGGTTTTAACGAGTTCCTTCTGACGTTCTTCTAAACCGACAATTTCTAAGACTTCATTTATTTTCGTGTCTAATTCTTTTCCTTTAAGGCCATATATCTTCCCAAAAAACTTTAAATTCTCTAATGCTGATAATTCTTCGTAAAGTGCAATATCTTGTGGTACAACGCCGAGCACATCGCGAATCGTTTTTGGATCCTTCACGACACTTTTCCCATGCCACTTCACATCACCAGAGGTTGGTACCAACAGCGATGAAATCATTGAAATAGTTGTTGACTTACCAGCCCCGTTCGGACCGAGTAAGCCGACTGATTCGCCTTGGTCCAAATAAAGATTGGCATCATTGACCGCAACGTTATTTTTGAATACTTTTTTCAAATCAACTGTTTCTAACATTCACTTCTCCTCCTTCACTTCATCTAATCCTAATATATAAAAAAAGAAGACAGTACGAACACTGCCTTCAGTCACTGATTTATAAAATGATCCATGACCAGAGTCATTTTATTATAACAATTTGGAAGTCGCGCATATATTTTAGATTCCGCGCGTAAACCTTAAAAGTCGCGCATAAGTCACTGGATCCCGCGCATAATGTCTATACCAACTGATTTTTTATCGCAAATATCGCTAACTGAGTACGGTCGCGCAAATTCAATTTATCGAGTAACACACTAATATGGTTTTTCACTGTACCGACCGATAAAGCAAGCTCGTCAGCAATTTCTTTATTACTTTTACCTTCCCCAATTCGTTTTAAAATGTCGGTCTCCCGTGGCGTTAAATCACGATGAAGCTTAGGCTCATGATGAGTCTCTTTTTCGAGCAAGCGAGGAACCACTTTTGCAGCAACCTCTCCTTGAATCTGCAAGCCTCCTGCTAAACAGCTTTTAATAGATTTAATTAATGATTCCGCATCAGCATCCTTTAACATATACCCATGGGCTCCGATACGCAGTGCTTCAAGAGCATATTCATCATCATTAAAAGTAGTCAACATTAAAACCTTTATATCTGGCCAACGTTCTCGAATTATTTTGGCCGCTTCAAGTCCATCCATTTCAGGCATTCGAATATCTAAAATAGCTACGTCAAACCACTGCTTTTCACAAAGACTGATCGCTTCATTCCCGTTTTTTGCTTCACCGGTCACACGCAATTCATCGTCTGTCTCAATCATCATCTTCAAACCTTGCATGACTAATGACTGATCTTCAGCTAGTAACATGCGATGCATCTGAATCACTTCCTTTTTTAATCACGGGTAATGTACCACGGATAGTGAATTTATGTTGATAGGTTAAAATATCCAACCGTCCATCAACCTTCTTTAACCGTTCACGCATCGAACGTAAACCATAGCCCTCGCGGTACTCGTAATCATCTACAATCGGATTCGACACTTCGAAACGAAACACACTTCCACCAGGCGACTCAAATAAGACCGACGCTTCACGCTCTGAACTATGGCGCATCACATTCGTTAGCGCTTCTTGAACAGCACGATACACAGCCACAGTCTGCTCAACATCTAAATCAGCAGAAAACGCACGATTTTTTACTAAAAAATGAATGCGAATATAATTTTCTGCTTCAAGCTTACGAATCAACCGAATGATAGCCGGTAGTCCACCAATCTCATCTTGATTCATCGCTTTTACTGCCTGTCTCGTTTCGTTTAAGCTTTCTTTTGCTAAATCCTTTAACATATGAAATCGGTTCTTGGACTCTTGGTCTGCTTCCATTCGTGCCACTTCCAATTGCATTAAGAGGTTCGTTAACTTATGGCCAACACGATCATGAATCTCTCGACCAATTTGCGTTCGCTCCTCTTGCCGCGCTAATTTCTCATCAGATGCCGATTTTCTTTTAAGTCTTCGATATTCATGTAATAATGCATCATAGCGGGCATCAGCCTCATTCCACTGCTGCAAGTGTCTATAAGCCAGTACCGCTACGACTGCCATAAAAACAATCAATAATAAAGAAAATCTAATTGTAAAAGGTGTAGCGATCAAGAAGCTAGTCATTAATATTAACCCAGCTGCAATGGCTTGTTGACGTGACAAACGGAAAAGGACCTCACCAACTAGGTATGAATAGATTAATAATATGTATGAGCTCGATTCAGAGATAAATACCATTGATGTTACAACCGCGGCCCCGCTTAGTGTCATTGTCATAAACCATTGATTTCTCTGAAATAGTGGAAGTAGAAAGATCAACGCAAAGAAAACCGCACTTCCTAGCCACTGTAGAGGTGGGACCTGAGATATCCCTCCAAATGTAGAGGAAAATGCAGCACCCCATGTAACGATTAATAGACTTAACCAGACCCAAATTAAATGACGTTCCATTCCATCACCCATCAGCTTGTTTATTTATCTATCATAACATTAAACGGCAGCTAATAGATGAATGGTAGCCATAAAGATAAGGAAACCAACTAGCCGCCGCTAGTTGGTTTTCCTATTTCTATTTTAGTACTTCTCTAAAATCGTCTCTTTCTTCTCAATGTTGATCAGTTTGTTCCCAATGTCGCAGGTGTTTTTCTCATAGTTGCAGAGTTTGTTCTCAATCGGGTCCATTTTTTTCTCAAAGTCGTTTGTATTTTTCTCAAAACCCCTCTATTTTTTCTCAATCCAGAATATGACGAATGAAAATTTAATCACTTAGCGCTTATCTTCAAGCAATACGACGAATTCTTCAATCATTTGGCGCCTATCTACGAACAGTACGAGGAATTCTTCAATCGCTTAGCGCCTATCTTCGAGCAGTACAACGAATTCTTCAATCATTTGCGCCTGTCTACGAACAGTACGAGATAATCTTCAATCACTTATCACCTAACCAGGTGCGTTCATATTAAAACTGCCCAAGCATGTGTGCTCGGGCAGTTGAGGCAATCTACCAAATCCAAAGCGCAATAAGAGTCGAGACAATAAGCCCTAACATAACGGGGATAAAGTTTTTCCGTGCTAGTTCAATAGCGGATACGCCACAAAAACCAGCTACAGCTACAAGTGATGACCAAGCAACTAACGTACCACCACCAGTCCATATCGTTCCAATTTGACCAATGGCCGCTAATGTCGAAGGATCGACACCACCACTGGCTAACGCACCAGATAAGGATCCTGTAATCGGGAGGCCAGAAAATCCTGACCCATCTAAACCAGTAATAATCCCGATTATTAATATACCAAATGCGGTAAGAAAGGCACTTTCAGGAATGGCACTTTGACCCGCTGCTACCAAATCGAATAATAACGATGGCGCTTCTTGATCTCCAAGTGATAGAATACTACCGGAAAAATCGCCACTTCCAAGGAAGAAAAACCCTGCAATCGGAATGACTGGCCCCATCGCTCTAAAGGCAAAGACGAAGCCACTTACAATATGCTCACTCACACGATCGAATGCCTTCGCTTTACCGTATGCAATTGTGGCAAAGGCTAATAATAGGACAGCTACCCCGCCGATGAGTGCTGCACCGTCACCACCTTCAAAGCCTCCTTCACGACCACCCGTGATTTTCGTGTAGATCATGAAGAGCATGACTCCAAGCATTGATAGCGGTACTAATGCAGCAAAAAACTTTTTCCACTTAGGCGTAGCTGAATACGCCGTTGTTGATTCTTCCTGTCCTGGAAGTTTTTTTAGCGCTTCAGTGTTTTGCGGATCATTTGGCTTACGTATTTTACTTCTCATCATCAAGTAAGCCAAACTAATCGCAACAACACCTGTGACGAGCGATAGTACAAGAGCCTTATCCGCTACAGCCCCAGTTTCAACACCTGCCGCTGATGCACTTAGCATCGGAGCAACTTGAATAACATAATCTGCAGACAATGCCATCCCTTGCCCAGCAAGTGCTATAACCATAGCTGCCCCCATGACAGGTAATCCAACACGAACCGCAGCTGGAATTAACAATGCTCCGATTAACGGAACTGCTGGTGTTGGCCAGAAAAATAATGAGATGATAAACGTAATAACAACTAATACTAGAAAAGCGACGTGCCCATTCGTCATAATTTTTTGTACCGGTGCAATCATTTGCTGATCAGCACCTAAATCTTTTAACGAATGAAGCAACGCGACCATGAATGTGATGATTAAAAATATGTTAAAGAGTTCGTTTGCAGCTGTTAAATTCGCATTAAAAACAGCCGTAAAACCCGTAATAATACTTTCATCGTATACCCATGCGACGAGGAATGTTCCAAGAAGGGTTGGAAGCACAACCCCTTTTCGAAAGACCATCGTCAAAATAACCACTAGTGTTACAATCGCATACAACCAATGTGCCAAGGTTAACTCCATAATGATGTCCCTCCTTCTGGAACATCATATGCACATACGCCTAGGTTGGTGAGAATGGAAGGTCGATGATAATTCCTCAATAAGGTGTTCTGAATGCGCCATGATTTTTATGAATCCCCAACGTCATACAGTCATTACTCTGATTCCCCAATACCCTACCCTGAATCCCCAATTACATAGGTTGAATCCCCAATCATTCATCATAATTCCCCCATAAACATCAATAATTGCCCGAGAAACTTAATTTTTTGCCCAATGGAAGGCTATTATTCCCCAATGAAAGATGCTAATTCCCCAAAGCACCACCTCAAATGGACCTTATTTAAAATAAAAGAAGCAATCTTTACTTTCACATAAAGATTGCTTCTATCTAACTAACTTCGTGCTTGCTTAACCTGTTTAACAAAATCTTGAGCTAAGGTTTTAAGTTGTTCATATTCCTCTTGTTGAATCAAATCTTTCTTAAGAAGTGATCCACCAATACCTGCAGCACACGCACCTGCTTGAATAAATTCTCCGACATTATCAACATTGACACCACCAGTCGGCATCATATCAATATGTCCTAAAGGACCGCGTACATCTTTGATAAACTTCGGTCCGAGTACACTGGCTGGGAAAATCTTAACGATATCCGCTCCCCATTCGTATGCTTGCAAAATCTCAGTTGGTGTAAAAACGCCTGGAATCGCAATCTTACCATAGCGGTTTGCAACCTCAAGGGTTTCCCGTTTTAATGTTGGTGCAAAAATAAACTCAGCACCTGATTCAATAGCTCTATAAGCGGCATGTCCATCTAGAACGGTGCCAGCTCCGACAACAGCACGATCCCCAAGACGTTTTTTCGCCTCGCGAATGACATCAAAGGCTTGCTCTGAATCAACGGTCACTTCAATGCCAGCGACTCCGCCCTCAACGATCGCATCTATAACATGGTGAACCTTATCTGGATCGATTTGTCGAACAACCGCCACAATACCAGATTCTTTAATCTTTCTTAAATGATCTTCTTTCATGATTAACACCTCTTATAAAAAACCTATACAAGCTTAGTATACACGATTATTAATGCTAAATGGTAATAACCTAAGATGAGTCTTTGTCTTACACTGTCACTTCATCCTTTTTAAAGGCTTTCGCCATTTCAATCAAACGTTTGTTTAATTTTTGAACGTTTTCTAATTCTTTACCTTCTAACTGGATATCTCCATCCTCAGTTAATTTATCTTTTATATAATTACACATCACACGCGGCTGTCCCGGTACATCCATATTTACATGACTCAAAATTTCACGCAAATGTAATTGGGCTTTAATCGTACCACCTTGTCCAGGTGAAGCTCCGATAATTCCAGCTACTTTTCCAGTTAGTGAATTATGACCTGTTGGACGTGTGAGCCAATCAATGCCATTTTTCAACACACCGGGAATCGAACCATTATATTCAGGTGTTGCAAAAATGACGATATCGGCGGTTTCAACCTGCTCTTTAAAGGCTTTTACACCAATTGGAATAGGCATTTCAGTATCCTGATTAAATAGTGGTACTTCGGAATAGTCAACATATTTATATTCAACTTCATTAGGGAACTGCGTTGCAACAAAATCAAGTAATTTCTTGTTAACGGAATCTTTTCGAAGGCTTCCACTAATTCCTACTACTTTTAAAGTTTGTCCCATAGCTCTCACTCCTGTTGTTTTAATCATAGTTTCTATCATAAGAAACGAGTGTACCATAAGCAAGTGTTTCATTTTAAAAATTTGATCAATTTATTTGGAAAATAACCCCCCCTTTTCTACTACTATTTCGATTTTAGTAATAGATAGGAAAATTAAATTTTTAGACGTATTTTAGTCATTCGGAGCAATTTTCACCTTAGAATATTCAATTTTCTCAATAGACAGCTTTTCCACTTATGATTATTCTTAAGCTAGGAATAGGGGGATACTGCCGTGCGGGATGCTAAAAATGATCAAGCGCATGAGTTTAGACAAGTCGCAAACCAATACGAAGGCATGATTTATAACCTCATTCAGAAACTAAACATCCATGATCGTGACGGGGAATTTTACCAAGCTGGACTCATCGCACTCTGGGAATCATATCAAAAGTATAGTGGTCGGGACTATTTCCCCCAAGTTACTTACATTACCATTAAGAGTCGTTTAATTGATTTAATTCGTAAAAATAGTCGCATTATTAAACATGAAACGACCTCAGAATATATGGAAGTTCCCGGACACAATCAATTGATAGATAATTACGACCCTGACTTTTGGAAAATAGTTTATGAACCCCTTACTGCAAAACAGCAGATCTATGTGAAGAAGAAAGTTGTAGAAGGAATGTCATTAAAGGAAATAGCTGAAGAACAAGATACAACCGTTGATGCCGTAAAAGGTTGGGGTAAAGAGGTAAGACGAAAGCTACGCCCTATTTTAAAATCATATTTAACTCCGACCGACTAGATGTCGGTCGTTTTTTTATGTTGAGGACTGAGAACAAAATCAGACTGGGGAATGAACTAAAATCAACCTGTATCCCGTTTAGTAGAGTCGTTTTGAAATATAAACTATTAATAGATAACAAGGAGGTGATAAAACATGTATTTATTCGAAAATCAACTACACAGTGTATTGTACAAGGATTTACAAAAGAAATACCTGGAACAACAAGAACAAGCACAAGAAGCACGACGACGAAAAGCTTCTAACTAATCGAAAGGGAGGTGATTCTAATTCGAAAGGAGTATAAGAAGTGATTTTAATAGTCGGAGATCAAACGTGAAAGAACCTTCAACTATCAAGTAGAGTTGAAGGTTCTTTTGTTATTCCGTTCGATTCATATCTTCAAAGTATCGCAAAATCCCCGAATGGTCCTCGTGACCATAACCTTCAGTTGTTAGTTTCTCCAAAGCTTTTTGCATGGAGTTGGTTAAAGGTAAAGAAACATCTAATTCATTAGCTGTCTCCATCACATTATTTAAATCCTTCAAATGTAAATCTATTTTAAAACCGGGCTCGAAGTTGCGATCAATCATCATTGGTCCTTTCGCATCAAGAACCGTGCTACCTGCAAGTCCACCCCGAATTGCTTCATGCATTAACCCGAGATCGACACCCATCTTATTAGCTAAAACAAATGCCTCGGACACAGCGGCTATATTAAGAGCAACGATGATTTGATTGGCTAGCTTCGTTGAGTTTCCAGCACCTACGTCACCAACCCTTACCACTGAGCCGGCCATTGTATCAAGAATCGGTTTACAGCGATTAAATGTTTCCAAATCACTTCCCACCATCACAGACACTGTGCCATCAATCGCCTTTGGCTCACCACCGCTTACCGGTGCATCCATAAAAGATATTTCCCGATTGTGTAATGCTTCAGATACCTCTTGACTGGCTAACGGGGCGATTGAACTCATATCAATAACCGTTGCACCTGTTTTTAAATCATCTGCTATTCCATTTTCACCAAAAATAACATCCTTTACTTCAGGTGAATTCGGAAGTATTGTAATGACAACATCTACTTGAGACGCTAAATCACTATAGGAAGAAACCACCTCAGCTCCCGCTTTCTTCATTTCATCATTTGTCGCAGATTTCGAGCTTGATACCACGACATCATACCCAGCTTTAATTAAGTTTTTGCACATCGGCTTACCCATAATGCCTAATCCGATAAAACCAATTTTCATTGAATCACTCCTTTAATCGAACTCATACTCAGAAACTAATTCCCATTCATGAATCTCCCAATCACGTGCCCCAACTTGAACAAATGGATCTTTTTTAAGATGGGAGATAGCTTCATCCATGTCTTTTGCACGGTATATAACAAGCCCTCCTGCCCCATCTGGAAAACGACCATACATTAACACTTTCTGTTCCTCTTTCATCCTTTCTAAAAAAGTCAGGTGCTGTGGTCGGTATGATTGACTTTTTTCCTTATCCTTCATCGGTAAAAATACAGCAAAATACTTCATCACCATGCTCCTCTCTTTTAAAGTCTTAATGATTTAATTCACGATAAATCATAGATATTCCTTTTTAAAAACAGTTTTCTACAAATATTGCAGGATAACATTTCAAAATTATAGAAGTGTAACTCCAAAAGGGAGGAATTGAGATGAAAGCATTACTAGTCATTGATGTACAAAAAAGTATTGTAAACTTTAAGGATTTTACGGACGAACTATCGAAAATAGAACACATCATGAAAGATTTTAAAAAGAATAGTGAGCCCATTATCTTTATGCGACATGTTGATGACGTGAAAGATAGTCCTCTATACCGACATTCTGAAGGGTCGGAATTATACTCACCTTTAAAACATTACGCTGATCATATAGTTGAAAAAACGACACCAAGTTCATTCTATCAAACAGATTTATCCAATCTTTTAGAAAAACTAGGGGTTAATCATGTCTATATCACGGGATTTAATACTGAGTTTTGTTGCTTGTTCACTGCTATATCGGGTTTCGATCGAGGATACGATGTAACGTTTATAGAAGATGCTACCGGTACAGTTAATGATGAAAACACTTACGAGATGAAGGGACTCGACATCCGTGATTTCGTTGGTACAGCTCTTCATTGGTCTAATACGATAGAAGTTTTAGAATTTGATGAGTATTTGGAGGAATACCACGTCTGACGGCACTAAGTTATACACATTGAATTCTATTTACCTCTGCAAAAATATGATCGTTTTATCTCGAAAAATGTCGATATTCACATAACCTGTGAATAAACCTGTGAATAGCTGGGGACAAGTCCACAATTTTTGGGGATAGTTTATGGAAAACGTCTGGATAATTTTTATAGCTTTGACATAATCGCTAACAACATGTGGATAAGTTGATTAGTTATATAAAAAAATGTGGATAATGTGCATAAGTTGTTGATAAGTGGAGTTATACCTACTAACATAACTCCTCTTTTTTTTGTAGATTAATTTTTCCTTCTAATTAATATTTAAAAAATATCTCTAATAGGTTATAAGGGGTAGTATTTAGTTTTCAAATATACCTAGGAATGTAAATTAACCTCCTTTTTTAAGAGGATTTCTAGTCTGGACTTTTTTAAAGGGAGTTAAATAAATTAATGAGGGGGATATTTTTATGGGTTTTTTAGCATTTTTAGCCATTTTAATTCCAGTATTAATAGTCGCAGCCATTATCGGGCTTATTTGGTGGATTTGGATGAAGTTCCGTTACAAAACGGCAAAATCCAATGAAGCATTAATCATTGCTGGTCCGAGGCTAGGTAACCCTGAAAAGGAAACGAATATTTTCACAGACGATGAAGGCCGGTCCATGAAAATTATTCGTGGTGGCGGTCATTTACTTAAAATGCACCAAACGGCTACACCAGTTGATTTAAATGCGTTCCAGTTGAAATTAACCACTCCTAAGGTTTACACCAAACAAGGGGTGCCGATTGTTGCAGATGCTGTAGCTATGGTTAAAGTAGCAGATACGTTAAAAGGCATTGCCCTTTATGCAGAACAGTTCCTAGGTAAGAAATCGAAAGAACAAGAAGCCGAAATATCGGAAGTCTTAAACGCAAATCTGCGGGCTATTTTATCAAAAATGTCCGTGGAACAAATTAATGAAGATCGCGAAGAATTTAACCGACAAGTGACAGAGGTTGCTCAAAAACAATTAGATGAAATGGGCTTTAAGATCACGTCACTTGGGTTGCAGGACTTACGTGATGCTGACGAAGAGAATGGTTATTTAGATAATCTTGGCCGTCCGCGAATTGCCGAAGCCCGTAAACGTGCCGAATTAGCTGAATCTGATGCTGATAAAGAAACCAGAATTCACCGAGCTAACAACGACAAAGAAGCGAAGGAAGAAGAATTTGAGCGGCAATCAGAAATCGCTGAATCGAAGAAAACGAAGGACTTAAATGATGCGGCTATTAAAGAAGAAACTGAACGTGCCCGTGCTAAATCTGAACAATCCTATCAATTAGAAAAGGCTCGACTAGATAAGCAAGTTCAAGAGGAAAAATTAAAGCTAGTCGCTCAAGAAAAGGAAGAAGATTTACGATTAAAACATTTAGAACGCGAACGACTCGTTAAGCTTGAGGAAGAAGAAGCCAAAGTACGTAAAGCTAAAGCCGATGCTGATTACTACGAAACAACGAAAATTGCTGAAGCTGAAGCACGAAAATCACAAATTGACGGTGAAACCGATGCTAGAATCAAGCGCGAACAAGGTCTTGCCGAAGCTGAAGTCATCCGTGAGAAGGGTGAAGCAGAAGCTGAGGCCAGACGTCAATTAGCAGAGGCGATTGCGGAGCACGGTGACGTTGTCATTGCTGAGAAACTAATAGAGATGCTACCAGATTACGCTAGAGAAATTTCTCACCCACTATCAAATATCGATTCAGTCAAAGTCATCGATAGCGGCAGCGGAAATGGTATTAATTCCTACGGTCAACAAGTCACAAACACAATGGCACAGGTGCAAGAACCATTAAAAGACCTAACTGGCATTGATATTTCTAAGCTTTTATCTGACCTTGCCAATCGTGGGAATACGCATACCGTGATCAAGGAAGAGGCAAGTCGTTCTTCGATGGAATCAGAACCAGATGAATTTGAAGAGGAGAACACTAAAAAAGAATCCAATCGTAATGAATAAGTTGAAGGGTGAGTCCACTCACCCTTCTTTATTTTGCCTTATCCAGCCATCTCCACAAAAGTCGTAATCAAAAATCAGACTCAAGCATGAGCCAGAATCAATCTTCATACGGTTTTTAAAAACCCCGCCACAACGTAAACTAAGAGTGGAATAAAACAAGTGGGGGTAATCTCATGTATGATTTATATGATTCTAATCGTTTGAGATTAGAAGAAGTAAGAAAAGAATGTCTAGAGCAACAACAAAACATGAAAAGCTTTAAACCGAGTAATCATAGTTTAATTCACATCTTTCGTCATGTGTTAAACATAAAGCATCAAGGAAAACTTGCCTAATGAAAGAGTATTGGCCTCCCCCGATACTCTTTCTGTGAATGAATTGTGAACTAATCGTTAAACAAATAGAAATCAGACTTTAGACGGAGGCCAGACATCAGGAAGGGTTATATAATGACTTTTGGCTTTGAGTAAAAATTCGCCAAGGTATGAGGCGAAGTTAAGTTAATTGCAGGTAGTTTTTAACCTACCATGCAAAAAAGCTTAGGAGGGATTTTAAATGTTTGATTACAGCACAACAACACGAATCAAAGATTTACGCGACCAATATATTAAACAACAAAAATTCAACAAGAAACAAAAATAAACATAACTCACTTTTAAACATGAACTAAACGCACGGAAGGTTGAAGAATCCCTTCACCTTTCGTTTAATATAAATTGTCATAATATTTTAATTACTCACTCGCAATCTTGCGGGTGTTTTTTAATCAGGAACTTTTTCTATTTATAAATTCTAATATTTTCTCTTTATTTGGAGATGGTGTATGTTTATAATTTATGAGCTGTACGTCATCTTTTCGGACAAATTTAAGCTCGTCCGTCCCAATCGTGTTATGAGCGCCAACAAACGAATCGATTTCAATGATGATGACAAATGAACGATGATTGGTCATTCGTAAATCTCCTGATGAAATTGAACCCCATCGATTCCTTCTGTCTCGTAATAGGCTTGAACAGCATGATCAATATGATGCCACATTAATGACAGAATGGTTTTCTCATAATCTGATTGATTATCTGCTACCACAGAATTTGCATTCATAGAAATGAGTATCATTAAGATAAAAATTATTCGTTTCATGATTTTCACCCTTTTATAATATCTTCACCCAATGAACAATTAGTTATGAAAAGGAAAACCTTCATATCCTGTAGAAAAAGGTAAATAAACACATTTATATAAGGAGAATAAAATGAAACACAAAATCATAATTAATAGGCCTATATCTAATCACGAAGTACCTGAATTAAGAGAATTAGTCGGTTGGGGCGGTCGTCCACAGGATTACCCAGCCTTATTTGAACGCTGTAACTTTTGGGCAGGTGCCAGGAACGAAAACAATAAATTAATCGCCTTTGGTTATGTTTGTGGGATGGTACTCGAACATGGCTATATGGAAGATATTATTGTTCATCCAGACTACCAAGGCCAAGGTATCGGAAGTGCATTGGTAACTGAATTATTAAATGAAGCCGAACGATTTGGATTAGAAATTGTCACCGTAACCTTTGAACGTGAGAATACTAATTTTTATAAACGAAATGGTTTTACACGAAGTTCTGGTGGAGTATGGCAAAGAAGATAATGGTTCGAGAAAAATTTTCACTCGAGAATGATCAGTGGACAGATTTTTTAATCTATTATAGAAATCGTGATTGAGTTATGATTTTCGGGAGGAATTTAGATGAAAACATTTTTACCATTAATCATACTATTATCTTTTTTAGGGGGCTGTAATATTGATGACAACAACAATAATAGTCAAAAACCCATTACCAACCCTATTCCCGAAGATTATTTAAATAACAATGGTGCAGATATATTTTTTCTCGATGGATATGTTTTTTCCTATGCATCGGACGTTAGTTGGGTCCTGAAACTAAACTATACTTTAGGTGAGGAAATAGGTGAAATCACAAATCAAACGGAACAGGCTAGTGAATTTGAAGATGGCTCGGCTAATGTATTACCCGTCGGCACGAAAATATATGACACAGATACACAGGCATATATTGCGATTGTTAATGGTAAAAAGATTCCCTACCTAAAAATGATGGAAGGTTAAAGGAGCGATATTTTCTTATTCTAATTCTATAATTCTGAAAAAAATAAGAAAGTCCCAGTCATCACTGTTATTTTCCTAAACGAAAGGATTGGACCTCTGTCCAACCCCCACCAATTATTTCACCACAAACTCTGTTTGACTGTATCCATCACGTGATTTTTTAACCTCAAGCACCGCTGGTATAGTTGACTTCAATTCCTGAACGTGTGATATGACGCCAATCATTCGACCAGATTGTTGTAAATCAATCAATGTATCGACCGCTTTATTTAACGATTCATCATCCAGTGAACCAAAGCCTTCATCAATAAACATCGTCTCAATTGAAACTCCACCCTGGAAGCTTTGGATGACGTCTGACATACCTAAAGCCAAACACAATGATGCGTTAAATTTCTCACCACCAGACAATGTTTTAACATCGCGATCCTGTCCTGTGTAAACGTCATACACATCGAGTCCAAGACCGCTTTGACGTCCGCGTGCTTCCTGACGGTCACTCCGCTTCAAATAAAATTGCCCGTTCGACAACCGTTTCAGTCGCATATTTGCTGCGACGACAATCTGATCTAAGTATTCAATCTGCAAATAACGTTCAAACGAAATCTTCCGTCCATTTTGACCACGAACAACATCATACAAATCCGTTATTCGATTCAATGCTTTCTCCTGTTCATCGACCTGCTCGCTCGATTCAACGATTCGATTTTTCAGGTCGACGACATCCTTTTGATGCTGAACGGTTGCGTTATAGGATTGCAGGACTGATTCATATTGATTTTGCAATTCTTTCATTTCATCTTCGTATGCCTCTAGATTTGCCTTTTCCTTATCTGTTAATTGTTCATTAAGCTCCTTTATTCGCGCATTTACAGTAGCTACGTTCTGTTTAAATAATTCAATCTCATCCTTCAATTGTTTGCGCTCTTCTTCCGTACGTTTCGCCTTCCGATATTCATCTTCATTGGAAAAGGCACCCTCAGTCAGTGCTTGTTGGAAAACTTGTTCAGCCTTCTCGAGCTTCTCATTCGTCTCTTTTAAAGCAATATCACAATTTTGCTTCTGGGTGCTTGCTTTCACCTCTGACTCACGTGCCATGTTAAGCTGTTCTTGTGCTTTCTCCCATGCTTTTTCTAATGCTATTTTATGATCCTCAGCCTCTTTAATCTTTTGATCCAATCCTGTTAACTCACGAACGTCCTTTGGAACTGATTCTAATAAACCTTCATAAGTCAACTTTGCTTTTTCGTAGGCTATATTTTGTTGATCAAATTGTTTTCGTAGCGACTCTTTATTGGCTTCTACTTGATTGACTGCCTTAGCCAAATGATCAGCACGCTCACGCATGGTTTTTAACTGGTTCGATTTCTGTTCAAGCTGATCAACCTCATACCCCACTTCTTGTCCTTCTTTTTTAATTAAATCAAACGTTTGTTTAATATTTTCAAGCGGGATATCATATTCATTTAATATCTCTTCTACTTCTTTAATACGATTAGCATTCGCATTATATTCAGCGACCTGATCCGTATAATCCTTATACTTCTGATCATAAACTGCTTTGGCTTGGTCTAACTCTTCTTTGGAAGGTGTGTCCACTGCAATCTCTGCCTTGTTAGGATGATTGATACTACCACAGACTGGACAAGGCTCACCTTCATGCAAGTGCTCCGCTAAAATTCCAGCCTGTCCATGAATCCAAGCCTTCTCTTTCATTTCAAAATCAGTTTTAATTTGTTGGTAAGTTTTCTTTTCAGCCTTTAATTGATCGCTAAGATTATCCCGTTCACCGAGCAGTTGGATATACCGATTGATTTGACGCCACTTTTCACGTAGTTCATTACGCTTTTCTATCTTGGCATTCAAGTTTTCAACCGCTTCAGTATCCAATCGAATTTGTTGGTCTAACTGCTCTTTTTCCTGTTGTTTTTTTACTAATTGACGTTCTACAGCTTGATACTGTGATTGCAACTGCTTTAGTTCATTTTCGGCCTGTTCAACTTCTATTCTTTTACCACTTAATTCCTCTACCTTGGGACGCATATCCTTTAGACTATTTAATTGATTTAGTAAAACTTCACGTTCACCCTTACGTCCCTCTTCAGCTTTAAAATCATTCTCGGCCTTCTCTAATGCTTCACGCGCCTTCTTTTGATTGACTTCTGCCTCAGCCTTGGCTCGTCTTTTTTGTTCAACATCCTGGCGCAGGCCCTTCACATGTGATTCCTGTACTTCGATTTGACTCGCTCGCTCACTTTTTTCTAGTAAAACTTGCTGTTCATTGATCGAATGCTCCTGGCTTTGAAGCTCGGAATGCTTTTTCTCATTTTGTGCAAGCTCATCAAATTTTTCATTAAGGGATTTGGCTTTCTGTAGCTTATCCTGCATAGCCTGTACTTGTTTAGATGCTCTCCCTTTCTCCTTATGCATCACATCTACCTGTTCAAGGTAATACTTAGACTCTGCTTCAAGTCCCTCAACTATTTGATTCATATTAAAGTGCTCATGTGATAGAACCTTGAATAATTGCGACTCTTCTCGTTCTGGGAGTTTGGAGCGTATTTCAGAAACATGATGATCACGTAATTGTCTTACACGTGCAAATTCATCCTCCGCTTCCTTCCGTTTTTCCTTTAGCTGTTCAGTAATCGCTTGATAAGGATAGGTTTGGAAAATACGACGCAAAATTTCTTCTTTATTTTCTGTTTTTGAGGTCAAGAGCTTACGAAATTCTCCTTGTGGTAGCATCACAATTTGAGAAAATTGGTCCTTCGTTAAGCCCACCAATTCCTCGACTCGTTGATTAATTTCGGAAACCATTTGGCGATCCACACATGGAACCTCTCCTGTATCCCTGACCTCAAAAAATTCATACTTTTCACCTGTAGCAGTCTTATTACCCGGCTTTACATGTCCAAGCTGTCGTAGAATGCGATAAGTTTTACCATGTAATTCAAACACTATTTCCACACTTGTATGTACTTGATCGTCCGCAAAGTCACTGCGTAGCATTTTGTAATCCTGCCGGTCCTCACCGCTCGCATAACCGTACAAGGCAAAACAGATACCATCAAAAATCGTTGTTTTACCAGCTCCCGTTTTGCCCGAAATCACAAATAAACGATAATCTTCAAGCTCTGTAAAATTAACCACTTCTCGATCTTTATAGGGGCCAAAAGCGGTCATCGTTAATTTAATAGGTTTCACTTGTCACACTCCCTTCCCTATTTATGCGTTACCGTTTCTCGTTTTTGTTGTAACTCATCATTAAGAACCTCTTTAAAAATGTCTTCTGTCTCTTCAGACACCGCTTCACCTTTTACTTCTTCATAAAAAGCACGGAATAATTCGAGGTCACTCATTTTATGTCGTTCTACTTTTTCACTTGAACCCGTCACCTCATTAGCACTTACAAGGTTCTTCCGTTCAACATGCATCGCATTAGGATAAATAGAACGAATTTTTTCCATTGGATATAAGACAGGTGTCTCATCAAGCAAACGGACAAACACATAATCCTCACTCGTTTCGTGATTCAATAGCTCGTCCATCGTTGCTTCAACCGTCCTTATATCTCGACGCGGGGACAATTCCCGTTTTGCAACTGTAACGTCACCATCTGCATCCATTTCAACGACAAGATAGCCTTTTTTATGATGCTCTTCCGAAATGGAATACTTTAATGGTGAGCCTGAGTAGCGAACTGTCTCTTGACCAACATGATGGGCCTGGTGCAGATGGCCAAGTGCCGTATAATTAAATTGTTCAAAATGCTTGGCATCGACATGCTCCGCTCCACCAATCGATAACGGCCGTTCCGATTCGCTCGTATTTTCCCGCGGTTCACCTAATGGCGTCACAAACTGGTGCCCGACAAAAACATGACGTGCATCTGAATCCATTTTCTCTGAAATTTTTTCTACAATACGTTCAGTCGCGTCATTAAGATTTCGTATCTCGTCATCTTCAAATAACTGCCGAACCACACTTGGATCCACATAAGGAACTAAGTGAAAATGTACTTCACCATATTTATCAGACAACACAACAGGCTCTAATGCAGATGTCAATTGACCAACAATATGTAACCCGTTATCCTGCATAATCTTCGACCCAAAATTCAACCGTCCCGGACTATCATGATTACCCGCTATTGCCACAACGGGTATTCCTATATCTATAACAATTTCTCGTAAAACATCATCTAATAGATTAACCGCATCAGTTGGAGGTACGGCTCGGTCATATAAATCACCAGCAATAACGACAACATCCGGTTGCTCTTGTCGTATTGCTTCTAAAAACTGTTCAAGTACATGTGCCTGTTCCCCTGTCATATAAACACCTTGCACTAATTTCCCTAAATGCCAATCCGCTGTGTGGAAAATTTTCAACAGTCTTCATTCCTTTCTATTAATCTTATTATTATTTTAACATGTGATTGTCCGCTTCCATATGTGTAAATTCTCCCGTCAGATAAAGGTTGTTTTCTTATACAAAAGGCCCCGAGCTTATACTCGAGGCCTTTCCTTAGCTTGCTTTAGCTGTAACTTCCTTGTTCTGTTTTTTGCTTTTGTAATATTGAAACCCGAATAGACCTGCAGCGATTACGACTGCTCCAATATCGGTCCAAACATTGTTCTGAATAAACATAAGCGCCACAACTAATGCGATCATACGCTCGATCCAATGATACTTCGTTATTAACCAATTCTGGATAAATGATGCGAAGGCAACCATACCAATTGTAGCTGTAATAATTGCCAATGTCACCTCAATCCAACCAGCATCTGTGATTAACAAAATCGTTGGATTCATCGTAAAGACGAATGGAAGTAACAACGCTGCTGTATCGAATTTAAAACCTTGAACCCCCGTTCGTACCGGTCCAGCATTCGCAATACCTGCTGTCGCATAAGCTGGTAAGTTAATCGGTGGCGTATCATCTGCAAGAACGCCGTAATAAAGGACGAATAAGTGTGCCACAATGACAGGCACATCCATGTCTACTAAAACAGGTGCAACAATGGCTGCTAATACAACATAAGTTGCAGTTGTAGGTAAACCAAGACCTAATAATAAACAAGCAAACACGGTTAATATTAATGCAAAATAAAGCTCTGTATTTTCCGTTGTCATAAAGCTTGGCACGAGTGCTGCTAGGTCAGATGAGAAACCAACAACGATCCGTGTGAATTTAGTCGATAAACCTGAAGTTGTAATAACGCCAATTAAGATCCCTGCCGTCGCACAGGCTACGACAATTGATAATGAGTTACGAGCCGCAAGCTCAAAACCTGATAATAATTCACGTGCTCCATAGCGCACTGGTGCCGCGTCAACTTTAAACTTCTTCTGTCCTAGTGCAAAGACTAGAGCTACAATAATTCCTATTAACACCATCGTTGCAATTTCGCCTTTCCAACGAATCGTCTCAGAACTGAAAAAGCTAATATTAAAGACGTCATTAAGGTTATAAAGGCCTATATTGACGTATTGAATTATAAACTGAATACTATAGGCCAAGCCAAGTAAAATCGCTGCAAATACGAACGCTCGACCCACACTTTCTTTAAATCGATGCGCAAATAACGCAATCACTAACAAAATCGTAATCGAGAAGAACGCTGAATTATTTACGGATACACGCTCGATGACTAAGAAATAAAGCAAAACAAAAATCGGAATCAATAAATAACCTTGCTGCATCAGTAAGCGACGACCTTTTACAAGTTCGCTTCGGTCCATACCTTTGATTCCATTTTTGGATGCTTCGAAATGCACCATAAACAAAATACCAACATAACATAAAATCGCTGGAATAATCGCACTTTGAATAATTTCATAGTACGGTATACTCGTTAGCTCAACCATGATAAAGGCTGCTGCACCCATAATCGGCGGTAAAAACTGACCGCTTGATGACGCTGCAACCTCAACACCACCCGCTACATGCGGTTTAAAGCCAACTTTTTTCATTAATGGGATGGTAAACGTACCAGTTGTAACCGCATTAGCCGTTGAACTACCGGAGATACTACCCATCATTCCACTTGCCATAACACTCGCTTTCGCAGGTCCACCTTTAAACCGTCCGAATGCACGTAATGCAAGGTCGATAAACATTTTCCCAGCACCCGTTGATTCTAATACTGCACCGAACAAAATAAAGATAAACACGAACTGAGCCGATGCATAAATAGGCGTCCCGAATATACCGTTATTACGGTAAGTGATTTCATAAATAAAACGTTCAAAGTCGCCACGTGTGTGGTGGAATTGCCCAGGCATAAATTCACCTAGGAAGAAATAAGCGATAAAAATAAAGGCAATCACCACTAACGGATACCCAACAACACGCCTCGTTGCTTCAAGTACTAGAATAATTAAGGATAACCCGATAAAAATCTCGTATCCTGTTGGGTCACCTGACATAATGGAAGAAGCATCCTGCCTCTGAATAATAAACATCCCAACATAAAACGCATAAGCTGCTAAAGCGATATCATAGATTGGGATATTAGTTTGTCCCATCCTCTTTTTTATAGGAAAGATCATGAATATTAATACTAGAGCTAGCGTTAAGTGAAAAATTAAGAAGGTCTTAGAACCAATACCAGGTAAACCAAAGCCGGCGACATAAAAATGAAATGCCGACATAAATACGGCAACTATGATGACAGCTACGGCCCATAGACCACTTAATTCACGGTCACTACCTTCAAGCTCATTAATCATCTTTTGCTGTTGCTTTTCGTCCATGTCAAACCCCTTTCGTCCATAGTAAATTTTCTAGTCTTATATATTTATAAGCGTTTTCAAACATATTAACTAGAATAAAAGTTTTATTCGGTCCCATATGTTCATATCCTGAACTTCTATCAATATTTGTGTATCAGAATATGGAGGTTCTGATAGTG
Source organism: Tenuibacillus multivorans (assembly GCF_900103915.1). Taxonomy (GTDB): domain Bacteria; phylum Bacillota; class Bacilli; order Bacillales; family Alkalibacillaceae; genus Tenuibacillus; species Tenuibacillus multivorans. The sequence goes on along the minus strand of NZ_FNIG01000004.1, from coordinate 106,300 downwards.
TCACCTCTTGGTCTTTAAAGTGGAAAGCATGAGGATATAAATGAGAAGGTTGCATCTTTAGTTCCCCACCGAATACAGGTCGATTTAGATTTTGAATAATAAAATATCCATCTTCCATTTTAACATCGCCTTTATATTCATACGGTAAGCCAGCCCCAAATGATTTAGTCCAGCTTTCCATCGTTAAAATAACCCAGTCTTCGTCAATCTTGAATTTTTCTTCAACCGGAGACCTCTCAACAGAATGAATGTAGCGGTGGGAAAACCAATCACCACGATGCACTTCTTCTTGCCATAAAATATCCCCATTATGTAAATCCTCAATGACTAATTTTTTACCCGTAGTATTCATGAATAATAAAACAACAGTTGTTACGACCATGATGATCATCACTAACGTTATAATGAATTTTTTGTTAAAAAAGGCATTGCTTTTTAGCAATGCCCTTTGGTTTTGCTGTTCAGTTGATGGATTACTGCTCATTCAGGTATTTCTCTGCTCCTGGATGAAGGTCGATGGACATACCATCTTGTGCCGTATCAACTGTTAACTGTTTACCACGCTCGTGAGCTTCTTCAATATCACCTTTGTTTTCAAAAATTGCTTTGACCATTTCGTATACTTGATCTTCTGGTAGATCATCACGCGCGATTAACATTGCTTGAACTGCTACAGTTGTAGCTGTGCTGTCAAAGCTTTCATAAGCATCAGCACTTATTTCTTCCTTAGCATAGTAAGGGTATTCATCCATTAACGCCTGAATCATATCGTCTGAAATACTTACTAGACTAATATCAGTTGTTGCACTTAACTCTTGGATGCTCGCAGTTGGCGTACCAGAAGTTACGAATGCAGCGTCAATGTTACCATCTTGTAGGTTTGTAGATGCATCACCGAAGCCCATGTGTTCTGCACTGATATCATCAAACGTAATATCATGTACACCTAAGATTTGTTCAGCGTTTGCTTCAGTACCAGAACCTACATCTCCAACAGCTACACGTTTACCTACTAAATCATCAACTGTCTCAATACCACTGTCTACAGTCGTTACAATTTGAATCGTTTCAGGATAGATCGTAAATATACCACTGTAACCATCTTTTACCTCTTCAAACATTTTCGTACCTTCTTGTGCATAGAAAGCGGTATCATTTTGAACTAAAGCCATTTCAGCTTCGCCAGCAGAAACTTCGTTAATGTTTACAACCGAAGCACCACTACTAATACCATCTACTGATACACCATCAACATTAGATGAGACTACATCAGCCATTGCAACACCTAGCGGGAAGTATGTACCAGCTTCACCACCCGTTAGAAGTGTAACGTTTTCAACCCAGCCATCTCCGCCGGATTCTCCTCCGTCATCCTCGCCACAAGCGGCTAGGAATAGACCAAGTGTAAGAAAAAGTACTAGTAATAGACTAAACTTTTTCACAAAAATTCCCCCTTGTAATTTTAATTTTATGATTATCTATCATATCATAAATCTCACAAAATTGTCATCTTTTATTCTAGCTAATAACATAATATTGTAATATATGTAAAGACAATCTAATACTTAAATCTGCCTCAAAAATTTTTATCTAGCTTGACTAATAGGGCTAGAGTTTTAATGAATATATTAACCGAGTATGGCAGACCATACTCGGTTTTGTTCTTTTAATACTTTAAGATTTGTTGTTTAAATTTTTTCAAATCAACTAAATGATTCTCAATAACTTTTTCTAAAACATCTAAATTCAACTTTTGGTAATCATGGACAGCGATATTCCGAAAACCAACCATAGCTTTTAAACTGCTCGTAACAAGTTCATCTATAACACCATACTCATTCAATAGATCGAATGCTTCTCGACTTTTCTGAGGTAAACCTAGTTTTAATTCGGCTGAAACATGCATAGCTAAATCTATAGCAGCTTCACAGGCTCGCTGTATATTTAGTATAATTGAATCCTGCTTGGTATAGTTTTCTAAATTAGCAGAATTATCTTCATACTCTTCATTAATTCTTATTATACAGCGCTCAATAATAGTTAATTTGTTTAAGATCACATCATTCTCCATAGATTGTCCCACTTTCTTTAATTCGGTCAATGATAACCTGTCTCTCCTCATTTAATTTGGCATAGAAACTATAGGCATACATATGATGTTCCTGCCTAAGTGTTTCGTTAGCACAGTAAATGACCTCGCCGGTATGAAATATCTGTGCCTTCATAACTGTTGATACATCTTTTAGATCAATTAAATCTACTTCAAAGCCTATGATATCAGCCAACTCCTGCGCCACGATAAACCGTTCATACGACGAAAAATCCTTATATGAAAAAAAGGCTAAATCCACGTCGCTTGATTCATGAACATCACCCTTTGCCTGGGAGCCAAACAAAATGATGTAGACCGGTTCAACTTTTTCTAATAAATAATCAACTATTTTCCCTTTTATGTTACCATCCATTTAACCACACCCTTTAAAGGCATTCGTTTTTACTATTCTAACTTATATGACCATTTTCCTCCATCATCCAATACTATGAAGAAGCTCAAAGACCTCATTGACATATCTTATCAACTTTAATAAACTAATGAACAAATCAATCGGAAAGAAGTGAACTGTAGGCTAATGAAGTAATACTCTTATTCTATTCATCAGATAAAGATCATGTCGTAAACCCTTTAATTAAAGGGCTTACTTATCATGCCTTTATCTTCGTGTAGGATAGGAGTATTTTTTGCCCTCCTATCCCTTTGTCTTAAAACAAGGATGGAGGGTTATTTTTATGCTCCTATCTGTTATAAATTTAATGGGAGTGATAAGATACTTTGCCGTATATCAAATGTTTTATGCGAAATAGCCGACCGTAAATTGTTTGAAATAGATGATTTATCGATACATGAATATGACCGGATTGGACTGATTGGAAAAAATGGATCAGGAAAATCAACGTTATTAAAATTGATTGCTGGTGGACTCAATCCGACTAAAGGTCAAATTGAGAAATATGGAACTGCGGCTTACCTACCGCAACTCAAACCAAAACAAGGAATGATGAGTGGCGGCGAAATTACACAAGAGTGGATTCGCCGGATCTTTTCACTAGAAAGAGATTTCTTTTTACTTGACGAACCCACAACACACCTTGATCAATACCATATCGAAAAACTTGAGGACGAATTAAAACAATTCAGCAAACCGTTACTAATCGTGTCTCATGATCGCGCTTTTCTAGATGAACTCTGTACAAAGATTTGGGAAATTGACGAGGAGACCATTATAGAATACACCGGCAACTACTCAGATTTTGAAGCGCAAAAACAAGAAAAACTTCAGCACCATAAAAAGGAATACGAGAAATATGTACAAAAGAAAAAACAGCTTGAAAATGCTTTAAGACTGAAAGAACAAAAAGCAAATCGTGCTATAAAGAAACCTAAAAAAACCTCGAACTCTGAAGCCAAAATCACTGGTGCTAAGCCCTATTTTGCGAAAAAACAAAAGAAACTCAACCAAGGAGTTAAGGACATTCAGTCTCGTATTGATCAACTTGATAAAGTCGAAAAGATTAAACAGCCCACACCGATTAAAATGGAGTTAGCTTCACCAATCGAAGCATCAAATAAACCGCTAATTCGGTGTGAACAACTCCTAGGGAAAGTAGGCTCCAAAAATCTATGGAAACCTGTATCGTTTAATATTGAAAATGGTGAAAAAATCGCTATTTTAGGTCCGAATGGAAGTGGTAAAACAACGCTAATTCAAGAACTCATCCATAATGATGAGCATGTTAATCGCTCACCACAAGTCAAAATAGGCTATTTCAGCCAACAATTAGAACAACTTGATGTTAAGAAAACGATTTTAAAGAACGTGCAAGACACATCCTCTCAAGATGAAACGCTAATTCGAACCGTCCTAGCTCGTTTAGGCTTTTTCCGGGAAGACGTCTTTAAGGACGTATCTGTTTTAAGCGGAGGCGAACGCGTTAAAGTTTCATTAGCTAAAATTTTTGTTAGCGATGTTAACCTTCTTATATTGGATGAACCGACAAACTTTTTAGATATAGAGTCCATAAAAGCATTAGAACTCTTGCTAAGCGAGTATCCCGGTACAGTGTTGTTCGTATCACATGATCGTCGCTTTGTTGAAAATATAGCAGAAAAGCTCATCATATTACAAGATCATATATTGCATATTTTTAAAGGAACGGAACATGAATTCTTGGAAAGCCAAAATCAAACGGATCAAGATGAAGAACGTCTTGTCATTGAAACGCAAATTACTGAAGTCCTAAGCCGATTGAGTATAGATCCTAGCCCAGAACTTGAAGAAGAGTATGAAAGCCTTCTAGAACGAAAAAGGGAATTAGATTAAGATAGTCTAAAGAGGAACTTGGAACACCCCCAAGTTCCTCTTTTTTATGATAATCAAAGTTCAAGCATCATCATTTAGAAGATATTTTTAGTCAAAAGTCCTCATAATATCTTACTTATAACTGAATACGTTTTAATAAGGACTAGCATAACTAGAAAGGAGAGACAAAATGGAAAATAGATTACTTTACGGTTTCATTGCAGCCTTTGCTTTTATGTTTGTACCCGTTCGCTCTGAACTTTTCGAAGGATTAGCACATTTTATTGACACCCTTCTATACTTTGTAGGACTTATTTCTGCCATCATCTTCGGCGCCATACTCATTTGGAATGCTTTTAGAAATTTGAGAAGTGCTACAAAATAAGCGAAGACCCCTTACGCCATTGTAAGGGGTCTCACGCTCTATTATTCAACTTTCTCCCATTTTAAATCAAGACTATCAATTGTTTGCTTGAATTTGTTATCATCTAGTATGAGATATTCATTAATAAAATTTGCGTCCAATCGAAAACGATATCTTTCCCGATTGTGAGTATCTCCTTTATTCGTTTCAACATCAATCCAATAATCATGAGGAAATACATTGCTGTGCTTTTTTAATTTCATATTAGCAGATGTTTCAAATATATGGTTGATTGTTTCTTTATCTTCTATCGTGACAACTTTTTCATCTCTAACTCCATCTGTATAATCACTAATTCCTATACTCACAATCGTTTCATCTTCGTCTAGCATATCATCCATAACCTCTTCAAAGGTGACAAACGTATCTTGAGCGACATTGATCGAAAGAGGTATTAAGACAATAATCGTCGCAATGAGAAGTACAACCGCAATTTTCTTTCCTACAAACTCTATACCTAAACGAATCAAAAGTGAAAAAATAACAATAAACATGAAGGCCGAAAAACCATGGGTCGTTTCTAAATAATCTCCGAAGCCAACAATCGTATGAACGAGCAAAAATATATAAAATATGGTGATTGCATACACGGGTGCCTCCCAAAAATTACGCTTATAAGTACAAGCTACACCCAAGACCACCACTATAAATGGAATAAGTAATTTGGACAAATTCGCTGCTTCTAACGAAAGCATAGTAATTCAGCCTCTCCCCAAAATTTCTATATCCATTTTATCATATTTAACACTTAATTTTTGCCCATATTTTAATTTTCAGAATCCAAAATTTTCATCAAAAAAATTAAAAGCACCAAGTCCTAGCCTGGTATTCCCTCCACATCATCAGGATAAACACAAACTCGATTCCTTCCTAATTCTTTCGCTCTATACAAAGCTTCATCTGCTTGTTTAACTAATAAATTACCCAGCGTACTCACCTGCTCTTCATACGTCACACCGATACTGACGGTCAACTCTTCCGATGTGATACCTGGAACTTTTAATCTGAGAATACTCTCCCTTAAATCTTCCGCTGATACAAGAACCTGATTCCGATCTAAGTCTCTGACAATTGCAACGAACTCCTCGCCACCATAACGGGCTACAAATCCACCAATATTAATAAAATGCTGATTCAATCGTTCCGCTAATATTTTTAGACATGCATCGCCCATTTGATGACCATATCGATCATTAATATTTTTAAACAAGTCTAAATCGATCAATAAGACTGCAATGGACTCACCGTTTTCTTTAGCCTCAGATATGTCCTTTTCAAAAACGTTAATATAAGAACGTCGGTTTGGAATTTGTGTCAGTTCATCAAGATAAGATATCTTTTGCAAAAATCGATTCTTTTCTAATAATTCTTTTTGTGACTTTTCTAATGCCTTCGTTCTCTCATTAATCTTTTCTTCTAACTGCTGATTTAACCGTTTTAACTCCTCTGATGAATCCTTGAAGCTTTCTATAACATGTCCATGCTGAATGGCTAAAATGATCGTTTGAATAAATAAGAATATCAAAAATCCAATAGACAAGATAGGCTCCGTATTAACCCATTCATTATAATAAAAAGCATCATTCAAACCCGTTAATAACAGAACTATCATACCCATTAAATTAATGAAAGCGTGTCGTTCCCGAGCCCGATAAGCTTTAATAATCACATAGAAGATATAAATAACCCCAAACAATACAGTAGCTTGCAAAACGGTTAAATACTCCGTAAAGACATAGCTTGGTGTAAAGAGGATAAAACTTGACCCTATGATCACGCCGATAAAATAGATTCTTGTATAAATAAAATTTGCTTGCTTCGGATACATATAAGAAATCGCAAACGAAAAAAGTGGTGCGATCCAGATAAATGACAAGTATTCCAATCGCATTGCCCATTGCCATGGGAAATGGGGTAACCAATCAAAGAAAAATTTTTCACCATCGAGTGATAAACGAACCATTAATGCCAAAACAACTAATAAAAAAAATAAATGATATCGATCTCGTCCTTGCTTAAAGTATAAATATATGTAGTAAATCCATAAGACTAATAAACTCCCAAAAACAACTAAGGCTAAGCTTTGATTCATAATCCGTTGATGTCCAATTTGTTCATGGTAACCAAATAATATTTCAGACCAAATGCCGCCTGTCCGATGATAAAAATTGGATACTTGAACGGTTAATGTCACCTTCTGTTCTTCAGTGTAAAAATCTATGACATGTGAATCTTTACCAGGTTTGGTTGTTTCACGACTACCTGAAACCGTTCCTTCTTCTACCAAAAGTTCATCATTAACCCAGACTTTATAAGCGAGGTTAAGATTTGGTATGTAAAACGATTGGAGCTGATCCAATTCTTGTTTAGGTAACGTGATGCTTGTCTGGTAAGTCCCATATTCAAATTCAGTAAAAGAATGGGGTACTTCTACGACTCGTACATCATAACCTTCCTGATTTACTTCTTGTGGTGATAACAATGCATTAGGATAAAATAGCCACTCACCATTCAGGGTTATAACATCCTGATCTGAACTTACCTCATCAGTTAGATTAAACTCACCGTTACGGCCTTCAATGGTATGATCTTGACTATTCACATACCAAAACAAACCAAACGAAACAAAAATACCTAGAAGAACAAACCACTTTGTCTGCTTCATTTTCAGCACTTCCTTCAAGTCGTCAAAAAAATTCATCCATAGTACTATTTTACCAAAGGAGATCTAAAATTCTAACATTTAATTTAAATTTTTAAAGTATGTTATTCATTTTTTAGGGCCACATTGGGTAATGAGGTGATTTTAATGATATTTCTAGTTATTTTACAGCTTATTTTAATCGGTGTGCTCATGTGGTTTTTACGAAAAGAACAACGCGAGAAGGAAGGACTAGTTGCTAGAAAAATTGAAAGAGGTGAAGATCTAAAAAAGACGATGGCCATGGGACTTACATACCGTTTCAACTTTCCACGTCATAAAAATGAAGACGATGAAATAGAATTTGAGAATGCTTCAACCCTTTTTATCAAACAAACTCCTTTTGAATTCGAAGACTTTGTTGGAAACATTATCAAGAAAAAGTTTAACGGTCACGTTTACACATCCGCTAAAAGTCATGATTATGGGGTTGATTTTGAGCACCATATTGATGGTGATATCTATCTGGGACAGGTTAAAGTATATAAGCACGATGTTGGCTTTGAACCCGTTGCCTTAATCCATTCGAATATGATTAAAAATGAGGCCAAGGGGGGATATGTAATTACGACAGGCTCCTTTACCGACGCTGCTCAAAAATACGCCCAAGACTTAAATATCCAACTTATTGATGGCATTACACTTGTCGACTATTGGTTAGAAGGAATGGAATCGACTGTCTATGAGCCAAGCGGTGAATTTGCATAAAAACAGGTGCTCTTTTATTCGCAAGTAATTCAATTTGGGAATACAATGCATGCTGTTTAGGCACCTGATCCAATTCAAAAATGGATTCTGAAATTTTTGTAATCAAATGTTTAGCAGTAGAAGGCTCTAGTAACTTATTTGCAATATAATCAGCAATTTCTTTTAAATCAGCTTCTGCAGGTTCCGTAATGACCAAATGATAATCCTTCACTCCGATAGCCCTTTCTGAATTACTGATACGGTATCACGAAATGGTTTTACTTTATTTTCTTTTACTGCCTCCATCCCTTGATCAAGAAGCTTATACAACTCAAACTTTCCAACAAGCCGTTCATAAGTTTCAATACTCATTACCGCTAAATCACCTTCACCATTCTTGGTAATGTATACCGGTTCGGAATAATTGTGGCAAAATGCGGATATTTCATTATACTTATTTCTAAGATCTGAGCTAGGTCTAATCTCTAGCATGATATTCACCTCTCTTAAATAATAACTTTATTTTATCAAAATACCAAAACAACAGAGCTGTATGTCCTAATTGATTGCAATCCCCTCTTAAATTACCTCTTCTTTTTTATCGCACCTGTTTTTTTATTCTATAGCTAACTTGATATCTACTTCATACATTTCGCTGGCATTACTATCCCAATACCGCCCTTTTACATTTAATCTCACTGTTTCCTTAAAATAGCCAAATTGAAATAACGTCGCTTCATTATGTTTAAACAATAATCGATAATCTGGGGCAGCAAAATCCATATCAGCGGTCGATCCAGTTCGAGCACTATCCAGTTGATTGACTAATTTCTCAATAAACTCTTTGTCTTGGATGGTCGAGACCAGTTCACCACTGTCCCATTGATACACTTCGATTTGCGTCACCTCTTCAGAAAGATTAAGGTTATCATTTTGGCAAGCAACAAGCATAGCCATCATAAGTAATAAAGTACAGACTTTTTTGGTAGACATAAATAACCTCCTCTAACCATACTGACGTGTCACAATGAATAAAGTTTCTCAATAAGTTACCTAATAAAAACCCATCAACCTTAGCTGATGGGATGCGCTCACTTCTCATACTGGAATTTTGCCTCAATTCGGACCTGTATTTCTAACTGACCTGGTTCAATCGGTGTTTCACCCGTGGCTTCAGTTTGTGCAAACGTCCGATAAATAATCGGGGGAGCTTCAATTTGTTCACTAATTTTAATGGGTGTTAGATCAAGATTTGCATTTATAGCAGAAGCTAATGTTTCAGCTTTTAAAGTAGCATCTCTTAACGCTCGTCTCAACCCCTCACGATAATACTGGTCAAGCTCCGCCACAGAGAAGTTTATGTTCATGATTTGATTAGCACCACTTGCAACCGCAGCGTCAATGATACTTCCAACCTGACTAATATCAGAGATTATAATTCGAAGGAAATGCATTACTTCATAACCGTGAAACTGCTGTTCACCATCGACATATTCATACACCGGTCGTACCGTGTATTCAATGGTTGGGATATTTTCCATCGGGATCCCGTACATCATAATAACCGATATAACTTGTTGAATGATTTCCGCATTTTCCTGCTGCACAAGCATTAACTCTTGGCCTTGCCTTACAACTCCCAAACTAACTTCCGCTATATTAGGTTCTGTTGTCACTATCCCCTCTCCAACGACCGTCAATACACGCTTGTTAGTTTTACCATTTTCCCCATAATTTGCTGGATAATTCAATAACCCAACCACCTTTCATGAAATATGATAGCTACTTTATTTCATGTAAAATAGGTTAGGTATATGACTCATTTAGACTATTTTATTTCTAAAAATTAAAAAGCCGCTCTGCTCCCCCCTTTAAAAACAGAACGACTTTAAAACCTATTGATTCAGGATATAAGACTCATCATAGCCTGTGTTTACATTTATCGCTTTTTTCGCATGTTTGTAATCAATGACGATATATGGTTCACCATTATGCTCCAATTCTTCGACTAATTCACCTTCAAAGCGTTCAAGAGTTTCCCCATTCATGTAAGCATGCTTAAGATCTTCAAAGGTTAGATTCAAAGGCTCCTGAAAATCAACGACATCATAGCCAGAAAACTTCCACTGGTTATTTTCCTTTAAATAATATACTTCGTATTGAATCGTTTCATTGAACGCCTCATCACCAAGTTGAATAAAGCTAAATGTGAATCGATTAGGGCTTGCTTCTTTTAAATCGAAACGCGTATTTAGACTACTAGGTTGTAAAACAGCAAAAAAATGATTGTAAATGAAAAATTCCTCAAAGTAGTAGCCAGCCCATTCATCTATTGCGTGACTTGAAATCGTCTCCTCTAAATACGTTTTAGTGACTTCCACGGCTTCGTGATACTCCACCGTATCTTCAACTATACCTACCCAATCCTGCTCCTGTTGAAGTTGTTGCATGATATCAATAGATCGTGCTAAATTCTCTTCAACAATCACACGTGCTTCATCGACCGTTAGAGCCAATTCTTCCTCACTGTCTTCTTCTGGTTCAGGATTAGTTTCATCCTCACTAACATCGTCCAAATTTTCTTCTTTCTCTGAACCGTTTGACTCATTTTCAGTATCTTGTTCATTTGTCGGTTCCTCTTCTGGTTCTTCAACCTGTTCGTCTTCTGTATTCGTTAGTTCATCTGGCTCATCGGGTTTCTCTTCTTGACATCCAACTATGAGAGCCATTGACAACAATAACAACATTAGATACCTCATCCAACTTCCCCCAATCGTTCATGTTGTCTATATACAATACCCTTATTTTATGTAAAACAAATACGAAAGTCTATAACATTAGCAAAATTAGGTAAAAATCAATCTAAGGTCCTTAAGCAAGAACTCCTACTATATATTATACGGTAGAAATTGGATAAGAATGGACGTTAAAAATGAAATATTTTCGAATTTATAAGATATATATGCCTATGCCAAATTTCACTGATGATATAATGGGTGAAAAATATTAAATCATTCACGACCTACTTAGATTAATTACAACTAAAAGATTAGAGGAATCACTTATGATTAAAAATATAACCTTGGAAAAAGTTAAGATTAATAATCGGAAAAACTATATGAATTATTTACTTATGGCTGATGAAAGCGAAGAGATTATAAATGAGTATATAAATAAGGGTGATCTATACACGGTTCATTATGAGGAAAATTTAGCTGGAGTCGTATTATTTATTTTCCACTCATCTTCAACTGTCGAACTAAAGAATATCGCACTTGATTCTGAATTTAGAGGTAAAGGAATCGGAAAAAATGTTATTAAACAATCGTTTGATTTATACAAAAGAATGTCTTATGAAAAAATGATTGTAGGTACAGCTAACTCTAGTATTGATAATATTGCTTTTTATCAAAAGGTTGGTTTTAGATTGACTAGCATCAAACGAGACTTTTTTAAGCAATACCCTGAACCTATATATGAGAATGGAATCAGAGCAGTTGATATGATCATATTTGAAAAGATAATAAAGGACTAAAGCAAACACTAGCCTTAGTCCCTTATCTAAGCCCTCACATTATCTTTACTTTTTAGAAAATAACGGATACCTTTACCTGCCATAGGCTCGTCATCGTACCTCGGAATAACATGCAAATGAGCATGGAAAATGGATTGTCCAGCAACATACTCACAATTCCAACCAAGATTATATCCATGTGGCCGATGCTTTTCATCTATATAAGTTTTTACCTCTTGAAGCAAGGAATAAGTTGCATTCCATTCCGCCTCCGTTAAATCAAATGCCGCTTCTCGATGTTTTCGTGGCACAATCAAGCCAGACCCTTCAAGCTGTGTCCCTTTGACTTGAAATTGATCAAGCTGTAAAAATAAGCAATGTTCATTACTTAAGGTAATCGTTTGATTCTCCACAAGCTCGGTATGACAAAACATACAATTATTCATTGAAATCCCTCCCTCTCCAATATTAATAATTCCATATTAAACGACAAATTCCTACAAAAATTGCAAAGAAACCATACTTTGCCGATATAAAGACCGTACACACAATAAACATCATAGAAATAGGAGTGGTTTATATGCAGAATTTAAACGTAGTCATGAAAGGTATAGGTAATTATCATCCTGAAAATGTGGTTCACAATGATTATTACATTGAACATTTTCAAAAACGAGGGGAAGATGTAACATCATTACTTGAGCACTTCGGTCGAGAAAATAGATATATAATCGATAACGAAGAGGAAAACTCATTAACGATGGCTGTGGAATCGTCCACCAATGCTTTAACAAAAGCCAATATCAAAGCAGACGAGTTAGACATGATTGTTTTTGTAACAGAAACTCCGGAATATACAGTTCCAAGTAATGCTCTATTATTAAATCAGCGCTTGGGTGCCCAAAATGCACATATTGTATATGATTATAATTCTAATTGTATCGGGCTTATAACGGCTATTGATAATATAGTACGTTATATGAAATCAAACAATAAAGTCAATAAAGCTTTAGTCGTTGCTTCATTATTCAGTTCTCATATGGTAAGTGAGGAAAATATATTCACTTATCCAAGCATGGCTGATGGAAGCACTGCCGTTGTACTTGAGAAAATTGAGGAAAATGAGTCTAGAGGGTTTTTAGATGCTCATTATTATACAGATACTACACTATGGGATAAACTCTTATATCCGGCAGTCGGTAATTCAAATATTGAAAAAGACGGTATTTCAAAGGCTGATAAACGTTTATCCTTTTTACCACACAGTGTAGACTTTTTTGCCGATGAATGGAAAAAACTGATAGAAGGCCTGCTAAATGAATATGAACTAAAAAATAATGACATTGATAAATACCTTTTCTCCCAATTAAATAACGCTCAGGTATTAAACACAGCCGAGAAATTAAATATTCCGGAAAATAAAATTCCTTTAGTATCCAAACGATTTGGTTATACAGGACCATCTAGCCCTTTCTTGGCACTTCATGAAACATTAAAAAACGAACAACTATCTAAGGGGAATTATTTAGTATTTTGTTCAGTATCTGCTGGGATAAGTATGGCAGCCTCATTATATAAACTTTAAAGAAAACCCACCGAGAATCCAAGGGTACGGGTTCACATTATAAGAAAGCAACGGAATATCAATCCGTTGCTTTTTTAAAACTATCTAACAGCTTCAACTTCATCTGCTGTATCTACAACTGTAATTTGTCCCCAAAATCCACTTTCTTCACCAGCTCTTTTTAACTGCATCATACCTGTAGCTGAATCCATTTTGACTAAGAAAATTCGATTAAACCCTTGTGAAGCATACATCTCTAGACGTTCTTTTAAAACAGGGACCATATCTTGTGCAGAAACACTTAATTCTTTGCAATCTAGAACTAAATCATACTCACTCGGAGTAATACTCTCATATTTACTTAGATATTCATCTAAAAATTGTTTGGCCTCTTCATCTTTAAAAAATCCACCAACTTTTACAAAAAATAATTTTTCGTTGTCTTTTACGTCGATTTTATACATGTCTACTACCTCCAAAGTTGTATTATAATTATTACCCATATAGAATAATACACGAATTTTGTCGAAATATCATGAAAAAAGTATGACATTTTTGGTAAATTTATAATTTATAGAGGAATATATACCTATATTAATGTTCTAAAAACCACTAATTCCCAAAAACCGGCCAACCTTTTTCTTGAGCTAACTTTTCCATATTTTCATTTGGATTAACGACTACCGGGTGATCAACCATATCCAGGAGAGGACTGTCTGTTTCACTATCCGCATAGGCCCACAACGTGACGGCTTCAATACTTAGATCACGACTATGTAACCATTCAAGGACGGCACCTGCCTTTCGCTCACCGTTTACAATCTCACCCATGAGTCCAGCAGCGATATTATACTCATCATACTTTAACTCCGTACCAATAATATCAGCATCTGTTAGGTCAATCACCTCTGTGAAGGCGACTAAAAACGGCTTAAGAGCACCAGATAAAATTACGATCTGATCGCCATTAGCCTGGTGCTGCTTAATCTTTTCAACGAGAGGACGATTAACTTTTCCTAAATCACTACGAGCAAGTGCATCAAAAAACGTTTTAAGCTCGTCCTTTGATTTACCCTTCATCGACATGACAAATGCGTGGAAAAACGTATGTTTCGCAGCTTCTTTCCCTTCCTTCACCAACCTTGCTAAAGCTTTAAACGTTCCACCAATTACGGTTAACCACTGTTTCAGACTATACTCCTTCTTTGCTACATCAAACATCGCTTTAAACGAATTTCCTTGATACAATGTCCCATCAAAATCGACCGTTACAACTCTCACATTAACACCTCTTCGTATCATGCTCAGATTTTAGTCACTATTTTAGCATAAAATGGGATAATTGCATTTAAAACCCTAAAACACACAAATAGTCACCTTACAATCAGGTGACTATCCATATTCATTATTCTTCAAATGACAAGTTAACAGGTTCATCTTGTAAGGATTGCTCTAAATCAATATGGGTCGTAGGTGTATTGAAATCAACTTCTTCAAATTTCAGTCCATCAACCCACACTATACCCGTTCCATTTAGGGCTACACTTTTCTTAGCAGGCTTTTTCTCATTCTTTAGACTAAACACTGTATAGGTATCATCCATACTCACAACCATCGCAAACTTCACATCACTGTCAAAGACATAACCTTCCTTAGTTTTCATAGCTGGAAATATTTCATCCCTATGAATATAGGTGTCATAACGTTTGTTCCCTTTTTTTGGATAGGCTAAAAACAAGTAACCTTTCTCATTTAACAACTTTTGACCAACAATTTTCTTCGTTAAATCAACCATTTCATCCAACGTTGTGACAAATGCGATAATGGCATCATGTCCCTTATAGAGCTCATTCGGATATTCTTTAAAAACTTCATAGTCTTTTGGTTCGTTCAACACAACTAGGTTATTAAACTAACTAAGTTTAAGCTTTTGTATAATAGACATTCAAAGCTCCTCCTGATTCTTTTGTTATAATGATACAGGAAAAGAACTCGTTTTGGAGGAAATGGGATGAAATATATATTAACCGATTTACAATATCGAATTGTTACCTCGATATTTTTGGGTGGACTCGCTGGATTTGTTCTTGGAACACTCTTCACTCTTGTGACTTTGAACAATTATTTAATCTTTACAACACTATTCGGAATTATTGTTGGACTGTTAATTTGTATCATCATAGAAATTAATAAGATTCATGATAAACATAGTGAAGGCGAATGATTGTGGAATACACAACTTTGTTTGCTAGGTTATAGAAAACGACAGAATGACAAACACCTTAAAAATACATAAAGACCCTAAGAGAATAGTAACTCTTAGGGTCTTCATAATTATTTATTGAACTTCACTAGCTTGGAATTGCCATATAGCTTGTCCGCTTGTGAAAGGATCTTCGAAAATAAATTCATATGAATCGGCTTGTTCAGCGTCAAAAGCAATTTCTCCTTTAACACTACGTCCTGCACCTAATTCAGTATCGAGATTACCTTTTGTATCTATTAATGACTGATCCTGTTCATAACCATCACTCGTCATTAAGCTCATATTCATCATAGTAGAGATTGATGTACTTTCATCACTAGTATTCTCAATTTCTAATTCTACTGCAATGAATTTGTCATTTTCTGGTTGGAAGAGGTCATCTTTAACCTCTCTAACACCTAATAATGTAATTTTAAGGTCATCGAATTGAACGGTGTCGCCAACAGTGAAGGTTTGATTTGTTTCTTCTTCTGTTTCTTCACTCTCTTCTTGGCTATCGCTCTCTTCACCTTGTGTTTGTTCCTGTTGATCGTTACCTTCTTCTTCAGCAGGCTCGACACTTGATTCTCCACATGCAGCTAAAAAGATAGCTAGTGATACTATAGATAAAAGCATGATAATTTTTTTCATCGTGAAATTCCTCCCTTTTTTCTTGATGTCTGTTTATTTCATGCACGAAGAATAATATATCATTAACAAGTATAAAAAGGGAAGTGAAATATTATTGGTAATTTATGCAAGTACCTTGATGATTCAAAAAACTAAAATTCTCGTTTTAACACGCGAATCAAATAAGGTGCTCTAACCAATACAAACAAACTCATTTCTTGTCCTTTTGACTTATAAGCCTTATTAATACTAATCAAACGTTTATTTAACAAGACTTCTAAATCTGTTTTCTTCCCTTTATAAATCGTTACATTCTCTTTATTAGAATCTCTAATGAGTTGCCAAAGTAATTGTTTATTTATTCGATTTAACTTTCGCATCGTTCGGTAAGTTTCACGTTCATGTTCAGGAATCCTTTTCAATATTTGTGCTTCTAATTCTTTTTTATACATAAAAAACCCCTCATTTCATCAACGCCATGCACTGATAAAGTAACAATATAATCAATTTGAATAATAATTCACGGAAATATGTTTTGTATGCAAATAATTGGGGTATATACAATAGTGATGGCGCTTTTTTCCATATATTATTGAAAAAGGGGGGAATGGGCTGGTGGGGCAGTGCATTAAACTCTCAAGAGATGAGATGTATAAAAGATTGGTAAAAGAATTTAGAACAAAATTAAAACGAGAATTAACCGAACAGGAAAGATCCTTCCTTTCATCTATGGCAGAGCAATCACAAAATAAATGAGTTATAATTTTACATCATCAGATAGCCATTAACATAAACATAAATTGTCAATTCACACTCGTAGTGTGTTGTTTTACCCCATTTTCAATTATACTCAAGCGCCATCGCCTTAGCACCTCTACAAATAAATAGTAGGGTGCTTTTATTATAAAGCATTTCGCCTGTAAAAGACGAATAATTTTTACATATGATAATACAATAACAGTACACAATTTTACGCAAAGGGGTTGAGAGATGCTAGGTCAAAAGCCGGTTTGGGTAAATATTGATGTGCCGACACAGCGTTTTACGTTACATCGGGAGTGCATGCACACGAATCGAATGTGCGAGACACCGTATAAGGGAATCGGAAAGCTAAAACGGGATGGTGGATGGATTCGGTTTCGGAACATTGATGTTGCAGTGAAACGTCAAGAAGAAGATTATAATCAATTTGAACTAGTCATACATTGCAAGTAGGGGAAACGCGGCTTAGGGGAGCCGCGTTTTTACGTGTGTTGATTTGTCTTATACTTGTATGGGATTTTAATATCTGTGCTTGAGTTTTGAATTAGATGATCTTTTAATAATTTTCTCATCATGTACGGAGCTTTCGGTAGAATTAGGACCTGGATTTTTCCATCATCAATGGTTTTAATTTGAACCACTGATCCTTTTTCTAGTAATGATTGAACTGATCGGTTTTGTAGGGTGTCTGAGCGATATTGCTGATCTGAATAACGCAATAAGTTCAATAATGTAACTCGCTCACTGGTGGTTAAATTGCCCAAAGCATTATAAAAGATCGACAGCTCCATTTGAGCAACTTTCTCCTTTTGCATTATCAAATTTCTTAAGTTCAACGATGGGATTTTAACTTTTTTCATGGTTTTTCCCTCACTTAAGGTATTTTGCTCGGGAAGGTTCATGGGGAAGGCCTTCCTAACGGCTTAATCAATTACATCTTTCCTAGATTAATTGATTGTTGAGCGACAAGTATTTCCAAATTTTATAATACGACATATTTTCCTAAATCCCTTCTAATTTTTCAATAATTTAGATAAATTTTGAAATTTTTATAAAGTATGGTGGGTAGAGTTGATGTAATTGGTATAATTGTTGTAGTTCATCTTAGGAGGAATCATATGTTTAATTATGGGGAAATCTTTTTACAGAGAACTGGTGGCGGGAAATACTCTATATTGGTAAATAAAGAAGTAGTTGGTTGTGTTCGCAAAATACAAGATGCTCCGCTTCATTTACAGAACATTTTATACTTACTTTTTAATTATTCTATTGGACGAGCTATGGATGTTGAACTTGTCGATGAACACGATCAAGTGCTTGGCTATATACGAAAACAGTCTGGTATCCGTGCGAAGGATTTTCATTTATTCTCTGAGAATAAAAAGTATTTGGCTTCAATCCAGTATTCTTTTGGTGTTAATAAAACAAGTTTGAAAGCTGTTCGTCCAAATGGTGAGATTGTGTTAGAAACAACCGAATCAGGGACTGCCTTAGATTTTCAAGTGATGGATTGCGAAATAGATCGACCTGTCGCTTCCATTCGTAAACGATCTTTGGTTTATAAATCGGTAAAAGAAAATATGTTAAATCATGATGGTTATTATATTACTCTCATAGATGATGACGTTAAATCTTTTATGTTAATCGGCATTGGCCTTGTGATGGATTTTTACTTAAATCGGTAGCTTAAATCGTTTCGCTTATCAAGGATATAGTGTCCATATGTAGATTCAACGCAATATGAGAAGTCTATCTATACAACATTATAGTTTGTTTACACTGCACAACGCACCACCCTCTATCTGAAGCTTTTAACCTTTCACCGCTTGGATAATAAGAAAATGTGGATTTTTCGTAAGGTGTTCGTAACTTCTCATGGACTTCTCCTGCATTTTTTCAATGGGTCTTGGTTCGACCACTTTTTTTATAGAAAAATACTCCGAAGTCACATTTATAATTTCTTGTAAAGGTCTCCTATAGAAAACTACCTCCACTTCTCCAGAACCTTTCTTGTTCCACTGATCCGTTAGAAGTTCTTTTTGAAAATAGTCTGGTCTTTTACATTTTCGTAGATTCTACATCAAAAAACTATGATTCAATAGGATTATTCGGACCAGGTAGTTCTAACTGATAAAATGCTAGATCTAGCCATTGGTTAAATTTATAACCTGAGTTTTTAATTGTACCTGCGTGTTCGAAGCCTAACTTTTCATGTAGCTTAATACTTCCAGTATTGGCAGCATCTATCATACCAATCATCATTTTATACTTATTTTCTCTAGCAATCTTGATGATTTCTTTTAATAAAGTAGAGCCGACGCCTTTTCTGCTACTATGGTCTTTGACATAAACGGAATGCTCGACGGTGTATTTATATGCAGGACGTTCCCGAAATGGCCCATATGTAGCAAAGCCAATTATCTTACCCTGATCTTCATAAACAATTAAAGGTTGTCCGGCTTTTTTCTTTTGTTCAAACCACTGTTTACGGTTTTCGTAGCTATAAGGTTCGTAATCGTAAACAGCTGTGGTGTTTACGATTGCATCATTGTAGATTTCTAAAATTGCTCTAATATCTTCCTCTTTTGCAGTTCTAATCATGGTGTGATGTCCTTTCAACATTTTCTAAAGTTTTCCTAATTTTATCATAGATCATCAAATTAGAAAAAATGTAGACAAAATGCGTTATAATAAGGATAATTGTATGTGTTCGATTTAAAATTTGTCCAAGGGTGGGGTCTCATGTCGATGCCAAAATGTGAAAATTGTCACACGGAATGGTCATGGAAGGATACACAAAAAGCCATGTTAGGATTTAAGCAGGGATTATCGTGTCCGCATTGTGGAGAAACACAATTCCAAACAAAAGATTCGATGTGGCGGACATCAATGGTGGGTCTACTACCTTTGTTTATAGGTTTAGTTGGATCTAGTTTGTTGGATTTATCTTTATTACCTTCCTTGGTTTTGATTGTTTTATTAAGTTTCCTATATTTAAGTATTATACCGTTTTTCCTAGAATTAACGAGCGAAGAAGTTCATATGTGGTAATTAAGCCAACTCATTTATTCAAAATGATAACCATGATATTAGTCATTACAGGCTACGAGGCCGCGATAATAAATAAGTTGAGGGGCAATAACTTATGTCTATAATAATTGCTTTAATCATTGTAACGATTATAAGTGCATTATTTGTATTAATAATCACAGATAAAGGGTAAAGCGGGGTTTTTTCAAGTTTTTTAAACATGTTAAAGGAAAATCATGATTGGGTTATATTTTTTATAAAGTTACCCAAAATACCCTATCATTTCTAAAACACCTGTTACAAGAATGGTAACGCCTGCACCCATCCCTGTAAATGCTAAGGAAGCCCTCCATTCTCTTTGTTCCATCCAAACGAGTAAAGCTATAAGTATGGAGAACACGATTCCAGTTATGATTGCAGCCATTGGTGTCGTGGGTGTGATCCAGTCATACCAGTTTGTAGCTATTAGCATATTTAAGCCCCTCCGAGTTCTTAATTATCCAAATTGGTTAAATCACAAAAAACTATAATCATCATGATCTACTTTATACCGATTCACCTAATATCTCCTTAATCCGTTCCTTTTCTTCCACTTTATCCAAGTATTCAAAGAATCCTAGCCCGTTCCCCCATGGATCAACAAAAGTTGCCCATTTTACAGGTACTTCTTCTCTTGAGTTAAACTCAAAATGATTAACACCAAAATCATTGACCATTCTATCTCTAGCTGCTTCAATATCTGTTACACCTAATCGAAGTGGGCCACTTCCTTTTGCAGGTGTTCCTTCAGCCAATTGTAGCCAACTGCCCGGGATTATTTCCCACTCGGCAATACCATCGTGAGGAACAAAGTCCGGTTCACGTTGGAAGAACCCTTCATAAAACTTCCGCCCTTCCTTAAAATCGGATACTCTAAACTGAATTGTTAACTCAAAAACCATAACATTTCCTCCTTCGAATTGTTACCTACTAAATATGTTCTACAAAAAGGTACAAATTTCCTTTTATTGAAATTTAATAAATCATGATATGCATATGCTAAAATATAATAGGATAACAATATAAGGGTGAAGAAAATGAATGAATATAATATGTTGGTCATAGATGAAATACGGGATTGGCGAAAGAAAATACTCAAAAAATCAGGCCTCGTTAAAGGTTTAACTAAAAAAGCGCAAAATAAAGTGAATAGTATGATTCCGGAAAAAGCTCATCGTGTGATTACCGAAGGAATTAAGGGCATGGTGAAAGCAACATTAACAGGCTCTAACATCACGACCAAAAAACATCAATATAATGATTTGACTTTATATGAACGGGATAAGCTTTTGAATGAAAAGCTATCAAACTACAAAAAAACAGCAGCCGCTGAGGGTGCTGGTACCGGTGCTGGTGGGATTTTCCTCGGCCTCGCAGATTTTCCGTTACTTTTGTCGGTCAAAATGAAGTTCCTCTTTGATGTAGCGGCTGTTTATGGATACGACACAAATCAATATGAGGAGCGCTTATTCATATTACACGTCTTCCAGCTAGCTTTCTCTAATGATGAAAAACGCCGCGAAACGTTCAACATTATCGAAAATTGGGAAGAACATAAGGATACACTTGTTGACATGGATTGGCATGTTTTTCAACAGGAGTATCGAGACTATATCGATTTTGTCAAAATGCTACAATTAATTCCAGGATTCGGGGCAGTCATAGGGGCTTATGCGAATTATAATCTTCTCGATCAACTAGGTGAAACAGCTATGAATGCTTATCGTATGCGTTTATTAAAAGAGGCTCCTAAAGACTACTGAAGAAAAAGAGGCGCACGTAGCACCTTCTAAGATAATACCTCTTTCATTTTTTCTAACCCTTCAGTAGCTTGAGTTTCATATTTTTTTGCTTGCTTCAACTGTTCAATCGCAAACTGAGCATTCTTAGGATTATTGGGATCTCCTCCATGTGGAAATGGAAAGAGATAAACAAGCTCCCCTAAGTGATCGGCCACTTTTTGATACTCCTGAGCTACCTGACCAGCGAGACTTTTCACAACATCATGATCAAGCCATTCCTCTTCAATTTTTCTAAAAAACTGAGCCGCAAACTTTCTTGCATCATAAACTACCACGGCATTGTATGCATTGCCAAAGTCACTGACTTCTCCTTTTTCAAACGCTTGAATCCATGCATCATAACCTACTAAACCATTTTGATATGGTGGCGTCTCGTTAGCATGTTCGTTCTGATAGGCATGGTCTATTGCAAGCTCTAATGCCCCTTTTAACATGGTCTTCTGATCGACCTCAAATGGTTCATCTAATGTCATGACAAAAAGTTCATTAACTTGACCACGACCTAATTTTTCATAAGCCAACGGACCATCACCATTTGGATCCTTACCCATTAGTTCACGCTTTTCATCATCGTAACCGTATATATTCCCAAACTCCGGAATAAACAAATCCCAAGTAATTACTGGAACACCTTTATCGATACTTGTTTGCACTAAAGACAGGGCTTCCTTCAATTCATTTGGTGTCGGAGGTGTGTGATGATCCGTACGAACAGATTGACAAGTAAAACCAATATTCTTAAGACCCTTACTAAAAAAACTCCCCCAATCATATCCCGTTGGTCCGGCAACATCTACATCCGCGGCATTAATATTAATGCGAAAGGCGTGACCGGTATAGCCCATCACTTCTACTAATGTTAAATCATCTTTTAGAAATCGTGTAGAATTGTAGATCGATGTTCCTGCCGAAGACCAACTTGATAGAAAAGCCTCACAGCTACTAATTGTTTTTGATTCTCGCATTGAATCGCTCCTTTAAATTAATTTTGACTGATCCAAAATACGCTTTGACGGTAATCCTTTTTTTCCACGAACTTCAACGTAATTCTTAATTTCAATCCGAATCCTCTCACGCTTTAGCTTTTGGCGTGACCTTGAAATGACGTTATACACATTACTCACCTTTGTCTGAAAAAGTTCAGCGATTTCTTTTGGTGATAATTGCTCAAAAAAGAATTGTTCAAAAATCGTTCGCTCTCGATCAGTTAAACATCGAAGTAATTCCATTAAACCTTGAATCGTCTCTTTTCGTATCAGTTGCTCAACGGGATTATCAGTCGGTCTGTTTTCGATTGATTGGTTTAACTGAAAAAGAATATGATCAATATTATGCCAATCGATATCTTCATTTTGTGTAAACGAACTAAACATTTGTTCTTTAGCATATGGACCTCCTCGCCTTAGCTTCATATGGCCTTGATTTTGTACAATGCGATGGAACCATCCGATAAACTTCTCTGCATCTATTAAGGTTGAAATTTTTAAAAAGGCCTGTAGTAAGGCTTCTTGTACAATATCTTCCGCTAAATATGAGTCATAGGTCATCTTTTTCGCCCATCCATAAGCCTTAGCACGATGACGACTGACCAGTTCACCAAAAGCCTCTGGATCACCTTGTTTAGCTCGGGAAATGAGTTCATCATCATGTATCATATCATCTATTAACGTTTCATTAGCTCGATCGTCGAGCAACATTTGAACACCCCCTATCCTTACCGTTCTAATATACTGATGCCATTAATAGTAGAAATCTATCATGATTGTTGTCATTTTTTTAATTTATTTTAACTATATTTTAATGAGAAGGTTTGTCAACTCTCGGAAAGGTGGAGTGAGTTGTTTCAATTTATAATTGTTTTGCATGTGTTAACAGCGATTATCGGTATTGGTCCGACATTTTTTGGGCATGTGTTATTAAGAAAAGAACAAAGTGTGGCAGAGCTTCGAACATCACTTGGTACGGTGAAAAAGCTTGAGGTTTTCTCTAAGATAGGTGGCATCCTAGCAGTTATAACCGGGTTCATATTGTATGTAATGGGTGACTACGGGGAATTTTCACAGCTATGGTTATTAGGATCACTCATCTTATACATCATCATACTTACCATCGTAATGGGCTTAGTTGGACCTAAATTAAAAAAGCTTCGCAGTTATTTGGCCGATCCCAATACGGCCAGGCTAGATGCTCTTCCATCAAAATACCGTCAATCATTTACCATGATCAATCACTGTTACTGGATTACATCAACATTAATTTTGTTAATCTTTATTCTTATGATTGTAAAACCATCTGGGCTTTAAAATCAAAAAACTATCGTTTTATTAAAGAGACTCTTTATTGAATGGACAATTCATGTTATTGTATAAATATTGATTTTTCGTAAATAAGTATACAAAAAAGAAGGGGATTACGTTGTCAAAATTTAAATTTATAGTTTTATCTTTAATCGGGTTATTCTTATTTGTTACACCGGTCCCATATCAAGACTCATCAAGCGTACCGGTTGCTATTTTAGCTGAAGAATTATTGAATCTATTAGATGATTCAATATACATCATTGCGCTAATATTAGTAACGATTTCGGCACTTATGTCTATTGTTGCAAAATTAATGCCTAACCGCTTTCCTGATAATTCATTTATCGGTTCAGTATTTAACGTATCTGGATTTTGGTTAACCGTCCGCATTGTCGGGATGTTCTTTATCATTTTTACTTATTTTGAAATTATATGGGAAGGATTCTATTCAATGGACACGGGTGGTACGATTCTTATTGATCTCATGCCATCCTTAGTTGCCGTATTCTTTTTTGCATCCTTCTTTTTACCACTCTTATTAAACTATGGTTTACTAGAATTCATTGGTGCTTTATTCACTAAAATCATGCGCCCAGTATTTACATTACCTGGACGTTCAACTGTTGATAACCTAGCATCATGGTTAGGTGACGGAACGATTGGTGTTCTTTTAACAAGTCGACAGTACGAAGATGGTTATTATACCAAACGTGAGGCTGCCGTTATTGGAACAACATTCTCGGTTGTTTCGATTACGTTTACGATTGTCGTCGTTCAACAGGTTGGTTTAATGCATATGTTCTTGCCAATCTATTTAACCATTCTTGCAGCTGGTCTTGTCGCAGCGATTATTATGCCACGCATTCCACCTTTATCACGTATTCCAGATACGTACTATACTGAGAAAAATGAAGGTGTCGATGAAAGTATTCCAAGTGGATACAATGCCTTTACTTGGGGATATAAACAAGCGATTAATCGTGCAGAAAAATCACCTGGTATCCGATCCTTCTTTAAGGAAGGTACGAAAAACGTCATGGACATGTGGTTCGGTGTTTTACCCATTGTTATGGCTATTGGTACGTTAGGTTTAATCGTTGCAACTTACACGCCATTATTCACATGGCTAGGTGCACCGTTCGTGCCTATTTTGGAACTTTTACAGATACCTGAAGCTGCAGCTGCTGCTGAAACGATCTTAGTCGGATTTACCGATATGTTCTTACCTGCACTCCTAATAGGTGATGTTGCCAGCGAAATGACACGCTTTATTATCGCGGCATTAAGTGTTACCCAGTTGATTTATTTATCAGAGGTAGGGGGCGTCATCCTCGCTTCGAAAGTACCCGTTAATTTCACAAAATTAGTCGTAATTTTCCTATTACGGACGTTGATTACACTACCTGTTATAATCTTATTTGCACACTTTCTATTTTAAGTAAAACTCTTGGGATCAGTTCCCAAGAGTTTTTTTGTAGGAATTTGTTTAAATCCCCAATGTCAGGTGCTGAATCCCCAATCTGATAGCTTGAGTGCCCTATCCCCCTGGTTGAATCCCCTATTTTTGTTGTTTTTTCCCCATTGAATGCTATTTTCCACCCAATAACGTGTGTTAATTCCCCAATCACAATAGCTGATTCCCCAATCAAAGCATGGAGTCCCCAAAAAACAATATGAATACCCAATACCATACACTGAGTAACCTATATATTTATTAACCAAATATAACGACTGTATTAAAAACCCCCTCAGATCAATTCTGTGGGGGAGAACCGCTTTCAATTAATATTTAACTGGTTCTTGAGTTGGTCGTGAATTTCTTATAAAGAATGCCATAATCCATCCTACAATTGCCAAAATAGCAGCAACAATGAACGATACGTTTACACCATGGAGTTGTCCTTGGACACTTCCATCAAGCGCTTGACTTGTCATGACTGAAACAAGTAATGCCGTTCCAACAGCACCTGACATTTGGCGCATGGTGTTATTCATAGCTGTTCCATGTGGCATGAGTTTATTCGGTAATTGGTTTAAACCTGCTGTTGTAACAGGCATCATTACCATAGCAATACCAAACATACGAGCAGCATTGACCACTGCAAGGTAAGTGAAGCTCGTATTAGGTGTTAAATTCGTGAACATAAATGTCGTTACAACCACTAATAAAAGTCCTATTATAGATAAATAGCGTGCACCAAATTTATCAAACAAGCGACCTGTTATAGGGTTCATAAGCCCCATCAACGCAGCACCTGGAAGAAGCATTAGCCCTGACTGTAGTGGTGAAAAACCAAGCATATCTTGCATCATAATTGGAAGGATAACAGCCCCACCAATCATAGACATAAACGCCACCATACCAATAGCCGTTGTAAGGGTAAATATTTTATACTTGAAAATTCTAAACTCGAGAATTGGTGTTTCAAGTTTAAGTTGACGTCGTATAAACCAAGTTAATGTTATTGCTCCAATAACTAAAGATACCATTACATTTGTACTAAAGAAGCCTGTTTGTGGGTTACCTGCAATACTAAATCCGTACAATAATCCTCCAAAACCTAAAGTAGACAAAATGATTGAGCGAGGATCCATTTTTGGGAATGTACGCTCTGTAACGTTTTTTAATATAAAATAGGCGACAATTATATCAATAATCGCGATTGGTAACACGACATAAAATACGCTTCGCCATACAAAATGCTCGACTAGGTAACCTGATAAAGTTGGTCCTATCGCTGGTGCAAAGGCAATCACTAGCCCGAATAGCCCCATAGCAGAACCTCGTTTATTTATAGGGTAAACTAAGAACATGATAGTCTGCATTAGTGGTAACATGATCCCGGCACCGGCAGCCTGGAGTATCCTTCCCCCCATTAAAAGTGAAAATGTAGGGGCGATTGCACATAGAACTGTACCGATTGCAAAGGAACCCATCGCTGTTAAAAATAGTCCCCTAGTGGTAAACCTTTCAATTAAAAAGGCAGTAACTGGTATCATAATTCCATTTACTAGCATAAATATGGATTGTAGCCACTGTGCAGCAGCATAATTTATCTCAAGAGACTCCGCAATGGCTGGAAGTGCTGTCCCTAGAAGCGTCTGGTTAAGTATAGCGACAAAAGCTCCTGAAATTAGCACGGCCATAAGAGGTCCTCTTTTTATATTTGCTCCTCGTTGTTCATAATCTTTTGCCATGTATAATTTTCCTTCCTTCTTTTTGAGTCACTAACATATAATCATAACAAACTTTATTTCGTTTTGCGAAGGATTTTTTTAAAAATGATTATAAAATTATTATGAGCCAATTATGATGACATATGAAAAAGCTCTGGCATTAGCCAGAACTTTTTTCAATTTAATTATTACTTTTTAAACAACTCTGTAGTTAATTTGTGCGCCTAGCTTTTCTTCGTACCATGTTGATGACATCTCTACATTAGTCCCTACTCTAATTAATTTTTCTTTCATATATTAACCTTCTTCCTATGATTTGTTGGTCACTTCAAAGCCGCATTCCTTCATACGAATGTCATGTGTTTTCCCTGTTGCTGTTAGCCTGATTTGATTATGTTTAGGCAAGTATGTGACCGTATGAAGTGTACCGAAAAATTCTTCATAATAAGTATAAAACAGCGGTGATTCTGGATTGCTAAAAAGTTGATGTAATTCTTCTGGAGGGGTCGCTTCATCATAATCTGCGAGTGCTTTTAGTCGGTCTGTTGAAGTTTTAGTAAACTCGCGGTTATATGAGTCCATAGTATCAGTTTCAAACATATTCACACACGTCAAATAAGATTCCCCACGTCTGACTTGATGACCATCGGGCGTCGCTTCAAATACAGCAAAATTCCCTGAACGGTCTAATAATGAATAGTTATAGCTTGCCGCATGCGGCAGTTTTTCTAATGTTTCAATAGCTTCTTCAACGTTTTGGCAAGCCTCTAATACGATTCGTACTATGGTCGAGCATAGAAAACCTTTTGTGTACGGTTCGTTATTGACAAAATGTAGTCCAACAACTAGTCCGTGATGGTTCATTCCGTCTAAACGACCTAATATGAGTTGTGAGTTCCCAGTTATCCAACTATTATCTAGTTCTTGAACGATAAACACGCCATCATAGATAGCTGGACTGAAGTCATAATTACGCACATAATATTCCTCCGTCATAAAACTCGTACAACCCATTTCAAGCTTTGGCGTATCGTAGCCGGCAAAATATTTCAATGCTTCTTCTTCTGTAATCCCCATACCATCTTTGATACCTTTTAGTTCATCTAATAACTGCGGACAGTATTGATTGAGGACTTGTTTAATTTCACCCGGATCTTGGTTTAATGGGTCTATCGCGTTAAATTCCTCAAGCATTTTTTGAAAATCTTTGGAGCTGCAAAAGTACTGTCCTAGAATCTTTCCATTTTCATAATAATCACCAGATACATCTAAAAATTCAATTGGTTTCATTCATCCTATCCCCTTCCGTTCTTTTAATACGGTACATAGCATCGAAAAATATTCATTCTTTTGAATCTACCACTTTTTCATCGTATCCCAACATGGGGTTATACATCATAATCGCATGATTTTCTGTGATGAATTCATCATCAATTTGTTCACCTTCAAGGTTAAATACTTTTCGATTGATTTGATTGTGCCGAACATAACCACCCCAAAATTCTTGAGTAATACGGTGATCTTTTTCATAAACCTCGTAAGTGTGGATTTTTGGCACTTCAGCTCGCCACTCACCAACTAGATGTGTATCGGTTAAATAGGTCAGCAGTTGATAGCTGTGATTAGTTTCATTTTTTATTTGTAAGTCAAGATAGTTATAAGCACATGTCGCGCCACTTCCAAACGGTTGTTTTCGATTTGAATCAGGGAAAAATCGTAACTATGTCGATACCGTTCCGTAACGGTTAAAGGTGTATGTAGGGTTATCCAATAAATCAAATTCGACAGTTGACAAAGTCCGCCTCCAATTCCAGTCGTGACTTTCCCATAGTGAAGTACCATTCCTTCGACATAGCCTTTTCTTTTGGTAGTAGGCCCAAGTAGCTTCC
This sequence comes from Tenuibacillus multivorans, assembly GCF_900103915.1. Classification (GTDB taxonomy): domain Bacteria; phylum Bacillota; class Bacilli; order Bacillales; family Alkalibacillaceae; genus Tenuibacillus; species Tenuibacillus multivorans. The sequence continues at coordinate 77,178 of NZ_FNIG01000004.1, read as the reverse complement.
AATAAGAAAAGGTTTCTCCGGGATGGATTGTAATTTTATTTAATTTTTGGGTCGCGATCTCGAGGTTTTTTATTTTGTTATGCTGTAACCACATATCAACATCCTTAAGCTCTCTTAATAATAGAGATGAATGTTTATGAATGTGGTGTGGGAGCTTCTCTTCTTTAGCATTCGCAAAGGTTTCATCCCCAAAATACCAAATTAAGTAACGTTTTAACCGGTAATACTTTTTACCAGCGTAAATTCTGAGTGGTCCTCTTGGTTTTGGTTTTAATATATTCATGCAATCTACCTTTCTCAGAAAGTATCAAAATAACCGATTGTAACTAAAAACCAAAAAAATAATGTGAAGCCAACAGTTTGAGCAAGGATTACAATGTGCTCCTTCTAATCTGGTTAGATTGATATTGAGTTGTATTAACTGAATTGTACTGAGCAAAAGAGAAACAATGGCAACTATCATATTGAATTTTTTCTTGTTTCGTTCTTTGTCCAGATCTAAACTGAAATAAGGACTTTTTTCTTTTATGTTGAATTTCTTGCGGGTAAATAAATCTACAAGGTATGCAAATGAAATGTAATTCAGACAAAGAAGCAAAGTTTAGATAGCATGATAATCTCCCTGGTAAAATAACTTATATCAATTTTACCAATAATATTAATATTATGAATAATTTATAGGACAAAAAATTACCGGACATGCCGGTAATTTTATTTATCTTGAACTTACGTTTTCTTGGGGATTTCCCGCGATCGCAGTAATGTGGTGTTCCCCATTAGTCTTTTTATCTGTCATAAGGAAAGCTCCCTTCAAATTATCTTGAATCAAGATAATTATAATGCGACTTTTCATATCCTATCAAATATCCATGTTTTTATGGGGAAATTTCATGTATTTACGTGGAAAATATTAAATTTATGGGGAATTTAATTTTTTTATGGGGAAATTATCAGAAATATGGGGAATCGACACATTATGACAAAATTAAAAACGCAGGTAAAAACCTGCGTCAGATTATGATTGATTAATCCACATTTCATAAGGGTGTTCGTCAACATCACTTGGCGTTACATGCTTAATTTCTATTGTTTGCTGGTCTGTCGGCTTCTTTAACTGTTCTAATATATGAGTTGAAGAAAGCCCGTATGGTTCACCATCCTCATACGAATAAGCAAAGTAAATTTTGTCGACATTAGCTGAATGCATAGCTGCCATGCACATCGGACATGGCTGACCACTAGCATACATTTCTGTCCCTTCTAAAAAAGGGGGTTGTAGTTTTTCATTGGCACGGCGTACTGCGAGTAGTTCTGCATGAGCGGTAATGTCATGCGTCACATACGTTTCATTAACACCTGTTGCAATGACTTCACCATCTTTTAACTAATACCGCTCCAAATGGACGTCCACCTGATTTGACATTTTCTTGTGCTAGTTGAATGGCTTGTTTTAGGAACTTTTACTGATACATCAAACTGTCCCCTTTCTACCCGATATAAACATCATTGTATTCATCGGTTCGCCCTAACTTTTTCTTGGCGTATTCGCAAGTTGCTGTAATTTTCAAGTCATTTCCCCGCGCATAATCCACGACAGACTGAACAAGCTTTCCTGCTACACCTTCACCACGCAGTTTTTCCGAAACCTCAGTGTGATCAATTTCAATCGTGTTTGCTCCCTTATCCACAAATGTAATTTCTGCATCTTTATTTCCTGGTTTACCGACATAAAAACCTTTGTCATCTTGTTTGATTTCCATTAAAAGCACTCCTTTGTTTGAATTACGATTTTTACAGTATGCCATTTTGAACCCATGCCATCCCCATCTCTTCAATATATTCGTTTCGGTCTAAGTAATTAAAAATGGCATATGTAACTACACTCATAATCACGATAATGATAATGATCGTTAAGACCAGTTTTTTACCGTCAAACTTCATTTACCATAACTCCTTTTAGATTTCCTTTTATCCATTTTAACAAAAAAGGTGTATTGATTAGTATCATTAGCTAAAGTTAGGAGCATGTTTTTCATTCTTTCCCACAATCGACACAGCGAATATCCGAATCATTTTCTCCATAGACTCGAATTTCTTTCTTTTCTCCACATTGTTCACAAGTAGAAAACTCAATCTGAGGAATCTCTCCATTTTCTACTTTAGGAACCCATTGACTCTCATAGATCTTCTTACTCATGCCGTAATCAATTAAAACTAGTTCACCGCGTTCGTCGATTCCATAATTACTGCTATCCTTGAGATCAAATGCATCGTATACCTCATCTAAAAGCTTAATGGTAGCTTCATAGTTTCTTGGAATAGACCAGTTTCCAGACCGCTTTTGGATATCAAAGGATTGATTATGATGCATTGGAACCTCTCGATAATATTTCTGTAAACAGATATTCTTATCCACATATTCAATCGGCGCAAGCAATCTAGCAAATTCAGTACCAATCAAATCATTATAAATTTCGTATTCACGCCTAGATTGATGATACCCCAATGAATTTAAATGTACCTTAATGACACGGTCGTTCATGCGATAAACCTTTCTTGTCGATCCGATTCCTATAAAGTTTTTCTTTATGCAAATAGTTCTCCAATTATCAATTAACGACTTCATATGTTTTCTCCCATGTCTGGCTATTAGTTAAAAAATGGTGTTGTTTCTATAAAAATAGCCAGAATTATTATAATTATAGCGAGATGTATTAATGAAACTAAATATTCCTTTGTCTTAGAAAGGAATATAATATTGAGTAAAATTTCAAAAGTAAGTGTGATAATGAACATCGCCATTATTAAATTGCCATTATCTCTAATTTCTCCTTGAATAGTTAAGTAAAACAATACAACATTTAAAACTATATTAGCTCCTTGTTCCAACCATTTATACGCTTTAGGAAGATCCTGGCGTTTAGGTTTTTCTATCCCGAGCCACTTTCTAACAGCTTTGTCTATTAAATAAGAAGTTCCCACCAATAAAATTAGGATTAATATGAGTATAAAAAATGAATGGTCACGATTTTTTAAAATACCCTCTTCATCCGTAACCGTCAGATTCGTTATGTATTCTGATACCAATACCTCATCATTTATCGATATAAGGCTTGCTTTTACAGATTGATTATCTTGAATCGATTGTTTAAGTCTGTCTTCATTTACCTGCTGATCAAACTCAACCCTTTCACCTATGATATCACTTGAGTCTGGTTTGAGATCATATATCGTACCCTTTTCCGAAAGAGCTGATCCTTCACCAAAGACAAACTCGTTTTGACCAAGTTGTTTGGACAACCAGTCATCTTCTATATCGATTTTGACATAATAATCAATTTCCTGTTCAGTATGATTATCTATTGAAATACTAAAACCTAATAGTTTTACATGCGAAGATGTATATAGCTCACTATCATTAGTAATGACAACTTCATCTTCCTGTTGACTACAACCAACGAATAAAATGCTTAATAATACGATGAGGGAAAATTTATGTTTCATAGTCTCTCCTTCTTGATAAATAGTTCAACCTAAGTCTACCATATTCTGTATTTCTTGAGAACAATAGAAAAAGCCTGACAAATATCAGGCTTCTATCCTTTCAATCCTGGATTCACATTATTTGGGATTGGACAACTATAGTGATGTTTTCCAGCAACTTGACGATCTTCACCTTCGCTTTCAAATCTCCATTAATACGTTGACCTTACATTGATTAATAATTAAGTAAGCGAATTTATCACTTTTTATCATTGATTGTTATTTCTTCACATTCTTAATTATGTACTGTCACTTTATTCTTTTAACTTCTTATAAGTATGTCTTTTAAGAAGTTATTACGAATAAAATTTCGGATTTACAATAATTTTATTTTAATGGTAAAACTCCCCATTTTTGAAAAATAGATATTTGAAGGAATTCATGATATGAAAGTTGTATATATTAAATTGAAAAATAAAATAGGAGCGGATTTTTTTGAATAAAAAAGTAACTATAAGTTTAATTGTGGTTGGCATGGTATTGATATTATTTTACTTGTTTTCTACAAATATGAATAATAAGGAATCGACACTTAAGCAAGCCATAGAAAATATAGAAGAAATAGATAATAAAGAAAGTCAAATCAATCAGATTGAATTGCAAAAAATAAGAAATAATTCTAAATTCACTTTAACTATAAAAAGCGAAGAAGATATAAATGAAATTATTAATAAATTTGAGAACATTCAACTAATAGAATACCATGGTAATACAGAGTCCATTGATTTTGTCAATGAATTCAAAATAGATCTTCAATATAAAGGAAATCTTAATACTGATTTTTATGTCTTAAAGAATTATATACTATTACGCGATCCAAGATTACATCAAGATTATAAAATAGTAAATTCTAATACTCTCTATAATTTTTTAAGTAATCAAGTGTATGAATGGAAAAATGTTAATGATCAATAAGGGGTTACTATGATTTTGTTCATTTAAATAGAACTATAAAATAAATTAAAAAGGACATTTTGCGACCTAAAACCTACAACCCCAAATCTGACTGATCAATGTGCCGATTTGAGACACCGCTTACCATGTATAAAGAGCCTTAACGATCCAAGCATATCGTTAAGGCTTTAGGACTTATCCTTTTTAAACATATAACGAAACAAACCAAATCCTGTTCCGCTATCTTTACTTTTATGGTAGTCTATAAAAATACCTATTAGTAAATAAACCAAAATACATCCTATCGTAAGCTTGCTAGAAATATTAAAATACGTTTCATAACTCATTGTAAAAATGAGTCCGTAAAGTACCAACCCAACATTTGACCAAGCGACAATATGAATCATACTTTTTAAGAACGGCATTCTTTGACCTCCTAAAAAACTTACAACAACCCGAAAAAGTCTGTCGTAAATAATATAACAAGAAAAGCAACATATACAATGATATTCGAAATTGAAATAATGTAACGTCGTGACTCGCGATCATATTTCAATTCCATCACCATATCGACAATTGAACTGGCGATTGGATATAACATAATTAAAGTTATTGGGATAAAAATGATGATCTGTCCGAGTATGTATAAGGTAAAAATAATTAGTAAAGCGATTCCAAACGTAAAAATAAATTGCTTATAACGCTGCTTGTGTTGATCGTTGATATAACGTTTTTCGCGAATCGGTATGTTTAATAGTTTTGTTAAACCAAATTCAACGGCGAATGCTGCTATGAACAAAACGCCAATGATAATGACGATGTCGATAAAATTCATATAGTCAACTCCTAGATTTCGTTATTCCGTATTCGTTTCAAATAATTTCGAACATATTGTTCCTCTTTTTCATTATAATGGTAGTCAAGCATTTCTGCATTATGTTTTGCTACATCGTGGAATAAGTCAGCCATTAAATAAAGGGTTTGCCAGATTTGTTCGATATCCACGGTTGGATAAGTTTCTAGCAATCGCTGCCACGTCGTTTTATCAAGATAATGACGGAGCTCCTTGCTAAATTTCCCCATACTAATTTTAAAATCATGCTCAATTCCGACTTTCCAATCTAGCATTTGTATAAGGGCCGCACGCACGGGACCGTCTAGCATACCTTTAGCATATAAAACTTCCTCACGCCACAGTCCTTTTGCAACATAAAGTGAAACCCACCAATATTCATTACAACATGATAAAAATTCCGCTTCTGTTGGCTTTTTAACGTGATAATCCCGGTCGTTTGGCGGGTCGATTTTCGGTAACTGATCATCTTTATCTAGTAATATCTTAGTTAAGCTTTCTTGTTTTTCCATAATATCAGAGACGTTTTGACTAGGAACAAGCGTCAAGTCAATCCGATTCCCATCCTCAAACTGCATCAAATAAGCAAAAGCTTCACGCGGTTCATCCTTTGGCCACGCTGATGCATCTGGCATTTGCATGATGATTCGCTCACCAAATCGGTCGACCCAGCTGTGACCCGCTGTAAACGATGACACATCCGTTACGGCATAGACAATATCGTAGTCTTGAAAAATATCTTTCTTCGCGTTTGGATTTGTCCGCGAACCATTCATCCAAACAGCTCGAATACGGTCATCTTCCCTCGCCGTTCCTAAAATCAAATCCATCATCTCTTTTTCAGAGCGCATAGTATGACTCCTTTTTAATCTCATAATCGATTTGTAAGAAAGGTAACCCGAAAATCCTCATACGGTGCGTTGCCTTAAGCTCGCCCATTTCAATCTCTTCTACCTCAAACCGCTCATGAATGGGAAGTTTCATAAAAGATTGGCGAAACGCTAAGTAAATTCCAACCTCCTCACTTGATAAAACTAGTTTTTCGCCCTGTTTGCTTAGATCCAGAATACCGATCATAGATGAACCTGGCAGAGGCAAAGCAATATTCATGTATGTTTTTCCATTCGCTTGATGCTCAGAATATAAAGCAACGAATGTGGTGTCATCGTTAATTTGTCTTAGCCACGCCCGGACCTTTTTCCGTTGGTCCAACTCACTCTTAATCGGTAAAACATCCCCCGTCATCTCAACGGTTTCACTAGATAACGGAAGATTGATTTGTTGCGTTTTACGACTGAATAATCGATAAACAGCGGCAAACGGTTTGAACCATGGTTTCCATTGGACTCGTGCAAATAAGCGATAGGCCGTCGTGTTCTCGTAAAAATCCACAATGGATGGTGCTAGTTCTAAATCATAAACGCTCATGTCATCGACTAGCCCTTTGACCGACTCTTGTTCATCTATTTTACCGTTTAAAAATAATTCACCGACCTTCCAGCTTGCGCGAAGTGGACTAACCGGAAAATCTGGTGTTTTGACGTTTGTCAGTGGCACGAAAACGGTTGAGACGATCACACCAGTTCCTGCAAAAACGACAGCATTAATCAATCCATGGAACTGGAGCATAAAATCAATCGTTATCACGTACATTCCTGACCAATTTCCAAAGGCGTATATTAGAGAAAATAATATCGTCACACCTAGTGCTAGAAATGAGATCCGGAGAAGCCATTTTTGCCAAGAACTTTGAAATGGTGCTTTAAAGCTTAGAACGATAAACCCATAAATGCCTATGATGTAAATGATAACCGACACAAGCTCAAGAAACGTCGAAAACGTAATTCCGAGCGCCACAAAAACAGGAGCTATGATAATGGCACAGGCCAAAAGATGATACCCTTTAGGTTTATAGATTCGCCCAAGAATCCCTGCAAAAACTAGGAACATAAAGGCAGCATAATGAAAATGTATACCCGTTAACCACGTGATGATTGGACTGAAGCCGGTATCAATGCCCGCTTCTGAAGCCCAAAACCACATTCCGCCAATCGCTAAGAACATCATGGCCATATCAATCAAAATTTCCTCCATATATATGAAGCCTCTATTGAGAAATCGTTTTATACCATGGAAAGCAACTACAATCGTGAAAGCGAAATAAATGGTTGCGAGTAATAAGTCCCCTGACGTTTGTGAAGTCAATTGCAAGACAATTACCGAAAGAAAAGCAGGAATAGCAAACCAGACGATGGAATTATTTTTAATAAATGAACCGAGAACAAGCGGTACATAAACAAGCTGAGCGACAGTTAATAGTAGATAATACCACTCATGCGGCGTAAAGATAGCGATCATCACTAAGATAAAAATGTTAATGAGTCCTGATTTATGTAAGTTCGTCACTTGTAAACGCCCCTTCATAAGCAAAAAGTTGACCGATAATCGAATTGCGAACTCTAACCGAAATTTCGAATTGTTTTGTCCTATCATTAAATTGTTCGGTTACGGTTGCCTGACCTTGAAACCATTTTGGAAGCGGAACTTCGATTTTCCCCAATACTAGGTGTTGTTTACTCGATTTAATAGTAAGAGCGCCATCGACTACCTCGAAAACAAGATCAGAATATAGCAATGGTGGTTCTCCGAGATAGTCCTCGATGACTTGTCGCCTCGAATCTAAGCTCATTAACGCATTGAAATATCTTGTTTGATTAGAAAAAAGGAACGCTCGCTCCCAGTGAATTTGATGGCCTTGCTCACGAGGCGTATTCACTATCGTAAATGGGATCTCCTCTCCCTGTTCAGGGAAAAGTAGTTTGCGACGAATACCGAGCTTCATGATAGGCAGAAGTATTCGTGGACCACCCTTAATTGTTTTCATCACACCCCGTGCTTTAAATGTCTGCTCCCCCATCATCTCATAACGTTTTTGCAGCATCGGATGTAGATTATAAAATTGTTTCCCAAGTACTTTTTTGTAAATGGACATGATGTGCTCCTTAAACTTTATTAATGTCGTTTTCGTTTACAATGTCTAGCTGTTGGAACATCCTTGCTAACCATCAATCCAACGGCAGATAAAATGACTAAAGCCAAGTTAAATGTCAGCGGATTAAATGGATGTGTTAAATTATCCAGTTCAGCCATAATCGCCGCTAGCGCCAATAATGGAAAAGCAATCAACTGAAGGACAAACAAGTGCCGTTTTTGACGATAAAATAGCCAAAGTAGTCCAAATAAAATCTCTAAAGAACCGATGACAGTGTTCAGCCAGATAGCCTGACTGTCCGTTAATGAAAGTGCCCCAGTCGTCATCGATATTTCCACCGGGTGCATAAACAATAGCTTCGGCACTAGCCCGTGATAGATCCAGACGAAAGAAAACAAGAGAGCAATCAGCCACGTACTGAAAAAACGTATATACTGATGTGCGGGGGCTTCTCCTTTTTCTAACCAGCGCCTGACGACATCAAAACTTAAGGCCGTTCCCCAACCCATCATCGGGCGAAACACCTTGTCAACCAGACATCCAAACAATCCCCAACGCGTATCATAATCATATTGTGTTAGAAATTGAATCGTTCCATCTGATTGCGGGTTATATTTCCAATAGCCACGTCCTTCTTCAATCAGTGAAATTTTTTGATCAGTACCAAAGTGGAGAGACGATGTTTTCGATCCATCCTTCGCACCATGAGTACCGACACTTTCACCCCAACCTTCCACAGCAATCCCAAAGCCGATATTCGTTTTATAATGAAACCGTTGTGGTTCGTCTTCTTCTTTTGGTAAATAAGTAATAGAAGAAAATCGCAAATCCCATTGTTCATGCTGATTCGGCGTTTGCGTTGCATCCCAAAGCTTATCCATTTCTGCACGAATAGGAATTTCCACGTAAATCGGATTTTTAACCATAAGCTAACCCCCAAATATCTCTTTCTTCAATTATATCAAAAAAGGATTCTCACCTGCTTGTCTCGTATATGTTTGATAGGAGAAAAAGGAGGAGCCTTCTATATGAAAGGGACAGAAATTACACGGGCCTTTAAACTGTGTGATGAGCGTGGAAAATTGAATCGCGAAAGCGTGGGATGGTCACGCCATCCGATGATTTATTGTAATTTGCGAGGAAGTTTTCTTAGGAAAAAGAAATGGAATTATTGGTGTGTCACATCACATGACGCCTTATTCTCGATTACCGTATCGCACTTAGATTATGCGGCGGTCGTATTTGCGTATGTGCTTGATTTAAGGTCCCATCGATTTGTTGAAGAGTCCATTATGATACCTCTAGGTAGAAGCATTCATATGCCAGATAATGTGCAAGAAACGATTACATTGGAAACACGCGGTGTCTGTGTTGACATCAAGGAAAACAAAGCAACAACGGATATTCAACTTTACTGGCCAAAATTTCATAAAGAGGAACCCCTTGAAGCCCAATTAACCGTTGAACGCATGCCTCACCAAGAATCACTAAACGTGGTAATTCCATGGAGTGATGAACGCTTTCAATATACATCTAAACAGGTTGCCTTACCGGCAGAGGGATTCGTCAATTGGTCTGAAGGTACTTACCAATTCGAACCAACGAGTGCATTTGCTACTCTGGACTTCGGACGCGGCAAATGGCCCTATCGTTCAAACTGGAATTGGGGAGCCGCTTCAGGGATGACTGATGGATATCGAGTTGGTTTAAATTTTGGCGGACAATGGACGGAAGGCACTGGCCAAACAGAAAACGGATTCATTATCAACGGCCGATTAAATAAAATTCACGATGAAATAGATTGGATCTATGACAAAAACAACTATTTAAAGCCTTGGATCATCCACTCGCCCAATGATAAACAAGTTAAGCTAATGTTTGAGCCCATTTTCGAACGCGTTTCTAAAACGAATGTAGGCCTGATTAAATCGAACGTCCACCAATTGATTGGGTATTATAATGGTACGATAGAAGCTAATGATGGTCGGTCGATTCAAATCAATCAATTGTTTGGTTGGGCAGAGGATCATCAGGCGAGATGGTGATAATCCTTCTCGCCTCTTTTCTTATACTTGTAGTTAACCTCTGAATATCGTTTTTTACCTTCATATCGCGCAACGGGGGTTATTATTAAACTAAAAGCAAAGGTTATTATTAAAATAATTTGGGTAACCTCAAGAAGTTGAAGCAATATATCAAACAGATTACCACCTTCAACTATTAATTTTTGTAAGACCCAACCCCCGATTGCGATTAAAGTAAATTTAAACCATTCACGTAAAAAGTGATAAATGAACCCCTTATCACGTAATTTCGGCCACTTCCGATGAAAACGCCGATCGAAGTAATCATTATGGGTTAGACGAATGATACCAAAAATACTCATCAACACAATGATTGCTATATATAAAAAAGAATTAGCTAACTCAATATATAACGGTAGAAATAAAGCTGCTATTGATACCAGTATCAAAAGGACTAAACGTTTTTTATGATGTCCTAGCATAAAATCATCCTAACTAATAGCGTTCTACTATTCATTAAACCTTTCAAACTTTACCCATTCCTTAAATTCATTTAGTTTTTTACTAGATGGTAATTCATTTATAATTTTTATCCAGAGATCTGTTATCTCATCATAAACATATTTAACATATTCATCACGATTTGGCTGTATTTCTAAGATAATACTCAATTCATTCTCAAGTATTTTGGCTATACTGACAACTTCAGATACATTATCATTTTCCAACGCCTCTGACATCCCGTATAGTCTGTCACCTATTATGAAGTTATAAAAATCTCGTTGATTATAAAAATCAAATGCACGTAATCGACTGTCCTTATCAAAATACTCTTGTACATAGTTATTCATGAGAAAATTCATATTCTCGATTCCTTCTAGGTTGCGTTGTGCAGCTTTAATATGACCATCAAATGCATCATTATGGTTAGGTTTTTCTATTATTAAACTCATTTCTCTTTTAATAGACTTAATATTATCATTTATTTTCATTACATTATATTTATACGTACGTTTGTTTAATTCCATGTAATCATTGGCCTTAACGTAAAAATAGATATTCAAAATAACTGATATGATTAATAGAATAATTAACAATCGAATACTATAGATTTTTAATTTTTCTTTTCGCAACTATTTTTCTCCTCTCTATACATTACCAATGACTCTATCACTTCAAAGTTTAGCTCCATAAATACATACATTGCATTTTCATCAGTCGTGTCAAACTCACCTTCTAAATTTTGAATACCTACTTTCTTAGCAAAACTCCCTTGTTTCAATACCAATTGGGGTAATAAATATAAATGTGTTTCATCACTTACCCCACACCATCCCAATTCAAGTGTTTCATTATCGCAATTATGTAAAAAAGAATAGGCTACTATTCTGTCTTCTTCATCCAAGGCTATAAAACTTCCATTCATGTTAACGTCACTAGCAAAAATTAATCCTTCCCATTCTGAATGCGATCGTTTTGCAACAGGGTTATCAATGTGTACTTTTTCGTAATTGGATTTGACTAGTTTAACGAGATCACTTTTTAATAAACCAATTTTATGTAATGGAATGACCTTCTTATTAATTTGTTGATCAATCATGGAAGTTCCTATGTTAAACCTAGCAATATATGTTTTTCTAACTCTAACAAAATCCAATGCTTCGAAAAAGTTAATAGCCCTTTTATCAGATTCATCAACTAATGATTGTAATGGCTTATCTGCATCAACTTTAGAGAACAAATAATTTTCAGTATCATAAGGTGCATTTGGATCGACGACTAACTTAACATAAGTACAATAGGGGTGAAATTCATTTTCCCACGTTATTATTGCACCAACCAATTCCTTATTGTTATAAGCCGGTTGACAGTCTATTAGTGATGAGCTATTTAATAAAGCTCTTATCTCATCTTCTTCCTGATAATTTTTTATTAATGAATCCAATTCAGTTTTATCCATAATATATCGACCTATCCTTTATTTTTCGCATTATTGTATCATAGAAAAGCCATTCATCGATGGTGTGATTTGTTGGCTATAAGTCTGGATTTTTCACTTCAACTTCTGGATTTCTCGCTCTCGGATCAGGATTTTCCATTATCGAGTCTGGATTCTTCGCTTTTAAGTCTCGATTCTCTACTTTAGAGTCTGGAAAAAACCTCCCACTCGGGGAGGTCACCTTACTATTCTTTCATCGTCATAAACTGCCACTCAATGCCAAATTTATCTTTAACTTTACCATAAGCCGGACTGAAAAACGTCTCTTGTAATGGCATGGTCTCTTCGCCTTCACTTTCACGTATTTTTCTAAACATATCGCTTGTTTCATCTTGGTCGTTAGTAACGAGTGCAACCGAAATATGCGTACCTACTTCAATCGGATGATCAGGGTCAGCGTCCGAAAGCATGATATCATTATCAGCAATCTTTAAATTAGCGTGCAATAATAAAGATTCATCACCCTCAGATGAATCGGGTAAATCAGCAAATGTTTTAAACTCTTTAACTTCGGCTCCAAAAACATCTTCATAAAACCGAACAGCTTCAATACCTTGTCCATTGAATAAGAAATACGGATTCATGCCTACAATCATCGAATCACCTCTATACAATTTTTCTTAGTTATAGTATGTACAGTCAGTAAAATCTTACAAGGGGGTCACTTAACTCGATTAATCCCCATTTAATGGGGCATTCTTTCTGCTTGCGAGCGAATTCCTCCGACTGCCGAGCGAATTATCATCTGTGCCGAGCTATAAGCATTCAATCTAGTCGTTTTTAACATGTTATAAATTTTAAAACGTATAATATAATAACATGTCTTAGGAGTTGATGGCGTTTGGGATTCACACATCATTTGGTCATTTTCTTCGTAATCGCCGTTACGACGTTAGTTCTCCGTTTTATGCAACTGAAAATGATGATTCGAGTGGATTTATACATATTTGTGTTCGGTCCACTGCTAGCGTTTTCATTAATATTTGTATTTTTTGCGATGATCAACTTCATGCGTGATATTTTCTGGGATATCGGTCCGATTATGTTTATGTACGCTGTCACTGGCGTTGCGTTCGGATATGCTTGGTCACGTTATTTAAACGGAAGAATATAAAAAAGACCTATCCAAACCGGACAGGCCTTAAGTTTTAACCTTCTTCAAATAATCCTCACTCACTTCCTTGTGACTCCCAATCATTTGATTTGGAAGCTCGCTGACTTCAAAAAACTTCAGGTCCACCGATTCTTCACGAGAGCTTTTTACCCATTGAGGAGTGATGACTCCCCATTAATGAGAGGTTTTTGCCCAATGAGGCGCGCTGAACCCCCATTGACGAGATGTTTTTACCCAATGTGGGGCGATGATTCCCCATTGACGAAAGTTCTTTGCCCAATGAGGGGTGATGAATCCCCATTGACGAAAGTTCTTTGCCCAATGAGGGGCGATGATTCCCCATTGACGAAAGTTCTTTGCCCAATGAGGGGTGATGATTCCCCATTGTCGTTTGGGGCATGCCTTTGATAAGTGTTAAAAACAAAGTCAGCCCTAAACAGAGCTGACTCCTTTCATATTTTCTTCATATTTATAATAATCTTGTTGCTGGAACGTCTTGAACCCTACAGCTTCATATAAATGAAGTCCTCGTACGTCCTCAGTTCCCACTTCAACAAAAATCGTATGCCCGAGCTCAGCTTCTTGCCCGACGGCTTGGATAAGTGCTGATAACCCAATACCCTGCCTGCGGTAATCAGGATCAACCGTAAATCCAAATATATAACTTTCAATTCCTTCCGACTTTATACGAAGCTTTCCGACTTTTTCTCCATCTTCATTTTCAATCATATAAATACGATGACCAGGGTCATTATACAAGGTCTTATTCAATAACCTCGCTTCTTCTTTTTCTAAATTAAAACCCTTTTGATCTAATTCCAGTATGGTTCCGTAATCTGCCTCGACGGCCGGTACTAACTTAACCTGTACGCTAGGCTCTGGGAGATCCTGTTTTTGCCAACGCATTTGATATTCAGAATAAGCGTATGTGGCACCCATTTTCGTTAACGTTTTTTTAGCACAATCTGATTCGGGAGGTGAATTGATATATAGCGTTTGACTTTTACGATTTTGAAGTTCATTTAATACCCGTTGGAAAAGTTCACTAAAAATGCCCTTCTGTCTATGGTCAGGGTGAACCATTCCACACATTTCATATGCGCCACCAACATAATAAAGTGCTAAAAAACCTAATAATTGGTCGCCTTCATAATAGAAAAAGTCGTTGTTTGTGGAAACACGAGATCGGAGGAAGTACCAATTCAATTTCAGTTCAATTCGATCTGTTTGCTCAACAATCATTTGAAGCCGTTCAATATCTTTTAGTTGCCCTTCTGTTAACAAACGCTTTCCCCCTAACTGGAGATTTTATTCTTCCCGGTTAGAATATCTTTTTAACTTTTCTAAGTCAATATATTTGCAACTGATTTATTTAGAAAAAAATTATTATTTTTTTCGCCATAACGTATATTCTAAAATGAGAACGCATGACACAAGCCAGCCTAAGCCTAGCAAGTGACCAGCTATTACATCTGATGCATAATGGACGCCTAAATAAACACGACTAAACCCTATTAGCAAAATCAATATAGAGAGCAGTACTCCAAACAACCACTTAACTGACAGTTGAAGATGGCTACGAATCGTTAAATAAACAATAAATCCATAAAACACCATCGAACCGGTCGAATGACCACTCGGAAAGCTAAACCCCGTTCCATCATAGTGTTCCAATATATTTGGACGTTTCCTTTCAAACAAGACTTTTAAGGTTTTGGTCAAAATACCAATCCCAATAATCGCAACTAAGAAATAAACAATCCTCCATTTCCTACTTCTATAAAAGAAGAATAAAAACGTGCTTAACATGATGGAACACACGGTTATAAACCTGACAGACCCTAGCTCCGTAATGAATGTAAAGACTGAATCTAACGTGCCAGTTGAAACCGCATTTACATATTGCCTTACTTCCCGGTCAAAAAAGAATTTTTCTTCTTCTAATAGGTGATCAGCAAATTCTACAAATATATAAACAGATGATATTATGATTAGGAATAAAATTATTATATAAATATAGGATTTATTTGAAATAAAATTCATTATTTTTTGAATATTCATATTCCACTCACTCCGTATATACTATTATACCCCACTATTAATGGTTTTAAATTTTTAATATAGATATTTTGATAATTACTATGGTATAATAATTTTTGTAAAAATTTTAGACAATCAAGGAGGAACAAATATGAACAAGAAATTTCTAAGCGCTTTCACATTTATTGCATTGTTAGCTCTTTTACTTACCGCTTGTAGTGGTGGAGATGAAAACAATGAGTCAGGCGGTGAAGGTGGTAGTGATGAAGGTTTAGACACTGACATTGCGACAATCGCAACTGGTGGTTCATCAGGACCTTATAATATCATTGCGACAACTCTTAGTGAAATCTACACAGAGGAACTAAATGTTAACTCAAGAACCCAAACAACAGGTGCTTCTGTTGAAAACGTTAACTTATTAAAAGAAGAAAAAGTTGAAATGGCTTTTGTTATGAGTGATACATTAAGTCAAGCTGTAGAAGGCACTCAAAATTTCGATGAGCCGATTGAAAATATTCAACAAATCGCTACATTATATCCTAACTATGTACAGGTTGTAACAACTGAAGACACTGGCATCGAAACACTTAGCGACCTTGAAGGTAAACGTGTTGCAGTCGGTGACCAAAACTCAGGTGTTGAAGTAAATGCTCGTACTTTATTAGAAGGTCATGGTATTACTTATGATGATATTGAAGTCGATTACTTAGGTTATGCCGAGGCAGCAGACGGCCTTCGTTCAGGACAAATTGATGCAGCTTTCCTAACAAGTGGTCTACCAAACTCTTCTGTTTTAGAATTAGCAGAGTCCATTGACCTTAAAATTGTTACAATCGAAAAAGAAAAAGTTGAAGAAATTGCACAGGAAAAAGATTACTTTGTTTCAATGGAAATTCCAGCAGGGACTTATAATAACGAAGAGCCAGTCCAAACTGCTGCTATTATGAACGCTTTAGTCGTTCGTTCAGATCTTAGTGAAGATGATGTTTACAAATTAACTGAAACGCTCTTTAACAGCCTAGACCAATTAGTCAACTCACACCAAGCAGCGTCTGATATTTCATTAGATAGCGCTCAAAAGGGTATGGTAGCACCAATTCACCCAGGAGCAGAACGTTATTACAATGAACAGTAAATGGTTGAGGAGGGGCGCAATTTTATTGGTGCTCCTCTTTTTTCTTTTTTTCCATTTCCCAGTTATCCAAATCCAAACTGACCAGCATACTTACTTCCTTAACGATGATTCATTTACTCTTTCTTGGACACATTCCGTAGAAAAAGAAAAATGGTATGAAAAATATAAAAATCAAAATGGGGAATTAATATTAACAGAGACTTATTTTAAAACATTTGGTGCTGGTGTACCTGCTGAGGGAAAGGATACAGAAGTTGAAGATGGGTTCGTACGTATGGAAATCAACCGTCAAATGGATGAATTGAATGTGGTTGTTTCGGAAAACGTACAAACGACCATTGAAACAAGTTCCAAAGACATTCCGTTATATCAAATGGTCGAACCTTATAGTGAGGTCAACATCACGACGCGGAATATTCATCTCTGGAACATTTTTGGAGGGGAATTCTTATGAGTAAAGATCAAAACGATGTTTCGATAGATGTTAAGGGCAACAACGCACAAGATGTGAATAAAGAAGTACTTGAAAAATATGACCGCGAATCCAAGGTTAGAGATTTCGGGAGTAAAAAACTATTTGCCTGGATCGTCTTTGGAATTGCTGTTATTTATTCTGCCTATCATTTATGGATTCAGTTTAATCCAATTCCAGCCTTACAGCAGCGTTCCGTTCACGTGGCGATTGGGCTAGCTTTAATATTCCTAATTTATCCGACTTTCTCTAAACAAGATCGAACGAAAATTCCAGTATATGATTGGATTCTCTTTGCACTTAGTTTCTACACAGCGATTTATTTAATCTCGGAATACACTGAGATTGTAACTGAGCGCGGTGGAATTCCGAATACAATGGATATTGTGGTTGGAATTTTGGCCGTACTCCTCGTACTAGAAGCAGCAAGACGTGTAACAGGAATCATTTTACCAATTGTTGCATTAGTTTTCTTATCTTATCCATTTTTCAGTCATATGGATTTTCTACCTATGCGACTCACGACACGCGATTTTGATTTAGGGGATATCTTTGGACAGTTATATTTGAAAACAGAGGGGCTTTATTCTACAGCTATTGGTGCTTCTGTTAACTTTATTTTCTTATTCATTCTATTCGGAGCCTTTTTAACAAAATCAGGATTAGGACAATTCTTTAATGATATCGCGATGGCTTTAGCTGGACATCGACAAGGTGGACCAGCCAAAGTTGCCGTGGTTTCCAGTGGATTTATGGGTAGTATTAATGGGGCTGCGGTGGCTAACGTTGTTAGTACTGGGTCCTTTACGATTCCATTAATGAAAAAAATCGGCTATAACAAAAACTTTTCTGGTGCAGTTGAAGCTAGTGCCTCAGTTGGAGGTCAGGTATTACCACCGATAATGGGTGCGAGTGCCTTTATTATGGCTGAAACAACCGGGATAAATTACGGTATTATAGCCCTGGCAGCTTTAATCCCTGCTGTATTGTATTATTTAGCCGTTATTATGCAGGTCCATTATCGAGCAGGTAAACGAAACCTAAAGGGAATTCCGAAGGCCGATTTACCACGTATTAAGGAAGTTATGAAAGAACGTGGACACTTACTTATTCCAATTGTTGGTTTAGTTGTGATGTTATTTCAGAATTTACCGGTTGGAATTGCAGCATTCTGGACAATCGTCCTAACCATTGTTGTGGCATCGTTTAGAAAAACGACCAGAATGTCAATCAGGGATATTTTTGATGCCATGGCACTTGGTGCTCGTCAGTCACTAACCGTGATGATTGCCTGTGCTGTTGTTGGGATTATTATCGGGGTTGTTAGCTTAACAAGCTTTGGTACGGTTATGACTTCTTCAATCCAGAGCTTAGGTGCAGGTTCATTATTCTTAACTCTGTTCTTTACAATGCTAGCATCCATGTTACTTGGTATGGGATTACCATCAATCCCTGCATACATCATCACAGCTACAATGGCTGCACCAGCGTTAGCTGAATTTGGTATTCCTGTATTAATTGCACATATGTTTGTGTTCTACTTTGGTATTTTTGCTAACGTCACACCACCTGTCGCTTTGGCAGCTTTTGCTGGAGCCGGTGTTTCTGGAGGAAATCCGATGAATACAGGATTCCAAGCCTTGAAGCTGTCGTTAGCAGGTTTTATCATTCCGTACCTATTTGTGTACGAACCTTCATTATTAATGATAGATATTGAAGGCCTATCCACAAACGCAACTGAATTTCCATTTCCACCAGTGACGGATATTATTCTCAACATTGGTACTGCGATCATTGGTATAGTTGCATTAAGTTCAGCATTAGAAGGATTCTTTAAAACATTTATGAACCCTATCCTTCGAGCCATCTTACTTGGAGGAGCCCTATTATCGGTTATACCAGGTCTTAATACAGACTTAATAGGGTTAGCGATCATCTTAATCATTTTGACAATCAACGTGATCAAACATAGAAAACAAAAAGCTCAAGTAGCTTAAAAAATCACGCGCCGCGGCGCGTGATTTTTTAATCATAAAATGTCATATGCTTTTTTGATTCGCGATAATAGTCCATTCGATCTTCTAATGTTCCTGTGTGAAATTCAAACTTATGACCATCAGGATCTGTAAAATAGACCGAACGTTTATCGCGTTCATCTCGTTCACGCCCAGGTAAAATGTTAACCCCCAATTGTTTCAACTTCTCAACAGCATTATCAAATTCGTCATCATCTATGGAAAAAGCAATATGCGTATACGACTCATAAATCTCTTGACGAGGAATACCCTTTTCCTCATTTAAAGCAAGCCATAAACCATTTAAATCAAAATAAGCTGTCGTACGACCTTTAACCAATAATTTAGCTTCAAAAACGTCCTGATAAAACTTAACCGATTGTTCTAAATCTGATACTGAAAATAACAAATGATTAATACCTTTTAGGTTCATACTAATTGTTGCACCTCTTTCAACACTTCACGCGCAAATTGATAGTACTGCGTATGAGGATATGTTTTTAAACTTTCAACAGCCTTTTCTGCTTCTGTCATAGCTTTGTTGGTATCCCCTAACTGGTGATAGCAATATGCGCGATAAGAATAAGTAATATCACGCAATGAACGGTCCATAGGGTGATCTTTTACAAACATCGAACGTAATTGATCATGGAAAAGTGGGAGTGCCTGATTTGGCTGTTTTAGTTTTGTATAACAGCGTGCCTTTTGGTCATTAATGTGTTCTTGATATCCCTTAAGTAGTTCAGGACTGAGATTGAATTGGCTATTTATTTGACCCTCTAATTGCTCACAGGTTTCAAGTGATAACGTTGGGTTATTTTCAAAAAACTCCTGGTAATGAGCTTGAATGAGCATTTTTTCTGTATACATATTATTATTTTCCGTTAATTCAATAAATTTCTCTATTTGTTCTAGATGTTCTCGAGCCTCGTTATTTCTTCCTTCATTATAATGTAATAACACGGCCGTGTTATGTAAGTTATAAAAGTAATCAAATACCAATGTTTCCTTAGAATATTTAATAGCCTCATCAATGATTTGTAGGGCCTTTTTACTATTACCAAGACCAGATTCAGCATCTGATTGCATACTTTTTAAGTGAATGTTATTCCTTATTAACTCCCGACTGTCCTCATATGACTCCATCTTATCTAACAAGCTTTCAATGAGTTCTAATGTTTTTTGATAATGGGCTTGAGAATACTCCACTCTAATTAAAAATAGCTCAATCTTAATAGCATTCTCATCCATCTGTAACAATTCATAGATTTCCTTTGCTTTGATAGCTGGATCATGCCAGTCGCCATAAATCACCCACTTCTCAGCATAAGGTTCCATTTCGTAGTAGAAAAATAAAACCTTAGCATACCATTCGTATATTCGGGCGGACTCATAGTTATGAGACAATTTAGGTAGGACTTGCTTAATCCGTTTAATCACCTTTTGGAAGGCAGCCTCGCCATAAACGTATAGTTCTTGTAGCTCATATAATACATCCCTTAAATTTTTACGGTTCATTTCACCCATTAACTCCGCTGCATCCACATCTAATTTCTTAGCAATATGCTGTAGCGTTTCGACGGTTGGTTTTGTTTTACCGTTTTCAATTAAACTGACCATAGCTGCAGACAAGTGATTTCCCGCTAATTGCGTCAAGGTTAATCCTTTTCCCTTACGCAACTTTCTAACATGCTCACCTATATGGTCCATACAACCCCTCTTTTCTTAACAAACCTTATCTTTATTTTAACTTATTTAAAATTTTTTTAAATATATTTACCCTACAAAATACGCCATAATATGATTTTCAATGATTTATTAACCAAACAACTGTTGACTTAATTTTAAATATATTTAAAATATTAATTAAATATATTTAAATAAATGATGGAGGATTTCATGATTAAACGTAATATGAGATTAATTGTGAGTAATCAATTCTTTACAACACTCGCTGATAGCATGTTTGATATAGCGATATTATGGTATGTTTATCAATTAACCAACTCGGCGTTTTTCGCAGCAACAGTTATGGCGATTACGACGTTAACTAATGTTTTAGTAGCGCCGGTTATTGGTGTTTTTCTTGATCGCAAAGAACCAAAAACTTCCATGCAAATTGGCTACGCCTTTATGTTTTTAATTGGGATCATGTTGGCAAGTGGATATTTTATTCAATTAGATAGTTTAATTTTTCTAATATATGTATCGATTATCTTACAACATGTATGTATGATTTTCGTGGGTCCGGCAGAAAACAAGCTTCTTCCTCGGATCGTTGGTGAGAATAGAATTGTTAAAGTAAATGGTTACATTACATCCACAAGTCAAACGAGTAAATTGATCGGGCAATCAATTAGCGGCTTTGTGATTGGACTAATTGGATTCATTGGTGTCATGCTTACTCATTCCTTCTTCTATTTGTTAGCTAGCATATTATTGATATTTGTAATCAATATATCACTGGAACAATCAGTTGAAGAGAAAAAGACAAGGCCAAGCTTTTTAAAAGAATTAAAATCAGGTTTACATGTACTTAAAAATAATAAACCCGTCTTTAAAATGGTCCTCCTTGCTACAGCATTAAATGTGACAACAATCGCTGGATCACTATTAGTTGTATTAGTCACTAATCAGTATGGGGCGACCGCTATTCAATTTGGTTTGTTAAATGCATCAGGTGCCGTCATTGGAATTATAATGGGTTTACTTGCTAGTAAGATTATTAATCTTACTAGACCATTTATCATAATGACGATTGATTTCATCATAGCTGGTTTAGCATTTATTGGTATGGGAATGACGGACAATTATTATATAGGTTTATTATTTTTCATTCTCATGATTGGATCTGGAACCATTGAGGGAATCATGTATAGTTCCATTCTCATCATTCTTGTCCAAGATGAGTTCAGAGGAAGGGTTGCAACTATTACCGTTGCTCTAGCTTCATTTTTAATCCCACCATTAACGATGCTAGGTGGATATATGGCAGATGTATATCAAGTTTCATACTTATTTTTATTCGCAGGGGCATGGATGGCTTTATGGGCTCTTGTTCCCATACTAGACCGCGATATTCGGTCAATCAATAAGTTACAGGGTGAAGGATAATACTTTGAGTTAAAGAAACACCGAATAATGAAGGAAATGCCAGTTATAAAAGCCTATAAGTTCCAGCTCTTTCCACCCAAGATCAGGCATAAGATCATTAAGTGGCGAGAGGTTCAAAAAACCCTCTCATATAAAGACGAAATCAAAAAACTAAACCCTTCAAAACCAGCAAATGCAAAGCTAAATAAAAGTAAAACTAACGACAAATTTAAGTTAAACTCCTGATCCTTCTTCCAATATTTTATAGCAAATATCGCATAACCGAAACCAATTAAAAAAATAATCGTCCAAGCGATCGAACCTTCTTTAGCTGAGAACATTAGGTATAATAAATATATAAATAACAGTCCTAGAGCCGGGCTATTTTTAAGCCAGACATCTTTGGATACATTTTTTAACGCTTCAAATCGGTCCACGGTGTAATCCCTAGCCTGTTCGACATAATCCTTTATTCTAACGGTGAAATCACTCATGATCCGCTCCTCCTTAAGGGCACTTTACTCTATCATTACCCAATTTTATGTAAAAAATAGCCCCATCATGCTAGATTTGTTAAACTTTAAGTAGAGCTAAGGAGGTCATTAACATGAAAATTGTTTCGATAGAACCAACACCAAGTCCTTATTCCATGAAAATAAACGTGGATGAATCACTCAAAGATGGTCAAACCGAAGAATATAAAATAGATGATGACTTAAGTGATGCACCTAATTATGTCAAAGAACTATTTGCTATTAACGGTGTCAAAGAGCTCTACCGCGTCATTGATTTTATGGCGTTAGAGCGAAACCCGAAAGTCCCTTGGGAAGACATTTTGCCAAAGGTTAAAGAAGTATTAGGATCCACTGAGGATGAAAGCCCTAGCAAAAGTACTAACGATCAGTCTACCGAAGATAACTTTGGTGAGATTAAGGTTTTCATTCAGAAATTCCGTAACATTCCCATGCAGGTTAAGACAGAGGAACAAGAGGAAGAGAAACGCTTTGGACTGGCAGGACGCTTCATGGATGCAGTTATGGAAGCTTCAAAAGATGCTGACTTGTTAGCTGAACGAGAATGGGTGGAGCAAAGTCCTCGCTATGGTGATGCCAATGACATTGGACAAGATGTAGTTGATGAAATTGAAGCGACCTATGACCAGGATAGATTAGATGCACTCATCAAACTAGCCATAAAAGGTAGAGCCCATGATGTAGAAGCCTACCCTCAAGAGAAGCTGACAATCGAAAAATTAGAAGCAGAAGATTGGAAAGATCGCTATGCTGCACTTGATCGAATGCCAGACCCAACCGTCGAAGATTTACCTGCGCTTGATAAAGCCTTAGACGACTCCAAAATGTCTGTTCGACGACTCGCAACAGCCTATCTCGGAGAAATCGAGGATAAACAAGTCCTGCCTTACATTTATAAGGCTATGAAAGATAAAACTGTCACAGTCCGCCGAACGGCTGGAGACTGCCTATCTGATCTTGGATTTACAGAAGCCATTCCCGAAATGATTAAGGCTTTACAGGACAAAAGCCGGATTGTCCGTTGGCGAGCGGCGATGTTTTTATATGAATATGGTGATGACACTGCCCTTCCAGCTTTAGAAGACGCTTTAGAAGACCCTGAATTCGAAGTGCGCATGCAAGCGAAAATGGCACTATCCCGCATCCAAGGCGGCGAAGAAGCAAAAGGATCCATCTGGAAGCAGATGACTGAGATGACGAAGAAGAAAAATAAGTGATGAAATCCTCTCGCTTTTTGGCGAGAGGTTTTATATTAATAACCACAATTATTCAAGATAAGGCTTCATTAAATCTTTATTCGATTGATGAAGCGCATTAACAAGATTAGAATAAGTTTCTATTTCCATGACATTAAAATATAGACTTCTTAAAAAAGCCTTATAATTCATCCTGGAATGAAAATAAGATTGTTGCCCTGTAAGAAAATCGTTAACTAACTCCCCAGCAACATGCTTTATAGACCGTATCATTGTTTGTGTATTTAAACCGCTTGATAAAAGATTCATAACAGTTATCGTCATACGTTCATCCTCATCAGCCGAAAATAACCTTTTGTCAAAACTCATTTTCCAATTAATAGCTATAAAAATTTTCTCCAAATATACTTCAGGTAGGTTCGGTTGTTTTGCCAGCTCAGCGAGTGTATCTGCTACATGAGCAATACTGTGCGCCCAACCTTTACCTTCAACGTAACCACGAATATCCTTTTCTAGCTGTAAGTATTCTAGAAGACGATCGGCAACTTTAATCAATTTCTTCAGATCCAGGAATTGATTTTCAGCATTTTTATGTAAAATGACCGCTATTAACAAACTAGAAAAGGATCGTTTAAATACAGCATCACTTTCACCAATTCCTATTCGATCATACAAAAAATCTTCTCCCATACAAGTTTCCAAAATTTGAATTAGTTCATCATCACTAAAGAGATCGTCTAGTACAAGTTGAACAAATTGTGTATAAATGAGGCCATCCCTTAATTCAGAGTCAGTAGAACCAAGATGGGTTAACATAGCCTTTGTTAATAAATGAAGCTTATCTCTATTTAAATGGTTACGAGATTCCTTTAATTTTAATAATCTACTCTTTAAATCCTGTTCATTCATGCCCCTCACCTAAATTCATCAAATAATCAATTGCCTTTTCAGTAGAATCTATTAAATCTTGATCGCCATTATCTTTTCTAATCGCCAAGGCTCCTTGAAACGCCTCCATCGCTTCCGATATTCTTCCCATTTCCATTAAGCACTTTCCTTTATGTTGGAAGGCAAAATCAAGATAACCGGGTTCAAATT
The DNA here is from genome assembly GCF_900103915.1 of Tenuibacillus multivorans. Classification (GTDB taxonomy): domain Bacteria; phylum Bacillota; class Bacilli; order Bacillales; family Alkalibacillaceae; genus Tenuibacillus; species Tenuibacillus multivorans. The sequence goes on along the minus strand of NZ_FNIG01000004.1, from coordinate 52,174 downwards.
CATAACAATTAAGAAGAGCTTTCTCAAAAAGTTTCAATGCCTTATCGTGTTCGTCTTGATATTTATAGGCTTCACCAAGACGAATGAGTGTGATAATCTCTTCAATTGAATCCGGTGATGCCAATTCAAGCACTCGATATAAATAATGAATGGCATGGTCAGGCTCTTCTTTTACGCGGTATAAATTTCCGAGCGTACCGTATAGGAAGAATTGCTCTCTTTCAACATTAGTCTGATCTAGTAATCCCTCAGCTTTATTGATGATCTCCTGTAGAACTTCTTTATCATTCGCCTTTTCTCGTAAATAGTCTTGTTCATCAAAATAAATAATTTTTTGTAGCCATTTTAGTTGCTCACGTAGTTCGTTCAAAGTTGCATCTCCCCTGCTAAAAATTCCAGCCCCGTTTCCAAAGTTCTGGGATATCTAAGCCTGAATTTTTTAATGCTATATGATATTGCCCTTGGTGAATCCCCTCATGTTGTATGGCAGCCCCAACGACCTCTTCTAATTTTAATAGTTCATCACCCATTTGAATTTGTTTTGCATGTGACTGCTCAACCGTGATGGCTAGGTCTTCGGTACTTCTTTTAAGTTCTAGAAGTAAACCTCTATTTTCCGGTAAGCTACCTGGAAATTCAATTATTCCTGTTTGGATACCATTGGCGTATATATCACGGACGCGAATCATATGGATAAAGAGCTTTCTTAAGGTACCTAAATCCGTTACCAAAGAAGTATCCCAATATTTCTCTGGTATAGTGACCGCAAGCTCATTAGTCATGTTTGCAGCGTATCGAAAGGCATCGGCATTCATGTAGAAATCTCCATACTTTTTGTGATTCCTTCATGAAGACTATCTTCAAACTCCTCTGGATGGTCCCATCCCTCTTTATCCTTACAACCTAAGTAATCGTGGTGGATGATGTCTATGATGTCTCGAAAAATACTTTCGTACATCATATCTCTCCCTTCTTTTACCACCTATCTTACCACAAAAAATCCTCTGCAATTGAACAGAGGATAAATGTTATGAGTATTTAGTTTTTCACCGTCTCAAACGGTAATGGTTTAGCCACATCTTCTGATGATTTCGGGCAAGTTGAACAACATTTGCGATCTGAATTCGCACCATAATAGAAGCAGCAGGTACGACGGATTCGTGTGCCATCGTCTTTTACACGGCGCCCCCAATAAAAGTTGGTCAGCTGGTTACAGTTATCCGCAAATACGTCCGCTGAAAGCCCACGTATCAAGAAGCTGTAATCATCACCCACTTGATTTGCAACGTCCCTGAAACGATCTTCCTTTAACTTTTTCTCATATAACCAATAAACATAGATAGCGATATTTTCCCATAGGTTAGGCTTCGGTACTCGTGATACATTCGATACAGCTTGAACGAGCTGATCCATTTTTTGAAACAAATCTTCTGTTATAGCTTGTCGTACATCTTCACGCTCCGAAGTAACTATTGATTCCACATGAAAATCCTTCAAATACAAATTAGGAAGCCATTTGTCTCCAACTGTATTCGGTACAATACCGGCACGTTTAAAATCCATGTCTAATTTCATGTCATGGACCGTCATGAGATACAACGTTGGCAAAACGATATTAAATCCAAGTCTCTTCATAAGCTGAGATCCGGCAACAAAAATACTTTCCGTGTTAAACTCGGATTTAATGTCCTGTAAGTATTTAAGTAGAAAGTCTTTGTCCAACAATTGATCTAAAGTTACCGAAACGTGTTTAGCATAATCAACCATTCTGAAATTGTCTTTTAAATAAATTTTCTCTGATTTCAACAATTGTGCCATGCTGATACACCCTTTGTTGTTTATTGGTTATACATTTATTTACGTGTTTTAAATAACAGATAAATAAAATATGGTGCACCGATAAGAGAGGTAAATACCCCCGCAGGAATTTCTAATGGTGCAAATGCTGTTCGTGCTATTAAATCAGCGACAAGTACAATTACTCCACCAATTAACGCTGAAGTTGGTAAGAGCGCCGCGTAGGTTGAGCCTACCAGTCGACGGGCAATATGCGGTGCCATTAATCCAACAAATCCTATTCCACCGGCAAAGGCGACAGAACCACCTGCTAGTGCCGTAGCTAAAACTAATAGGATTAGTCGATCTCGCTGAACACGGGCACCAGCGTTTGTCACAAGATCATCACCTAGTTCTTGCATGTTAAGTTTTGTGGTATAGAAAAATAAAATAACTACAAGTCCTAATATCCAAGGCGTAATCGTAGCAACCTCTGACCAGTTGGTCCCATTCACGCTACCAGTTAGCCAAATATTAGCGCGAGCTGCTGTGTAAATCGGTCCAAACGTCATGATCATCGTCGTTACCGCCTCAACAGCAGCAGATAACCCAACGCCAATTAGAACTAATTTGACCGGTTGTATTCCATTTCGATTCATGGCTAAAAGGTACACGAAAATACCCATCAAAATAGCACCAATGAGGGATGCGAGTGGTAGCCATTGAATACTAACTGATAATGAATTACTTCGGTCACTAAAAATAACGAGAAAGCCGACTGTTGATAAGGCTGATCCAGCTGTAATCCCAATAATATCCGGTGAGGCAAGTGGGTTTCGAATAATACCCTGCAAAATGGCACCTGACATCGCCAATCCTGCCCCAGCTAAAACAGCTAATAGGATTCTCGGCATTCGGAATTGATTGACCACTAAGTCATGCATGTCCTCACCATAACCAAAGATGGCTTTTACTACATCAAAGGGCCATATTTTCATCTGACCTATCCCTAGACTCGCAATGATTAATGCAACCATCACAAAGATTAGGGACAAAATAACCGTTGTTGCTTTTTTATTGACTAAAAATTGTAGCTTACCTATTTTAAGTTTGACGTAGTTATTCATTTATGCCCCTCCTCGCAATATAAATGAAGAAAGGAGCACCAATAAATGCAGTCATCACACCGATTGGAACCTCTGCTGGCATAATAATATACCGTGCACCGATATCAGCTGAAATTAATAGTATGGCGCCGAGTAAACCACTATAAGGGATTAACCAGCGATAATCATAGCCGATGAACCAACGGGCGACGTGCGGTATAATCAGGCCAACAAATCCAATTGGCCCAGAGATGGCAACAGCTCCACCAGCTAAAAGGACAACCACCATAGCTCCCAACACTTTGACGAGCCATGTTTTTTGCCCTAAGCCTACCGCCACGTCTTCTCCCATCGTTAGTACATTCATTTTCTTACCGATAAATAGTGACACGACCCAGCCTATTAGTAAGTATGGTAATACACCTATTAATAGGTCTAAATCACGACCTTGGACAGCACCCGCTAGCCAAAAGAGCACTTGGTCTAGTGCACGCTCGTCTAATGTTAAAATCCCTTGTGTCATCGATGAAAATAAAGCAGCGATGGCGGCGCCGGCTAGTGTTAGCTTAACGGGGGTTAGTCCATTTGTCCCGACAGAGCCTAAGGCATAAACGGTAACCGCTGCAAGTGCGGCGCCTAAGAATGCCAGCCATGTAAATCCTGTTATCGATGTCACGCCAAAAAAACTAACGCCTAACACAACGAAAAAGCTTGCCCCGGCATTAACACCAAAAATACTAGGAGATGCCAAAGGGTTTTTCGTCAGTCCTTGCATAATCGCACCTGCGATAGCCAAACTAGAGCCGACAGCAGCAGCGATTAAAGCTCTTGGTATTCTAGCTGTTTGTATAATGATATGCTCATTGGATTGATCGTAATGCGTAAATGAATCAATTACCATTTGAGTCGTAATTTTTGTTAATCCTAAAACGATACTTGCCCACATTAATAGTAGAACAATTAAAATTCCGATGATTATTCCGATTACTCGAGTTGATGTTTTCGTTAACATTTTAAGTTACCTTTCAACGTGATTGTCTCACTGCTTTAAGTCTAATCTAATTGATAATCATTGTCAATGAACATGATAATCGTTTTCAATTAAATGAAGGATTAGTATTGACTTTATGATTGAGAACTATTATCATTTAGTTGTGATTGAAAATCATTCTCAATAAATTAATTTACATACAGGAGGAGAACATAATGTTTAAAAAAGGGTATTGGAAAATAGGTTTATTACTATTGGCTCTTGTGTTCTTATTAGCAGCTTGTGGTTCTGACGATACGGATGACAATGCAGACGGTCAAATTGATCAAAGCCAGGAGCAAGACCAAGAAAACAGTGAATCATATACAGTCGAACATGCGATGGGAGAAACACCTATTGAGGGTACGCCAGAACGCATCGTTGTCTTAACAAACCATGGCACAGAAGCACTACTCTCACTTGGTATTACACCTGTGGGTGCTGTGCAGTCATGGACAGGAGATCCTTGGTACGACCATATCTCTGATCAAATGGAAGGTGTAGAGGTAGTTGGAACCGAAAGTAACATTAACTTAGAAGCGATTGCAGCTTTAGATCCTGATTTAATTTTAGCTAATAAAATGCGTCAAGAAGAGTACAGTGAACAATTAAGCGAGATTGCTCCAACTGTTTTTGAAGAAACACTTCGCGGGGATTGGAAAATAAACTTTGAACTGATTGCCGAAGCTTTTAATAAACAAGAAGAAGGGCAACAAGTTCTAGACGACTATCAAAAGCGCGTAGAAGAACTTCGTGCCAACCTTGAAGAAGCAGGTAAGTTAGATACAAAAGTCTCAATGGTTCGTTTTATGCCATCCGATGTTCGTATTTATCATAAAGACTCCTTCTCAGGGATTATTTTAGATGAGATTGGATTAGCTCGCCCTGAATCTCAGGATGTCGATGATTTCGCTGCTAAAGGTGTTACGAAAGAACGAATTGAGGAAATGGATGGCGATGTCATCTTCTATTTCACCTATCAACCTGAAGGCGAAGACGGTGAATCAGTTGAAAGTGAATGGGTTAACGATCCGTTATGGAATAACCTAAGCGCTGTTCAAGAAGGAAAAGCTTATGAAGTTAGTGACACAATCTGGAATACTGCAGGTGGAGTATTAGCTGCTAACCTCATGCTAGATGATCTAGAGGAAATGCTATTATCTGAATAATTGATAAGCATTTAAAAGTTACCCCCTTAATAACTCGCGTTAATTGACGCGAGTTATTTATATTTTTTTACAGACAAAAAAGGTTGACTCACCAAATGAGCCAACCTTTTTTATTTACCCTTTATAATCTTGTGGTTTTACTTCTTCTCCTTTTTTACCTGTATAACGTAATCCCCATCCAGTTAAGGCTGCAATAAGCATTACAATCATTAGCCCCCAACCTTGGAATACAAATGGAACTACTTCAATTGGATTAACACCAGGGATTCCGTAATTATCGATGACCCCATTAATAGTTGTATAAGCTAATAGTACACCACCACTCCACGGGAAGATATATCCTAGCGATGAACTTACGGTATCAAGGAAGTTCGCACGACGATAAGGGTGGAGATTCATGTTTTTACCAATCTTGCTAACGAAAGGAGCTGCTGCAATTTCTGCCGCTGTATTAATGGTAATGAACGTATTCAAGAATGCGACAATCGCATAGATCGATAGTTCTGCTCGCCTAGCTACACCATTAATGATGCGAATAAAGAAGTTCATAATTTTTTCCATTGTACCAGCCAGCTCTAGTAAATGAGACGCCGATAAAATGAAAAGAATTAAGATGGCCATATTGAAATATCCACTTAAACCACCCATTAAGGCACCCTCAACGACAGCACTCCCATCGTCTGCTTGATAAATATGAATAATATCTGTTAACGGAAGCCCTAAAATCGGGAACATAATAACTGACGCCACAATACCCCAAGTTAGAGATGTTAATAGGTGGTGACCACTTAGAGCTAGAATGAGTACTATGGCGAACGGAATGAGGAATATCAATCCTCCTGGAGATACCTCCGCCTTTAATTCAGCAAGTGCGGCTGTATCCCCCAATCCGTCACCGCCACCAAAAATGACAAATAAGATTAATGCAGGAATAGCTGCTGCAATCGAATACTTAAAACGTGAGCGAACAACGCCTGGAACATCTGCCTCCTGAGTTGTCGCAGATACGATTGTTGTATCGGAAACCGGTGCTAAATTATCCCCAAACACCGCACCAGAAAGAATGGCTGCTAATAAGATAACTGGATCAGCACCTAATACAACACCCGCTGGATATACTAAAATACCGAACGCCGCAACTGTACCGTAACCCGTACCAACAGCACTTGAGAATAACGACGCTAGAATAAACGTTAAACCAACAAACATGCCGCCTTCAAATCCGGTTTGGAAACCAAACCAAATTAAACCATCAACTAGTCCACCGGCTTGTAATGATGTCGCAAACATGCCAGCCCAGAACCATGCAATAATCGCGACGACCCCTATTGGTTGCGCCATACCATCAAATAATCCTTGGGCATAGTCAGCCCATTTTGATTTAGATAGTAAAAGTCCAAGTGATAAACCGATGACGATCCCAAGAATTAATGCTGGTTCAGAAACTAAATTGGCCACACTTAAAGCTATCGCCCAAATGATGAAAAAGACAAGTGGAACAGTCGCTATGATAGGTCCACCCCGAAATTCTAGTTTTTCGACTTTTTTCGAGGCCGATGCTTCTTTTAATTCCTCGTTTTGATTCCCCATAATTTGTCCTCCTCTCTTAATTTACTAAATAGTATACAGAAAGTCGGACAAATATACAAAATTATTTGAAAAAATAAAAAACTGACAATACTTATCATGTTTCAAGTGTTTTTGGCAAATTTATCTTACTCTGGATAAAAATTATAAGCTCAACAATAATTGAGAAAAGGACGACCCAAGCCCATATTGGTAATAATGTAATTTGTAACTGGGCAATCGCATTCGGTATTTCATACGCCTCGCTTGTCACCAACGCATTTGTAAAGGCAAAAAACATGCCAAATGTAAAGTTCCGTGACCATTGAGTAATATCATATGTCCACACACCTTTTTTAAAGCCGAATTCATGTACTCGTTTATAAGCTCGAATGATTTCGATGATTTCAACTACAACAAGTAATGAAAATACAATGATCCAAAACGTTATGAGAAATACCGAAGAATATAAATGTGCCGTCACCATGGCTAAACCAGTTATGGATAGTGCCCCATGGATGATACAATTCGTATTTTTCCAATCAGTTGTCAACTTCCATTTCACTGATAAATAACGCTTAAATAGGAGGTATATTCCCGCAACATAAAATATAATACCTAAAATCACAAAGACCTGAAACAAGCTATCAGGAAAATGGCTAAATAAATTTTTCATCAAAATGACGATCGATTGAGTCCCCACGGTTGAAAGAAGAATGACACCATGGATGTACTTCGTCGGTTTCTTTATTAAACGGCCAAAACTTTTGATCATCGTTATTAAAAAGATTAACCAAAGTGTAAAGTTAATGATCGCCATCACTTGTAGAGCAGGTAATAAATTAGGGAAATATTTTAATAACACATTACATAAGACCGAAACGCCTGCTATCCAAGTCCCCATCGTAAAAGACAACACGGGGTTGTTTATAAACGGCACAAAAAAATCCTTTTGGAAAAATTGTATCGAAAGCCTTGAATAAATGATAATCCATGCCATGAATAACAATATAGCCAAGGTCTTACCTAAGTACAAATCCATTATAGGGAAAGCTTGTATTCCACCATAAAGAAAAATCCCGTTGGCCATAATAATCGCACCAGAGGCGGGATCAATTCGTTTTTTTATCATGTTGTACACCTCACTCACTAATATACAATTTTACCAACCCCCGTAGGTTTATGACAAATGGTTGGGTTGAAGTGAGGGTAGCTGTGGACCAAAAAGTAAAATCCCGGATTGCCTAATAGCGAACCGGGATTTTACCTCATCATATCTTCCGTATTCTAAATTCATTTTGAAGCACCAGCCAATTTTGCTTCAGCGGGATACCTAACGCCCAATAGCTAGCCCCCCGCAACCCATAATCCTTAATCGTTTTATATTTGGCTCTCATGCTGCGGGCATCCTCAAACCATACTTCATGACGCTGTCCCGTTTCATCTGTATATTGAAAATACGGTGACTGATGCTGTGTATGGTATTGTATATTGGCACCGTATCGGTTTGCGAGATCTAAAGCTTCATCAAGACTAACCGTTTCCGCAAAAGTCCCCTGCTCCCACGGAATATCCCAATCACGGCCATATAGTGGAATACCCATCAGAATCTTATTCCGTGGTATGACTTGAACGGCATAATCAAGCACCTCACGCACTTCATCAATTGGAGCAATAGCCCACGGTTCACCACCAGCCCAACCCCATTCATATGTCATCAACACGACAAAATCAACTATTTCGCCATGAGCTGGATAATCGTGGGCTTCATATAACAAACCAGTCTGCTCACCAGAATCCTTAGGAGCTAATGCTGTTGTCGTCAATAAACCTTCAGGACGTAATCGATTGACGACTCGACGTAGAAAATTATTATAATTTTCTCGGTCTTCAGGGTAAACGTACTCAAAATCAAAATTAACCCCTACATAACCTTTCTGACGCATAATGTTAAGTAAATTATTGATAAACGTTTCTTGAATGTCTGGATTTCGTAATAATGTAGCCATTAAATCAGAATCAAAATCTTGGTTCACGAAATTAGTCATGACCAATATGGGGGTTGTATTTGTTGCATATGCCGCTTCAAGGACAGGCTGTTCATTTAATGTCGTAATCGTCCCATCTTCTCGGAAAGTATAAGTAAATGGCATTAAATAAGTCAAATGACGACCAACATCTAGTACGTCCCCTCTACCGGATTCATCCACATCCGTTGCATAAGCATTTACTTCGGTAAATGGTTTAGCAGCCATAGGTACCCTTATTTTTTGACCAGGTTGGATTAAGGATGGATTACTAATAGCATTTGACTGAACTAACTCTGAGACCGTTGTTTGATACTGATTAGCAATTATCCAAAGCGTTTCGCCACTCGATACAGTATGAATGCGGTATGGCATCACCAACATATCCCCAACAAATATCAAGCTTGGGTTAACGATATTATTATACGCGGCAAGCTCATTTAAAGGTACATTATAGCGCTGGGCGATTTCCCATAAAGCATCACCTGGTTGAATCACATATTCCGTTTCAGGGTTAGGGACGACTAACGCCTGACCTACAACTAGGACGTCCTCATCTTCTAGACCGTTCGCCAATGCAATTTGGTTAATATCCGACCCATAACGTCTAGCAATCTGCCAAAGCGTGTCCCCACTTCTAACGACATGAATATTCATTGATTTTTTCCTCCTTCTTTAAACCTATATCTATCTTATTCATGTCGTGTTTGTCCTATGGTCTCTATCCACCAATCAATTCATTTCTAGTAACTTCAACATCGCTTGGAACCTCAATATATAAAAATTGATGGAAGCCATCACTCCCTTTAATGTAGGGGATATCAAATAGAGATATTCCCTCTAATTGTCTTAGTGGAAATTCCTTGGCTAAAACTTTTACTTGCATATATTCTCCTGGCTTATTAATCCTTAGTACCTTTTCTCGCTCTGGTCCTCCAGTCAATTCAACATAAAGTTCTGGTAGTTGGTCTAATAGCTCATGATCATAATTCATCATATATTGAGTCACTCTAATCTCATCATAATCATCATTCCGTTCGACGACTTGACTTCCAAATGGGTAGCCTACATTTCCAGTTATCACAATAGGGTTCTTCGTTGCCTTAAATGTCCACTGGTTCACCGTTCTAACCGAATCATCATCATAATCTTCATTTTGTATGGCTTCATTATATTCCTCTCGCAATTCAACCACCTGACCTTGATCTACCTCTTGAACTAAATCTTCACCCTGTACAACAACAAAATATACGGTGGTTGCTATAATTAAAACCGCCACATAACCCACTACTATCGCATTACGTTTAGATGAAAATTTAAAAATGGAAGTCGTTTTGGATACGAATCCTATAATGATAAACAATATAATCAGCAACAATATAATAGGTAATAGACTACTGACTAATTCCATAATTTAGCCTCCAATCCACGCGACACTAGCATACCTAGCATATATATCGGAACACTTGTTAACATCACTTTTAGCATAAATAAAAATATGTTCGATTCATTTCCATAAAACAGTGCGATATCAGCAATTAACTTATTCTCTTGGTAAAGAAGAAAAGCAAACCCTAAAACTATCACAACGATTTTCATGACTTTATTAATCATGGTAAAGTGTCCGATCACATAGCCAATCGATCCAATTAACATATAATAAAAATAACTCATCACAATCGCTAAAATGATATCCCAGAACGTATAATCTATATAAACAACTGCTTCATCAAGCCCATACATCCATATATTCACTAATTTAATTAAAAATCCAGACAAAATGGCCGTAACAGCAGCGAGCAAATATAAGGCCCCTAAAAACATAGCATTTGCCAGGTGTCGACTCCACTGATTAGTGATAAATATTTGATCGGCTAAGCGGTTTTGACTGTTATCAACCGATAATGACATAAAAAACGCCCATAACATCGTAAAAAAGAAGACAATGTCTCCAGATAAATAGTTTATATTGACATCCATTCCACCTAATCGCGTACTCGCATTACCAACCCCTAATACCGAAAAGAACATCGCTATAATCTGAACAACGATTAATGCCTGAAAGGCACTTTTATAGCTTAACCATTTATAGCAAAACTGCTTTTTCGCAACGCTCCATAGACTAGGATTGTTTAAAGACATCGTCTATGCCCCCTTTTGTTTCACTAGTTAAATGCATCGACAGGTCTGCTGCATCGACTTTTGTGACTTGAATACCAGATTCTTTTAGATCAGCTTTTGCATCTTGTGAAAATTGATCACGTACAACGACATATGACTGGGTTGAACCAACATTTTTTCGATAAAATACATCCTCTTCCCTTACATGTGCCTCAATATGTTCTTTAGACCCCGTAAGCCCAACCGCAAACGCTTTGAAATCCTCCATCGATTCATGTATTAAGCATTCACCATTTTTTATTAAAATAATATCCTCCAACAAACCCTCTAATTCATTTAATAAATGACTCGATAAGATAATCGTTCTCGGATGGTTAATATATTCTTTCAGTAATGCGCGGTAAAAGTCCTGACGAACGGAATAATCCATTCCTGTTGTCGGTTCATCAAATACCGTTAATGGACACCTTGCCGAGAGACCAAATATCATATTAAACGTACTTCGCTTACCTTTAGACAATTGGTCGTGAAAAACACCCTTATTCAGCCCAAAATATATCATTAAACGTTCAGCTAACTCTCCATCCCAATTGTCATAAAAAAGACCTGCCATTTTAATAATTTCATGTAGCTTCATCTCAGCTGGAAACACCATTTCATCATCAACAAAAATGGTATTCGCTGACACTTTTAAATTGTTAAATGGATTCTCACCAAAAACTTGAATGCGCCCATATTCTGGCGTTCCGTGTCCAACAATCATTTTTAGTAACGTTGTTTTCCCCGCACCGTTACGTCCGATTAATCCTGTTAGACGATTTTCCATAAACGTTGCATTAAAACCATTTAACGCTTTCGTTCGTTTAAATGATTTTGATACGTTTTGACACGTTATGATTCCCATCAACGATCCTTCCTTTCTTTTCGGACTTGTTGAACGATCTCCATGAGCTCATCATGATCGACTTTCAGGTATTCAGCTTCTTGGACAAGCTCACGTATCATTTGTTTCAAGTTTTCATTTTTACGTTTTAATAAAATTTTGCCTTTAGCATCTGGATTTACGAACATACCTAACCCACGCTTCTTATACAAAATATCATTGTTGACTAACATATTAAGCCCCTTGGCAGCAGTTGCTGGATTAATGTTAAACATTTCGGCCAGTTGATATTGAGAATACATTTTTTCATCTGTCGAAATGTGATCATTTAGTATTTCTGTCTCAAGCCATTCCGCAATCTGCACATAGATGGGCTTAGTACTGTCATGATTCAGAACCAAACTATCACCCACTCTCTGCGGTTTAGTGCATTAGTATTGTAATGCACTAGTTTAATTATAGTTGAGTATGACGATCTGTCAATACATCAAGATATATTCATGAATTATTCAGTGGATGTTCACAATTTGAAAGTCGCGTTATAATTCGCTATGTTAATGTTAAACATGAATATGTTAATTAAGGAGAATGAACCCATGAAACGGTTTTTGTTTTTGTTAATCATAGGGGCTTTAACAGTTTTAGTCGCATGTGGGGATCAAAGTGAATCACAACCTGAAGAAAACATGGAACATGATAACCATGGTAACCATGAAGAAGAGACAGATGACTCGCTCATACCATTGAAGGTCGACGTTTTAGTTGAAGATGAGGTTCAGCTCGGTGAAGTCACCCTTCAAGCCAGAGTCACCCATGACGGTGAACCTGTATCTGAGGCTGATGAGGTCAACTTTGAGGTGTGGGAGGTTGATCATGAAGACGACAGTAAAACGGTCGAAGCCAGTTATACAGAAGATGGCATTTATGAAGCAACTTTCACCTTTGAGGAAACAGGATCGTATGAAATGTATGCTCACGTCACAGCCAAAGCACAGCATACTATGCCTAAAAAAGCTATCGAAGTCGTTGAGGAGTAAATAAATACCCCAACTTCAGCCCTCTGAAGTTGGGGTGTCTTACGCTTCCACAGCTTCTCTTACTTCTTCTATTTGCTCAACATCTAACACTTTTTTCAAATGGACTAAAATGAGTAATCGATCATCATGCTTGGCTACACCCGTTATGTATTCCTTCTTGACTCCACCGACCATTTGTGGAGGCTGTTCAACGGAATTTGGATCGATGTCGATCACTTCTTTAGCCTCATCTACTAATAATCCAATACGTAAGCCTTCAACTTGAACAATTAAAATACGTGCCTCAGATGTATGCTCAGTTTGTCCAACATCTAATAAGTGACGTAAATCAACGACAGTCGTAACTTCACCGCGAAGCTCGACAATCCCTTTAATATAATTAGGGGCCTGAGGAACTTTCGTAAATTCAGTTACTTTTTCAATTGATTGTACTTGATCAATCGGGACACCAAAATGTTCATCACGCATTCTAAAGACAACATTCTTTTCCATAAACGACACCACCTTATATGATATGGAACTTTTTACTTATGCCATATAGTCTTAAAGTATTATAAAAATCGTAACCTAACACTTAATTGAAGTCAATACTTGGATAGCATGCTACAATTTTATAAGAGGTGATGAAGATGAAAATTTATGTTGATGCGGATGCTTGTCCGGTTAAAGATATCATCATTGAAGAAGCTGGCAAGCGTGATTTTATAGTTGTCTTAGTGAAAAGCTATGCCCATTACTCCAATAAAATAGAAGAACCCCATGTGGAGACGATTTATGTCGATTCGGAGCATGAAGCGGCCGATTATAAATTGATGCAAATCGTTCATCCCGGCGATGTCGTTGTGACCCAAGATTATGGACTAGCCTCCCTTTTAATGGCTAAACAATGCACCATCCTGCACCATAAAGGGTTTATATATACCCCGGATAAAATGGACACCCTTTTACATTCACGCTATGCAAGTGCCATGGAACGTAAAAGCGGAAAACGCACTAAGGGGCCAAAAGCGATGACAGAAACCGACCGTGAGAAATTTAGAGTACGTTTCGTAAAAGCAATCGACAACTAATACAATCTAACTGCTGTATACATATACCAGCTCGTTAATCCAATTAGAGCCACAGCCATTAAGATGGTATAAGTCCGCGTTTGAAAAAACGAAAAATACGACTGACCGATCTGCCAGCCTATAATGTATATCGGAAATGATATGATAAGCGCTAAGAACGTAAGCCCAATTAAAAATAACGTCACCTCAATCCATCCGTCAATATTATGTCCACTTTGATTCACGAGCCCTACGATTGCGAGTGAGATATAGATTGGATATAAATTAACAATCGTTACCCCGATAAAGTATAAAAGCATTAAATAGTTATCTTTCATCCTTTTCACCCATTTCCAACCCATTTTCCTTCATTTATAATCCCCAATTTTACACTTTTAATTGAATTTAATCCACAATATTCCAAATCTATCATTCTGAACATTCATGAAAAACAAATGATTCTCGTCACGTCGACAAAATCTCCTGACTTAAATCCTATTTACTACTATTTTTTAATAGTGGTAATATTTTAGCAATTATTGATTTGGAGATGCCTTTTAGTCATACACCACGAATAGAGCCATATATTTGACACTGTCGTGTGTTTTAAAAAATTTTGAAAGGAGAAATGTCGTGAAAAAATTATTTGTATTTGTTAGTGTGCTCGTTTTATTACTGATGCCACTGCAAACTGGTTTTGCTGATGAAGCTAAAACCGAGCTCAGCAAGGAGTATTTAGTTCAATTTGATGGCCCAGCGAAAAAAGGGGTCCTACAATCATTTGGTGTTGAGGATCAAGATATCCTACACACATATGATGCTTTACCTGTTTACCACTTAGAGTTAACGGATAAACAGGCAAAAGGATTACAAAATCATCCTCAAATTAAATACGTTGAGGAAAATGCCGAAGCAAAGGCAATTGCGCAAGACGTTCCTTGGGGTATCCCACATGTTGAGGGAACGCAATCACAAAATGATGGCTATGATGGATCAGGTGTTAAAGTAGCCATTTTAGACACAGGAATCGACCGCACACACGACGATTTAGATGTTGATGGTGGATATTCTGTCTTTGGTGATTCACCATACAACGATGGAAATGGCCACGGTACGCACGTAGCAGGTACCGTAGCAGCTTTAGACAACAATACTGGCGTTTTAGGAGTCGCTCCAGATGCTTCATTATACGCTGTAAAAGTGTTAGATGCTAATGGTAGCGGTTCATATGCAGGGATTGCAGAAGGTATTGAATGGGCGATCCAAAACGATATGGATATAATCAACATGAGCTTAGGTGGCTCTCAAAGCTCATCTATTCTAAAACAATTCTCTGATTTAGCTTATGATAGCGGTATTTTAGTTGTAGCTGCAGCTGGTAATAGCGGTAACTATTGGGGCTGGGGTGACACAGTTGGTTATCCAGCTAAATATGATTCCGTAATTGCCGTCGCCGCTGTTGATCAAAACAACAACCGCGCCTCATTCTCAAGTCATGGTCCAGCTGTTGAGATAGCCGCTCCTGGTGTAAGCGTATTAAGTACAGTTCCAGGAAACGGCTATGACTCGTTTAATGGTACGTCAATGGCATCACCACACGTTGCTGGTGTAGCTGCACAGGTTTGGGAGGCAAAACCACGCTTATCTAACGCACAATTACGCTCACTACTAAACCAATCAGCACAGTATTTAGGCAACTCAAACTACTATGGTAATGGTTTAGTTCAATCTTATGATGCAATAAGCTACTAATCAATGAAATTACTTCAGGTGGGTGGGGCCCTCCCCCTCCTGCCTGATTAATCATTAAGGTAACTATTGAATGAACCAGCCCTTACTGCCAATGTAATAAAGACATTAGCAGGTCATGCCTCTTTTTCTTACTCAACTATGAAAGCTCAAAATAGGTACCACCAGTCACCACGCTTTAGTTATAGAGACCCAGCTTATCTCTTGACTTTTTACCTCTCCTACATCGACATTTTTCTCCACTTTCTATTAAAACTAACCGCCTACTTTATTGTAAAAAAGGCAGTCCGAAAGCCTTATTTCACCCTGTTTTGAAGGAAAAAGCTGTTATATCACTGAAATTAATTAGCAATCTAAAAATAAATGGAGGGTGGATATTGAGTAAGTATATAAAACTCTATCAAAAACTCCTACCTATCATGATGGTCTTACTCATGATTTTTTCTACATTTATTAATTCCGGCTTGCCCGTTCAAGCTGATGAACATAATGTAGAACAGAGTGAATTGGAGTTAGAAAAGGAACGAGAACAGCAATATTTAAATGAATCGGAATCAGAACCACAACCAGATTCAGAACCTACTGAAGAGTTATTCTCTTTACTATCAGGACTTGGTTATGAGCCCCAATTAACCGAGCCTACCACGCCAAGACAAACAAATGCCCCACCTAAGATTGACAAAAACATTTCCCAGCAACTACAAGAAAATGAACAAGTCGATGTCATTATTCATTTAGAGGACGAAGAAAACTTTAATGCTCTTTATCAAGAAGCGAAAGGTAAATCGAAAGCTGAACGCTCAAAGCTTGTTATGGATAGATTACAAGCAAAGGCAAATGCCTCACAACAAGGCATTAAACAAGCTCTAACTTCACTTGAGGAACAAGGGCATGCACAAATTAAAAAAGAGCTATGGATTAATAATAGTATAGTAGCTTCTATTAACCAAAATGCCCTTGAAGCTATTGAGGCACGTGACGATGTCAAACGCGTTCAATTGGATGAAATTATAAAAGTCCCGGAAGTCACCGTTGAAAGCGCCCCGCAATTACCGGAATGGGGGCTTGAGAAAATCAATGCTCCACAGGTTTGGGGTGAATATGGTGTTAATGGCGAAGGGATCGTTGTCGGTATTATGGATACTGGGGTCGATGCCACCCATGAAGCTTTAAAACATAATTACCGTGGACGCGATGGCAGTCATGAGTACTCCTGGATTGATCTTTCAGGTGAAGGCTATGAGACACCTACGGATGGAAATGGACATGGGACACATGTTGCCGGAACATCCGTCGGTGGAGGTGAAGGTGAACCGATTGGTGTTGCACCTGGAGCCGAATGGATTGCTGCTAAGATTTTTAATGATGGCGGTTCAACGACGACGTCAGCCATCCATGAAGCGTTTCAATGGTTTATCGCACCTGGTGGTGATCCCTCCAAGGCACCACATGTCGTCAATAACTCTTGGGGGAATTCAAACACCTACAATCTAGAATTCTATGAAGATGTACAGGCCTGGGTTTCCGCTGGCATCTTTCCATTATTTGCGGCTGGAAATGACGGCCCTGGTAGTCAAACAATCGGGTCTCCGGGTAGTTTCATAGAATCATTTGCTATAGGTGCTACTGATCGTTTTGACCAAATTGCATCCTTCTCAAGCCGTGGACCCGTTTATTGGGAAAATGAAAACGGTGAAATGGTCAGTCATATTAAACCAGATATATCAGCACCAGGTCATGAAATCTATTCGGCCTGGCCAACTCAACTAAGTGAAGGCCCGTACCATACAATTAGTGGGACCTCCATGGCTACACCGCACGTCGCAGGGGCAATTGCCTTACTTTTAAGTGCTAATCCAGACTTATCTATTGATCAAGTAGCAGATTTACTTGAAAACACAGCTCGAGTAGAAGATCACATGGGTGAACTGCCTAATACATTATATGGCTCAGGCATCGTTAATATCTATCAAGCTGTAACAGAAGCAGCTTATGCAGGTGAATTACAAGGGAGTTTAACCAATGAACATGGTGAACCAATTTCTGGCGACATCATATTACCAGAACAAGATTTAACGATTAGCGTGGATGAAACAGGGCAGTTCTCTTATGCGATTCGTGAAGGCACACATGATGCCATCATACAATCCTTTGGCTATGAAAGCTTTGAAACGACCATTACGATTCAAAAGGATCAAACGACCGAAGTAAGCTGGCAATTGGACCCTGCTGAAAGTTATAACGTTACGGGTCAAGTCACTTTCGCTGAATCAGGAGAGGGGGTTCCATATGCCTTTATTCGAGTGAAAGATACCCCACTTCAAACCGTACGAACTGATATGAATGGTCAATTTGAAATTAGCCAATTACCTGTTGGAAGTTACGAGCTACAAGTAACTGGTGAAGGGATTCATGGTATCACACAAACGATTGACGTTAATAGTGATTTAACCTTAAATCTTCAAGTTGAAGAGAATCCTGAACAACTTGATCAGGATTGGAATACGAACAACCAAAACTATCAGCGTAATGCCATTTCACCCAATAGTATTGACGTCGAACAGTTAGATCACCAATGGTCTTATTTAACAGATTCGAAAGGACAAATTTTATTTTCAACACCGGCAACGACAGACAATAAAGTCATTTTAACGACAGATAGAGGCTGGATCGTTGCCCTCAACTTACAAACAGGTGAAGAAATTTGGAGTCTTCGATTTGGTGATACGAATCGTTCCAATCCAACGATTGAAAACGGTACTGTTTATGTATCAGGAGGGTCGGATCAACATATCTATGCACTTGATTTAGATTCAGGGCGAACGATTTGGAGTCAAAATATTGGGCAGCCAGCTATATATGAATCACCAATTGTTCATAATGGACAAGTTTTTATTGCATCTAGCTTAGCAGATAATGCTTCATTATTTGCATTAAATGCTGAAGACGGAACCGTTAATTGGTCGATTAGCTTGGGCTCTTCATCGTTTTTCGGACCAGCATTAGGTGATGGTTACCTTTATGTTGGCACTTACGATAATAAAACGTTAAGGGCTATTAACCCAGATGATGGTTCCGAGATATGGAGCTATCAACCAGAGGAGAACGAAGGATTCGCATCGCCCCCTGTCTATCAATCGGGGGTTGTATATGCCTTATCGACTAATATGGATAATGGCGCAGGCTCCTTACACGCCATAGACGGTGCAACCGGAGAGCTTCTATGGAAAAACAATGAGTTAAGTGATGCACAAGCTGCCTCACCAATCGTCTTTGGTGATTTAGTCATTGTAAGTTCATCCACTCAACCTGTTATAAAAGCTATTGATATGAATTCGGGTGAAGAGGTATGGAGTCAAGATGCTGTTGGTACAACCTTAAATAACGGATCCATTTCAAGTAATGGTTTACTATTCATATCAAATACCAATGGATTATTCTTTACCATTGACGTTTATACAGGTGAAATTTTGAATGAGGAAACACTACCAGATTACAGCAGTTCTACGCCACTAATATTACCTGGAACTGTGCTTGTTCCGCATTTATCAGGCGTTGAAAGCTTCGTCTCACCTGGGTCCATTTCCGGTACTATTGTAGATAAATCAGGCAACCCACTAGAAGCGACAGTAACTGTTACCGAAACAGGTGAATTTGTAGAAGCACAGGAAGACGGAACCTTTACACTGCACCATGCACCAGGTGACTATCAAATTAAAGTCTCGCTTTATGGACATCAACAAGCAATGTCAGATGTTTCGTTTGTATCAGGCTATGACATTTCACAAAATTTCACATTGCCAGAGGCTGAAACAGGCTCCTTGGCGCTTACTGTCTATGACAATCGATCAAGTGAGCCAATTGAAGGCGTAGAAATTAATTTAGAAAATACGCCAATAAGCGGTACAACGAATGCCAATGGTCAATTACAGGAATCAAGTGTTTATGAAGGAACTTATGACCTTACACTACAGCTTAACGGCTATCAATCACTAACTGAATCAATCACCATCGAGAAAGGAACAGATAATCAGTTTGAATTTAACTTACAGCCTATAGGTATTGCTGTATTGAACGATTATGAGTCTGAAATAACGGAATTACTAAACCTAAATGGTTACTCCGCGGAAGAACGCGATTGGGATATTATTGATGACATCGGACGCTATGAAATCGTCTATTTAAACGGCGCATATACAACTGATGGATGGAAACCTGATGAAGAGACGTTTAATGAACTCGTGAATGCAGCAAATGCCGCAGATGTTAGCTTGGTTTTTGCTGATACATGGGGTAGTAGTTATGGGTCGATTCATCATTTAACTGATTATTTCCAAGACCCTGAGGAGTTAGAACATGCCTATTCAGCTGGTACGATAAACTTACGCGTCGATGAGAACCATCCAATATTTGACGGATACGAAGTCGGGGATTACCTAACACTTATGGGTGGTAATAGTGACTTTGCCTGGTTCAACCAATATTCGGGTCGGGACCTTGCAAGTATAGGCTCAACGGATTTAGGGTTTGTCGGTACAGGTGTCGCCTATAAGCCAGTTAGCGAAAATAGTGCCCATTTATTACTGTCTGCACACTCTGCTTCCCCTTGGACGTCACCTTTCCAAGGATGGCTGCAGGATTCGCAAAATATTTTCTTAAACAGCATTGATTATTTACTAACGACAAATTTTGGAAAAGTTACAGGGTCCGTATCGAATGAAAGTGGCGAGACATTAGATGCATCGGTTGAAGTTGTTGAAACCGGTTATACCTTTGAATACCAAGGTGAGATGGAATTTTTCCATGATGAAGGCACATATACGCTAAAAGTACGAGCAGCAGGCTATGAAACCGAAACACTCGAAATTGAAGTTGAAAACGGGACACCTGTCGAGTTAGATCTAACACTTCAATCTTCTGAAGGTGGGTCAATAGCCGGTATTATACGTGACACGTTAACAGAACAGCCACTAGGCAGTGCCACAGTAAAACTAAAACAAAATGATGACGTGATTTCAGAATTAACAACGGATGTAAATGGCCGTTACGAATTACAGGATTTAAACGACGGTCAATACCAATTAGAAGTCACGAAAGAAGGCTATATTTTAGAAACGATCAATTTTGAAATAACTGCCTCTCCAATTGAACGGGATATCGCACTCACATCAACACCAAATATAGCTGTTCTAAGTGACTATTATTCAAGTGACAGTAGTTTTGCGAGTGTATTTGAAGATATAGGGGTCGAGGTTGAAGAACTGTCTTCATCCGAGGTTATCGAACGTTTAGGTGAATTTGATGTCCTATTTATAAACGGTTTAGGGTACAGCTTAAACGGTCAATTAGATGAAATCTTTGCAGCAGCAGATGAATCAGAAACGAGTTTAGTATTTGGTGAAACGCTTTATTCATCATCTCCAATTAATGAATTAATCGAATATCGCGGCGATCCAGAAAACCGTTATACAGCAGATCATGGATCAAGCGCTGGCTACGTTGTGACTGAAGATCACCGTATTTTTGGAGATTATAGTGAAGGAGATTTCATCGAGATTCTCTTACCATCCAATAGTCAAATTGGCTATTTTGATGGCTACAGCGGTTACTCATTAGCTGATATGAAACACAAAGATGTGTCAGATGCCTATGGTAATGGTTTAGTCTATAAACCTCGTACAGAAAACAGCTTAGAAATGCTACTAGGCGGATACAGTTTTAATTTCAGACATCATAAAGACCATTACACAGAAGAAGGAAGACAATTACTCATCGATACGATTGTTTGGGCAGCACACGCTGACTTCCCAACCATTTCGGGAACGATAACAGATCAAGAAGGTCAACCGATTGATGCAACAGTACAAGTCGTTAATGAAAACTTTAACGCCGAAACTGATGAGAATGGACAATTCTCCATTGCGCTTTTAGAAGGCGATTATGAAATTGAAGTTCAATCATTTGGCTATGAAACGATGACCTTGCCTGTTTCAGCCGTTAAAAATGGTGAGCCACTTGATATCCAAATGGAGGTTGGTGAAGAAGCCGCTTCTATTCAAGGGGTCGTTGAGAACGAACGAGATGGGCAAGCGATCTCTGAAGTTGATATTCAAGTTAATGGTCAGCCTAGAAGTACGACAACCAATACACAAGGTGCTTTTTCGATTGACCGTTTAGAGCCCGGTGAATATACGTTAACCTTCGCAAAAGATGGTTATGTCATGAAAGAAGCTTTCATCGAGTTAAGTGCAGGACAAAGCCTTGAATTACCAGTTCAAATGAAACCATCACCAACAGTCGGTATCATAGTCGACAATAATTCTAATGATGCTACGTTAGCCAACTATCTAGAAGGTCGAGGCTACCATACAACTGAACTGTTCTACACCGATTTAGACCGGTTGAGTGAATTAGACATCGTGATCGCTAACTCTGATTACGATCGTGATCAGGAACCGACGGAAGAAGAATTTAATGCATTTATAAACACCATCGATGAACAAAAACTTTCCGTTATTTGGACAGGTCATGTTAACGGTCGTGGCGGTATTCGATTCTTGCATCAGTTTGAGAATAACCCTTACGTTGAACTTGAAGACCGCCAAGACAACGTCATGATTCAGGCGACAGAAAGCCACCCAATTACTGAAGGTGTAAACTTAGATGAATCTTATCCGTTAGAAAACCGTTCGAACTACTATTATGCTTTTGATGAATATGATGGTCAGACTGTTACAACACTGGAGCATCCTGAAGACGGATATATCGGCGACATGGTCGCTTATAAAGGAAGGACAACTGAGTCGGTTGAAGTTTTATTAGCGAATACAACATTTGGGTACTACTTTAACCCTGATGTCCCTGAATACTTTGACCCGATTCGCGAACGTTTAATCAACAATTCGATTCTTTGGGCCTTAGACAATCGCGAGGCACTAGCCGCTGATGTTCACGGTACTTTAAACAACGACCTTGAGAGTGTTATTCAAGGAAACGTTACCGTATTAGAGACGGGTAAAACGGTTGAAACGAATAACGCTGGTGAATTCTATTTAGGTCTACAAGAAGGAACTTATACGTTACAAATAGAAGCCTTTGGACATCAGACTCAAGAATTCGCACTAACCGTAGAAAATGGTGAGGTTTATAACGAAACCTTTACACTGCAATCAAATGAAATTGGTACGATTACGGGATCAGTGATGGATGGTCAAACTGAGAAACCGATTGCCGGTGCGACCATTCAAGTAATGGGTACACCGCTAACGGTTGAAACGGATGCTAATGGACAGTATGAATTAACAGCACCAGCGGGCGTGTATAACCTTCGGGCGATGGCACCTGGGTATACAACCCAAACACAATCGGATGTTCAGGTGAATCAAAATGAGGTCACTGATGTTTCATTCTTAATGCAAACATCTGAAAAAATCGCGGTCATTACACAATCCTATAATCAGGATCGATTCGAAAGCATTATGAGTGAATATGGCTATGCGGTTGATTATATTGACTATACAGAACTAGAAGGATTTATTGATCAAATTGGCGATTACGCCTTAGTCATTTACAATAATTCTTCGTACTCAACGACCGATGAAATCTTTACTTCTTTTGTTCATGCAGCAGATGAAAATCAGGTGAGTATCATTTTTGCATCGCAATACGGCGGTGGAACAATCGGTGATTTAAGTGATGTTTTCAATGATCCAGCAGACGTCGAATATAGCTTTGTTCCGAGTCATATTAACATTAAAACGCTAACCAATCACCCACTATTTGCCGGAATTGACAGCGAGGAATTCCGTATAATCGATGACGGTGATAATAATCAGCAGTACGCTGTCTATTCAGGATATAGCGGAACAACTATTGGTTCCATATCACACGATGATGAAGGCGTTCTTGGAGAAGGGATCGGTTATGATTTCCGAACTGCCAACAGCGTTCATTTACTATTATCAGGATTCCAAGTTGGTAGCTACTCGGATCCAGATGAAAATTGGACAGAAGATGCCAAAGTCTTTTACAATAATGCGATTAATTGGGCGATGCACGCTAGTTTAGGTGAGATCCGAGGATCCGTTACGAACGAAGACGGTGAACCAGTCGCCAATGCACAAGTATCAATCCCAGCATTAAACATGGAAACAAGAACAGATGCACAGGGTGAATATCGCATAGGAATTGGTACTGGCACTTATGAAGTCCACGTTTCAGCTAGAGGTTATCACGAAGCTGTTGACACAGTGACTGTCCAGGAACAAGGTGATTCAGCAGAATTGAACTTTGCTTTAGAAGCCATCGAAGGATCATCAATCAATGGACAAGTAATGGATGCAGAGACAGGTGACGCTATACAGGATGCTGATGTTTCACTCATTTATGAAAATGAAGTAGAACCGATTGAAACTATTCAGACTGATGAAAACGGTCAATTCCAATTCGGTCAGTTGTTACCTGATAACTATGTTGTACAAGTAAAAGCTGATGGATATATTCAAGGAAGTGAAAACGTAACCTTAGGCGATGAACCAGTCAGCGTTAACCTTGAGCTAAATGGTATTAAAGTCGCCGTCGTAGGTGATCAGGAACAACAAATCGAAACGTTACTAAACGAGAATCAGATTTATGCGGAAGGCCGTGACTGGGATGTTGTCAACGATGTGACGAATTATGAACTAGTCATTATCAACGCAAATGACGGTACGAAAGAAGATTTAGAAGCCCTAATTCAAGCAACTGATGAACATGGCATTAGCTTAGTTTTCTTAGGCACTTGGGGTGTTGACGATGGTTCAATTCCTACATTGAATGAAACACTTGGATACCCTGAGCTTGACCAACAAGGCTACAATGAAGGCGAAGTGGTCATGCATACGAATAATTCTAGTCACCCTATTTTTGCAGGGTTACCAGAAAGCTTTGTTGTTCATAGCGAGAAGAGCCCTTATGCTACATTCAAGGGTTATCCAGGTCCAACGTTAAGTGAACTCTCTGTTGATGAAGAAAATAAAGGAACAGCTGTTTCATACGAATATCGCAGCGCAACATCCATTCATTTACTTTTATCATCATTTGCCGTCAACAACATCATCAGCCCGAACTATGGATGGACTGAAGAAGGAAAAACATTGTTTACGCAAGCCATTGAATACGCTATGAACGCTCAACAAGAACCACCTAGCATTCCAGAATGGGATGAAACTCAGAAAAAGACTAAAGAAAACTTGGTTACACTAACAGGCCAAGCGGATCCACATACAACCGTTCACATTTACGAGACAAAAGGAAATGAAGAAACACAAATCGGCACGACGCAAACCAATGCTAACGGAGAATTTTCCGTTGAGCTCGAAATCGACAACGGAAACCACTTCCTACACCTAGAAGCTGAAAACCTCGCTGGAACATCCGACCCCAGTGAACAAATGCAACTCATTGTGACCGGTAAACCAAATAAATAGAATTTTTATACTTCACCCCCTCTCGTATCTTAGTGAGAGGGGGTGTTATTTAAACTAATGATTGATTCTATCGGTGTTTGTTTTACTTCTATAGGTGTTTTTAGGGATTCTATCGGTGTATTTTCCGATTCTATCGGTGTAACTTTCAATTCTATCGGTGTATTTTCCGATTCTATCGGTGTATTCACATCTTTATGATAAAAACTCACTCAATGAATAAAGCTTATGACCACCTCGCCCTACCGTTGTTTGAGCGGTAACCATGGAATTAAGAATCGCTTCTTCCGTTGCATCGGCTACGGCTAAAAATGCTTTGTCAATATCATCCTCATGAATAGCTTGTATAGAAGGCAGCTTGTTTGGCTTTTGATGCATGATCTTATTTGCTGTGGAAAAACCAATCACAATATCTCCACTCCCATTTCCTAAAAAAGAACCCGTACGACTAATACCTACACTTGTACGTTTAATGATTCGATTTAACTGCCGCTCCGTTACGGGAAGATCTGTTGCAACGATCACCATAATAGAACCTCGATCAGGCTCCTGTTGTACATCCTTTAATTTTAATTGAATGTCTTTCCCTTTACTTTCACCGTTCAAACGAAATTCAGGTAGCATCCCGAAATTTGATAACACAAGCACGCCAAATGTATATCTTCCATAGTTAAAATCTATTATCCGAGATGACGACCCAATACCACCTTTTAATCCAAAACACTTCATACCTGTTCCTGCACCATTGGCTCCTTCTTCAAAATCTTTCGAAGTATGATTCATGGCTTCATAGGCATGTGCTTTCGTAACCGCTATGGATCGAATATCGTTAAGCACATAGTCATTACACTCACCGACGACAGGATTTACCGTTCCCAACGTTTTGCCGATATCAGGATTTTCTGCTAATGTCCATTCAATAATAGCTTCTGAACACGTTCCGATATTTAACGTATTGGTTAGCAATATGGGCGTCTCAATTGTTCCAAGCTCATCGATTTGTACTGTTCCAACAGTTTTACCAAAACCATTGATCACATATGTTGCACCCATCACCTTTTCTTGAAAAAGATTACCTTGATGTGGCAAAATCGCAGTTACACCTGTATGTACATTCCCTTCATGAATAGTTGAATGCCCTACTGTCACCCCCTCAACATCGGTTATTTTATTTAATGGTCCAACCCGCTGAGTTCCAATCGTTATACCATAATCACGAATACGTTTTTGCAACATCATCCCCTCCTTTTGCTCTTATTTTAGCAAAAAACTCATTGTAATTATAGAACGTTTGTTCCATAATAAAGATGGAGGTTGTTAATGTGAGTTATAATATTGAAAAACTTGATCCATATGCATATCAAATTGGACATTTAGTATCAATGATGAATTATGTAAGAGTAACAACATTAGAAGCTGTTGAAAACTTATCAATCGAGCAATTAGATTATTTACCTCATGGACAAGCTAATTCAATCGGAGCCCTTTTGTACCATATTGCAGCTGTAGAATTCGGATTTCAAATCGAGATATTTGAAGGACGACAACCCAGTGAAAAAGAGATTTCCGATTGGGGTGCTGCTTATGACCTTGGAGATTTAGGCAGAAAAGTAATCCGCGAGTATCCACTTGATTTTTACATAAAAAAATTAAACACAGTAAGAGAGCGAACTCTAAGAGAACTAAGCCAAAAAGATGACTCTTGGCTATATGAAGAACGATTATGGGATAATCAACCATCTAACAACTACTTTATATGGTTTCATGTATTTGAAGATGAAATTAATCATAGAGGGCAAATTCGCATCATTAGAAAAATGATTGATCAATAATTATACAAAAGCCGTTTCACCTTTATGGCAAAACGGCTTTCATTTTTATTGATAACTCTGTGGGTTTTGCTGATTTTGTTGTTGCTGTTGCGCTTGTTGTGCTTGCTGTTGCGCCTGCTGAGCTTGTTGTTGGGCTTGTTGCGCCTGCTGTTGAGCTTGCTGCCCCATTTGCGCTTGACCTTGTTGGGCTTGTTGACCCATTTGTGCGCCTTGTTGAGCCTGTCCCATTTGAGTTTTACCCATTTGACCCGCTTGTGGCTGGTTGTGCGTCGGGAACGATATGTTTGTTAAGGCCTGACCCGCTTCATTTTGGAATATGTTTTGTTGGGCTAGGTCACCAAGAGAGAGCATACCTGTTAATTGGCCATTTTCGGTTACTGGTAGGCGGCGGATTTGTTTATTTGCCATTAATTGAGCCGCTTGATGCACATCCATGGTTGCATCGGCTGTTGTGAGCTGTTCACTCATGCATTCACCAACCGTTGCATTGCCATCTTTTCCACTAGCCGTTGCACGCGTTGTAATATCGCGGTCTGTAATAATACCACGAAGCGCTCCGTTTTCAACAACAGGAACTGCGCCGATATCGTTTTGAATCATTAAATCGGCTGCCTCTTTTAACGATTGTTGCGGCGTTACAGAAACAACATTCGAACTCATTAAGTTTTTAATTGAGTTTTGCATAAATATCACTCCTTTTACTTTATAGACTTTTCAGTTCATGTGATTTTATGCAAGGGAAAGCGTTTATTGTATAATAAATAACAAATCATATGAGAGGGGTCACTTATGTTCATAAACGGCATTCAAGTTAAAGGACAAGTCATCGACGAACAGACACGCTGTTCACATTATCATACCCAACATGACATTATTGCGATCAAGTTTAAGTGCTGCAATACATACCATCCATGCTATAAGTGCCATCAAGAAACTGGCCACGCAATTGAACGTTGGAAGCCTGCTGAGTTTAACGAAGAGGCTATTTTATGCGGCGCCTGTAAGACGGAATTAACCATAAATGAATATCTGCATTCACCCCATCAATGTCCAAATTGTCATGCATCGTTTAATCCAGGTTGTGAACTACATCATCATTTGTATTTTGCATTATAAAACCCGTTCAGTTTTTATAAACCAAACGGGTTTTCCAATCACCTGACTATTATCCTTTAATATCACGTCTTCGATAAAAATACAGCCCTAAAACCATTAATCCAATGGCAACCAACGTTATTACAAACGTGCTAACTATACTAAAATCATCAATCGGTACACTTGTAATATGTTCATACGGTGATAGGTTTTTCACCCAATCTGGAAACTTTAAAATGCCACCAAAATAGATGATCACGAATGTAAAACCTAAATATAACCAGGCTAATCCGTTGAATCGACCTAAACCTACAAATACTAAAGCTAAGCCGAGGAGTACCCAGGAAGCTGGTAAATAGACGATAATCGCATTAAATAAATCAGAAAAGCTTACAGATTCTTCAATAACATTAGCTCCTGCGATACTCAATCCCAGTGCTCCTGAAACAAACATGATCAAACTTGTTATGAGCGCAACTAATAAATAATGGCCGAGAAACTTTGGACGTGATATAGCTGTGGCTAATACATGCTCTATTCGATTCTGCTTCTCCTCTTTCTTCACTTTAAACACTGACATCATAACGGGAATCGTACTAAAAATCGCCATAATAGCCGCAATCATCGTGACAAACTGTAACGTCATCGACCCAACACCCGGCTGTTGCATCACCTCTTTCATCAATTCAATTTCTGCAAAATATGCCTCTGTATCACCTAAAACAGAACCATACGTAGCACCAAAAATGAATAATACAACTGCCCAAGATATTATCGATGTTTTTTGCAAACGTAATGTCAATCCAATATGATGTTGTGAAAACCTTGACGCATGGCGCTTGCCGCCTTTTGTTGGTATAAAGCCTGCACCTAAATCCCTGATTGCATTTAAATACAATGCAACACCAGCTATTACAATAGCGACCACAAGTGTCATCACGATTGGCCACCAATAATCATTAACATAAACTTGGGATTCTAATACCCATCCAAAAGGTGAAAACCATGAAAGCGTCTCATTCGTAACATCACCTACGGCACGCACTAAATACGAAACGCCGAGTATTAAAAACGACAATCCGATAACCCCTTTTGAGGTTTCGGTTAATTGAGCACATAAGGCTGTAACTGCAGCAAAAAATATACCTGTCACACCTAATGCCGCTCCATATAATAAGGATCCATTTAAATCCATACTTTCAATACCTAAAGCATATAATCCAACGCCCGTTATGAGTGCAAGGGCGATATTGGTTAACGTCATCATCCATAACGTCGCTCCGATATTGGCTAAACGGCCCGTCGGTAAAGACCGAATTAATTCCACGCGCCCTTCTTCCTCATCTGAACGGGTATGGCGTACGACTAATAATATACTCATAATTCCAACAATAAGTAGTGTCATCGCCAGCATTTGGTGGGCCATCATGGCACCTACTGTATAATGATCAAGCCCATAGCCCTTACCAATTAACGCTGTAATAGCTGGATTTTCCATCGTTGCAGCAATTTCCTGTCGCTCGTCTTGTGACGAATAAAGATCATCAAATGCAACAACTGTTATTAATGAAATCAACACAAAACTAAATATCCACGCTAGAATACGCACCCGGTCTCGTCTCAGAATTAAGCGAGACAGCTTGCCAATTTGAAGAAATAGCTGACTCCCCATTACTTGACACCTCCAGCTTCTCCTTCATAATGACGCATAAAGAGATCTTCTAATGTTGGCGGTGCACTTTCAAGTTTTACTACACCAGATTGACTTACATGTTGAATCACTTGATCTAAATGTTCAGTATCAACTTGGAGTTGATAAGTATTCCCATCTTGTTGTACATCGTGAATACCTGGGAGACCTTGTAGCGTAAGCTCTGTTTTTGTTTCAATTAATAGATTAGTTCGTGTTAAATGACGCAAATCTTGTAGTGTCCCAGATTCAATAATTTCACCTTGACGAATAATGCCAACTGTATCGCACAGCCTTTCAACTTCAGATAAAATATGGCTAGATAGAATCACACTTTTTCCCTGTTCCTTAGCCTCCATAACACACTCTTGGAAAACACGTTCCATTAAAGGATCAAGCCCTGAAGTTGGTTCATCTAATATATACAAATCGGCATCCGCGGCAAAGGCTGAGACAAGTGCTACTTTTTGACGATTTCCTTTTGAATATGTTCCGCACTTTTTAGTTGGATCGAGTTGAAACCGGTCAATAAGGTTCTCCTTACGTTTTTTGTCTATTTCTGCACCACGCATCTTAGTGAAAAAATCAATGACTTCACCACCCGTTAAACTCGACCATAAGTTAACATCACCAGGAACATAAGCTAAACGTTTATGAATGTCGACTGCATCTCGCCAAACATCCTTTCCAAAAATCGATGCTCTCCCTGATGATGCTTTTAAAATCCCTAATAAGATACGAATGGTCGTTGATTTACCGGCACCATTGGGACCAATAAATCCATAGACTTCCCCTTCCTTCACTTCCATGTTCACACCATTAAGTGCTTGCACTTTCCCAAACTGCTTAGTAAGACCTTCCGCATGTAAAACAACCATGTTTCACATCCCCCTTATTTATAAAAACCTATTTTTAACACTTCCAAGTATTCCAAAAACTCATCCATATAGTATTCAAAATCTAAATGATTAAAATTGACGCCTTTTAATCGATTGATAAGATCATTTTGATATCCATTAATCGCCCATTGAATGAGCTTAAATGCCTTATTAACATCTATATCGTCTCGAAACTTAGAAAAATCAATATTCTGATATAACTTCGCCATACCTTCGTCTTGCAATTTTTCGATTCGTCCCTTTAAATCATCTGTCAGCACAAAATCTTCATTGATAAACACACTACTCATAAAGTTAAAGAAATGATAATTCTTAGAATAGACTCTCATCTCAAATTCCGCTATTTGGCGCATCCGTTCAAAAACATCCGTTTCCGATATGTCAATGTGTTTTATATATTGGTCTTCAATAACATCTAAACTGTTTTTAACGAGATACAAATACAGCTTCCTTTTATTTTCAAAATAGTAATAGAGCATCCCCTTTCCGACTCCAGCTTGATATACAATACGATTGGTAGATGCTTTTTCATAACCATGTTCAGCAAATTCTTCCAAAGCTGCTTCTACGATTTTCTTTTTCTTACCTTCCTTTATATCTTCAAAGGGCATTGTATAGGTATTTCACTCCCTTTTTGACCAATGCGGTCAAATTCATTATAAGCCTTTTGGACCATTCTAATCAACAACACAATTTTTTCAAATATTTACTATATATCCATTAACAAATATGATATGATTTATTAGGTAAATGATTTAAAGGGGGAAAAGTAATGTTTAAAAAAATCACCATGAGCATGATGTTATTAACAGCCCTATTGTTAGCAGCATGTTCAGAATCTCAAAGCGATAAGCAAGTCGTTGTGGATGCTTTTGAAACGATGATGGAAGCTGAAAGCTATGATGCGACTTCAACACTAGATGTTAATGTTGAAGCCGATGTTCAAGATCCATTCATCGAGCCATATATTCAGATGGTTAACGACATGGAATTAAGTATGGACCAGCGTATGAACCAGGACAAACAGGAAGTTGTTATTCACTTCCAAGGTCAAATGAGTCCTATGACATTTAATGTTGACATTCCATTCCTACAAGACATGAATGAAAATAAAATGTATGTCAAAACCGATAGTTTAATTGAAAACTTCGGGATGTTCTTAGGTTTACCTGAGGAAGCAAAAGGAAAACTAATCGAAATTGACATGGCGGAGTTAGAAGGTCAAGAGGCTCCGGAGGTAGATTATGATGAATTAACTCAACAAGTACAAACCATCATGAGTGATTTCCTAAATGACAAGAGTGAAGATGACTTCAGAAAAGAAGACGATACTTACATTGTGTCGTTTAATAAAGAGGATTTAACAACTCTTGTAACAGAGATGGCTTCAGAGCTTGACGATACGATTACAGATGAAGATATTCAAATGGCTCAAGAAGAAATGACAACAGCATTAGAGCAAGTTGATTTCAACACATTTGAAGTACACACAACTTTAGATGGTGACAACATTAAAAGTCAAAAAGTTGTTTTAGACTTAGGCATTGATGCTGAAGGAACTCAAGTACAGCTCGACTTAGAGGCTGATACAACTTATAACAGCATGAACGAAGATGTTGAATTTGAAATCGACCCTGAAAACAGCGACATTATTGATATGCAAGAATTTGACCAACTTATGATGGAAGCTTTACAACAACCACAATAAATGGTATCAGAACCGGGCAAAACCCGGTTCTTTTTTTATACCCTTGAATCCTAAATCTAATTAGATTATAATCTAATTAGATGTTTATCAAAAAGGGGGGGGTGAAATGCTTTGCAGCTTGATCGACTTGTGAATTTTCATAAAACTGTCGGAGACAAAACACGACTGCGAATTATTGGTTTATTAAAAGAAGGACCACTTCACGGACAAGCGATAGCCGGTAAATTAGGGCTGACACCACCAACTATTTCACATCATTTAACCAAGCTTAAAGAAATTAACATTGTCTATCAACGTCGCCATAAAAATACGATTTATTACAACTTAAACGAGAAGCATCTAGCCTTTTTAGCTGAAAGTATTATAAAATTGGGAGATGAAGATATGAATGAAGCGTTTAAAGTCAGTGAAGAAGAAAAGCATAACATTCTAAAAAACTTCTTAGATTCAGATGGGAAGCTCAAAACACTTCCTTCCCAACTTAAAAAGCGACTTATTATACTAGAGCATATTCTTAAAGGGTTTGAAATAGGTCGAACTTACTCCGAGCTAGAAATCAATCAGCACATTAAAAAGTTCCATGATGATTTTGCTACCATTCGTCGTGAATTTATTAACAATCACTTCATGACACGCAATCGAGGCTATTACGAATTAAACCCACGAGAGTTATGGAGAATATAAAAGATTGGATGAATCCCTATGTATCAAAAAACTAAATATATTTTGATCATCTTAACTGTGGTAAGCCAAATTAGTGCAATTATTTCAATTTTCTTTGATATCATATTAGCAATTTTTCTAGCAATCATCTATGCCATCTCATTAATCATTTTAATAGGGTTATTTATTTCTGAAAGACGTCAAGAAAAGAAGGAGGAGATTAGTTATGATGATCTTGACTACTGAAACGGCCCCAGGCTATGAAGTTAAAGAACTCGTTGGCTATGTCAAAGGGAGTACCATTCGGGCTAAACATATCGGGCGTGACATTACAGCAGCGTTAAAAGGCCTTGTCGGTGGAGAGATTGGAAGCTATAGTGACATGATGAATGAAGCAAGGAAATTGGCAATTCATCGTATGGTACAAGATGCTGAATCCAAAGGAGCAAATGCAATCATTGCGATGCGCATGCATACCTCAACCGTCATGGGTGGCGCCGCAGAAATCATTGCTTACGGAACAGCTGTGAAAATTGAAAAGCAATAATACTTGCAGTCTGGTGAAAACCAGGCTGTTTTTCATGATCTTCTTACATAATCTACTTCTGAACAGGGATAATAAACCAATAGATGTTCTTTTGTGAAGGAAGTGGATAACGTGGGAAAAGAAGGAACACAGGTACCCATTGATCGAAACTTTAATAAAAATATCGAATACTTGAAAAAAGAATTACGTGTGGACAAAAACTTTGACCTTATACACCATAAAATGGAACATGGTGGACTTAAGATAGGTCATTTCTATATCGACGCTTTTGCTAGTGACAAACCTATGATCGACACCTTAAAGAGTTTTAAATTCTTAGACGACGAAGAATTTCGTAAGGATCCCGTTGAGGCACTAACACAAACAATTATTCCTCATCAGGAAATTGATACATCAGAAGATCTCGAGGAAGTTATTGCCCAGATCCTTGCTGGTCAATCAGCCTTTATCATTGAAGGGGTTACACAAGCTGTCCTTGTTGATACTAGGACATATCCCGCCAGATCACCTCAAGAACCAGATCTTGAAAGAGTCGTCCGGGGTCCTCGTGATGGTTTTGTCGAAACCATTGTGTTTAACACAGCTTTAATTAGACGTCATGTTAGAGATCGTTCATTAATTTTTGAATATTTACAGGTTGGACAACGCTCTAAAAAGGATATTAGCCTGACGTATCTTGACAGTGTCGTCGATCCGGAACTCATTAGAAGGCTTAAAGAAGAAATAGAAAAAATCGATATTGACGATTTATCGATGGGTGAAAAAACGCTCGAAGAATACATTTTCGGACGCTCTATGAATCCTTACCCCTTAGTGCGTTATACTGAGCGAGGAGATACAGCAGGCGTTCACCTGATGGAAGGGCACATTCTCATAATTGTCGATGGTTCACCGAGTGTCATGATATGTCCGTCGACATTCTGGCACCACTTACAACATGCCGAAGAATACCGTCAGAAACCGGTCGTTGGCGCCTTTTTACGTTGGGTGCGCTTTGTCGCTGTCTTTTCGGGATTATTTTTACTGCCACTTTGGTATCTATTAGCGAGTAATCCTGAGCTCCTACCGAATCAAATAAGTTTCCTCGGGCTTAAGGAAGAAGGGAATGTCCCGTTATTTCTTCAGTTTTTAATTGCTGAAATTGGTGTGGAAATGTTAAGGATGGCAGCCATCCACACCCCGAATGCACTTGCGACAGCATTAGGGTTAATTGCAGCGTTAATGATTGGTGAAATCGCCATTGATGTTGGCTTATTTTCATCAGAGGTTATTTTATACTTGGCTATTGCCGTTATCGGTAACTATGCGACACCGAGTTATGAATTATCATTATCCAACCGTTTAACACGTTTGTTTTTGCTCATTGTAACAGCAACATTTGGCGTATATGGTTTTGTATTAGGATTTGTTGCTTGGCTATTATTACTAGTATCAACCAAAGCCCTGAACACACCTTACTTATGGCCATTCATACCGTTTAACGCTAAAGCCTTTTTTGTGAGTATTGTCAGGTCACCAATGCCACTTCAAAAAAGTCGACCAAGTGTATTAAACACATTGGACGACTCCCGACAAGAAGGCGAATCCTAACCTAAGTACGGTTAGGATTCCTTTATTATGGCACGACTAACACTTCTACTTCGAAATCTTTAACTTTATCATGTGGCGTTTCATGATCAGTAATAATTAAATCCAATTCAGATAAAGGACACATATGACTGAACATATCAGTCCCAAATTTCTCATGGTCCACGATGCCAATAACTTTTTTTGAACGGTTTATTATAGTTTGATGAATAACTGAAACTTCAGGGGTCGCCGTGCTTAAACCATTGAAAGTAATATTACCAGCTGTTGCAAAGCTAACATCAACAGAAAATTGCCCAGCAAACTGATTAGCCAGTGCATCTGTTATGTTTCCGGAACTTTTAACAAGACCGCCAATTAAATAAGTTGTCACGTTATCCATACCACGAAGATGATATGCAATTTCAACACTGTTTGTTAAAACGGAAAAATGAATGTGAGTCGGTAAATATTTTAGCAAAACAAAATGAATCGCCGCTCCACCAATAAATACTGTTTGATCTTCTTCAATATACTTAACTGCTTCTCTGGCAATCGCATTTTGCTCCTCACTTCCTTCACCATACCTATTAGCTGGTGGCTGTGGCATTTCTCTAACTCGTTTGATAGGAATTGCCCCACCATGAGTGCGCTGTAATAAACCGTCCTCTTCCATAATCGATAGATCTCGCCGTATCGAGTCTACGGATACGTTAAACTGTTTTGCTAAATCCTTAGCCAAAACCCGCCCCTGATCTCGTATTTTCTCTAAAATTTTAGTACGCCTTTCTTCAGAAAACAATTAATTCTCCTCCCTTTTAATAACTCTCCTGTTAAAATTGATCGCAATAACCATTCGAAATAGCCATTGATGATAAGAAATATTACAAATGAAATCCATTTGTGTACACCTCTATCCTTGTTTATTCATATTATTTCATGTTTGTTAATGATTTTCAAGCATTAATTTCATTTTTATTCCGTTTTTTACGAAAAAATAAGCGACACCTAACCTTAGTGCTGTTTTGTTCCTGTTTTATAATTTGCATTCTAACATCATCCAAATAACTTCGCCTATCATTATTTTTCAATTGCCAAGGCAGCCGTTATAAGTTCACCCGATATTCGACATCCTAAACATAATAACCGTTTCACTTTACAAACATATGTTTATAATTTAAACTTTTGTTAGAAGATGCAGGAAAGGAGGACATCATTCTGAATAGAGAAAAGCAAATACTTGATTACATTAAACAAAATCCTTATATCTCACAGCAAGAGCTTGCTGAAAAGGTTGGTGTTTCAAGGCCAGCTGTTGCAAATTATATAAAGAAATTAATACAAAACGGTGAAATAAAAGGAAGAGCCTATATATTGAATGATCGGAAAAATATAACGTGTATAGGAGGAGCCAATATTGATCGAAAAGCGCGGTCCAAGGAACCTATACAGCTAGGGTCCTCCAACCCTGTTAAGACTGAAGAATCATTGGGTGGAGTTGCACGAAATGTAGCAGAAAATCTAGTTCGTTTAGGCTGTGACACTAGTGTAGTAACCTTTGTTGGACAAGATAAAGAAGGTGATTGGATTTTAAATTCGTCCCAAAAGCTTGGCATGGACATTAGTCATTCAGTAACCATTCCTAACCATAGAACAGGTACTTACACAGCACTAATTGATGAAACCGGAGAAATGGTCGTATCAATGGCTGATATGGACATTTACGATCAAGTCACTTCAAACTTACTTGAAAATAGCTGGAATCACATCGCTTCGTCAAAGGCAATTTTTATGGACACAAATATTCATGCAACGAGTTTACAATTCATTATAGAAAAATGCCATTCTGCACAAATCCCGTTATATGTAGATCCAGTTTCTTCGATTAAGGCTCAAAAACTTCCTAATGATTTATCTGGGATAGACACGTTAATGCCCAACCAAGAAGAAGCTGAACTATTATCTGGGGTAAAAATTAACGATAACAATGACTGTATTGAAGCTTCAAAAAAAATAAGAGAACGTGGTGTCAATAACGTTATTATCACACTCGGCGGGGAAGGCATTTATTATTCCTCTAAGCATAAAAGCAACTGGCTTAAACCTCCTCAGACAAACGTAGTTGATGTCACAGGAGCTGGAGATGCCTTTGCAGCTAGTCTGATTTATGGAATGGAACAAGGTCAATCACTTGAGGAAGCCAGTAAATTTGGGTTAGCAGGGGCTTCTTTAACCTTACAAGTAAAATCATCCGTTTCACCATTCATTAATGATAAAGAATTACAAAACATGACAAAGGAGTTTTAACATGAAGGAATTTTTAACTTACACAGATGAAGTCAAACATGCATTGGACAACAACCTCCCAGTTGTCGCTTTAGAAACAACCATCGTTTCACACGGTATGCCTTATCCGCAAAATGTTGAAACAGCTAAAAGATGTGAGCAAATTATCCGAGATCAAGGTGCTGTCCCTGCCACGATTGGCATCATGAATGGAAAAATTAAAATTGGTCTAAACGACGAGGAGCTTGAAGTCTTTGCGACGAATCAAGATGTACAAAAGGTCAGCCGACGTGATTTTCCATATATATTATCTACCGGAAAAATTGGAGCCACTACGGTTGCTGCTACGATGATTGCAGCTGAATTAGCTGGTATAAAAGTCTTTGCAACAGGTGGTATTGGTGGTGTCCACCGCGATGGGGAAGTGTCTTGGGATGTATCCGCAGATTTAATGGAACTTTCCCAAACCAATGTCGCAGTCGTATGTGCTGGAGCGAAGTCTATATTAGACATAGGACGCACCTTGGAATATTTAGAAACACACGGGGTACCCGTTGTAGGCTATCAGTGCCAAACGTTCCCTTCCTTTTACACAAGAGAAAGTGAATACGAGGTCGACTTTCGTCTCGAAACACCAAACGAAACAGCAAACATGATTGATACAAAATGGAAACTCGGTTTAGATGGTGGATTGGTTATTGCGAACCCTGTCCCCGAAGAAGCTGCAATGAATTATGAAACAATCGAAGCGGTCATACAACAAGCGCTTAGTGAAGCTAAAGAACAGCACATTTCCGGTAAAGCTGTCACACCTTTTGTTTTAGACCGGGTTAAAAGTCTAACAGATGGAAAAAGCTTAGAGACAAACATCCAATTAGTTTATCATAATGCAGAAGTAGCTGGCAAAATAGCAGCTTCTTTAAAACATTAAGATCAATTATTTTGGGGTTTTCCCGTATTTAATTTAGGGATTTAAAAATTTATAATATAAAAAAGTCATGGCGAGACCGATCACCATGACTTTTAATCTATTTGTTCGATTTCCCAATTTTCATTAACATATAATCCAATGATATTCATCTTATAGCCCCAAGTTTTAACCTTCTTAATTGATTGTTTAATTTGAGCCACCTTCTCCTCTTTATCGATTGGATTACCGGCACAATCATGATGACCAACGATTGCCAAAACACCTGAGCCATGTTTGTAATATGAGATTCCGACCTTTTCAACCAATGATCCGATTTGTTCGTCTTCACCTTGTAATATAATTTTATTCGGACCGGCTTCTGTAATCATATCAACATATTCAGCTTTATACTTATCCTTCAACCATTTAATAACGGGCTCTTGAACACGCCCGTCCATACAGTTAATAGCTGTAACGAAAGTTTTGTCTGTCATCAAACATTCCCCCTAAAATCTTTAACTATTGTTACATACCCTTAAACGGAATTAAATAACCTCATTATCGATTATTTTTTTATAACTTCCGTTTTCGTCAGAAGATCATATA
This sequence comes from Tenuibacillus multivorans, assembly GCF_900103915.1. Classification (GTDB taxonomy): domain Bacteria; phylum Bacillota; class Bacilli; order Bacillales; family Alkalibacillaceae; genus Tenuibacillus; species Tenuibacillus multivorans. The sequence continues at coordinate 13,395 of NZ_FNIG01000004.1, read as the reverse complement.
GTGATTGTTTATGTTTAGTAAATATCGCTGTTAATAAATATATAAAAATTAACCCATACGTCAAGAACATTACGAGGTAAACATATATTGTCCAATCCTGCTCTGGAACATATACAAATCGGTAGACGAGAAAATGAGAAAGTTCCCATGGTAGGAATTTTAGTGACGTTCTTATGATTGACCTTTTAATGGATAAAGGTGCACCATGTTGATTGACAACTTGAATCCCTAAAAGCCTCTTACCAACTGTCTGCTTCCCTAATGATGAATCAAAAATTATAAAGTATAAGGAAACAGGGAGTGTCAGGATTAAAAAGCTAAATATTTGTGACTTAATGAAGGAATCAGATATTAATGATTGTGGATTGGGAAATAGAAACACGCCTATCGTCAACAAAAAAATTAAATACAAGGCTATTAAAATATAATCAACACCAAACGCCTTTAAACGTATAAAAAACGAAGCATTCACTAGTTTACGCTCCTATCCTATTATTTTTTTATCCAAGTTATCCGCTATGTAGAATATCTTAAATGTTATTTTTTTCTTTTAGTTAACTATACCACGTCAGCACCTCAAGCGCCCCATAATTTTAATTGTTGTGTATCTGAATAATTTTGTGACTCAAAATCATTTAGAAATGTTATAATATTGTAGATTTTTATTCGACAAGGAGCATGAACATGATCAGAAAATTTTTTTCATACTACAAACCACATAAACGTCTATTCATGATTGATTTTTTTAGTGCTATTATAGTTGCGGCTCTCGAGCTCGTCTTTCCTATTGCGGTTCAGCGATTTGTCGATGACTTACTTAAGAGTGGTAATTGGGATCTTATTGTGACGGTCAGTATATTACTACTAGCCGTTTATCTATTAAGTACTTTTCTGCAGTATGTTGTCAGTTATTTAGGACATAAGCTTGGCATTAATATCGAGACGGATATGCGAGAGGAGCTATTTACGCACGTACAACGTCAATCATTTGGATTTTTTGATAATACGAAAACTGGCCATATTATGAGTCGGATCACCAATGATTTATTCGATATTGGTGAGCTTGCCCACCATGGACCTGAGGATGCATTTATTGCCGTCATGACCTTCACGGGCGCCTTTTGGATTATGTTTTTCATCAATCCGACGCTTGCGTTAATTGCACTCATCATGGTTCCGCTTCTTATTGCATTAGTGACTTATTGTAATATCGCGATGAACCGTGCGTGGCGTAATATGTATGGAAAAATTGCTGATGTCAACGCGCGTGTTGAAGATGCCGTGTCTGGCGTTCGGGTTGTTCAATCTTTTACTAACGAAGAGTTTGAAATCAATCGTTTTCAAAAAGATAATGGTTTATTTCGCAAAGCCAAGCTTGTAGCCTACAGGGTTATGGCTTGGACGCATTCAAGCATCTATATGATGACACGTTTACTAACCTTATTGGTACTGGTCGTCGGTTCGTATCTTACAATTAATGGGGACTTAACGCATGGTGAACTCATTAGCTTTGTGTTATATACCAATGTATTAATCAAGCCGATTGATAAAATTAGTGCCTTACTCGAGCTGTATCCAAAAGGGATGGCTGGGTTTAAACGATTTCAGGATCTAATCGAAGAGCAGCCCGATATTCAAGACAAACCAGATGCTCAACCTGTAAATGAATTAAAAGGTCATGTACAATTCCAAGATGTTGATTTCTCATATGACCGCTACAAATCTGTTTTAAAACATATCAACTTTGAAGTGGAACCTGGAGAAACAGTAGCTTTTGTCGGGCCATCAGGAGCTGGGAAAACAACTATTTGTTCATTAATCCCCCGTTTTTACGATGTGGACAAAGGTTCTATAATGATTGATAAAATGGATGTAAGTGACATGACAAAACATTCACTGCGTTCACAAATTGGGATTGTACAACAGGATGTGTTTTTGTTTACAGGAACCGTTCGTGAAAATATTGCTTACGGCAAGAAGGACGCAACAGAGGCAGAAATACGAGATGCGGCCAAAAGAGCACACCTTGATGAGGTCATCGCTAGTCTACCACAGGGCTATGATACACAAATCGGTGAACGTGGGTTGAAGCTTTCAGGAGGGCAAAAGCAACGTCTCGCAATTGCACGAGTGTTTTTGAAAAACCCACCTATTTTAATATTAGATGAAGCCACATCGGCGCTAGATACTCAGACAGAAAGAATCATACAAAAGTCATTAAATGATTTAGCTGAAAATCGGACAACTCTAGTCATTGCCCATCGATTGGCGACGATTAGAGACGCTGATCGTGTAATTGTAGTGACGAATGAAGGTATCGTCGAACAAGGCACCTATGACGAGCTTATAGAAGCTGATGGCGTTTTTGCTAAATTACACAAGATTCAGTTTAGTTTAAACGGATCATGACATTAAAAAGCACAGGATTTCCTGTGCTTTTAACTTATCCATAACATTTTAGAACCGACTACCTTCCACTCATCATTTTGATGGTCAACAATAACTTCGAGCCCAATCGCTCCTAAACCTGACCGGTATTTTGATGCTTCAAATATAAACTTAGAATTACTTTCTTGATCAATACTGTCAAAGCTTAACAAGACTCCATCTAACATCATGGTTTCTTCATCAAAGTGTCCCTGTTCTTTTAATTCATCCATAGTCGCAACCTTGATCTCAACATCATAGGCTTCTTCAAAATGCTTGACAATATCGTCGCGTTCAGTTTGATTTAATTCTTCTAAATGGCTCATATCAATTGCGATAAATTCCTTTTGATCATTTAATGCTTCATCTTCTTCCATTAATTTTTCCAATGCGGCAATATAAGCACCACTATGATTCGTTTCTCCATCACTTCCTTGAGCCGTTGTCCCACAAGATGTTAATAAAAGTAAAATCGCGATCCAAATGAATATGTTTTTTAATTTCATCAAACCACCGCCCATAGATTTCTTATTCATTTAGACGATGATTTTAAATAAAAGGTTACGTTGATGAATCATTTAATTCACCTTCTATAATTTTAGCAGCTGTTTTACCAGACATCACCGCTCCTTCCATCGTGGGGAAGTGTGAATGCTTTGTATAATCACCTGCCAAAGCTAAACCCTTAATCGGTGTATCCTGTTCAGGACGCATCCAATCGTATCCCGGTTCCAGTGTATAAAAATTATCAGGATGAAAAACAACACGGTAGTCCCTAATATGATTTTCTAATTCTAATCCTAATTTTTTAGCGTCCTTTAATACAATTTCTAGAATGTCCTTTGGTTCTAAATCAATATACTGATCTGGTGGGGATACTGTAATAGATAATCGTCCTGAGGCCTTTTTAAAGGTTGTCCGTGATTGCTCTGAGAAACTCGAAAGGACTGACCCTGCTCCAAAAGTTGTTCGATCGTACGGTAAGGCTGGTTCATCCAAATCAATTTGAACAGAAATAGCGGGCATCGTTGGTAATTTAATTAATTGATTAACAAAGGGGTGCTCCATATTTGATTGTTTTAAAATTCTTTTAGCAGCCCCAAGACCTGTTGCCAGTACGGTATATTTTGCGCGTATATCCTTTTCACGGGAAGCCACACCCTTCACTTCACTATTTTCATAAATTAACCGCATTACTTCAGTTCCTGTCACCAAATCAACGCCTTGTTCGCGAATGAGCTTGGCCAAAGGTTCAATCATTACCTCATTCATCCCATCTAAATATGCGCCTAAACGCATCTTGTAAAAACGTGACGCAACCGGCGCTAACATACCAAAAAATACATAGGCCGAAAACCGTTCAGGTGGAAGAAAGAAAATACCAGATGTGAAAGGTATCACGACCATATGAAACGCATTGTCTGTGACATGATGTTTTTTCGCATACTCGTAAACACTTAAGCGATCCAAATAGTCAGGGCGTTTCATGTAATCTAATAGCCCATTCGCAAAAAATGGCCCCAAAGATAACATATCCTTCACAGGCATTGTGCGAGGATTCCCAAAGATCCCATTCATAACTTTAATCGGACCTCGAAATGGTGCGACACCAAATGTCGTTACCTCATCTTTTAATGGGGACCTTACATCAATTCGTTCTTCCCATTTAACAACCTTGTCGATATCAATTCCCGCTTTTTTTAATAAAGCTGGTAAATGTTTATAATATCCCAAGACACGGTGAAACCCTGAATCTATATGCATCCCATCATCATACCAAGAAGAGGTTCTCCCGCCTAAATGCTCCTCCGCTTCAATTAACAGCGTTTTATAGCCTTTTTCGGAAAGTTCAACAGAGCAAGTTATCCCCGCCAATCCTGAACCTATAATTAAGACATCATATTGACTCATGAATGGTCCTCCATGTTTTATGTATCGATTACAAAAGGGTATACTGATTGCCCCATATGCTTGGCTGATTCCCCAATATTGAGGTTTTAGTCCCCAATGACTCGTGCTAATTCCCCAACACCACTTATTGAGTGCCCTATTTTGATCGATTATTGCCCAATGAAATATATGTTTTCCCCCATACAGCACTCTGAATGCTCAATGCGTGGTCTAAACCACCTTTTATTCGGAATACTAATTTCTCTTTAGCATGAATTATTCTCCATAAGTAAAGATGAGACTGCCCTTATCGGACAGCCTCAACTAACTATGACTCTTGGTTCGGAACTTTCGTGTGCATTGGTGGTACGACTAACCAACCTTTTTCTTTGTTTAGTCGTAACGCTTTTGCAGCGACCTGAGCTTTATTCATATGGTATTGACCAAATAACATGGCCAAATCCTCTCGTGTGCATTGACTAATTATCGTACTACACGTGACTAGACCTTCACCAAGCATCAAGGAAGCCGTAGCGCTAATTTCGGGATCACTTAATTTAGCACCCGCAGGAATGTCCTCAAGATCTGCATAAGGTTTTTCAGGTGGCGCTGGTGGGACACCAACTCCGTTATCTTTTAAAACCTCTTCAAGCTCTTCGATTTCCTTTTTAGATGCCTGAGTCATTTCCTCTAATAGTTTTTTTAAATCACGGTCACCTGTATGGTTGCTAAATGTTTGTAGTTTGGCATAATCTCCTTTAACCACAAGCAAATACGACCACATACTATACACTTCGCCATAATGTAAAGGTTGTTTTTTAGGGTTTCCTGACAATATACCCATTCACTATCTCTCCTTTAAAATGATTATAACCATATTGTGTCAACACAGAAATAAATTATTCCATTTAAAATTAATTGGTTTTTTATTCTGTTTTCTCACTTTAGTCTCTTCCACGTAAGTACTAAAGGTTGTTTCATGGTATGGTTCAATAAGTTATACCTCCTTCAAAGTTCACCCTTACCAATCTCTTGCTAATCTGATAAGATAAATAAAAATAAGGGGGCGAATCAAGATGAATGTTAGGGAAGCGGTAGCTGCTGATTACAAAGGGATTGCCAAGGTGCATGTCGATAGCTGGAGAACGACGTATCAAGGAATTGTACCTGATCAATATTTAAATCAGTTATCCTATGCGCAACGGGAAGAAGTATGGAAGAATAATCTCGCAAATGGTAAGGTATGGGTAGCGGAAGATTCAAATGGCCAAATTGTTGGATTTGCGAATGGTGGCCCAGAACGCTCTGGAGATTACCCTGATTATCAAGGGGAAATCTATGCCATTTATATATTGGAAGAGTATCATGGTAACGGGTTAGGTAAGCAGCTTGTCAAACAGGTTGTCAATGAATTAAAACAGCAAGATATGTCAACCATGCTCGTCCTAGTGCTTAAGGATAATCCAGCCTCTCAGTTTTACCAAGCTCTCGGAGCGGAACTGATTGATACACTTGAGATTGAGATTGCTAGTAAAAAGCTATATGAAGATGTTTATGCGTGGAATCAATTACCACAGCTATAAAGAAGGAGACAGAATACATGAATGTTAATTGGAGATTGTGGGAGTATATCAGCGTTGACAATTGGATTGACATAGGAATTTCGGTTGGTATCATACTCCTTTTCCTTTTGTTTAGTAAAATCTTCACCAAATATATATTCTTTTTCTTAGTAAAACTTTTTAATAAGGAAAAAACCGAACTATTTAAACAAATTTTAGAGGCCTACGAAAAACCGCTTCGTTGGTTATTTATCATTATCGGTATTTACATTGCGGTTGACTATTTTCCTTACTTCGAACAGGATCATTCATTGTTCGAACATCTAATTAAATCGTCCATTATCATATTAATTGCTTGGGGACTTTATAACCTATCCTCAACCTCTTCTATCCTTTTTATGAAATTAAATGATGGAGTCGGTCTAGAGGTTGACCAAATTATAATTCCATTCGTATCTAGAGGTCTACGATTTGTCATAATCGCCATTACGATAAGTGTAATTTTAATAGAATTTGATTATGATGTGACCGGGTTTATAGCGGGTCTTGGTCTTGGTGGTCTTGCTTTTGCTTTAGCTGCCCAAGATGCCCTAAAGAACCTTTTTGGTGGTGTTGTCATTATAGCGGAAAAACCATTTACGCTAGGGGATTGGATTAAAACATCAAGTGTTGAAGGTACCGTAGAAGATATTAATTTCAGAAGCACGATCGTTCGTACTTTTGCACAGGCATTGGTGACTGTTCCTAACTCAACACTAGCTAATGAAGCGATTACGAATTGGAGTAAAATGGGTAAACGGCGCATTACCTTCAACTTAGGTGTTGAGTACAAAACACCTAAGCATAAGCTTGAGAAAGTGGTTAAACGTATTGAGGAATTACTCCGAAATCATGATGAGATTCATCAAGAAACCATTTTTGTAAATTTTGATGAGTATAACAATAGTAGTCTAGACATCTTATTATATTTTTTCACTAAAACAACAGCTTGGGGTGAATACCTCGAAGTGAAGCAGGATATTAACTTTAAGATTATGGAAATACTTGAGGAAGAAAACGTATCCGTTGCTTTCCCATCACGTACTATCTATATGGATCAAGATCATCAAGAAGTGGTAGAGGTAAACGAAGAAACTCACGATTAAAATCGTGAGTTTCTTTTAGTAGTTTCCTCTTTTTAAGACGCGCTATCATGAACAAAATCAATAATCGTGACATCACCTCCACGTATATCGAGCCTGATAGTATCATATCCGTACGGTGGCTCTTGTGACTCTATATACGTCCTTACTTCAATCACAGCTTCAAAACAGCCTTCACAATCATCAATTCGCTTAATATCAACTAACTCATCTTGATCGTAGTCCCGAGGTTGTCCATAGTATTTTTCAACAGCTTTTTCAACATAGGGTTCAAGTAAACCCATTACCATATCCTCTTCAATATCTAATGATTCTGCTGTAACCTGTCCAGGTATGAACAACCCAAATAATATAATGAGACTCACACCTATCTTTTTCATAACAAAACACCCTCTCAAAGCTAAACATGGTCATCACATATTATGGAGAAAATCCTTCCAAATTATAACTACTTACAACCGCCGAATATAGGATTAAAATAACCTTCTAATGTCATCTAAATCTTGAAGGACTTGTTTTATCTCGTCTTGACCCAATCTCACAAGTATTTGGTCATTTAACGTGACAACTTGTCCGCCTTCTTCATCTATATGTGCTGAAAGATAATCATATAGATCTGATAAATCTTCCTCGCTAATGGCAGATTCCGTTGTTAAATGCTTAATACCTGTTAGGAGGAATTCCTGGCTAGATGAGTAAAATTCACCTGAAATAATATGGCCATCTACTTGCATGTTATCACCTCTATGGGTATAGTCTGCACCAACATTAAAGGTAATATAAAATTTTCTAGTTATGTGCAAAAATCGTATTGGAATTTATCCTTCTGATTCTGATTTAAAGATCAGTCTCGATTTTTTGCTTATGATTGTGGATTTGATGATGGCGAGTCTCGATTCTCTGCTATTGAGTCTGGATTTCCTACTTTCGATTCTGGATTTTTTACTTTAGAGTATGGATTCCTAACCTCCTCATAAGTTTTAATTATCTACGTTCCCTAATAAACGTTTAATGAACGTTCATAAAAACTAAAACGCAGGAATGCTAACATCCCTGCGTCCTTTCTATCTGAAAAACGGCACTTTTTCCACTCCAACCATTCGTGCATAAACGAACAGTTGACCTTTATGGTGAATTTCATGTTCATACATCGCTTTTAAATATTGATATTTCGTCCCTTGCATTTTCGGTAGCTCCGCTTTGTTTTGCTGTTGCAGTTCTTCATCTGTGGTCTCTTCAATGACCTTTTGCGTTTTTTTCGTTAACTCCTTAACAGCGTCACGAACGCCCTTCATTGTCTCAAACTCTGGCATATCAGGTGCCTCAAATTTCTCTGTTTTCACCATCTTGGCAAACATTTCTCCTGAGGTTGCGATGTGTAAGGCTAATGTTCCAAGTGACATGGCACCATCCCATGGTTTGTAATGAACATGTTCGTCATCGATTTGCTCCAAAAGCTCCTCAAGTATTCCGCGATGATTTAACCAGTCCTTAAGAAAATCGTGTACACTAGACATCCATGACACTCCTTTATAACTTCCTATCTGCTATATAGTTTACAATATATCCTGGCTATCATTCCAGCGTTTGCTCATGTGTTGTTCTAATTCACCTGTATTACCATTAATATAGAATGTATCATCGATTAAATCCGACTCAATCGTTACTTTCCAAATCGGTAAATAGCTTTCATAAATGTGTTCGACTTCGTGTTTAGGTTTTTTCAAAATATAAGCTCGGTTAATTTGTTTCTCCTGTACATCTTTAATGTATTTTTTAGATTCTGTTTGCGTTTTGATATTCTTTTTGACTAAATGGGCTGGATCAATTTCAATGGATTCTATAGATGGAACTTTGGAAAACACACCACGATAACCTGATACGGCATCCACAAAAATGATATTTGGTGTTTTTTTAGGCTGAAACGGAGGTCGATCAGCTACGACAAGAGATTCAGCTACCCAAAAGGGGTGATATAATAATTCTAGATTCACAGTATACTCCCTGACAAAACCTTCATTAACCTCTCGCATCATCCTTTTTTTCATCGGTAAACTTTTATACACATATCGATAGACATCCTGTTCCGATATGATTGATGAATTTCCGAGGCGCTTCACTTCCTTTACACTTAATAATTGTGGCATCATTTTTCACCCTTTTAATGAATATGTTGATGGTAGTAATCTACCCGGTCCTGAACTTCTTTCGAAGGTGGTTCTGTCATTAAACTAACGACAATCATAACGATTAACGATACTGGGGCCGCGATGATCGGTTCTGCATTCGTTGGGAGCACCTGTGATGAGATTAATATGACAAATAGTATCGCACCACTAAGCATCCCCATAAGCGCACCTGTTTTGTTGGCACGCTTCCACCATAACCCTAAAACGAGTGGGAAGCCAAAAGAGGACAACAGGAATCCACCGACCCAGCCGACCATAATCGCAATGAGACCAGGTGGTTCAATCGCAATGAGTATGCCGACAATACTCGCTACAATCATAACGATTAACCCAATACCTGTTACATAACGTTCACTGGCCTGTTTATTAATATTTTCTTTGTAAATATCATGAGCAATCCCTGCCGAAATGGCTAATAACATGGCATCTGCTGAAGACATAATTGCTGCCATTAAACCGGCTAACATAAGCCCACCGATAATCGCTGGTAAATAATGCTCCACCACCGAGACAAAAATCATATCACTATTATCTAAGGTCTCAACAATGCCTAAACTAGCTCCAGCACTCGTTACGACAAAACCAGCGAGAAATAGAGCTAAGTACAGTACCGTTCCCCACATTGCAGAACGTCTTGCTGTTTTCGCATCTCTTGAAGCAAAGTTACGCATCACAACTGATGGAGAAATAATGCCGAACCATAAAAAGGCAATAAACAACCCAAAATAACTCATCCAAGGCTGTGTAATATCACCGAATTGTGGATCAACGGCTAAGGCATCGCTGATTAAAGCGGATAAACCACTATGATCGACTAAAATAAACATCGCCAATACAACAATACCGACAAGCATTAAAGTACCCTGAATCAAATCCGTGTACGTAATCGCCCACATGCCGCCTAAAGCAGCATACAACGTAAAACCTATACCAAGGGCTATCACAGCTGTTTTATAATCAATACCAAGAACATGCGAACCAATTAAACCGGAAGCCGTTAACTGCGGGACCATATAAAAGGTCATACCAATCACAACGATAATGGCTGAGACAATTTGTACCGATGTTCCGAAACGCTGCTTAAAAAAGTCCGGCATCGTCTTGACACCAGAGCGACGAATTTGACCAGCAATTAAAAACATAACAAAAGGTAAAATAGCAATAACACCAAAAGCATACGTAAAGAAATATGGAACACCTAACGCAACTCCTGAACCAACTGCCCCCATTAATGAGCTTGAGCTGGCGACAGCAGCAAAGATTGCAAATGCCCCGACAAAGGTGTTAATGCTTTTTCCAGCTGTGAAGTAATCGCTCTCAGACCGACGTGCACGTCTATAAAAGTATATGCCAATGATGGTTATAACAATTAAGTAAATAAGTAAAATGATAGATTCGGTTACTTGCAATTTAATCTCCTCCTAACGTAATCGCTATTCTTCTTCCAGCTTTTCGATCCATAACACATAAATCACACCTAGCAAAAGCCAGATAAATAAACCAATAAACATCAGCCATCCAACAAGTGAAATTCCCTTAAAATACGTATCAACCGGCCACCAAACAAAGACGAGTGCGGCATACATGACCATGACAACCGTTAACATTAGACCCGGATCCTTTAATTTTGACCTAGTTGCCATCAGAATCACCTCTTTCATTTTGTTTAGTAAAGGTTAATCTATGAACTACTACATAACTATGACTTGTCTTAAAAAATCATTACAATTTCCATAAAATGTTTAGACAAATCCCCTTGATACAAGGGGCAAATGTGTTATTATATGAAAGATTGCCATCTGTAAATAATTTATTAAATAGGTGTGGTAAATCATGAATGTTATACAAAAATTTACGAGATTAATAGGTAAATTTTTCACTCATTATATAGATTTTATTTTATTCGTTATCATCGTGACGCTTAAGTTATTTTTATTCGCTAGCTTATCGGGGACCGATTTTGCTAAACAAGATTTCTCTGGGTATCTTTCTGAATTATTTAATTGGATATTTTCAGGTGACCCGGAAAGTTTAACAGAGCTTAGACAAGGCATCGTGATGGTGAGTATCGGGGCTGTTTTACTCGTTTCATTTTGGGTCTTAATGTTTCCGCGTAGAGCCCGTATCTTAACGTTTTTAAGTCTGGATCTTGTCTTATCCTTTATTATTTTCGCTGATATGGTCTATTTCAGATATTTTGAGGACCTGATTTCATCAGCTGTATTGCTGCAGGCTGGGCAGGTCGGGGCTTTAGGAGATAGTATTTCAAACCTATTCTCTGCTATTGATTGGTTATTCTTCGTCGATATTTTACTATTCATCCCAATTGTGATCTACATTTTTCGAAAAGTACCAGCAATTAAAACAACGAAAAAAAACTTTATAACTAGAATTATCACTACTTTTATGGCGTTTATAGTGGGATATACACTTGTATTCTTCCCAATTAACGTCTTTATCGATAAAGGTGGTAGTTATCTATTTAATAAGACGTTATCCAATATGAGAGTCTATGAAAAAACGGGATTACTCGGATTTCATGGGTTTGATATCTATAAATATATCAATCAAAACATTCTTGAAAACGATGGAATATCAGCTCAAGAAAAGGACGATATACAAGATTGGTTTGAAGAACGCCAAGAGTTAGCTCAACAGCCAACTGATTTAACAGGAATTGCAGAAGATAAAAACGTGATTGTGCTACAGTTAGAAGCTTTTGAAAATAATTTAATCAATCAAAAAATCGATGGCCAGGAAATAACACCAAACTTAAACAAACTAGTCGATCAAAGCTTATATTTTAATAACTTTTACCATCAAACAGCTGCTGGTCGTACGTCTGATGCTGAATTCCTGGTTAATACATCACTTTATCCGATGTATACCGGTTCAGCTTATATCTCATATTCAGGAAATTCCTATACAGCGTTACCGGAGTCATTGAAGGAGCAGGGTTATTCAACTTCTGTGTTCCACGCATACAAGAAGAGCTTCTGGAATCGATACTTAATGTATCCTTCATTAGGTGTTGATACTTTCTATAGTCTTGATACATTCGAGAAAGATGATCCTTTAGGCTGGTCGATTTCAGATAAAAGTATGCTACGGCAATCTGTGGAACAAATGAAGGATTTTGAACAACCATTTTATTCAATGTTAATAACGTTAACAAGTCACCATCCTTATGACATACCGGAAAGTTATAAGGAGCTTGAGATTGAAAGCATCGGTGACAAAACTTATCGTAATTATCTACAGTCGGCTCATTACGTCGATGAGGCCGTTGGAGAGTTTATCAATCTATTAAAAGAGGAAGGACTTTGGGAAGAATCAGTCGTCGTTATCTATGGTGACCATGATAGTGCATTATTAAAAGATGAAGGTGAAACAGCTGAATTCCTTGGTTACGAAGATGATCAATTAGGCTATCATCAAAATAAAGAAGAAGTACCATTACTCATTTACCTTCCGAATGAGTCTAAAACAGGTGTCTATGAACAAGTCGGCGGTCAAATCGATTTAGGACCAACGATACTAGATTTAGTTGGCATTCAGCCTGAGGAGCGTTACCAAATTGGTACCTCACTCTTTAACGAAGACGATAGACTCGTCGTATTTAGAAATGGTTCCTTTACGACAAATGAATTATTCTACGTTGCCTCCATTGACGGCGTATTCGAAAATGGAACTTGTTATGATACAGCAACGGGAGAGGAAACGTCATTAGAAGCTTGTCGTCCTGATTATGAAAAGGCAACCAAACAATTACAGATGTCTGATACAGTCTTAAGAGGCGATCTGATCAAAGAGTGGACTAAATAAAAAAATGAGTAGGCATGGTACTGCACCCCAAAAGTTAGAGTAAAAAATCTAACTTTTGGGGTGTTTTTATATGGCAAAATATAGTAAAGAGTTCAAAATGAAAATTGTAAAAGAATACTTGGAAGGTCCATTGGGTTCCACTTCGCTGGCTAAAAAATATGGTGTTCCCAATCAGGAGCAAGTAAGAAGGTGGGTGAATGCTTATAAGGTTTTGGGTGAGGAAGGTTTAATGAGAAAGCGTTCAAAAACAGTTTACCCTGTTCAATTTAAGCTAAATGTATTAAACTTTATGAAACAAACGGGCGCTTCTTATCAAGACACGGCCACGGCTTTTAAGATGAACCAACCCACTTTAATCAC